>NZ_JBIBRZ010000001.1:1023580-1102068 GCF_043076955.1 Streptomyces sp. NPDC016562 | reverse complement strand
GGGGGCGGGGGGGGCGGGGGTTCCCAGGTGGCCCCCCCCGCACCGGCAACGCGCGCGGGGCGGGCGGGGCCCCCCCCGTGGGGGGGGCCCCCGGCCGGACCGGCGCTCACGACACGCTCACCGGAACCTGTCCTTGCCCTTCTCCTTGACCCGCCGTGCTTCGCCCCGGGCTTCCAGAGCGGCGCCCTTGGCCGCCAGGGTCTCCTTGCCCATCGCATGGGCTGCCTTCTTCACGGCCCTGCCGGCCACCCGTTCCACCTCAGCCTTGACCTTCTGCCCAGCACTCATGTCGAGTCCTTTCCTGGTCCAGCCGATGTGCGTATGTCCCCGCAGCTGGCCCGCAAACGACAGGAGTGGCTGGATTTCGACGGCTGGATGCGGGCGGTCTCAGCGTCGTGAGGACGGCACGAGGCGCAGCAGTGCGTGCAGGACGGTGTCGACGCCGTCCTGGGCCGGTTCGTCGGGGGCGACATGGGTGAGCAGGCGGGCCAGGGCGCGGAGCAGCGGCGGCGACGCCATGACCCGGGGGTGGAGGATCGGCCGGAAGCCGTACCGGGCGAACACGAGGTCACCGGCCAGGTTGCCCAGCCGGAAGTAGCGCCCATAGCGGCGGTGGATCTCGGTCGGGTACTGGTGCAGCGCGTGCTCCCGCCGCGGCCCCTCGGGCCGGGCCATGGCCAGGGCGATGGTCTCGGCGGCCACCTCCGCGGCTTCCATGGCCTGGGCGATGCCCTCACCGCTCCACGGACTGACCATGCCCGCGCTGTCTCCGACCAGCAGCAGGCCCCGCCGGTACTGCGGCCGCCGGTTCAGTCCCATCGGCAGGGGAGCGCTGCGCAGGGGCGAGTCGGCGTTCTCCTCGCGGATCCCCCACTCCTCGGGGAGGCGGGTCAGCCAGTGGCTCAGGGCCGCCCGCAGGTCCACCGGCCGGCGCCGCCGCTGCGGCAGGGCGCCGATGCCGACGTTGACGCGCCCGTCGCCGAGCGGGAACACCCAGCCGTACCCGGGCAGGTCCAGCCCCGTTCCCGGGCAGCGCAGATCCGCCCAGAGCTCCAGGTACGGGTCGTTGGTGCGGGCCTGGCTGCGGTAGTAGCGGCGGGCCGCCGCCGCGACCGGCCGGCTGGGGTCCCGTTCGAGACCCATGGCGAGCGCGGTCCGCGCGGAGGCGCCGTCGGCCGCGACGACGAGCGGCGCGCGGTAGCGGACCGGCTCCTGGTCCGGCCCGCGCGACGCCGTCACGCCCGTGATGCGTCCGGCCCGGTCGATCAGCGGGGCCGACACCTTCACGCCGGTCCGCAGCCGGGCTCCGGCGGCGCGGGCGTGCGACGCGAGGATGTCGTCGAAGTCGTGGCGGCTGCGGGTGAGCCCGAAATCGGGCAGAACACCCAGGCGCGGCCAGTCCAGCTCCACCTGGTTGCCCTCGCAGATCCACCGCATCCCGCGGTTGCGCATCCAGCCCGGGGCGCTGATGTCCACGCCCAGCCGGATCAGCTGGGCCACGGCCCGCGGCGTCAGGCCGTCGCCGCACACCTTCTCCCGGGGGAAGCCGCTCTTCTCCAGCAGCAGGACGTCCAGCCCCCCGCGCGCGAGGTACGCCGCGGCGGCGGAGCCCGCGGGCCCCGCTCCCACGACGATGACCTGCGCCTCCTCGTCACCCGCGCCCTCCGGGGCCGATGAGCTGCTGTCGGGGGCGTACTCGCCGAATGCGCCATCACGCTCGGTGTTCACGCCCTCACTATGCCTCGTCACCCCGTGCCAAAACGTGAAGCCCGGCCCGAGCCGCCCTTCCGGGGGGCGGGTCGCCTTGCGTGACGCGCGCGCCCGCTGTGATCCGTGGCGCATCCGCCGGTGCCTGCTAGCCTCGCTCGTCCTTGATCGATGACAGAGGAGACGGCCCCATGTCCGAGGACCTGGCCACCGACACCATCCGCAAGCTGGAAGACGTCGTGGCGTCGAACGCTCTGCCGGAACACACCGTCGAGCTGCTGCGCGTCTCCCTCAGCCAGGCCCGGACGGCGCAAGCGGCGGGTCACGACCAAGAGGCCGTCACCATCGCCAACCAGGCCCTCCAGACGGCGGAGAACGCTTCCCGGGGCCAGGGGGACGCGGGGGACCAGTAGGACGGCACGGTCGGCGGGTCCCGGGGATCGCCGCCGCCGGCCGGCCCGGGCGCCGCGTCAGGCCTGGGGGGACGCGTGTTCGGCCTGCAGGGTGCGCAGGAGGTCGAAGGCGGGGCGGTCCACCGGGCGCCCGGTGTTGCCGAGGGCGATGACGGCCACCCGCTTCTCCGGGTCGAATCCCACGAAGGAGGAGAAGCCGCCGGTGCCCCCGTTGTGCCAGATCTGCAGGTGTGCACCCTGCCGGGGGTGGAGTCGGTGGGCCATCCAGCCGAGGTGCACCCAGGCGAAGGGGCTCCTGCGGTGTTCGACGGCACGGCTCAGGCGGATCGCCTCGGCGAGCCCTGGGGGACCGCCGTCCCACTGCGCCCGTACGAAGGCCACGAGGTCGGTCGCGGTGGACCGCAGGCCGCCCGCTCCCGCCAGGTCGGCGAGGTGCCACGGTGCGGCCGGCCGCCCACGGCGTCCGTGGCCCCGCGCAAAGCGTCCCGCGCGGGCGGCGTCCAGCGTCACGACCGTGTCGCTCATGCCCAACGGGGCGCAGATCTCGCGGGTGATGAGGGTCTCGTAGTCCGTGCCGGCCCGACGGGCGAGGGCCAGGCCCAGCAGCCCGGCTCCGAGGTTGGAGTAGCGGAACCGTTTCCCCGGCGTGGCCCCCAGACGCGTCCTGGCCAACCCCGAGAGCAGCGAGCCGGCCGTACAGCCGGCGTAGGGATCCGGCTTCGACGGGTGCAGCAAGGCCTGGAGCAGCATGCCCCGCGGCAGTCGCGGCAGGCCTGAGGTGTGGGTGGCCAGCTGCTGCAAGGAGATCTGCCGACCATCCCGTGACGGTACGGCCGTCCCCTGCGGCAGCAGATCGACCAGCGGCTCGTCCAAGGCCACCGTGCCGGCGGACGCCAGGCGCGCCAGGGCCAGGGCGGTGAACGGCTTGGTCACCGAGCCGATCTCGAACACGGTGTCGGGTCCGGGGGTATCGCTGGGGTCCGCACCGGTGCTTCCGGCGCCGCGGACCTCCACCACATCGTGCACCACCGCGGCCACCACCACGCCGACATGCCGCTCGGCCAGCCGATCCGCGGTCTGCTGGGCAAGGGTTCCGAGTACTTGTGCCATGACGGACATCATGGCGGCGTTCCACCGGGCCGCCGGTGCGCCCTGATGATGATCTGAGGCTGCCGCTCTGCGACCTGAGGAGTACGGGGCGATGTCGGCGATCGCCGGCCCGGCGACCCGGACGGCGCGGGGACGCGCCGCCGACCGGGCACGGCCCGTAAGTGGGGAGGGGGCCCAAAACCCCCTGTGTCAAGCCGAGTTGATCGCTGTCGCGCCCCGCCGCGTCGCTCGCCGGTCCGCCGTCGCCATCGCCCGTACGCCGTGACGGGGACCTGCCACACCGGCTGTCGGTGGGCGGCTCTATCATGACCGCGCTGCAGGTCGGGCCCCGTGCCCGGTACTGCGCGACGCCCGCGCGACAGCGCGGCGCAGTCGGCACACACGACACCCCCATCGACGGCCCCGCCTTCGGACGGACGGCCGCCCAGCGGCCGCGCGCCCGCAGCGCGCGGATCCGCCGCCGACCCGTGCGGACCGCCACCCGAATGGTCCGCACGGTCGGGAACCGGCCACGGCTCATTCGTGTCCGCAGGGGGTGAGGACGCACATCAGGGGGGACAGAAGATGAAGGCGTGGGTGGTCCCCGGTTACACGGAGGCCAGAGAACTCGGCTCGGGCGCCAGTGGCCGGGTCGTGCTCGCCGTGCACGACGGCACGGGCACGGCGGTCGCGATCAAGTACCTCAGCGACGGCTTGCGCCGCGACCCGGCGTTCGTCGGCGGGTTCCGGGCCGAGGCCCGGCTGCTGGGCGGGCTGCGATCGCCGTACGTCGTGGGGCTGTACGAGTACGTCGAGGCGCCCGACGGCGCCGCCATCGTGATGGAGCTGGTCGACGGCATAGCCCTGCGCGCGCTGCTGTCACAGGCCGGGCGGGCCGATCCCGAGTCGGCCCTGGTCGTACTCAAGGGCTCGCTGCTGGGCCTGGCGGCCGCGCACCGGGCCGGGATCGTCCACCGCGACTACAAGCCCGAGAACGTGCTGGTCGCCGCCGACGGCTCCTCCAAGCTGGTCGACTTCGGCATCGCCGCGGACCACGGCGCCACGCCGGGGGTGGCGGGCACCCCCGCGTACATGGCCCCCGAACAGTGGCAGGGCCTGCCCGCCTCCCCGGCGGCCGACGTGTACGCGGCGACGGCCACCTTCTTCGAGTGCCTGACCGGCCGCAAGCCGTATGCCGGCGAGAACTTCGCGGAGCTGGCGCTCCAGCACATCGAGGCCCCCGTACCGGAGGGCGAGGCCCCGGAGCCGGTGCGCCCCCTGATCCGCCGCGGCCTGGCGAAGCAGCCCGAGGAGCGGCCCGAGAGCGCCGAGGCTTTCGTGGCCGAGCTGGAGGGCGTGGCCCTCGCGGCGTACGGACCGGACTGGGAGGAGCGCGGTCAGCGCAAGCTCGCGGCACTGGCCGCACTGCTGCCCCTGCTGTTCCCGTCGGCGGGAGGCTCCTCGGCGTCCTCCACGGCCTTCGCCACGACCTCCCTGTGGGCGCCCGGACGGCGCGGCTGGCTCGGCGCCGGCGCGGCGCTGGTCCTGGGGCTCGCGCTCTTCTTCGCGCAGGCGGCGGCCCTGGAGCGGACGGGCGGGGCGGTGGCGGTGAGCGCGTTCGCGACGACCGGCGCGGACGCGCCGACCGACGGCCCGCTTCCCTCGGTGTCGGGCTCGCCCTCCGCGTCCCCGTCCCCGTCGGCCTCCGCTTCTCCGTCCGCCTCCCCTTCCCCCTCCCCCTCCGCTTCGGCGTCCGCGAGCACGTCCGCCACGCCCGGCCCGAACGCCTCGGTGACCACCGCGACCACGGCGCCGACGGGGCCGCCGCCACCGACGACCCCCGCGCCGTCCCCGGCGGTGAAGGTCAGGTCGGTGAGCGTGACCGCGTTCCGGCAGACCGACTTCAAGGCGGCGCTGGTGCAGCTCGCCGTCGACGCGTCCGGTCCGGCGACCGTCCGGCTGGAGTGGTTCAGCAGCGACGCACGCGGCACGCTCGGCGCGTCCGAGGGCTCCATGACCTTCCCCTCCTCCACGGCGGCGACGGCCAGGACCCTCACGTTCTCGGGCACGGGCTGCTACTGGGGTGTACGCGCCACGACCACGCCCTCGGCGGGCAACGGGGCCGCGGTCCAGCAGCTCCTGATCAAGCGATGCGAGATCCGATGAGCAACGACGAATACAGCGCCACCGTCCTCGGCAGCCACTGGATCAGCGGGCCGCCGCAGCCGGCGGACGTGACCCCCGACCGGGTCGACGGCTCCGTACTGCGCTTCGGCCCCGGCGTCACCGCCGCCGCCATCGCACCGTTCCCGGTGGTGCCCGGGCCCGAGGCGCCCGCCCGGCGGGGCGGCGGCCCGCGCCGGTACGCGCTGGCGGCGGCCGTTCTGGTCGCCGTCCTCGCGTGTCTCGCCTGGCAGCGCTACACCCCCGGCATCGGGGTCCGGGACGTGGCCGTGACCACCGATCCGGCCGGGCCGGCCTGCGGCGGCACCGCCGACGTCGTGGCCGTCGTACGGACGAACGGCCGCCCGGGAACCTTGACGTATCGGTGGGTCCGAAGCGACGGCACCCGCTCCGAGACCCTGACCGAGCGCGTCCCCCGCGGCCGCCAGGAGGCCACGCTCCACCTGCTGTGGACCTTCCACGGCCAAGGCACCTACCCCGCCAAGGCGCAGCTGGAGCTGCTGGAACCGACCCGCCACACACCGCCGCCCGCGCAGTTCACCTACCGCTGCGTGCCGTAACGGCAGGCCCGAGGAGCGCGAGGAGCCGTAGCCCGTCGGCGGCCGGGCTACGGGAGGGCCAGGACGTCGCCGACGCGGTGAGCGTAGAGGACGCGGCCGCACGGAGAACCCGCGTCGTTGCAGGTCGCCACCGTGCTGTCACTGCGGTGCTCGGTCAGCGACCACAGGTACTGCGTACCACCGCCCGCGACGCCCTGGCCGTGCTCGAAGTACAGGTCCTCGGGACCGACGGCGTTGGTGATGTTGTTCCCGTAGTCCACCAGGCGCCCGTCGGTGACCGTGGCCCGCCGCAGGCTGCCGCTGTGGTCCGTCCAGCTGCGGTTGAAGTAGTAGACGCCGTTGTAGCGCGCCGCGCCCTGGGTGAGGTCCCGCGGCAGGTGGAACGCCTGCGTCGCGCGGACCACGCCGCTCGTCGCCTTCAGCAGCCCCGTGGCGTCGTCGACGGGCAGCGCCCCGACCCGTCCCTTCTCCACGTGGGTGTCGTCGGAGTCGCAGTACTCGCCCATGACCAGAGACGGGGCGGCGGTGTTGCTGCGGTCGACGGAGATGTAGGACGCCTTGGGCGCCCCGGTGGCCACACAGGTCACCGCGGACGGGGAGTTGCCCTGGGGGGCGACGAACTTGTACGAGGCCACCTGCGGCATCACGTAGCGGTAGGTGTGGCTGTAGTAGACGTTGTTCTGCCGCCCGATCCGGCTCGCGTCCCGGACGTTGCTCTTCAGACCGTCGAGCGTGGTGTCGTCCACCGAGGCGTCCTGGTCGCGGTTGAGGTCCAGGATCGAACGCATGTCGAAGACGCGCAGGCCGTTCATCGTGTCCGCGACGTAGAGGTAGTACTTGTACCAGGCGAGCCCTCCGGCGTGAATGTCGATCGCCTTGTACGAGACGTTGCCGTAGGAGTTGTAGTACGGCTCGACCAGCAGCACGTGCCGGTACCGGCGTGACTCGGGGCTGCCCGCCACCGCCGTCTCGGGGTCGAGGAACGAGAGCCGCACCCCCTTGTCGTAGCAGGTGTCGGGATCCGCAGAGCACAGCGTGGTGCTCGCCTTGTCGTACCAGGACGCGACCAACGGCTTGCGGGTGCCCCACAGTTCGTCTGCCTGGGCGTCCGAGACGCCGGTGAGCCCCTGCGGTATCCACTCGCGGGTGTCGGAGTCGCCCGCGTCCCAGCAGATCTTCTTCGCCGGCCGGAGCACCGAGCCGTCGTCGCCCGTGCCGAACGGGTCCGTGGAGCACGACGCGCCGGTCTTCGCGACCCGGTTGCCCTGGTCGAGCAGGTCCTGGACGCCCTGGGTGGGCAGGGCCGCCTTCAGGGCGGCGACATGGCCGCTCAGGTCCGGGCCGGAGGTGAGGTCGAAGGCGGAGGCGGTGGCCGGATCGCCGGGGGCCGCGGCCCGCGCGGGAGCGGCGAACACGGGCAGTGCGAGGACCGCCGCGGCGAGCGCGGCGACCCAGACCGCGCGCCGGGGGAGGGCAGGTTGAGACGTCGTCATGTCCGACCTCTGCTCAGGGGGAAGGGAGAGTTCCGAGATCATTTCAAGCCGCCCGACCCGCCGTCCAGGCCGGGGTTAGGGTCGTAGCTGATCATGTGTCGATGAGCAGGGGGCTCCGGGATGTACGGGCACGGAACAGTGACGGCAGTCAGCAGCAACGACGAGTACGCGTTCACCAAGCCGAACCGGGAGAGCATCACCCTGCTCGCCGGCCTCGGTGTGGAGGGTGACGTACATGCCGGCGTGACGGTCAAGCACCGCTCGCGGGTCCGGCAGGATCCCACTCAGCCGAACCTGCGCCAGGTCCACCTCATCCATGAGGAGCTCTTCGCCGAGGTCGGTGCCGCGGGGTTCGAGGTGGCGCCCGGCGAGCTCGGCGAGAACATCACCACCCGCGGCATCGACCTGCTCGGCCTGCCGGTCGGCACCCTGCTGCGCATCGGTGACGAGGCTGTGCTGGAGGTGACCGGCCTGCGCAATCCCTGCCTGCAGATCGACGCCTTCCAGGACGGACTGCTGAAGCAGGTCGTGGGCCGTGACGAGGCCGGGGAGATCGTGCGCAAGGCCGGAATCATGAGCATCGTGAAGGAGGGCGGTGTGGTGCGGCCGGGCGACACGATCAGGGTGGAGCTGCCGAGCGGGCCGCACCGGCGTCTGGACCGGGTCTGACCGCCCATTCGTGCAATCAAAGGCGGGGTGCCTTTTCTTTTCGGAATGATGCAGAGTCACTTGCCGTGTACGCAGGGCTATTTGCTTCATTGACATGGCGTCCAATAAAGGGCTTCCATCTGTCAAGTTTCCGTAAAGTGGCGCCCCGTCAGGTTATTGAATAATGGCCTGGACCAAGGCGCATGCTGTCGACAACTCGCGCACATCAGTTGCGAGTTGATGGTCCGTCACGGCGCCTCTTCTGGGTAATTGAATGAGCGACATCTTCGCGCGTAGAGCAACCGCGTTCAAACCCCTCGATCTCTCTGGCAGGATTCCCGGCACCCACAGGTGAGCTGATCACGCATCACCTATTGGAGCGCTGCCAAGTGGGCAAGTGAGCCCCGCTCGGATCAAGGAGCAAGATGCACAAACGTCGCGCGTCCCGCCGCAAGAAAGCGCTGATAGCCGCGATCACCACCGCACTCTCCGGTGGTCTGCTGTTCGGCTTCGGTGCCCTCGCCCAGGCCGATGTGGTCAGCGGTACGGTCATCGGCGGGCCGAACAACTACAGGACCATCAACCACCGGGCCAAGCCGTCCCTTTCGGCTCAGGTGAACGGCTCCTCGAAGGTGGGCGACAGGATCCGGATGTCCTGCCGGACCACCGGGGACACCGTGGAGAACAACCCGCGGTGGATCTACACCGGCTCGTACTACATCGCCGACGCGTTCATCCAGGAGAACACCACCGGCCTGCCGGTGTGCGGAGCGAACCCGAAGCCGACCCCCACCTCCGCCAGAACGCTCAAGATCGACATGCAGAAGCAGGTCAGGACCCAGTGGTGCTGGGACGCCTCCGGCGTGACCATCGCCAAGCACTGGGGCCGCTCCGTCAGCCAGGAGCAGTTCTGCCAACTCGCCGCCCAGGGAACCTGGGTGAACTGCAACAACCAGCCCGCGACCCTGGAGGACATGGCCAACGGCCTGGCCCGCCTGGGGCTGAGCAACAGCGGCCGCAGCCTGTACCGCAATGCTTCGTTCAGCGAGTCCGCGACCGAGATCGCGGCGGGCCGTCCGTTCGCCGTGCGGTTCGGCTGGCGCTCCGGCGGTGGTCACATGAACGTCATCTACGGCTACGACAGCACCACCAACATGATCGCGGTCGGCGACCCCTGGCAGACCACCCAGACCTACACCTGGTGGGACTACTCCACGTACGTGAACAACAACTCGTTCCAGTGGACCCACTCCCGCATCGGCATCCAGGGCTGAGGAGAAGACCGACCATGCAGAACGCGCAGACCATGCAGATGACGCAGATGACTCAGGCGGGCCTCCGGCGCACCCAGCGCGCGGCCGGGCGGGCCGCCACCCTCACCGCGACCGTCCTCGCCGCCGCCCTGAGCGGACTCGTTCCGGCACTGGCCGCGGAGGGCGACGGCATCGCGGGCTACCCGTCCGCCCAGCAGGCCATCCGCAGCGACCAGGTCCGCGACACGGTGTCCCGGTTCCTGGTCTCGACCCGGCAGTCGGGCAGCGGCGCCGCCGCCGCGGACGGTGGTTCCGTCGGCGCCCCGGCGAACGCCCCCGCCGCGGTCGCCGCTCCGCCCGGCTTCGACCTCAAGGACCCGGTGCCCCTGTTCGAGATCAGCCCCGAGTTCGTGACCGGCAAGGGCCCGGCGGACCCGCAGACGGCACTCCGGCTCTCCTACCTGACGTCCCGGGTGACCGCCTCCGACGGCAAGCACGCCGCCGTACTGCTGGCACCCAAGGGAAACGCCGCCGCGACCGGACCCGGCGGGCAGGGCGTCGGCGCCGAGGGATGGCAGCTGGCCGGCGTGCGCGACGGGGACGCCGAGGTCGGTTTCGCCGAGCGTGGCACTCCGCAGGCCCGTACCTTCACCGAACCCCAGATCCACGCCTGGTACCGGCTCACCGCCGAAGGCGTGGTCGAGCCGCTCAACGACGAGGCGACCACCGGCCTCGGCGGCAAGCGAAGCCTCCCCCTCGCCTCGTACCAGAAGCTGGTCGCCGCCCGTTACGGCGACAAGCTGCCCGGCTCGGCGTACGACCGCAAGGGCCTGGCCGGCGGGTACGGGGGTCTCGTCGAGGACCGCCCGGAGCCGGTCGCCGCCACCTCCGGCACGGCCGCGGCGGATGCGTCCTGGCAGCCGCTCTCCGCCCCCGGCGCGGCAGCCGTGGCGGTGGTCCTGGGCGCGGTGGTGTACGTCCGCCGCCGGGGGACCGCTCGCTGAGCACCACCCCCTGAGCGCCGTGTTACAGCCGTGTGTTCGCGAATGCATCGGGAAGTGACGTACTTGTGTGGGTGATTCGAAGAGTGTGGTCATCCCGAGGGGCCGACGAGGAGATCTCTTTAAGAAACCTTGTTGAAGAACGCTGACGTGGGGGGCGGCCTTGAATCAACTCCCGTAATCGGTCAGGGTTTCGAGCTGTCCCCCCGGAGATCCTTCGGCTCCGGAGGGGTCGAGCAACACGCTTGACGCCCCACACGTCAACACGAGGAGCACTCTCTTCATGTCAACTCACCAGCACGCCCGTACGCGTTCACGCGGCTTCCGGGTCCTTGCAGTGGCCACGGGAGTCGCCACTGCAACCGGTGTCTGCATGCTTCTGTCCCCCCTGGCCGGTGCGAGCACTCCGGCCGAGGGGACGGTGTACGGGCTCGGCGCACCCGGCGCGCTCAGCGGCAGCTACATCGTCATACTCGACAAGGAGGCGGACAAACAGGCACTCGCCAAGAAGTACGGCGGCGAGCTGAAGCGCACCTACACCTCGGCGGTCAACGGCTTCTCCGCATCGGGGCTTTCGGAGACCGACGCCAAGCGCCTCGCGGCGGATCCGGCCGTCGGCAAGGTCGTCCAGAACAAGAAGTTCTCGATCAACAGCACCCAGGACAACCCCCCGTCGTGGGGCCTCGACCGCATCGACCAGACGGCGACGCCGGGGGACAAGAAGTACACGTACCCCGACGCGGGCGGCGAGGGTGTGACGGCCTACGTCATCGACACCGGCGTACGGATCAGCCACAAGGACTTCGCCGGCCGGGCCGCGCACGGCTTTGACGCGGTGGACAACGACGAGAGCGCCGACGACGGCAACGGCCACGGCACGCACGTCGCCGGGACCATCGCGGGCACCTCCCACGGGGTGGCCAAGAAGGCCAAGATCGTCGCGGTCCGCGTGCTCGACGACAACGGGTCCGGCAGCACCGAGCAGGTCGTGGCGGGCATCGACTGGGTGACCAAGAACCACAGCGGTCCCTCGGTGGCCAACATGAGCCTGGGCGGCGGCGCCGACGAGGCGCTCGACGAGGCGGTGCGCCGGTCGATAGCCGCCGGTGTCACCTTCGCCGTCGCGGCGGGCAACGAGTCCTCCGACGCCGGGCAGGGGTCCCCCTCGCGGGTCCCCGAGGCCGTCACGGTGGCGTCCAGCGCGGCCGACGACTCCCAGTCGTCGTTCTCCAACTTCGGTCCGATCGTCGACATCTACGCGCCGGGGTCGGACATCACCTCCGCCTGGAACGACAGTGACACCGGCACGAAGACCATCTCCGGCACCTCGATGGCGACCCCGCACGTCGTGGGAGCGGCCGCCCTCTACCTCGCCGGGCACAAGGACGCCACGCCCGCACAGGTCGCGCAGGCCCTGACCACGGGGGCGACCCAGGGGAAGATCACCAACCCGAGCAGCGGTACGCCGAACAAGCTGCTGAAGGTGTCCGCGCAGTAGGGGAAACCGTAGGTGAGCATGCCGGGGCCGTCGCACCTGAGGGGGGTGCGGCGGCCCTGTCACCGTGGGGGCGGTGATGGCTCGCCGCCCGTGCGGCGCAGGGCGCGCGGAGCCCACCAGTTGGCGGTGCGCAGCAGGGTCATCGTGGCGGGCACCAGCAGGCAGCGCACCAGGGTGGCATCGACGGCGACGGCGATGGCCAGTGCCGTCGCCAACTGCTTCATCACCATCAACTCGCCCATGGCGAAACCGATGAAGACGATGCACATCAGCGCCGCCGAGGAGCTGATGATGCGGGCGGAGCGCTGCACGCCGGCCTCGACCGCGCGGTCGTTGTCCAGCCCCGCGTCGTAGAGCTCCTGGATGCGGGACAGCAGGAACACCTCGTAGTCCATGGACAGGCCGAAGGCCAGGGCGAACACCACGACGGGGAGCCAGTACCCGAGGCCGCCGAGGGTGTGCACCCCCAGCAGCCCGGCGCCCCAGCCGTCCTGGAAGACGAGGACGAGAGCCCCGAACGACGCCCCGAGGGACAGGGTGTTCATCGCGATGGCCTTGAGCGGCAGCAGCACCGAACCGGTCATCAGCAGGAGCAGGACGAAGGTGGTCAGCGCGATGAGCGCGGCGGCGCGGGGTGCGTGGCCCGTGACCTCGGCTCGGAAGTCGATGTCGAGGGCGTTGCGTCCCGTGACCCAGATCGGGAACGCGTCCGGCCGTTCGGCCCGGATGAGGTGGACCAGCCGGTCGGCGGGTCCACCCGCGGCGTCGGTCCCCGGCCCGGTCGTCCCAGTCCCCGCCCTCGGCACGATGCGGACGACGGCCACTCCGGGGCCCGCCGGTGTGGCCGGGCCCACCGACTCGACGTCCCGGCGGCCAGCGAAGCGGCCCGCCCACGCGTGGAGGCCGGCCGGGTCGCTGCGCGCCACGACCACCACCGCGTCGGGGCGGTGCTGCGGGAACCGCTCGGTCACGGTGTCGGCGTAGCGGCGCGCCTCGGCCGCGGGCGGCAGCTGGCGCTCCCCGACCGGGCTGACCAGGTGGACCCGCAGGAAGGGGGTGGCGCAGGCGAGCAGCAGCACCCCGACGCCGAGGGCGACCGGCAGCGCGTGCCGCCGGGTCCATCGGGCCAGTCGGGCGAACCCGCCGGAGTCGGTCCGGGGAGCGGCGCACGCCCCGATCCGCTCCGGGAAGGCCGCCAGGAGCGCCGGGGTCAGGGTCAGTGCGGCGGCCAGGGAGAGGGCGACGGTGCCGGCCGCGGCCAGGCCGATCGACGCGAAGAACTCGCTCGGGAAGACCACCAGCCCGCACAGCGCGGCCGCCACGACGAGTGCGGCGAACAGGATCGCGCGCCCGGCGGTCCGCACGGTGCGCACCACCGCGTCCGGGACGCCGTGTCCCGCAGCCCGCTCCTCCCGGAAGCGGCCCACCGTCAGCAGCGCGTAGTCGATGGCCAGGCCGAGTCCCACCATCGTGGTCGTCGAGAGCGCGGGGGAGGTGAGGTCGTACCAGCGCGACAGTACGAGCAGCCAGAGCATCCCCGTCCCGACCGTGCACACGGCGGCCACCACCGGCACCGAGGCCGCCACCAGACCACCGAAGAGCACGTAGATCACCGCCAGCGTCACGGGCAGTGTGATCAGTTCACTGCGCCGGGTGTCGGACAGCGACTGGTCCGCCACCGCCCGGCGCGCGCGATCGCTGCCACCGAGCGTCACCTCCACGCCGGGGACACCGTCGGCCATCCGGCGCAGCCGGGACACGACGGCGCGTTCGGCGCTCTGCCGCAGGCTGTCGGGCAGGGCCCGCTCCAGGCGTACGGAGACCAGGGCGGCCTGCCCGTCGGCGGAGACCGCCGGGCCGGTCGGACGCGGGCCCGTCGGCGCGGTCATCTCCCTGACGCCGGCGATCGCGGCCACGTCACGCTGCGCGGCGGCCAACTCCTCCTGGAACGCCGGGCCGGCCACCGGCGCACCCGCCACGACCGCGTCGATCTGGGCGCCGTAGGAGCGGGCACCGTCCAGCAGGCGGTTGCCCCGGACGGACTCGTGCGCGGCCACGCTCCACGGTTGCCGGTCCAGCCGGTCCATCACGGGGCCGACCGCGCAGAGCCCGGCGCCCAGGAGCAGCAGCCACAGCAGCAGGACGGACCGGTGGTGCCGTACGCAGATGAGCGCGAGCCGGGCCAGTACCGGCACGGGCGCGCCGCCGGGTGCGGGAGCGGGCCCCGGCACCTCGCCTGTCGTGCCTTCCGCCCCCGCCGTACGGGACGGGGTCGTTCTCAACGGGCGCACGGGCGGCCCCCGATGCCGTACGCGGAGCCGACCGTGACGTCCCCGGGCCGGCTGACACTCAGGCGGGTGAGTCCGCTGCCGTCGTCCGCCGGGGCCAGGCACCCGCCCTCCGCCCGGAGCCACCGCGAGTGGGCGATCCTCAAGGTCACGGTCCCGGGCCGGGGCATCCGTACGACGAGCGCCGCGCTGTCGGAGCTCACCACGGACCCGGGCGGATCCACCAACGGCACCGCGTCCCTGACGCGGTAGACGCGCCAGTTGTCGTCCCGCCACACCGCTTCGAGGTACGCGGGCCCGCTCGTCACCAGGGCGTACTCGCGCTCCGAGGCGGCGTCCAGCGGGCCGTCGTGCAGGACGACGAAGCCGACGGCCCAGTGGTTGAGCCAGGCGCGGTAGGCGGCCGCGCTGAACGTACCCGCCGGCACGCCGGCCCCGCCGTAGCCGTCGTAGAACAGCCGCCCCCGTTCCACGTCGGCCTGCCGGTTCCAGCCGCGCGCCAGGTTGACGTACGGCGCCAGCACCGCCGCCTCGCGATGGCTGCGGGCCATGACCACCTCCACCCGGGCGCGGTCCGCCCCGAGCCGTTCGAGGGCGCGGACGACACCGCCGCTCTTCGCCGCCCACCGGGGCACCTCCCGGGTGTCGGCGACATGGGCCGCCGTGTTCCCGCCCACCCAGGCCAGGGCGAGGACGAGGGCGATCCCGGCGCAGGCCCGCCGACAGGTCCCGAGTGTGTCGACGGAGCGGGACGGGCCTGCGCCGGCGGTGCGGATGCGGACGCTCGCCGTCATCGCGGCGGCGAGCAGCACCGGCGGCGCCACCAGATTGGCCAGCCGCTCGGCGTTCGTCCCGACCGGCGACGGGATCAGACAGGCGAGCACGACCCCGACCGCGTACACCACCGCCGCGGATCTGAGCACCCGCCAGGAGCGCGGCACCACCAAGGCGACGACCACGCCCATGAGCAGCGGGGGCCACAGTCGCTCGTAGGGCATGGGTTGTTCGCCCCGGACGGGGAACAGCCAGGTGCTCAGGCCGAGGACGGCGGCCGGAGGCAGGACCATCGCGGCCGCCGCCGCCCACCGGCGCTCCGGTGCACGAGCCGCACAGGACACCCCGACGACCACGAGGAACAGCGCGGCCACCGGGCTCGCCATCGCGGTCAGCGCCGCGCACACAGCCGTGAGTACGGTACGGCGGCCGCCTCTCCCGCCCGTGCCCGCCAGCACCGCGGCGAGCCCGAAGGTCACGCCCAGCACGAACGTCGTGCGCCCCGAGGCCACCTGGCACCAGAGCATCAGGGCCGCCGTCAGTGCGGGCCACTGGGCCCGGCGCACGCCCGATCCCGCCCACAGCCGGCCCGTCAGCCAGGTGGACGCGAGCCCGCTCGCCGCGGTCACGGGGACCACGCCGAAGGCGGCCATCAGGTAGGGCGAGATCAGGCTGTAGCCGCCCGTGTGCAGCCCGCCGTACCAGGAGAGGTTGTAGGCCGACCCGGGATGGCGCGCGACGAACCCGGCCCACGCCTCCTGCGCCGCGAGGTCCCCGCCCCCGGTCGCCAGTACCCGTGCCCACAGGACGTACAGGGGGAGTGCGCAGGTGGTGGCGATCAGCGGTACGCGGGCGCGCCGGTGCCACGGTTCGCCGGCGGGGGCCGCGCCCGGGGCGGGCGGTGTGACCGGACGCGGGGGCAGGTCGGTGGCGGTGGCGGTGGCGGTGGCGGTGGCGGTGACGGGCACGGGGCCACTCCGTTCGGCTGTTCTCCGGGGCTGCCCCGTCAAACGACCGTGGAGGTCCCTCGTGCTCGGTCGAGCGCGCACGTCATTCCGATGCCCCATCACTTCGTGTGCGGCGCGGGGCTGGTGCCGGCCGCGAGGCACGGAGGAGGGGCCGGGGGGCGGTGGGAAAACCCGTGAGGTCTGAGGGGTTCTCAGTGAAATTTCACATTGCTATGTTACGCGGCACTAGCCCTGTCGACCTGTCAGGAGACCTCCATGTCCGCCCCGAGACGCCTGCGCGTATCCCTGTTCACCGCCGCGATAGCCGCGACGCTGGCCCTGTCCGCCGTCCCCGCCGCCCAAGCCGCCGCACCGGCTCCCCGAGCCATTGCCACGGCCGCGGATACCCCAGCGGCGAAGTCGGGACCTGCGCCGGCCCCCTCCCGCCGCGACAAGCACGACCATGCGGAGCGGGCCGCCACGGCCACCTCCGCGCCCCAGGCCACCGGCGGCGGCTCCTGCCACTCGCCGAAGTGCAAGGCCGAGCTGGAGGCCCGGCTCTTCCCGTACACGTACACCTACGACAAGGGCGCGATCAGGGTCCGCACCGCACTGGACCGGGCCACCGTCGACCAGCTCTATTACGCGAGCAAGCAGGTCAAGAGCCAGTTCCACCGGGTCCTCGGCACCGAGCAGCCGCTCGCGGGCGACGCCAACACCACCCTCACCGTGGTGCTCTACGCCTCGCGCGCCGACTACGTGGCCTACCAGCCGATCCTGACCGGCCTGAGCACCGACAACGGCGGCATGTACATCGAGTCCACGGCGACCTTCTACACCTACCAGCGGCGCGTCCCCCAGGACTCCTCGCTGACCCTGGAGGAGCTGTTCCGGCACGAGTACACCCATTACCTCAACGGCCGGTTCGCCGTCCCGGGCACCTTCGGCTCCGGCGCCTGGTACAGCGGTGACCGCACCACGGCGATGGACGAGGGGACGGCCGAGTTCTTCGACGGCGCCACCCGCGACGACGGGGTCGCGGTGCGCAAGTCGCTCGTCCAGGGGGTCATTGACGACACGGCGGCCGGCGGCCCGCGGATGAGCGTCGACCAGCTCCTGCACGCGACGTACGCCGGGGACGGCTTCCGGTTCTACGACTACGCCGGCACCTTCTTCTCGTACCTGTGGCGGGACAGGCCCTCGGAGCTCCAGGCGATGTACCGGTTGGTGCGGTCCAATGACGTGACCGGCTTCGACGCCTGGCGCAACCGCCTCGGCGCGGACGCGGCCGTCCAGAGCGGCTACGACGCCTTCCTCGACGAGCAGATCGCCAAGGTCGCCGACCTCTACGTTCCCCAGACGGTCTTCCAGCCCACCGGGACCCTCACCCACGACACCGCGGCCCAGGTGCAGGCGGCGCTCACCACGGCCAGCGGGACCACGTCGCAGTGCGCGGACACGGGCGCCGTCGCCACCAACCGGCGCTTCGTGTGCACCGGGGCGCTGACGGCGACGCTCAACGGCGCGAGCGACCCGGACCTGGTCTTCACGGACATGTCGGCTGCCGTCGACCGCCAGTTGATCGAGCGCGCCCTGGCCAGCGGCACCAACTTCCAGGACATGAACTGCTGGTTCGGCCCCACCGTCATCGCGGGAAGCGCCGGCACCTCCGCGTACACCTGCGAGGGTCCGCTGCGCGGCTGACGTCTGGCCGCCGCCCCCGGCGGGGACGTGGCGCGGCGCGCGGGAGGACCCGAGGGGCTTTCCGCGCGCCGCGCTCGCGGCGAGGTGCGCGGTGGACGCACGCGAGGCGCCCCTGACCAGGATCCCGCATGCGGGGGCCAGGCCCCTCGGCGCAGCCGGATCCGTCTCCACCAAGGCAGTGCCGGGATCAGTGCCCTCCACGACTGTGAGGGGCCCTGCACGAGGAGCGCGTGCCTGGCCAGGCCAGGCCGGCGACCGCACCGGAGCCGGACCGGACGGTACGTGCCCGGCGTGGGCTCACGTGACGAGGCCGACGCGCACGGTCTCCACCCACGCCGGCGGCGCGGGCGGGTCGTCCCCGACCAGCGCGGCGATCAGCCTGCGGGACGGTGTCTCGTCCGGCCACGGCGTGTACCCGTCGGTCAGCACGACCACGATGTCCGGCCGGTCGGGCAGGGCCAGCGCCGCGCTGATGCCGACCCGCATGTCCGTGCCTCCGCCGCCGGCCAGGGCCACCTCGCCGGCACTGCGGACCCTGGTCACGGCGTGCACGTCGGCGTCGCAGGCGAGGACGGCGACCCGGTTGCCGCCGACGCCCACCTCCCGCAGGACGCCGGTGACTTCGGCCAGGGCGGCCGCGAGGTCCTCCGGGCCCATCGATCCGGAGGTGTCGACGACGACTGCCACCCGCGGCAGCGGTCTGCGCAGACTGGGCAGCACCACCCGGCCGCCCAGCGCGGGAGTACGGCGCGAGGGGCGGCGGTAGGTGTAGTCCACCGCGCCGGCCGCCCAGGCAGCGGCCTCCCGGACCGCCCCGGACAGGGCTCGGCGCCAGTCCACGGACGGCTCCAGCAGCTCCTCGGCCCACCGCGCCCAGCCCTCCGGGATCCGGCCCCGGGCGCGCTGGTGGGCCCGTACGGCCTGGGCGGTCTGCCGGCGCAGCGCCTCCGCCTCCACAGGACCGACCCGGGCGGGGCCGCCGTCTTCGCCGAGCTCCCAGGGCGCGGTGGCGCCGTGCGCGCCGGAACCGCAGTCCGGCCCATGGGACGTCGTGAGGATCGCCTGCAGGTAGGTCTCGAACAGGCCGCCGGTGGGCAGCCCGTAGAGCCTGGGCTCCATCCGCCCCTCGGGCAACACCAGCCCGTCGGCGAGCAGGTCGTCGTTGATCTCGCAGTCCTGGGCGATGTTGACCCGGACCGGATCGCGCTGGTCGGCGGCGGGCAGACGCTCGGCGCGGCCGTGGTGGTCGCGCAGCAGGTGCGCCACTTCGTGGATCCACACCCCGGCCAGCTCGACGACCGGTGTCGCCTGTACAAAGGCGGGCGAGACGTAGCAGCGCCAGTGCCGGTCGACGCCCATGGTGCGCACCCCGTCCGAGGGGACCACGGTCAGGGCGTACAGCGCGGAGGCGAGGTACGGACGCGCTTCGGCAGCCTTGTAACGGGCCGCCAGCAGCTTCGAGCGGTCCAGGGGTCGTGATGGGGGCGGGGACGGAGGCAGGGGCGGGCGCACGGCGGGCCCGGGCTCAGTCGCCGCCCGGCAGGGAGCCGGACAGCCGGAGCAGTTCCACGAAGGCGTCGATGCCCGCCGGTACCGGCCAGTCGAGGTCGCGCACCGCGGCGAGGTCGGCGGCGGCCCGGGCGGCGACATCGGGCACGCCCGCGTGCACGGCCTTCGCCAGGACCGCCCAGCCCGCCTCCCATCGGGGGCGGGTGAGCTCGCCCTGCACGGCGGCGACCACGGCGATGAGGAAGGCCAGCTGCCGGTCCCCACGCTCGGGCAGGGCGAAGGCGTCCGGGTCGGCCAGCACCCGGTCCGGGTCGGGCAGGTCGAGGTGTTCGAGGTACGAGAGCAGTTCGATCCCGGCTGCTTCGCCCACGGCGCCGGTGAGAGCGGCGGCGAGCGCCTCCCGGCCCGTCGAGGCCGCGTACCCGGTCGCCAGCAGCCGCAGGGCCATCTCCCAGGTGCGCGGGGAGGGCCAGCCACGTCCCCGCCCGGCGGCCTCGGCCGGCATGTGGTGGACCAGGCCCGGCCGGGCGGTGAGGAAGCCGGAGACGGCGCCGCGGGCCCGGGCGACCGACCCGGAGGCCTTGGCGGGATCGACGGCCGGGATCGCCACCTCGGGCCAGGTGCCGGCCATGCCGCGGGCCACGGTGCGCGGGTCGTGCGTCCAGTCGAGGTGGACGAAGCGGTTGGCGAGCGGCGGGCTGAGGTGCCAGCCGTCGGCGGCGCTGGCGGGAGGATTGGCCGCGGCGACGATCCGTACCGCCGACGGGAGTTCGAGGCTGCCGACCCGGCGTTCCAGGACCACGCGCAGCAGGGCCGCCTGCACGGCCGGTGGGGCGGAGGACAGCTCGTCGAAGAACAGCAGCCCCTGGCCGGTGCGGGCGAGGCGTACCGCCCAGTCCGGCGGGGCCATCGGCACACCCGTGGAGGCCGGGTCCTCACCGACGATGGGCAGCCCAGCGAAGTCGGAGGGCTCGTGGACGCTGGCGATGACGCTCTCCAGCCGTACGCCGAGCGCGGTGGCGAGCTGCTCCATGCCGGCGGACTTGCCGATGCCGGGCTCGCCCCACAGGAGGACCGGCTGATTGGCCATCACGGCCAGTGCCAGCGCCTCTAGCTGGGGGTTCGTGGCGGGCTCGGTGCGGGTGGCGCTCAGCTGGGCGCCCAAGGCGTCGGCGGCGGCCAGGGCCCGGGCGGGCTGCGGCTGGGTCGCCCTCATGCGTCGTCCTCGTCTTCGTCGTCCTCGCGGTACTCCATGTGCTCGTCGAACCAGTCGGCGCCGATGTCGGGGAACTCCTCGTCGACGCGGTCGCGCAGGAAGGCGAGGTCGGTGCGCTTGTAGCGGCGGATCTCCTGGGACAGCGACAGCTCCATCTCGTCGACGACGTCGATCCGGGAGCCGGCCGCCAGCATGGCCCTGACCAGGTCCGCCGAACCACCCCAGTGCACGGCGGACAGCAGCGGCGTTCGCTCGGCCTTGTCCCGCGCCTCCAGGTCGAGTCCGGCCGCCAGCAGCCGGGGCAGCAGCGCCTCGTGGTCAAGCAGGTGGAGCGCGTGCAGCAGCCCGCGTCCGCGGGCGTCCCGGATCCGGGGGTCCACACCCGCGTCCAGCAGCGCCACCACACCCGGGGTGTCGCCGTGCTGGACGCGCAGGAAGAGCTCGTGCCGCTGGACCTGGAGGGCGCGCGGCAGCCGCCCCTCACCTGTGGTCCAGGCCTGCTGCACGGCGAAACACCCCGAGATCGCGCCGCCGAACGCCCGCATGGCGCGCTCGCGTTGCTGCTCCTCGGGGGTGTGCGGAACGTCCAGCACGCCGCCCCGCGAGCGGACCTCGTGCCATCCGCCGCGGCACCGCACGCGGACCGGCCTGCCCGTGTCGGGGCCGGGCGGGCCCACGGCCGGACCGGTGCCCGGGAACAGCGCGGCGGCCACCAGTGGGTGCAGCTCGCGCGGTGTGATCCGGCCGGTCCGTACCAGTTCGAGGTCGGGGAGGCGTTGCCAGGCGTACCGGGGCAGGGGCGGGACGGCGAGCGCCTCGGCCTGTTCGACGACGCGGGCACGGAGCCCGTCGAGGCCGGCGTGCTCCAGCAGGAGAAAGGAGCGCCAGGTAGCCGCGATCCGGTACCGGTCGCCCGCTCCGGCAGCCATGAGCCGCGCCACCTCCGGCGCGAGCCGGGTGAGGTCGACGGGCATCCGCGCGAGGATGCCCGTCGGGTCCGCCGGGCGCTGGTACGGCTGCGGAGCAGGGACGGTCAGGTCGCACTCGACACCTGCGGCCGCGTAGGCCCCGACCACGTCGTCGCGGGCCAGCAGCCGTGCGATCCGCTCGGCGAGGCCGCCGGGGTCCGCGAAGCGCGCGCCCAGCTCGGCTGCGCACCGGGCGTCCCAGAACGGCCGGATCTCAGTCCAGTCCTCCGAGACGAAGCCGTGCCCCGTGTACACGTTCCACTTCTTGGCGGCGACCGGCGCGCAGTGCAGGCGCAGCCGCTGCGATCCTTCGGTCATGAGGGGGGTGGTGACCGACAGGGTCGGGCCGCCGGGGCCGCCGTAGGAGGCGAGCAGGATCCGCAGTGCGGGGGCGATGGTCGTGCGGCCGCCCAGGAGCCGGGGCAGGTGCCAGCGCAGCAGGTCCGGGGCGAGGTGGCGCAGGTCCTGCGCCACGGCCTCGGCGACGTGGGGACCGTAGCGGCCTTCGAGCTCCGCCGGCTCGAAGCCGACGTCCACGGCGGCGGCTGCGCAGGCCGCCCGCCAGTCACCGGCCAGCCGGTGCGCGGTGGCCTGCTCGATCATCCAGGCGGGCACCGCGTAGCGGCGGATCCGCTGCCATGCCGGGCCGTCCTCCGGCCGGAAGCCGCCGGGCAGTTCGGCGTTCGTCCGGCTCACCGGTACACACTGCCGATTGCGCGCAGGTCCGGGTGGGCAGCCCGGGCGGGGCGGAGCCGTTCGGTGAAGGAGCGCTTGACGCGGCGGGGCAGGCCGGGTCCCAGACCGACGTACTCCAGGGGGCTGTTGGCGGGTACTGCGGCGAGCAGGTTCTTCGCGCCGCGTCCGGTGAGGCCCGTGTGGCGCAGCTCCAGGCGGCGCAGGGGGCTGCCGGGGAGCGCGGCGGCCAGGGCGTACGCTCCTTCGTCACCCGGGTCGTTGGCCGGGGCGCGGAGGCTGCGCTCGGACATGGTGCGGCCGAGGTCGAGGGCTTCGATGCCACCGAGGGAGGCGGCCAGGGAGCGTGCGCCGGCGGCGCCGATGCCGTTGCCGCCGAGCCCCAGGCGGACCGGCCGTGCGGAGTTGGCCGCGGCTGCGGCAAGGGTCGCCGCGCCCTCGTCGCCGAGGTGGTTGGCCGGGACGTACAGCTCGTGCACCCCGGCCTCCCGGATCAGGGCGGCGAGCAGGGGTGCGGCGTCGGGGCCGAGGCCGTTGCCGCCGAGGAAGAGGCGTTCCAGGGGCTGCTCGCGGTCCAGCAGGGCGTCGAGCAGGAGGCGTACGCCACCGGCGCCGATCCCGGTGTTGACCAGGTCGAGCGTGCGCAGGGCGGTGTTGCGGCGCAGCAGCACGGCCAGGGTCCGGGCCCCCTCCCCGAAGAGCGGATTGCGCTTGAGCCAGAGGGCGCGGACGGTGGTGTCGCCGGCGAGGGCGCCGGCGAGGGAGCTCACCCCGTCGGGGCCGATCCGGTTGCAGCCGAGGTAGAGGGTGTGCAGCCCGTGGCCGCCGGCGAGGGCCCCGGCCAGGGTGCGGACGCCGGCGTCGCCGATGGCATTGGTACCCAGGAGCAGGTGGGCGGCGTGCGCGGAAGCGGCCGCGGCCGGCAGCAGCCGGGCTGCGCCGACCGGGCCGAGTCCCTGCTTGCAGAGGTCGACGCGGCCGTCGCTGCGCAGGGTGCCGAGCGGGAAGGTCTCGTCGGTCTCGACGGGCCGTTGCGCGGCGAGCCGGGCGAGTAGCGGGTCGAGGCCGGCCGGGTCGGCCGGAGGCAGATCGGGGTGCTCGATCGCGGGGCACCGTACGGGTGTCGGCTGTGTCATCACCACTCCACCGGTTCCTTCGCCGGTGCCCGGCGTCCATCACGACTCGAAGACGTGAACTGCAGAAGTAGACGCAAGACCGGTCGGATTCGAACCGACGTCCTCCAGCTCGATGCGTGGGCGCGACGACCTCTGCGCTACGGCCTTGCTGCCGGGGATCATACCCACCCGGCGGCCAGAAATCGATCACCAGTTTGGGGCGTGGAATCCGGACTGCCCTGAGGGGGACAGGCCCGGTGCCCGGCGACGGAGTGAGCGGTTCGCAGCCGTACGCGTGCCCTACCGGAGGAGCCTGCCGCCTGCGGGAGCGTGGTGCCATGGTGATGTGGATCCGCACGTATGACGAAGCCCGAGGCCTGTGGCAGTACTTCGAGGGGGTGTGGCTGGACGCCCGGCGCACCCTGGGCGCCACCGCCCCGCCCCCTGGCGCGGACGGGTGACGGCCGCCTCCCCTTCGGCCCGCACGCGGGGCGCGGCCCCCCTGCCGACGTGCAGCGGCGCGGCGATACTGAACGTAGGCCGACCGCTCAACCCCGGGGCTGGGATCACCCTGGGTAGTCGCGAGGGGAATACCCGCCGAGCGTTCCGTTCGGCTGGTCGAAGGGCGGTATCGATGGACGCACCGGCGCCGGGTCTGGGCGAGGGGCCCGAGGACCCGTTCGCGCTGCACAACTCGGCCTCGGCGGTACTCGACGACCAGGGCATCATCGTGGGCTGGAGCGAGCGCGCCCAGGAGCACCTCGGCTACCCGCCCGAGGAGGTGCTGGGCAGGCCGGCGATCGATCTCCTGTTCGATGCCCGTGACCGTGAGGCGGTCAGGGACGCGCTGGCCGCCTACGAGCGCGACCGGGGCGGCTCCGGTGACCTGACCGCGATGCCCGTGCTGCCCGTGCTGCCCGTGCTGTCCGTGCTGCATCGCAGTGGGCGGCGGGTGGAGCTGGGCTTCCGCGCCCGCGCCGTCGTCCGCGCCGACTCGACCCGCGAGTGGTTCCTCGTCGTCGCCCCGGCGCAGGAGGTGCTGCAGTGGGAGACGGACCGCTCGGTCCTGGACGGTCTGTTCCGGCGCTCCCCGATCGGCCTGTCCGTCCACGCCCCCGACCTGAGCATCCTGCGGGTCAACCGGGCCCTGGCCCGGTTCGCGCAGCTCCCCGCGGCCGAGGTCCGGGGCCGGCGTGCGGGTGACTTCCTCATCGGCCCGGACCTGGAGACCATCGAGACCCGGCTGCGACGGGTACTGGAGACGGGCGAACCCCTGATCTTCACCGAGCAGCCCTGCCGGCTGAGGAGCGACCCCGGCAACGAGCGGGTGGTGTCGGTGTCGGCGTTCCGGATGGAGGACCCCTCCGGCGCCGTCCTCGGAGTCACCCAATTGGTGGAAGATGTCACCGACCGCTACCGGGCCCGGCGACGCCTCGCCCTGCTCAACCGGGCCAGCGCCCGCATCGGGACCACGCTGGACCTCGACCAGACCACCCGGGAGCTGGCCGACGTCGCCGTACCCGACCTCGCCGACGCCGTCTCGGTGGACCTGCTGGAGGCGGTGGCCCGCGGCGAGGAGACCATCGCGGAGAGCGGCCGGGATGCCTACGGGGAGAGCGCCGGTGACAGCGGGGAAGGGGGCCGGCTGGTCCGCAGGATGGCCGTCCATTCGGTCGTGGCCGAGGCGCTGCGGGTGATGTACTCCGCGGGAGAGGTCTTCCAGTTCGACCCCCGCACCCCGCAGGCCAGGTGCCTCGCCGAACAGCAGCCCATCCTCGAACCGGTGCTCCACAGCAGTCCCGGCTGGTACTTCCAGGATCCCGAGCGCACCCGGCGCGCCCTCGGCCTGGGCGCCCACTCGCTGATCGTCGTCCCGCTGACCGCCCGCGGTGTGCTCCTCGGCCTGCTCAGCCTGTGGCGCGCCGAGCGGCCCGAACCGTTCGAGGAGGACGACGTCAGGCTCGCGGAGGAATGCGCCGCGCGCGCCGCCCTGTGCATCGACAACGCCCGCCGCTACACGCAGCAGCACCAGGCCGCGCTGACACTGCAACGCAGCCTGCTGCCACGGGAGTTGCCCGAACACAGTGCGGTGGAGGTGGCGCACCGCTATCTCCCGGCCGATCCCGCCACCGGCGTCGGCGGCGACTGGTTCGACGTCATCCCGCTCTCCGGAGCGCGCGTCGCCCTCGTCGTCGGGGACGTCGTCGGCCACGGTCTGCACGCCGCGGCCACCATGGGCCGCCTGCGCACGGCCGTACACACCCTGGCCGGTCTCGACTACGCCCCGGACGAGGTCCTCTCCCACCTGGACGACCTGGTCAGCCGGCTGGCGGAGGAGCAGGAGCCCGCCGAGGGACGCTCGCAGGGCCAGCAGATCGTCGGCGCGACCTGCCTCTACGCGGTCTACGACCCCACCTCCCGCCGCTGCACCCTGGCCCGGGCGGGCCACCTGCCCCCGGCCGTGGTGGCTCCCGACGGCACGGTGAGCCTGCCCGAGCTTCCCGAGGGCCCGCCGCTGGGCCTCGGCGGACTGCCGTTCGAGTCCGCCGAACTGGAACTCGCCGAGGGCAGCCTGCTGGCGCTGTACACGGACGGCTTGGTCCGGGCCCGCGGCCACGACCTCGACGAGGGACTCGAGCGGCTGCGCGAAGCCCTGTCCGAGGCAGGCGGCTCGCTGGAGGAGACCTGTACGGCGGTACAGGAGGCCCTGCTGCCCGAGCATCCACACGACGACGTCGCCCTGCTCCTCGCCCGTACCCGCGTGCTGGCGCCGGAGCAGGTCGCCTCCTGGGAACTGCCCGCGGAGCCGACCGCCGCCGCCCGGGCACGGGCCCTGACCGAGACGACCTTGACCGGGTGGGGCCTGGAGGAGATGGCCTTCACCGCCGAACTGGTCGTCAGCGAACTGGTCACCAACGCCTACCGTTACGGCGGCGGCGCGCCGCTCACCCTGCGGTTCATCCGCGACCGCAGCCTGATCTGCGAGGTCTCCGACCACAGCAGCACCGCGCCGCACCTTCGGCGGGCGCGCACCACCGATGAGGGCGGCCGCGGCCTCTTCCTCGTCGCCCAGCTCACCGAACGGTGGGGCACCCGCTACACCCGGGACGGCAAGACCGTCTGGACGGAGTTCCCCCTGACGGTGGCGGTGGCGGCCGCGACGGACGCCGGAAGGGTCACCACGGGACCTGCCGGTAGTCCTTGAGGAGGATCCCGTGGAGGGGCGCGCCGGCCTGGCCCCGCACGATGGGGTGGTAGACGCGGGCGGCGCCGTCGACGATGTCCAGCGGCGGGCGCCAGCCGGTGGCGGCGTGCCGCTGCCGGGCGGGGAGGGGCTTCTCGTCGGTGACCCAGCCGGTGTCGACGCTGCACGTGTGGATGCCGCGGGTGGCCAGTTCGGCGGCGCTGGTACGGGTGAGCATGTTCAGGGCGGCCTTGGCCATGTTGGTGTGCGGGTGGCCGCCGGTCTTGTTGCGGACGGTGAACTGGCCTTCCACCGCGGAGACGTTGACGAGGTAGCGGTGGGGGTGCGGGGAGGCGTCGAGGAGCGGGAGCAGGCGGTCGGCGAGCAGGAACGGTGCGACGGCGTTGACCAGCTGGACTTCCAGCAGCTCGGTCGGGTCGATCTGTCCCAGGCGCAGGGTCCAGGAGTTGACCGCGTCCGTCTCCGGCAGCAGACCCGCCTCGTCGACCGCCTCCCGCGGTAGCACGGCCGCCGGGGCGTCATCGGTGCGCGCGGCGCCGGCCAGGGCGTAGGACTCCCGCGGCCGCGGGGCGAGTTCCGCCGTCCACGGCAGCGGTGGGGTGCGGGGGCCGGGTACGGAGAACCCCGGAGCGGTCCAGGTCTGCGGCGGGGCGAGTGCCCCGGGGACCGGGCTGGGTGCGGATTCGGCGGCGGACAGGGCGCTGTAGGCGTGCGGAGAGCGGCGCAGGGTCTGCGCCGCGTTGTTGATGAGGATGTCCAGGGGCAGCCCCCGGGAGAGCATGTGGTCGGTGAAGGCCAGGACCTGCCGGGGATCGCGCAGGTCCAGGGCGGCGATCCGCAGCCGGTGCCACCAGTCGGCGGCGCCGGGGGCGGCCGCGAACCGGCGCGCCGTGTCCTGGGGGAAGCGGCTGGTCACCGTGAGCTCGGCGCCGTCCCGCAGGAGCATCAGCGCGACCTGGTAGCCGATCTTGACACGCCCGCCGGTCAGCAGCGCCCGTCGGCCGGTGAGGTCGGTGCGGGCCGTGCGGTGGGCGAGGTTCTCGCCGGCGCACGGGGGACACAGCAGGTGGTAGAACGCGTGGACCTGCCGGTAGTGGGCCTTGCAGACGTAGCAGCGCTGGGGTCGGTTCAGCAGGCGTTCGCCGTCGCGGGCGGAACCGTCCCGTGCCGGTCGCACCGCGGACGGTCCGCCCGGAAGCTGAACGTAGGCGCGGACGGTAAGACCCTGTCCGGCGGAGGCTTCGGCGGACGTTCCTGCGGACAGAGGCGCGTCCATCACGCGGTCGAGCGCCCCCATCGCGGTGGCGGCGAGCACCTTCGCGTCGGCGGCGGCCCGCTGCGCGCGCGCCTCGGCGCGGCGCCGATGCCGTCCGTCGCGGACGAACTCTCCGGCAGCCCGTTCCAGCAGGCGGCGCCGAGGGTCGTCCACGGGTAGCTGCCGCGCCTGGTGCAGCAGGTCCAGGCAGGTCTGTATGAGCTCACTGTCCACGGGGTGCCTTACGTCTGATGGACGCACAGCACGTCGGCTGCGACCGTCGGTGATGATCAGAATAGGCCGCCGCCGACAGGAAGTCAGGCGCCTTTTCCCACCGTCCGTCCACGGGTCCCAGATCCGCCGCGAGCTTCCCGCGCGCCGGTCTGTACGTGTGAGACCGACTCACGGAAGGCTGGGCCCATGCGGAAACTGATCTACGGCATGAACGTGTCCCTGGACGGCTACATCGCCGCGCCCGGCGACGACATCGGCTGGAGCGTGCCGAGCGACGAGCTGTTCCAGTTCTGGTCCGACCAACTGCAGGCGACCGAGCTGTCGCTGTACGGGCGCAAGTTGTGGCAGACGATGAGCTCCTACTGGCCGACCGGCGACCAGCAGCCGGGCGCCACCCCGGCGGAGATCGAGTTCGCGCGCCGCTGGCGGGACATGTCGAAGGTGGTGTTCTCCTCGACGATCGACACGGTCGACTGGAACAGCCGCCTGGTCACCGGTGACGCGGTCGCCGAGATCACCCGGCTCAAGGCCGAGGA
Source organism: Streptomyces sp. NPDC016562 (assembly GCF_043076955.1). NCBI lineage: Bacteria > Bacillati > Actinomycetota > Actinomycetes > Kitasatosporales > Streptomycetaceae > Streptomyces > Streptomyces sp. NPDC016562. Next base: position 1,073,778 of record NZ_JBIBRZ010000001.1, on the reverse strand, counting down.
CGGCGGCCCGATGGACATCGGCGGCGCGACGCTCGCCGGGGCGGCCATGCGCGCCGGGCTGATCGACGAGTACCTGCTGGCCACCGCGCCGGTCCTGGTGGGCGGCGGCACGCCGTTCTTCACCGCGCTGGACAGCTGGGTGAACCTGAACCTGGTGGAGACGCGGACGCTGCCCTGCGGCGTGATCCTGACCAGATACGAGACGAGGCGCTGAGCGCCCGTCCACGCCACCGGATCCAGATGCGCGAGAGGATGTGGACATGGCACTGGTCAAAAAAGGATCGCGGCTCATCACCGTGGACGGCACGACCTACCGCTGGCGACTGCGCGGACGGCCCACCTATGACCGGGGTCTGGTCCAGTCACCCCTTGCCTACGCGGTCGAGCATGCCGAGACCCCCGGTACCACCCTGGTGATCACCACCGACCAGCCGCACCCGAGCAACTGGTTGGGAACCCACGGCAGCCCGGTCCTGCCCGGCCAGGTGGCCGCCGGCATCCGCACTGCACTCACCGCCGGCTGGACGCCGACGAGCCCGGGCTCACCGTTCCATCTCGACCAGCCGACTCAAGGTCGGCGGCTGGGGCTTTGAGGCGTTTAAGGTCGCATCCATCCCTTTTAGCGAGAAACGACTTTCGGTTTCGGCTGCTCGTCGCTCAGCGTAGCCAGTCATGGAGCTGTTTCAGAGTCGCCACTGATCGGGTGATGCCGGCGGTGTGCGCTACGCACGAGGATCCCGTGCCGTTGGGGGAGGTGTTCGAAGTCAGGTGATGGCCGCTGCAAGCTCGCCCCGCACCAGCGCCCTGGTCGGCCTCGCGGCACGACACTCTCGCCCAGCTCGCTGCCGCGCTCGGCATCTCCGTCGGCACCGCGCACGCCTACGTGGCAGCCGTCGTCGACATGCCGGCTGACCACGCGCCCGGCCTGCCGCGCACCCTGCGCAAGGCCGCCGGGCCGTGGGTGACGCCCACCGGGCCGTGGCCTCACGCCCACCCAACAGACCGTCAACCGCGTGCTGTCCGCGGCACGGGCTCCGGTCGAGCGTGGCGTCGCACGGCACTGCAGCGCGGTCGTGAGATCGGCGGCAGGTTCGGGCTGAGGCGGTTCGGCCGAACCGTGGGCGTCAGCCGCCTCCGCCCCCGCCGCTGGTGTTGTCCGGACCGAGGTCATACTCCCGGCTCTGGTTCGCGCCGGATCCCCAATGCTCGTAGCAGATGAGCCCCGCCCCGATGAGCAAGACGATCCCCGTAGCTATCAGCGATATCCATGCGCCGGCGTCCATGCTTGCGGATGTACCCACCGCTGTCAGTGCGAAGCCTCACCCGGGCCTGCATCGATCCGTCGGGCGGTCAGGTGCGCTACTTCGACAGGTCGTTACCGGAAGAGATCGCCACCGACCCGCTCGCCGAGGTCGTCGCCTGGGTGCTGGAACACCTCCACGAGCAGTTCGACGTGGAGACGCTGGCGGCGCGGGGGTACATGAGCCGTCGTGACCCGGCGCCACTCGATCGTGGCCACGTTGAAAAGTGCTCAGTGACTGGGTGCGGGGCCATCAGGACCGGGTACGGGGTCATCAGGGATGTATTTCTCCGCCTCGGCGTGGTGAGGTGGATTGAATTCAGCGTTGTGCTCTTGTGCTCCGCGTTCGGCCTCGTCCTTGAAGGGGTAGACATTGATGAGCAAATTGGGTTCTTCAGGACAAAAGACTGCCCAGATGGGTAGGCGCGTGTGGGCGATGTGGGTTGCTTCTTCTCGCTCGTAAGCCTTTGCCATGATTGAACACCTCCCTGTGCCTTAGCGATGGGAAGGTCGGTCCTGTAATGGCCCCGTTATCGCGGATGATTGCGCAATCGATCGCGAAGATACGGTGAGGCGTCAATTTCTTGCCGATCTCGGGCGTCAAGATGCTGCTCCGCCCTGACCCACCGCTGCGCGCAAGTCCCCCTATAAAGGTAAGGTCGCTACGGTGCGCGGGCAACTCGAAATGATGTGGGCAGCAGCTGTTTGCCGCTCCTATTGCGCCAAGGGCGTCCCGTAAAAGATGTAGGACGTGCTTGCTAAGGGCTGTCCCCTAACTACTGATCGGGCCGGGCGCCTCGCACGTGTGCGATCACATCTGGCTCTCCCAAGCCGGCACGGTTGATCCGGCCTCGGCCTCGGATCACGCCGTCAGCGGCCAGCCTCTGCCTCAGTGCGTCGGGTGCTAGGGGTGTCTCGAAGCCCTCGCTGAGTCCTCGCCCCTTGTCTGCGTACTCGTAGCGGACCGCGTACCTCCTTCCCTCGTGATGCCATTCGCAGCGAACCAGCGGTCGCGCGAGGACTGCTTCGAACCACTCTGCCGCTCTGTTTGCCAGCTCCGTAGGGCTGCCTGCGGCTTCGAAGGTGAACTCACTCGCGGTCTGCTGGATAGTGAAGTCCTGGTTGTGGAGTTCGCCGCCACGGACGACGGAGCCGTCGAAGTGGGCGCCCACGGTCAGAACTCCCCGATTGCGTTGCGGGTCACCGATGTCCAGATAGACGATGAGCTGGCCGTCGGAGGTGTGTGCCGATGGCAGAACGACAGTGTCGAGTGGGTCCACCAGCCAGGATCCCGCGCGTTCGGCCAGAACGTCTACGAACGCGCGCTGCGCGCCGTCCAGATCGTCCTCGTCATACTCGAACCACGTGATCTCATCCATGACCGCACTCTAGGGGCGGCACAGAGGCTGTCCAGGAGCTGCCGGTCGCAGATGAGATGATCTTGATATGGCTGGTGTGATCACGGCGTCGGAGCCCTCCTGGACAGCCCCGTTCACCGGCTGAGCCCGCGAGCGTTCGGGAAGCTGGTGAACGTGCTGCGGCGCGAGGGTGCGGCTACGATCCGTAAGGGCCGACCCTGGAGCCTTCCATTGGAGGACCGGGCGCTGCTGGTCGCGGCGTACTGGCGCAAAACCTGGTTGTCGTGGTGGGCCAGCCCCTGCGCGGGAACCACAACGACTGCAAGGCGTGGGAGGAATCCGGTGCCAAAGCCGCCGTCGGCTGGACCATGACGATCGCCGACGGAGGCTATCCCGGCACCGGGCTCGTCATGCCCCACTGACGCCGTAAAGGCGAAGACTTGCCCGACTGGAAAGAGGCGGACAACAAGTCCCACAAGCAGGTCCGCGCCCGCGTCGAGCACGTCTTCGCCCGCATGCCCAACCTCACCCTCGCCGGATAGACGAGCGGCCCGCACCACGGCCACCACGCCCGAGCCGACTCGGAGATCATTTCCGGGATAGCCCTTAGCCCACTTCTTCGCTCGACTCGTCTGTTGCTTGCCGGTTCCCGCCGGGTTCAGGAAACACACCCGGCGGTGTCGCCCTCAACTGGCCCATCTGGCAGTCCTTTCGCCTCAACGCGTCCGGTCAGTCGGGCGCCTACCTGTCCGCCCGTCGGAAGGCCGCTTGAACGCGAGCGGGCCACAAACCGTTGCGCGCAGGGCATAGCCGGCATCCGCACCCGGTGGTGTCGGCCGACCTCGGTGGCGCACCCAGGCCTAGGTGTGGTGGTCGTAGCGGTGCCTGAGGGGGCAATTGTGGTGTCCCGCCACATACGCTCGTGACCTGCTGGTTCCTAAGGTGTGGCGACACGACAACGTCCCGTGACCCGCTCGGAAGTGGTGACCATGGCCGCCTCGGCAACCGCTCCAACACCCCCCGGCTCCATCAAGCGCATCATCGCCGCCAGCCTTATCGGCACCACCATCGAGTGGTACGACTTCTTCCTCTACGGCTCCGCCGCCGCACTGGTCTTCAACGAGCTGTTCTTCCCCGACAGCGAACCCCTGGTTGGCACCCTCCTCGCCTTCCTCACCTACGCGATCGGCTTCGCCGCCCGTCCCCTCGGCGGCCTGGTCTTCGGGCACTACGGGGACAAGATCGGCCGCAAGAAGCTCCTCGTGCTCAGCCTGCTCCTCATGGGCGGCGCGACCTTCGCCATGGGGCTGCTCCCCACCCACGCGAGCGTCGGCGTGCAAGCGCCCATCCTCCTCACCCTGCTGCGCCTGGTCCAGGGGTTCGCCCTCGGCGGCGAGTGGGGCGGGGCCGTGTTGCTCGTCTCCGAGCACGGTGACGACAAGAACCGCGGCTTCTGGGCCTCTTGGCCGCAGGCGGGCGCACCGGGCGGCAATCTGCTCGCCACCGGCGTACTGGCCCTCCTGGCGGCCGTCCAGTCCGACAAGGACTTCCTCGCGTGGGGCTGGCGGATCCCCTTCCTCCTCTCCGGCGTGCTGGTGGTCATCGGCCTGTGGATACGGGTGTCGGTCTCCGAATCCCCGGTCTTCCTGGAGGCGCAGGCCAAGGCCGCACGGGAGGCGGCCGCCGGCGTGCGGGCGAGACCGCCCGTGGCCGAGGTGTTCCGTACGAACTGGCGCGGGGTCCTGACCGCGATCGGCACCCGCCTCGGCGAGAACATCTCGTACTACGTCATCACCGCCTTCCTCCTCGTCTACGTCACCACCCACCTCGGGCTGCCCAAGAGCGACGGCCTGAACGCCGTCCTGATCGGCTCCGCCGTCCACTTCGTCACCATCCCCGCCTGGGGCGCGCTGTCCGACCGCATCGGCCGTCGCGTCGTCACCCTCATCGGATCGGTGGGGATGATCGGCTGGGCGTTCGCGTTCTTCGCGATGCTGGACTCCAAGTCCTTCCCGGTGATCGCCGCGGCCGTCACCATCGGGCTGCTCCTGCACGGAGCGATGTACGGACCGCAGGCGGCCTTCATCTCCGAGATGTTCGACACCAAGGTCCGCTACTCCGGGGCCTCGATGGGCTCCCAGCTCGCCTCCATCATCGGCGGAGCGCTCGCCCCGATCATCGCCGTGGCCCTGCTCCGTGACTACGACTCGTCCCTGCCCGTCTCCGTCTATCTGGCCGCCGCCGCGGTCGTCACCACGCTGACCGTCCTGCTGGCCCAGGAGACCCGCGGGCGTAGCCTGACCCAGGAGCACGCCCCGGCCGGCGCCGCGGTTCCGGCCCGCCGGCAAGCCGGGCACGACCCCGTACCGGCCGACAACTGACCCCGCCGCCCCGCCCCACCGCCGCCGGACGCGCGGTGGGGCGGGCGCCGCCACGTCCGCGTCCAGCACCACGGAGAGCGCCGATGCCCACCACCGGAAAGACGGCCCGGACCGCACTGGACCACCTGCGGGACCTGCTCGACCTGCTGGACCGGGGTGCGCCGGCCGAGCGGTTCGAGCCCCCGGCCGACGCGGCCCGCACCGGCGGCCTCTCCGAGCAGGAGGCGGCGGCCGTCGCGGAAGCCACCCAGGTCGCGCTCCGGATCCGCCGCACGCTCAGCCAGCATCGTCGGCGCGAGGCCGAACTCGCCGCGCTCTTCGACACCGCCGGAGACCTCGCCCGCCTCAGGGACCTGGACGCCGTGCTGAAGGCGATCGTGCACCGGGCCAAGCTGCTCCTCGGCACGGATGTCACGTACCTGTCCCTCAACGACGACGAGGCCGGCGACACCTACATGCGGGTGACCGACGGCTCCGTCTCGGCCGCCTTCCAGCAGGTCCGCCTGGGCATGGGGGAGGGCCTGGGCGGGCTCGTCGCCGAGACGGCCCGCCCGTACTCCACCGGCGACTACCGCGACGACCAGCGCTTCCGGCACACCACCACGATCGACAGCGCCGTCACGGAGGAGGGCCTGCGGGCCATCCTCGGCGTACCGCTGCGCCTGGGCACCCGCGTGATCGGCGTCCTGTACGCCGCGGACCGCACCGCCCGCACCTTCACGCCGGACGAGGTCGCCCTCCTGTCGTCGCTGGCCGACCACGCCGCCATCGCCATCGACAGCGCCCGCATGCTCGACGAGACGCGCACCGCGCTCGTCGACCTCAACGAGGCGTCGCGGACCATCGAGGCGCACAGCGACGCCATGCGCCGGGCCGAGGACGCCCACGACCGGCTGACCGACCTGGTCCTGCGGGGAGCCGACATCACCGACGTCGCGACCGCCATCGGCGCCGTCCTGCAGGGCGGCACCCTCATCCACGACGCCGAGGGGGCCGAACTCGCCCGGGCGGGCACCGACGCCCGTCCCCCCTCCGCCGAGGCCGTGGCCGCCTCCATCGCGGCCTCCCGGGCCGACGGCCGCGCCGTGTCCGTCGCCGGGACCTGGGTGTGCGCCGTCCTCGCCGGACCGGAGCTGCTCGGCAGCATCGCCCTGACCGGCCGCGCCGACCTCGACGACGCCGACCGCCGCCTCTTCGAGCGCGCGAGCGTGGTCACCGCCCTGCTCCTGCTGCTGCGCCGCTCGGTCGCCGAAACCGAGGACCGCGTACGGGGTGAGCTGCTGGGGGACCTCCTCACCAGGGCCGCCGACCCCGCCGGCCTGCCGGCGCGCGCACGGCGGCTCGGCGTGAACCTGGACCAGCCGCACGCGGTGTTCGTCCTGCACACCGAAGCCGCGCCCCGGCCCAGGCTGCTGGCCGCGGCCGCCCGCATCGCCCAGACCCGCGGGGGACTGGCCGGGCTGCACCACGACGACGTGGTCCTCGTCCTGCCCTCCGAGGCCCCCAGCGAAGCCGCCGCGAGCCTCGCGAGCGAGCTGGGCCACGCCCTTGCCGGCCCCGTCACGGTCGGAGCCGCAGGACCGGCGCCAGGCCCCGCCCACTGCGCCGACGCCTACGCCGAAGCCCACCGCTGCGCGACCGCACTGCGCGCGCTGGGCCGCGAAGGGACCGGAGCCGCCCTGTGCGACCTCGGCTTCCTCGGCGTGCTGCTCGGCGACCGTACGGACCTGGGCGGCTACGTGCGCCAGACCCTCGGCCCGCTGCTCGACTACGACGCCAGGCGCGGCACGGACCTCGTCCACACCCTCCAGGTGTACTTCGACACCGCCACGAGCCAGTCCAGAACCGCCGAGGCCCTGCACGTGCACGTCAACACCGTCGTGCAGCGCCTGGACCGCATCAGCAGGCTCCTCGGCCGTGACTGGCAGCGCCCCGAGCGGACGCTGGAGCTCCAACTCGCCCTGCGCATCCTCCGCGTCAACCGTCAAGGCGGTGCGTAACCGCCCCGGAGGGCGATCAGATGGCAAGCTGGACGGCATGTGCGGCCGTTACGTCTCCACCCGCAGTCCCGAGGACCTCTCCGGCCTCTTCCGGACCGCGCCCCCCGACCCCCGGCACGTCCTGGAGCCGAGCTGGAACGTCGCCCCCACCGATGAGGTCTGGGCGGTGCTGGAGCGCGCCGACCGCGAGAGCGGCGTGCTGGAGCGGCGACTGCGCACCCTGCGGTGGGGCCTGGTGCCGTCGTGGTCGAAGAGCCCGTCCGGCGGCGCGAAGATGATCAACGCGCGGGTGGAGACGGTGCACGAGAAGCCGGCGTACCGGCGCGCCTTCGCCACCCGCCGGTGCCTGCTGCCCGCGGACGGCTTCTACGAGTGGCGGTCCGTCCCCGCCACCGCCACGACGAAGGCCTACAAGCAGCCGTACTTCATCGCGCCCGAGGACCGCTCCGTCATGGCCATGGCCGGGCTGTACGAGTTCTGGCGCGACCCTGCCGTCGCCGCCGACGACGACCCGGCGGCGTGGTGGGCCACCTGCACCATCATCACCACCGAGGCCACCGACGCGGCCGGACGCGTCCACCCCCGCATGCCGCTCGCCCTGGACCCCGCCGACTACGAGGCCTGGCTGGACCCGAGCCACCAAGACCCGGACGAACTGCGCGCCCTGCTCGCCGCTCCCGCGGGCGGCCGCCTGGACGTCCGCGCCGTGTCGACGGCCGTCAACAGCGTCTCCAACAACGGCCCCGAGCTGCTCGAAGACGCCCCTTCCCCGGGTCACTGAGCCCCCGGGTCCCCCTCCACCCCGCGCCGGTGGAGCGCGTCCAGGGCGGCCAGTGCGTCCTCGGACAGCCGCAGCGCGCCCGCGGCCACGTTGTCGGCGAGATGACCGAGGTCGCCCGTGCCGGGGATGGCCAGGACGTGCGCTCCGCGGTTCAGCGTCCACGCCAGCCGTACCTGCGCCGGGCTCGCCCCGTGGGCCCGCGCGACGGCCAGTACCTCCTCGTGCTCGGCCCCGCTCGCGCCCGCCTCCCGACCCGTACCGGCGATCGCGTAGAACGGCACGAAGGCGATGCCCTGTTCGCCGCAGCTGCGCACGAAGGCGTCGTGGTCGGGCCGGATGCCGATGCCGTACCGGTTCTGCACGCAGACCACCGGCGCGATGGCCAGGGCCTCGGCCAGGTGGTGCGGATGGATGTTGGAGAGGCCCAGGTGACGGATGAGGCCCGCCTGCCGCAGCTCGGCCAGGGCGCCGAAACGCTCCGCGATCGAGTCGGTGCCGACGATGCGCAGGTTGACCACGTCGAGGTGGTCGCGGCCGAGCTGGCGCAGGTTCTCCTCCACCTGGCCGCGTAGCTGTTCAGGGGTGGCGTGGGACAGCCACGCGCCCGAAGGGCCGCGCCCCGGGCCGACCTTGGTGGCGAGGACGAGGTCGTCTGCGTAGGGGGCCAGTGCCCGGTTGATCAGTTCGTTGGCGGAGCGCAGGGGGGAGAAGTAGAAGGCCGCGGTGTCGATGTGGTTCACGCCGAGCTCGACCGCGCGGCGCAGCACGCCGATCGCCTCGTCCCGGTCGCGCGGCACCGCGTGCTGCACCAGCGCCTCGCCGGTCTGCGGCAGGCGCATGGCGCCGAAGCCCATCCGGTTGATCGTCAAGTCGCCGAGCTGCCAGGTGCCCGAGGCCGCCGCGGTGATCGTCTGTGCCGTCTGTGAGGTCATGCCGGGGATGCTGTCCCTCCCGTAGGCTGAGGGCAATTGATTCGTACATGTGTGAATCCTCGGGGTGGCCGTGCTGGCGGAGCTGGCGTTCTCGACGAGCGACCTGGCGCAGATGCGGTTCGCCGTCTCGCCGATGTGGGAAGTGGGGCCCAGCTTCCGGCTCCTGGCCTCCGGCGCCGCACATCCGGTGCACCGGCCCTGGATCGAGCAGGTACGGCCGCGGGTGGCGGAGGCCGGGCTGGACCGGGGCCTGCTCGCCGAGCTGATCCCGCCGTCCGGTTACGTGCCCGACTTCCTCAACCCGGCTCCCGCCGGGCCCGCTCCCACGCTGGCGGAGGAGCTGGCCGGGATCCTGGCCGCCCCCGCCCTCCGCGTACGCCGGGACCTCGACCGCCTGGGAAACGAGCAGGGCGGCCTCGGCCCCCGTGCGCGCGCCCTGTACGCCGAGCCGCGGGCCCGCCTGGACCGGGTCGCGCAGGAGATCGGGGCCTATTGGGAGCTGGCGCTCGCGCCCTACTGGGCGCGGCTGCGGGCCGTGCTCGACGCGGACGTCTTCCACCGGGCCCGCCAGGTCGCCGAGCAGGGTCCGGCCCACCTCTTCAACGGACTGCACCCCTCGGTGAGCTGGGACGACGACGCGCTCCGGCTGGAGCGCCGGCCGGCCGTGCTGTCCCGGCAGGCGGCGGGCGCGGGGCTGGTGCTGATCCCCTCGGTCTTCGCCGGGCCGGTCCCCTTCACCCGGATGACGCCGCCGGAGCCGCCGCAACTGGCCTACCCGGCGCGCGGTATCGGGGCCCTGTGGCAAACCCGCAGCGCCCACACGACCGACGCGCTCGCCGCCGTACTCGGCCGTTCGCGCACCCGGCTGCTGGCCGAGCTCGACAGCCCTGCCTCGACGACCGAACTGGCCCGGCGTACGGGGCTCTCGCCCTCGGCGGTGTCCCAGTACCTGACCGCCCTGCGCGACGCGGGGCTGGTCAGCGCCCACCGGGCGGGCCGCTCGGTGCTCTACGCCCGCACCACCGTGGCGGAGTTCCTCCTCGCCGCGCAGTGAGACGCGGGTGCGGGATGTATAGAAATCTTGACACCGTGTCCTGGTTGCTTGACACTCCAGGTGTCGGGTTTTCTTTACATCGGGATGAGGGTGAGCGGCCGTGGCAGTCGAGGAGAAACGCGCCTGGATCATGATCGTGGTCGCGATCGTGTCGTACGGCGCCTACCTGGCCGTGGTCCTCGGGCGCTCCGGGGACGGCCCGCTGGCGCAACAGCCGTACGTCGCAGCCCTGTTGTGGACGGTCGGCGCGTCCATCGTCGCGTCGATCGCACTCCACATCACCGTGGCGGTGCTGTCGCCCGAGGAGGGCAAGACCAAGGATCAACGCGACCGGGAGATCCACCACTTCGGTGAGTACATCGGCCAGTCGTTCATCGCCATCGGCGGCGTGGCCGGGCTCGTCCTGGCGATGGCCGAGGCGGACCAGTTCTGGATCGCCAACGTGATCTACCTGGCCTTCGTCCTGTCGGCGATCGTCGGGTCCATGGCGAAGGTCGCCGCCTACCGCTCGGGCTTCCAGCCGTGGTGAGGCCGACGAAGGTCACCAACACGATCAGGGCCCTGCGCTTCGCCAACGGCGAGATGACGCAGGCCGAGCTCGCCCGCCGCATCGGCGTGACCCGGCAGACCGTCATCGCCATCGAACAGGGCCGCTACTCGCCCTCCCTGGAGAAGGCGTTCGAGATCGCCCGGGTCTTCTCGGTACCGCTCGACCAAGTGTTCCAGTACGCCGTGACCGAGGGAGACGACGCATGAAAGCCATGGTCCAGGACATCTACGGACCGCCCGCGGTCCTGCGGCTCGAAGAGACCGACCGGCCGGTTCCGGGCATGGGGGAAGTGCTCGTACGGGTCCACGCGGCCGCCGTCGACCAGGGTGTCTGGCACCTCGTGGCCGGCATGCCGTACGCGATACGCGCCGCGGGCTTCGGCCTGCGCGCGCCCAAGTCACGCGTCCCCGGCATGGACCTCGCGGGGCGGGTCGAGGTCGTAGGCCCGGACGTCACCCGCTTCCGGCCCGGCGACGAGGTGTACGGCAGCGGCACCGGCTCCTTCGCCGAGTACGCCTGCGCCAAGGAGGACCGGCTCGCGCCCAAGCCGGTGAACCTCGGCTTCGAGGCGGCCGCCGCCGTGCCCGTGTCCGGGTGCACCGCCCTCAAGGCCCTGCGGGACGGCGGCCGGATCCAGGCCGGGCAGCGGGTCCTGATCCTCGGCGCCTCGGGAGGCGTCGGCAGCTACGCCGTACAACTGGCCAAGGCCTTCGGCGCCCACGTCACCGGCGTCTGCAGCGGCGCCAAGGCGGACCTGGTCCGCTCGCTGGGCGCCGACGAGGTGGTCGACTACCTGCACGAGGACCCCGTCGACGGCCGCCGCCGGTACGACCTCGTCCTCGACATCGCGGGCAACCGCCGGCTCTCCCGGCTCCGCCGCGCCCTCACCGCCCGCGGAACCCTGGTCATCGTCGGGGGCGAGGAAGGCGGCCGCTGGATCGGCGGCAACCAACGGCAGCTGGCCGCACTGGTGTTGTCCCCCTTCATCAGCCAGAGCCTGCGCCCGCTCGCCTCCGTGGAACACCACAGCGACCTGCAGGTCCTCACCGACCTCATCGAGGCCGGCAAGGTGACCCCGGCCGTCGACCGGACCTACACGCTGGCCGAGGCGCCCGATGCGATCCGCCATCTCAGGGAGGGACAGGTGCGCGGCAAGCTCGTGATCCGGGTGGGCGGCCCGGACGAGCACTAGGGCGTGTCCGACGGGTCAGGTGACGGGCATGTTCCCGGATCGTTCTGCCCCGCATGGGGCGCAGCGATCCGACAGACGCGGAGTGGGTCCGGCTGGCCGTTCGGCTATGCGGTGGGCCACAGAAAGCCGACGACGGCCTCCTTCTCCCTGTCGATGCCCTGCTCGATCTGAGGCGGGACAGGTTCGAACGCATCCACCTGGATGGAGCGCGAGCCGGAGCCGCGGCTCCAGGTGGCGATGGCCAGGCCGTCGGCGATGGCGGTCGGCCGGATGAGACCGCCTCCCGGCCAGACGCGAGCCTGATGGACAGGGGGGACGGACACCTCGCGAGTGCGGTAGCCGATCAGGTAGTTGTCGTAGGCGGGCAGCATGCGAACGTCTGGAGTGTCAGACGGGCCCGGGAGTTCCTCCATCTGCCCGGCGAGCATGGTAAAGCCGCCGTACTCGGTGATCACGCCGGATTCCGCCAGCAGTTTCCAGGCCCTGCGGGCCCAGGTGACCGGCAGCCCGGACCAGGCGGCGTAGTCCTCCAAGGTGGCGGGGGCGTGTGCGGCAAGGTAGCGACGGGCCAGCTCGGCGAGGGCAGCGTCTTCCTCCCACCGGAGGAGCCCAGTGGTGGGCAGCCAGTCGTTGAGCAGTACATAGGTGGCCTCACCGGCGCACTGTGGGCCGTGGCAGAGGATGCCGGTGAGTGCTGCGTGGCGGATCAGGTGGAACGGCGCCTGCCCGTCCGGCGGGATACCGAGGGTGGTGAGATGCTCGGTCAGCTCGGCCCGGGGAAGCGGGCCGTGCACGGCGAGAACGCGCCGGATGAGACGGTCGGCGCGCTGGAGCACATCGTCATCCAGGCCCAGCTGCTGGTAGCGACGGCTCGTTGTGGCAAGGAACCGAGGCCCGAGCAGTCGCAGAATCCAGCGCGCGTCGTCGCTGGGGATGGTGTGCAGGGTACCGCGCATGTACCAGCCGCGGACGACGCTGCGCTCCTTCTCGTATGCCCTGCGGATGTCCTGGGCGGTGATGTCCCGGCCGCGTACCCGGATGCCCAGGTCGGAGGCTGTGGCGTCCTGGGCCTGGATGGCGAAGACCCGTCGGACGACCGCCTCGGCAGAGCCCTCCCGGGCTCCGCCGACCAGGGCCTGGGCGTGGGCCCGCATCCGGCGGACGCTCTCGTGGTCAAGCATCGGGCTGTGCCTCTCAGCCGGCGCGGTCAGGAGACGGCCTTGTCGAGGATGTCGGCGAGTTCGGCGGGCGCGGACAGCATCGGCCAGTGTCCGGTGGGCAGGTCGAAGCGCCGCCACGGCGGCTGGTTCAGGTAGGCCAGCATCGGCACCCCGGCATCCAGCAGCCCCGTGAAGTCATGGCACGCGACCAGGACACGGTCCACACCGGGACCGGGCTCGGCCGGCGCGGCGAGACGCTGGGTGAAGGCGCCGAACGGCTGAGGGGTGGCACGCGAGCGCAGAGCGTCCCGCTGGCCCTCATCCAGCCCGTCGAGGCTGCTGGACAAGCCCAGGACCTCAAACGGCGGCATCGGCAGCCGCCATCCGTCGCCAGAGGCGTCGACCTGCCGACGCAGCTGGTCCGCTGCCTGCGGGGGCATGAGGTCGAGCATGCACATGCCTGCGGCGAACGGGGCGCTGTCCACGTAGATCAAGCGTTCCAGTCGGTCGCCGAGACGCCCGGTTGCCCCGGTGACCGGGGCAGCCGCGTAGCTGTGGGCGACCAGCGTGACGTCGCCCGGATCGTGCTCTTCGACGAATCCCGTGATGTCCGCGATGTGCGTGTCCAGGTCTGTCTGAGGGCCGCCCTGGTCGGCGCGTTCGGCCAGGCCGGTCAGTGTCAGCGGCAGCGCCGTGTGGCCGCGCTCCCGCAGAGCGCGGGCGGTGTCTTCCCAGGCCCATGCCCCGAGCCAGGCGCCGGGAACGAGTACGAAGGTGGCCATGTGATCTCCCAGAAGTAGGTGCTGCGGGGAGCGTAGAGTCGATACAGGACAGAATCCGCCCTGAAATGCCGAGTGATCCATGTCGCATCCCCTCACCCGCGTGCTGACCCTGCTGGAACTCCTCCAATCGAACGCCCGGCTCACCGGGGCGGAGCTGGCAGAGCGCCTGGACACCGACGTCCGCACCGTGCGCCGCTACACGGCCCACCTACGCGACTTGGGCATCCCCGTGGAGGCCGAACGCGGCCGCTACGGCGGCTACCGACTGGCCCGCGGCTACCGCATGCCACCTCTGGTCCTCACCAACGACGAGGCCCTCGCAGTCGTTCTCGGCCTGCTCGCGGCAGAACGTCAGGGCATGGGCACTGCCGCGCCGGCCAGTGCCGGTGCTCTGGCCAAGATCGAGCGGGTGCTTCCGCACGCCCTGCGCGAACCGCTCGCCGCCATGCGGGAGACCCTGTTCTTCACCGCCAACGCCGTGATCGGGCAGGCACCCGGGACCGGCGTCCTTCTGGCACTGGCCCAGGCCTCCCGCGCCCACGCGACCGTCGGAATCAGCCACCAGTCCTGGCGCCAGGAACACACCGAACGCGACATCGACCCATACGGTGTGGTTTTCCACACCGGCCGCTGGTACGTCGTCGGCCACGACCACCTCCGCGACAGCCTGCGCACCTTCCGCATCGACCGCATCACCTCCGTCACCTCCCGAGCCGACAGCTTCACCGCACCCGACGGCTTCGACCCCGTCGCCCACCTGACCTCGACCCTCGCGCAGGGGTCCTACCGCTGGCAGGTCGAGGTGACGATCCATGGCTCCCTCGATGAGATCGCCCGCCGGCTGCCCCGCTCAGCGGTGACCCTCACCGTCCAGCCCACCGGCGTCCTGATGCACGCACGGGCAGAACGGCTGGACGGCATGGCCCACATGCTCGCCTCCCTGGAATGGCCCTTCACCATCCACCATCCCGAGGAACTACGGCAGGCGCTCAAGAATCTGGCCGCCGAGCTCGCAGCAGCCGCCCAGCGGAGACCGGAAGAACTACCGCAGTAAATGCCGGATTTACCGCGACGAAGCCCTGGCCGTGATCGTCGCGATCCGCGGCGGACCGTTCCGGCTTCCAGGGCTGCGGCTGTACCGATGATTCGCAAGTCTTGGTCAGCGCCCCTTCAGGCACTCGTCCAGGACGGAATCGTGAGACATCTCGTCAAAGTCGGTCCCCTGGACTTCAACACCGCCGCCAGCGAGTGCGCGCAGGAGGGCATCCCTGTGACTCACGTACACCATCTTGGTCCTGAGCGGCGAGTCTTCGGGGGACCAGGTGAAGAAGACGATCTTGTTGCGGGGGGCACCCTCCCTGTTGGGGTAGGGGAAGTCGTACGCCGCCCACCAGCAGTCGTCCATCGGGAAGCCTTGATCGCCGATGAATCGACGGCGCCAGAAGCCAACTGAACGTCAAACGGTACGAGGCGTGCCTGGCGGAGGGCGTCTACTCCTGTCATTCAGCCCCGGACAGGCCCCAGGAGCGAAGGACGAGCAGCCCGAATGCAGGCCCGTACGCCAATTGAATGAAGTGCGGCGACATTCGCTGTCAACCGTCGGCGTGGAATCGGGTCCCGGCACACTGCTGCTGGCACGACTGCGCAACAGCTTGGGCGCTCATTCATGCCGTCCGACGTGATGGTGTGGCATGCCCACGTGACCCGTCACCCCTACGGCGTATCGGTTTTCAGCCTTGGGAAGGTTCCGTCATGAAGCGTCAGTCTCTTCGCAGAGCGTGGGTCCGGGCCGTCACTGCGCTCGCGGCGTCGGGGACTCTTGGCTTGCTTGTCAATCTCGGTTCGTCAACGACCGCTCCAGCCGACGCGACGGCTATGTCCGTCGATTACTCCATCGGGGTTTCAGGCTCGAACGGTGCTGTGAGTGCCGACTTCGAGCCCCGCCCACCGCGGGAAGCCGGCGACGACGATGACCACGATGGCCACGGTGGCCCCGGTGACGACGGTGGCCCCGGTGACGACGGTGGCCACGGTGACGACGATGGCCACGGTGGCCCCGGTGACGACGGTGGCCCCGGTGACGACGATGGCCACGATGGCCCCGGTGACGACGATGGCCCCGGTGACGACGATGGCCACGATGGCCACGATGGCCACGATGGCCACGGTGACCACGCTGACCACGGTGACGACGGTGACGACGGTGACCACGGTGACGAACCGGGCGGGGATGGGACGGGCAATGGCAAGCCTGATGAGCACCCGCGCCCGCACCCCCGCCCACCAGGCCCCCAGGGCCCCCAGGGCCCCCAAGGCACCCAGGGCACGCAGGGCCCCCAAGGCACTCAGGGCTTTCAGGGCACGCAGGGCCCGCAGGGCAGCCAGGGCACCGGGTCCCAGGGCTCCCAAGGCAGTCAGGGCTCCCAGGGCAGTCAGGGTTCTCAGGGCACCGGGTCCCAGGGCAGCCAGGGCGGGGCAGGCCCGCAGGGAAGTCAGGGGAGCCAGGGCGGTCTCGGGGCGCAGGGCAGTCAGGGAGACGCCGGCCCGCAGGGAAGTCAGGGGGTCGCCGGAACCCAGGGCAGCCAAGGCAGCCAGGGCGGTGCCGGGGCGCAGGGCAACCAGGGCGGTACCGGGTCCCAGGGCAGCCAGGGCGGGGCAGGCCCGCAGGGAAGTCAGGGGAGCCAGGGCGGTCTCGGGGCGCA
The DNA here is from genome assembly GCF_043076955.1 of Streptomyces sp. NPDC016562. NCBI lineage: Bacteria > Bacillati > Actinomycetota > Actinomycetes > Kitasatosporales > Streptomycetaceae > Streptomyces > Streptomyces sp. NPDC016562. The sequence goes on along the minus strand of NZ_JBIBRZ010000001.1, from coordinate 1,057,586 downwards.
GGGCAGTCAGGGGGACGCCGGCCCGCAGGGAAGTCAGGGGGTCGCCGGAACCCAGGGCAGCCAAGGCAGCCAGGGCGGTGCCGGAAGTCAGGGCAGCCAGGGCGGTATGGGCTCGCAGGGCAGTCAGGGCGGGCTCGGCAGCCAGGGAACTCAGGGCAATCAAGGCGGGATCGGAACCCAGGGAAGCCAAGGCGGTCAGGGGACGCAGGGCGACATGGGCACGCCAGGATCTCAGGGTGTCCCTGGCACCCAGGGTGGTCCTGGTGTCCAGGGTGGCGCCGGTGTGCAGGGTGCCCAGGGCGGTATCGGTCCGCAGGGTTTCCAGGGTGCGCAGGGCAGCCCGGGTGGTTCGGGAGCTGGGCCGCAGGGCAGTCAGGGCAGCCCCGGTGTCCAGGGGTTCCAGGGCAGCCAAGGCAGCCAGGGAGTCCAGGGCGGCACGGGCGCCCAAGGGGACCAGGGCAGCCAGGGATTCCAGGGCAGCCAGGGGGTCCAGGGCGGCGCCGGAGTCCAGGGAAGCCAAGGCGACGCCGGCCCGCAGGGCAGTCAGGGCGGTATCGGCCCGCAGGGCGGCGAGGGCAGCCAGGGCGATGTCGGCAGCCAGGGCAGTCAGGGCGGCCCAGGCGTGCAGGGAAGTCAGGGTGACGCCGGGGCACAGGGAAGTCAGGGCGGCGAAGGCAACACTGGCAGCCAGGGCAGTCAGGGCGGTCCGGGTGCGCAGGGAAGTCAGGGTGACGCCGGGGCGCAGGGAAGTCAGGGCGGCGAGGGAACGCAGGGCAGCCAGGGCTTCCAGGGCGGAGCCGGCGTCCAGGGCAGCCAGGGCGGCCCCGGCGCGCAGGGCAGCCAGGGCACCGAAGGCAGCACCGGAAGCCAGGGCAGTCAGGGCAGTCTCGGGGCTCAGGGAAACCAGGGCGGTACCGGAGCGCAGGGCAGTCAGGGCAGCGAGGGTGGCACTGGAGCCCAGGGAAGTCAGGGTGGTTCCGGCAGTCAGGGGAGTCAGGGGACGCAGGGCGACATGGGCACGCCAGGATCTCAGGGTGTCCCTGGCACCCAGGGTGATCCGGGTGTCCAGGGCGGCGCGGGTGTGCAGGGTGCCCAGGGCGGTATCGGTCCGCAGGGTTTCCAGGGTGCGCAGGGCAGCCCGGGTGGTTCGGGAGCTGGGCCGCAGGGCAGTCAAGGCAGCCCGGGTGTCCAGGGGTTCCAGGGCAGTCAGGGCAGTCAGGGCGAAACCGGTGTGCAGGGGTCCCAGGGTAGCCAGGGGTCCCAGGGCAGCCAGGGCTTCCAGGGCGGGGCCGGCGTCCAGGGCAGCCAGGGTGAAGTCGGCAGTCAGGGCAGCCAGGGCGCTGCCGGAAGTCAGGGCAGCCAGGGCAGCCAGGGTGACGCCGGAGTCCAGGGCGGCCAGGGCGATATGGGGACGCAGGGTTTCCAGGGAAGCCAGGGCGATGCCGGGGCGCAGGGCAGCCAGGGCGGCGACGGAGTCCAGGGCAGCCAGGGCACGCAAGGCGAGGCCGGAGCCCAGGGCAGTCAGGGCAGTACCGGGCCGCAGGGCAGCCAGGGTGGTCTCGGAGTCCAGGGCACCCAGGGCGATATCGGCCCGCAGGGCACCCAGGGCAGCCAAGGCGGTGCTGGAGTCCAGGGCAGCCAGGGCAGCGTCGGCGCGCAGGGCAGCCAGGGCAGCCAAGGCGACGAAGGCGCGCAGGGCAGCCAGGGTGGCACCGGGCCGCAGGGCAGCCAGGGCGGAATCGGTGTCCAAGGCAGCCAGGGCGGTATCGGGGTCCAGGGCAGCCAGGGCACGCAAGGCGACGTCGGAGCCCAGGGCAGCCAGGGCGGCGTCGGCGCGCAGGGCAGCCAGGGCAGCCAAGGTGACGAAGGCGCGCAGGGCAGCCAGGGGTTCCAGGGCGACACCGGTGCGCAAGGAACCCAGGGCAGTCAGGGGTTCCAGGGCGACACCGGTGCGCAAGGGTTCCAGGGAATCGGAACTCAGGGGAGCCAGGGCGAGACCGGTACGCAGGGCAGTCAGGGCAGCGAGGGTGGCACTGGAGCCCAGGGAAGTCAGGGTGGTTTCGGCAGTCAGGGGAGTCAGGGGACGCAGGGCGACATGGGTACCCCAGGATCCCAGGGTGTTCCTGGCACCCAGGGTGGTCCTGGTGTCCAGGGCGGCGCGGGTGTGCAGGGTGCCCAGGGCGGTATCGGTCCGCAGGGTTTCCAGGGTGCGCAGGGCAGCCCGGGTGGTTCGGGAGCTGGGCCGCAGGGCAGTCAAGGCAGCCCGGGTGTCCAGGGGTTCCAGGGCAGTCAGGGCAGCCAGGGCGAAACCGGCGTGCAGGGGTCCCAGGGCAGCCAGGGGTCCCAGGGCAGCCAGGGCTTCCAGGGCGGGGCCGGCGTCCAGGGCAGCCAGGGTGAAGTCGGCAGCCAGGGCAGCCAAGGCGATATCGGCCCGCAGGGCAGCCAGGGCAGCCAGGGCGACATCGGAGTCCAAGGCAGCCAAGGGTTCCAGGGCAACGTCGGCGCGCAGGGCGCCCAGGGTAGCCAGGGGTTCCAGGGTGACGCCGGCGCGCAGGGCAGCCAGGGGATCCAGGGCAGCCAGGGCTTCCAGGGCGGCACCGGCGCGCAGGGCAGCCAGGGCGGCGAGGGGGCCCAGGGCACCCAGGGCAGCACCGGCGCGCAAGGCAGCCAGGGCAACGTCGGCGCGCAGGGCACGCAGGGTAGCCAGGGGTTCCAGGGTGGCACCGGCGCGCAGGGCAGCCAGGGGATCCAGGGCAGCCAGGGGTTCCAGGGCGGCACCGGAGCGCAGGGCGGTCAAGGAGCTGCGGGCGCGCAGGGCACCCAGGGCAGCACCGGCGCGCAAGGCAGCCAGGGCAACGTCGGTCCGCAGGGCGCGCAGGGGTTCCAGGGCGGTGCCGGTGCCCAGGGAAGTCAGGGCGGCCCCGGTGCGCAGGGCCCTCAGGGATTCCAGGGCACCCAGGGATTCCAGGGCACCCAGGGATTCCAGGGCACCCAGGGATTCCAAGGCAACCAGGGCGCGAGCCCAGGGGCGCAGAGCACGGTCGTCTCCAACAGCGGCACAGGCCAAGCCGTTGTCCTTTGCCCCGCTGGTACATTCGCCGTCGGCGGCGGCTTCCAGACCACGTCGGTCGTCGGCCTCCAGATGCTCAGCAGCCGTCCTGTCGGGGGTTCCCCGGCTACTGGCTGGCAGGCCACCTCCAACGGCGTGGGCACAATCACCGTCTACGCGGTATGCGCGCCGTGAACCCCCGAGCCATGAAGTCTCCTGACCAGCCGGCCGGCGCGCACGGCTGCACTGGTCAACGACGTCCGCGGGGCATCGTCCGTGCAGCCAACCGTGCTAGCTCATGCCGCCCGACTCCCTCGTGTTACCGGATCGGTGAGGTAGACCCCTGTGAAAAAGCGGATCGTGCTGTGGACCGGACTCGCCGCGGCAGTCGTGGTCGCCAATGCGGCCACCGGCTGGGTCCAGCTGCTCGCAGGAGACCCCGAGACCACTCCTTCAACGGTGTCCGGGCCCCAATCACCTGCGGCGAAGCGTGCCGCGCGGGCTGAGGCACTGCTCCAAGCGGGCATCAAGCAGGGGGAGAACAAGGAATTCTCCGGGGCGACGCGCAGCTTCCGACAGGTCCTGGACCTGAACGTGAAGCCCGCCAGCAAACTCGCCTGGTACAACCTCGGCGTCATCGCCCAGCACGACAACAGGACAGCAGACGCACGCGCGGCTTACGACAACGCCCTCAAGATCGACTCGAATTTCGGATCCGCCCTCTACAACAAGGCGCTTCTGATCGAGTCGAGCCACCCCGATCAGGCGATAGCGATCCTGCGGCACATCGTGGGCGCCGACCCGAAGGCCGCCACGGCCCATCTGCACCTTGGACAGGCCCTGGCGAAGAAGGGCCGGGACGAAGAGGCCGAGGACGCCTTCGGCCTCGCCGTCCGCGCCGACCCATCGCTACTCCAGCACGTCCCGGAGAAGTTCCGGGATTCCGCGATCGCAGCACCGACAGCCACTCAGGTAGGTACCACGGAATGACTTCTTCCCCGACCCCGAGGTTCTCCGTCTTCACTCCCAGCCACCGACCGCGTTTCCTGGACGAATGCCTCGCGACCCTGCAAGCGCAGACCTGCTCCGACTGGGAGTGGATCGTCCTCCTCAACAACGGCGCGCGATGGCGGCCGGAACACCCCGACGACCGCGTGCGGTTGGAGGTCGCGGACGACATCCGGGGGGTTGGAGCCGCCAAACGCCGTGCCTGCGAAGTGGCACGCGGCGAGATCCTCGTCGAGCTCGACCACGACGACCTGCTGGCGAAGGACTGCCTGGCGGAACTGGCGAAGGCCTTCGACGAGCATCCCGACGTCGTCTTCGTCTACAGCCACACCGCTCAGATCACCGAGGACGGAAGCAGGGACGACACACGCTTCAACGAGGCGAACGGCTGGCAGTACGAGGACGTGGACGTCGACGGCCGCCGTCTCCTGCAAGCCATCGCCATGGCACCGACGCCGCACAACGTCTCGTACATCTGGTACGCCCCCAACCATGTGCGGGCGTTCCGCAGGGACACCTACGAGCAGGTCGGCGGGTATGACGCCACACGCACAGTGCTGGACGACCAGGACTTGATGTGCCGTCTCTTCCAGGCGGGCGACTTCCACCGCATTCCCCGATGCCTGTACATGCAACGAATGCACCCCGACAACACCCAGCGCGACACCGAGATCAACGCACACATCCAGCGCGAGACCGTCGCCCTCTACGACAAATACATCGAATGCAGCGCGCTCGCCTGGACCAAGCGGCGCGGGCTGCTCGCACTGGACCTCGGCGCCGCGCACCGCAAGCCGCCCGGCTACCTGGGAGTGGACCAGTACGCAAGGGACGGCGTCGACATCATTGCGACGCTGCCCGAGCCGCTGGACCTCCCCGACAACTCGGTCGGCCTGCTCCGGGCGGTGGACTTCCTGGAGCACGTGCCCGCGAAGATTCCCCTGATCAACGAGCTGTACCGGCTACTGGCGCCAGGAGGCATGCTCCTCAGCCAGACTCCCAGCTCCGACGGCCGGGGTGCGTACCAGGACCCGACGCATGTCGCCTACTACAACGAGAATTCGTTCTGGTACTACACCGACAACCAGTACCGCGCCTTCGTACCGGAGATCCAGGCCCGATTCCAGAACTCACGGCTGGTCACCTACTTCCCAACCGACTGGCACTCCAGGAACCAGATCTCCTATGTGCAGGCCAATCTGATCGCGATGAAGGACGGCGCCGAACGCTGCGGCGGGCCCTTGCTGGTGTGACGCCCTGGGCGACAAGGTGAGTGCAAGGGGCCGCAGGTACCCTCCGGGCCCGTCCGTTGACCGCTGACGGGACCGGAGAGTGACCGTTGGGCACCGGTCACCCGACCCGTCGGACACGCCCCAGTACGGTCACGGCACTAGGAAGGCCCCAGGGTGATGTGGGCGGCGATCGGGAGGTGGTCGCTGCCGGTGGCGGGCAGGGTTCTGACGTCGGTGGCCCTCGCCGAGCGGGTCAGGATCTGATCGATCCGGGCGAGGGGGGCGGCCGCGGGCCAGCTGAAGGCGAGCCCGCGCCGTGGCGGCTCCATGCGCGAGGTGAGCGGGGCGAGCCCGCGGTCGTCCACCGTGCCGTTGAGATCGCCCAGCAGGATCACCCGCTCGGTCCTCTCGGCGGCCAGGGCCGCGCCCAGCAGCCGCGCGCTCTCGTCCCGCAAACCGGTGGCGAAACCGCTCGACCGGATGCGGACCGAGGGCAGGTGGGCGACGTACACGGCGATCTCGCCGTTCGGCGTGCGCACGCCGGCCCGCAGCGCCCGGCTCCAGCCCTCGCCGATCCCCGCCGGTTTGACGTCGAGCCGCCGGACGTCCGTCAGCGGATGCTTCGACCAGAGCCCGACCGTGCCCTCGACCGCGTGGTACGGGTAGTGCGGCCCCAGGGTCGCCTCGTAGACCGGCAGGGCGGCGGGCGTGAGCTCCTCCAGCGCGATCAGGTCCGGCGCGGGCCCGAGCAGGGTGCGCGCGGTGCCCGCCGGGTCGGGGTTCTCGTCGCTGACGTTGTGCTGGACCGCCGTGATGCGGGGTGCGCCGCGGTCCGGGGGAGCGGGCAGGAGCAGCCCGCCGAAGGCGTGGGCCCACGCGGCCGCGGGCAGCAGCAGGGCCACCAGCGCGGTGGCGGATCGGCGTACGAGCGCCGCCGCCAGCAGGACGGCGGCGGCCAGGCCGAGCCAGGGCAGGAAGGCCTCCAGCAGACTCCCGAGGCGGCCCACGCCGTTGGGGACCGCGGAGTGGAACGCCAGCAGACCGGCGGTCAGTACGGCCAGCGACGCGAGCACGCGCCCGCGCGCCCAGGCGCGCTCGGCCCAGGCCGAGCGGCCGCTCGCGCCCCCGCCCCGGATCCACCGGATGCCGCGGTGACCACCGCCGTCCGCCTGCTCCACCACGCCCCGCCCCTCGACTGCTCCGGCCTCCTACGACGCAGGATCCGGCGGGCGGGTTCCCGCCCGGTGCAGTGGGCTAGCCGAGCCGGCCCCGGCGCATCCGCCGACGGCGCAGCAGGAGGCCGACGGCCGCTCCGGCCAGGGCGGTCACCGCCACCCCCGCCGTCGTCCACCACACGGCGTCACCCTCGGCCTCCGACTCGGCATCCGGTGCCTGCGCCGTGGACGCGGAGGGGGCCGCGGCCGACGCGGTCGCCGGGGACGACGGGAGCGGAGCGGGGGAGGAGGCGGCCGGCGAGCCGGTGGCAGGGGTTCCGGGGGCCGGAGTGCCGGTGCTCGGCGCCGGGTCCACCACCGGTACGGCGACTTCTAGTTCGCCGTGTCCGAGCGCCGGGAAGCCCACGTCGACGCTGACCTTCCAGGAGCCCGGCGGCAGGGCCTCGGCCGTGGTCCAGCCCGCGGGCGCCGCGGCGGGGTCACGGACCAGGCGCCAGGGTCCCAGGGTGCGGGAGCCGTCGACGCTGACCGCGTTCACCGTGGCGGCGACCGCCTCGTCGACGGCGTCCCCGTCGTTCTCCCAGGTGACGTCGGCGGTGACGTGGCCCTGCCGCTGCCCGGTCACCACCACCTTCACGGTGTCGCCGTGGGCGTGGGCCGGGGCGGGCGTCAGGAACATCAGGCCGAGTGCGGCCAAGGCGGCGGGGACAGCGGTTCGTATGCGCGGGGGGGGGGGGCCCCGGGGGGGGGGGGGGGGCCGGGGGGCGGGCGGGGGGGGGGGGCCGCCCGCCGGGTGGGGTTTCCCCGCGCCAGGGCGTCAAGGCGTCCTGGCGTCAGGGGTGCAGGGGGTCGCGTGCCGCTCAGCCGGCCTTCTGGACGGTCCAGAGCTGCGCCGGGCGGCCGTCCGCACGCTGGAGGTCGAGCAGCCAGTACCCGTAGTAGGGCCGCTGGCTCACGGTGAGGGCGAAGCCGCCGCTCGGGTCCGTGACGGTCACCGCGCCCCCGCGCGACGCCAGCTTCCAGGCCTGCGCGCCGTTGCCGGAGCAGGGCTGCTGGGCGATCCACATGCCCTCGGCGGGCGCGCCGCCCGGCTGAAGGCACTTGCCGCTGACCGCGGACCGGATGCGGACCTGACCGCCGCCCGCGTCGTCGAAGAGCCACTGCTGCTGCGCGTACCCGTTGGCGCGGCCCCCGACGAGCACCGTCCCGTCGGCGGTGCGCCCGCCCCAGACCTCGGCGGCCATGCCGGTGCTGCCGTTGCCCAGCGTGTACTTGGTGTTCGGGGTGGTCGTTCCGCCGCCCGCCCCCGTGGTACGGAAGGTCGCGGCCTTGCCCGGTCCGCTGTCCCGGCCGGCGCTGTCGCGCACCGAGACGGTGACCGTGTACGAGGTGTTGGGCTGGAGGTTGTAGATGCGGAGCACCTGGGACTGCACCCAGGTCAGGTGCTTGCCGTTGAGCATGACCTGGTACCAGGCGGCGCCCTCGACCTTGGGCCAGCTGACCACGACCGAGTCCGACCGGATCTCGCCGGCCGTGGCGGTCGGGCCGCCCGTGGGCTTCTTCGTGGGGGTCGGCGTGGGCTTCTGCGTCGGGGTCGGCGTGGGGTTCGGGTTGGGACCGGGGCCCGTGCCGCCCTTCGTCTTCATCAGGAACTGGTTGTCGGCGATGTTCCAGTGGGTGGCCAGGTAGCTGCCGGCCTTGGGACTGGTGTGGAAGTAGTCGTCGTGGTTGCAGTCCAGGATGTTCTCCGACGCCTGGTTGGTGCAGACGTTGCGCATCTGGGGGTAGTACGGGGTGTCCGAGTAGCACATGACGTCGAACTCGTCGGTGCAGTGGGCGCCCCGGCTGGTGTTCGGGGCGCTGTTGTTGACCGCCCCGAGGTTGTGGCCGAGCTCGTGCGCGGCGGTGTGGCCGCCCCAGCAGCCGGAGTCCGTACGGCCGTAGGAGGGGCCGAAGTTGCTCTGGTTGGCCTGGCCGGGGCGCTCGTCACCCGCGAAGGTGCCGATGCCGCAGTAGACCTGCGTGTCCGCGAAGATCATGTACTTGCGGTCGCGGCGGTCGAGGCCCTTGCCGGCGAGCGCGTTGTTGGTCGCGCTGAACTCGGCCAGTGCCGAGGCCGGGAGCTCGATGTTGAGCACCGTGGGGGTGCAGTCCGCGGCCGTGACGTAGCGGATGTGGCGCACGCCCCCGGTCTCCTGGGCGCTCGCCGAGTAGATGAGGTCGGCGTCGGCCGCCCACTTGCGGAACGAGGCGACGTACTCGGAGTAGCGGTCGCGGCCGGGAGCGTGGACGTACACGACCTGGACGCGGTTGCCGGTGCTGCCGTCGCCGTCGCACTGGACGGTCTGGCCCGCGGGGCCGGCGGCCACGCTCTGGCCGCCGGAGGCGGCGGCGGGCTCGGGCGCGGTGGACTTGGTGGCCGCGGCGTCGGCGGCGGGCGCGTCCTGAGGACGCCCGCTGCCTTGCGTGGTGGCCGGGTCCTCGCTCGCCGGGCGGGCCGGATCGGCCGCCGGAGCGGTCTCCTTGACGGCCGGCTCGACCTCCTTGGCGATGTCGACGCCCTTGGGCGGGGCGTCGGGACCGTGGGTGCACAGCCCGGCGTCGGTGCGGTAGACACCGACGCACTTGTCGCCCTTGGGCGCGACCGCGAGGCCGTCGTAGACCATGCCGCGCGCGCTCTCGTTGGCGGGCGCGGCCGCGATGGGCTCCGGCTCCTGGTCCCGGGCCGGGGCTGCGGCCGGGGCGGATGCCTCGGCGGCCTGCGCGGGGGCGGAGGCCTGGGCGTCGTCGCCGAGCCCGGAGTAGGCGATGCCTGCGGCGATCACCGCCGCCGCTGCGGTGGCGGCGGTGAGGAGTATCAACCGCCGCGGTCTGCGGCGGTGGTCGGTGGTGCGCCGTCTGCGCCGTCCTGTCATGGGCACCTCAAATCGTTGTTGAGTGACTGGGTGCGCGGAAGCCTGCCAGACGAATGCGCCGGAAAATTCGGACAAAGAGGGACGCGGCCCGGGAAATCATTCCGTTACCTGTTCGCTTGATTTGACGAACAGTCAATTCGTAATAAAACAAAGGGAGTTACGCGCGTCGCGCATCAATGGTCCAGGCCTTTTATGGCCGGTTGTTATCAAATCGAGATAGAGCGAGTGTGCTTGTTGACGGGAATTCAGTCAGGAATTCACCTAATTACTACCTGTCGAATTCCCTCCGTCACGACCCGTGAGGATCCGTCAGAGCGCAGCCCCCGAACCCCGCTGCCGGATCGTCAGCGGGGTCTGCGGGGCGTGGCGGGGAGCGTCGGCCGCGGCTCAGACCTCGGCTGCGCCGAGGTCCAGACGGGCGAGGCGCTCGGGGTCGGTCAGGATGTCGAGCGCCGTGATCCTGCCGTCCCGGACGGTGAACGCCATGACCGACACGGCCCGGCCCTGCGCCATCGCGACCACACCGGGCGTGCCGTTGACCAGCACCGGACGGGCGGCTTCGGCGATCCGGGCGAAGGTGATCGCCTGGGAGGCGACGGCGGCCGCGCCGCGACGAAACAGCGACGGGCGCAGGGTGCCGCCGTCCGAGCGCGCCACCACCTCGGGATCGAGCACGGCGACGAGCGCGTCGAGATCCCCGCTGCGCGAGGCCGCGAGGAAGGCGTCGACGACCGAACGCAGGCGGGCCCGGTCGGGATCGGGCGCGGGCGCCGCGCCCTGGACGCGGCGCCGGGCACGGCTGGCGAGCTGACGGGTCGTCGCGGCGCTGCGCCCGAGGACGGGGGCGATCTCCTCGAAGGGCACGGCGAACAGGTCGTGCAGGACGAAGGCCAGGCGCTCGGCGGGGGAGAGGGTGTCCAGGACGACCATCAGTGCCATCCCGACGGAGTCGGCCAGCAGCGCCTCCCGCTCGGGGTCGGGACCGTCCGCGCGGCTGACGACAGGATCGGGAAGCCGGACCTGCCCGGCCTCGTCGTGCAGCGGATCCTCGCGCCGCGCGGTCCGCGAGCGCAGCATGTCCAGGCAGACCCGGCCGACCACGGTGGTCAGCCAGCCGCCCAGGTTCTCCACCGCGGCGGCGTCGGAGCGGCCCAGCTTGAGCCAGGCCTCCTGCACGGCGTCCTCCGACTCGCTGAGCGAGCCCAGCATCCGGTAGGCCACCGCCCGAAGGTGGGGACGGTGCTCCTCGAAACGCCCCGCCAGCAGCTCCATCCCGCTCATCTGTACCGGCCCCCCGCCTTGATCGTCAGCAGAGAGGAAGACGATATCCGACGGCCGAACGCAACGACCTGAGGACCGAAGGGAGTTGAACCGGTACGCCGGGTTCCCGGCCGGGCCTTCCGCCAGCGGATCAGCGCGGCCCGCGGTCCTCTCCACCCGTCCGTGCCCTGAGGTACCGGTAGAGGCGGCTGCGGTCGGTGTAGAGGGCCTGGTTCTCCGTCGGCACCACGGTCCCGTTGATCGCCATGGTGGGGGTGCCCTTCACAGAGGCCCCGAGCGCCTCGTCGGAGGCCTCGACGAACTGCCGGTGCGTGGTCTCCTGCACGGCCGCGTCGAACTCCGGGCCGCGCAGGCCCTCGACCAGGACGGCCAGGGCCAGCAGCCGGTCCTGCGTGAACCCCCCGCCCTTGCGGGCGCTCGCCTGATGGCGGTAGAGCACGTCGTGGTGCTCCGCGAACCTGCCCTGGTCCAGGGCGGCGCGCAGCGCATTCACCGCGTGCTTCGACCCCGGGCCGAGGAAGGAGCCCAGGGTGAACTGCAGTTGCAGCCCGCCGTTGCGCGCCGCCCGCTTCAGGTACGGGCCCGTGCCCTGCGTCTCGAACTCCTCGCAGGCCGGGCAGCTCGGGTCCTCGTACAGCCGCACCGCCAGCGCGGCGCCCGGGTCCCCCAGGACGATGGTGGTGCCGTCCGCGGCCAGCGACTCCGCGGCCGCCGGCAGTTCGGCGCTCGCCGACGCGTCGAGCAGGTCGCCCCTCTCGCCCCGCCGGGTGCACGCGCCGACGGACGACGCCGCGGCGATGGCCGCTGCCCCGGCCAGGAAGCCGCGTCTGGATCTGACCTGCATGGATGTCCCCTCCCACGTCATGAACAGGGAGACAGTACGCGGTCACGAGGCGCGGCACGCGCCGGGGCGGCGGGCCGGCCGTCACCGCCGTGCGGGCGCTCCCGCGTGGACTCGCGCAGGCCCACGACCTCGTACTCCTCGGCCCGGGCGGCGTCCGTCGCGCCGCCCACGCGGACCCGGGCCGGGCGGCGCCGCGCGTCAGGTCGTGAACCGCGACGCGGCCGGCGGCCCTTGGGGGAGTGCCCGCTCGGCGGGGAGGTCCGCGCGGGCGATCAGCCCGTGCGGGACGGCGTCGGCCAGCGTGAGCCGGCCCCCGCCGGCCTCCAAGAGCGCGGTGGCGATCGCCAGCCCCAGGCCCGAACCCTCCCGATCGGCGGGCTGGGCTCCCCGCCAGAACCGGTGCGGGGCGTTCTCCCGGTCCCGCGCCGGCAGGCCCGGGCCCTCGTCCTCCACCGCGATGCGGACCCACTCGCCGTCCGACGAGGTACGGATCACGATGCGGCCCTCGGCCGGGGAGAACCCCAGCGCGTTGTCCAGGAGTACGTCCAGCACCTGGTCCAGGGCGCCCGGCAGGGACCGGCCCACCACACGGTCGCCGGTGACCGCGAGCGTCACGTCCTTCTCCTCGGCCGCCTGGGACCAGGCGCGGGCCCGCTGCTCCACCACCTCGCGCACGCTGACCGCGATCGTGCCCGACGCCGATTCCGTCCCCTGGGCCAGCTGGAGGAGCTCGTCGAGGATGCGCCCCAGGCGGGCCGTCTCCTCCAGTGCCAGCGTCAGGGCGTGCCGGCCGTCCGCGGGGACGACCGTTTCGAGTGCCTGCACCCGAAGGCTCAACGCGGCGAGCGGATTGCGCATCTGGTGGGAGACGTTGGCGACGAAGCCGCGCTGGGCCTCCAGCAGGGTCACCAGGCGCTGGGTCATCTCGTTGACGCCCTGCGCCAGCTCCCGTACCTCCGCCGGACCGTCGTCGGTGGCCGCGCGCACGCCGTACCGGCCCTTGGTGATCTGCCGGACGGCCGCGTGGAGCCGCAGCACCGGCAGGACGCTCCAGCGGGCCAGCGGGATCGCCGCCAGTGCGCTGGCCGCCAGTCCGGCGACCGCGATCCCGAGGAGCAGGGCGGCCTGGGCGGCCATCCGGTCGCGCAGGGAGCTCATGGGCGCCACCACGGCGACCGCGCCGAGCCGCTCGGATCCGCGCGCCAGGGGTACGACGACCAGCAGGGGCTCGCCGGTCGTGCTGAAGGGGTAGTCCAGGGGCGCGGTGCGTTCCCCGGCCAGGGCCCGGTCGACGTTGCCCTGCCAGGCTCCGGACGGGTGCAGTTCCTTGTGGCCCGTGTAGAGCCGGCGTCCCGAGGCGTCGAAGAGCCAGACCGTCGCTTCGGGGTGCGCGGCCTCGTACGCGGACACCGGTTGCCGCCAGGACAGGGCCGCCGGATCTGCGGAGATCCGGGCGGCCAGGACCTCGGCCTCGTCGGTCCGCTCGAAGACGGCGTGGTGGAACTCGTTCATCGCCAGGTTGAAGCAGAGCGGGACCTCCAGCACCGTCAACAGGACGGCGGTCAGGGTCAGATAGGTGACCAGCAGTCTGCGGCGCACCCGCGCTACCCCTGTTCGGCGGGCGGGCAGAGCCGGAAACCGACCCCGCGGATGTTCTCGATCCAGCCGTGCGCGCCGAGTTTGCGCCGCAGGGTCCCGACATGGACGTCGAGGGTGCGGGTGGAGCCGAACCAGTTCTCGTCCCACACGCGTGCCACGATCGCCTCCCGCGTGTGCACGGCCTCGGTGTCCTCCACGAGCATGGCCAGCAGGTCGAACTCCTTGCGGGTCAGCTGCAGATCGCGGCCGTTCAGTGCGGCGGCCCGCTGCTTGCGGTCGATCCGCAGCGGACCGGCCTCGGTGGCCGCCCCCGGCTTGCCCGCCTCACCGTGGCAGGCGGGATCGTGCCCGTCCGGTCCGAGACGGCAGCGGCAGGTGCGGCGGGAGACGGCTTCGATCCGGGCGATCAGCTCGTGCAGCGAATAGGGCTTGACGACGTAGTCGTCCGCGCCCATGTGCAGGCCCATGACCCGGTCGATCTCCTCGGACCGGGCGGTCACCGCGATGATGGGCACCGCCGAGCGCTCCCGGATCCGCTTGCAGACCTGGAGCCCGTCCAGATCGGGTAACCCCAGGTCCAGCAGGATGAACTCGGCCTCTTCGGCCCGGGTCAGGGCCTGTCTGCCGTCCGCGGCCTCGATGACCGCATGACCGCGCTGGCGCAGTGCGGTCCCCAGGGCATCGCGGACGTGTGCGTCGTCCTCGACCACCAGAATGCGCATGGATCCCCCCAGATGGCTATGTCTGCGGGTCAGCCTAGGCCGTCTCCCGTGCGGTGGTGCCAGCCGTCACGGCAACAGGCGCTCCGGCAGCCGGGCGACGCCCAACGGCCAACGGCCGACTTTTGCAGTCCACTTGAACATCACCTGACGGTCCGTTGAACCGTCTGTTCCTACCGTCTGAGACGTGCTTCCCGCATCCGCCTCCACCGAGCCGCCACGTCCGGCCGAGGGACACCCCCGTGGCATCCCGCCGTCCCTCGGCCGGGCGCTGGCCCACCGGCGCTCTCCCTTCCCCCTCCCCCTCCCCGCCCCGCCGGCGGGTCGGATCCACGCCGCGCCCGGCCCGGGGGAGGGGTAGCCGTGCGCGAGGAGACCGTGGTCGTCAGTACGGAGATCGCCGCCACCCCGAGCACCGTCTATCAGCTGCTCACCGACTTCAGCCGCTGGGCGCAGTTCATCGCCGAGACCAGGCCCCCCGCCGTCGCGCCGGAGGCCGCGGACCGCGGAGCGACCTTCCGGGCCTGGAACCGCAACGGCCCGCTGATCTGGCGCACCACGTCCCGCGTCGTCGTCGCCGAACCCGGACGCTGCTTCGCCTTCAAGGTCACCTTGTTCGGCCGGCCCATGGCCGTCTGGCGTTACGACATCACCGCGACGCCCCACGGCTGCCGCGTCACCGAGTCCACCCGTGACCAGCGCGCGCGGGTCCTGCGGACGCTGACCCCGCTCACCACCGGAGTGTGGGACCGCCAGGCCCGCAACCGGCGCAACATGGAGACCACCCTCACCCGCCTCCGCGCGCTCGCCGAGGGCGGCGCCTTCAGGACGGGCGCTTGCGCAGACGGGTCGTGAGGTGGTGCTGCAGGGGCTGTCCCACCGCCGCCATGTCGTGCACGACCGTCATCTCCCCGGCGCCGAGGGTGTAATGCCGCCGGGTGGCGGTGACCTCCTTGGCCAGCGGGGTCAGCGACACGTCCTTCGTCTCGATCTCGATCTCCGCACCGGAGACCCGCCCGACGTACGTCTCGACGATCCCGGTGGGATGGGCGAGCACGACCTCCAGTGAGGCGTCGGGTGTGACCCGCCACCACCCCGCCTCGCGGCTCGCCGGCCGCAGCGGGGCGCCGGAGCCGTCGATCAGCCACGCCCGTGCCTCGTAGCGCAGGAAGGGGCGGCCGTCGTGGCTGAAGGTGAGCTCCTGCTCGTACCGGAAGTCCTCCTCCAGCGTCGGGTACTGGCCCTGCCCCCGGCCGTGCCAGCGCCCCAGCAGGGGCAGGACGGGCCGCAGCAGCGGGTGCGGTTCGGGGCCCTCGCCCACGGTGTGGGTGTCGGGATACGGGTTTTCCTGCACGGACTCGAACATGTCCACTTCGTCACCTTGCTTGTCTGCGGGCCCACGGGCTCCGCAGCTTAGGGGGTGTCCCGCCCCGCCCCCGGGATCGGGGCGGGGCGGGGCGGACGAGAACGGCGCGGCGCCCGCGCGCGCCGTCAACCGCGCGCCGTCAGCCGCCCGCCGTCAACCGTCAGCGGGCGAGCAGCGCACCCGCGACCGAAGCCGGTACCGGCGCCAGACCGGCCGGCCGGGTGGTGAAGGTCCCCCGGCCCTGGGTCCGGCCGCGCAGCCGGGACGCGTAGCCGAACAGCTCGGCCAGCGGCACGGTCGCCGTGATCACCGCCGTCCCGGCCCGGGCCGTGGACGCCGAGACCCGGCCGCGACGGGCGGCGAGATCACCCAGTACGCCGCCGACACCGTCCTGCGGCACGCTCACCACGACCTCCACGACCGGCTCCAGCAGCTCCACCGTGCTCACGCGCAGCGCCTCGCGCAGTGCGAACCGGCCCGCCGCCCGGAACGCCAGCTCCGAGGAGTCCTTGGAGTGGGTCGCCCCGTCGGTGAGCGTGACCCGCAGCCCCGTCACCGGGTGGCCGCCGAGCGGGCCCTCGGCCAGGGCGTCGCGACAGCCGGCCTCCACGGCGCGCGCGTACTCCTGCGGCACGCGGCCCCCGACGACCGTCGAGCGGAACTCGAAGCCCCCTTCCTCCAGCGGTTCGACGTCGATGACGACGTGCGCGAACTGGCCGGCGCCGCCGTCCTGTTTGACGTGCCGGTAGACGAGGCCGGTCACGCCGCGTACGACGGTCTCCCGATAGGAGACCTGCGGCCGGCCGACGACCACCTCCACCCCGTGGCCGCTGCGGATCTTCTCCACCGCGACCTCCAGGTGCAGTTCGCCGAGCCCGGACAGCACGGTCTGACCCGTCTCCGCGTCGGAGCGCACCACCAGCGACGGGTCCTCCTCGGCGAGCCGCGCCAGGGCCGAGGAGAGCCGTCCGGTGTCGACGCCGCGCAGGGCCTCGACCGCCACCGACACCACCGGTTCGGCCACCGAGGGCGGTTCGAGGACCAGCGGGGCCCCCGGCGCGCACAGGGTCGAACCGGCCCGCGCGGCCTTCAGCCCGATCACGGCGACGATGTCACCGGCGCGTGCCTCCTCCCTTTCCTCGTGCCGGTCGGCCTGCACCCGCAGGATCCGGCCGACCCGCTCGGTACGGCCCGTCGCCGGGTCCAGTACGGACTCGCCCTTGCGCAGCGTGCCCGCGTAGATCCGCAGGTACGTGAGCCGTCCCGTCGCCGTCGCCGTCACCTTGAAGGCGAGGGCCGCGAACGGCTCCGCCGGATCGGGGGCGCGCTCCTGCTCCACGCCGCCCGCCAGCCCACGCACCGGGGGCACGTCCACGGGGGACGGCAGGTACGCCAGCACCGCGTCCAGCAACGGCTCGATCCCGCGGTTGCGGTACGCCGAACCGCACAGGACCACCGCGCCGTCCCCGCGCAGCGTGAGCTCGCGCAGGGCCCGTACCAGCGTCCCCTCGGACAGCGCCGCATCCGTGCAGAACTCCTCCAGGGCGTCGGCGTGGAGCTCGGCCACCGTCTCCTCCAGGAGCCGGCGGCGCCGCTGCGCCTCCTCCCGCAGCGACTCGGGGACCGGCCCCGACTCATAGGTGTCGGCGTCCGCCTGCCAGCGCAGCGCACGCATGCCCAGCAGATCGACGACGCCGGTGAACGCGTCCTCCTGCCCGATGGGCAGCTGCACCACCAGGGGTACGGTGCCCAGCCGCTCCCGGATCGACGCGACCGCGGTGTCGAGGTCGGCGCCCGCCCGGTCCAGCTTGTTGACGAACGCGATCCGCGGCACCCCGTGCTTGTCGGCCTGCCGCCACACCGACTCGCTCTGCGGCTCGACCCCGGCGACGGCGTCGAACACGGCGACGGCCCCGTCCAGCACCCGCAGGGAACGCTCGACCTCGTCGGAGAAGTCGACGTGCCCCGGAGTGTCGATGAGGTTGACGCGGTGTCCGCCCCAGGTGCAGCTCACGGCCGCCGCGAAGATGGTGATGCCGCGGTCGCGTTCCTGGGTGTCGAAGTCGGTGACGGTCGTGCCGTCGTGCACCTCTCCCCGTTTGTGGATGGCGCCGGTGGCGAAGAGGATGCGTTCGGTGATCGTGGTCTTGCCGGCGTCGACGTGGGCGAGGATGCCCAGGTTGCGGACGGCGGTCGGGGAAGTGGTGTCGACGGGTCGCCTGGTGGCGCGCATGGCCCGAGGCCTTTCGAGTGATGAGGAAGAGGGCGGCGCGATTCCCGGACGCGGCCGCGGCGCCGCCGCCGGGCCCGGAGGGATCCGGGCGCGGGGCGTACGGCGAGCGGGAGGGGACGGGACCCGGAAGGGCCCGGAACCTAGAGGGTGATGACCCCGAGGTGCGTCACGGGCAGGGGGTGACGGCCGCGCAGCCGGCACCGCGCGCTACGAGACACCGGGATCACGTCGTACCGGGACCGGGGAGCGAAGACGGCGGTGCGGTGCGTGCGCATGGCCGGGCTCCCCCTCTCTTCACTGGCATCGGGCGTGCCGTGTCGTGTCGGCAGCGCGTACGCCGACCCTAGCGAGCGGCCCGGCCCGAGGCACGCCCTTTTCACCCTCCGGGCACTCTGGGTGATCACTTGCTACGGTGGGTGACGCCCTGTCCGCCTCCCCCCGGGAGTCGCCATGTCCATGCTGCTGATCAGAGGGTCCTTCCGGGTGAACGGCGGTGCCAAACCGGACGGCGACACCCTCCCCTTCATCCCCGAGGACCCCGGCGACTGGAAACTCGTGGGCGGGCGGGCACCGATCGTGCCCAAGGCGGACGGCCGTGCCAGCGTCCGTCTGGAAGGCGTCGACACGCTGGAGACCCACTACAGCAACGGCAGTTACGGGCCCGAGCGGCACCAGCCGCTGAAGTTCGCGCACCGGGCCGCGGACGAGTTGCTGACCTGGCTCGGCTTCACCCACATCGAGCGCCACGCGGACGAGACCGTCACCACCACGCCCGACAGCGTGCCCGGATTCATCCTCACCCGCGGCGCCGACGCCTACGGCCGCTGCATCGCCCTGGTCGGCCGCGGCTTCCCGCCCGGATGCAGCGGCTACGAGATCCGTGTCGGCGAGGACCTGCTGCGCAAGACCGTCAACCACCACCTGCTCGCGGTCGGGCTGGCCTACCCGACCTTCTACTCGGGTCTGCCGTCCGACCTGCGCGGGGTCCTCAAGGCCGCCGCCCTCCAGGCCAGGGAGGCCGTGCCACCCAAGGGGCTGTGGGCCGAGGACGTGACCGTCGAGGGGGTCAAGGTCACCGACATGTGCGCGATCACCGCCGACGCGGGTGCGGTGATCCTCCCGAAGCTGTTCCGCCGGCTGAAGGACTATCTCGACTACGACCCGGGGAACCAGTCACTGGCCTGGTTCCCCGCCTTCCTGGCCGGGGCCGGGGACAAGTTCCGCATCCTGCCGGGCAACGACGAGGTCACCGGCATGCACCGTCTGATCGAGATCACCGACGGCCAGACCCTGCGGATGACCCACCCCTGCGAACAGATCGTCTTCGACGACAAGTGAGCACCCGCGCGGCCATTCCCCGGCCGCGCCGCGCCAGATGACCGGTCAGGGCAGATGCGTCACCGGCAGCCGGAGCACCAGACGGGCGCCGCCCTCCGCAGGCTCCTCGGCCGTCAGCGTGCCGCCGTGGTGGGTGCTCAGGTCGCGGGCGATGGCGAGGCCCAGACCGGCTCCGCCGTGGTCGCGGCTGCGCGAGTCGTCGAGCCGCGTGAACCGTTCGAAGACCCGCTCGCGGTCCGCCGCGGGGATGCCGGGGCCGTCGTCGAGGACCTCCAGGACGGCGGTGCGCGGCCCCGGCCCGGCGGTCGTGCGCAGGGTGACCTCCACGCGACGAGCCGCGTAACGCTGGGCGTTGTCGACGAGGTTGGTGACGATCCGGCCGAGCCACAGGGCCCCGGCGGTGACCTCGACACCGGCTTCGAGCCGCACCCGGACCGGCACCCGGTCCCCGAGCCGGCAGTCCACCGCCTCGCGGACCAGAGCGGTCAGGTCCAGCGGCGCGGCGGACACGGGCGGGGCGGCGTCGATGCGGGCGAGCAGCAGCAGATCGGCCGTCAGGTGCTGGAGCCGTTCGATGTCCTCCAGGGCCCCGCCGATCAGCTCGGGCCACAGCTCCGGGTCGCGGACGGCCAGGGCCACCTCCAGCTGGGTGCGCAGGACGGTGATGGGGCTGCGCAGTTCGTGGGAGGCGTCGGCGATGAACTGCCGCTGGCGGATGCCGGAGGCCTCCAGCCGGTCCAGGGTGGCGTTCATGGTCTCGGCCAGCCGGGCCACCTCGTCCTGCGTGGCCGGCACCGGCACCCGCCGGTGCAGGTCGCGGTCGGAGATCTCGGCGACCTCGGCGCGGATCGCCTCCACCGGCCTCAGCGCGTGCCCGGTGACCCGCCAGGTCACGAGGGCCACGGTGGCCAGGAGCAAGGGCATGCCGATGAACAGGGCCGCGGTGGTGGTGTCGTCGGCCGCGTCCGCGTCCCGCAGCGAGGCGCCCGCGTAGACGACGGCCATGCCGTCCGGGGTGTTCGTGACGACCTGGGCCACCCGCTGGCGGTGTCCCTCGCCGAGCGGGCGGATCTTCCACGTGTGGAGACGGGTGGCCGGTGGGCCGGGGGCCGGCGGCGGGAGCGGGGGCACGCCCGCCAGATCGGGACTGGCGAACAGCACGCGGCCGTCCGCGCCCACCACCTGCACGAATTCGATGCTCCGCCCCGGCGGGCGGACGCGCCCCAGCTTGCCGGTGGCGGCGAGCTGGGCCACCGTCTCGGCCTGCCGCCGGGCGTCGTTCTCCGCGTTGCGCAGCAGATTGGCTTCGAGCAGCCCGAGCAGGGCGAAGGAGGCGAGCGCCAGGGCCGCGGCCACCACCACGCTCGCGCCCACGGTGGCCCGTGCCCGTACGGTGGTGGGCCACATCCGCCGCAGCACGGGCCACCGGTGCAAGGCCGCGCGCGAGGCGGGGCCCAGTACGGAGCCCCGTACGGCCTCCAGTACGGGGCTCAGCACGGCGCTCAGTACGGCCCCCGGGCGGCGGCGCGCATCCGGCCGCTCAGCCACCGTCGACCGCCAGCCGGTAGCCGGCTCCCCGTACGGTCTCCAGCGCGGCACGGCCGAAGGGGGCGTCGATCTTGCGGCGTACGGCGCTGACGTGGACCTCCACGACATTGGGATCGCCGTCGAAGGCGCTGTCCCACACCTGTTCCAGGATGTCGCGCTTGGACACCACCTCGCCCGAGCGCCGCGCCAGGTACTCCAGGACCGCGAACTCCCGCGCGGTCAGCCGTATCTGCGCACCGCCCCGCGAGCAGGCGTGCCGGGCCGGGTCGAGCAGCAGGTCCCCGAACCGCATCACCTGAGGGCGCCGGCGGCCCGTACGCCGGCCCAGCGCGCGCAGCCGGGCGACCAGGACGAGATAGGAGAAGGGCTTGGACAGGAAATCGTCGGCGCCGGTGTCCAGGGCCTCGGCCTCGTCGTACTCGCCGTCCTTCGCCGTGAGCATCAAGATCCCCGACTCGTTGCCGGCCGCGCGCAGCTTCGCGCAGACCCGGTAGCCGTTCAGCCCGGGCAGCATGATGTCGAGCACGATCAGGTCGTAGTCGTGCTCGGTGGCCAGCCACAGGCCCTGGGGCCCGTCATGGGCCACGTCCACCGAGAACCCCTCCGACTGCAGCCCTCGCTGCAGGGCCACCGCCAGCCTCCGTTCGTCCTCCACCACCAGTACGCGCATGCCGAACAGGATCGCAGGGCCGCCCGGCGGAAGGCTGAAGAGGTCTTCAGGTGGCTTCAGCGGAGCTTCAGCATGCGCTCGGCATCCTCTGCAACGAGCCGGGCGCAGCGCCTGGTTGTCCTGAGGAGTTCTGGTATGTCTGAATCTGTCCCGCCCCGCCCGTCCGAGCAGTCCGGCCCGTCCGAGCAGCCCGGTCAGCCCGAGAAGGCCCCCGGCGGCGGAGCCCGCCAGCGGGCGGCGCTGGGCCGCCTCGTGCCCCGCAGCAGGGCCGCCCGGTGGGCGGCGGCGGGCGCGGCCGTGGTGGTCGTCGGCGGGGGAGTGGCGGCCCTCGCGGTGGCCGACCACCACGACCACCACCGGGCGGACCGGGGGCCGCGCTTCCACTGGACCGTGCCCGGCCCCGGCCCCGGCCCCGGTGGCGATGGCCGGCACGCTCCGCAGCCGCACCACGAGGGCAAGCGGGGCGACCTCGACGTGCCGGCGCTCCCCAAGCTCCCCGAGGGTCTCGGCCGGCCCGACGGCGGCGCCGGCCGCCAGGGCCCGGGAGCCGCGGCGCCCGCGCCGCTGCCCTCCCTGGCCATCGGCGAAGCGGCCGACAAGGCCGCCGCAGCGGTGCCGGGCGGCAAGGTCGAAAGCCTGCGCCCGGTCGCCCAGGACGGCGGCGGCAGCGCCTGGCTGGCCGTGGTCCTCGGCCAGGACGGCGTCCGGCACGCCGTCACGGTGTCCGCCGATGGCACGGTGACGGGCAACACCCCCGTGGACAGGTCGCGTTAGCGGGTGTCCCCGAAGCGGCCCGCGGCGCCCGGCGCCGCGGGCCTGACGGGCGCCGCTTCGACGACGGGCCCCTCGGGACGCTCAACCAGGCCGGCGTCGATTCATCCCTTGGGAGTAGTTCGATATGCCTCGTCGCCCAGGCACTGACCTACGGGGAGACAGGGGGCATGGGCCGTGACGGCAAGGGGCCCCTCTCCACAGGACCGCTCGTTCGGCCGTGGAGTGCGAACTCGGGGCTGTTCGCCGTTCCAAGGAGGACCACCATGCAGCAGCGAGCAGTCGTCCGCCACCCCGCAGGCAGCGGCCGTGACCGACCTAAAGGTCCGCTTCCGCAGTATCGCGGTGAGCGAGATCCACGATCCCGGCAGCAACGCCGAGGCGGAGTTCACCTTCAAGGTCAACGGGCAGACCCAGACGTTCCGGGACAACGGCCTGAGCATCGGGAAGACCACGAGCTGGCTGACCTTCCTGAGAGGGTGGGGAATGCGCCGCGATACCCTCGGGCAGCGCCCCGCCCGCGCGCAGGTTTTCCGGCTCGTGCCAGGCTACCGAACCCCCGTCGGCGGGGTGGGGAGGGCGGAGCCCTGGAGGGCCAGCGCGGTGAGTACCACCAACGCGTCCGTCCAGCCCAACGGGGCGACCGAGGACGGTGACCCGGCCCCGTTCACGGTCTCGGGGAACTCGCCCAGCCGGTTGCGCTTGGACAGAACCCAGTCGAGCACCTTGCCTGCCTTCGCGTGCTCGCCCGTACCGGACCAGGCGAGGGCGAAGAAGGAGGTGCTGGCCGTCCAGGCGTACGACCCCCAGCTGAAGGAAGGGTCGTTGCCCGGCGAGACTCCGCCGTTGGGCAGCAGCAGCGCCCGGTAGGTGGAGTCCAGCGCCTCACCGAGACCCGGCGGAGCGGCATTGAAGGGCGGCGCCATGAACGCCACGGCGCTGTCCCGCCCGTGCTTGCCGTCGACGGTCCGCTGGTACCCGAGGGGGGCGAAGGCGGTGGCGATCCCGGCGGACAGCCGCCGGGCCGCGTCGCCCCAGCGTGCCGCGTCCTCGCCCATGCCCAGCCGGGCGGCCAGGTTGGCCGAGGAGTTGAGACCCGCCAGCAGAGGAGCGGCGGTCCCGATGTTGGCGGTCGTCGTGTCCAGTTCCCAGTAGTCCGGGGACGCCGGAGGCAGCCCGTCGGGCCCCAGCGACCGCGCCGCGTGGTCGGCCGCCGCGCGCACCATCGGATAGAGCCGGCGCAGCCGTTCGTCCCGTCCGCCGGGCGGCGCCGCCCGGTACCACTGCCAGGTGGCCCAGGGCACCCAGCCGTTGCCGTCCAGCTGCCACTTGCGCGCGTCCGGCGGCCCGCTGCCGTCGAGCTCGGTGCGGGCCTCCCAGGTCCCGTCGGGCCGCTGGGTGAGCGCGTCATAGCCAAGGATCCGGTACGCCTCCTCGTCGTGCCCGGTGGCGGCGAACGCGGCCGCGGCGAACGCGCCGTCCCGGGGCCAGGAGTACTTCCAGGCCGGCGCCCACGCCGCGGCGAAAGCCCCGTTGGGCCGCAACAGCGCACGCATCGACAGCAGGGCGCGCTGAGCCGCGGACCGCTGCACCGCGGTGGCACCGGGCACTTCGCCCGCGGCCAGCCAGCCGCGGTTCTCGTCGATCTGTGCCGAGGCCCCCGGGTCGCCCGCCTCGACCACGGCCGACGCCGAAGCTCCGTCGGGCAGGTAGCGCCACCGGCCGGAGGGCAGCCGCAGGACATTGCTCCCGTCGACGTAGGAGGCGCCGACGGCGAAGGAGGGCAGGACGGCTTCGGTGCCCACCCCGTTGGACAGCAGGCCCGAGGTGCGGGCGGCGAGCGCGGTGGAGGGTACGTAGCAGGGCTCGGTCTCCCCGCAGCGCTCGCTGCCGGTGGGATTGACGTGGAAGGCCGGCCTGGAGTCCTCCGCGTGCCAACCGCCCCAGTACGCCCTGTCATAGTTCCAACTGCTCAGTGAGCCCGGCACGGACCCCACCGTGCCGTACCAGGCGACCGGCCCGCTCTCGGCTGTGGTCGCCTGGACGAACAGGTAGTACGTGGTGCCCGCTGTGACGGCGGCGCTGACCGGGAACTCGACCCAGCCGGCGCCGGCACCCCCGAGCGCGGCCAGATCCAGCGTCTTCGACGCGATCACCGACCCCGCGTCCGCCAGGACCCGGCGGACCTGGACGGTCACGCTGCCCGTGGCCGCTGCGCTGCCGAGCCAGATGCTCACCCGGGAGAGCCGGGTGTCGTTGACCGTGAACGCCTGGGCCGCCGCGTTGTTGCTGGACTTCACGCTGAACAGGGCGGTCCCGTGGCGGACCTGCCCGTCGTAGGCCGCGGTGTCCGCGGCCGCGGGATCCGGGACCGCGGCTGCCGGGACCGCGGCGGGAACACCGGTCAGCGCCACAGTGAGCAGGGCAGGCAGCAGGGTCCTCGCAAACGCCATCGGGGTACAGGCCCTTCCACTCGACGGGCGCGCGGGCGGACATGCCGGGCGCCGGGATCCGGACCCACCATGCAGGCATCCGGCCCCGGGCGGGGGCATGTGGGGACGTGCCTCGCCGGATGGGGTCGTAGCGACATCCGATCGTGTGACAGGAGGAGCGGCACCGAGTGTGCGGGGGGCGTGCGCGGGCGGTCCGGGGCGCGCGGGGGAGCGGATGCTCTTCGTTCTGAAGATTCCCGTGGACCGGCTTGCACGATCGGGCTCGTTTTCCGATGGGGTGGTGAGTGGGAGCTCCTGGTGCTCCACGGCTGTCGGTCCGGGGGCAGGCACGCCGCTTACGCACAGTCCACTTGGAAGGTTTCGCGCCGACGTGAATGTTGCCGAGACGGTCGCCCTCGCGCTGTTAGTCACCACCGCGGTCCGTCTACTCGTGATCAAGGTCCCCGCCGCTCCCATGGGTGGCGTCGAACAGCCGTGGGGGAGCGTATGAGTGAAGGAGAATTCGACCCATCCGGGGACCAGGCGGTCTCCAGCGAGCTGGCCGGAGTGCTGCCGGTGGAGTTCACCGCTTTCCACTCCCAGCAGCACCGTGCCTACCTGCGCTACGCCCACCTGCAACTCGGCAACGCCAAGGACGCCGAAGAGGTCGTCGACGACGTCTTCACCTTCCTGCTGAAGGTGTGGCGCCAGGCGCTCAAAGAGGCCAGCCTGCACGGCTTCGCGTGGGCGGTGCTGCGCGAACACGTCGAGCGGCGGCTCGCGGTCCTGGGCCGGCAGGTGGCGATGGTGGAGACGGCCTGGTTCGCCGCGCTGCGCCGCACCTCGCGCGAGCGGCTGGAGCTGCTGGAGTCCAAGCTCGGCCTGTACGCGGCCATCGCCGGCCTCTCGGAGCGGCAGTACGACGTGGTGCTGCTCGCGTTCCTGCTGGGGAACGACTCCGACACGGTCGCCCGGATGATGGGGATCTCCCCCGCGACGGTCCGCTCGCACATCCGCGGCGCCCGCCGAACGCTGTCCCGCAAGCTCGGGGTGGACTGGATCCCCGGAGAGGAGAAGGACCAGTGAGCGACATGCCCTGTGACCGCGACATGCCGCTGGGCGAACTCGACGCGGCCCTGGAGGAGGCTACGGTGCTCGCAGAGGAATACGCCGGATACGACGAGGGCGCGGCCCGGCGCCGCATCGCCCGCCGGATCGCGGCCGATCGCGCCCGCTCGGCACCCGGCGGCGCCGCCGGCGCGGCCCCGTCCGCCCGCGGCCGGTCGGCGGCGGCGTCGGCCGCGACCGACGACCTCGTCCTGGACGCCGCCTGCCACGTACGGGCCGCCCGCGGCCTGGACGACCTCGCCTGGTCCCTGGTGGAGAGCCGGGCCTTCGCCGAAATCGCCCTGGACGCCGAGTCCTGGCCCTACGGCGCGGACTCCGCCCTGCTATTCGGCTGTCTGCTGCACCTGGCGGACCGGATGGAGGGCGCGCAGTTCTGGTTCCAGTACGCGGCGGGGGCGGGCTCGCAAACCGCGGCCCGCTGCCTCTACCTCCACCACCTGTCCCGCGCCGAGGTCGCCACCGCCCGCTACTGGAAACGCCAGGCCCGGGCCCTGCCCGCCGAGGAACACCTGCCGGTCCTGCCGCAGATGCCGGAACGCCTCGAAGAGGCCCTGGGGGCCTCGGTGATCTGGACGACCCCGCCCATCACCACGCAGGACCTGACGGCCCTCAGCGGCGGCCCGGGCCGGGGCGTTCGGGCGCCCGTCCGGCTCCCCGCGCGCCTGCGTAACGCCCTCATGGCACACCCCCGCAAGGAGCACCCCGACCTGGGGGAGGTCTTCACCCCCGGCCCCCAGGTAGCGGTCGCCGTCGCGCAGAACGCGAGGCTCAGCCCGCTCCACCTCACGGAAGAGGCGACCGTGGGCGCCCTCAAAGCCCTCGAACGGCCCCGCGTGACCCATGCCGTCCCGAAGGCGCCCGAGGGGCGCCCGGCACCCGCCGCGCTGGAATCCGTCCACGAGGCACTGCGCGTCCTGGAAGTCATCAACCGCTACTCGGCCGGCGTCAACCTGACCCAGGTCGCTCGCGAGACGAAGCTGCCGCAACTGGTCCTGGCCAGGGCCATGGAGCAGCTGCTCCGCGCGAACCTGGTCACCCCGATCGGACCGGACGCCTACATCGCGGGCAACGCCCTGCTGCTGACCGAAGCCGGCGACGGGGAGGGGCGCGGGCACCTGCGCGAGACCCTCGCATGGGTGCGGGACGCGGTCGGCGCCTGTGTCTACGTCGCCCGCTACACCGACGGCGAGGTCTCCATCACCCAGTACGCCGACGGGCCGGCCACCCCGGTGGTCGAGGAGTGGGTGGACTTCCGCGACGCCGCCCACGCCTCCGCGGTCGGCAAGGCCCTGCTGACCCAACTCGGCCCCGACGACCGCAAGGACCACTTGTCACGCCACCAGCTCACCCGCTTCACCCCCCACACCCTCACCACCCACCAGGACCTCTTCCACCAGCTCGACACCCGCCCGCCCAACGCACCCCTGCTCGACCTCCAGGAGTACGCGCTCGGGACGGTGTGCGCGGCCGTGCCGATCACCGCGGGCCCGAACGCGGAGTGCGTGGCCCTGTCCATCCCCGTCCCCGATCCCGGCCGGCTGAAGCAGGCCGCCCGGATCCTGCAGGGCGAAGCGGCCGCGGTCTTACTCGCCCTGATCGTCGCCGGCAGCACCCACCCGCCCGCACGCCGGCCGGAGAACGGCATCCTGTCCACCACCGTCTAGAGACGGTCGTTGGACGGTCCCGCCGCACAGCGGTGCGGCGGGACCGTCCCGGCCGGATGACGGACGCTCAGACCTTCTCTTCGAGCAAGCGCGTGCGGAACAGGTCGAGCACCTGGTCCAGCGCCGCCCGGGTGGGCTCGCCCGGGGCGTCGATCAGGTGCTCGGTCACCACGGAGTGCGGGGGGAGCAGGCCGTCGGGGCTCGCGGCGCCGTCCTCCAGCTCGACGGCGACGAAGGCGTCGCCGAGCTCGCGCCGCAACAGGGCGAACCGGTCTCCCGGTACGAACCAGTCGCCCTTGAACCGCAGCCCCATGACCTGCAGGCCCTCCCGCTCGCAGCGGCCCCGTACGACGGCGAGTTCCGCGGGGCTGATGTCGATCGTCCGCTTGCGGCCCGCCGAGACGGCCACCGGGAGCGAGGGCTGGGACAGCACCGGGGCGATCAGCCGGTCGTCGGTGGCCATGGCCAGCGCGAACCCTCCGGTCACGCACATCCCGATGGCGCCGACGCCCGGGCCGCCGCACCGCTCGTGCTCGTGGGCCGCCAGGGCCCGCAGCCAGGTCACGACCCGCGAGCTGCGGCCCGTGGCCAGCAGCGTGAACTCCCGGCTCACACACACCTTGAGGGCCGTGGAAGCCCAGTACCGCGCGGTGGCCAGCCGCCCGTGCGCATCGGGATGGGGGTCCAGGCCCGGCTCGCCGAACAGCACCGGCAGCACGACGGTGCAGCCGATCGCCGCCACCCGGTCCGCGAACTGCAGCACCTTCGGGGTGATGCCGGGTATCTCGGCCATCACGATCACGGCGGGTCCGGTGCCGCGCCGCAGGACGCGGTGCTGGGTCCCCTCGTGGGTGAACGTGCCCTGTTCGTAGCCGGTCAGGTCGTGGTCCGCCATGACTCTTCTCAACCCCTTCGCGCACCGGAACCGGTCGCCGAGAGGCCCTCACCGACCGAGGCGAGTCTGGCATGCGAAGGTCGCTCCGTGGCCGGGTCCGCGGCAGCTGGTCGCTGCCCGGGTCCGGCTCCGGGTCCGCCGTTGCGTCCCGTCAGTTCTTCTTCGGGGTGGTCGGTTTGTGCCCCGGATACACGTGGTCGGGGGTCACGATGCCGGTGATCGCCTCACCGAAGAGCGTGCTGGGCTCCTGGCCGTCGTGCAGGACGTCGGTGTTGAGGACGACGACCATGGTCGCCTGCTCCTGCGGCAGGTACACGGTGAGGGTTTCGTACCCGGGCAGCGAGCCGTTGTGGCCGATCCAGCCCTGCACGTTGAAGATGCCCAGTCCGTAGCCGGCACCCGGGATGTCCATCGGGGTCGTCTTCAGGCGCTCGGCCTGGGTCGCGGGCGTCAGCAGGGTGCCGGTGGCGAGGGTGCGGGCCCAACTGCGCAGGTCCTGCAGGTCGGAGATCATCGCACCGGCGGCCCAGGCCCAGGAGGGGTTCCAGTGGGTTGCGTCCTCGATCTTGCCGGAGGCGGTCTCGTCCGAGTAGCCGTGCGCGTAGGGCGCCTGTATCGCGGCGTTCGTGGGGAAGACCGTGCGGCGCAGCCCGGCCGGATCCAGGACGTCGCGCTGGATGACCTCGTTGATCGGCCGGCCGGTGACCTTCTCCACCACCAGGCCGAGCAGGACCAGGTTGGTGTTGCTGTACTCGAACTCGGCGCCGGGCTGGAACTGCACGGGGTGCTTGAAGGAGTAGTCCAGCAACTCCTGCGGGGTGTACGGCCGGACCGGATTGTCGTCGAGCGCCTTGTTGAAGCCGTCGTCCTCGCTGTAGTTGAAGAGCCCGCTGCGCATGCCCGCGAGTTGGCGCAGGGTGATGCGGTCCCCGTTGGGAACGCCCGTGACGTACGTGCCGATGTGGTCGTCGAGGGAGAGCTTTCCCTGGTCGACCAGCCGCAGCAGGGCCGTGACGGTGAAGGTCTTGGTCTCGCTGCCGATGCGTACGCGGAGATCGGACGTCATGGGTGCGCCGGTCGCCTTGTCCGCCACGCCGAAGGACTTGACGTAGCTGCCCTTGCCGGGGGCCCACAGCCCCACGCTCACGCCGGGCACCTGCGCCTCGCGCATGACCCGCTGCACCGCTGCGTCCAGCTTGGCCGCGACGGCAGGGGTGAGCTGGGGGAAGTCGGAGTCCCCGTCCGGGGAGGGGGA
The DNA here is from genome assembly GCF_043076955.1 of Streptomyces sp. NPDC016562. Classification (NCBI taxonomy): domain Bacteria; kingdom Bacillati; phylum Actinomycetota; class Actinomycetes; order Kitasatosporales; family Streptomycetaceae; genus Streptomyces; species Streptomyces sp. NPDC016562. The sequence goes on along the minus strand of NZ_JBIBRZ010000001.1, from coordinate 1,028,464 downwards.
GGTGGAGGTGGAGGGGGAGGCGGTGGCGGACGGCGCCGGAGGGGTGGCCCCGTACGTGGGGCCCGCCGCGACGGGGGAGATGAGTACACCTGCGCTGGCGGCGGCCACGCAGGCCCGGCGCAGCCGTGTGCGGGTCGGCTTCACGAGACGGCCTCCTGTCGTCGAGGACAAGGCAGCCTCACCAGCGTAGGCGCGGGCCTGCCCCGTCGCGCGGTGAGCCATCCGGCGCCCGTATGAGGCGCGGTGCGGCGTGTAGCCCGGCGCTGCGGTCCGGAGCCAGTACGGTCGGCCTTCGTCCGGATTGACCCGATTGACCCGATTCTGGGGGTTCTGAGTTGCACCGTCTCACCGTTGCCGTGACCCTGCTGGCCACCCTCGCCTCCGGTACCTGGCTGGCGAACGCGCACACCGCGGCGGACGGCGCCCCCGGCGGCGGACGCGGTACGAACATCCTGGTCGTCGGCATCGACAGCCGCGCCGGCCTGTCCGCCGCCGAGAAGCGGAGGCTGCACGTCGGCGGCAAGGGCTGCAACTGCACCGACGTGATGATGCTCCTGCACCTGTCCGAGGACGGGCGGCGTGCGAGCGTCGTCTCCGTCCCGCGCGACTCGTACGTGGAGTACGCGGACGGCACCGGCAAGCGCGGCAAGATCAACGGGGCGTACGCCCTCGGCGGCGGCCCGATGACGGTGCGCACCGTCGAGAAGGCCACGGGTCTGCACATCGACCACTACCTGGAGACCGGGTTCACCGGCTTCGAGCAGGCCGTCAACGACCTCGGCGGCGCGACGGTCTGCACCGACAAGCCCCTCCAGGACGAGAACTCCGGCCTCGACATCGCCGCCGGGGTCCACCATACGGACGGCAACACCACACTGCGCTACGTGCGCGCGCGCCACATCAACCGGGCCGGAGACCTGGGCCGGATGCGGCGGCAGCAGCGCATGGTGGGGGACCTGCTGGCCCGCCTCACCGCGGACGGTTCCCTCTCCGGGCCGGTGAACACCGCCCGGACCGCCCGCGCCCTGCTGAAGTCGGTGCGCACCGACGCCGGGACGGACGTGTTCGACCTGGTCCGCATCGGCCGCACGCTCGGCAGGCTGCGCTCGCAACAGGCGGAGTTCGTGACCGTACCGATCCGGATCTTCGATCACCGGGTGCCGGGTGTCGGCTCCACCCTGCTGTGGCACGAGGAACGCTCCGCCGCACTCTGGAAGGCACTGGCCGCCGACCGGCCCGTCACGGGCGACACCCGCATCCAGCCCGCCGGAGCCGATGCCACTCCCACCCGCCCGTCGGGGATCGCCGTCCGGGTGGACGACGCGACGGTCGCCGCGGCCCTGCGCCGCGGCGGGTTCGCGGTCACCGACACCTCGGCGTCCGCGCCGGCCGTCCGTCCTGCGGGCCCGCCGGTGATCCGGTACGCCCCGGGCCGCGAGGAGGACGCGGCCACCCTGGCCGCGGCCCTTCCCGGGGCGCGCCTGCGGCCCGTCGCGCACCACGGCGCGACCTTCGAGGTCACGGTCGGCAGCAAGCCCGTACAGGTCAAGAGCGTCACCTACGACCGCAACGTCGCCGACGGCGCGCCCGTGACCTCCGACCGCCTGAGCTGCGCCGGAGCGGCGGGCCGGCCGTCGGGCGCCATGCCGTAGCCGTAGCCGTAGCCGTAGCAAGGCCGAGCGGCCCTGGTCGGCCGACCCGCGTCGGCCGACCACGGCGGGCGTCAGGCCGGGCCGCCGGCCTGCCCGCTCTTGTAGAGCTCGGTGATGTCGGCGGTGTCACCGGCGGGCGGTGCCGATATGGGCTTCGCGCCGCCGAAGGAGAGGAAGTCGAGGTTCATGCTGGTCGTGCCGAAGGTCTGGTTCATGCGGGCCGGCATCCCCTTGTCGTCGACCCAGACGTCCGTCACGACGTCGCCGCCCGCGCTCCCCAGCTTGCCGTACATGGCGGCGGCGTCACCCAGCTTGTCCCCGGGGACCGTCGCGCGGTAGTGGATCGTGGTCTTGCCGTTGACCTTCTCCGTGCCGACCTTGCTGACCCCCTTCGCGTACTTGAGCGTCTTGAGGCCCGCCGTCGGGTCGCTGTTGGCCCCCTTCATACCCGCCGCGCCCTGCTCGCCGAGGACGGCGGACACGTCGAGCTTGAGCCAGCTCTTGCCCTTGAACGGTCCGTCCGGGCTGGGGTCCACCCCGTAGTAGTACGCCCCCTGGACCATCCGCATGGTGATGGTGCCGTCCGCGACCAGCTCCTCCATCTGGAGATCCTTGGCCGGCATCTCGGTCTCCATCGCGACCCCGTCGCCCCAGGAGTAGACGCCCTTCATCTGTACGGGCTTCCCGGCGGTCTCGCTGGAGGTCACGACCATGTTGATCTCGGCCGAGCCGGCCTTCGAGGCCTCGTCTGACGCGCGCGAGAGGGCCTCGACCAGCGCCTGCGCCGAATTCCCGGCTTTCTCGGCCACCGTCGTCGCGGAGCAGCCGACCGAGCCGGCTGCTATGACCAGCGCCGCGGCGACACCCGTGACGGCCTTGTTCTTCTTCATCCCCACCCCTTGTTCGAGCTGAATTCGCTCTCCCCCAGAGCATATTGGGCAGGGCTGACAGTGGCCCAATCCTTTCGGACCGGCTCCACACAGGGTGGCCCCTGGGCCGCCACCGGAGACGATCTACCGGAGGGCGTTGCATGATCATGCGTAGTCATGCATACTCTTCCTATGTCCAAGGTCCTCACCTCCCTGCCCACCGGCGAGCGCGTCGGCATCGCCTTCTCCGGCGGCCTCGACACCTCCGTCGCCGTCGCCTGGATGCGCGACAAGGGTGCCGTCCCCTGCACCTACACCGCCGACATCGGCCAGTACGACGAGCCCGACATCGCCTCGGTGCCCGGCCGCGCCAAGGCGTACGGGGCCGAGATCGCACGCCTCGTCGACTGCCGAGCGGCCCTGGTCGAGGAGGGCCTCGCCGCGCTCGCCTGCGGCGCCTTCCACATCCGCTCGGGCGGTCGCGCCTACTTCAACACCACGCCGCTCGGCCGGGCCGTCACCGGCACGCTGCTGGTGCGGGCGATGCTGGAGGACGACGTACAGATCTGGGGCGACGGCTCGACCTTCAAGGGCAACGACATCGAGCGGTTCTACCGCTACGGCCTGCTCGCCAACCCCCACCTGCGGATCTACAAGCCCTGGCTGGACGCGGACTTCGTCACCGAGCTCGGCGGCCGCAAGGAGATGTCGGAGTGGCTGCTCGCCCACGACCTGCCCTACCGCGACAGCACCGAGAAGGCGTACTCCACCGACGCCAACATCTGGGGCGCCACGCATGAGGCCAAGACCCTGGAGCACCTGAACACGGGTGTCGAGACCGTCGAGCCGATCATGGGCGTGCGGTTCTGGGACCCCCAGGTGGAGATCCCCACCGAGGACGTGACGATCGGCTTCGAGCAGGGCCGGCCGACGACGATCAACGGCAAGGAGTTCGCCTCCGCGGTCGACCTGGTGATGGAGGCGAACGCCATCGGCGGCCGCCACGGCATGGGCATGTCGGACCAGATCGAGAACCGGATCATCGAGGCGAAGAGCCGCGGCATCTACGAGGCGCCCGGCATGGCGCTGCTGCACGCCGCCTACGAGCGCCTCGTCAACGCGATCCACAACGAGGACACCCTCGCCCAGTACCACAACGAGGGACGGCGCCTCGGCCGGCTGATGTACGAGGGTCGCTGGCTCGACCCGCAGGCGCTGATGGTGCGCGAGTCGCTCCAGCGCTGGGTCGGCTCGGCCGTCACCGGCGAGGTCACGCTGCGGCTGCGGCGCGGTGAGGACTACTCGATCCTCGACACCACCGGCCCGGCCTTCAGCTACCACCCGGACAAGCTGTCGATGGAGCGCACCGAGGACTCCGCGTTCGGCCCGGTGGACCGGATCGGCCAGCTCACCATGCGTAACCTCGACATCGCCGACTCGCGCGCCCGGCTCGAGCAGTACGCCGGGCTGGGCCTGATCGGCACGGCCGCCCATCCCGCCATCGGCGCCGCCCAGGCGGCCTCCACCGGCCTGATCGGCGCGATGCCGGAGGGCGGCGCCGAGGCCATCGCCTCGCGCGGCGAGGTCTCCGGCGACGAGGAGATGCTCGACCGCGCGGCCATGGAGTTCGGCACCGACTGATCTCGCTGCCGACCGATACCGGCACCGCCCGCGCACGTCCCGGCCGCCCCGGCCCGCACCCCGCCTGCACCAGGCGGGCGCGGACCGGGGCGCCGTCGTACCCGCCTGCGCGGTCACCCGTCCGCGTAGGAGCGCTTAGGCACTGTCCGGCGGATCATGTGACTGTCGGGTTGTCGGCTCGTTGTTCCCGGCGTGGGGCCGGGGTGGTGACGAATGCCGAGTGGGGCCGATTGGAGCCGCATCTGCCGGCGCCGGGACAGCGTGGCGGACGTTGGAACGATCACCGTAAGGACCAACGGGATCCTGTTCCGTGTCCGAACGGGCATGCCGTGGCGGGACCTTCCTGAGCGTTTCGGCAGCTGAGAAGATCGTCTATGAACGAGACCGACACTGGTCGGCGGACGGCACGTGGGACCGGATCATGCGGGCCGTCCAGGCCGACGCCGACCTCGCAGGCGAACCGCAAACGGTGCGGCAGCAAGGCGGCCGGCCCACAGGCTTCGACAGCGAAATCCACAAGCGCCGCAACGGCGGTCATGCGATGCCGGTGATGATCTTCCAGTGCGGGACCAGGTGCCCGTCGGCGAGGCCGGTGAAGATGCCGTTGGTGTCGATGCGGCCGGTGGCGATATCGCCGTTGCCGGAGCGGTAGAACAAGAGCTCACGGCCGAGGGCGACGATGTGGGTCCAGCCCGCGTTGAGTTGTCCGTCGGCGAGGCCGG
>NZ_JBIBRZ010000001.1:920452-1023484 GCF_043076955.1 Streptomyces sp. NPDC016562 | reverse complement strand
CCGGTGAAGATGCCGTTGGTGTCGATGCGGCCGGTGGCGATCTTGCCGTTGTCGGAGCGGTAGAACTGGAGCTCGCGGCCGAGGGTGTCGATGTGGGTCCAGCCCGCGTTGAGTTGTCCGTCGGCGAGGCCGGTGAAGATGCCGTTGGTGTCGATGCGGCCGGTGGCGATCTTGCCGTTGTCGGAGCGGTAGAACTGGAGCTCGCGGCCGAGGGTGTCGATGTGGATCCAGCCTGCGTTGAGTTGTCCGTCGGCGAGGCCGGTGAAGATGCCATTGCTGTCCAGCCGGCCCGTGGCGATGACACCGTTGTCGGAGCGGTAGAACAAGAGCTCACGGCCGAGGGCGACGATGTGGGTCCAGCCGTCGCTGAGCTTCCCGTCCGCGAGCTGTGTGAAGATGCCGTCGCTGCTCAGTCGGCCGGTGGCGATGACGCCGTTGTCGCTGCGATAGAAGAGCAGTTCTCGTCCTACCGCGACGATACGGGTCCAGTCCTCGCTGAGCTGTCCGTCGGCAAGGTGGGTGAAGATGCCGTCGCTCTCCAGTCGGCCGGTGGCGATAACGCCGTCGTCACTTCTGTAGAAAAGCAGTTCTCCGGACATAGTGACTCCTCGGCTTGTCCCGAAGGTGTTGCTCTCCCGCGCCCCGGAATTCCGGCGACTCGGCTGCCGTCACGGGAGAAGGAGACGCCCGCTACTGCCCGCGGGGGGACAAATCAGCACGGCTGCCTCATCTACGACGCTACTCTCCGGCCCCTGCGACGGCATTCCTGGGCTCGGCGGGGGAAGGTTTCGCTTTCAACGGGGGAAGGTTCAACTGGCAGCGCAGGATCTTTTGGGCGGCCGTCACGACCCGAGGACGTCCAGGCCGACGTCACCGAGCCCTCCGGATCGCTCAGCATCCGCGTGTTTGGCCCGAACCCACAGATGCCTCGGCCTGACGCACACCAGTGGACCCGTGATTCGCGCTGAAGGACCTTTCGCAGCCAGAGGACCAGGGTGGTGTGCCGGATACCCCGCTGTCACAGGTACTGGCGGCAGGGCCCGTTGCTGTATGCCTTGTCGACCGCCAGGCCGTCAGGCTTTCTACGCGGCCTGCCCGGTCCTGTCCTGGACACGCGGATCTTCTCAGGACCGGCTTGAACTGGGTGCAGTCCGCCCGCTGTCCCGGACGACGCGGGTGCCGGGGGCGGGTCGGTCCGAGCGCCGGCCGCATGCTGGTGAGCGCGGACGATGGTGGAGTCGACCGAAAGTCGATCACCTGCCGGTGGTCTCGCCACCGGCCACAGCGCCTGTTACTGACCGGCAGGAACCGCCGCAGCTTCTGGGGGCGGGCGTCCGATCAGGTGGCGGGGCTGGCGAAGCCGGTGTGCCTGAGTCCCGCCGGCCGGATCCGACCTAGGTTCATAGGGAGATCAAAGGAGGCTGCCATGGCCGATCACCCGAATATCGGGGTGTTTCACCGGGCTCTGGAGGCGTTTTCGGCTGGCGATATGGAGGCGCTGGCGGAGGTGTTCCACCCGGATGTGGTGTGGCATCTCGGCGGCCACGGTCCGCTGGCCGGTGACTACCGGGGGCGCGACGCCGCCTTCGCCCTGTTCCAACGGGAATTCCAGCTGACGGGCGGCACCTACCGCCCCCGGCTCCACGATGTGCTCGCCAACGACGAGCACACGGTCGCCCTGCTCCACGTCACGGCGTCACGCGAGGGCAAAGAGCTGGACATGAACGAGACGATCATCTTCCACATCCGGGAGGGCCGGATCACCGAAGCCTGGGGGCTGTGGTCCGACCAGAAGGCGTACGACGCGTTCTGGTCGTAGAGACGCCGCCCGTTCGCCACGCGCAGGACCGCCCGGCCCGGCGCGGTGGCGGTCCTGCGTTCGCGGAAGTCCGGTACCCGAGTACGGGGTCCAGGGCGGCGACTGGGCGGCGGCCGTCTCGCGGGGGCTCGGCCGGATCAAGCCCGGGACCGTGATCGGGGTGCACCTGAACCTGCTGCCCGGCGCCGGCGCCGCGGCGGAGCCGGAGGAGGACGAGCTGGCCGCGCTCGACCCGGCGGAGCGCGAGCGGACCTGGCTTCCTGGGAGCGGTACCGGACGTGGGTGCGCGAGCGGCAGGGATACGCCGACATCCAGGCGATCCGGCCGCAGCCCTGGCGTACGCACTGAACGACTCGCCGGTCGGGCTGCTCGCCTGGATCGCCGAGAAGTTCGACGAGTGGAGCGATCCCTCCTGCCCGGGCGACCGGGACCACATGCTGACGGACGTGATGCTGTACTGGCTCGCCGGCACGGCGGGCAGCGCGGCCCGGATCTACTACGAGCGGGCCCACGCCGACTACGCGGGCCGGCCGCCCCAGCGGTCGGCCATCCCGACCGCGCTGGCCGACTTCCCCCGGGACAACTTCAACCCGCTGCGGCACGTCGCCGCGCGCACCGACTCGATCGTGCGCTGGACCTCGTACGACCGGGGCGGCCACTTCCCCGCGATGGAGGTGCCCGACCTGCTGGTGGAGGACGTACGGGCCTTCTTCCGCGGGCTGCGGTGACCGGCGACGGAGCGGGCGGCCGTACCGGGGGCCTGATCGGAGGCCTGGCGGGCCGGTCAGGTGCGGGGGGCGGCGACGCGGTCGACGGCGTCGAGGGCTGCCTGCCAGGGGAAATGGGGAGGGTTGTCCGGGCCGGCGGGGCCGGGGGTGAAGCCGTTCTCGCCGTAGAGGACCTCGGCTCCGGCGGCGCGCAGGGTGGCCAGGGACTGGTCGAACCGGGGGTGCGCGGCGAGGGCGGCGTTCGTGCAGGGCATGGTGACGACGGGGGTCCCCTTGCCGGTGGCCTCGGCGGCGACACCGACGGTGAAGCGGTCGGTGAGGCCGAGGGCCCAGGAGTTCACGGTGTTGAAGGTGGCCGGGGCGAAGAGGAGGGCGTCGGCGGCCGGCCATACGTCGGCTTCCCCGGGCATCTTGTACTGCCAGCGGACGGGGTGGCCGGTCAGGGCGGCCAGTCCGTCCAGGCTCTCGGACAGCCAGTGCGCCGCGGTGGGGGTGAGTCCCAGGCATACGTCCCAGCCGCGGGCCTGGGCGTTCTCGATGACGTGGGCCACGTCGAAAACGGGCGGGGCGGCGGAGCAGAGCAGATAGAGAGTCCTCGTGGTCATGTCGCCATATGATCACACTCTGGACCTCAACCATCCTTGAGGTCCCCTCCCTTCCCCTGCGTACGCCCTCTGACGGTCCGCCAGAACAATGCGTCCCGCACCACACCCGCACCGCTCCACTGTCAGGAGATGTCAGGGGACCCGCCCTAGCCTCCCCGCATGGACCTCATCGTCGAACTCAGGCAGTACACCTGCCACCCGGGCGCCCGCGACACCCTCATCGACCTCTTCGAGAGGGAATTCGTCACCGGGCAGGAGGCGGCCGGCATCACCGTGGGCGGCCGGTTCCGGGACCTGGACCACCCGGACCGCTTCGTCTGGCTCCGCGCCTTCCCGGACATGGCGGCGCGGACCCGGGCGCTGCACGCCTTCTACGGCGGCCCCGTCTGGCAGGCGCACCGCGAGCGGGCCAACGCGACCATGCGGGACTCGGACGACGTGCTCCTGCTGCGCGGACCGGGCTTCGCCGCATCCGACGCGCCGGGGCCGGTCGTCGCGACCCTCTGCCATCCCCTGGACGGCACCTTCGCCGACCACTTCGAGCAGCACCTGCGCCCCGCCCTGGTCGCCGCGGGGACCCCCGCTCGGGCGGTACACCGCTCGGAGCACGCGGAGAACGACTTCCCCGCGCTGCCGGTACGGACCGGCGAGGACGTCCTGCTCTGGTTCACGGCGCCCCACGCGCCGGCCCTGCCGGACCTCTCGGCCCACCTGAAGTCCCCTCCGCAGCGGCTGCGGCTGGAGCCGGTCCAGCGGTAGCGGCTCAACAGGGCACGGCGGGCGGGTTGGACGTACGCGTATGCGGCTGAGCTTTTCGGCTATGTCCCCGCTCGCCCCGTGCCACTTGACTGGGGTCATGACGCAGACCGCGAAGAACGACACGCAGAGCACCCGGACGACCGTACGCACCACCGAGCAGCCCTTGGTCCTCGTGATCGGGGGCACCGGCAAGACGGGCCGCAAGGTCGCCGGGAAGCTCGCCGCCCAGGGCCGGCCGGTGAGGGTCGGCTCCCGTGGCGGTGAGCCCGCCTTCGACTGGAACGATCCCGCCACCTGGACCGCGGCGCTGGAGGGCGTCGACCGGGTGTACGTCACCTACTACCCCGACCTCGCCCTGCCGGGCGCCGCCGACCAGGTGGGCGCCTTCGCCGAGGCGGCGGTGGCGGCGGGAGCGCGCCGTCTGGTGCTGCTGTCGGGGCGCGGCGAGGAGGCCGCGCAGCTGGCCGAGGAGAAGCTGAAGGTTTCCGGGGCGGACTGGACCGTCGTCCGCTCCAGCTGGTTCAACCAGAACTTCGACGAGAGCTTCTTCCTCGAGCCGGTACTGGCCGGTGAGATCGCCCTGCCGACGGGGGACGGCGTCGAGGCGTTCGTCGACACCGAGGACGTCGCCGACGTCGTGGTGGCCGCTCTGTGCGACGACCGGCACATCGGCAGGACCTACGAACTGTCCGGACCGCGCCTGCTGAGCTTCGCCGACGTCGCCGCGGAGCTGTCGAAGGTCACCGGCCGTGAGATCGCCTACGTACCGGTTTCGGGCGAGGACTACCGTGCGGTGCTGCGTGCGAACGATCTGCCGGAGGACTTCGCCGAGTTGTTCACCCTGATCCTGGACGGGCGCAACGCGCACCTGGTCCACGGGGTCGAGGAGGTGCTGGGGCGCGCGCCGCGGGACTTCGCCGACTACGCCCGCGAGGCCGCCGCGACCGGCGTGTGGGACGTGACGTCCTGAACCTGAGCCCGACCTTCAACCGGAACCGCCCGCCGGACCCGGCCCGGCCCGGCCTGTGGCGGTTCGGGGAGGATGTGCGCATGGATACGCTGACCGGTCTCCTCGAAGGCCCCAAGGCGCGGGGTGCCTTCCTCCTGAAGTCCGTCCTCGATCCCCCCTGGTCCGTGCGGATCGAGGACCGCGCCCCGCTGTCCGTCGTGACGATGGTGCACGGCACCGCGTGGCTGTTGCCCGAGGGACAGGACGCCGAACCCGTACGGATCGGCCCCGGTGACGTGGCGGTGGTCCGGGGGCCCGAGCCCTACAGGGTCGCCGACTCCCCTGAGACACCGGTGCAGATCACGGTGGGCCCGGACCAGCGGTGCAGCACGCAGGCGGGCGAGGACGTCTCCGACTCCATGGCGCTGGGCGTGCGCACCTGGGGCGCCGCCTCTCCGGGCGCCGGGGCGGCGGTGATGCTGAGCGGGACCTATCAGGCCCCGAGTGAGATCGGCCGCCGGCTGCTGGACGCCCTGCCCACGATCCTGGTCCGCCCTGCGGGGGCCGCGGCCGCCACCTTGATCGCGCTGCTCGCGTCGGAGATCTCGCGTGAGGAACCGGGTCAGGAAGTGGTTCTGGACCGGTTGTTGGACCTGCTGCTGATCGGGGTGCTGCGGGCGTGGCCGACGGCCGCGGGATCGGGCGCCCCGGCCTGGTACCGGGCCGGGGGCGATCCGGTGGTCGGCCCGGCGCTGCGGCTGCTGCACGAGAACCCGGCGCACGGCTGGACGGTGGAGGAGCTGGCCCTGCGGGTCGGCGTCTCCCGGGCCTCGCTGGCCCGCCGCTTCACGGAGGTCGTCGGCGAGCCGCCGGCGGGCTATCTGACCGGCTGGCGGCTGGCTTTGGCGGCCGACCTGCTGCGCGAGCCGGACGCCACGGTCGCGACGGTGGCCCGCCGGGTCGGCTACGGCAGCGCCTTCGCCCTGTCCACGGCCTTCAAGCGGGTCCGCGGTGTGAGCCCCAGGGAGTTCCGCGCGGGCGCGAGCGGACCCGTGACGGGCGCGCTCGCGCCGGGACCGGGGGGCACCGTGATCCTCACGTAGCGGGGCCCGAGGGTAGCGTGAGCACGCCGACCTTCTGGTCCCCGGCGAGCTCGCCCGTGGGACGGAAGCCCAGGCCCAGGTAGAAGGGCTCTGGCGTGTTCTCGCCGGGGTGCCAGCTGACGTACGCCAGGCTGGTGCCGCGGCGGACGATCTCCTCGCAGACCGCGTGGACCGCGAAGCGGCCGTAGCCCTTGCCCTGGTGGTCGGCGTGGACGTTCAGGCGCCAGATGCCCGAGCGCCGGTCGGCGGGGTCGGCGGCCGGATCCCAGGGGAAGTCGAGGAAGGCCATGACGAAGCCGACCACGTCCTCCCCGTCGACGATCGCCCGCGGCCAGGCCCTCTCCCCGTGGACGTACGCCTCTGCCAGCGACTTCACGACGGGGGAGACCAAGTGCGCCTGATCGGGGCGTACCTGGAGTGCGCAGACCGCGTCGAAGTTCTCCTCGGTCACGGGTTCCAGGCGCAACGGGCGCGGCGACGAGGTGATCATGTCCTTGGGCATGATCCCAGCTTAAAGGCGGCCGGCCCGGCGAAGGGGTCGAGGGGTCTGCGCCGCCTTGAGGCCGGTGCAGACCCCCGGCGAGAACCGGGCCCCGGAAGGCTAGAAGGCGGCTCGGCAGTTCAGCAGCTGGGTCGTGCCGACCTTGCGGTCGCAGGCCCAGGCCTTGACGTCCTTCTTGTTCTTGAAGGTCCAGCTCTTCGAGCCGTTCACCACGGCCACGTAGTTCTTCACGGGGTACCAGGCGCCGTTCCTGAAGTCCTGGTAGGACAGGGCGAGAACGGCCTCGTACCCGTCGCCCGCCACCTTGTCCTTGGCCGTGGCGCCCTTGAACGATCCGGCGTAGAGCTTCTCCTTGGTGTCGGGGATCTCCCCCGACACGTGGTACTCGTACGTGCCGCTGATCTCGGCCTTTCCGCTGCCGGAGGTCTTGTTGAAGCCGATGGTGGCCGCGCTGGCGGTGCCGGCCAGCCCGATCACGAGGGCGGAGGCCACGGCGGAGGCTCCCAGGAGGGTGCGCTTCACAACGAGGGTCATGGCGGTGTCTGCCTTTCTCGGGGAGTGGAGCGGTCGACAGAAAACTAGGCGAGCGGTGCGCCCCGCATCGGCACGCACCGGGATGATTCGGATCTCCACCCTGCGCGGGTGGCGCGCGCCCGGCCTGCAACTCCAGCGGTAGTCGGGGCGTGCCCGCGCGGTAGGCGCCGGTCCTGCGGCTGACCCATGGCTCCGGCGTGCCGAGGCCCGTAAGCTGCGCCGATGCACGCTGCATTCGGGTTTCTCGACGGTCCCGCGGGCAGGTACCGGTCCCTGGTCGTCGACGCGCTGCTGGCGCTGGGGTACGCCGGCGCGGGGCTGCTGCTGGGGCAGGAACAGCCGCCGCTCGGATGGCGGGGCGTGGACGCCTTCGGGGGCGTGCTGACCGTCCTGGTGGGTCTCGTCATGGTGGCCCGCCGGATCGCGCCCGTCGTCGTGTTCGGTTCCAGCAGCGCGCTGTGGGTCCTGTTCATCGCCTGCGGGTACTGGCCGGTGGTCAACTCGATGCCCCCGCTCCTGGGCCTGTACACCGTCGCGGCGACCCGGCAGGTCCGTACGTCCGTCGTGTGCACGGCAGTCGTGTCCGCGATCTGGGTGTACGCGGGTCTGAGCAACGCCGCCAACAGTTCCATGCCGACCGTCTTCGCCCAGGCGGTCCTGTTCCCGGCGGTCGTCTTCGTCGTCGGGCGCGGCTCCGGAGCACTCGCCGAGCGGAACCGGCAGTTCGCCGCGCTGACCTTCCAACTGCGCCGACAGCAGGAGGAGAACGCCCGCCAGCTCCTCACCGAGGAACGGGTGCGCATCGCGCGGGAACTGCACGACGTGGTCGCGCACCACATGTCCGTAATCTCGCTCCAGGCGGGCATGGCCTCGTACGTGTTCCCCACCGACCCGTCGGCCAGCCGGCGGGCCTTGGACGTCATCGCCGCCACCAGCAGGGAGGCGCTGGAGGAGATGCGCCGCATGCTGGTGCTCCTGCGGGTCGGCCAGGAAGCGCCGACGGACCCCGACGACGGTGACGGGCCCGGAGGCGGCGCGCTGGGAGGCGGCGGGCTGGAGGACGGCGGTGGCTACGCCCCGGCCCCCGGGCTCGATCTGCTGGAGAGCCTGCTCGACCGGGTGAGGGGAGCGGGAGTCCACGTCACGCTGAAAGTCACCGGACCTCCCACCCCGCTGCCGCAGGGCATGGACCTGTGTGCCTACCGGGTGATCCAGGAGGCGCTGACAAACGTGCTGAAGCACGCGGGGCCCACCCGGGCGCACGTCGCCATACGGTACGAAAGCTCCGCCCTCGTGGTGTGCGTGACCGACGAGGGAGACGGCAGCTTCCAGCCAAACAAGGCGATATCACCCGGTCATGGATTGATCGGGATGAGGGAACGCGCGAAAATCTACGGCGGGGCAGTCACCGCTGGCCCCCGTACCCTCGGCGGATTCGAGGTCCGACTGGTCCTTCCGGCACCCGACCCCCAGTGACCGGCCGGACGGTCCGCCGGTCCCGGGCCTCCGGGGACGGCCGCTCCCGGTGAGGATTTCCGCGATGCCCACGGTGCTGGTGGTCGACGACCAAGTGCTCATCCGCGTCGGGCTCGTGTCCCTGCTGAACGCCGCGCCGGGGCTGTCCGTGGTCGGCGAGGCCTGCGACGGCGAACAGGCCGTCCGGCAGGCGGAGGCCACCACACCCGACGTCATCCTCATGGACCTGCGCATGCCGGGCACCGACGGCATCACCGCGACGCGACGCATCCTCGGCGGGGCCGGCGACACGTTACCCAGGGTCCTGGTGCTGACCACCTTCGACCAGGACGAACACGTCTACAACGCGCTGCGCGCGGGCGCCTGTGGGTTCTTATTGAAGGAAACGCCTCCCGAGCGCCTGATCGCCGCCATCCACACCGTCGCCTCGGGCGACATGCTCTTCGCGCCGACGGTCACCCGGCGCCTGATCGAGGCGTACCACCCCGGGCCGACACCACCCGCGGTGATCGCCCCGGAATGGCACACCGTGACCAACCGCGAACGCGACGTCCTGCGTCTGGTGGCCACCGGGGTGACCAACACGGAGGTCGCCCAGCGGCTCTTCATCAGCGAGGCCACCGTGAAGACCCACCTCAACCGCGCCATGGCCAAACTGGGCCTCTCCAGCCGCGCCCAGGTCGTCGTCTTCGCGTACGAGACCGGTCTGGTGACGCCGGGCGGCCCGACGGCCCTGCCGCAGTCCGCCGGCTGCACCCGGTGGTGAACGGCGGCGTCAGCCCGTGGCGGCCTCAGCCCGTGGCGGCCTCAGCCCGTGGCGGCGCCGGTCCCCGGCTGCTCCTCCAGGCGCCGCAGGGCGGCCTTGAGCGCGGTGTCGAGCGCCTGGACCGCCGGGACCGGTACGTCGGGAACGACGCCCACGCCCTCCCAGTTGGTGCCGGTGACGGTGTTCACGGCGCGGGCCTGCGGCACGGTCACCAGGACGTGCTCGGCGACCGCGTGACGGGCGGTCGGGTGGGCGCCGCCACGGGTGGTCGCACCGACGACGACGGCGCGGCCGTGCGCCTGCAGGGTGTAGGCCACGTCCTCGCCCCCGGAGAAGGTGATCTCGCTCGTGAGGACGTAGACGGGGCGGTCCGCGTAGCGCGGCGCGGGCAGGTGCGCGGTCGTCCAGAACTGGCGGGTCGTGTCGGTGGTCCGGTCGTAGATGTCGGTCAGGTGGACCTGGTCGTCGGGGAAGAAGTAGCTGCACCACATCGCGGCGCCCTCCGGCGACCCGCCGAGACAGCCGCGCAGGTCCAGCACGAGCGCGGAGCTGAGCGCGACCAACTGCATGGCGGCGCCGATCACGCTCGCGCCCTCCGCGGCGGTCGCGATGCGGTTGAGCTCGATGAGCCCGATGTTCCCCTCCAGGCGCTCGACGCGCTGGACCCCCTGGTTCTCGGCCCTCATGCGGGCGAGGAAAGCGGCCGCGCCGCCGTCCTCGTCCTGCGGCACCAGCGACTGCGGCTCGTCGGTCCACAGCAGGCGCAGATGCTTGTCGGGGCACGCCTCCTGAAGGTCGGCCGTCACCGCCTCACACAGGGCCGGCCCGTCCAGGCCCTCGTACGCGCCCGCCGCCAGCCGACCCCGGATCGCGGCATCGATGACAACGGCCTTTTCGGGGAAGACATAGCCTGCACTGATCCGGTCCAGGGCCTGTCCGATGATTTCCTCGTTAGTGATCACAACCGATCATGCTAGGCAGCCAACGGGCCCGCTCGTCAACGGATTTCAGTGCGGCGGTCAGCTTCCCTGGCCGTGCAGCACCAGCGCCCAGGCGAGCAGGGCGAGGGCGGCCGTGCACAACACCGCCCGCCACAGGTTCGCGCGCGCCCAGGGCGCCTCGAAGGCCCGCCGCACGGCTGCGGGATCGCTGATCGTCTCGACCGGACCCGCCGCCTGGAGGGCGTTGTTCAGCGGGATGTTCACCCGGGCCGTGACGCCCATCGCCGCCAGGTAGGCGAGGAGCGCACCGATCAGCGGCGCCAGCGCCCCGCGCTCGCCGGGTCCGGTGGCGTGGAGCACCACCGCCACCGAGGTGAACAGCAGCGCGCCGAGGTAGCCGAGCATGAACCAGCCGTTGAGGATGGCCACGTTGACGCGCTGCATCGTCTCGATCAGGGTCCGGTCGCCGCTGCGCCGAAGGCCCGGCATGACCGAGACCGAGAACCCGTAGAAGAGGCCGCTCACCGAACCCATGGTGATCGTCGCGGCGATCAATGACGCGAACCGTGCCGTTTCCACGCGGAGCCCCCCGGGACGAGAAATGGGTCATCGAACGGTCAAGTCCTGCCGATCATAAGTGCGGACCGGGCCGTGCCGCCCCCGTAGTCTGACCGTGTCCGTCCGCACCATCCGTGTCCACTCGTTGCCATTCGTTTCCACCCGTACCGTCGCCGAACGGAGCCGCCGCCATGCTGCTGACCGCCCTCACCGGGATCCACGGGGACCGCGCGGACGCGCTCACCGTCGCCGGCCGCACCACCTCCTACGAGGAACTCCTGGGCGCGGCGGGCGCAGTGGCCGCCGACCTCGCCGGAGCCCCGTTCCCCGCCTTCGCCGTGACGGCCACGGCCTCCCTGGAGACCGTGGCCGCCGTGGTCGGCGGCCTGCTGGCCGGAGTGCCCTGCGTACCCCTGCCGCCCGACGCCGGGCCCGCCGAGCGCGAGCACATCCTGCGCGACTCCGGGGCCCGCCTCATCGAGGTGGACTACGCACGGCGCCCGGCCGCGCCGCCGACCCGTACGACGGCGGCGCCCGGCGACCCGGCGCTGATCCTCTACACCTCCGGGACCACGGGCCCGCCCAAGGGCGTGGTCCTCAGCTCCGCCGCGATCGCCGCCGACCTGGACGCGCTCGCCGAGGCCTGGCAGTGGAGCGCCGAGGACACCCTGGTGCACGGCCTGCCGCTGTTCCACGTCCACGGCCTCGTCCTCGGGGTCCTGGGCGCGCTGCGCACCGGCAGCCGCCTCGTGCACACCGGACGGCCGACGCCCCAGGCCTACGCGGAGGCCGGCGGCAGCCTCTACTTCGGCGTCCCCACGGTCTGGTCCCGCATCGCCGGGACGCCGCAGGCCGCTGCGGCGCTGTCCGGGGCCCGGCTGCTGGTGTCGGGCAGCGCGGCCCTGCCCTCGCCCGTCTTCCGCGACCTCGAACGCCTCACCGGCCACCGGATCGTCGAGCGGTACGGCATGACCGAGAGCCTGATCACCCTCAGCGGCCGCGCCGGCGGCGAGGTCCGCCCGGGCACGGTCGGCACGCCGCTCACGGGCATCCGTACGCGCATCGCCGCCGAGCCGGGCGCCGACATCGGGGAACTCCAGCTCACCGGGCCCACCCTGTTCTCCGGCTACCTCGGCCGGCCCGAGGCGACCGCCGCCGCATACACCGAGGACGGCTGGTTCCGCACCGGCGACATCGCGGCCATCGACGAGACGGACGGTGTGCACCGGATCGTGGGCCGCGCCTCCATCGACATGATCAAGTCCGGCGGGTACCGGATCGGCGCGGGCGAGGTCGAGAACGCGCTGCTGGACCACCCCAAGGTGAGCGAGGCGGCCGTGGTCGGGGTCCCGGACACGGATCTGGGCCAGCGGATCGTCGCCTTCGTCGTCGCGGAGGGGGTTACCGGCGCCGAGCTCACCGAGTTCGTGGCCGCGCACCTGTCGGCGCACAAGCGCCCGCGCGAGGTCCGCTTCGTGGCCGCGGTACCGCGCAACGCCATGGGCAAGCCGCAGAAGCGGCTGCTGCTGAACGAGGAGTACCAGGAGCGGCCCTAGTTCAGTGCGGCCGAGGCCTAGGGAAACCCGCTGGGCAGGCGCACGGCGGCGTAGGTACGTTGACCTGTATGGATCACACGCCCGATGGCCACAGAACCGATCAGCGAGCCCTGGCAGCGGCGGCCGTCACCGTCGCCCTCTGGGCCTCCGCCTTCGTCTCCATCCGCTCGGCGGCCGCCCACTACGAGCCGGGGGCGCTGGCTCTCGGGCGGCTCCTGACGGCCTCGCTCGCCCTGGCGGTCGTGCTCGTCGTCAAGCGGGTCCCCTTTCCGCCGCGGCAGGCCTGGCCGGGGATCCTGGCCTCCGGAGCGCTGTGGTTCGGCTTCTACATGGTGGCGTTGAACTGG
The DNA here is from genome assembly GCF_043076955.1 of Streptomyces sp. NPDC016562. Lineage (NCBI taxonomy): Bacteria > Bacillati > Actinomycetota > Actinomycetes > Kitasatosporales > Streptomycetaceae > Streptomyces > Streptomyces sp. NPDC016562. The sequence goes on along the minus strand of NZ_JBIBRZ010000001.1, from coordinate 1,010,841 downwards.
GGCGAGCAGGGCGTGGACGCCGGCACCGCGGCCATGATCGTGAACATCGGCCCGATCGTGATCGCCCTGCTCGGCGGGTGGCTGCTGGGGGAGGGGTTCCCGCCGAAGCTGCTGGTGGGCATGGCCGTCTCCTTCGCCGGCGCGGCCGTCGTGGGCCTGTCCACCTCCAAGGGCGGCTCCGCCTCCCTGACCGGCGTCCTGCTCTGCCTGCTGGCCGCCCTCGCCTACGCGGCAGGGGTCGTCTCGCAGAAGCCCGCGCTGAAGTACGCGAGCCCGCTCCAGGTGACCACGTACGGCTGCTTCGTCGGCACGGCGCTGACCCTCCCGTTCGCCGGGCAGTTGCTGTCCCAACTGCCCCAGGCGCCGACCGCTGCCACGCTCAACATGGTCTACCTGGGGCTCTTCCCGACGGCCCTGGCCTTCACCACCTGGACGTACGCCCTCGCCAGGACCACCGCCGGCAAGCTGGGCGCGACCACCTATGCGGTGCCCGCCGCCGTGGTGCTCATCGCCTGGATCGCGCTCGACGAGATCCCCGGCTGGCTGACCCTGCTGGGCGGTGCGATCTGCCTGGCCGGTGTCGCCGTCTCGCGCAGCCGCCGCCCCGTCCGCCGCGCTCCCGCGACGGCGCGGTCGAGCGACGGCGCGAGCGTGCACGCCGCCGACTGACCGCGCCTCCGGGGGCGGTGGGGGTCAGTTCGCGCCGGGTGACGCCGTGTTCTCCGGTGACGTGGGGGGCTCGGCGTCGAGTTGGTGGTCGGCCCAGACGTAGCGTCCCGGAAGCAGGTCGGTGAGGGGAACGGTACGGATGCCGTCGCCCGAGCCGACGACGACCTTCACGTCCGGGAAGTAGTCGAGGAGCACCTGGCGGCAGCGGCCGCACGGTGGAACGACCCCGCGATCGCGGTCACCGACGGCGACGATGGTGTCCAGCTCGTAGGCACCCTGCGCCGCTGCCGAGCCGATGAGGACCAGCTCGGCGCAGGGGCCACCGGTGAAGTGGTAGGCGTTGAGGGCGGTGATGATCCGGCCGTCCCGGGCGCGCGCCGCGGCCGCCATCGTGTGGTTGTCGCCCCGGCAGCGGGTGCGCGCGAGGGCGGCGGCGGCCTCGACCAGGTCGTGATCGGTGTGGTCGGCGTGGTGGGTCTGCGTGGTCATCTTCCCTGCCTCCGTGCGGTGTGCGGTCCTGCGAGGTTGTCCCGGGTGACGGTGGTGGGCCAAGTGAATATCGGGGCTCATGCGTCAGCGCCGGCGACGTCCGCGGACGGTGAGGCCGTGGCCTGTGCCCGGTAGCGGCCCGGGGTGGTGCCGAATGCGCGGCTGAAGGCGTGCGACAGGGCGTAGGGGCTGCCGTAGCCGACCCGGCGGGCGATGGCGGCCAGCGGCTGGTCGCCGTCGCGCAGCAGCGCCGCGGCCAGGCTCAGCCGCCACCAGGTCAGGTAGGCCATCGGGGGACGGCCGACCAGGGAGGTGAAGCGCCGGGCGAGGGTGGGCCGCGAGACCCCCGCCTGCTCGGCGAGGCGCGCGGTGGTCCACGGCGCGGCCGGGTCCGCGTGCAGGGCCCGCAGGGCCGCGGCCGCCACCGGGTCGCCCAGCGCGGCCGACCACACGCCCGTCGTGCTCTCGGCCACCCAGGAACGGATCATGTAGACGAGGAGGAGGTCGAGCAGGCCGGGGACGGCGATGCCGGAGCCGGGCCGCATCTCGGCCAGTTCCCGGCCCAACAGGTCGATGGCGGCCCGCAGTTCGGGGCGGCCTCCCACCCGGTTCGGCAGGTGGACGACTTTCGGCAGTTCCGCCATCAGCGGGTGCACCCGGTCGCGGTCGAGCCGGTACTTGCCGCACAGCATCTCTACCACCCCCGAGCCGTCCCGTACGCCGTCCGCCGCGAGCGGCTCGCGCATCGCCTCCCACTGCCCGAACGGCACCGCCCGCTCCACCGCCCCCGCGTCCGCCGGGCGATCGGCTATCACATGACCCGTGCCGTACGGCAGCAGCACCGCGTCACCCGGACCCAGCGAGAGCGGGTCGCCCCCGTCGGGCAGCAGCCAGCAGCTGCCCTCCAGCACGACGTGGAAGCCCGCGCCGTCGTACGGGTCGAGCCGCGTGCACCACCTCCCGCTCACCCGTACCCGCTGCGAGGAGGGCCGCCCGATGCGTACGGCCGAGATCGCGTCACTCACCACGTCCATCCGGCCACGGTATCCGGGGCGTCAAGGGCGAGACGCCCGCGTATCGGCGTGAGCTGTACAGGCATTGAGCAGCTCACCCCCCTCTTCCTAGGGTCGACGGCATGACGAGCGAGAGCAAGCAGTCCCTCATGCTGGGGGACGTCGAGATCATCCGGGTCGTCGAGTGGCAGGGCGCCTTCGCCCCGGCCCGCGGTCTCCTGGCCGACTCCACGGCCCGGACGTGGCAGGACAACGAAGCGTGGCTGGCGCCCGACCACTGGCACCCCGACGAGGACGCGGCGGTCATGGCCCTGCAGACGTGGGTCCTGCGCAGCGCCGGACGGACCGTCCTGGTCGACACCGGGGTCGGCAACGGCCGCGAACGGCCCCACGCGCCGCAGTTCCACCACTGGCAGGGGGACTTCCTCGGCCGCCTGGCAGCTGCGGGGGTCCGCCCCGAGGACGTCGACATCGTCGTCAACACCCATCTCCACGCCGATCACGTCGGCTGGAACACCCACGACGCCGCAGGCGAGTGGCTCCCGACCTTCCCCCACGCCCGCTATCTGATCCCGGCGGCCGACGACTTCCACTTCGGCCCCCGCAACTCCCACGGCGGCGGCCTGAGGCCGGACGACCGCCTGATGTACGAGGACAGCGTCGCGCCCGTCCACCGGTCCGGGCAGGCGGTGTTGTGGGACGGCGTCCACCGCATCGACGAACACCTCACCTTGGAGTCGGCGCCGGGCCACACCCCTGGCTCGGCCGTCCTGCGCGTGTCCTCCGGCGGCGAGCGGGCGGTCTTCGTCGGCGATCTCCTGCACAGCCCGGTGCAGATCCTCGCCCCTTCGTGCAACAGCTGCTTCTGCCTGGACGCGGACCAGGCGGCGACCACCCGCCGCCGGATCCTCGAACAGGCCGCGGACGGCCGGGAGCTGGTCTTCCCCGCCCACTTCGCGGGATCCGGCGCGCTGGAGATCCGCCGTGAGGCCGACACCTTCACCCCCGCCCGATGGGCCTCCTGGCACGCCTCCGAGGCCACCGGCGGCCGACGGGCTTGATCAGGGGGCGGGGTCCGGTCCTCCGGGGCCCGCCGCGTCCGCGCCGGACGCGTCGAGTGCCTCCAGGAGCGCCCGCGCCTCGGCGTGCGCCCGGGGAACGTCGACGTCTTCGCAGACGACTTCGAGCCCGAGCGCGGCGTACTGCGGCTCGCCGGGGAAGGCGTAGTACGACTGGTAGGCGAAGTAGGCGCGCAGCCCGTCCGTGGGGTCCCGGCCGACCGACAGGCCGGCGGAGCGCACCTCCGTGGCCGGGCCCGAGAGGAGCGTGCGGGTACGGCTCTCGCTGAGGTGCAGCTCCCGCTCGTAGGGCTCCGGTGTGAGGGGCAGGCCGAGGACCGCACGGGCGAACTCCCGTGCGTGCGCGGCGTCGTCGAAGGCGAGGAACTCGCTGAAGTCGGGCAGGGCGGCCAGCAGAAGCCAGCGCCGGGGACCGCCCGCCCCGGCCCCGGTGGGCTCGTAGGCGGCGGACAGGACGTACGGCCGCTCCTCCTCCGGCGCCTTCCAGGCGTAGGTGAAGACCTGCTCGAAGTCCATGACGCCGGAGCTCCCGTTCACCGCGAGGAGGGGGCGGCGACCGCGAGCGCGGCCGTGTAGCCCGCGGGGGCCGGCAGGTCCGCCAGGGTCCAGTCCGCGACCGTCGCGGGGGTGGGGCCGCAGCCGACGTACGGCTCCACCAGGCCGAGGGCCAGACCCCGGCCGATGGCCTTGAGGCAGGCCTCCTTGCGGGACCAGCCACGGGCGAGCGCGGCCCGGCGCTCGCCCGGCTCCAGGGCGGTCAGCTCGGCGCTCTCCGCCGGGTGCAGGGTGGGCAGCACGTCGACGACCGCCTCCGCGCTCGGGGTCTCCTCCACGTCCACACCGACCGGCACCCCCGCGAACGCGAAGTAGGCCATGTCGCCGCTGTGCGAGAGGGAGAAGTGGACCGCGCCCCCCGCCACCGCGGGACGGCCGTGCGGACCGCCGCAGCACGGGCAGTCCTCCCGGACCAGGCGCACCTCCCGCGCGGGCATCCCCAGGTAGCCGCCCAGAAGCACCCGAAGTCCGACGTGCGAGGCGAGGTAGCGCTGCCGGACACCGGGCCGCAGGAGCCGCGCGGCCCGCTCGCGTTCGTCGGCGTCCAGCACCGCCGCGGCCTCGGCGACCCGGTACCCGCCGACCACGTCCCGCAGGGTGTCCATCGACCAGACGGCCACGGCCGCGCCCTCGGGGGGCGGGCCGATCCGCGGCACGGCGCCGCCGAGTTGCTCCACGTACTCGATCACCCGACCGAGAGTAGACCAGAGGGCCGGTGGACCGACCACCGCCTCGTGCCCGTCTCCGTCCGCCAGCCGCGCCCGATATCCGCTCTCCGCGACACCGTGCATCGGGGGGCCACGAGTTGAGTACGGTCTGCTCATGCACATCAATGCAGCGGAGCAGCAACGGGGGCATGTCCTCCTGATAGCAGGAGACGTCGCCGTGCGCCGACGTACGGTCCAGCTCGCGCCCAGCGCCAATCTCGCTGCCCTCGCGATGGTGCCGGCCGCCGTGCTGCTGGACAGCCAGATCCCCAGCGACACCGTGTGCCTCGACGGGGCCCGCGACCCCAACACCGTCCTGACGCGCCTGCGCGCGGCCGCCGCCACACCGGGCCCCCTGCTGCTCTACCTCTCGGGCCGGCTCACCGTCGACCGCCGGAGCCGCCAGCTCCACCTCGCCCTGGCGGGCACCACGCCGGGCACGGTCCGCTACACCTCACTGCCCTGGCAATGGCTGGCCACCGAACTGCGCGGCCGGCCCGCCGGACTGACGACCGTGCTGCTCGACCTCGCCGCCGACAAGGAGGCATGGCCGCTGCTGCAGGAGTACGGCCACCTGCCCGCCTCGCCCTGGGCCGAGGTGTACGGGGTGGTGTGCCCGCCCGCCTTCGCCACCACGGGCTCCGCGGTGAGCAGTTACACCCGGCACTGGATCGACCAGCTGCGCCACAGCCCCGGCCGGCCCGCCAACGTGAACCTGCACGCGCTGGCGGTGGGAGCGGCGGCGCTGCCACCGGGCACCCTCGTGCTGCCGAGCGCCCATGAACTGGGCACGCGGCCCGCCGCACAGCAGCAACAACAGCAAGAGCAATACCAGCAACAGGGCCCCTCGCGAGGGCAGCAACCGGAGCACCCGCGGCCGCATCCGCCCGAACCGGCGGTCCCCCCGGCCCCCGCTGCGAGCCCGGCGCCCGCTCCGAGCCCGGCCTCAGACCCCGCCGCCCAGGATCCCCGGCCACACCTCCACGCCCTGGCCACCGGCGGACGCCATCACGAGGCGGCAGCCCTCGCCCAGGCATGGGAACAGCACGTCCTGCAGACGTACGGGTACGCCTCCTCGGAAGCGACGCAGTGGGCGGAGATCCGCGCCGACCTCGCACGGATGGCGGGCGATTTCCACCTCGCCACCCGGCTCTGGATCGGCGTCGGCCAGGCCCGCCTGTCCCGCCAGGGCCCGGGCGACCCCGAGGTACACGCCGCCGCGGCCGGGGCCCTCCACTGCTGGACCCAGCTCAAGGACCAGGCGACGGCGATCGATGCCGGGCCGGAGCTGATCCGCTTCCTGCGCGTCCTGCCGTCCCTGGACCCGCGTCACCTGCACCTGACCGAGCAGAGACTGGAGGCGCTGCGCACCGCTCACAGCCCGCGCGCCCTGCACCCGTAGCCGCGGCGACGCAACACCTACGGGAGCGCGCTGCTCACGGCGTCGGCGAGCATCATCCACAGGGGCTGGCCGCCCGTGCCGAACGCCGAAGCCAGGGTGTAGCCGATCGCGGCGTCCGCGGGCTGGATGCGGGACCCTGCCTTCCATTCGGCGACGACCGTCTCGTCCCCGTCGCTGGTGAAGTCACCGATGTGCGCCCCGTCGCGGGTCAGGCGGCTGCTGGGGACGGAGTCCGGGACGAGGCGGTACCTCACGCCGCCGTACTCCACGTCCACCCGGTACGAACGCCGGCTCAGCCTGCCCTTCGCCGGCCGCACCTCGGCCTGCGCGCCGTCGATCCGCAGGGTGAGGTGGGCGGGGTCGCGCGTGCCGATGGCGATGTGCGGGTCCACCGGCGCTCCCGGGCCGCGCTCCAGGAGTACGTGCGGGATCGCCTCACCGCTGACCTCAAGGCGTTCCTGGCGGTCCTGGCGGACGGTGATGCCGCCGAAATGCGTGTCGTCGATGGGTGCGCGGCTCATGTCACACCCCGGCGAGGAGAGCGGGCAGTTCGCGCATGTCGTGGAACACGACGGTTCCGGCCCCTTCGAGCCGCCCGGCCGGAGTCAGGCCGCCCGCGTAGCCGAAGGCCCGCATACCGGCGGCGCGGGCGGCCTGGACGCCGGGCCGGCTGTCCTCGACCACCACACACCGCTCCGGGTCGACACCCATCTGCCGTGCGGCGTGCAGGAACAGGTCCGGGGCGGGCTTGCCGCGGGTGACCTCGGTGGCACTGTAGATGCGGCCGGCGAAGCGCTCGTAGAGGCCGGTGCGGCCGAGGGTGTGGCGCATCTTCTCGTGCGAGCCGCTGGACGCGACACAGGTCGGCAAGGTGATCGCGTCGAGTGCCTCGGGCAGGCCCTCGACGGCGGACAGCCCGGCGTCCACGGCCTCGCGGTGGAGCTGTTCGAACCGTTCCTGCCAAAAGGCGGCCGTCGCCTCGCCGAGCCGGGCGGCGACCTGCTCGGCCACGGAGGCGTTGGAGCGTCCGATGAACCGGTCGATGACCTCGTCCTCGGTGAGCGGCCAGCCCAGCTCCGCTCCCAACGCGACCTGGACGCGCGTCGCGAGGGGTTCGCTGTCGACGAGAACCCCGTCGCAGTCGAATATCACGAGTTCAATCGGCTTGATCATTCCCGCAGCATAAAGCCGACCGGAAGGACGCAGCGGATGTGCAAGCCCTCCGCCGGCGAACCGAGCCCGCAGGACCGTCCGCGTACCCGTGACAAGGTGAACGCATGACGCCGGACCGCACGCCGCCTTCCCCTCTCGACCCCACCGCCCTCCACCCCACCGCCCCCGCACCGTGGCCGGACACCGCACCGGTCCACGGTGACCTCCTCGCGGCGAAGGCGCTCGTCTACGACCCCTGTGGATTCACCTGCTCGCAGCCGGTCCCCGAGGCCGAGAGCGCCGAGTACGCCGCCCACACCTTCACCCTGGACGGCCTCGCCGTCCGGTTCCGCGCGGCCAGGACGACCCCGACCAAAGTCGGCCAGTTCGTCACCGTGTGGAAGAGGTCGCCGGGCGGGCCCATCCAGCCCTTCGACGTCACGGACCCCGTCGACCTCTTCGTCATCAGCAGTCGCGACGGCCACCACTTCGGCCAGTTCGTGTTCCCTCTCGACGTGCTCCGCCGCCGCGGGGTCGTGTCGGAGAACGGCTCCGGCGGGAAGCGGGCCTTCCGCGTCTACCCGCCGTGGGTGACCACCACCAACCGCCAGGCCCGTACGGCGCAGGCGTGGCAGCTGGACCACTTCCTCCACCTTCCCCCGGACCGGCCCGTGGACGTCGCACGCGCCGAGGGGCTCTACCACCCGTAGGCCGCCGCCTCGTCCGCGCTCCGCCGGCCCGTGTGATCATGTGCGTCGGCACATCCGCACCTCATGGGGGGACCATGCGCACCCGTACCACCACCGCCGCGACCGGCCTCGTCGCCGCGCTGTCGGCCCTGCTCGCCCTGGCCGGATGTACGACGTCGGGCGGGGGCGGGCCCAAGACGGTGCCTTCCACGGCGTCCACGTCCCCGGGCCCGGCCCCGCAGGGCAGCGGGTCCGGGTTCGAGGGGCCCCGGCCGCAGGACCAGAACCTGTTGGCGTGGACCGGCGACCCCAACGACGCGGGGCACGTAACGGCCCAGTCGGCCGCCGGGGTCGGCGGGCGGATCACCCTGGTACGGATCGTGCTGCGCGAGCAGATCACCTGGTCCAACATCTGGCTCGGCCTCGCCGGGATCGACCCGAACGCGCAGCTCGCCAACTGCTACCTCGGCGTGTACGACGCCACCGGCGCTCGTGTCGCGGCCACCCCGGACATCTCGCCCCAGCTGATGACCGATCCGATCGCCAAGCCCCTGGCCCTCGAGAAGCCCTTCACCGCCGTCCCCGGCACCTACTTCATCGCGCTTCTCCTGAACGGCAATTGGGCCACCAATGCCCTCACCCTGAAGTCCACGGGCGCCGGCATCTCGGTCAACGCCGGTCTGGCGCCGCCGCTCCTGCGGTACAGCACCGTCCTGACCGGTCAGACCTCGCTGCCCGCCACCCTGAACCTGGCCGAACAGTCCACGAGCACCATCAACACCGGCTGGGCCAGCCAGTGGTACGCAATCTCCTGAGCTCCTGAGCTCGCGAGTTCAGGAGCTCCCTGTCACGCGGGACACGCCGCGGTCCGTACACTGCGGCCCTGACAACGGGCATGGGACCAGGGGGAGTCGGTGGAGTTTCTGCGGCCTGGTGACCCGCCGGAGATCGGCGGGTACCGCCTGCTGGCGCGTCTCGGCGCGGGGGGAATGGGCGAGGTGTTCCTGGCCCGGACGGCGTCCGGCCGACCGCTGGCCCTGAAGACCGTACACCGGGAACTGAGCCTTGAGCCGGACTTCGCCGAACGGTTCGACCGGGAGATCCGCGCCAACGACCGCGTGCGCTGCGCGTGGACGGTCTCGGTGGTGGATTTCAGCCCGCCGGGTTCGTCGCCGCAGTGGCTGGCGACCGAGTACATCCCCGCTCCGTCGCTGGGCGACTGGGTGAGCCGGTACGGGCCGCTGGCGGAACCGGCCCTGTGGTGCCTGGCCCGGGAGCTGTCGGCCGCGCTCGTCACCGTCCGGGCTGCGGGCGTCGTCCACCGTGACATCAAGCCGGCGAACGTGCTGCTCGGCCCGCAGCGGCCCTTCCTCATCGACTTCGGCATCGCCCGAGCCGTGCGCGACCCGCGGCACACGCGGACCGGCACCGTGGTCGGTACGCCGGGCTACCTGGCGCCGGAGCAGGCCACGGGCGCCGTGGCCTCGGCCCCGGCCGACGTGTTCTCGCTCGCCGCCGTACTCGTGTACGCCGCGACCGGGCGCAGTCCCTTCCTGGCGGGCGGCGAGGAACTTTCCCTGCCCGCCCTCCTGTACCGGATCGTTCACGACGAGCCCCAGCTGGACGGCGTACCGGACTCGCTGCTTCCGCTGGTGCGCGCGTGCCTGGCCAAGGACCCCGCCCTGCGTCCGACCGCCGAGGAGGTGCAGGCGCGGCTGGGCGCCGCCGAGGAGGAGGACTGGCTCGGCGCGGTGCCGCCGGCCCTGCTGGAGGAGACCGGGCGCCGGGAGGCCGAGCTGCGGCGCCTGCTCGCCGACGCCCAGCCGCCGGCGCCGCCCGTTCCCCCGGCGCCGCCACCGGTACCGGCGCGTGCCTTCGTGGCTCCCGCTCCCCGCGTGCTGGCCGCGGTCGCAGGCGCCGTGGCCCTCGCGGTGGCCGTCACGCTCGTGGTCCGGCTCCTCGGCGGCGGCGGTGGCGGCGACGACGCGGCGGCTCCCTCCGCCTCGGCCACGCCCTCCTCACCGGCGCCGCCGTCCTCCACGTCGGCGCTGCCGGCGGCGTGGGTCGGAACATGGTCCGGCGTCGGGTCCGGGACGCCGGGCGCGGACGGCATCACCCAGGCGCGTACGGGGGAGTTCGCCGTCACGGTCACCCTGAACGCCGGGTCCGTGGGCGACATCGTGGGCCGGCAGGTCAGCGACCTGAAGGAGCTCTCGACCGGGCGGAACCTGGGATGCACGGAGGCGCTGGAGCTGAGGCAGATCAGCCGCGACAGCGTGGTCTTCGCCGCGGTGACCAGCCATCCGACGGACCGAACGGCCTCCTTCGACTGTCCCCGGGGCAACCTCTACGTACTGACGATGGCGGAACCGGACCGGCTGACGCTCGAGTCGGAAGGAGCGCAGTCGGCGGGCGCTCCCGAGGCCCTGACCCGCCGCCGCTGACTACGGCCCCGTGCGGGGGACGGGCCGCTGTCAGTGCGCGGGGATAAAGTCCCTCTCGACGTCCTGATCATCACGATCCTCAACGGGGAGGTCTGCCATGAGCAGCACCGGGAAGAGCGCGCACGAGGGATTCACGGCCGAGGAGCGGGCCGCGATGAAGGACCACGCCCAAGAGCTGAAGTCGGCCGCGCGCCGGAGCTCGCGCGCGGACAAGGCGGCGGAGGCGGAGCGCGAGGTGCTCGCGAAGATCGCCGAGATGCAGGACTCGGACCGGATCATGGCCGAGCGCGTCCATGCCGTCATCACGGCCAGCGCCCCGGTCCTCGCGCCGAAGCTCTGGTACGGCATGCCGGCGTACGCGCTGGACGGCAAGGTCGTCTGCTTCTTCCAGAGCGCGGAGAAGTTCAAGGCCCGCTACGCGACCCTCGGCTTCAGCGACCAGGCGAAGCTGGACGAGGGCCCGATGTGGGCGGCCGGTTTCGCCCTGACCGAGGTGACGGCCGAGGTGGAGGAACGGATCGCCGCGCTGGTGAAGCAAGCGGTGAGCTGAGCCCCAGGACAGCGCCGCCCGGCGTCGGCGGGGTCGATGACACCCTGCCCGCGCCCTCATGGGCCACTCGGCGACCGTCCACAGTACGGGCGGGAGTCACCGACGGGTGCTCCCGCTCCACCGTGGAGATTCACGAAGAAGAAACGTGGACGGCTTCGAGGTCCGGCTGCGGGAGGCGCAGCTGGCCGGGGAGCTACCCGCCGAGGCCGGGCGCTCGGGCCTTGGCCGACTACTTCGCCACGGTCCTCCAAGGGCTGGCCGGGGCCGCCGTGGTCCTGCCGTCATGTCACTACATTGCCGTGATGGACGTGAACGAGTTTTTGGCCCGCCCCCTGGTCGCCCGTGTGGCAACCGTAGGCCCCTCCGTGCGCCCGGTGTGGTTCATCTGGGAGGAGGGGGCGTTCTGGTGGCTCACTGGCGCGTACTCCCGGCTGGAGCGGATCATCACCGAAGATCCGCGCATGGCAGTGGTCGTGGACACCTGTGAGCCGGCCACGGGGGAGGTGTACTCGGTGACGTGCCGGGGGCATGCCGAAACAGTGGCGCTGGACCGGGCGCGGGCGGTACGGAAGTTGGGTAAGTACCTCGGGCCGGTGGAGCTCTGGCCGGCACGATTCTCCGAGCCGCTGGAGGATCCGGCTACGAAGATGGTGCGGTTCGTGCCCGACCGGCCTCCTCGGCTGCAGGACCGGTCTTGGTAGGTTCACCTGCCGATGCGGAAGTTCACGTGGCGTCGTGCGCCGGGCCGGGCCGCGGGGCCGGGGATCGCGTCGGCGCTCTGGTGTCGCTTCGGCGAGAGACCGTCACCAAGCTGTGAAGGTTGCGCGGGACGCTGGTGTTCCGCCTGGCGCATTCCGCGCGTCCCATCGAGGGAGCAACACGATGAGCACCGTACGCAGAGCCGCTGCCGTCCTCGCCGCCGTATCCGCCCTGGTCGTCCTGAGTGCCTGTGGGCCCGCCGAGGACGGCGCGTCGGCCGGGTCCGGTGGTCCGGCCACCGGCCCCGCGAAGGTCGAGAAGTCCGCGAAGCCCGCCACGTCCGCGGCGCCCGTGAAGCCGTCCGGGTCTCCGGGCAAGGGCGCGACCCCGTCGCCCGATTCCGACTTCGATGTCTTCCCGTGCGGCACGAACGACCTGACGTTCACCGCGTCCCTCGCGGAGCCCACCACCGGCAGCTATCTGCTGAAGATCACCAACAAGGGGACCAAGGCGTGCAGGGCGCTGGGCCACCCGGTCGTGACCTTCGGCGACCTGGACGGACAGGCGACCGAGCGTGGCAAGGCCCCTGGTATCGAGGACGCGATCCGGCTCGCCCCCGGCGCCTCGGCGTACGCCGGGCTCATGGGCGGCGCCCACGACGGCACGGGCAAGACCGTCGACACGATCGCGATGACGATGAACACCGAGTCCGATCTGGTGCAGACCCCGCTCAAGGCCTCGACCCCCGGCCTGTACGTGTCGGCCGCGAAGAACTCCGTGACCCCGTGGGTGGACAACGCGGAGGACGCGCTCAGCCTGTAGACGGTCAGCCTGTAGACCTGCCCCTTAGGCCGTTTCCTTCGGATCACCTCGCTGACCAGATGAAGATGGCGGCGAGGTGGTGTCCGGCGAGGTAGACGGTGGCGGGCTTGTCGTAGCGGGTGGCCAGACCGCGCCCCTGTTTGAGCTTGTTGATGCAGCGTTCGACGGTATTTCGCTGCTTGTAGGCCTCGCGGTCGAAGGCCGGGGGCCTGCCTCCGTGGCTGCCTGCGGGGTCGAGAAGAGTACGCCTTGTCGGCGAGGACCGCGTCCGGCTTCGTCCTCGGCCTCCCGACCGGCCTGGGCACCCGTAAGCCCGCCGTACGTCGTCGCACCACACGCGAGGAATCCCAACGCCGCGCCCAACGACCAACCGTCCACCTCGGCATCCCCGCCGGCCGCCGACCGAGGGAGCCCCAATGACGTTCCCCAGACCGATGTCTGGAGGGAAGCTGTCATCGAAGGATGACGCTCACACCTCGTGCCTCGAAGATCTCTAGGAGCAGGTCGAAGAGCACAGGCTCGCGCTCACCGGCGGGCACCCGCTCTACCAACCGCGTCCGAGCCTCGGCCGCGAAGTCCCAGTGCAAGGTGAACGGAGTGGTCGCACCCAGCCGCCTCTCAGGCAGTCGTCCAGAGCGTCCAGGTTCCAGCCGAAGTAGCCCCCCGGCCCGTTGATGGCTTCACCGATCGCGCAGTAGAAGGTGTCCCGGTCAACGATGTGTCGACCGTCCAAGGTGAATACCTGGCCTGCAGGCGCATCGGGCTTCCCCTGGCGTTGGTAGTCCCGGGACCACAGGGCCACCGACAGCCACGCGTGTCGGTCCTCGGGTGCCAGTTCGTGCCACATACCGGTGTGGTTCAGGTGACTGGTGCGGACCAGCTCCCACGGTCGTTCCGCTCCGGGCAGGGCGTCGAGGAGCTCGAACCAGGCGTTCCCCGCCACGGCACGACGACTGCCGACGTGGTCAACGCACCTCAGTAGGTTGCCCTGCGGGAGGCAACCCGCGAGATGTACTCGGCGCGCTCCTTCCTCATCCGTCAGGGACGTGAACAGCCCCTCGGCCTCGTGAGCGAAGCCCCAGAAGTCATCGTTCTGCCCGGCGGCCGCCAGCACCATCACCAACCCCTGACCCCATCCCGTCCATCTCGGAGGCCCCTTTGGCGAGCCACATAGCCGCCTCTACCGGGTGAAGTACAGAGAAGCTCCACCGCGTGGAACCGCCTATTGCGGGGCATTGGAAGGTGAACCGCTTGTCCGACGTGTGGAGTGTGAGGGCCGACGCCGCCGCGCCCCCTGTGTGAGGAGATCTCCGTGAGTGCCGCCCCAGCGCTGATACCGGGTTCCGTATTCGATGCCGCTTTGGACGCCGCGTACGAGACACACCGCCGGTTCCGGCATGGCGCCTTCGCCGAAGCATGTCCGACCTGCCACGTTCCCGCAGGTGAGCTTTGCCTGGCCCGGCGCAGTGTGCACGCTGCGCGTCGCCAGGCCCATCGTGCCCGCTCAGAGCGCCCCCGGTTTCCGCTGCTGGCAGCGCTGGTCCGTTGAGCGCTCGTCGTTGAAGCCAGACGTAGGCCCTGAGTCGCCCGTTGGCGTAACGCTGCAGACCGCCCCTGGCCCACGGGAGCGACCGAGGGCAGGGTCTGCCGGCTCGCCGACACGGGCCCCGGCGGCGTGCTGATGCGCACGCACGACCGTGGAGTCGACCGCGACGACCCAGTCCAGATCGCCTTCGGTGTCGGCCTGTGCGAGCAGGGCCGTGAAGACCTTCTCCCAGGTGCCGTCGGCGGCCCACTTCCGCAACCGGTTGTGGGCGCCCTTCCACGAGCCGAAGTGCTCGGGCCGGTCCATCCATGGCGTGCCAGTGCGGTACTTGAAGGCGATCGCGTCGATCACCCACCCCGCCGAGGGGTCCGGTCCGGCAGCAGCGACTCAATGCATGCCCACTGAGCGTCAGGCAACGACACACCCGGACCAACGATCCGATGATCCGAAGGGAACGGCCTGGCTCCTTGGTGACATTCTGTCGGAAAGCGCATGCTTTCGAGGGGCTAGGCTTGAAGGTCAACATGGTTGCCCGAGCGGGGAGTTGACCGGAATGACAGACGTGATCGTGGTGGGCTCGCGGGCCAGCGCGCTGGCGAAGAAGCAGGCGCGCGAGTGGCTGGAGCAGATCGCGTCCGTGACCCCCGGCGTCGTGTTCAAGCGGCGTCTGCTCACCGAGGGCGGAGACCGGGACCGCGTGACCCCCACGCTGGCGGAGGTCGCCAGGACCTCGGGGGGTTCCGCGTTCTCCACCGACCAGGAACGGGCCCTGGTGGAGGGGGAGGTCGACGTGGTCGTGCACTCCCTCAAGGACCTGCCGACCGCCGTGGCCGAGGGCACGGTGCTGCTGAGGACACCCGGGCCGCGCGAAGACGTCCGCGACGTGTTGTGCGGATCCACCCTGGACGACCTGCCCCACGGCGCCTCGGTCGGCACCGGCGCCCCGCGACGGATCGCTCAGCTGCTCCACCTGCGGCCCGACCTGAAGGTGACCCCCATCCGGGGCAACGTGCCCACGAGGATCAAGCACGCCGGCCGCGCCGGCATGCACGCGGTGGTGCTGGCCGCAGCGGGCCTGAACCGGCTCTCGATGATGCCCCCGGCCGACCGCAGCCATGTCTTCGACCCGGCCCTGTTCCTCCCGTCGCCCGGACAGGGAGCCCTCGGCATTCAGGTCCGTACCGGCTCGACGGCCGCCCGCATCCTCGCCGGTACCGGAGACGAATCCGTGGACGCCTGCGTACGGGCGGAGCGCGCGCTGCTCGCGGAACTCCACGGCGGATGCTCCGTACCGGTCGGTGCGTGGGGCCGCATCGAGGCGGACGGTCTGCTCCACCTGTCGGCTGCCGTCACCTCGCTGGACGGGACCACGCAGGTCAGGGCCTCGGGCGCCGGGCCGGCGGACAGCCCGGAGAAGCTCGGCGCCTGCCTCGCCGATGACCTCCTGGCCCAGGGCGCGGCGGCCGTGCTCGCCGCCATCAGGAAGCCCTGAGCCGCCGCGACCGCCGCGACCGCCGCGGGCGAGGGCGTACGGCGCTCACAGGCGCAGGACGACCAGCGCCGTGTCGTCGGTGATGCCGGCCGGCGGGGCCAGATCGGTCAGCAGGGCGTCGGCGAGCGCGCCCGGGTCGGCGGCGCGGTGCCGTGCCACGGCCCGCGCGAGCCTTCGCAGGCCGGTGTCGATGTCCTCGCCACGGCGTTCGATCAGGCCGTCGCTGTAGAGGACGAGCGTGGAGCCCTCGGTGAAGGCCGTACGGGCCTGGGGGCGGCCGGCCGGTTCGGGCCGGGCACCCAGCGGCGGGTCGGTGGCCCCGTCGAGGAAGGTGACGGTGCCGTCCGCCTGGCAGAGCGCGGGCGGCGGATGGCCCGCGCTGCTGTAGGTGAGGGTGCCGCCGTCCCAGTCGATGAAGACCAGCACCGCGGTCGTGGAGTCGGCGCCGCCGATGGATCGCGCGTACAGGTCGAGGCCTTCGAGGGCCCGGGCGGGGTCCTCGGCGACGCGGGAGGCGGCGGACAGGGCGCTGCGGAGCTGGCCCATGACACCGGCCGCGCGCAGTCCGTGGCCCACGACGTCACCGACGGCGACGGCCGTCCGGCCGGGAAGGTCGACGAGGTCGTACCAGTCGCCGCACACGTTCAGCGCGCCGGCGGCGGGCCGGTAGCGGACGGCGGCTTGGTGGTGGCCGAGCGGGAGCGGCGCGGGCAGCATCGCCTCCTGGAGGTGGAGCGCCACCTCGCGCTCGTGGGCGTGGGCCCGGCGCAGTCGCTCGTTGACCTCCTGGAGCTCCCGGGCCCGGGTGTACAGCTCGGACTCCAGGACCCGGGCGTGGTCCCTGCCGCGCCTGCCGCTGTCGCTCCTGTCGCTGCTGTTGCAGTCGCCGGCCTCGCGGGCCCGGATGAGCTCGGTGACCTCCTCCACGCGGTGCAGCAGCAGTGCCACGGTGCCGTCGGCGGCGAGGACGGGCACGTTCACGGGGCTCCAGTACCGCTCCTGCCACACCCCGGGCCGATCCGGGTACTCCACGTCGTAGCGTTGCAGGGCCATGGTGTCGCGCTCCCCGGTGGCGGCGACCCGTTCCAGGGAGGCGCGCAGGTTGCGCATGCCGGTGGCGGCCGGATCGGTGGGGTTGTCGGGGAAGACGTCGAAGAGGTAGCGGCCGATGACCTGCTCACGGGTACGGCCCGACATGGACAGGAAGGCCTCATTGGCGTCCAGGTACACCAGATCGGGGGCCAGGAGCGCGGCCGCGCCCGGCAGTGCGTCGAAGACCGCGTGGTAGTCCACCGCGTGGTAGTCGATCCCGGATCCGTTCACGATCCACCCGTCCGCACTGCGTGCCGGTCATGAGGTTGGTCCCACGACATTCCAGGATAGGCCCGACGGGGCAGGGCGTGCCGGTCACGCCCCTGCGCCCTTGGGCCGTTCGGCCCCCCTTCCCGCCGGGCACCGGGCTCGGGGAGGCTTCTGACTCCTGCCGACATCGCACGGGCGCCGCCGAGCAGGTGATTGACTACGGCGCATGGATCTCGCGCGAGCGCTGCCCCCGCCCCCTCTCGACCCCCAACTGCAGGCGGCGCTGGCGGCTTTGGGGGCCGGGGCGGGGGAGCAGGTCACCCCGGAGAACCTCGCGGCGTGCCAGGAGCAGGACGCCGCGGCCCGCCCCAGGCCGACGCTCCATGACCTCCGGGCCGACGGGCGCTTCGAGGTGGAGGAGCTGCACGTGCCGGGACCCCCGGGCGGCCCGGAGGTCACGCTCGTGAGCGCCCGGCCCGCCGGGCTCACCGGGCCGCTGCCGCTCCTGTACTACCTGCACGGCGGCGGAATGATCATGGGCAATGCCTGGTCCGTCCTTCCGCAGGTGCTGAGCGAATGGGCGCTGCCGCTGGAGCTGGCCGTCATCTCCGTCGAGTACCGGCTGGCACCGCAGGTCCCCTACCCCGGACCGGTGGAAGACTGTTACGCCGGCCTCGTCTGGGTGGCCGAGCACGCGGCCCGACTGGGCGTCGACGCGGACCGCATCGTCATCGGAGGCAAGAGCGCCGGCGGCGGACTCGCCGCGGCGCTCGCCCTGCTCGCCCGTGACCGCGGCGGGCCCGTCCCCCTCGGGCAGCTGCTCCTGTGCCCGATGCTCGACGACCGCAACGACACCTTCTCCAGCCATCAGATGGCCGGCGTCGATACCTGGGACCGCACCTCCAACGCCACCGGGTGGCGGGCGCTGCTCGGCGACCGCTGCGGCGCCGCCGACCTGCCGCCCTACGCGGCCCCCGCCCGCGCCACGGACCTGTCCGGGCTGCCCGCCGCCTACATCGACGTCGGGTCGGCCGAGACCTTCAGGGACGAGGACGTGGCCTACGCCAACGCCATCTGGCAGGCCGGCGGCCGAGCCGAACTGCACGTGTGGCCGGGAGCCTTCCACGGCTTCGACAGCCTCGCGCCGACGGCGGCCGTCAGCCAGGACGCCCGCAACGCCCGCACCCGCTGGCTGAGGCGCCTCCTCACACCAGCTGATGACAGCGGCCCAGCCGCCAGCTGAGCGCGGACCGGGCGGCGTAGGTCCTCGGCCGGTCAGGGACCACTGCCGCGGAAGGCGGTGGCGTGCACGGTGGCGCCGCAGAGCGCGAACTGCCCGCCGTCGTCGGGCGCCAGCTGCCACCCACCCCCACCCGCACCGCCCACACCCACCACCAGCGAGGGGACGACGGTCGGCTCCGCACCGGAGGCGCAGTACCCGCCGGCCTCACCCAGGACCGGCGTGAAGACGAGCTCCGTCGCGGCACGGCCCCCGACCGCCAACGTGACGGCGGGCGCCGGACCTTGGGTCACCACGTGCAGGGGCTGGTTGCGGTCGGGTGAGCCCTGACCGGCGAGGGCCACCGTCGGAAAGCCCTTCAGGACGCACGGGGCGGGGCCGTCGTTGATCACCGTGATCCGCACCCGGTTGCCGTCGACGCGCCGCGCACTGTCCGCCGTGAGCTGCTCGTTCGTACAGGGCGCTGCGGACGGCGACCACCCATCGGCCGCCGGCATCGCAGCGGCCGGGCCGGCGGACCACGACAAGGGACAGGCAAAGGCACAGGCAAAGGCGCAGGCGCACGCCACAGCCGCCGCTACTGACTCCGCCCACGGGCCCCTGCCCCGCCCCGCGGCGCCCCGCCTCGTGCCCCTCACCGCTGCTCCTCGCGGTGAGCGGCCCGGCCGTGCGTGCCGATGCGGGCGGCGAGCAGGGCGATGTCGTCGTCGGCGGATGCCGGTACGAGGTGGGCGATCAGCGAGTCGCACAGGTGGTCCAGCGGCTGCCGGGAATCGGTGAGCAGGCTGGTGAGCTCGGCCAGGCGTTCGTCGATGTCGCGGTTGCGGGCCTCGATGAGGCCGTCGGTGTACAGGACCAGGAGGCTGCCGGGCGGCAAGGTGATGTCGGTGGTGGTGAACG
This sequence comes from Streptomyces sp. NPDC016562, assembly GCF_043076955.1. Lineage (NCBI taxonomy): Bacteria > Bacillati > Actinomycetota > Actinomycetes > Kitasatosporales > Streptomycetaceae > Streptomyces > Streptomyces sp. NPDC016562. The sequence continues at coordinate 992,091 of NZ_JBIBRZ010000001.1, read as the reverse complement.
TGATGCCGCCGACCCCGAGGGGCGCGCCGGGCGGGGTGTTGACGATAAAGACGGTGCCGTCGGGCTGGGCCACGGCGGGTGGCGGGTGTCCGGCGCGGGTGACGGTGCAGTGCCCGGTGGCCGGGTCGCAGACCACGTAGAGGAAGGTGGCGAGCATCGGCTCGGTGAGGTCGGCGAGGGTCGCCTCCAGCTGCTGGAGGAGGGCCGCGGGGGGCATGTCGAGGCGTGCGAGGGCGCGGACCGTAGCCGAGAGGCGTCCCATGACCGCCGCGGCCGCGATGCCGTGGCCCATGACGTCCCCGATCAGGAGGGCGGCCCTGCCGCCGGCGAGCGGAAGGACGTCGTACCAGTCGCCGCCGACCTCGTTGACGTCGCTGGCCGGTAGGTAGCGGTGGGCGATCTCGATGCCGGGGGGCGGGGTGACGTGCTGGGGGAGCATGCTGCGCTGGAGGACGACCGCGGTCTCGTGCTCATGGAGGTAGAGGCGTGCGTTGTCGATGCTGATGGCCGCCCTGGCCGCGAGTTCGCCGGCGAGGGTGACGTCGTCGGAGCCGAAGGGGCTCACGCGCCGGATGCGGTAGAAGGTGGCGACCCCGAGGACCAGGTCCCGGGCGATGAGCGGGACCATCATGAACGAGTGCACGCCGGTTTCGAGCAGTTGGGCGGGCTTGGGGGAGTGGCGGGCGGCGGGGGCCACGGCCCGGTCGTCGAGGTGGGCGATCAGGAACGGCTGGCGTGCCGCGAGGGCCTGGGTGTACGGGGCCGCCGCGGGGAAGGTGAGGGTGCGGCCCAGCGGGGCGAGGATCCGTGTGACGGCGGAGCCGCTCAGCGGCGCCTTGCCCAGGCGCCGCAGCGCCACGCCCGCGGCGAGTCCCGGGCCCGGTTCGCCGCCCCGGGCCAGCGAGTCCAGTACGTCCACGGTGACGGCGTCGGCGAGGTGCGGTACGGACAGGTCGGCGAGCTCCTGCGCGGTGCGCTCCAGGTCCAGGCTGGCGCCGACGCGCGAGCTGGCCTCGCTCAGCAGGGCGAGCCGGCGGCGGCCGGCTTCGGCCTCGGTGTGGTCGCGCTCCTGGGCGGTGATGTCGAGGAGGGAGGCGATGACGCCGATGGGGCGGCCGCCGGGGTCTTCCACCCGGACGTAGGAGCAGGCCCACACGTGGTCGTGTTCCGGGTCGGCGGGCGTCCGGCCGGTGCGACGCCGGTCGAGCACCGGCTCGCCCGTGTCCAGGACCTCCCGCATGGCCTCTTCCATCTCGCCGGCGTTGACCTGGGGGAGCACCTCGGCCAGGCGGCGGCCCACGTGGGCCGACTCCGCGAGCCCGTTCATCGCTTCGAGCGCCGGATTGACCTGGAGGAACCGCAGCTGCGTGTCCAGGATGGCGATACCGACGGGCGAGCGGGCGAACAGTCCGTCCCACACCGCCGAGGACCCCCGGATGCGGCGGGTGGCGTGGGCGTCCGCGGCGAAGACCAGCACGGCCGAGGCACCGTGGCGGCGGTCCGGTACGGGGCAGGCCCAGATTTCGAGCTCCAGGGGGTGACCGTTGCGGTGCCAGGCGGTGACCGTGCCCATCACCCCGCGGCCGGTGGCGGCCGTCTCCCACAGGGACCGGCCCAGGCTGCGGTCGGCCCCCGGATGCAGCAGATCGGCGATGTGCCGCCCGATGACCTGGGGCGGGGCGTAGCCGAGGAGGTCCTGCGCGCCGTGGTTCCAGCGCACGATCATCCCGTCGCTGCTGGTGGCGACCAGCGCCACCGGTAGCGCGCCCAGCCAGCCTCCGGCGTCCTGGGCGGCGCTGCTGATCAGGTCGTCGAACGGCGTCACCTCATCCATCGTGCACCCGCTCCTCCCGGGCGGCCCGGACGGCGCTGGCGGTCCGGACGGCCTGGACAGCCCGGGCGGCCCTGGCCGTGCGGTGCGGCCGGCCCGGGCAGTGGTGCGCGCCGGCGCCACCCATGCGTACGAGGGGCGCCACGGTCAGCTCCCGCGGCCGCTCACCCGCTGCGGGCGGCGGCTGGGCTTCGTCCACACCCCCATCGTCGCCCTGTCGGCCCGGCACCGCTCCTCGGCCGTGGCCCCGCCGCCCCGCCTCACCCGGCGCCGCTCCCCGGCGGTGGGCCCGGCAGGGGCCCACCCGGCCCCGGCCGTACCGGCGACGACGCTTCGCGAATGATCCACCGCCGCGCGCCACGGGGGCTTACGATCACGACGGACGGTCTCGTCCCGCGACCGCCGCCCCACCCGCACCCGTGGAGGTCTACCGTGTTCCGGACGGCGCAAGGACACCGCACTCACCGCCGCAGCCACCGCATCCGTTCGGCGGCCGGCGCTGCCGCCGCCGCGGGAATGTTCCTCGCGGTGGGCTGTTCCTCCGGCGACAGCGGTCCGGGGGAAGCGGCCGGCGGCGTACGCGTCGTACAGCAGGGCAAGCTGACCACCTGCACCCATCTGCCGTACCCGCCCTTCCAGTTCGAGCAGAACGGCAAGGTCGTCGGCTTCGACGTGGCCCTCATCGACCTGGTCGCGCAGAACCTCAAGGTGGAACAGAAGATCCTCGACACGCCGTTCGAGAACTTCAAGACCGGTGCCTTCCTCAACTCGGGCCAGTGCGACCTGGCCGCGGCCGGCATGACGATCACCGACGAGCGCAAGAAGAACGTCGACTTCTCCGTCCCCTACTTCGACGCCACCCAGGCCCTGCTCGCGACGAAGAAGAGCGGTGTCACCTCGCTCGCCGACGTCAAGGCGAAGGGGAAGAAGCTGGGCGCGCAGGCCGAGACCACCGGCGAGAGCTACGCCAAGAGCCAGGGCTTCAACCCGGTCGCCTTCGAGAGCTCCGACGCGGTGCTCAACGGGCTGCGCACGGGCCAGGTCGACGCGGTCGTCATCGACTACCCCGTCGTGCAGGGCTGGCTCAAGGACAAGGCGAACGCGTCCGAGTTCGTCCTGGGACAGAACATCGAGACCGGTGAGCAGTACGGGTTCTCGGTGAAGAAGGGCAACACCGCCCTCCTCGCCGAGATCGACAAGGCGATCACGGCGGCCAAGGCGGACGGGACCTACAAGAAGCTCTACGAGCAGTGGATCGGCCCGCTGCCCCAGGCCACGTCGTGACCTCTCGGCTGACCCGGCGCCAGCGGCGCCGGGTCTGGCAGGGCGTCCAGTACGCGATCTTCATCGCCGCGCTGGTCGTCATAGGCGTCCTGGCCGACTGGGACCGGCTGCAGAACCAGTTCGCGCAGACGGACCTGGCCCTGCGCCTCTTCCCGAAGATCATCACCATCGCCCTGCGCAACACGGTGGTGTACACGCTCTCCGGGTTCCTCTTCGGCCTGGTCCTCGGTCTCGTCATCGCGATGATGCGCCTGTCCTCGGTGACCCCCTACCGGTGGGTCGCTAGCGTCTACATCGAACTCTTCCGGGGCCTGCCCGCCCTGCTGATCTTCATCTTCGTGGGCGTGGCGGTGCCCCTGGCGTTCCCGGGCACCGAGATCCCCGGCGGCACGTACGGGAAGGTCGCGCTCGGCCTCGGCCTGGTCGCGGCCGCGTACATGGCCGAGACGATCCGGGCCGGCATCCAGGCGGTCCCCAAGGGCCAGATGGAGGCCGCCCGCTCGCTGGGCTTCTCCCACGCCCGCGCCATGGTGTCGGTGATCATCCCGCAGGCCTTCCGCATCGTCATCCCCCCGCTCACCAACGAGCTGGTCCTGCTGTTCAAGGACTCCTCGCTGGTGCTGTTCCTGGGCGTGACACTGGAAGAGCGGGAACTGACGAAATTCGGCCGGGACCTCGCCAGCGAGACCGCCAACTCCACCCCCATCCTGGTCGCGGGCCTGTGCTACCTCCTCGTGACCGTGCCGCTGAGCCTCGTGGTGCGCCGCCTCGAGGCCCGCGCGGACAAGGCCACGTGAGGACGCGATGACAGAGACGACGGGAACGGCGCGCACGATGACCACGGACCGTCCGGAGATCGAGATCCGCGGGCTGCACAAGTCCTTCGGTGACAACCACGTCCTGCGCGGCATCGACCTGGAGATCGCCCGCGGCGAGGTGGTCTGCGTCATCGGGCCGTCCGGTTCCGGCAAGTCGACGCTCCTGCGCTGCGTGAACCTGCTGGAGGAGCCGACCGCGGGCCAGGTCTTCGTCGGCGGTACCGAGGTCACCGACCTGGACGTCGACATCGACGCGGTGCGCCGCCGCATCGGCATGGTCTTCCAGCAGTTCAACCTCTTCCCGCACGTGAGCGTCACCGAGAACCTCACGCTGCCGCAGCGGCGGGTGCTCGGCCGGGACAAGGCGCAGGCCGCCGCCGTCGCCCGGGAGAACCTGGAGCGCGTCGGCCTCGCCGAGAAGGCGGACGCCTTTCCGGCGCAGCTGTCGGGCGGCCAGCAGCAGCGGGTGGCGATCGCCCGGGCCCTGTCGATGGGGCCGGAGGTGATGCTCTTCGACGAGCCGACGTCGGCGCTCGACCCGGAACTCGTCGGCGAGGTGCTGTCGGTGATGCGGGTCCTGGCGGGCGAGGGGATGACGATGATGGTCGTCACCCACGAGATGAGCTTCGCCCGCGAGGTCGCCGACCGCGTCGTGTTCATGGACGGCGGGGTCGTCGTCGAGCAGGGGCCGGCCACGCAGGTGGTGACCCGTCCGCAGCACGAGAGGACCCGGAACTTCCTCAACCGGATCCTGGACCCGGCGGCGGTCGAGGCGCCTTCCGCCCAGGGCGGCCCCGAGGGGGGAGAACCGGCCGACCGCGGCCCGAGGGACTGAGGACTCGCGTCGGCGCCCCGGGTGAGCCGCGTCTCACCCGGGCGGCGGCGCTTGTCTATGCAACGAGTTGCATAGAAAAATCGGGGCATGGCACTTGAGCACGCGATCCTCGTCTCTCTGCTGGAGAAGCCGGGCTCCGGATACGAGCTGGCCCGCCGGTTCGACCGGTCCATCGGCTACTTCTGGACCGCTACCCACCAGCAGATCTACCGGGTGCTCAAGCGCATGGAGGGCGACGGCTGGCTCGACGTCCGCGAGGTGCCCCAGCAGGCCAGGCCGGACAAGAAGGACTACTCGGTCGCCGAGGCCGGCCGGGCCGCCCTCGCCGCCTGGCTGGCCGAGCCGATCCAGCCCGACAGCGTCCGCCACGAGCTCGCCGTGAAGATCCGCGGCGCGGCCTTCGACGACCCGGCCGCCCTGATCCAGGAGGTCGAGCGGCACCACCGGGCGCACAGCGACCGCCTCACGCACTACCTCGCGGGCGAGCTGCGCGACTTCACGGGGCCAGAGGCCCCCGCGGGGTCCCGCGACCCCGGACGGGAGCTCCAACACGTCGTCCTCCGCGGCGGCATCGCCTACGAGCGGATGCAGCTCGCCTGGCTGGAGGACGTACTCGCCACGCTCCACCGCCTCGCCGCCCCGTGACGGGCTCCCCCGCCACTGCGATACGTCACCCCCACGTCGCACTTCACCAGTAACCCCTCATCCCTCGACCGAAAGGCCGGCCGCCATGTCCGACCCGCTGCTGTTCAACCCGCGCACCTACGACCCGGCGCACTTCGACGCCGAGACCCGCCGGCTGCTGCGCGCCACCGTCGACTGGTTCGAGAACCGCGGCAAGCGCCGGCTCATCGAGGACTACCGCTCCCGCGCCTGGCTGGCGGACTTCCTCGCGTTCTCCGCGGAGTCGGGGCTCTTCGCCACCTTCCTGACCCCCGCCCCCGCCGCCGGCGAGGGGGAGCCGGACAAGCGCTGGGACACCGCGCGGATCGCCGCCCTCAACGAGATCTTCGGCTTCTACGGCCTGGACTACTGGTACGCGTGGCAGGTCACCATCCTCGGTCTCGGCCCGGTCTGGCAGAGCGAGAACGCCGAAGCCCGCGCCCGCGCGGCGCAACTGCTCAGCGAGGGCGAGGTGTTCGCCTTCGGCCTGTCCGAGAAGACCCACGGCGCCGACATCTACTCCACCGACATGCTGCTGGAGCCCGACGGTGACGGCGGCTTCCGCGCCACCGGCTCCAAGTACTACATCGGCAACGGCAACGCCGCCGGCCTCGTCTCCGTCTTCGGCCGCCGCACCGACGTCGAGGGTCCCGACGGCTACGTCTTCTTCGCCGCCGACAGCCGCCACCCCTCGTACCGGCTCGTCAAGAACGTCGTCGACTCCTCCAAGTACGTCAGCGAGTTCCGCCTGGAGGACTATCCGGTGGCACCGGAAGACGTCCTGCACACCGGTCGCGCCGCCTTCGACGCCGCCCTCAACACCGTCAACGTCGGCAAGTTCAACCTCTGCACCGCCTCCATCGGCATCTGCGAGCACGCGATGTACGAGGCCGTCACGCACGCGCAGGGCCGCATCCTCTACGGACGCCCCGTCACCGCCTTCCCGCACGTGCGCCGCGAGCTGAGCGACGCGTACGTCCGCCTCGTCGGGATGAAGCTCTTCAGCGACCGGGCCGTCGACTACTTCCGCTCCGCCGGCCCCGACGACCGCCGCTACCTGCTGTTCAACCCGATGACCAAGATGAAGGTGACCACCGAGGGCGAGAAGGTCATCGACCTGATGTGGGACGTCATCGCAGCCAAGGGCTTCGAGAAGGACACCTACTTCGCCCAGGCGGCCGTCGAGATCCGCGGTCTGCCGAAGCTGGAGGGCACGGTCCACGTCAACCTCGCGCTGATCCTCAAGTTCATGCGCAACCACCTGCTGGAGCCGGCCGCGTACGCGGACGTGCCGACCCGGCTCGACGCGGCCGACGACGCCTTCCTCTTCCGCCAGGGGCCGGCCCGCGGTCTGGGTTCCGTACGCTTCCACGACTGGCGCCCCGCCTACGAGGCCTACGCCACCGTGCCGAACGTCAGCCGCTTCCGCGAACAGGCCGACGCCCTCTGTGAGTTCGTCAAGACCGCCGCCCCCGACGAGCAGCAGAGCCGCGACCTCGACCTCCTCCTGGCCGTGGGCCAGCTCTTCGCGCTGGTGGTGCACGGGCAGCTGATCCTGGAGCAGGCCCGTCTGACCGGCCTGGACGAGGACGTCCTCGACGAGCTGTTCGGGGTCCTGGTGCGCGACTTCTCCGCGCACGCCGTCGAGTTGCACGGCAAGGACTCCGCCACCGCGGACCAGCAGGAGTGGGCGCTGGGCGCGGTCCGGCGCCCCGTCGTCGACGCCGAGCGCTCGGCGCGCGTGTGGGCCCGCGTGGAGGCGCTGGCCGGGGCGTACGAGATGGCCCCGTAACGCCGGACGTCCTGCGGACGACGAGCGGCGAGGAGTGAACGGACGGGCGGCACCCGGCAGCGGGTGCCGTCCGTGCGCGCAGGCGCCGCCGCCGGGGCCCGAGCCCCGAGGCCCGAGCCGCGAGCCCCGAGCCCCGGGCTCAGCGCCAGGAGGGGTGGCCCTCGGCGGACGCGCCGTCGGTGAGCGCGCGCTCGCCGGTCTTGTCCGTGCGCACGGCCCAGATCGCGGGCTTCTCGTACGGGCCGCGGACGAAGGCGACCCACGCGCCGTCGACCGACCAGGCGGGGTCCATCTCGTGGGCGCCGGTGGCCACCAGTTCCCGATCGTCCGTGCCGTCGGCGTCCACGAGGCGGATGTCGCCCTGAGTCCCCGTGCCGTAGGTCCCCGCGGTGTAGGCGAACGTTGTGCCGTCCGGGGACCACACCGGATCGAGCGCCGGATGGGGCAGCCGGGTCACCTGCTGGGGAGCGCGGTCCGGGGCGGCGGGGTCGACCACGTGGATCTGCCAGTTCTCGGGTCCGGTCTGCAGGCAGACCGCGATGCGCTTGCCGTCCGGGGACCACGCGGGATCCTCGACCTGGCCCGCGCCCGAGGTGAGCTGGCGGGCCGTGCCGTCGGCGACGTCTACCACGAACAGTTGCTGTACGCCGTCCTTCTTGCGCAGGACGGCGAGTTGGCTGCCGTCCGGCGACCAGGACACCCTGCCGCCTGCGATGGAGGCGATCCGCCGCGCGTTCGAGCCGTCGGCGCGGGCGGTCCAGACGGCCGTGCCCTCGGGCGTGGTCCGGGTGAACGCGAAGGAGCTGCGGTCGGGGGACCACTGGGGCAGCATGTCGCACGCGCCACCCGCGACGAGCCGTACCGGCGCCGCGGCCCCCGCGTCACGGCGGGCGATGACTCCGTGGCAGGTCGCGGGCCAGCCGGGTGCGGTGTCCTGCCGGATCAGCAGGGGGTCGGTCGGGAAGGGCGCGGGGCCGGGGGCGGACGCCGAGCTGCTCGGAGAGGCGGCGGGGGACTTGGCATCGCCCTTGGCGGAGCCGTTCCAGGGCTGCCACAGCAGCAGGCCGACGGCCGCGAGGGAGGCCACGAGCGCCGTCGCCACCACCACGGCACGGCTACGCGGGGGCCGGGCGTTCCCTGGCTGGGGCGCCCCTTCGGGCCCGGGATGCGGGCCGGGATGCGGACCCTGGTGGGGACCGGGACCGGGGACGGGCAGCGGTACGGGAACGGGTACGGGCACCGGTACGGGCCCAGCTCCGGCCTTGCGACCGGCCGCGGGTCCGGCTTCGGGTACGGCCTCAGCTCCGGCCGCGGGTCCGGCTTCGGGTCCGGCCTCGCCTCCCGCTTCGGGCTCTGCTTCGCCGAACCGGAGGGTTTCCGGCACCGGGACCTCGTGCGGGCGGTCCGGCGCCGGAACCTCGTGCGGCCGGTCCGGCGCCGGAACGGGATCGGCGGCCGGGTCCACGCGGGGGAGTAGCTGCGTCGCCGCGTCCGGCAGCCAGCAGTCACCCGCCGGGTGGCGGACCGTCAGGCCGTCCAGGAAGGCGGTCGGGGTGGGGCGGGCCTGCGGGTCCTTGGACAGGCAGGCGCCGATGGCTTCGCGCAGTTCGCCGGGGACGGCCGCCAGGTCCGGTTCCTCGTGGACGACCTTGTAGTGCCTGGCCGCGGACGGCCCGTCGCCGAAGGGCGAGCCGCCCGCGGCCTGGGTGAGCACCACTCCGAGGGCGAACATGTCGACGGCGGGGGTGACGGCGCCACCGCCGGTGAGTTGCTCGGGGGCGAGGAATCCGGGCGTCCCGACCTGCATTCCGGTCTGCGTCAGGGCCGTCCCGTCCAGAGCGCGCGCGATGCCGAAGTCGATGACGCGCGGCCCGTCCTCCGCGACGATGATGTTCGCGGGCTTGAGGTCGCGGTGGATGACCCCCGCCCGGTGGATCGCCTGCAGCGCCTCGGCCAAGCCGGCCGCCAGGACGGTGAGGGTGTCCAGAGGCAGCGATCCCACCTGCGCGAGCACCGCTTGCAGGGTGGGGCCGGGGACGAAGGCCGTCACCAGCCAGGCCGGTTCCCCGTCCGGATCCGCGTCGACGACCGGGGCGGTGTGGAAGCCGCCGACCCGCCGTGCGGCCGCCACCTCGTCGGCGAACCTGCGCTTGAACCCGGGCTCGGTGCTCAGCTCGGGACGCACCACCTTGACCGCGACCGCCCGGCCGGACCGGGAGCGGCCGAGGTAGACCACGCCCATGCCCCCCTGGCCGAGCCGGCCGACCAGGCGGTAGCGGCCCTCACCGACGGAAGTGGGGTCACCCGTTTCGAGCGGCTTCATGGGTCCCCCCGTATCACGCCTTGCACGATGAACAGCCTCTCTGTACCGGTCGCGCCGCTCACCAGTCAAGCGAGGCCCCCGCGGAGCCGACCCGGGCCGCGGCCGGTCAGCGATCCCGGCGGCCACCGGGAGGCTGGAGGTCGAGCGAGCGGTACTCGTCCAGCACTGCGAAGCCCGTGCTGTCGTACAGGCTCATCGCGATCTCGTTGCCGCCGAAGACGTTGAACATCATCGCCTCGTCGCCGCCCTGCCGGGTGGCCCACTCGCCGACGGCCATCGCGGCCCGGCCGTAGCCCTTGCCGCGGTGCTGTTCGCGCACGTCCAGGGAGAATCCGAAGGTCACGCCCGGCAGGAAGCCGTGGTTCAGCCAGCCGGTGCCGACCACCTCGCCGTCCGCCTCCATCGCGTAGAAGGCGTGCCCCGGGGAGTGGAACCCCTGGGGGAGGTTCCGGCCGAAGTCCTGGTCGGACTTCTCCTTGGCCTGCTGCGGGGTCAGAGCTCCGGCCCGGACGATGTCCGCGATGTACGCGGCCTCCTGACCGGCGTACCAGAGCGGGTACTCCTCCTCGGTGAGCGGGCGGACCGTCAGACCCGGAGGCAGCTCCGGCTCCTCGGCCGCGGCACGCATCCGGTTCTGTCCCAGTACGGGGTAGTCGGCGAACACCTCCGCTCCCACCCCGCCCGTGAGCCGGACCTCCACCCGCTGCGCGCCGTGCTCCGCGCACCACCGCTCGGCCCAGGCGCGCCCGCTCGGGACCGTCAGGTCGTGGATCCGGCCCACGGTCGCCCCGTTGTCCTCCGTCACCCCGACCGCGATCCACCCCTCGCCGTCCGTGGCCACCGTCCAGTCGTCGATGCCCTTCACCGCCCGCTCCAGCAGGGCCCGGGCCAGGCGCTCCGAACATCCCGCCGCCCGGTACCCGGCCAGGACCCGCTCCTCGAACCCGCCCCGCCACTGGGCCGGTTCGGCCGTGATCGCTATCTCGTTCATGCCCCCACCCTAGGCAAAGGCGCGGGCCGGCGGCCGGTGCGTCGGTCGGGCCGCGTCAGGCGTCCAGGGGACGCCAGGCGGGGCCGTCCCCGTCCTGCCGGACGTGTCCGAAGACCACGTCGGCGAAGTGGACGCCGAATCCGAGCGTGCCGGGCTCTGCCAGCTCGGCGACGAGGCGAGGGCGGTGACCGGCGGTCAGGGCGGGGTCGTGGTCGAAGCCCGAGGACCACTCGGGGTGGTCGATCTGGATCGGCGAGTGCACGGCGTCACCGAAGGCGATCAGGCGCCGTCCGCCGCCCGTGATGACGTACTCGGCGTGCCCGACGGTGTGGCCGGGGGTGATCCGCACGTGCACGCCGGGGAAGACCTCCTGTCCGTCCGTGACCGTACGGACCCGCGGGGCGAGGGCCGCGACCTGCTCGCCCATGCCCTGGGCCTCCAGGAGGTCGCGCCGCTCCCACTCCTGCTCCGAGATCAGGTAGTCGGCGTGGGCGAACACCGGCCGGTCCCCGCCGGGGGCGGGGTGGCAGGCCCACCCCAGGTGGTCGGAGTGGAGGTGGGTGAAGGCCACCGCCTCGATGTCCTGCGGGCTGCGGCCCAGCTCGGCGAGGTTCTGCACGAGGGCGCCTCCGCGGATGACGCTGACGGGACCGTCCGGGCCCCGGTGCTCCTGCGGACCGAAGCCCGCGTCGATCAGCAGCGCGCGGTCGCCGTGCTCGACCAGCAGGCCGCCGACGCTCCCCACGAGGTGGCCGGTGGCGTCCAGGTACTCGGGGTGGGCGGCCCACACCTCCTCGGTGGTGTCCGGGAGCAGGCGCAGCGGGCGCAGCCGTACGTCGCCGTCCGGCACGTACGACACCTTCGTGTCGCCCAGCCGTATCGAGCGGATTCCCGCCGGCCGGCGCAGTCGTACGTCCCGCTGGGCCACCGTCACGTCAGCCATGAGTCTTCTCCTGTGAGTCGTCATCAGGCCGCCGCAGGGCTCCCTGCGGCGACGACGATCACCATAAGCATCAAGTTCGAATCATTCAAGCTGTAAATATGTTGTCTTGACGGACTTGCTAGGGTGGTGGCATGACGACGTCCCCCGACTCGCAGGCCATCGCCGAGCGACAGCTGTGCGGTCTGGTGAACGGACTCGCCCAGCGGATCGCCGAGCACGTACGGGAGCGCGCCGCGACCCTCGGCCTCACCGCGTCCCAGGCGACCGCGCTGCGGGAGATGAGCGGCCCGATGACCATGCGGGAGCTCGCCGACCGCATGAGCTGCGAGCCCTCCAACACCACCTTCGTCGTCGACAAGCTGGAGAGGCAGAGCCTGATCGAGCGACACCCGCACCCCACCGACCGCCGCGCCAAGCACCTGGTCCTCACGCCCGAGGGCGCCGCACTGCGGACGCGGCTCCTCGAACTCCTCGCGGTGGACTCCCCGCTCTCCGGCCTCACCCAGCAGGAGCAGCGGGTCCTGCACGGCCTGCTGGAGCAGGCCGTCACCTCCGCCTGAAGCGGCGTCGGCGCGGCTCCTGGTGCTGTGAACCCTCACGGTCGCAGCGCTAAGGAGTGTCCCGTCTCGCCGGCTGCGGGGGAGCGATGAGGCGGCGGACGGATTCGACCACCGCCTCGCGGTGGCGGGTCAGTCGCTCCAGGGGCCACGGGTTGCCCGCTGCCCCGTCCGCCGTGCCCGTCCACGCCTGCGCCAGGGCCATCACCAGCGCGAGGAGGTCCGCCGGATCGAGTGCGGGATCGATGAGCCCCGCCCCCTGGGCCCGCTCCACCGCCGCGATCTTGCCCTGGTAGGACTCCGCCTCGGCGTCGGTGGTGCCCGGCCGCTCCAGCTGCTTCCACTGCACCAGCCGCATCAGGTCCGGACGCGCCACGAGATGGTCGAAGACCAGCCCCACGTACCCGGGCAGGTCCTCGGCGTCGAAGGGCACCGACTCGGAGCCGGTCTCCAGTGCCCGCTGGAGCACGGCGTCGAAGAGCTGCTCCTTGTTGCCGTAGTAGACGTAGATGAGCCGCTTGTTCGCCTGGGCGGCCTCCGCGATGCGGTCGACCCGCGCCCCGGCGATGCCGTACGCGGCGAACTCGGAGAAGGCGGCGTCGAGCAGCCGTGCCTTCGTTGCGCTGGAATCCCGTGCCATGGCGGCAGCCTAGCAAGTAACTATCTAGTTATTGACATCCTCCGCGCTCGTGGCGCAGACTCGAACTATCCAGTTAGTTACTTACTGACTCACCACCCCACGGAGGACCCCATGGAGATCCGCGCACTGGGCGGCCAGGGACTGAAGGTCGGCGCCGAGGGCCTCGGCCTCATGGGCATGAGCGCCCACTACGGAGCCACCGACGACACCGAGTCCCTCGCCACCATCGACCGCGCCCTCGAACTGGGCGTGACCCTGCTCGACACCGCCGAGGGCTACGGCCCCTTCCTCAACGAGCAGCTCCTCGGCAAGGCCCTGGCCGGCCGTCGCGACGCCGCCGTGATCGCCACGAAGACCGGCGTCGAGTTCACCGATGAGGGCGCGCTCCTGGGTCACAACGCCAGCCCCGAATACATCCGCCGCTCCGCGGACCGCTCCCTGCGCCACCTCGGCACCGACCACATCGACCTGTACTACCTGCACCGCGTCGACCCGAACGTGCCGATCGAGGAGAGCATCGGCGCCATGGCCGAGCTGGTCGCCGCGGGCAAGGTCGGCCACATCGGGATCTGCGAGGCCGCCGCGGCCACCATCGCCCGCGCCCACGCCGTCCACCCGCTGGCCGCCGTACAGACCGAATACAGCCTCTTCGAGCGCGGGATCGAGCACGACGGCGTCCTGGACACCCTGCGCGAGCTCGGGATCGGTCTCGTCGCCTACTCCCCGCTCGGCCGCGGTTTCCTCTCCGGAGCCGTGACCAGCCCGGACGATTTCGCGGCGGACGACTTCCGCCGCACGGACCCCCGCTTCCAGGGCGAGAACTTCGACCGCAACCTGGCCGTCGTCGACCGGGTCCGCGCCCTCGCCGCCCAGAAGGGGGTCACCCCCTCGCAGCTCGCGCTGGCCTGGACCCTGCGCAGGGGCGCCGTACCGATCCCCGGGACCAAGCGACGCCGCTACCTGGAGGAGAACGTCGCCGCGACCGCGGTCACCCTCACCGACGCCGACCTGGCCTCCATCGACGCCGTCGCGCCGCACGGCGTGGTCTCGGGGGACCGCTACGCGCCCGAGCTCATGACGTCACTGAACGGCTGAGCCCGGGTCCCCCCTCGCCGGCCGGGCGGACGCACTCGATCAGATAGTCGCCGTTCTCGGGATCCACGGTCACACCGTGGGCCTCGCTGTGGAAGCCCGGGAAGGCCCGGTCGAAGGCCTCCAGGGCGCGCAGGTACCGCAGCAGCGGCCCGTCCGGAGCGCCGGTGGACTCCCCGGGCATCAGTACGGGGATCCCCGGCGGGGTCACGGTCACCATCGCCGCGGCCACCCGCCCGGCCGCCTCGGCCAGCCGTACGCGCTCCGTACCGCCCCGGATCAGCAGCTGGTAGCACTGGCGCGGCGGGGCCACCGGCTCCGGGAGCTCCTGGAACGCCGCGTCGAGGGCGTCGATCAGCTCGGCGCGGGTCAGGTGCTCGTGCATCGCGCGGCACAGGGCGCCGAGGGTGGTGCCTGCGTAATGGCGCGGGAACTGCTCGACCAGCTGCGGCAGGACCCGGTCCAGTGGGGCGTCCGCGTCGTGGAGGGCCTTGAAGTCCATGAGGGCGTCCATCAGGGTCCCCCACTTGCCCTTCGTGATGCCCATCGAGAACAGGATGAGCGTGGTGTAGCTGTCGGTCTTCTCCACGACGATCCCGCGCGCCGCCAGGTAGGCGGTGAGGATCCGTGCGGGGATGCCCCAGTCGCCGGTCTCCCCGGTGGCCGTCACCCCGGGGCAGGTGAGCGTGACCTTGACCGGGTCGAGCAGGCAGTAGCCCTCGCTCAGCCCGGCGAAGCCGTGCCAGTCGGCGCCCGGCTCCAGATGCCAGCACGACGGCTCGCGGCTCAGCAGGGACGGCGGCGCGTCCGCGAACGCGACGCGCGCCCCGGTCGCCGGATCGGTGACCGACTCGGGCTGCCACACCCCGAAGAACCAGCCCGGCCGGTCCCCGGCGGCGGCGACGCGGCGTCCGGTGCGCACCACGGCCTGACGGAACCGGATCGCCTCGGTGACCGCCTCGTCGATCAGCCACTGGCCCTGCGGGCCGTCCATCATGGCGGTCGCCACGTCCAGGGAGGCGATCGCCGGATACAGCGGCGAGGTGGTGCCGTGCATCATGAACGCCTCGTTGAACCGCTCGTGTTCGACCGGGGCGCGCGGTGCGGACCTGATGTGGACCATCGCACACTGCGAGAGCGCGGCCAGCAGCTTGTGCGTGGACTGCGTCGCGAAGATCGTGGGCCGCCCCGGTCCCGGGCCCGCGCCCGCGCCCGTGTCGGTGTCCGTGTCCGGAAGGGCGTCCGGGAAGGTGTCCGGTCCGACGGCCATGCCGTAGCGGCCCGCGTAGAGCGGGTGGAAGCGGGCGTACGCGAACCAGGCTTCGTCGAAGTGCAGGCGCGGCGTGCTCGGCGCGAAGGCCCGGGCCGCCGCTACGGTGTCGTAACACAGGCCGTCGTAGGTGGAGTTGGTCACCACCGCGTACTGGGCCGCGGGGGAGAGGGCGCCCGCCGTGAGCGGGTTCGCGGCGATCCGCGCGGCCACCGCCGCCGGGTCGGTCTCGGCGGGCGGCAGGGGGCCGGCGAGCCCGTAGCCGTTGCGGGTCGGCACCAGGTAGACCGGGCGCGCCCCGGAGATCACCAGCCCGTGCAGCACCGACTTGTGGCAGTTGCGGTCCACGAGCGCGATCTCGTCGGTCGTCACGCTGTAGTGGCCGACCATCCGGTCCGCGGTCGAATCGCCGTGCAGGACGAAATACGTGCGGTCGGCGCCGAAGACCCGGGCGGCGTTGCGCTCGGCCTCGCCGATCGGACCGTTGTGTTCGAAGAGGGAACCGAGCTCCCCGACCGAGATGGACAGGTCGGTGCGGAACAGCCGCTCCCCGTAGTAGTCGAAGAACGCCCGCCCGGCCGGGGATTTGAGGAAGGCGACCCCTCCGGAGTGGGCGGGGGTGTGCCAGGAGTACTCGTGGGCGTCGTCGAACCGGCGCAGCGCCTTGAAGAACGGCGGCAGGAGGTCCCGGTGGTAGCCGCGGGCCGCGGCCGCGACCCGGCCCGCGATGAAGGACGGGGTGTCCTCCAGCGGCCAGATGTAGCCGACCACCGTCTCCGAGACCCACAGCGGCAGCCGCTCCAGGTCCTGGTCGGTGTCGTCCGCCATCACGAGGAAGACCGGGAGGTCCTTGAACCGGCGCTCAATGTCCCGCAGGACCTCCCCGCCGCCGCCCTCCTCGACCGCGCCCCCCGTCGTACGCGGCAGGTCCCAGGCGACCACGGCCGCCGCGAGCCCGGCCTCGGTCCGGAGGGCGGCCTGCGCGTCGCGCGCACTGGGCGCCCAGCGCAGCTCCAAGCCCTGGTTCTCCAAGTCCTTGCCGATGCGCCCCAGTTGCTCGGCGCTGACGCCACCGCCCATCGGGTTCTCGCGCAGTGCCAGTAGGACCGTGCCGTTCGCCATGTGTCCGCTCCCCACGCCCAGGGGTACGGCTGCCCGTACCGCGCCTTAGTGTCCCGGGGCTCCCGGGGCCGCCGTCGCGCTGTTGACGGCGCTTCACCCGCAGGTGGGCGTGGCGGGGAGTCGGGGTGACGCCGGTGGCGCGGGAGCCTGGGGGCGGTGTCAGGCGACCCAGGTTCCCGTCATGCCGAGCACCGCCGCGCCGTCCCCGTCGGCCAGCTTGGTCGCGGTGAAGTCGCGGGCCCACTGCGAGGTCTGGAGGCGGAAGGCGGGGCGCTCGGCGGTCAGGGCCTCCATGACGGTCTCGGCCGCGCCGGCCGGGGTCTGGGCGGCGTCACCGGCGAACTGGGCCACCGTACGGTCGATGTAGTGCCGCAGGCTGTCGGCGTACGGTCCGGCCGCCGCGATCCGGGCGTCGAGGTCGAGCCCGATGTTGTTGACGAACTCGGTCGCCACCGCGCCCGGTTCGACGACGGACACGCTCACACCGACGGCGCGCGCGACGGGCGCCAGGCTCTCCATGTACCCCTCCACCGCGAACTTGGCGGCGCAGTATGCCTCGTTGAAGGGCTGGCCGATGACCCCGCCGACACTGGTGACGGTGATCAGGCGGCCTCCGGTGGCGCGCAGGTGGGGGAGCGCGGCCTTGGAGACGTTCAGCACGCCGAAGAAGTTGACCTCCATGACCTGGCGGACGTCGGCGACGGATTCGAGTTCGAGTGTGCCGAGGTGTCCGGCGCCGGCGTTGTTCACGACGGCGTCCAGGCGGCCGTAGTCGGCGATCACGCCGTCCACGGCGGCGGCGACGGACGCCTCGTCGACCACGTCGAGGCGGCGGATGTCGATCTCGACGCCCGCCTCGGCGGCCGCCTTGCGCAGGGCGTCGGCCCGGCCGGTGTCCCGCAGGGTGGCCACCGTGCGCCATCCCGCCCGTGCGGCGGCGATGGCGGCGGCCAACCCGATGCCGGAGGAGGTGCCGGTGATCAGGACGGTACGCAGCGGGGCGTCGGGGGTGATGCCGGGGGTGGTGGCGGGGGAGGAGGACGTGGTCATGGGGGACCTCTCACAATCGGTCGGATTTATGTGCGTGCACACACACTATAAATTTATGTGTGCGCACACGCAACCCGTAGACTGCCTGACATGCCGAAGAAGCTCACCGAGGCCGAGATGCCGGCCGCCGACTACGCGTTCTACGGGCTCGTCTGGGCCGGTACGACCATGACGGACCGCGTCGACAAGGCCCTCGTGAAGGCCCACGACCTGCCCGTGTCGTGGTTCGAGGTCATGCTGTGGCTGGCCTCCAGCCCCGAGCCCGTACCCGCCTCCGTACTCGGCAACAGCACCCTGCTCAGTCGCAGCCAGGTCTCCCGGGTCGTGGACGCCCTCCAGGGCCGGGGCCTGGTGACCCGTACGCCGTCGGCGCGTGACGCGCGCTCCGTGGAGGTCTCGCTCACGGAGGCCGGGCGCACGGTGTTCGCCGCGGCGGACGCCACCCGGCGCGAGGCCCTGGCGCCGGTCTTCACGGACCTGCTCGACGCGCAGGACCTGGAGGCCCTGGGCGCGGTGTGGCGCAAGCTCAAGGCCGCGAAGGGCGCGCAGGGGGAGTGACCCGCCGGGGGAGTGGCCCGCAGGGGGAGTCGCTGCCACCCGTTCGGGTCGGGGGAATCGCGGCCGCGCGCTGCCCCTTCTAGCGTCGCGTGGGGGATCGCCCGCCAGGACCGGGCATCCCGACCTCGCCGGCGCTGAGGGCGCCGACCCTTCCGGAGGGCATGCCATGCAGAACAGCAAGAACGAGTTCAAGTTCGTCGTCACCGGTGTGGAGCTGACGGAAGAACAGCAGGCCCGCGTCAGTCTCGCCATCGCCCAGGCCGGCGCGCTCGCCCTGGGCGACCTCGCGCCGCGCGAGGCGGTCGGGGTGCGGCTGGACCCGAAGGTCTGGTGGCACGGCATCCCGAAGGAGGGCGTGGTCCAGCAACTGCAGGAGTTCGCCGCCGCGGAGGTCGGGCTGCAGCGGTGAGTACGGTGACCGCCGGCCAGGAAGAGGGGCCGCTCGGGCAGCCGCGCGCGTGCCCGAGCGTCGCCTGTCACGAGGGCGCGTCCCTGCTGGGTGCCATGACCGGATCGGGCCGGCTCGCGTACCTGCCCATGCCCGTGCTCGTCGACGCCGCCTTCGCCGACCGGCTGGAGGCGACCGGCCGTCCTGAGGGCCGGTACCGCTTCACCGGCCCCTGCTCCGAAGGTGCCTGCCCGCAATGGACCGGGACGGACTGCGGGGTGATCGACCACGTCCTTGACGACGAGCCCCCGAGCCCGAGCGCAGGCGCGCTGCGGGCAGACGCGCCGCTGCCCACCTGCGGCATCCGGCGTACGTGCCGGTGGTTCGCGCAACGCGGCGCGGCCGCCTGCGCGGTCTGCCCCACGATCGTCGCGGATACCGGCGGAACGGCTACCTACCGTTCGACGCACGGATAGGGGCCCCGGCCTTCAGCTGCTCTTCCGTCCGCGGCGCGCGACTATTCCTTGACGCGAATATTCGTTGTCGTGAATACTTGCCGTCATGGACGCACTCCTCACCGCACTGGCCGACCCGGCCCGCTGGCGGCTCGTGAGCCTGCTGGCCGAGCGCCCCCGCTCGGTCGGCGTCCTCGCCCAGCTCGCCGAGGCGCGCCAGCCGCAGACGACCAAGCACCTGCAGACCCTTGAGCGCGCCGGCGTCGTCACCTCCGAGCGCACCGGACAGCGCCGCGTCTACGCGCTCCGCCCCGGGCCCCTGCGCGACCTCGCGGCCGCGCTCACCCGGCTCGCGGACACAGCGGAGCAGGGCCCCGAGGGCGGTGGCCCGCTCGCGACCTACGCACGCCACGCGCTCAGCCTCGACGCGGAGCGGCTCGCCGCGCAGCAGCCGGGGTGGGCCGACGGCCGTTCGTTCAGGTTCCGGCGGTCTTTGGTGGGGAGCCCCGAGCTGGTCTGGCGCCACTTGAGCGAGGCCGCGCTGCTCGCCCGGTGGTGGACGCCCGACGACCTCCGCGTCAGCGAGCTCGTCTTCGAGGCGCGCGTGGGCGGGCGGATCGTGCAGGAGTACCGCGACGCCGAGGACGCCGACGGCTCCGACCTGGTCGCAGGGCGCGCGGAGGGCGTGGTCGAGGACGTACGCCCCGGTGAGCGCCTGGCCTACCGGCTTTCCCCGCTGCTTCCCGGCGGCGGCCCCGCCTTCACCGCCCACGTCGAGTACGACCTGCGGCCCACCGAGGGCGACGCCGGCACGGACCTCGACGTCCACTTCCGGATCACCGACAGCACCGTCGACTCCGCGGACTTCATCGCAGGCATCGAGATCGGCTTCGGCCAGAGCCTCGACACGCTCGCGGCGGTCATCGCGGCGGACCCGCACGGCATCGACACGAGGAGCACGAAGTGACAGAGCAGACCGCCGGCCGCAGGGTCGTCGTCAACATGAGCCTCTCCCTCGACGGCCGCTACGCCGCCCCGGACAACCCCCAGGACATGCGCTGGGTGATGCCGTACGCCCACACCGACGTCGCCCGCGACCACCTGGCCGCCCTCTGGGCACCGGCGACGACCGCTCTGCTCGGCCGGGTCAACGCCGAGGGGTTCCTGGGCTTCTGGCCCACCGTCATCGGCATGGAGGGGGCCGACCCGCGTGACGAGGGCTTCGCGAAGTGGCTCGTCGACACGGAAAAGGTGGTGCTCTCCTCGACCCTCGCTGACGCGCCGTGGGAGCGGACGACGATCGTCGACAAGCCGACCGCCGAGGTGGTCGCGGACCTCAAGGCCGCCGAAGGCGGCGACATCCTCGTGCTCTCCAGCGCGAGCGTCATCAAGGCGCTCCTGGCCGCGGGCAAGGTGGACCGGCTGGCGCTCACCGTCTTCCCGGTCTTCCTCGGCGGCGGGCCGCGCCTCTTCGACGACGGCCTCCCGGCGGACCAGTGGGAACTCGTCAGTCAGCGCGCGGGCGAGCACGGCACGTTGGCCCTCGTCTACGACCGGGCCCGCTGAGCGGGTCCCCGCTCCAGCGGACCCCGCATCGGGGTCACCGAGGGGCTGTGACTCACCGGACCCTGTCGTCGGCGAGGTGGCCGGTCACCACCAGGCCGCCGTCCGCCGCGCGCCGCGCGAGGACCCCGGTGTGGAAGTAGCCGTCGCCGGTGAAGGAGCGTGCGTTGTGGTCGGGCGCCCGGTAGTAGCCGCGCAGGGTGTACGGACCGCGGACGAGGAGTTCGCCCGGCTCCCCGTCCGGCACGTCCCGGCCGTCGGCGCCGACCACGCGGACCTCGTCGTCGGGCGAGAGCGGGCGGCCCTGCGTCGTGAGGACGGCCTCGGCCGGATCGCCGGGCCGGGTGAGGGTGAGAAAGCCCTCGGCCATGCCGAACACCTGCTGGAGGCGACAGCCCCATGCGGGGCCGATCCGTTCGGCGGTCGCCCGCGGCAGGGGCGCCTCGCCGCTGACCTGTACGAGGCGCAGACTGCTCAGGTCGGCCCGGACGGCGGGCCGTGCGTCGAGCCAGCGCCGGGCGACGGCGGGTCCCACGGTGGTGACGGTGACCCGCTCCCTCTCGATGACCGGAAGGCATACGGCGGGGTCGGGGCCTTCGACCAGGACCACGCAGCCGCCGACGGAGAGGGTGCCGACGATGCCGGGGCCGCCGAAGGCGAACGCGCCGTCGGCGGGCAGCGCGGCGAGGTACACGTCGTCCTCGGTGAGCGACACCAACTCGGCGGCAGCCCGCGCCTGGTAGGTGTAGTCGTTGTGGGTGCGCGGAACAAGCAGAGGCGTCCCGGCCGCAGCAGCCCTAGCGTCCGTAGCGTTCGTAGCTTCCGAGCGGAGGAAGAACGCGACCTCGTCGGCGCTCTGCGCGAGCGCCGGCTCGGGCGGGGCGTCGATGGAGCCCAGCGGGCTGTACTGGCAGCCCGACGGGTCGGTCGTCAGACCGCCATACGGGGTCTCCTCGCCCGGGGCCTCCCAGGTGAACACCCGCCGCAGGAACGGCCCTCGGGCCGCGATGTCCGCGGCCATCGCCGTGTGGTCGAAGCCCTGGTACGTCGAGGGCCCCACGTAGCCGACGGCCTGGGTGACCTGTACGAGGCGCGGCACCTCGGACCCGCGGGACGAAAGCGGGCAGAGCACCGGCACCGCGCCGGCGCGCATCAGCGCGAAGACGGTGATGACGAACTCGGGCACGTTCGGGAGCTGAACGACGACCCGTTGCCCGGCCCGCAGGCCGCGCAGCCGGAATCCGGCCGCCATGCGGTCCACGCGCCGGTTCAGCTGCGCGTACGTGAGGCGGGTGGCACCGTGCACCAGCGCGGTCCGCGGCCCGTACTGCAGGGCCCAGCCGCGCAGCAGGTTGTCCAACGTGTTGCCACGCCAGTGCCCGGCTGCCCAGTAGCGGTCGACGAACTCCTCCGGCCAGGGCGTACAGCCGTCGAGCATGGATGGCATCCGCTTCCTTCAGTACGAGGCCGGGGCCTTCGGGGCCGACCCCGGCGACTTGACCTGGGCAGTCCAATCGGCCAACGCCCTTCTGCGCAATGCGCGGTCCCGACCAAGGACGCTGCGCTCCCTCAGCGGAAAGCCCAACCGGCGCCGCTGATCAGGAGAAATGGGCCCGGAGACTTTCGTCGTTGACGGGCTCGGTGACCGTGCCACATGGTGGGGGACATGGGATCTGAAGGCGCGCAGCGCAGCCCCGAGGAGGCCTGGGCGGAGCTCCTGGAGACGAATCGTCCTCGATCGGCTGAGGAGGAGCAGTCCGCGCCGTCCCTGTGGTGCCTGCTCCAGGCAGCCAGGCGCGAGCCGTTGCTGAGTGCGATGTATCCGTGGATCTCGATGCGACAGCTCAGCCTGTCGGCTTCCGACAGCTGGGAGGAGCAGGGCCATGGGCCGCTTCCAGCGATGTTTGCCCGCCCGGATGCGTATGAGGTCGTAGGCCGTACGAGTGGGGGAGACCGTGTCGGCTTCGAGACGGCCGATCCCGTCGAGGCGGTCGCCTTCGCAGCCGATCTGATCCATGACCGGCAGGCAGCTCAGGGTAAGGAGGCGCACGTCTGGTCGGCTGAGGCGGAAACAGTGCTGCGTGGTGCGGGCTGGTATCCCGGGCGAAGCGTCGACACGACCGTGTGGCGAGAGCAGCTGGAAGCGGACGGCTTTCGTGTGCACGCTGCCGCCGAGGGCTTTCTGCGCGAGTTCGGCGGCCTGACGGTGGCCGGCGGTGGTCCCGGGATCACCAGAGCACGGGAGGCGTTCTCCCTCCATCCCCTGCATGCGCTGGGCGAGGACGACCGCTTCGGCGAGTGGGGCGAGGAGATCAGCCGCTGCCTCTTCCCCGTGGGCGAACTCGACCACGGTCACGCGTTCCTCGGACTGGACGAGCAGGGCGAACTGTATGTCGTGGACAACTGGCTGGCCCGGTTCGGCCGTATGCCCGAGGCCATGGAGAACCTCGTCCTCGGGGTGATGCCGGTCCACATGCCCGACCCCGACCACTGAGGCCCGCACCCGGGGCCTCAGTCGTGGGCGGGCCGCTCCCGTACGGCCGTGACCAGCCAGGAACTGCTGCGCAGCCAAAGCGCGCCGGCGTCCTCGTACGGGCGCAGGGCCTCGATCAGCGCCCCGCGGGCGCGCTCCTGCACCTCGGGCGTGACCTGGCTGAGCAGGTGGCGCCCGGGGCCCGAGTCGAGCAGGAAACCCGCCGCGTCCTCGGCGTCCCTGCCCCAGTTCCCGGCGGCTTCCACGCGCTGCGCGCGGGCCCCTTCGAAGCCGGCCGCGGCCAGGAGGGCGAGGGTGTGGTCGGGGTCGGTGAGCGAGAACATCCCCGGAGCGCCGGGCGCGCCGAAGCCTCCCAGCGGCAGGATGTCGCCCAGCGAGGCCAGTGCCCGCAGCCACTCGTTGGACTCGGCTTCCGCCGCGCAGATGAAGGCCAGCCTGCCGCCGGGACGCAGGGCGCCGCGGATGTTGGTGAAGGCGGCGACCGGGTCGCCGAAGAAGGTCATGCCGTAGCGGCTGATGGCCGCGTCGAAGGAGCCGGGCTCGAACGGGTGGACCTGGGCGTCGCCCTGGGTGAAGGACACATTGCGCACCCCCTCGTGTGTGGCGCTCGCCCGGGCCCGCTCCAGCATGGGACCGGACAGGTCCAGACCCACGGCCCGGCCTTCGCTCGCCCGCCGGGCGGCCAGGCGGGTGGTGCGGCCGGCTCCGCAGCCGATGTCCAGCACGTGGTCGCCGGCGCTGATGTCGGCGGCGTCGAGCAGGCTCTGGTTGAAGCCGTCGTTGATGGCGTCCCAGCGGTCCTGGCTGCGGGCCCACTGCGCACCCTCGTAGCCGTTCCAGGCTTGCGCCTGCGCGGTGTTGGCGGTGGCGGCGGTGGTGGAGGTGGTGGCAGTGGTGGCGAACTGGTCCATGCGGCGCATCCGTCCCGGCGGGGACGCCAAGCGCCCCGCCCCCTAGTATGGGCAAGTGCCCAAACAGTATGGGCACTTGCCCATACGTGCAACAGGCTTGGTGGAAGGGGTTGTTGTGTCACCTCGGGGAGTGGCGATTCCGGACCTGCGGGAGCGGCTGTTCGCAGCCGCGGAGCGGGTGGTCGCGCGGGACGGCGCCGCGGCCCTGACCAGCCGTGCCGTCACGACGGAAGCCGACTGCGGCAAGGGGGTCCTGCACGCGCACTTCACCGGCCTGGACGAGTTCATCGCCGAACTCGTCCTGGACCGCTTCGCCCGCAGCGCCCACCACGCGGAAGGGCTGGTTGCCCGAGTGGGCCAGGGCAGCGTCGAGGGCAACCTCCAAGAGATCGCGCTCGCCCTGCTGGAATCCCTGCACCCCGCGGTGGTCGGACTGGCCATGACCCGCCCGGCGGCCGCCCAGCACACGCGGGAGGGCTTCCGGTCCGGCGCGCCGGCGTTCGACGCGATCCAGCACTCCCTGACCGCCTACCTCCGGGCGGAGCAGGACTGCGGGCGGGTGGACCCGGGGGCCGACGTCGCCACGATCGCCCTCGCCCTCGTCGGCACCGTCCACCACCTGCTGATGACGCGCGCGCCCGGCGAGAGCGCGGATGCGCGCGACACGACCGCACGCCTGCTCGCCGTCCTGCTCGGCCCCGACCCGCAGGGGCGCCCCTGATGGAGAACCCGATACGCCGACCAGCCCCGGGCGGCGAAGGCCACCGGGGGCTGGTCGGCGTAACGGCACCTGTGTGCCGGTCCGGCGGAGCGATCAGGCGGCGGGCCGGCTGGGCGAGGCCGAGGCGCCTGCGCCGCCGCTGGTGAGCGGCCACTCGCGCGAGAGGCTGCCCAGCGGAATGCGGTGCTCCAGCAGCGGAGTTCCGAAGATGGACAGCTGCAACTGGAGGTGGCCGTTCAGGTCGAAGCCGCCGTAGAGGCCCCAGGTCGCGACGGCCGAGGCGGCGCCGTTCGTGGCCGCCGCCGCGGTGGCGGTGGCCTCGCCGCGCAGGTACGGGGCGAAGTCGGCGGCGAGCCCGACCACCCCGTACAGGCCGACGGACGCCTCCGCGCCCAGGGTGGTCTTCGCGGTGCCCGCGGCCGTGACCGACGCCTTGACCGGTGAGCTCTTGACGTTCGAGCTGCTGGCCGGGGTCCAGCCCTTGCCCTTCGCGTAGTCGGCGCCGACCCGGAAGTCACCGCTGACGTTCTGCTCGACGTCCAGGGTGATGCGGCCGTCCGCCTCCACCTGGAGGTAGCAGGTCAGGTCCAGGTTGACGACGACGGGCACGTAGCCGACCTGGATCACGGGGTCGGCGTGCAGCTTGGCGAACGGGATGCGGTGCTTGACTCCGCCGGCCGCCCGGCCCTTGAGCTGCCACTGGGCCTGCCAGGCGCCGGACATGCCGAGGTGGTGCCGGTGTGCGCTGCCGTCGTACGCGAACTCCACCTCGGGCGCGAGCTGGACGAATCCGGAGACCGAGGCGGCCGCTGAGGCGGGGGCGTCCTCGGCGGTGGCGATTGCCGTGCCGACGTCGAGGCGCAGGCTGCCGAGGGGCAGCTTGGCGCCGTTGGGCCCGAAGCTGGCGCCGCCGGTCTTGGCCCAGGAGACCTTCACGCCCTGGAGGAGGGGTTCGACGCCTACGGTCGACGGGTCGACGGGGACCTGTCCCTCGGCCTTGTCGTCGGCGAGGAGCGCGCCGAGGTCGGACGGCTTCGTCTCGACCTCGGTGCCCTGAGCGGTCTGGGCGCCGACCTTGGTGACCTCGGCGAGCACGCCGTCGGGGGCGCCGGGCACCGGGGCGCTGGCGATGATGTCGCCCGCCTTGACGGGGGCGGGGGCAGAGCCAGTGCCAGGGGCTGAAGCGGAGGCGGAAGGCTTGGCACCGGGAGCGGCGCTAACGCTAGGGGAGCTCTTCTGCGCCTGGGATATGACGGCCCGTCCGGTGCCCTTGTCGAACGAGGCGACCTTGAGTGAGGTCTTGCTCGCCGTTGAGCCGCCCGCGCCCGGCCGCGTCACGGCCGCAGGGGTGGCCGCACCGGCGGGCGCCGCGGCGACGTCGAGCTGCTGGGAGCCGTCAGAGGCGGACGCGCGGGCGGCGGAAGGGGAAGCGGCGGCAGAACCGGCCGCGCTGGAAGGCGAAGAGCATCCGCTGGCAGCGAGGGCTAACGCGGTCAGAGTGACAGGGGCCAGGAAAGTCCTGGTGAAGGCACGCACAGTGGTCCTCCGGCGATGGTGAGAGGGGGGTCAGCCGGTGTTACCCGGTGTAGTACTCGCGGGTAACAAGGCGGAAGCATGCCATGGGCTCACTGCCATGTCACATTGCCTGTGCGTCAATGCACGACTACGCAACGCAGTTGACGCTCCGTCAGCGACCAGGCTGCGCAGCCGTCCGGCCTTGGCGCCGCAGCCCGAGCTCAGGAAGGGCGAGCCCCATCCCACCCCGCGCCGACCGAGCCGTCCCGGCACCTACCGCCCACAGTTGGCGCGAACTCGGCCCCATCTCGGCCGAATCCTCCGCTGAACGTCCCATCGACCGGACCCGCACTGCCTGCCATGAGAGGCCTTAACGTCCCGAGCCCGGAGCCACCGAGCCCCTCCACCGCCTCATCGACAAGGACAAGCAGGAGAAGAATCGGGAAAAGGCCATCGCTACATGCAACGATGTGTGGGGTGATCACAAGGGGACGAGACTCCGGTGTGACGAGTACCCCTTCGCTTCCAATCACCGAGTACAGCACCACCGCCCGACCGGACCGCAGGGTCGTGGAGGTCTACGACTCTGACGCCTACCTCGGCGACGAGGAGGCGCTGCAACAGTCAAGGACTCAGGTAGTCGCCGGAAACGGGTATCACCTCTACCTGCACAGCCTTCAGCCCGACATCGAAGTACAAGTCACCATCAGGGTCTGGGACACCCCTCAGAAGCCCCCGGAAGACGCTGAGGGCACGGTCCCTGTCTCTCTGGAATCAGAGACGGGCCAACTCGTCGTCAACCAGCTCACCTTCGGGCCGGCGGGCATGATGGATCTGCCTCGGCCCGGTGTCTACGACGGGCACGCGGCATGGAGTGGCCGGGACGCCACGGCCGCCTACTACGACGCGTGCCTTCAGCGCGCTGTCGATGAGCAATGGGGCGCGGACCGGATCGGAGCAGCATGGAAACAGTGCTCCACGGCTGAGCAGTACACCCTCGACCTCTGGTTCGTAAGGGAATCCGAACCCGAGGACGAGGACGACGAATAGCCTTGGGGACTGCTCCCCGGAACACCAGATGGGGCCCCGTCGCTTCCGTCCCGCGCGGGAGCACGGGCCCGTCCATCAGCCGCCTGAACATGGCAGCGTCAGGGTTTCCATGATCGCCTTTCGTGCCCCGCCGGTGCCTGTAGTAACCGCACGACGACTCCCCGACGCAGCTGGTCGAGGCGGCTGCGGATCAAGCTTCGGTACGACGGCGTGCGCGGCATCAGGCGCCCGCGTGGACGTGGGCGGCCCATACCGACGGCAGGTTCGGGTACTTCGTCCTGAGCTTCCTGACCGTGCGATGGACCGCCGCCGACGCGCACAACGCGCCGGATCGGTCCGCCGTCAACTCGTCGTAGATCTGCTGACTGAAGGCTGGTGCCACGACATCGTCGATGCGCCAGAGCGTGCCGATCACCTGGGAGAACCCGGCTATCTGAAACGCCGCCAACGGGTGGATCGCCTCGTCGGACAGGCGCGCGGTGGTGCGGGCCGTGTCGCAGGCCGACAAGAACGCGAACTCCGCGTTCCGCAGGCGCAGCCGAGAAAGGTCCAGCACCCGAAACGGCGCGCGGTCGTGGTCGTGCAGCGCGAGGTGGCTGTCCGAAGGGTTGTCCGGGTCGCTGTACCCGTGGCAGGCGAAGTGCGCCCAGCCACTGGCCGGCAAGGCGTCGAGAACGGCGTCACGAGTCGCCTCCGCGCCGACCAGGACCGTGGCGCCGGGTATGAGAGCGGCCAGGTGGTCGGCTTCCGCCTGTGCGCCGGGCAGGTCCGGGGCGTCCGGAGTGTGCGGCATCGCGACCACCAGAAGCCGCGGCTCGCTCCGGTCGTCGCGGCGGCTCGCGCGGGCGTGGGCCAGAGCGCGGATCGTCGGGGTCGTCGAGGAGACGACGCGGTCGAGGAGCGCAGGTCCGCCGTCGCGGTGGTGGCCCGCCGCGTGCAGGGGGAGCAGGCTGAGCGGCCCGACCGGGGCCCACCAGATCCTGGGCCACGGACCGTCCGCGGCCGGTTCCGCCGTCAGCCCCAGTTCGCCGAGCACGGGGCCCGCGACGGTGTCCCACAGCCATGCGAGCGTGTCGTGGATCGTCCGCTCGGCGACCAGCCGCCCCTCGGTGAACGCGGTGTGCAGCGCGTGTACGCGGTGACTCACGGCCTCTTCGCTCAGCCCGTCGAGCGCCCGTGACCGGACCCCGTCCGGCGTGACGATCAGCGCGTCACACCGGTGCCGGCTGACGTTGACGTACACGATCGGGCCCTCGTGCGCCTGCGCGGTGAGGTCGGTGAGCAGCGGGGGCCGCAGGAACCGCTCCATCCCGGGCAGCGCGCGGATCCGGTCGATCACCGCGTCGAGCTCGTCGGCGAGGGCCACGCGGTCTCTGGGGGTGTCGGTTTCGAACTCCCTGGTGAGAGCCTCGAAGCAGTCGGCAAGCTCAGGTGCCCGCGCGCGCAGGTCGGACAGGTCGCCGCGGCTGTCGAGTGCCTGGGCGGCGAGTACGCAGCGTCCGGATTCGAGCAGCGTCACCGCGCTCACCTCGTCACCGACGGCCAGCGCGCACGCGGCCGCGTCGGCGGCGACCCCGGCGTACCGCCCGAGCCAGTACTGGGCGTCCTCGCGGCCCAGGCGGCGCCCGGCGAGCCGGGGCAGCAGCCGGACCGCGACGGCGTAGGCCTCGGCGGCCACGTCGAACCGCCCGGCCTCGGCGGCCAGACGACCCCACCGGTCCGCCCCTTCCGCCCGGCTCTCCGCCGGCGATCCGGCGGACGCCGCCGCCTCCCGGTAGTGGTCGAGCGCCTCCGTCAGCGCGTCGCCGTCGCCGAGGTGCCGGAAGGCGAGCGCGAGGACGTCGGCGACGCCGGTCAGGAAACCCGCCCTGGAATAGGCCTCCTGCTCGGGCCTGCGCGCCGCACTCCGGGCCAGGGCGACCGCCTCGGCGATGACCTGCGGATCCGGCGGCTCGCGTCGCGCGCCGGCGGGTGCGACGGGGTTCGTGCACCAGTCGCCGAGCGCGCCGGCCAGGCTCACGGCGTACTGGGGCCAGTGCGGGCTGTCCTCCGGAGTCGCTGCCACGGACGCGCGACGCGCGGCGATCGCGTCCCACAACGCCTTCCGGTCGCCGAACTTTTCATACGCCATCCCCAGCACACCGCCGAGATTGGCCAGCCGCCCCGCTCGGTTCGGGTCGTCGTCCGCCGTCACGTCCGCGGCCGCGCGCTGCGCGGCGATCGCCTCGTCGAGCACGCTCGCCTTGCCGGTCACGGTGAACCAGTCGGACAGCATGGTGCCGAGGTTGGAGAGCCGCTGGGCCTGCCCGACGACCAGGTTCGCGCCGAGGCGGACCGACTCCCGCGCGTGGTCGACCGCCTCCGACAGCACCTGCACCTCACCGGTCACCAGGAACCGGCTGTGCAGCATGACGGCGAGGATCCCGAGCGAACGGGGGTGCTCACCCTGCCCGACGGTGGCGTGGGCCGTACGGCGAGCGACGTCGATCGCGTCCATGACGTGGGCCAGCTCTCCGGTCGCGCGGAACAACGCGTACAGGTTGACGGCGAGGTTGCCCAGGAACTGGACCCGTCGGGGATGGCCCGCCGACGTGCACGCGATCGCCTCCCGCTCGATGGCGACGGCCTCCGCGAGCGCGGCGTGGTCCCCGAACTCCTCACCGTGGGTGGCCAGCGCCGTGGCGAAGTGGTCCAGCCGCACGCCACGGTTGGGGTGCCCGGCTGGGGTCGCCGCCGCCACGGAGCGCCCGTGCTCGATCGCCCGCTGGAGCAGGGCCGCGTCCCGGGTCCGCAGGAACTTGGCGGCGTACCGGCCGCACATTTCGGCTTCGGCGTCGGCGCGTTCCAAGCCGGGGGTCCATCGCGGGAGCTCGCCGGTGAGCGCGGCCCAGTCTCGTTCCGTGGTCGTCAGCTCGATGCTGTTCTGCGTGTGCCGCGGATCGGTGACCGGGGTGTGGGCCACCAGCGTCTGCCGGACCCGGAGCAGTTCGGCCAGATCGTCCCGCGCTCCGCGGGCCTGGTAGTGGTCGTCGAGCAGGTACGCGAGGTTCTTCAACCGGTCGAGCACGTCCGACGACCCGGCCGGCGTGAGTTCCACCGCTCGCCGTGCGGCATCGACGGCTTCTTCCATGACATCCGTCTCACCGGTGTCATGGATCCAGTCGCGCAGGACGACGGCGAGGAAGTGCAGGCTCGTCGCGGCGATTTCGTCGTCGGGGGAGCACGCGACGGCGGCCCGCGCGTGCTCGATGGCTTCCGCCAGGGGACCGAGCTCCCGGTCCACGGCGAAAGCCGTCCGCAGCGCGACCACGAGGTTGCCCAGGTAGAACGCCTTGTCCGTGGACGGTTCCTCCTCGACGGCCGTCCGGCTCCAGTACAGCGCGTCGGCCAGGGTTTCGTGGTCCCGGTTCTGCAGGTACGCGGTGTGCAGCAGCATGCCGAGGTTGTTGGCGCGGCGGGCCGATTCCTCTGGGCTGTCGTACGCCCGGACGTAAGCCTCCGTGACGTGCTTGACGGCTTCCTGCAGGAGCGCGAAGTCGCCGGTCTGGTGGTAGCGGATCTGCAGCAGGCCCCCGAGATGGGAGAGGACCTCGCCGCGCTCGCCCACGTCCTCGGCGGCCAGCACGGCACGGCCGAGGTCGATCGCCTTCTCGACCGACACGGGGTCCGCGCTGTGCCGGGCTACGCGAAACGCCTCGGAGAACCGCTCGGCCGGTCCGCTCGCGGGCCTGCCGCTCACGCGTCAGTCCCCGTTGCCGTTCGAGGTGCCGGCCCGGCCGCCGGGTGCCTCGTCCGGCTCGGCGACGGTGGCTTTGGGGGTGTAGCCGCGTTCCGCGGCCTCCTGGAGCAGCGCCACCTCTTCGGGCGAGAGCTCGGGTTCGTGCGCCATCATCACTCCTCCTCCGGCACGGCCGCCGGTGATCCGGCTTCGACGAACTCCAGTACGTCGAAGTCTTCCGCCCGCAGCCGCAGGCCCGCCGTCCCCTGCACGCGCACGCCGAACGACCCGTCGGCGCCCATCACGCGCGCCGACTCGAGGTACAGCTCGGCCGGGTGGGGGTACGAGGAGGCGTACGACCGGTCGCCGTACCAGCCGCCCGCCCAGTTGCCGTCCTTGAGCCGCACGCGCACGAAGCACGGTTCGCGGTCGCGGAACGCGTGGTCCCAGGCGCTGGGCGTGCGCAGGAACCGAGCCTTGCGCCGCTGCCGATCCACCAGGGAAACGGTGACCGCCGCCACGGCCGGCACGACGAGGAACAGCACCAAGGCGACGAAGCCGACCACGCGGGGCCGCTCCACGAAGCCGTCCCAGCCGCCGCCGGTGCCTCGAACCAGGCGAACCAGCGCCGGCCCCGCCACCACGGCGTACAGGGCGTCCAGCGCGATCGACGCGACGATCGCCCGCAGCACCCGCTCACCCAGATCACGCTCACCGGGCACCGGCCCACGGCGGCGCTCCCGGACGAACTGGTAGGTGACCCCGGGCAGCACCAGAAGGACGAGCAGGACGAGCTGCACGACCGTCGTAGGCGCCTGCACTCCCCACCCCCATGTCGCACGGACTCCGGTTCCATCAGGCTACTGGGCTGACGCGAACGACGGGAGGAGTACCGGCTGTTGGGGCGGGCAGACCAGCAAGCGGGCGGGCCGCGGCCAGGGCCCTCTCACCCGCGATGCGACAGGTATGCGAGGAATTTCCGCGGGAGGAGAAACGGTCTGGGGAATGGCGGGAAACAGCCAGGGGAAAGCGAAACGCGAGAAGCCCGGCCGGTCCATTCCGGAGGAAAGCGCGTACGGAATATTCATCCGGAGGCGGGCGGGTCCACATAAAGCAGCTGGGGCCCCGCACCGAAGGGTGCGGGGCCCCAGCTCATGCTGCGGGGGTGCTTTAGGCGGGAACGATGTTCTCGGCCGTCGGGCCTTTCTGGCCCTGGGCGATGTCGAAGTTCACCTTCTGGCCCTCCTGCAGCTCGCGGAAGCCCTGGGCGGCGATGTTCGAGTAGTGGGCGAAGACGTCAGCGCCGCCACCGTCCTGCTCGATGAAGCCGAAGCCCTTTTCCGCGTTGAACCACTTCACGGTGCCAGATGCCATGTCAATCTCCTTCGGGGTGCGCCGGAGTCCGCACTCTGCGAGCTCCGTGTCGCCGTGATGATCACCCGTCCGGAAATGACCGGAAATACAAAAGTGCTTCCGTCGGCCCGAAAGCCGGTGGAGGCACTTGGAGTTTTTGGGAACCACAACTGCAACTGAGATCGACAGTAGCACAGTGAGATCGGCGGTGCGCGGTGAATGATTTCACTCGGACTGTTGTGTGAGATTCCCTCACCGCGCGTCGCCATGGTATTTCACTTCGCCGTCACAGATATGCGGGCGTCCGGGACGAAGTGTTTCCCGGCCCGGCCCCTCGGGGCGCCGTTACGGACCGGCCAGCTCACGCACCGTCGCCATGTCGCTGAAGGGAAGGAGGTCCCCGCCCACGATCTGGTGCGGCTCGCTGCCCTTGCCCGCGATCAGGACCGTGTCGTCCGGGCCCGCGGCCGACAGGGCGAAGGCGACGGCCTGACGGCGGTCGGTGAAGCGTTCGAACGGGGTTCCCGTCGCCGTGAGGCCGGGGACGATCTGGTCCAAGATCGCCTCCGGGTCCTCGTGGCGGGGGTTGTCCGACGTCAGGACGCACAGGTCCGAGTAGCTCCCGGCGATCCTCCCCATGTCGGCGCGCTTGGTGGTGTCCCGGTCCCCGCCGCAGCCGAAGACGGTGATGACGCGGCCGCGGGCGAAACCGCGGATGGCGCTCAGGACCTTGTCCAGGGAGTCCGGCGAGTGGGCGTAGTCCACGATCACCGAGGTCCCGCCCGGGGTCTGGAACCGTTCGAACCGGCCCGGGACGGGCGGCATCTGGGCGAGCGCGGCGACCAGCCCCTCCAGGTCGTGCCCCAGGACGTGGCAGGCCGCGACCGTCGCCAGCGCGTTGGCCACCGAGAAGCGGCCCGGAACGGTGATCGCCGCCTGATGGGTGCGGCCGCCGTGGTGCAGGGTGAAACGGGTGCCGGAGGCGTCCGCCCTGAGGTCGGTGGCCCGGTAGTCCGCCGCGGAGTCGAGGGCGTACGTGGTCACCGCGCCCGGCATCATCGCCTGGATGCCCGCACCGACGGCGTCGTCCACGTTGACCACCGCGTGCCGGCACAGGCCCTCGAACAGCCGCAGCTTGGCGTCCCGGTAGTTCGCCATCGTGCCGTGATCGTCCAGGTGGTCCTGCGTCAGGTTGGTGAAGACCCCGACGTCGATGAACGTCCGGTCCACCCGATGCGTCAGCAGGGCCATGGAGGTGGCTTCCAGCACGGCGCTGCCGGCTCCCGCGTCACGCATACGACCCAAGAGGTACTGGAGGTCCGGTGACTCCGGCGTGGTCAGTGCCGACCTCGGCATCGGGATCAGTGCGTCACCGATCCGGCTGCCGGCCGTCCCGATGACCCCCACGCTCGCGCCCTCGGAGATCCGTAGCACCGACTCGACCATGTACGAGATGGAGGTCTTCCCGTTGGTGCCGGTGATCGCCACGACGTCCATCGCGCGTCCGGGCTCACCGAAGTAGCGGGAGGAGACCACGGCGGCCGCCTTGCGGGTGTCGGACACCGTCACGACGCACGCACCCGGCGCCGCCGCCCCGGCCGGAGCCGGAAGGTCCCGCGCCTCGGCGCCGACGAGTACGGCCACCGCGCCGCGCGCCAGGGCCGGGCCCACGGCTTCGAGACCGCCGCCGTAGTGGCCGGGCACCGCGATGAAGAGACACCCCTGGGACACCCGGTCGAGGTCGAAGGTGATGCCCGACGTGATGCGGGTCGTCTCCGGGTCGCCCTGGAGAACGTCATGGTCGTGGCCTGTCAGCAACCCGCTCAGCTTCACGGTGGTCCCTTCGAAGTTGGCTCGGGCCCGTCGTGCGGCCGAAGCCAGGCGGCAGCGCCGGCGGTGCGCCGGTGTCTGCGGTGAAGCAGTGGGGCAGGGCGAACGGGGGCGAACGGGCCGAACCGCGGCCGCGTCCGTCTCAGGACTCCGTCACGGGAGCCGGTCGCAGGAATCCGTCGCAGGAGTCCGTGCGGCGCGGGCAGCAGGGCGGCTCAGCCCCCGCCGGCGAAGCCGCGGGGAGGACCCGGGGACGAGCCGGGGCGAACCGGGGATGAGCCGGGACGAACCGGGGATGACACAGCGGCGGGGCGCCGGAGGCGATCGCTAACCGTGGCCGTGCAGCGCGCCGCGGCCGACCGAGGGGGCCTCGCCGGCCGCCGCGGTCACCGGGCGAACGCCCGCCGGGCCCGTGGGAACCGGACACGGCACACGGGTGGCCTGTGGCAGACCCTCCCCAGCGGCACGTGTGTGATCCATGGGCCGAGTGTACGTCGGGGAGAGGTCCTTCCTCGCCGGTGAGCGCGGGGGCGGCCCGCGGCACACGGGCCGGCCGCCCGCCAGGGAGCGCGCCTACGGGACCCCGGCCGCTTCGCTCGCAGCGCCGTATCGGTGCTGCCCGGTCTTCTCAGGCCCGGGCGCCGTCGACCCCGGCGCGCGATCCCACGCGTGCGCGGCACGCGTACTTCGTCGATTCCACCGTACTGCGTGCCACGGCCATGGCTTCGAGCAGGAGTTCGGTGGTGTTGCCCTCCGGCGCCGCTTGCTGGGTGCGCAGCAGCAGGGCCGCGCAGGTGAGCGCGTCGGAGGCGGCGCTGAGCTCCGCCGTGGTGCGCGGCACCCGGGAGTTGCGCAACTCCGAGGCCAGCATCTCCAGATACGGAACGACTGTCGTGAGGTCCACGGCCGTCTCATGTACGGCACGCATAGAACGACTCCCTTTTCCTAGCCCGGAACCGGGACGCCGTGCGACGGCGTCCCGGTGGGGAACCACAGAGGTCATGCAGCCTGGTCGGTCTTGGTGACGAGGTAGTTGCCGAGGACGAGGTAGTCGATCTCGGTGCTCAGGAAGCACTTCACCGCATCGACGGGGGCACACACGATCGGCTCGCCGGCCACGTTGAACGACGTGTTGATCAGGCACGGCACGTCGGTCAGTGCCGTGAACTCCCGCAGGAGCCGCGACAGGAACGGCTCGGCCTCGTCGGTGATCGTCTGCACCCTGGAGGTGCCGTCGACGTGGGTCGCACCCGGAATGATGTCGTGGTACTCCGGACGCACCGGGAACACGAACGTCATGTACGGGGAACGGGACTTGCGGCCCATCTCGAAGATCTTCGGCGCATCGGACTCCAGCACGATCGGTGCGAACGGCCGGAACGGCTCGCGGTGCTTGACCCGGGTGTTGATGACGTCCTTGATGTCCGGGAACTTCGGGTTCGCCAGGATGCTGCGGTGCCCCAGCGCCCGCGGCCCGTGCTCCATCCGGCCCTGGAACCAGCCGATGACGACCTTGTCGGTGAGCAGCTTCGCCACCTGGTCGACGACCTCGTCCTCGGTCAGGCGCGTCCAGCGCACCTGGTCGCTGAACTCGTTGAGGGCGCTCTCGATGGTCGCGGTGTCGTACTCGGGCCCGAGGTACGGGGTGACCGTGTCGGCGTACTTCACCTCGGCGGTGTTGTCCGGGTGGTTCGCCCAGGCGAAGACGGCGGCGCCGATGACCACGCCGGTGTCGCTGGCGCCGAAGCTCACCTCCATGTCCTCGAAGCGCGAACCCTCCAGCAGCTTGGTGTTGTTGACGCAGTTCAGCGCCAGACCGCCCTCGAAGAGCAGGTGGTTCAGGTCCGTCTTGGACTCCAGTGCGCGGACCTGGTGGCTCGTGACGGCCGTGAGCAGGTCCTGCGCCGCCGCGGCCACCTTGGCCTTGTACTCGACCGTGTCCTGGTACGGGCCGAAGCCCTTGACGAACAGGTCGTCGAAGCAGCGCGGGTTCGCCGGGTCGTGCGGCATGACGAGGCTGTACCGGCCGCCCTCGTGCAGCCGCACGATGTTCTCCAGGAACGGGTTCGGCGAGGGGGCCTCGGCGAAACCGGAGAGGCCCATGACCTTGTATTCGTCATTGTTGGGCACGAAACCGAGGAATCGCGTGATGGCGGCGAACAGGTTGCCCAGCGAGTCGTTCGCGCTGATGAGCGAGTCTTCGAACACCTTGATCCGGCCATCGCGGATTTCACCGGTCAGCGAGGACAGAAGTTCCGCGCGACCGTCACTGATGAGGAATGCGGTGTCCTTCTGGCCCGCCATGTAGTAACCGGTCATGGCGTGGGCGAGGTGGTGCTGGACGAACACCACCTTGTCCGGGTCGGGGGTGAACCCGGTGCGCGCGGCGAAGTCGGCGAGCATCGCCTCGCGCCCGACGGCCTTAATGAAGAGTTCACCGATGCGACGCAGCCGGTCCACCTTCTCCGCGGGACTCAGCGGGGCCGACGCGAGGTCGTGCATCGTGGCATCGAAGACGTCGTTCGAGAAGTTCCACGGAATGGCGATGACATCGATGTCCGAGAACTCGATGCCCGCGTGTTCCAGACACCACTGGACCGCGTTGATCGGGAAGTCGGAGGTCTTCTTCTCGCGGTTGAGCCGCTCTTCCTCGACGGCGGCGACCAGCTTGCCGTCCACCAGCAGCGCCGCACCGGAGTCGTGGCCGAGAATGTAGTGCTTCTCGGTCCCGACCGCACCGAATTGCGTCGCGAATACCTCTGCACCCAGGGTGAAGCCATTGCAACCCAGGACAATCATGATAAATTCCCTTCGCTGTTGAGCGGCGGCATGTATTCGATCCGACGGTGGGCGAGCAGGCACCCGGAAGCGTCGAACAGGGCGATGTTCTTTTTGCGCATTCAGCCGGACTTTCTCGTCGAAACATTCGAATGGCATTCGGCCCTGAAAAATTTCTCCGCCACGGTACCGGAGCCGATCAGCCCCCTGCAAGGTTCGAAGCACACTGTCATGGATGCGTTTCTCACGACATCCCCGAGGGCAAGATGGCTTGATCTGTTCCCTGTAATCCGTCCTTGTAGCGGAATCGTGCATGCGATTTCACGGGTCGACACCAATGCATTGCCGACGCCGAGAGGAAAAGACGACAGGGGGGATCGCGGCGTGCCGGATCGTCGGCACTCCGGGCCGGGTCTCAAGGCCGCGGCACCTACCCGGTGCCGGTACGCGCCACGGCGCGCTCAGCGGGCCCGGCGCTGGGGGACGGACGCCGCGGCCTGGGCGAGCAGTCCGTCGACGAAGGCCTGGAGACCGCGGGGGTAGGTGTTCTGCGGGGCCAGCTTGGCCCACTGGTCGTTCAAGGCGGCCAAGTGCGGCAGCTGGGTGGCGAGCAGGCCGCTGAAGTCGCGGGAGACGGGGACCTCGTCGTTCGCCCAGGCGCGTTCGGAGTGGGCGCGGACGAGGATCTCGCCGACGGTGTAGTACCAGATGCTGCGGAAGACGTAGACGGACTGGGCGGGTGTGCATCCGTGGTCGATGGCCCCGGCCAGGATGACCTCGACTAACCACAGGGCGGAGTCGCCCAGTCGCATGATGAAGCCGTCGGTGGTCAGGACTTCGGCGGCCCACGGCCATGCGGCGAGGGAGTCGTGGATGGCGGTGGCGGCCGCGATGATGCGCTCGCGCGGCTCGGCCGGCAGATCGGGGTGCGGGATCTGGTCCGCGTGCTCGTGGATCAGCAGGAGCAGCAAGTCCTCTTTGTCCCGGACGTGGTGGTACAGGGTCGTGGCCCCGATGCCGATTTCTCCGGCCAGCCGGCGGATCGTCAGCTTGTCCCAGCCGTCCCGGTCGATGAGCCGGCGGGCCGCGATCAGGATCTGCGTACGGGACGTCACGGGGGGTCGGCCGACACGGCCGTGCGGTGCTGCGTTGGGAGACATCGCCCCATCATGCACTAGCCGAACGCGGCACCTCAGGCCCCTGCGCTCGACATCGAGCCGGTTCTGGTGTTAATTTCAGAACGGGTTCGGAAACCCTGAGGACGGAGGCCGGTTCATGGGCACGTGCTGCACTGGCGCATGCGTGACTACGGGACGAACTCCCGTGAAACACAGGGGAGTTCGCCCTCTGCTAGGCCTACGCGGAGCACCGCGTGCGGGTGTGGCCGCTACCGGTACTCCACGGTCAGCGCTGCCTGGGTGTCCTTGTTGACGAACAGGTAGGCCGTGGCCGTCTGGTCGAGCTCGAACCGCAGACGCATCTGGGTCCGCCCCGAGCGGTTCACCGCGGACAGACCAGCGGCGGACAGGTTGGTGGAAGCCTTGCTGCCGGAGGTGAAGGGGCCGATCTCTGCGGCGGCCGGAGCCGTCGTGGCAGCGGCCCAGTCGGAGCCCTCCACCGCGCAGCCGCCGAGGCAGCCGCTCTGGACGTCGACCAGGAGCCGATTGCCGGCGGGGCTGGCCCACGGACTGCCGGATCCGCCGCTCCTCGTCAGGGTCACCCAGGCCCGGGTGATCTCCCTTCCGGACGGGACGGCACTGGTGTCGAAGGACAGGACGGTCCGGTTGAACTTGCCGTCGGCGCCCCGTCCCAGTGCCAGACCGTAGGTCTCCTCCAACGTGCCGACGGCCGGGCCCGAGCCGTCACCCGCGGCCTTGATGTAACCGTCCTCTGCGTCCACGCTGGGCAGCGTGACGGTTCCGGTGGGCGGCGGGGTCGAGCCGCCTCCGCCCAGGGCCTTGACCATGCTCATGATGGTCTCGATCTGCCGGCCGCCGTGCCGTGCGTAGTCGGCGTCGCCGAGGTAACCCCACCAGTTCCAGCAGCCGTTGGGGTTGTCGAGCGTCGTCGTCGCAAGGGCCTGGGGGTACAGGACGATCAGGTTGTTGGTGTCGGCGTACTCGTTCAGGTAGGCCCTGTCGATGAACTGGGAGCCGAAGCCCTGGTACGAGTAGCCCTGCTTGCAGCCGTGGAGAGCGACGACCACCTTGCAGGCCGCGCCGTTCGCGCAGCCGGTGGGGACGTAGACGAAGCCCTTCTCGTCCATCGAGATCGGCTTGGCGGCGCCGCCGGGTGCGTACTTGTTCTGGTCGAAGCGGATCAGGCTGCCGCCGGGACCCGCCGCCGGTGCGTTGACCGGGCCGAGGAGGTGCCCCAGGAACTCTCGCTCGGCGTCGAAGCCGCAGTTGTTGATCCACGGGTTGCCGGTGACGGTGCACGCGTTCGGGCCGAGCGGGCTGATCCAGGCGTGGCCGGCGGCAGTGGCGTTGTTGTAGAGGACGTCGGCGCCGAAGTGCCGGTAGTAGTCGCTCAGCGCGGTGGACACGGGGCGTTCGACGGTCGCGTCGTTGGAACCGCTGAAGACATAGACCGGATCACCGCTCAGTCCGGCCACGTCGTCGATGCTCCCCTGCGCCGACCAGGTGGCCGTGGTCTGTTGCAGGGTGGCGAGCTGGAGGTCCTGGAACACGTCCATGCAGGCGTTCAGGGCCCTGCCCAGGTCGTTCTGCGCGCAGTACTGCGGTCCGGAGGCGAAGGCGGCCGAGCCGTCGAACGTACCGGAATAGGCCACATGCAACTGGGTCGCCATGTACCCGCCGGACGAGACACCGGCGCTGTAGACGCCGTCGACGTGGTACGCCTTGAGCTCGCCGGTCACGGGAGCGATGGCGGCCGGGGTGGCCGGTGTGGCCGGGGTGGCCGCGGTGGCGGGGGCGGCGGCGAGTACGCCGACGCCGAGCAACAGCGCTGCGGCGGCCCCGCCGAGCCTTCCGAGGAATGGACGCACAAACCCTCCACTGGTGTGAGACGGCTCACCGGTTCGGACGGCTGCGACGATAGCTTCCGGTCACACCCCGTAGGCAGAGTGGCGTTTGCCACAACCGCCGTGCTCGCTATGGCGGTTGCGCCCCTGGACGCCCACGGCCCAGGACCAGTGCGGGGGCCCTCAGACGGCGGGCCGGCCGGGTTGTTCGCGGGTCGCACAGTGGATGCCCCCGCCGCCCGCAGCGATCGTGTCGATCGCGACCTGTACGACGTCCCGCTGGGCGAAGTGCTCCTGGAGGAGGCCGCGGACACGGTCGTCGGCCTCGGCGTCCCCGAACCGGGGCAGGAAGACGGCGCCGTTGGCGACGTAGAAGTTGACGTAGGCCGACACGAACTCGTCCCCCTCTCCCCTGATCCGTCGCGGGTCGGGCTGCGGCAGGTCGATGACCTCGAAGCGCCTGCCGCGGGCGTCCGTCGCCTGCGACAGGACGGACCGTGCCTGGTCGGCGGAGCGCGACCAGGAGTCCGGGGGAGTGCTCGGGTGGGCGCGGTCGAACAGGACCACACCGGGCGCGGTGAAGCGCACCAGGCCGTCCACGTGGGCGTCGGTGATGTCCTCGCCGCGCACGCCGGCCAGCCACACGACCTTCTCGACGCCCAACGCCTCCTTGAGTTCGGTCTCGATGGTGTCCCGGCTCTTGCCGCGGTTGCGGTCGCGGTGGACGATCGAGCTTTCGGTGATCAGCAACGTCCCCTCGCCGTCGGTCTCGAAGGAGCCGCCCTCCGCGACGAGCGGCGCCCGGGCCCGCGGGATCCCGTACTTTTCGAGCAGGGTGCGCCCCACGGCCCCGTCGTTCTCGTGCACCTGTTTCCCGCCCCAGCCGTTGAAGTTGAAGTCGACTCCGACGACCTCGCCGTCCTGCTCGGCGAAGACGGGCACGGTGTCGCGGGCCCACAGATCGTCCACGGCCAGCGGGACCACCTCGACCTGCGCGCCGCACGCCCGCTGCGCCGCGGCGGTCTGGTCGGGCCGGGCCATCACGACGACCGGCTCGTACGCAGCGACGGCCCGCGCGATCCGTGCGACGTCCTCGCGCACGGACGGCAGGTCCGCCCCCCATACGGAGGGCAGCGCGGGCCAGGACATGAACGTACGGGCGTGGCTCTCCCACTCGGCGCCCAACCGGCGCCCGCCGCCCTCAGCGCCGGGTGGGCAGAGGCGAGGGGCGGCCCGGCGGCCGGGCCTGCGGAACGGCACGGGAACTCCGATCGTTGGCGACGGCAGGCGGCGTACTGCCGGGAGCGCGGGTATGCCTCACCACTGTCGCATCGACTGAAAGGAAGGAGCGCCCATGGACACGCCCCTGGACACGCCCGCGCAGCCTCGGACCGTCGCCGCGCTCGACGCCGCGAGCGTGCGCCGGTTCACCACCGGCCTCGTGATCCTCGACCGCATCGACTGGACCGTGCGCTCCGGGGAGCACTGGGCGCTGCTCGGCGCGAACGGCGCGGGCAAGACGACCCTGCTGCGCCTCCTCGGTGCGCTGATGCACCCCACCGACGGCACCGTAGAGGTCCTGGGCCACCGGCTCGGACGCGTGGACCTGCGCGCTCTGCGGACGCGCATCGGCCTGGTCTCCAGCGCGCAGCGCACTCCCGGCAACGAGACCGCGCACACGGTCGTCCTGACCGGCGCGACCGGCACCGTCCAGCCGCTGTGGCGCATGTACGACACCGAGACCCGCGAGCGCGCCCACGACCTGCTCGCCGAGCTGGACTGCAAGGACCTGGCCGACCGGCCGTACGGTGTGTGCTCCGGCGGCCAGCGGGCCCGGATCCTCATCGCCCGCGCGCTCATCGCCGACCCGCCCCTGCTGCTCCTCGACGAGCCGTTCAACGCGCTCGACCTGCCCTCGCGCGAGGACCTGATCGACGCCCTGCACCGGCTCGCCTCCGCTCGCCCGGACCTGGCGACCGTGACGGTCACCCACCACCTGGAGGAACTGCCCCCGAGCACCAGCCACGCGC
Source organism: Streptomyces sp. NPDC016562 (assembly GCF_043076955.1). Lineage (NCBI taxonomy): Bacteria > Bacillati > Actinomycetota > Actinomycetes > Kitasatosporales > Streptomycetaceae > Streptomyces > Streptomyces sp. NPDC016562. The sequence goes on along the minus strand of NZ_JBIBRZ010000001.1, from coordinate 950,533 downwards.
TGCTGCTGCGCGAGGGCCGCGTCCATGCGGCGGGCCCTGCCCCATCCGTCCTGACCGGCGCGTCGCTCACCGCGTGCTTCGGCCGCCCCATCGACGTCAGCCACCACGGCGGCCGCTGGGCGGCCCGCTCCGGCCGCCCCTGAACCACGAGGGGCGGCCGGGAAACAGGTGGCGTCAGGAACGCGCGCCGCCGTCGGCGGTGTGCCACGGGACGAACGCGTTCTTCAGCCCCGCCAGGACCGTGCGCAGCTCCGGATAGTGGCGCAGCAGCACCGAGATCATGCCGTTGTCGTCGATCCAGGCCATGCCCGCCTTGGAGTACACCTCGGGGGTGTAGTAGTCGGTGAAGAAGCGGTCGCTGTTCAGGCGGCGCGAGGCCATCAGGATGAAGATGCGGAAGGCCGTGTCGCTGAACGCGAATCCGGCCGGCAGCTTCTCCGCGTACATCCCGACCATCAGGTCGACCTTCTCGATGTCGCCGTCGTAGAGCCGCTCGATCTCCTCGGCCCAGACCGGGTTGTCGGTGAGGTCCTCGAAGCGTGCCGCCGGCTTCAGTCGCAGCAGGCGCCGGAAGTCGTTGTAGCGCGGGACGCCCAGCTCCCGGTTGCGCAGGATGTCCGTGGCGGCGAGGTCTTGGCGCTGCCCGTCGGGGCGCTCGAAGTCCTGGAGGAACCTGGGGAAGTTGTGCAGGGTCACCAGTCCCGGGTGGAGGGTGCCGAAGCTGTAGAGCAGATTGGCCATGCCCTTGGTCTTCAGCACGTTGAGCGCCTCCGGTCCGGCGATGTCGCGGAACGTGCACTCGCTGAGGGTGGAGTCGTCGCTGAGGGAGCGCAGGTGCCACTCGTCGCGGACGAGCGGGTGCATGCGGTAGACCGCTGCGAACTCCTCGGTCAGGGCGTACGGGACGCCGTAGTGGTCCGTCCTGCTGCCCGGGATGCCGCTGACGGTCTCGCTCTGCGAGATCCGCCCGAAGGCGCGGTGGACGCGCTCACCCGCGATGCCCCACCAGTTGGCCCGCAGCGCTGTGACGGTGGTGGGGTGGCTGATGACCGCCGGCGTCCACTCCACCGTGTGGATCTTGGCGAGGAGCGCGGCGTTGACGAGCCGTGCCCGCTGGAACAGCTCCTCGTCGTCCCAGGACGGGTAGGCGGCGTGCAGGTGGTCGCAGATCGCGTTGTGCTCCTGGGTGAACAGGTTCTGCATCATGACCAGGCCCAGCCAGAAGCCCGGTACCCGCGAGGGATCGCGCGAGGGGTCGGAGGGGCCCGGCGTCGCGTCGTCGTCGAAGAGGTGCAGCTTGCCCAGCCGGCCCGTGCGCACCTGGCGCTGCTCCGCCTCGTTCGTCCCGTAGATCTGGGACGCGTCCCACCAGTGGGAGGAGACGTTGACGCGGGTGTCGGGGGTACCGGCCGGCGACCGGGGGTCGCGGGTCGGGTCGTCCTGGGTCCGCATGATCCGCATGGGGTGTTCCGGCCACGGGTCGTCGTCCATGAGGGGGACTTCCCAGGGCCGGTCCGTGGGGCTCTTCCCGTGACTGAACCAGTCACGGACCATGAACTGCAGCCAGGCGGTGACCAGGGAGTTGACCGACTCGGCCGGGATCAGCTCGTGCCGGGTGAGCAGGGCGCGGCTGACCTCGCGCGGGTTCGGCCGCGACAGCACGCTCTCGGGCGTGGCCGGGGGGATCTCGTCCAGCGGGATGTTGCGGCCGAAGCGGGTCCCCGCCATGCCCATCCGCGGCTCGGCGAGGTCGTTGTGGCTGCCGTCGGCCGTCCGGCTGACCCGGTGCCTCGGGGAGGGCGGCGCGGGGTCGGGAAGGTTGACGGAGGGCAGGCGCGAGGTGTCGTGGAGGTTCTTCTGACGGAGTTTGACGCGCAGCCCGAGCAAGACCAGCAGGCCGGGGGTGACCGCCAGGTTGTTCCAGCCGTTGTGTCGGTCGACGAACTCGGCGATGCGGGTGATGATCCGCCAGGGTAGGGATGAGCGGTAGCCGGAACCGGACCGCCGGGGTGTGGCGCGTCGTTGCGTGCTCATCGTGGGCTCCTAGGATCGGTTCCCGGTCAGGTCGGGTGCCGTGACGCGGCCACGGCGGTTCGCGTGCGGGCGGCGTCGCCGAGGATCACGTCGCTCGCCTTCTCGCTGATCATGTAGACCGGAACGGCGATGAAGAATCCGGGAATGCGGGGGAAGACCGAGGCGTCGACGATCCGCAGCCGCTCCACACCGCGCACCTTGAAGCGGCTGTCCACGACGGCCGAGGGATCGTCGGTCCGGCCCATCTTGCAGCTGCAGGACGCGTGATGACCCCACGCCTCGTCCTGCACGAAGCGGCGAACGCTCTCGGCGTCGGCGACCTGCTCGCCGGGCCACAGCTCCTTGAGGATCACGGAGCCGGCGCTCCGGTTCATGCTGCGTACGAACGCCACGGCGGACGCCATCGCGTCGAGGTCCCGCGCCTCCTCGTCCGTGCCCTCGGTGAAGTAGTGGAAGTTCACCAGCGGGGTGTCCCGGGGGTCGGCGGAGCGCAGGCGCACCCGGCCATTGGTGTTGTGGGTACGGCTCTTGAGGATGGCCCACGTGAAGCGGTCCCGGTGGCGTGTCAGATCGCGCGAGTAGCCCGGGTAGTAGCCGCGGAAGTCGAAGGGGCCGCCGAAGACGAACAGGTCGGGGGCGTCCAGCGAGGGACGGGACTTGCGGGTGATGCCGACGACGGCGCCGTTGGTCGTGTACAGGCCCTCGCCGCGCTGCCAGGCCCGGTAGCAGCGGTCCGGCTTCGATCCGGGCTCCGGCGCGTGGAAGCCGCAGTCCTTGATGACCGGGAACTCGCGGTCCATCTGGCTCACCACGCCGACCTCGTACCGGTCCTGCAGGTTCGCGCCGACGCCCGGGAGCGGGACGCGTACGGGGATGTCGTGCCGCTCCAGCTCCTCGCGCGGGCCGATGCCCGAAAGCATCAGCAGCTGCGGCGTGTTGAAGGCCCCTGCGGCGAGGATCACCTCACGGGAGGCGAGCGCCCTGCGCGGCAGCGGCGACGCCGGAGGGTGGTGGCTGCCCGGGTCGGCCCGGTAGGCGTGCGGCTGGTCCAGGTAGTCGACGCCGGTCGCCGCCCCGTCCTCGTCCAGCACGACCCGCGTCACCAGGGCGTTCGTACGGACGACCAAGTGGTCCGGGTGGCTGCCCTGTACGTCCAGCACCCGCTCGCGGGCGGCGCTGCGCCGCCCGCCGGCCGTGGAGATCGGGACCTGCCACAGTCCTTGCAGGCCCTCGCTCTGCACGTGCCAGTCGTTGGAGTCGACGAAGGATCCGAGGCCCTCCAAGGGGGAGAGGGGCCGGCCGATGAAGTCGACGAGGGTGTCCTGCGCGGCGGACAGGATGACCTTCAGCAACTGTTTGTCCTGGATGATGAGTTCGGGGTCGGCGAGAGCGGTCGCCAGCCAGCCGTCGAACCCGTGCCGGGAGTCGTTGCGGTAGCGGGCCGCGGCGAAGGGAAGCAGCTCCAGCAGGGCGGCCAACAGCCGGTTGCCGGGCGGCTTCTTGGGCCGGCGGCGGTACGTACAGCGCTCCAGCCGTTCGAAGTACCCGCGCATGGCGGCGCTGCCCCACGACGCGTCGCCGGTCTCCCGCGCGATGTCGTCCCAGTCGTTGTTGTAGGGATAGACGGTGATCAGCGCGTGATGCGCGGTGCAGCCGCCGACCGTCCCGGCCCGCGGATACAGGATGCCCTTCCCCGGCACGAGCTTGCTGTCGCGCTGGTGCCTCTGCTCGTCCGCGTAGTGCCGTACGAAGTAGTCCCAGCGCTGCACGGGGTCCTCGGACGCGTCGGCGTGGAAGGCGGGCACCAGGTAGTTGTCGTTCTCCTCGGCGCCACCCGCGTCGAGCAGCAGGACGCGCATCCCCGCGGCGGCGAGGTTGGCCGCCAGCGGGCCACCGCCGGCGCCCGCGCCGACGACGATGTAGTCGAAACCCGCCTCGGCCGACGGGGCACCGGGCCCCGCGCTCACGTGCCCTTCCTCTTCCCGAAGTCGGCCGCGCTGGCGGCGAGGGTCGTGTTGACGGCCGAGATCAGCGTCGTCAGGGCCGCGGTACGGGGCGGCAGTTGGCCGCGGATGCCGAGCAGGGCGGCGGTCGCGGTGTCGCTCCCGTGGATCAGGACGCCCTCGCGGAGGTCCTCCTGAAGGCGGGGTCCGCGGTTGACGAGCAGATCGAGGCCGAGCAGGATCGTGCGGATCCCGAAGAGCCGGAAGGCGTAGACGGCCGCCGGACTGAGGTCACGGTCGGGGTCGAGGCGCCGGATGAGCAGCGTGGGCGTCAGGAGTCCGGCGACGCCGTTGAAGAGCCGGATGCCGGCCAGTGCGTACACCGAGACCGGACGGCGGGCCACGCGTGGCTTGGCCATGGTGTCTCCCTGAAGTGCGGCGGCTTCTGCGGCCACAACAAGGGGGGTGTCCGGCGGATCGAGCCGCCCTGGCCCCCGGGCATACAGCGGAAACGTCCCCCGAATCCACCCTAGGCGGATGGGGGTGGGCGTGCACCTCGTGGCCCGGCGGTCTGCGTGGTGGCGGCTTGCGGGGTGGCGGTGACCGTCCCATAGTCCGAGGTATGGACGCGGGCAGGGACGGGGGTACGGACGCGCGCGAGGCGGCGCTGCGACAGGCCTACGGACATGCGCTCGACTGGCTGGCGAGCCTGTCCGGCCGCCGCGTGCCCGCCCGCGCTTCGGTCGAGGAGATCGTGCGTGCGCTCGGCGCCGAACTGCCCGCCGGTCCCAGCACCCCCGCCGACGTCGTCGACCTGCTCGCCACGGCCTGTGAGCCGGGGCTCACCGCGTTTCCCAGTGGCCGCTTCTACGGGTTCGTCGTCGGTGGAACCGAACCGGCCGCGCTGGCCGCCGACTGGCTGGTCAGTGCCTGGGACCAGAACTGCGTCATGCGTGCGGTCTCGCCCGCGTACGCGGCGGCCGAGGAGATCGCCGGCGCCTGGCTGCTCGATCTGCTCGGCCTGCCGGGCGACAGCGCCGTCGGTTTCACCACAGGCGCCACGATGGCGAACTTCACGTGCCTCGCCGCGGGGCGCGACGCGGTGCTGCGGCGCGCCGGGCAGAACGTCGCCCGCGACGGACTGGCGGGCGGGCCGGGCGTACGCGTCCTCGCCGGCCGGGACCGGCACATGGCCATCGACCTGGCGTTGCGCTACCTGGGGCTCGGCGAGCCCGAACTGGTGCCCGCGGACGATCAAGGACGCATCGACCCCGTGGCCCTGCGCCGTGCCCTCGCGGCCGGCGGGCCCCGACCCACGATCGTGGTCCTCCAGGCCGGCGACATCCACTCCGGTGCCTTCGATCCCTTCGCCGAGACGATCCGTGCGGCGCGCGAGGCGAACGCGTGGGTGCACGTCGACGGCGCCTTCGGACTGTGGGCGGCCGCCTCCCCGGCCTACGCACACCTGACGGCGGGCTGCGCGGAAGCCGACTCCTGGGCGACGGACGCCCACAAGACCCTGAACGTCCCCTACGACTGCGGACTCGCCGTCGTACGCGATCCGTTCGCGCTCCGCGCCGCGATGAGCCTGCGCGGCGACTACCTGATCCAGGACGAACGGGGCGACCCCGTCGACAAGGTCCCCGAGCTCTCGCGGCGCGGCAGAGCCTTCCCCGTATGGGCGGCGCTGCGTTCCCTCGGCCGATCCGGTGTGGCCGACCTCGTCGAGCGGCTGTGCCGGCACGCCCGCGCCTTCGCCACCGGCATCGCCGGGATCGAGGGCGCGAGCGTCCTCAACGACGTGGTGTTCACCCAGGTCTGCGCCGCGTTCGGCGACGACGAGCGCACCGGACGGGTCCTCGCCCGGGTGCTCGACGACGGCACGGCGTGGATCAGCGGCTCTACCTGGCACGGCCGGCGTGTCATGCGCATCTCGGTGAGCAACTGGTCGACGACCGACGAGGACGTGACGCGCGCACTCGACGCGATCAGGCGCGCCTGCGCCAGCGCCTGATCCCCGCGCGGGTGTCCGAGGCCGACGGTACGGGCGTGGCGATCAGCAACAGGGCGGCGCACACCAGGGGCGCGGCCGTCTGGTAGCCGATCCACACCTCACCCCCGGCGCTGCCGTCCCGCCATGCCATCAGGAGGCCGACCAGCGCCGTCAGTACCCAGCCGGTGTCGTAGGCGACCATGAGCCGCACGTGGGTGCGGAACGGGCGACTGCGCACGCACGTGAGCTCGATCCCGCCACCGATCAGCAGGGCGACGCCCGAGGCGACCATCCACCAGGCGGACACGCCCAGCAAGTCGCCCAGCCGGGAAGCGCCGATCAGATAGGCGGCGCCGAGCAACGCCTTGAAGACGCCGTCGGCGACGATCCCCGCCCGGCGGGGCGCCGCTGACGGTGTCACAACCTGAGCCTGCGCATGCGTCATGAACGTTCCTCCTGAGTGCCTGCCGCTCCCGTAACTTCGTTACTAGAATAATGGAATTATGAGAATGACGAGAGCCGAGACCAAGGAACGCAACCGCCGCGCCCTGCTGGACGCCGCCTTCCACGTCGTCTCCCGGGATGGACACCGCGCCAGGCTGGACGAGATCGCCGAGCAGGCCGGACTGACGACCGGCGCCGTCTACTCCCTGTTCGGCAGCAAGGGCGGCCTGGTGGCCGCCCTGGTCACCGACTACCTGCGGCCGCACTACGCAGAGATCGAGCAGGCGATTCCCGCAGAAATGGAACTGCTCGACGCAGTTGAAGCCTTCGCCCGGTACTACCGGCGCAGCTGTGACGCCCCGACCGCCACCTCGACCCTGTCGCTGCAGATCACCCTGCTGGACATGGCCCTGCACGACCCCGAGCTCGGTTCCCAGCTCGCCGCGTCCGTCCGGGCACAGGAGAACCACCTGGTCGCCTTGTTCACCGGCAGGCCACACGACGGGGACGTCGTGACCTCGCATCAGGCGCAGCGGCTGGTCACCGCGCTCAGGGCCCTGTTCGTCGGTCTCACGCAGGGCGTCGTCCTCGGCCTCGCCCCCGGCGCCGACGAGCAGTACTTCGCCGACACCGCCCGCGCCCTGGCCTCCACCGCGACCCTCATCGATCCAGCCGCGTCAGTTCCTCGGGGCTCAGCGTGAGCTCCGCGGCCCGGGCCGAGGCGGTGATGGAGGCGGGGCGGCTCGCTCCCGGTACGGGGATCACCGCGGGGGAGCGGGCGAGCAGCCACGCGAGGGCGACCTGCTGCGGGCTGACGCCGCGTTCGGCCGCGATGTGGTGGAAGGGTGTGCCCGCCGAGGTGGGGCCCGAGGGGCCGTCGAGCGAGCTGCGCGAGATGCCTCCCAGGGGGCTCCAGGGCAGGAAGGCCAGGCCCAGCCGCGCACTCAGCCGTAGCTCGGGCTCGCTGTCGCGTACGGCGGGGGAGTACTGGTTCTGCACGGAGACGAGCCCGTCGCCGAGGATCGCGTGGGCTTCGAGGATCTGCGACGTGGTGACGTTGGAGATGCCCGCGGCGCGGATGGTGCCGGCGTCGAGCAGCTCGCGCAGCGCGCCCACGGAGTCCGACCAGGGCACGGCGGGATCCGGCTTGTGCAGCTGGTACAGGCCGATCGCGTCGACACCCAGACGCCGTGCCGAGGCCTCGGCGGCTCGCTTGAGGTGGGCGGGGGCGGCGTTGACGGTCCAGCGGCCGTCGCCGGGGCGGCCGCGGCCACCCTTGGTCGCCACCAGGACGCCGGAGGTGTCGCCGCCGTACCGGGCCAGGGCGCGGGCGATCAGCGACTCGTTGTGGCCCACTTCGCCGGCGTGCCAGTGGTAGCTGTCGGCGGTGTCGATGAGCGTGACACCGGCGTCGAGCGCGGCGTGGACGGTGGCGATGGCCCGCGCCTCGTCCGGGCGGTGCTCGATCGACAGCGGCATGGCGCCCAGGCCGATGGCGCTGACGGTGGTGTCCGCGAGGGTGCGGTACTGCATCGTGGGTCGGTTCCTCAGGTGGTGGGGGACGGCGTGGTGGTGAGGGCTGCGGTGGCTTCGGCCACGGCGCCGGGCAGCCAGTCCGTGGAGCGGGAGAAGAGGAAGCCCAGCCCCTTCGCCCGGGCGTTGCTCATCGCGTAGTGACGGTCGAAGGAGAACGGTGAAGCCTCCTCGCCCGCCCCCACGACCCGGTAGACCGGCTCCCGCCCGGCCTGCGCGGCGATGACCGAGGCGAGGCCGTACACGTCGAGCGGACCGTCGGAGCAGGCGTTCACCGGACCGGTGAAGTCCGCCGCGGCCGCCCACAGCAGCAGGTCCGCCAGCTCCTCGTAGTGGATGAACACCGTCGCCAGCGCCCCCGCGTGCACAGCGAGCTCCGCCCCCCGGGTGATGCGCTCTACGTAGTGCGCGAGCCGGCCGGTGAACTCCTGCGCGCCGCCGCCGAGTACGTGCGCGCTGCGTACGGAGGTGAACGCGAAGCCGCCGGCGCGGGTGAGGACGGCCTCCGCCTGGCGTTTGCCCTCGGCGTAGTGCGCGTCGAGGTACGCGCCGTCGTGCCAGGGAAGCTCCGTGGTCACCGGCCAGGTGGCCGGATCCACGCACTCCTCCGGTACCGGCGTGCCCGGCGCGACGGCCGGCAGCGCGGCGGTCGCGGGGTCGTAGACCTCGATCGTGGACGTCATGACGTAGCGCGGGGTGCGGCCGGCGAAGGCGCGGGCGGCGATCGCGGCCTGCACGGGGGTGTAGCAGACCTGGTCGACGACGACGTCGAAGGTACGGGCGCCGAGCGCGGCCCGCAGGGCGGCCTCGTCGTTGCGGTCGACGACGAGGTGCTCGGCGCCGCTCGGCGGCCGGAGGGAGCCGCGGTTGATCACGGTGACGTGGTGCCCGGCTGCCAGCAGGCGCTTCACGAGGAGTTTTCCGAAGTAACGGCTTCCGCCGATGACACAGACCCTTTGCATGCCCCCCATCCTGGGCACCCGGCGTCATCAGCAGAAGTGCCGTCTCACTGAAGGCGTATGAAGGAGAACTGGCGACGCGTCGGCCCGCCGGACCCCCCACCCCGGAACGGGACGAGCACCGTGGGGGATCCGGCGGGCAGGGCCGCTCTAGGAGGCGGCCAGGGCCTCCAGGGCGGGGACCGTCTCGGCCGGGCTGGGCAGCGCGGCGTTCTCCGCCCGCAGGCGGGCGGCCGCCTCGCGCAGAGCCGGGTCGGTGGTGAGACGGGTGAGGAGGGCGTCGTCGACGTCGTCGGAGGCGGAGCTCACCGCCGCGCCGGTCGCGGTGAGGGCGGAGGCGTTGGTGAAGTGGTCGGCGCCCTGGGGGAGGAGCAGCTGGGGGAGACCGGCCTGCAGCGCGGTGAGCATGGTGCCGGAGCCGCCGTGGTGGATCAGCGCGTCCGAGGCGGTCAGCAGCTCGGCGAGCGGAACCCAGGGCAGCGGGCGGACGTTGTCCGGCAGGGTGCCCAGCGGGGCGAGGTCGGCGTCACCGACGGCGAGCAGGAATTCGGCGTCCACCGAGGCGGCGGCCTCGATCAGGCGGGCGATGGCGCGGACGCCGTCGATCTCCGTGAGCACGGTGCCCAGGGTCACGGCGACGCGCGGGCGGGTGCCACGCCGCAGCAGCCCGGCCGGGACGATGCCACCGCCGTTGTACGGGACGTAGCGCATCCGCAGGCCGCCCGGGTCGCCGCCGAGCGAAGCGGGGACGATGTCCAGCGCGGTGGGCTCGGCGGGGCCCGCGACCCCGTACGTCTCGTACGCCTCGGTGAAGTTCGCGGCGAGCCGGCCCACCATCTGGAGACCGGAGGTGACGCCGAAGTTCTGGATCACCGAGGGGATCTTGAGCTTCGCCGCGACGAGCGCGGCGGAGGCCTGGAAGGAGTCGTAGACCAGGAGGTCGGCGCGCCAGCTGTCGGCGGCCTCCATCAGACCGTCCACGGTGGAGCGGGAGACGAGCGCGAAGACGCGGGCCGCCCGGTCGAGGATCTCGTCCGTGCTCGTGTCGGGGGAGACGTAACGCACCTCCTCGCCGGTCGACTCCTCGAACACGTCGCGGATGCTGCGGCCGTCGCCTATCTCGACGATCGGGAAACCGGCCTCGCGGAGCCGGTTCAGCGGCTGCGAACACGCGAACAGCACCTCGTGGCCGGCGGCGCGTAAGGCCTGTGCGGTCGGGATCATCGGGAAGAGGTGGCCGGCCGCGGGGGGTCCGGTGAAGAGGATGCGCACGGGGTCTCCTTGCCGTCGTTCTGCCGACCGAGGACGAGTCGTGCGGGCCTGCCCCCGGGTTTCCCTCGGTGAACTGACGGGGACAGACGCTGTGTTCCCCCCTCAGGATCGATAATCGGACATTCTGGCTCGTGTGCTGGTCCCGGGAATCCACATCGGCGCCTTCCCTCCGTGTTCTACCGTGAGACCTCCGCATTCATCCTGGGGGGAACGCACCGCATGGCCGACGACGAACTGTTCTTGGAACCTCCGAGCCCGTGCCTGGAACCCCCGAGCACCTCCGCGGCCCGCACCCCGCAGCGCGGTGCGGACGACCGGAACCCGAAGGGCTGACCTCCACCGTGGAACAACTGACGGGGGCGGACCCCGCGTACATCGGCCCGTACCGCCTGATCGCCCGCCTCGGCGCGGGCGGGATGGGCCTGGTCTACCTGGGCCGTTCCGACCTGGGACGTACGGTCGCCGTCAAGGTCGTCCAGGCCGAACACGCCCAACACCCCGAGTTCCGCAGGCGGTTCGCCCGCGAGGTCGCCGCGGCCCGGCAGGTGGGCGGAGCCTGGACCGCCGACGTCCTGGACGCCGACACCGAGGCCGCCGTGCCGTGGGTGGCGACCCAGTACATACCGGGGCCCGACCTGACCACCGTCGTGGCCCAGGACTTCGGGCCGTTGCCCGAACCGTCGGTCCGCACCCTCGCCAACCGCCTCGCCCTCGCCCTGCAAGCCGTGCACGGGGCGGGCCTGATCCACCGCGACCTCAAGCCGTCCAACGTCCTCATCACCGTCGACGGCCCCCGTGTCATCGACTTCGGCATCGCACGGGCGATGGACACCCTGGCCGGAGACAGCCTGCACACCCGCACCGGCATGCTGATCGGCTCGCCCGGGTTCATGTCGCCGGAGCAGGTGCGCGGCATCGAACTCACCCCGGCGTCCGACGTGTTCTGCCTGGGCGCGCTCCTGGTGTACGCCTCCACCGGCCGCCTCCTCTTCGGCGCCACGGACACCGGTCTGAACGCCCACCTCTTCCGGGTCGCGGAGGAGGAGGCGGACCTGACCGGCGTTCCGGACTCGCTCGTCGACCTCGTGGGCGCGTGCCTGGACAAGGACCCGAGCAAGCGGCCCACTCCGCACGAGGTGGCCTCGCGCACGGCGACCGGCGAAGCCGGAGAGTGGCTGCCGGGAGCGGTGCTGGCACAACTCGGCCGCCGCGCCGCGCACTTGCTGGACTACGCCCCCGCAGGCCCCGCAGGCGCAGGCCCCGCGGGCGCCGCCAGTGTGCGGCCGGACCCCCGCACCCCGCTCGCCCGGCCCACGCCCCCGCCGCCCGCCTACGCCCCGACCGCGGCCGCGCACTCCGGCGCGGCCCCCGGCTTCGGCGCCGCTCCCGGCTTCGGCGCGCCGCCCTTGCCGACCGCGCGGCCCGAGCCCTGGGGCGCGGGTACGTCCCCGGCGCACCTGCCGGGCCCGGAGGCGCCCCTGCCCCGGCGCTGGTGGGGCCTGGTGGCGCTCGCTCTGGCCCAGGTGGTGGTGCTGTTCGACGCGGCGTTCTCCAGCATGGCGATGGTCTGGGGAGGTGCCTACAGCGCTCTGGACATGCCGTTCCACGGCGTGCGGGTGACGTCCACCGTCTACCTGGACCTCATGTCCATCCCCTACGTCCTGGCCTTCCTCGGGTTGATGCTGTTCGGCGCCCGCATCGCCGACCTCATGGGCCGCAAGAGGATGCTGATGGTCGGCTTGCTGGGATTCGCGGCGAGCGCCGCCCTCACCGGCCTGGCGCCGACCTCCGGCCTGTGGATCACGGGCCGCGCTCTACAAGGCGCTTTCGCGGCGATGGTCTCCACCTCCGCACCCGTCCTCGTCTCCCTCTCCTTCACCGACGCGCAGGAACGCCGCAAGGCATTCGGGATCTACGCCGCGATCGCCGGCTGCAGCCCGGCACTCGGCCTGCTCACGATCTGGTGGATCCACCTCAACCTCAACCTGGGCTGGCGTGCGTGCCTGCACGCCGCGATCCCCTTCGCCGCGGTCGCCCTGGTCGCGGTGGCGCGCCTGGTCCACGACCGCCAGGGGCGCATCGGCGTTCCGTTCAACGGCCCCGGGGTGCTGCTCGGCGCGGCCGGGATCGCCGTGGTCAGTGGGGCCCTTCCGCACACGGGCAACGTCGTCGTGCTTCCGGCGGCCGGGGTCCTGCTCGCGGCCTTCGTGTGGTGGCAGACCAGGGCGACGGGCGCCCTGGCTTCGCCCTCCGGTGTCAGGACCCAGGCTCACATCGGGTACTTCCTCGCAACGGCCCTGGCCAACGCCGGCGTCGTCGCCCTGCTCATGAGCCTGGGCTACATCTACTACTAGCCACTGCCCAGCCCGGCCACTGCCCAGCCCGGCCACCGCGAGCCGCTGTCCGGCCGAGCAGGCTCAGTCCCGGGCTCGATCCCGCGCCCGGGACGGGCAGGCCTTCACGTCACGTCGCCGACGGCCGCGGCTGCTCCGGCGGGACCGAGCTCTCGGCCATCGCCATCCACTGGTCCAGGTCGGCCTGCGTGAACTCCGTCCACGGCGGGATGCCGGGGAGCTGGCGGAGGAGGTCGTACGCCTCGGGGATCTGCGGGCCGCGAAGGACCGGGCAGTGGCAGCCGGCGATGACCTCGGCGTTCAGGTGCTGGAAGTCCCTGACGACCGTCCCGAACTTCTCGGAGTCCAGCAGAGCGGCCCAGGGAGAGACCAGGCGTCCCCCGAAGAACTGGCCGTCCCGGAACTCCTCCGGTGACAGCGCGGCCATTTCCGGCATGGGGGTCGGCACGTTCGTGGCGAAGGTGTCGACGGACCACAGGACGTTGGTCTTCGCGTCGAAGAGAGCGCGGGTCGTGGGGTTGTCGTACAGGGGTGGTCGCTTGGCGACCAGGGTGCGGTCACCCGCGTCGATCGTGTCGCCGTCGATCATGAACCGGCACCGGTTGACGGGAGTCTCCCACTCCTCCGCCATGCGGCCGATGGAGAACCAGGTCGTCAGCAGGGTCGCGTTCGGGCAGGCCGCGAGAACGGCCAGGAGGTTGCCGGCGTGGTCGCGGTCGTCGTGGGTGAGGAAGATCCACCGTACGTCCAGCGGGTCCACGACGGACCAGGCGGCCTCCAGCCACTGGGAGCGCACGGCGGGCGCCCCCGTGTCCACGAGGACCGGTTCGGCTCCCCGGATCACCATCGAGTTCATCGGGAAGTGGCCGACCGGCGGCGCCTCTAGGGCCCACGGGATGACGAACGTCTCCTCGGCGATCTTGTACGGCTGTAGAAGGTTGAAGCTGTCCACGGTTGTCATCGCTGCTCTCCCTAGGACGGAGTCACCGCAGCGTCCATGCATCCAGTGCAGCCCCGCACCGTGCCGCCGTCAAACGCGGAGGGGTACCGGCTGCGGCCCGGCCGCTCACCGGCTCGGTGCGCTCAGGGGCAACCGAGCCCCGGATGCGGCCGGTTGACGGTGTCGGTCGACGGATCATCGGCCGACGATCGACCCGGGCGGCTCTCGGGTGCCCACGTACACTGACGGGCATGGCATGCCGCATCAGTGAGCTCGTCATCGACTGCGCCGATCCCGAAGGCCTCGCCGCGTTCTGGAGCCGGGTCCTCGGATACGTGGAGCTCGGCCGGGAGCCCGACGGAAGCATCGAGATCGGGCCGCCAGGGGTGGGATCCGGTGGCCCTCTGCCCACCCTCGTCCTCAGCCCCAGCAGCGACCCGCGGGTCGGGAAGCTGCGACTGCACATCGACGTCAACGCCACCGACCGCGACCAGGACGCCGAGTTGGAGCGGCTGCTCGCCCTCGGCGCCAAGCCCGTCGACATCGGCCAGACCGGTGCTGAGGACTGGCACGTCCTGGCCGACCCGGAAGGCAACGAATTCTGCCTCCTGCACGCCCGGCTCCGGCCCCTCTGACGCACGTATGACCCACGTGTGATCCACGTGTGATCCACGTACGACGTGGCGGCGGGCCGCCGTAGCGGCCGCCGGGGGCCCGCCGCAGAGCCGGCCCCCGGCGGGTCAGACCTCGCCGCGCCATTCTCCTGTGGCCGAGCCGCGGTCCTCGATGAAGTGCTTGAAGCGCTTCAGGTCACCCTTGACCTGCCGGTCCACGAAGCCGAGCTTGTCACCGATGTTCTCCGCCAGCCCCTCGGGGTCGAAGTCCATCTTGAGCGTGACCTGGGTGTGGGAGGGATCGATGGGCTGGAACGTCACCAGTCCCGACTGGTCGGTCTCGCCTCCGATGGTCACCCAGGCGACCTTCCGGTCGGGGATCTGTTCGGTGATCTCGGCGTCGAATTCCCGCTCCACGCCACCGATCTTCGTCACCCAGTGCGTGAGCGTGTCCGTACGTTGCTCGATCCTCTCGACACCGTCCATGAACTGCGGGAACGTCTCGAACTGAGTCCACTGGTCATACGCCGTACGGACGGGGACGCTGACCTCGATGGATTCCTCGACCTGCGACATCTGCTGACTCCTCTGATCCAGGTGGTGAGCGGCGAGCCGGGCGGCCCGAGGCCGCTCCGGCTTCCGCGGGGCACCCCATCCGTGCCCGCTCGCCGCGCCCCTGCCCCGGCTACCCGCCGGTGATTCCCCGAACGAGGCCACTTCCCGGACCAGGCGGCCCCCCAGCAGTCGCGGCTCCGGCGGACAGGGAGCGTCAGGCGTTCGGCTCGGCCGCGGCGATGGCCGCGAAAGCCGAGCCGGGATCCCGTTCGACCGTGAGGTCGCCGAGGGTGACGACGCCGACGAGTTCGCCGTCCTCGGTCTGCACCGGCAGGCGCCTCAGGGCGTTCCGGCGCATCAGATCGATGGCCTGGTCGACGTCGTCACTGGGCTTCACGGTGACGATGTCGGTGCTGCAGATGGCATACACGGTCGTGTCGGCGGGATCCTTGCCCTCGGCCATGGCCCGTACGACCAGGTCCCGGTCGGTCAGGATGCCGCACAACCGCCCCTCGTCGACGACCAGGACGTCCCCGATGCCGGCGTCGCGCATCAAGCGAGCGGCCTCCGACAGCGCCGTCAGCTTCTCGACCGTCACCGGATTGCCGGTCATCACCTCATGGACGCGCCGCGTCATGGATCCTCCCACGGCTGACTACGGATCCACTGGGAACGGAACGGGTCCACGGGAAGCGGATCCCACTCCTGGACATGGATCCCACTCGACGCCTACCCAGCCCGCGCGAGCGGTAAGCGCTGCCCGCGACGTGCGCAAAGGGCCCGGCCAGAGGCGCGTCCCCGCCGCCCCGGGCCTCCCCAGGCGCCCGACGCGGGAGCGGCGTTCAATGGACCCATGCGACGCTACAGCAAGCGCAGGGGGCTGACCGTGGTCGCCGGGCTCGCCTTGGCGGCCGGGACCGTCGCCGCCGCACCGTCGCCGAGCCCCGGGGGCTTGGACGTGGCGAAGGCCCTGGACACCCTGGACGCGCAGGTGCGGGACGGCATGCGGCGCACCGGGGTGCCCGGTGTCTCCGTGGCCGTGGTCCACGACGACAAGGTCGTCTACCTCAAGGGCTTCGGTGTCCGCAGCACCGCCGCTCCGGGCGAGAAGGTCGGCCCGGACACCGTCTTCCAGCTCGCCTCGGTCTCCAAACCGGTGGCCTCCACCGTGCTGGCCCAGGCCCTCGGCGCCGACGGCTTCGACGCCCCGCTCAAGGGCGTCACCCTCAAGGACCCCTGGGTCAGCTCGCACGTCACCGCGGCCGACCTGCTCTCCCACCGCGCGGGCCTGCCGGACCACGCGGGCGACCTCCTTGAGGACCTGGGCTACGACCAGTCGTACATCCTGTCCCACCTGCGCGACGAGCCGCTCGGCGCGTTCCGCACCAGCTACGCCTACACGAACTTCGGCTTCACCGCGGCCGCCGAGGCCGTCGCCAAGGCCAAGGGCGTGCCCTGGGACAAGCTCTCCGAGGACCTGCTGTACAAGCCCGCCGGGATGACGCACACCAGCTCCCGCTTCAGCGACTTCGAGAAGGCGGCCGACCGCGCGCTGACCCACGTCAAGACCGACGACGGCACCTGGAAGCCGCGCTACGTCCGCGACGCCGACGCGCAGACCGCGGCCGGCGGCGTCAGCTCCAACGCCCGGGACATGGCCCGCTGGCTGCGTCTCCAGCTGGGCGGCGGAAAGATCGACGGCAAGCAGGTCGTCAACAGCGCCGGCCTGGCCGAGACCCACCTCCCGCACATCATCAGCCAGCCGCCCACCGCACCGAACACCCAGCCCGGCTACTACGGCCTGGGCTGGAACGTGCGCTACGACGACCACGGCCGCCTGCGGCTGAGCCACGCCGGCGCCTTCGCCCTCGGCACCAACACCAGCGTCATGGTGGTCCCCGCCGAGAAGCTCGCCATCGTGGTGCTCACCAACGGCGCCCCCACGGGTCTCCCCGACACCGTCGCCCTCAACTTCTTCGACACCGCCGAGTACGGCAAGCCCAGCCGGGACTGGCTGCCGGTCGTAGGCGAGGCCTACAAGCAGCAGCTCGGAGAGGGCCGCTCGAAGACGGACTTCGCCAAGCCGCCCGCGGACCCGAAGCCCGCCCGCGAGGACAGCGCGTACACCGGTACGTACACCAACCCGTACTACGGCCGGGCCAGTGTCGAGGCCGGCCAGGGCGGCGGCCTGGTGCTGCGCCTGGGACCGAAGCCGATGGCCTTCCCCCTCACCCACTACGACGGGGACACCTTCAGCTTCGAGACCGTCGGCGAGAACGCCATCGGCCGCACCGGGGTGACCTTCACCGACGGCAGGATGCGGGTGGAGTACCTGGACGCCAACGGCCTCGGCACCTTCGACAAGGGCAGCTGAGGCAGCCGAGGTCAAGGGCAGCCAAGGCAGCCGAGTCGAAGCGACGAGGGCAGCCAAGGGCGGCTCAGCCGAACGCCGCTGCGTCACTCGGCGGGCTGCGCCGGCCGGGGAGCCGGGGGCAGGGCCCAGCGGATCGCCCTGGTCACGGCATGACCACCGGCGTGGGCGGCCGGCGGCGGTATGCGCGCCGCCGCCGCCGCGCCGGCCGAGCCGGTGGCCACGGCCGACCGCGCCCATGGCGGCAGCAGGTCCACGGCCGCCACCGCCAGCAGCGTGTACGGCAGCCGGGCGGCCCCCGGCAGCGGCGGGTCGCTCAGCAGGAAGCGGGCGGTGTCACGGGAAGCCGCCGTCGGCCGCAGGGAGGGCCGGTACTCGGCGATCCGCAGCCCCAGTTCGTGCTCGTTCTCCGGCGGCCGGTCCGCCCCCAGGGCCCGGGCCACCCGCGCCGTGTCGGCGAGGTACGCGTCGCGGCCCGCCGCGTCCAACGGCTGCCTGCCGTACCGCTGGTGGGCCCACAGGAAGCAGTACGCCTCGGCGACGTGCACCCACGTCAGCAGCTCGGGGTCGTCGGCCCGGTACGGTACGCCCTCGGCCGTCCGGCCCCGCACACGGGCGTGCACCTCCCGGACGCGCGCCACGGCCTTCTCGGCGTCGCTGCTCGTGCCGAAGGTGGTGACCGCCAGGAAGGTGCTGGTGCGCTGTAGGCGCCCCCACGGGTCGCCGCGGTATCCGGAGTGCGCCGCCACGGCCGCCATCGCGACGGGGTGCAGAGACTGCAGGAGCAGCGCGGACAGGCCGCCGACGAACATCGACGCGTCCCCGTGGACCTGCCGCACCGGCGCTCCCGGTGCGAACCAGCGCGTTCCCGGAGCACAGTGGATCCGCTCGCGGTTGCGCGGCCCCTCGGGCCCCGCCACGCGCAGGAAGATCGCCTCGCCCGCTTGCCGCCTGATCCGCTGGACGGCCGTCGTCCCCCGTGTCATGGGCCCAGTATGCGCCCGGCCCGAACCCGGGCACAGGCCCCCGGCGGGATTGAGAGGTCCGGCGAGGGGCAGGCGCCTTCCCGTACGAGGAGGTACGCCGCGGCCGCCCGCGGACGGGCCCGTACGAGATTCCCGTACCAGGGTCCGTACGGGACTCCGCGCCCGCGAGCGAGCGGCCCGCTGACCCCGAACGATCGGAGCACCTGATGAGCAGCGCCGACGAGTCCTACGGCGACGACGTCTACCAGCCGCAGGAAGCGGACGAGCCCGCCGAGGCCCAGCCCGACCTGGAGAACACCCTGGACGAGCCGGGACTCGACGACCAGCTCGACACCGCGTACGTACCGCCCGACCGTCCCCTGGCGGTCGACGAGAGGGGCACGACGGCCGACGAACAGCGCACGGGCGAGACGTTGGACGAGCGGCTCGCGCGGGAGGTACCCGACGTGTCCGCGCGGGACGACGAGGCGTCCGACGAGGCCGGCGACCCCCTGCTGGCGGGGGAGGAGCGGGCCGGCCGCCTGGCCCCCGTCGCGGATCCGGCTCCGCAGCGCCACATTTCCGTACTGGCCCGCGACGTCGGGATCGACGGAGGCGCGGCGTCGGCGGAGGAGGCCGCCGTCCACACGATGGAAGAGCTCCCGCTCTCCGAAGACGAACCCGGCGTTCCCGAGGAGGACGCGGCGAGCCGGGACGCACAGGACGAGGCGTGAGCGGCGGCTCGGACGACCCCGGTCCCGTCCGGGACGGGACCGGGGCACGGCCGTCGCCATGTACGCACCCGAAGCGAAAGGACCAGCCATGAACCGCTCCGGATCCGCGCAGCCCGGCCACGACGGTCACGGTGCCCCCGGCGGTGACGGCGGCCGCGACGGTCTGCGGATCGTGGTCGTCGGCGCCACCGGCAACGTCGGAACCAGCGTGGTGCAGGCGTGCGCCGACAGTCCGGCCGTGGGCTCCGTCCTCGGCCTGGCCCGCCGGATCCCGCAGTGGCACCCGGCGAAGACGTCCTGGGCGGCCGTCGACATCGGGCGGGACGCCCCGGACCTGGTGCCCCTGCTCGCCGGAGCCGACGCGGTCATCCACCTGGCGTGGATGTTCCAGCCGACCCACCATCCGGCCCAGACGTGGCAGACCAACGTCCTCGGCAGTGTGCGCGTCTTCGAGGCGGTGGCCACCGCGGGGGTACCGGCTCTGATCCACGCCTCCTCCGTCGGTGCGTACTCGCCCGGCCCCAAGGACCGCGCGGTCGACGAGTCCTGGCCCACCCACGGCTGGCCCCAGGCCGCGTACACCCGGGAGAAGGCCTACCTGGAACGCGTCCTCGACGCCTACGAGCGGTCCCACCCCGAGGTGCGGGTGGTCCGCATGCGGCCGGCCTTCCTGTTCAAGCGCACCTCCGCGTCGGAACAGCGGAGGATCTTCGCGGGCCGGTTCCTGCCCAGCTGGCTGCTGCGCCCCGGCATGATCCCGGCGGTCCCCGACCTGACCGGCCTGTGCTTCCAGGCCCTCCACACGGACGATGCCGCATCCGCCTACCTGGCGGCCGCCACGCGGAACGTGCAGGGGCCCTTCAACCTGGCCGCGGACCCGCCCCTCGACGCGGAAGCCCTGGCGGGCATCCTGCACGCCCGCCGGTTCACCTTCCCCACCGCCCCCGTACGGGCGGCGCTGGCCGCCGCGTGGCGGCTCCACCTGGTCCCCGCCTCTCCCGACCTGTTCGACGCCGTGCTGCGCCTTCCCCTGATGGATGCCGCGCGCGCCCGTGCCGAGCTCGCGTGGCAGCCCCGGCACTCGGCGGTCGAAGCGGTGGAGGAGTTCCTGACGGGCCTGCGCGAGGGTGCGGGGATGGCCACCGCGCCGCTGGCCGCCTGACGGGTGGTGTGCCGGGGCCGACGGTGCCATGTGGCGGATCCGGGGTGCGGGAACCCGTACGGCCTCGCAGCATGACGGTGAGCCCGCGTACGCACCAGTGGACGTACACGTATCCCGAGAAGGAGCCCCGTCATGCCCGGAAGCCCCAGCGGAACGGAAGAGACGGCTGGCGAGGCGGGTGACGCCGGCGCACCGGAGCAGTCGTCTGCGGCGGACGTGGTGGTGACGGCCGCCCACTGCTCGGAAGAGGCCGCCCGGGTCCTGCTGGACGTGTTGGAGCGGGCCTTTCCGGTGTCCGCTGCCGAGGGCGTGGCGGTCGAACCGGGCCCGCACGGGAAGGCCACCGTGTGGTGCACGACGGTGAACGCGGCGGAGAACGCGGCGGAGAAGGCGGCGGAAACGGCGTCCGGGTCGGCGCGGACGGCCCCCCAGGACGGCGTCTCCCTGGACGGAACCGTCCTCGTCGGCCTGCAAGGCGGCCCGCGCGCCGTCGACCGGGTCGTGGCCGCGCTCAAGGACGCCTTCGCGGTCGACGAACGCGGGACGGTGGCGGGAGACCAGGAGAAGGAGGTCGACCTGCTGATCCGCTCCGCATGACAGGCGGCCGGCCGAGCCCCACCGGGACCCGGCCGGCCGAGCGTGCTCCGCCTTTCAGGCGGGCCAGGTGCCCGTGAGCCGCTTGACGGCCACGGCGCCGCTGCGGTCGATCAGGGCCTTGATGGCGGCGAACACGGCCCCCTGCAAGGCGGCGGCGATGAGGATCTCCCGCCAGGACCGGTCCTCGTCGGTGGCGTTCGGCGCGTCCTGCTCGTGACCGAGCCGCTGCCAGATCTGCTTGAACACGGCACCGGCCAGGACGCCGCCGGTGGCGCCGAGCGCCAGGCCGACGGGCTTGTACGCGATCTTCGATGCCTTCACCGGGACCTCCGTCCTCCGGGCCCTCGGGCCTGCCGCGCCACCAGCCAGACGATGCACCCCGCGGCCACGGCGACGAGCCACCCCTCGCGCCGGAAGGTCCGGGAGGCCGTCCGGCCCACGCGGTGTGTCGCGACGGCTGCCTGCTCGCGTGCCTGGTACGTGGCCGCGACGGCCTTCTCGCGCATCTGGCCCTTGAGGTCCGTCTTGGCGGCGAGCGCCTGGAGGGTCCGGCCCAGTTCGGCCCGGGAATCCTCGACGGTCGCCCGCAGATGCGCGGTGTCCCCTTGCGGTCCTGCCGACGAGTGCGTCCTGCTCATCGGTGCACCCTTTCCTTGATCTCGGCGATGTCGGCCCGCACGCTCTCGATGGCCTGCCCGGGTATCGGCGGACCGGCCTGGCCGACCTTCTTCTTGCCGAGGCCGCCCAGTGCGGCGGCGATCACCAGCAGGCCCCCGGCCGCGATCAGCGCGGCGCCCCAGAGGGGCACGACCAGAGCGAGGGCCGCGATCGCCGCGGCCACCAGGGCCTGCAGGGCCAGGAGCGTCACCACGGCCGCGCCGCCGAGCATGCCCCCGCCGAGGCCGAAGCGTTTGCCCTTGTCGGTCATTTCCGCCTGTGCGAGACGCAACTCGTCCCGTACCAGCTGCGACACCTGCTGGGACGCCTTCGACACGAGCACGGCCACCGATTCGTCCCGGCCCTTCGGGTGGCCGTTGTGGTGCCCGTTGTGGACAGCGTGTTCCATCCCCTTCACCTGCCTTCCTGCTCCTACGTCGCCTTCCTGCAGGTCCAGCCTTCGCAGCGAGGGCTGTCGCTGAGCGCCTGCCCACCCTCCTGAGGCCCAATCCGGCCGCGCGCGGGGCCCGGCGCCGCGCGCCCGGCGTCATCCACACGACACACCTAGAGACCCGCGAAGGTCAGGGCGGTCGCGGTGACCGAGCGGGCGATCGCGGCGGCGTACTGCGGGTCGTGGTCCTCGTCGAGGAGGGTGTCGCCGGGGGTGTGGTACTGGCGGGTGCCGGTCCCAGGTCCCTCGTGCGGGCCGAAGAGGTCTTCGGAGACGGCTATGGCCGGCCATCCCCGCTCGTGGAAGCTCGCGTGGTCGCTGCGGCCGATGGCCGGGTCGCCGGGCCCCGTGAGCTGTTGAATCGCGAAGCCGGGGGCGAGGGCCGGGAGGGTACGCGCGACCAGGCCGCCCAGGGCGTCGGAGGCGGCCACGACCGGGCCGGGGACCGAGGAGCCGGCATGGATCTCCACCGTGGGGGCGCTGCCGTCCTGCAGACCGGCGATCATGTCCATCTGGAAGACGCCCGCGATGCGGTCGTCCGCCGCCGCGGCGGCGAGGGTGTAGCGCTTGCTGCCGAACAGTGCCTGCTCCTCGGCGTTGAACAGGACGAAGCGCACGTGCCGCGTCGGCTCCCTGCCGTCCTCGACGAGCGCGTGCAGGCATTGCGCCGCGGCCATGACCGCCGCGGTGCCGCTCCCGTCGTCGTCCGCGCCGGGGGCCGGATCCACTGCGGGGTCGTAGGGGCGCGGGTCGCCGTTCGCATCGACGAACCGGCCGCCCTTGGCCGTCGAGTCCAGATGCCCGGTGATGAGGACGGCGGAGTCGGCCCCCTCGACGTGGTGTTCCGCTTCCACGTTGAACAACTGGTGGCCCCGCCACGTGAACGCGTGCCGTCGGACCACGAGCCCGAGGCCCTGGAAGTGCTGGACCAGCGCGTCCACCACGAGCCCGTTGTCGGCGCTCGCCGCGTCACGGCTGCGTACCTTCAGCGGACCGCCGGGGAACAGCGGCTCGACGCCGGAGATGCGCGCGACGTGCGCGCGCAGCGCCTCGGGCGTCACGGCCGCCCGTACGGCCGCGATCGTCTCGGCGGAAGGGAGACCGTCGCCCATTCCCGCCAGGCCGTCGGCCGCGGCCCCGGCGAATGACTGGGGGCCCGCCTCCCCGGGGCGCGACAGGAGGGCCGGGTCCGGGAGCAGGATCTCCGTGTGCCCCGGCTTGGCGCCCTGCGGGTGCACGTCCTCGATCGGGACGCCGGCGGGCGCCGCGACGTACACACCGCCGGGCGCCGGCCCGAGCGACGCGATCGGCCGCGGGTAGCCGGTCAGCTCGCCGGCGGCGAAGCAGAACGCGGCCGCGGCGCGCATCGCCCCTTCGGTCACCGTCCTGGATTCCTCCGAGGCGCCCGCGAAGGCGTCGGGGAACGGGACCGCGCGGTCGTCCCGGACCAGGAAGGCGGCCGTGTCCTCGACCGGCCCCCGTACGTCGGTCGTGAACCCGCCCTGCTGGAGAGCCTCCACGCCGAGTGCGCTCGCCATGGCGAGTACGAGCCCAGGGGAGGCGACGTGCACGGGAACGACCTCGGCGCCGTCCGCCACGGCCGCCAGCGCGGCCAGGCCCTGGCCCTCCGGAAGCTCGATCCTCGTCCAGAAGACGGGGCGGTTCTCGATGGCGGCCCGGGTGAAGACGGGGTGGGCGGCGACGCGCATGCCCGCCTTGCGGGCGAACGCGCGCTCGTCGTGGTTCTCCCCTACGAAGACGCAGGCGTCGGCCGGACCGCCGCTGCTCGTCACCGCCTTGTCGAAGATCGCGCGGCTCGTCTTGGGCCCGAAGTGGATGAGGTGGTCGTCCGTGAACCGGCCCGGAAACGCCTCGTGGAGCGCTGCCGTGGCCCGCGCGACCGCATCCTGTGCGGTGCCCGGGTCGGAGATGATGCCCGTGCGTTCCCCGGTGAAGGCGTCGAGAACCCGGACGGCACGCGGGCGAGGCCGCAGGCGCAACGATCCGTCGGCCTCGAAGAGGGGATCCGCCAGCGTCGCCCCGATGTCGAAGAAGAGCGTGGTCATCTCGGCGCCTCCGATGGTTGAACGGCGCACAGTTGAACGGCCCACAGGGGCGATGCCGGGGGAGTGGGAATTCCGTAGCGTCGTCCCTGGGCGTGACCCGCACCCGTGCACGCTGAACCGGGGTTCCCCCCTTCATCGTCTGTCCGCCACGGTGTTCCCGCACGACGAGGACGAGGCCGGCCCCGGCCGCCTTGAGCTCGCGTCCCCGGGGCAGTTCGCGGTGCCTCGCCGGCGGTGTGCTGCGCTTGCCGACGGCTACGGGTGGCCGGAGACTGGTGCTGTCAGTGTGCCCCCGCCGGTGTGAACGGTGCTGGTCGGCGCCGACACTTCTCCCGCTGCCGCGCCCATCCGTTGGGCATGCGCCGTCCGTGTGCGAGTCGGCGAAGTCTTCTCCGAGGGTCCGGGCCCGTACACCGCTGCGCCCCGGCGCCTCGCACCGTACGAACCATCTCTGCCTGAGGTGTCCCATGAGCAGGACCAACCGACTCAACTGCATCATCCCCCCGTACCTTCTCAAGAGACTTCTGGAGAGCGAAGACAGCGAGGTGCGCCAGGCCGCCTTGGACACCATGCTGACCACCGCTCGCCTGCGCGGTGAGCGAGCGGTCCGCGCGTCCTTCGCCGGTGTCGCCGCACCGGGAAACGGCCGACGCACCGTCTTCGACTGCGAACAGGGGACGTTCCTCCCCTTCGCTGTGCTGACCAGGCCGGAAGACGGACCGGAGTCCGCGGATGATTCCGTCAACCGGGCATTCGAAGGACTCGGCCTGACGCGCGACTTCTACAAGGAGGTCTTCCAGCGCGACTCGATCGACGGCCACGGGATGCGTATGGACGGGTACGTTCACTTCGGCGTGAAGTTCAACAACGCGTTCTGGGACGGACAGCAGATGGTCTTCGGCGACGGGGACGGAAGGAAGTTCGGCAACCTCACCGGATCCCTCGAAGTGATCGCCCACGAGCTGACGCACGGAGTCACCGATCACACCTCCGGATTCGAATACCACCGTCAGTCCGGTGCCCTGAACGAGTCGATGTCGGACGTCTTCGGGTCCCTGGTCAAGCAGTGGTCGCTGAAGCAGTCGGCCGAGGAAGCGGACTGGCTGATCGGGGCTGACGTGTGGACACCGGGCATCGGCGCCGACGCCCTGCGGTCGATGAAGGCCCCGGGGCATGCGTTCAACAACCCGCAGTTCGGGAAGGACGCCCAGCCCGACCGTATGAGCAGGTTCATCCACCTGCCCGACACCGAGGAAGGGGATTTCGGAGGAGTGCACTTCAACTCCGGCATTCCGAACAAGGCGTTCTTCCTCACAGCCGTGGCCATCGGCGGATTCGCCTGGGAGGCTGCCGGGCTCATCTGGTACGAAGCGCTCAAGGCGTCCAGCGCGGAAGCCCTGTTCCAGGACTTCGCGGACACCACCTTCCACAAGGCCGGCGAGCTGTTCGGCGTCGGCAGTGCCGAGCAGTCCGCCGTGCAGGCGGCGTGGCAGGAGGTGGAGGTACCCGTCAGGGCCGTGCCGAGCGGGGTCGCCCGGGCACGGAGCCTTGCGGCCGAGGGCAACGGTGGCGTGGGCCGGCAGGACGGTCTGGCCGCCCTGTCCAGGCAGGTCTCGGAGTTGGGCGCCAAGGTGGCGGGGCTGGCCAAGGACGTGGCCGCGCTGAAGGGGGCCAGGTGACCACCCGACCTCGGTGTCAGCCGATCCGCCTCGGCCGGGCGTAGCGAGGTCGCGCGCGATGAAGGTGAGCCTGGCGACACACGGCGGACTGGCGGCGGCGGTCGACCTCGCCCGTCCGCCCGAGGCACTGGACACGGATTCCCTGTCGGAGACCGCCGCCGAGGAACTGGTGCGGCTGGTGGCGGCGGCCGCCTCGGCGCCCACGGTGGATGAGCCCGGCCGGGCCAGGGACGCGATGAGCTACACCATCACGGTGGAGGAGGAAGGCGGCCGCCGGACGGTCCTCAAGCAGTCGGACGCCTCCATGACACCCGCGTTCGCGGCTCTCCTCGCGTGGCTCCGGCAACACGTGGACCAGCGGTGACGCGCGCGAGGTCCGGTGCGGGCCCCGCGCGCCCATCGCCTCGTACGCGCATCAGTTCTCCGGCCGAGGCGGGTCGAGCCACTGCGCACGAGGGTCCGTGACGGGCTCGCACCGGCTCGTAGCGGTTCGGACCGGCTCGTCAGCGGACGAACAGCGGCGACACGGCGGCCTCCGAGCTGCTGTTCCAGTACGTCACACGGGCCTTGTCGTCCACGTACACGCCGCTCCTCGGCATCTGCAGCAGCACGCCCTCGCCCGTGTTGTGGTCGGGTCGCTGACCGTGCGGCGCGAGTGCCATGGTCTTCACGAGGGAGCCGGCGTCCTTGCCGCCCTGCCGCAGGAGCAGGCCCGCGTACGCCTCCTGGCCCGGGGCCAGGGTCACCTCCTTCTGCGGCTTCGAGTTCTCGAAGACCGCCACCAGCCGGCCGTGACCGTCCTTCAGCCGGAGGACCGGATGGGTCTTCAGCCGGCACGGCTTGGTGCCGGTGTTGGTGACCGTCAGCAGGAGTTTCGAGTCGTCCTTGGTGGGGGGCACGGCCCACTCCACCTTCACCTCGGTGTAGTCGCCGGGGCAGTTGCCGTCGATGCCCGTCGAGTCCCCCTCGGCCTCGCCCGGCCGGCCCGGCTCCGATGTCGAGGGGACGGCCGACGCGGACGGGGAGGCGGACGGGGCCACGGAAGGCGTCCCGGAGGGGAAGGCGGAGGCCGTCGGCGGTGCGGTCGGGCCGGCCTTGTCGTCGCTCGGCCCGCAGGCCGCGGCGGTCAGGAGTGCGGTGGCGGCGAGGCCCAGGGCGCCGAGCGTCCGGGCATGGGTGGTCTGGCGGAGCGTACGCATCACGAGCCCCCGTGGCTGCTGATGTGCTGGAATCGGTGCCGACAGGATGCCCGCCCCGGCCGCGTATTCACGCCCCCACGAGGATCGTTACACCTCGCTCATGTGGCGGTCACCGTTCCGTCGTGAGGGCGGCGCCGGACCGGGTCGACCCCCGGTTCTGCCCCTCGTACCGGCTCCGCGCTCCGTCCGGCGGGCGGTTCCGTTTCGCGTGGCCGGAACTCGCCCGAGCCGGGCGAACGGGGTGCTACGTGCTGGTAACTTGCGGGAGTTGATCAAGGTCGGAGGCGTGGCCGACCACGCTCCGGCCCGAGCCACCCCCCAGTTCAAGGAACCACATTGGCACGCACCGTCCGTCCGACGGCCCTCGTCCGCACCTCGGCCCTCGCACTCGGCCTCTCCCTCCTCACCCTCACCGCCCCCGCGTACGCCGCGGCTGCGCCCACCCCCCACCTGGACTCGGTCGAGCAGACCCTGCGTCAGGTCTCTCCGGGCCTGGAGGGCTCGCTCTGGGAGCGCACCTCCGACAACCGGCTCGGCTCCTCCACGCCCGGGGGCTCCGACTGGCTGCTCCAGACCCCCGGCTGCTGGGGCGACGCCACGTGCGCCGACCGGCCCGGATCGCGCCGACTCCTGGAGAAGATGCGCCAGGACATCGCCGGAGCCCGCCAGACGGTGGACATATCCACCCTGGCGCCCTTCCCCAACGGCGGCTACCAGGAGGCGATCGTCGCGGGCCTCAGGGAATCCGCCGAGAAGGGCAACCGGCTCAAGGTGCGCATCCTGGTGGGCGCCGCGCCCCTCTACCACTCCACGGTGATCCCGTCGTCCTACCGCGACGAGCTGCTCGCGAAGCTGGGCCCGGCCGCCGCGGCCCACATCACCCTCAACGTCGCCTCGATGACCACCTCGAAGACCGCGTTCTCCTGGAACCACTCCAAGCTGGTCGTGGTCGACGGCAGTTCGGTGATCACCGGCGGCATCAACAGCTGGAAGGACGACTACCTCGACACCTCCCACCCGGTGAGCGACGTCGACCTCGCCCTGTCCGGGCCCGCAGCCGCCTCCGGGGGCCGCTACCTGGACTCCCTATGGGACTGGACCTGTCGCAACAAGAGCAGCTGGACCTCGGTCTGGTTCGCCGCCTCGCCCGGCGCGGACTGCATGCCGTCCCTGCCCCGCCCCGCCTCCCCGGAGGGCGGCGGGAACGTGCCCGCGCTCGCCGTCGGCGGCCTCGGCGTGGGCATCCGCCAGAACGACCCCACCTCGTCCTTCCGCCCCACCCTGCCCACGGCCGGCGACACCAAGTGCGGGATAGGAGTGCACGACTACACCAACGCCGACCGCGACTACGACACCGTCAATCCGGAGGAGAGCGCCCTGCGCGCTCTCGTCTCCAGCGCGACCTCGCACATCGAGATCTCCCAGCAGGACGTGCACGCCACCTGCCCGCCGCTGCCCCGCTACGACGTCCGCCTCTACGACGCCCTCGCCGCCAAGCTCGTCTCCGGCGTGAAGGTCCGCATCGTCGTGAGCGACCCGGCGAACCGCGGCGCCATCGGCAGCGGCGGCTACTCGCAGATCAAGTCGCTCTCCGAGGTCAGCGACGCCCTGCGCGGCCGGCTGACGGCGCTGACCGGTGACGGCGGCCGGGCACGGACGGCCCTGTGCCAGAACCTCCAGCTGGCGACCTTCCGCGCGTCCGACCAGCCGACCTGGGCGGACGGCAAGCCGTACGCCCAGCACCACAAGCTGGTCTCGGTCGACGGATCGGCCTTCTACATCGGCTCCAAGAACCTGTACCCGTCGTGGCTTCAGGACTTCGGGTACGTCGTCGAGAGCCCGGCCGCGGCCGCACAGCTGAAGAGCGGCCTGCTCGACCCGCAGTGGCGGTACTCCCAGGCCACCGCGACGTACGACTACTCCCGCGGCCTCTGCCAGGGCTGATCACCCGGCCTTGGCCGGCCGACGCGCGGCCGGGGCCCGACGCGCGGTCGGGTACGGGGTACCGGCCGCGCGGCGACCGGGGCGGGAGACTTCCGGGCATGGACGTCGAGTCGGTGACGGTGGAGCTGTACGGGCTGCACCCGTCGGAGTTCACCGCGGCCCGGGACACGTACGCCGCCCGGGCGCGCACGGCAGGTGACCGGCAGCTGGCCACCGCGATCACCCGGCTGCGCAAGCCGACCGTCGCGGCGTGGACCGCCGGGTTGCTCGCGCGGGCCAGGCCGGACGAGGCCCAGCGCCTCGTCGAGCTCGGCGAGGCGCTGCGTACCGCGCACCGGACGCTGGACCCCGAACCGCTGCGGAAGCTGTCACACGATCAGCACGTGGTGATCGGCCGGCTCGCGCGCACGGCGTCGGCCCTCGCCGCCGAAGCGGGCCGGCCGGTGAGCGAAGCGGTGCTGCGCGAAGTCGAGCAGATCCTGCACACGGTCCTCGCCGATGCGGAGGTCGCCGCGCAGTGGAGGGAGGGCCGGCTGGGGAAGACCCCCGACCCGGTGCTCGGGTTCGCCGGGCTGGAACCGCAGCCCGGAGCCGCGCCCCCTCGCCCACCGCAGGCCGTCCGGCGCACGAGGCCTACGGAGGCTGCGGAGCCTACGGGCCCTCCGGGGTCGACTGCGGCGCGCGTACCGCCCCCCGCGCCGGAACCGCGAGCGGACGAGCGGGCGGCGCAGGCACACCGGAAGCGCGTGGAGGCGGCCCGGGCGGAGCTGGCCGAGGCCCTGGCCGAGGCGGAACGGCTCGAAGCCGCGCAGGCCGCCGGCCAGGAGCTGGTGGACCGCGCGGCCGCTGCCGTCACCGAGGCCGAGGAGGACGTACGCGCCGCGAAGGAGCGCCTACGGGCGGCACGCGCGGCCAGTACCGAAGCGCTCGCCCGTCACCGGGAAGCCGGGCGAGCCGCTGCGAAGGCACGGGCGCGGGCGGATGCGGCGGCGCGGAAGGCGGAGAAGCTCACCGGCGACGAGGCGTGAACCCCGGCGCGGGCCACCCTCAGAGAACAGAGGTGAGGGTGATCCACCGCACGAGGGCCGCGTTGGTCGTGTCGTCGAGCGAGGCGAGCGTGTGGATGGCTTCCAGGTCACCGGGCTGGGGCGCGATGCCTGCGGAGGTCAGTGCCGCGTGCAGGTCCAACCGCCGCCGGTCCGCGGGCCGCAGGGGCCAGACGAGCCGGGGATCGGATGCCTCCCGGTCGGCTGCCCGTCCACCCTCTTCGCCGCTGAGGGGCAGTTGCCGGTCCGTATCACCCGGGCGGTCCAGCGGCGAGGCCTCACCGGCCGGGGGCCTGAGGGTGTCGGCGCCGGGAAACCGGTAGGGGTCGAGGTCCAGCTGAGGGACCGTGACGTCGGACGGGGAACACTGCCAGAACTCCACGAAGAACCTTCCGGGTCGGATGGGCGGATGCTGTTTCCAAGGGCTCGGGCGGGCGGGGTGGTGGTTGGTGCGGTGCGGGGCGGTGTCCCTGTGTCCGGTGTGGCGTGCCCCGGCTGGGGTTCCGCCGCCACCCACGACCCCGGGGGGTCGGCAACACAAACACCCCCAATGTGATTAGGCCCGCATT
>NZ_JBIBRZ010000001.1:0-920442 GCF_043076955.1 Streptomyces sp. NPDC016562 | reverse complement strand
CGGATGCGGTGGTGCCGTTGGTGCGGATGCTGTTGGCCGGGTGAGGCGCCGTTGCGGGGGGGGGGGGGGGGGGGGGGGGGGGGGGGGGGGGGGCCGGGCCGCCCCCCCCCCCCCCCCCCACGACCGGGGTGGGTCGGCAGCTCACAGCCCCCGATGGTGTGGCTGCCGGCTTGGGCTAGCGGTGGTGGTGTCCGCGGCGGCCCCAGGTCTCGGTGTCGACGGTGCGGCCGCGGTCGTCGCGGAGGGTGGCGGTGTCGCGCTCGTCCCAGATCTGGTGGCGGCGGTCCTGGTACACGTCGCGGTGGGTGTCGCGTCCAGCGCCGGTGTGGACCTTGACGCTGGAGTGGCCGTCGAGGCGGAGGTGGCCGAAGCGGTAACGGTTGCCGTCGCTGTCGGTGAGGGTGTAGCCGCGGAGGTCGACGGCGTGGCGGCCGGTGTTCTTGATTTCGACCCATTCGCGGTTGAGGGCGCGGGAGTCGCGGCCGCGGTCGCTGTCGTGGCCGCGGGTGTTGGTGTGGACATCGCTGATGACGAGGGAGGAGCGCTGGCCGCGGTGGCCGTGCCGGTCGTCGTCGTGGGCGGCGGCCGGGAGGGCGGCCGCGCCCACCAGGGTGCCGGCGGTCAGGAGGACGGCGAGGGCGCGGCGGGTGGTGTGAGAAGCAGACATGCGGATGACTCCTTCAACGGTCGTTCCGGCGTCTTTGCCGGGAGCCACACTCTGGTCCGCATGCGCCGCCAACCGCCACGACCCTGGACGTGTGTTGCTCAATGCGGACATGTCCGTAACTCTCCCTTGCAAGATGCATGGGTCAATGACCAGTTGACCTGCGGCGGCAGGGGAGTGGCGGCGGTCCGGTCACTGTCAGTGCAGGGCGGTTTCGGCCACATAAGCAGTTCATTCACGCCAGGGGGGTGGAGTGCGCCGAACGAGTTCCAGGCCGTGTAACAACGCACCGAGCAAGGAACGCGCCCCCAGCGGTGAGCGCGCTCAGCGCGACGACGTTCAAAGCGGTTGAGGCCGGAAACGGAGCGACCTAACCTGCCCGCATGAGCGACATCGTGATCACGACCCTGGCCGAGCGTCCCGAACTGGCCGGGCGGCTTTGGGACATGGCGGACTCGTGGCCCGACTTCGCCCAGCACGACGCGCTGGCCTGGCTGCTGTACCCGAGGATGGTCGCCGAGTTCCCCGAGTACGTCCTGATCGCCACCGACGGCGACGCGGTGGTGGCCCGGGGCTTCAGCCTGCCGTTCGCGCAGCACGCGCCGGGCCGTGACGGGGTGCTGCCCGCCCAGGGCTGGGACCGCATCCTGATGTGGGCCTTTTCCGACCAGCGGCGCGGGATCCGGCCCGACACGGTGAGCGCCATCGAGATCAGCGTGGCCGTCGACCGGCAGGGCGAGGGCCTGTCCGGGCTCATGCTCGCCGCGATGCGCGACAACGCCCGCGCCCGCGGCTTCACCGAGGCCGTCGCCCCCGTCCGGCCCAGCGCCAAGTCCGCCGAACCGGACACCTCGATCCACGAGTACGCGTACCGGACGCGGCAGGACGGCCTCCCGTACGACCCGTGGCTGCGCGTGCACGTCCGCGCGGGCGGAGTCGTCGACTCCGTCGCCCCGCTGTCGATGACGGTCAACGGCTCGCTCGACCAGTGGCGCGCATGGACCGGCCTCCCCTTCGACGCGCCGGGCCCGGTCCACGTCCCCGGCGCCCTCACCCCGGTCCACTGCGCACCGGAGCAGGGCTACGCGGTCTACGTCGAGCCGAACGTCTGGGTGCGGCACTCGCTGGCCTAGGGAAAATCAGCGGTGGCCGGGCGATCGGGAATGCTTGGATGCGGTCATGACTACCGAGCTCCCCGCCGACTACGAGATATCCACCGACACCGCGCGGATCGATCCCGACCTGGTCCATCACTGGCTGGCGCAGGACGCGTACTGGGCCCGCGGCCGGTCCCGGGAGAAGCAGGACCGGGCGATCGCCAACTCCCTCAACTTCGGCGTCTACGAGCGGGCCTCCGGCAGGCAGCTCGGCTACGCACGGGTCGTGACCGACCACGCCGATTTCGCCTGGCTGTGCGACGTGTACATCGCCCCCGAGGCGCGCGGCAAGGGGCTGGGGACCGCGCTGGTCACCGCGGTGCGCGATCACCTCGCCCCGTACGGCCTTAGGCGCGTCCTGCTGGCCACCGCGGACGCGCACGCGGTGTACGCACAGGTCGGTTTCACGCCGTTGGAGAACCCCGAGCGATGGATGACCCTGGGCGCTCAGTGACACGCCCCCGCTCGGCACGTGCCCGCGCTCGGCACACGCGCGGAGGACCGGGCCCGGCCCGCCCCTGACGGGCCGGGTCGGGTCGGGCCGGGATCGGCGTGCCGGGCGGGTCAGCCCACAGGGGTGAAGTCCTGCGCGGCGATGTACGAGGGGCGGCGCACCGGGGCGGCGAAGGGCTTCGACGGGCGGTTCTCGACGCTGTTGAAGACGAGGAACACGTTGCTGCGCGGGTAGGGCGTGATGTTGTCGCCCGAGCCGTGCATCGCGTTGCAGTCGAACCAGGTGGCCGAGCCCGCCTCGCCGGTGAAGAGCTTGATGCCGCACGCCGAGGCGAACTTCGACAGAGCCTCGTCCGACGGCGTCCCCGCGTCCTGCATCTGGAGGGACTTCTTGTAGTTGTCCTCCGGCGTCGCACCGGCACAGCCCAGGAAGGTCCGGTGGGACCCGGGCATGATCATCAGGCCGCCGTTGGTCGTGTAGTTCGGCGTCAACGCGATGGACACCGACACGGTGCGCATGTGCGGCAGCCCGTCCTCGGCGTGCCAGGTCTCGAAGTCGGAGTGCCAGTAGAAGCCGCTGGCCCCGAACCCGGGCTTGACGTTGATGCGGGACTGGTGGACGTACACCTCCGAGCCCAGGATCTGCCGCGCGCGCCCCACGACGCGCGGATCGGAGGCGAGGGCCGCGAACACCTCGCTGATCCGGTGGACCTCGAAGACGGAGCGCACTTCACGGGACTTCGGCTCCACGATGGACCGGTCGTCGGCCAGCGTGGAGGGGTCACGGAGCAGCCGGTCCATCTCGGCCCGGTAGACGTCCACCTCATCGGGGGTGATGAGCTCCTCGACGGACAGGTAGCCGTCGCGTTCGAAGCTCTCCAGCTCGTGGGCCCAGATGGGGCCCGGTGTGCCGGGCTCGGACCAGACGACGGGGTCCACTCGGCCGGTGAGCACCTCCTCGGTGCCCCTGGTCGGATACAGGTCCTTCACGGTGCGGGTGGATGCGTAGGTCATGGTGGTGCCTGCCTCTCCTCTCTGCGCGTGCGCGCGTCTGATCGTGCGCGGGTCTGTGCGGGCGCGGGTCTGTGCGCCTCAGCTGGGGTCGGGTTCGGTGAGCAGCGGGTACACGCCGTTCTCGTCGTGGTCCTCGCGGCCGGTCACGGGCGGGTTGAACACGCAGAGGCAGCGGAAGTCCTGCTGCACGCGCAGGGTGTGCCGCTCGTGGCCGTCGAGGAGGTACATGGTCCCCGGCGTGATGGTGTAGGTCCGGCCCGTCTCCTCGTCCGTGAGCTCCGCCCGCCCCTCCGTGCAGACCACGGCCTCGACGTGGTTCGCGTACCACATGGACGTCTCGGTGCCGGCGTACAGGACGGTCTCGTGGAGGGAGAAGCCGACGCGTTCCCTGGCCAGGACGATGCGCTTGCTCTCCCAGGTGCCGGATGCCGCCCTGACGTGGCGGTCGGTTCCCTCGATGTCCCGGAACGAGCGGACGATCATGGTGGTGCCCTTCGTGGTGTACGGGTGCTGGTACGGGTGCTGGTGGCGGCGCCTGTGCCGGTGCCTGTGCCGGTCAGGCGGTTTCGCGGACGGAGCGGGCGAGGATGTCGAGGCCCTCGTCGAGCTCGTCGCCGCTGATGGTGAGCGCCGGGAGCAGCTTCACGACCTCGCTCTCGGGTCCCGAGGTCTCCAGGAGGAGACCGTGCTCGAAGGCCCGGCGGCACACCTCGGCGGCGCGCTCCTTCTGGGCGAACTCGACGCCCCAGGCCAGACCGCGGCCCCGGTACGCCGCGCCCAGCCGGCCGTGTTCGTCGCCCAGGGCGCGCAGCGCGCTCTCGACGCGGCCGCCCTGGGCGAGGGTCCGCTCGCGCAGGACGCCGTCGCCCCAGTACGCCTCCAGGGCCGCGGTCGCGGTGACGAAGGCCGGGTTGTTGCCGCGGAAGGTGCCGTTGTGCTCGCCCGGCTCCCACAGGTCCAGTTCGGGCTTGAACAGGCACAGGGACATGGGGAGTCCGTAGCCGCTGATGGACTTGGACAGCGTGACGATGTCGGGGGTGATGCCCGCCTCTTCGAAGGAGAAGAAGTCACCGGTGCGGCCGCAGCCCATTTGGATGTCGTCGACGATCAGCAGCATGTCGCGGCGCCGGCACAGGTCCGCGAGGGCGCGCAGCCATTCCGCGCGGGCCACGTTGATGCCACCCTCGCCCTGGATCGTCTCGACGATGACCGCCGCCGGGTGGTTGAGGCCGGAGCCCTGGTCCTCCAGCAGCCGCTCGAACCAGAGGAAGTCGGGGACGCTGCCGCCGAAGTAGTTGTCGAAGGGCATCGGGGTGCCGTGGACCAGGGGGATACCCGCGCCGGCCCGTTTGAAGGCGTTGCCCGTGACGGCGAGCGAGCCGAGGGACATGCCGTGGAAGGCGTTGGTGAAGGAGACGACCGACTCGCGGCCCTTGACCTTGCGCGCCAGCTTGAGTGCCGCTTCGACGGCGTTGGTCCCGGTGGGGCCCGGGAACATCACCTTGTACGGCAGTGCGCGGGGTTCCAGGACGTGCGACCGGAAGGTCTCCAGGAAGGTCCTCTTGGCCGTCGTCGACATGTCGAGCGCGTGCGTGATGCCGTCCCGCTCCAGGTAGTCGAGCAGGGACCGCTTCAGGAGGGGGTTGTTGTGGCCGTAGTTCAGGGACCCGGCGCCCGCGAAGAAGTCCAGGTAGCTACGGCCGTGTTCGTCGTACAGCCGGCTTCCCGTGGCGCGGTCGAAGACGACGGGCCAGGCGCGGCAGTAGCTGCGCACCTCGGACTCCACGGTCTCGAAGACGGACAGGACCGGCTCGGTCATGGTCAAGGCAACTCTCCTATGGGGGTGGGGTGTTCGTGTTCGTTACCGGGATAGCGTGATGTTTGTGAGGGGGCCTCGGGGTGCGCCACCGGCATCAGAAGTGGAGCGGCCCGATGCGGTGCAGGACCTCCGGGGCGTGCCCGTCGTTCGGGAACTCATCGGCGGCGAACAGCACTTCGCGCGTGAGCGTGGCGCCGTGCCGTGCGGCGTACGAGGCGAACAGCCGCTGCGACGCGCGGTTGTCCGGGGAGATGGTGGTCTCCAGGGCGCTCAGTCCCTGCTCCGCCGCCACGCGGGCGGAGAGACCGTCGAGCAGGGCACCGGCGATTCCCCGACCGCGGGCGGATGCGTCGACGGCGATCTGCCAGATGAGCAGGGTTCCGGGGCTGTCGGGCCGCAGGTATCCGCTGACGAACCCGACGGCGCGCCCGGACGGGTCGCGGGCCACGGCGGAGGTGCCGGCGAAGTCACGGCACCAGAGGAGGTAGCTGTAGGCCGAGTTGAGGTCCAGCGTCCTGGAGTCGCGGGCGAGGCGCCACAGCTGGGGGCCGTCACCTGGGCGGGGGCGGTCGATGTGCGTCGTCACGGCGGTCGCGGCGGTCGCAGTCGCCGCGGTGGGGAGCGGAGTCTTCCTGTGTCGGGCTAGTTCTGCATGAGCAGTCATGCGGGCCGAAGTTACCCAGACATGGCGCATATTGCATGGCCCTAAGGGGTTACGACGCGGGCGTCGCTCGTGGTATATGCGGACGCCCTCCCGTGGGCGGCGAGCGCCGAGAATGCGCCCGTAGATCTATGAAAAATCCGGATATCTCCACCCCACCCTCTGTGAAGTAACGAACGCATAACGCCTTTGCCCTGTCTCATATTTTCCACTTGAATGTGATGTCTTCCTCGGCCATGCAGGGGTTTCGATCGCACCTGCGCGGTTATAGGCGACCGTCGAGCGTCGAACGCGGCCGAGTAACATCCCGGGATGCCGACGACGATCGAGACGCTGAGCCCCGAAGCCGGGCGGACCGACACCGAGGGCCTGGCCCGGTACGACGCGAACGCCCTGGCGCGGTGCGCCGTCGACGCGGCCCAACCGTGGTGGCGCCGCACCGCCTGCGCGCAGGCGCTGACCGGCCGGGTTCCGGAGCAGCGCGTGGCCGAGCTGATCGCATGCGTCCAGGACGCGGATGACGCGGGCTCGGTACGCGTCGCCCTGCTGGACCTCCTCGCGGACCGGTCCGAGCTGCTCCCCTGGCTGCGGCACGAGGACCGGCTCAAGGAGAGCGCCTACGGCATGACCGAGGCGGTCCTCCAGGCCCGTGGCAGGCTCGGCGACCGTACCGCGGCTGCTGCCCTGGCCACGCTCGCCTTCAGCCCGTGGCGCCACCGGCGGGCGATCGGCGAGGCGGGGCTGGACGAACTCACCGCCCGCTACGGCACCGAGGCGGTGCTGGCCGCCCTCGGCACGGACCGGCCCGAGGACCGTGCCGTCGCCGTCCGCCTGCGGCATCACGCCGACGAGGACGTGACCACCGCGCTCGCCGACCCCGACCGGGGAGTCGCGTACCTCGCCCAGACGCTGCAGAGCGATCCCGAACGGCTGCGCCGCTACCTCGATGAGGCGCCGACCGAAGAGGCGAAGGTGTGGGCCGCGTACGCGCTGCACCGCCTGACCGGTGACACCGCCGAGACCCACAGGTTGTACGAGGCGCTGGGGCGGCCCCGCGTCGAGGTGCCCGGGCTGGACGAGGAGGTGCGCGCGGCGATCGTCCACGAGTACGGGCACGAGTGCGCCGAGCGCAGCGACCCGCGGTGGCGGATCGAGGCCCTGTGCACCGAGCCGCCGGCCGGCCGCGACCCGGCCGAGTGGCTGAGCCGGGCCACGACCGCCCTCACCGCGGCGGGCCTCGCGCCGCAGCCGCCGGTCTCCTGCGGGGACTTTCACCGCCAAGGGGACGGAACCTACGACGTGATCGGCTACGGCGAGAGCGGCGGCGAGGTGCACATCAGCACGCTCGGCCGCTTCGCCGCCGAGGAGAACGACGATCCGGCGGTCCGCGGCGCCCTCGAATCAGCGGGCTTCCGCTGGATCGACCAGGCCGTCGGCTCGATCGAGGTCACCGGCCTCGGGGTGTACTACTTCGGCAGGCGCGACCCGTTGGACGTCCACACGCTGCTGTTCTACTGGCAGGACTGAGGCCCCGTCTGCGGCCAGTCTCTTCCGCAGTGCGTCGGGTACCAGCGGGGTCTCGAAGCTCTCGCTGAGGTCGCGCCCCGTATCCGCGTACGCAGTTTCTGCTCGCGATCGCGACGGTGGCGGGGGGCCTTTTCGATGCTGCTCGTGGGGGTCGTCGCCTGGCACGCGGCGTACACCGGGATCAAGACCGCTTCGGGCTCTCCATAGCGCGCAACGCGTACCGGCTCCTGGCAGGCGACGGGGACGGGGCCGAGCGACTGACCGTGCAACTCGGCATCATCGCCGGTCTGTCCGGCGTGGCACTGGGCGCCATGGTCGCGGAGGCCGACTTCAGTACCGACTCGGCCGTAGCCGAACTCCCAGGATCGACTGATACGGCTGATGCGAAGGGCTGGGCCCGGGCCGGCACCACAGCGCGCCGCAGGACCTCCAGCTGGGCCCGGGGCGGCCTGCTGGAGGACGGGGGTCGACCCCGTGCGGCACGCACGCCGCCTAGCCCATCTCGTCACGGATGACGTTGCGGTGCTGCTCGTACAGGAGCCGCGCGTCGTCGTTGGGGAGCGCCGGGGTCGTCAGGCCGCAGGCGCAGGTGACCACCGTGAGGTCGGACAGAGCGCGCAGGGTGTGCCCCTCGGCACTGGTCCGGGCCGCCCCCGCCGGCTTCTCGTAGCGGAGGCTGTGCGGGTAGCGGGGGGTGCGGGCAGCAGTCGGGTGGAAGCCGGCGCTGTCGTCCTCGTGGGTGAAGCGGTGCTCGCTCATGGGTCCAGTGTCGTCTGCCGGACCCGCATAACCCGTCCCCGCGCGGCGCAACGCGACCAGATCATCACCGGCCTGGCCGCGAGCCGGACGCGCCGTCAGGGCTCCCTCCGCCCCGGCGGGCCGGCCAGGCCGACGTCGCGCAGGATGCGTCCGATCGTGTCGTCGAGGGTGCTCGCGGCGCCGATGACCGTCTCGACGCCGCCGGGCAGCAGGTCGAGCGGCCGGTACCAGGAGCTCAGGTCCGCCTCGGAGACCTCGCGCGCGAGCGGCTTGGTCGCGTGTCGGGCGAGCGTCACCTCGAAGGGCACGTCCAGGTAGTAGCCGTGGGTCGGTCCGCGGTGATCGGCGCGCAGGCGCGCGAGCATCCCGCCGTAGTGGTCCGCGTAGAGGATGCCCTCGACGATGACGTGGTAGCCGGCGTCGAGGGCGTACCGCGCGACGGTGTCGATCAAGCCGATGTTCGCGCCGTCCGGGCGGTCGTGCTCGCGCAGCACGTCACGGCGCATGACGTCCTGACCGACCAGGGCCAGGCCCCGGCCGAAGCGCTCGCGCACCCCCGCCGCGACCGAGGACTTGCCCGAGGCGCTGTTCCCGCGCAGTACGACGAGCCGGGTGTCCGGGGTGCCCACCATCATCCGCACCACGTTAGCCGCCCGCGCCGCCCCCGTGGGCCCGTCGTCACCTTCCGCGCCCGCTCGCTCACCGGACCTCTCCCGGTGGGGCGTCGCCACCCAGACGGCGTAATCTGGTCGAAACCGCCACAGAACGCGCACGGCAAGCACCGTGCGCGCCGTGCACTCCGCCGCGAACGATCCCAGGGAGGCGGTGCGTGACCGATCCTTTCGGCTTCCTCCGGATCCCCCGCGAGGCCGCTGCGCCCCGCCCCGTGGAGGAGAGGCTCGGCGACTGGCGCGAGGTCTACGCGGGCCGGCTGCAGCTGCCGCTCGTCTCCCGGCAGGCCGACCGCTGCATGGACTGCGGCATTCCGTTCTGCCACACCGGCTGTCCCCTGGGAAACCTCATACCCGAGTGGAACGCGTACGCCGCCCGCGGCGACTGGCACGCGGCGTACGAGCGGCTGCACGCCACCAACAACTTCCCGGAGGTCACGGGCCGGCTCTGCCCGGCCCCCTGCGAGGACGCCTGCGTCCTGGCGATCAACGCCGACCCGGTGACCATCAAGAACGTCGAGCAGGCGATCGCGGACGAGGGCGCGCGACGCGGCTACATGGCGCCGAGGCCGCCGGAGCGTCGCAGCGGCAAGACGGTGGCCGTCATCGGCTCGGGTCCGGCCGGACTGGCCGCGGCGCAGCAGTTGACCCGGGCCGGGCACTCGGTCACGGTCCACGAGCGGGCCGACCGGCTGGGGGGACTCCTGCGGTACGGCATCCCCGAGTTCAAGATGGAGAAGACCCACCTGGACCGCCGGATCGAGCAGATGCGGGCCGAGGGCACCGTGTTCGTCACGAGTTCCTACATCGGCGGTGGTACGGACATCGGCGGCGCGGCCGGCGCCGACGCGGCCGAACTGCGCAGCCGGTATGACGCCGTCGTCGTCGCGACCGGAGCCGGCGAACGCCGGGAACTGCCGGTCCCCGGCCGCGAGCTGCTCGGAGTGCACCAGGCCATGGAGTACCTGACCTGCGCCAACCGGGTCCGCGAGGGCGACTACCCCGTATCGCCGGTCAGCGCCGAGGGCAGACGCGTGATCGTCGTGGGCGGCGGCGACACCGGCTCGGACTGCCTCGGTACGGCCCTTCGGCAGGGCGCGGTCTCCGTGGTCCAGCTCGACATCAATCCCGAGCCCGGCCCGGAGCGGACCGACGCCGAGCCCTGGCCGGTGTACCCGAGGACGTACCGCATCTCCCACGCCCACGAGGAGGCCCGGGGCCGCGAGGGCCGCGACCCCCGGCTCTTCTCCTGTGCCACCCTCCGCTTCGAGGGGGACGCCGCGGGCAGGGTACGGGCGCTGCGCCTGAGCGCCGTCGAGCCGGTGGGCCGCAGCCCCCTGGCCGGCACGGACCGCGCCCTGCCGGCCGGCCTGGTCCTGCTGGCCCTCGGCTTCTCGGGTCCCGAACGGGCCGGTGGCCTGCGCGAGCAGCTGGGGCTGGAGCTCGACGAGCGCGGCAACTACGCGCGGGACGCCGCCTTCGCGGCGGCCGGCGGGCGGGCGCCCGGGGTGTTCGTCGCGGGCGACGCGGGCCGCGGGCAGTCGCTGGTGGTGTGGGCCATCGCGGAGGGCCGGGCGGCGGCCGCCGCGGTGGACCGCTACCTCACGGGCTCCACCTGCCTCCCGTCGCCGGTGGCCGCCCACGACCGCCCGATGACGGCCCTGGGGCGCATGCGCTACGGGAACTTCTAGGGAAGGTCCAGGGGAGGGCCAGGCGAGGACCGTGTCATGCCGCGGGGCCGGGGGCGGAGGGGCGTTTGGTGGTGTCCCGTCGGGAGATTGCGTCCGCCACCTCGTCGACGGCGGTACGCAGGTGGGCGCCGTAGGCGTCCTGGCGGAGGTGCGGGATGTGCTCCTTGGCCGCGTTGATGTGCTCGGTGGCCGCGTCGAAGGACTGGAGCCGGCGGTAGTCGTCCGCCAGGTTGAGGTGGAGGGAGGGGTAGAACCCGGCGATGTGGAGGCCGGCGTGGTGCTCCTGGACCCGCTGCTCGGTCACCGCGTCGGCAGCGTCCAGGGCCCGGACGTCCCAGGCGAGGGCCTGGGCGGGATCTTCGTACAGATCGGCCAGGTAGTGGGCCAGTGAGCAACGGTGCAGCGGGTCGCCGGTGACACCGAGCGCCGACCACAGCTCCAGGAGCTTCTGGCGGGCGGAGAGAGTATTCCCCGAACGGCCTTCGGCGACGGCTTGGGCGATGGCTTCCATGGTCGGGTCCGGACTGGCGGGTGTGGCGGGCATGACGTGCTCCTCGTGGTCGGTCTCGGGCTCAGGCAGAGGGGGCGCATGCGACGGGCATGGCGAGGGTGGTGAGATCGCCGCGGTCGGCGGAGCGGATCGTGACGGGTCCGTCGTGTCCTCGCAGGTCCACCATCACGTCGGGACCGATGGCGGTGCTCACGGCGGGATAGAGCGTGGTCATCTCGAACCGGATCCGGAGAGCCGTGCCCGTCACGGCGGCGGGCAGCTGAACAGATGGGCCGTCGTCGTGCGAGGGCTGAACCGTCACTCCGTCGGCGCAGACGTGCAGCGTGACGCGGTCGCCCGGGTGGTCTTCCAGAGCGCGCAGCAGAAGGTCCTTCGGGACCGTCACGCGGGTGCCGACCTCGCCCAGGGAAGCGAGCATCAGCCGGTGGTCGGGGAAGTCCTCGGACAGCAGCCGGCAGTGCCGGTCCGCACGCTCGGGCATGCGCAGCCGGATTCCGTGCGGCACCGCTTCGATGCGGACCAGCGCGCTGCGCCGGACGGTGGCGGCAGCCGCCCGCAGGTCGTCGCCGTCGATCGTGCCGGCCCACGTCCGCTCCGTCGGCCGCGCCGGCACCAGGGTCCGGGTGGAGAGCCGGTACCGGTCGGTCGCCGTCAGGGCGAGCGCCCCTGCCCGTGCCTCGATGTGGAGGCCGGCGAGCACCGCCATCCCCGGTTCGTGCGCGGTCGCGGTCAGGACCTGCTCGACCGCATCCGCGAGCACGGGCCCCTTCAGCACGGCGATCAGCAGACCGGGCAGCTCGCCGCCGAGCGCGGACTTGAGGGCGGCGGCCTTCCGCCGGGCCGCCGCCGCGTCGTCGACGATCCTGGCGACGTGCGCGTCGATCAGCCGCGCCGCCTCGTCGGCCCCGGCGTCGAGGACCGCCTCGACCGCGGCGAGGGGCATGGCGATCTCGCGGAGCCGCCGCAGCGCGGTGGCCCGCAGAACCTGGTCGGCGGCGTAGTAGCGGTAACCCGAGACCGGGTCCACTTCGGCGGGGGGCAGCAGCCCGGAGTCGGCGTAGAACCGCAACGCGCTGGAGGTCAGACCAGTGCGCTGGGCGAAGACCCCGATGGGCATCAACTCGGAATGTGGCACGTCGCCATCATTGGGCTTCAACCCACTCGAAGGTCAACTTCGTGGCGCCGAGGCCCCCGAACGCGCCGCGGGGCCGCCACCGGACGGGGTGGCGGCCCCGCGGAGCTGCGAGCCGTGCTCCCGGCGTCATCCGCCGGGGCCCTCTCGTCAGCGGGTGGCGAGGAGGGTGAGCGTGTCGATCACACGGTTGGAGAAGCCCCACTCGTTGTCGTACCAGGCGACCACCTTGATGTGGCGGCCGTCGACGCGGGTGAGCTCCGAGTCGAAGATCGACGAGGCGGGGTTGCCCGTGATGTCGGACGACACGAGCGGGTCGTCCGAGTACTCCAGCACACCGGCCAACGGGCCATCGGCCGCGGCCCGGTAGGCCTCCAGGACCTCTTCGCGCGTCACGTCGCGGGCGACGGTCGTGTTCAGTTCGACGATCGAGCCGACCGGCACCGGCACGCGGATCGAATCGCCCGAGAGCTTGCCCTCCAGGTTCGGCAGCACGAGACCGATCGCCTTGGCGGCGCCCGTCGTCGTCGGCACGATGTTGACGGCGGCGGCGCGGGCCCGACGGGCGTCGCGGTGCGGGCCGTCCTGCAGGTTCTGCTCCTGCGTGTAGGCGTGCACCGTCGTCATGAAACCGTGCTCGATGCCCGCGAGGTCGTCGAGCACCGCGGCCAGCGGTGCGAGCGCGTTGGTCGTGCACGAGGCGTTCGAGACGATCGTGTGCGCGTCCGGGTCGTAGGCGTCGGAGTTGACGCCGAACGCCAGCGTGACGTCGGCGCCGTCGGACGGCGCGCTGACGAGCACCTTCCTGGCACCCGCCTTGACGTGGGCACGGGCGGCCTCGGCCGAGGTGAACCGGCCGGTGGCCTCCAGCACGATGTCGACGCCGAGCTCGGCCCACGGCAGCTGCTCCGGCTCCCGCTCGGCGAGCACCGTGATGCGGTGGCCGTCGACGACGAGAACGTTTCCGTCGACCGTCACCGGCCGGCCGAGCCGCCCGGAGGTGGTGTCGTAGGCGAGCAGCCGCGCGAGGGTGGTGGGCTCCGTGAGGTCGTTGACGGCGACGACCTGGAGGTCGCTGTCGCGTTCGAGGAGCGCACGCAGCACGTTGCGTCCGATGCGGCCGAATCCGTTGATGGCGATGCGAGTCATGAGCGATGTCCCTTTCGTTCGCCCTCAGGTTCGCGCCCTGCGCCTGGCCGCGACAGCGGCGTGATCGCCATGGTTCAAAAGGATCTCGCCACCCGGGGAGGCGGGCCGGTGGCGCGCGCGTTGGCGGGCCGACGGCCGGCTACTCGCCCCGGGTGAAAGTGCGCCGGTACTCGGTCGGGGTGGTGCCCAGGATGCGCTGGAAGTGGGAGCGCAGGTTCGCCCCCGTGCCGAGACCGACGTCGGCGGCGATCTGCTCGATGCCGCGCTGCGAGCGTTCGAGGAGCTCCCGGGCCACGTCGATCCGGGCGCGCATGACCCACTGCATCGGCGTGTACCCCGTGTCCTCCGCGAAGCGGCGCGAGAACGTGCGGGGCGAGACCCCGGCGTGCCGGGCGAGCGCCTCCAGGGTCAGGGGCTCGCCGAGCCGGTGCAGCGCCCACTCGCGGGTGGCGGCGAACCGCTCGCCGAGCGGCTCGGGCACGCTGCGCGGCACGTACTGCGCCTGGCCGCCGCTGCGGTAGGGGGCCGCGACCAGCCGCCTGGCCGCGTGGTTGGCGGCGGCCACGCCGAGGTCGCCCCGCAGGATGTGCAGGCACAGGTCGATGCCGGAGGCGGCGCCGGCCGAGGTGAGGACGCTCCCCTCGTCGACGAAGAGGACGTTCTCGTCGAGCCGGACGAGGGGGTGCCGGGCCGCGAGGGCGCGGGCGTAGTGCCAGTGGGTGGTGGCACGTCGGCCGTCGAGCAGGCCCGTCGCGGCGAGCGCGAACGCGCCCGTCGAGATGGCGGCGAGCCGCGCGCCACGGGCGTGGGCGGCGAGCAGGGCGTCGATGACGGCCTGCGGCGGGTCGTCGCGGTCGGGAAAGCGGTAGCCGGGGACGAAGACGATGTCGGCCCACGCGAGCGCGTCGAGCCCGTGGGTCACGTGGTACGACAGGCCGTCGCCGCCGGTCACGAGGCCGGGCGCCGCGCCGCACACCCGTACCTCGTACGGCATGCTCGCCCGGGTCGTGAAGACCTGCGCGGGGATGCCGACGTCGAGGGGCTTCGCACCTTCGAGGACGAGGACGGCGACACGGTGGAGGCGGGAGGCTGGCACGGGTCGAGCGTACGCGGGGCCGGTGCGCACGAAGGCGGAGGGGAAGCCTCCGAAGATCCCGGCCGGATCCCGGCCGCACCGCTTCCGTTCAGATCGAGCGCTCGACGCGCGCGAGCCACTCGGTGAGCAGGGCGCGCAGGAGCTCCGGTTGCTCGTGGGGCAGGGCGTGTCCCGTGTCGTCGAGCACGGCGAGGGAGGCGTGCGGGTAGTGGTCGACGAGGTCGACCGCGCCGGCGTACCCGACCGTCGAGTCCAGCCGTCCGGCCAGGACCACGGTCGGACCCGCGTAGGCCGGGGTGTGATCGGGCGTGAGCGCCCACCGCTCGCCGATCCGCTCCAGCGCCGCCTCGTCG
Source organism: Streptomyces sp. NPDC016562 (assembly GCF_043076955.1). Classification (NCBI taxonomy): domain Bacteria; kingdom Bacillati; phylum Actinomycetota; class Actinomycetes; order Kitasatosporales; family Streptomycetaceae; genus Streptomyces; species Streptomyces sp. NPDC016562. The sequence continues at coordinate 905,785 of NZ_JBIBRZ010000001.1, read as the reverse complement.
ACGAGCGCGGCCGCCGGGGCGACGTAACGCTCGTACCGTTCGAGCATCTCCGCGGTGTGGACGACGAAGTAACTGCGGAATGCGTCGTCACCGATCTCACCCATCTCACCGGGTCCGGTGACGACGCGGTGCTCCGGCACGTCGCGCAGCCCCGCCGTCAGGGGACAGACGAGCGCCAGACCGGCGACGTGCGCGGGGCGCCGCGCAGCCATCGCCTGCGCGAAGTACGCGCCCGCCGAGTGACCGACGAGGAGGTGCGCGGTCCCGCCCGTGACCTCGTCGGCGAAGGCGAGCAGCGTGTCCAGGACGTCGTCGGCGCTGCGCAGCGTCTCGGGGGCGGGGGTTCCGCCCATGCCAGGGAGGTCGGCATAGATCCGCCGGAGCCCGGCGACGCCGTCGAGGGCCGGCTCGAAGCACGCCTCGGCCTCACGGTGATCGACGCCGGCGCCGTGGAGCACCAGCACGGGCAGGCCCGTCCCGTGCTCCACGTAGTGGACCGGCACTCGGCCCGCTCGGATCTCCACCCCCGCATGCTAACGACGCAGGCGCGGCCGCCCGACGGGGCGCGAGGGCACGTCGATGGCCGGAAAGCGCGCCGCCGGACCACTCCCGTCCTGCGACCTTTCCGTGAGGCGAGGGGGTTTGGCCGGTTTCCAGGCGGTCCAGGATCGGTGCATGACCATGGAGAGAGGGCTCGCCGTCAGGCCGGTGCGCGCCCGGCTCGGCGCGGCCCGCGGTGTACGGGTCGAGGTGGCGCAGTGGCCCACCGGGCCACGGGCTGCTCCGGGTTGGGCCCCGGCCGGTCCTCAGGAGCCGTCCCCCGCGGTGCGGGAGGCGGTCGAGGCGATCGTGCGCGCGGTCGCAGTCGGCGACGACGTGCTCATCGACCGCCTGCTGGCCCGGTTCACGGACATCGCCGACTACGACGCCCTCGTCCACCTGCGCACCGCCCTGTGCGGCACGGCGGGAGCGCGGCCGGCGCACTGACCCGGCGGTCTGACCGGACGGCTTTGATCGTCCTCGGCCTCGCGCCGGCCCCGGCCTGTGATGATGTTGTCGCCAGACCGGTCCGGTGACGGGAGCACAGCCTGGCCGTCGGGCGTTGGACCGTAGAGGGCAGCGAACGCGTTGCCCACCCCGCACTACCTGGGATGAGGAGGAACTGATGAGCGCGGCCGACGAGGGACGGCAGTGGCCGGACGAGGTCAGTGTCGACAACGCGAGGACGACGCTGCTGCAGCTCCTCGCGCGCGCGGGGATCCCGGCCGGTGACGCGTGGCAACTGGTCGGGCTCCTGGAAGCGGGTGCGCTGGCCCTCGCGCACGAGGAGCTGAGCGGCGGCTTGACCGTGCCGGGTGACAAGGGCGAGGCCTACGAGTCGGGCTGGCTCGACGGCGCCGGGTGCCTCCTGGACGGGCTCGGCGCCGTCGCCGAGCGGACCCTGGTCCGCGTCGTGGGGGAGGACGGGCAGCAGGGTCCGGCCGGGGCCGGGGAGCGTCCTCGAGCCGGGCGGATGGAGGTGGCGCGGGCGCGCGTGGCGGTCACCCCTCTGTACCTGTCGTTCACCGCGGGCTCGGAGCTGGACCCGGAGGTGACCGACGAGGTGCTCGCCGCCGTCCTCGGCACGATGAGCCGCCGTCGGCGCGCCGGGTACGCCGGACGGCTGGCCGAGTTCGTCGCCGCCCACCGCGCGCGGCTGGAGCGGATGTTCGCGGCGTACGGACCGGACAGCTCCATCACCGTGCACGGCCGCTATTCGCTCCTCCACTCCGCCACGAGCATCGCCGTACTGGAGCGGCTCGTGGCCGCGCCGCAGGAGCTGCGCGAGGAGTGGGACGCCGCGGCGCTGCCGCCCGCGTGGCTGGACGGGCTCACGACGGCCTGGGACGCCCCGGCCTGACGCGGGGGGCCACGCAGCGCGATACCGGGATCGTTGCGGCGTCCGGCCGCTCGCCCTCGTGGCGCGCGGGGGAGCGGGGGCGTCATGGGTTAGAACGGTCTTCCCATGTGGTTCCGACGCTCGGGGTGATGTCGTGGAGGAGACGGGGCCGCCCGGCGGGGCGGGGGAGCGCCGGAGGGCGCCCGGACGCCGGCTGTTCCTGGGCTTCGCCGCCGCCGTGCTCGCGCCCTGGCCCGCCGGCCTCACGACGGCCGCGGCTGCGCAGGCCGCCGAGGCCGCGGTGGAAGCGGACTCAGCCGACGTCACCGACCCCGCCGCGGATCGCGTCCGGCGCGGGCACGGGCTCGACGTAGAGGCTGAGAACGCGCTGCCCGGCTCCCCCGACTGGCGGATCACCCGGGCCGGGCCGGCGGGCGCCGTCGAGGGCTTCGCCGACCGGGTCAGCGTGTGCCCCGGTGAGCCCTTCACCCTGCGGGTGTCGACGACCTCGGCGTCCTACACCGTCTCCGCGTACCGGATGGGCTGGTACGGCGGCGCCAGGGCCCGCCTGGTCTGGAAGTCGGCCGCGCTGCCGGGTGTCCGCCAACCGCCGGCCAGGATCGACCCCGGCACGCGGATGGCGCACGCTCCGTGGGAGCCGACGGCAAGGGTGGACACCACGGGCTGGCCGGAAGGCTGTTACCTGTTGCGGCTGGACACCCAGGACGGGCGGGCCCAGCGCTACGTGCCGCTGACCGTCCGGTCCTCCTCCACCGCCGGCCGCACGGTCGTGATCAACGCCGTGGCCACGTGGCAGGCGTACAACCGCTGGGGCGGCGCGGACCTCTACAAGGGCTCGACGGGCAAGAGCGGGTCGCGGTCCCTCCAGGTCTCCTTCGACCGCCCGTACGCCAACAGACAAGGCGCAGGCCAGTTCCTCGTGTTCGAGGCGCCCCTGATCGCGCTCGCCGAGCGCCTCGCTCTTCCGCTCGCGTACACGACGGGCCTGGACGTCGCACGCGATCCGTACCTCCTGCGCGGGGCGGCCGCCATGGTGTCCCCGGGCCACGACGAATACTGGAGTCCCGAGCAGCGCCGCCACGTGACCCGGGCGCGCGACGCGGGGACGAACCTCGCCGTCCTCGGTGCGAACTGCTGCTACCGCAGGATCCGCTTCGCCGCCTCCTCCACCGCGTCCGACCGCATCGTGGTCTGCTACAAGAGCGACTACGCCCAGGACCCCGGCTTCCAGCAGGGACTCCCGCCCACGAACGACTTCCGGCGCGAGCCCGCCCCCGAGCCCGAGAGCTCGCTGCTCGGCGTGATCTACGACGGCTATCCGGTCAACGCCCCCTATGTCGTCTCCCACCCGGACCACTGGCTGCTGGCGGGCACCGGCGCGCGGGCCGGCGACTCCTTCCCCCACCTGGTGGGGATCGAGTTCGACCGGGTGAACCTCTCCCATCCGACGCCGCGGCCGATCGAGGTCCTCGCGCACTCGCCGGTGACGTGCAAAGGCCGGCGCTCGTACGCGGATACGGCCTACCTGACCCTGCCGGGAGGCGCTGCCGTCTTCGCCACCGGCACCATGCGCTGGGTCGAGGCCCTCGACGCCGGGGTGCCCGGGCTCGGCAAGGCCCCCCACGGCCTGGACGCACGCGCGGGACACTTCACGCGCACGGTCACCGCCAACGTCCTGCGCGCGTTCGCACGGAGGGCGGCCGGGCGGAGCCGGCCCGCCCAGGACAATCTGGCCGCCCTGTACGGCGACACCAGCGCATCCTCCTCCGAGCACACACCCCCCACGACAGGGCTCGTCGAGCGAAGGTGAAGGCTCGACCTCGTCATCGCACGGCCGGCGCTCACCGGCCGTTCAGCAGCTGCGTGGTGGCCAGTTCGCGGTAGAGGGCGTCCGCGGTGAAGAGTTCGGCGTGGGTGCCCACCGCCCGTACGCGGCCCGCCTCCATCACGACGATGCGGTCGGCCGTGGTGACCGTGGACAGGCGGTGGGCGACGACGAGGACGGTGATGCGGCCGGCGATGTCGGTGATGGTGTCGCGCAGCGCCGCCTCGTTGGCCGCGTCGAGCTGCGACGTGGCTTCGTCCAGCAGCAACAGTCTCGGGCGGCGCAGCAGGGCCCTGGCGATCGCGACGCGCTGGCGCTCCCCGCCCGAGAGTCTGCTGCCGCGGTGGCCGACGGCGGTGTCGAGGCCCTGGGGCAGGCGGTCCGTCACCGCTTCGAGGCGGACGAGACGCAGGGCGTGGCGGAGCTCCTCCTCCGTGGCGTCGACCGCGCCCAGCGTCAGGTTCTCGCGCAGGGTGCCGGCGAGGACGGGCGCGTCCTGTTCCACGTATCCGATGGCGGCGCGCAGTTCGGCCAGGGGCCACTGCCGCACGTCCTTCCCGTCCAGCAGGACGTGCCCGTCGTCCGGCTCGTAGAAGCGTTCGATGAGGGAGAAGACCGTGGTCTTGCCCGTGCCGGACGGGCCGACGAACGCGGTCAGGCCTCCGCCGGGGACGGTGAAGGAGACACGGTGGTGCACCAGGGGCAGCCCGGGGCGGTAGGCGAAGCGGACCTCGCGGAAGGACACGCGGGCGGGCGGGGGATCGCCTTGCGGCCGGCTCGTACCCCCTCCCGTTCCGCAGTGCGGCGCGTCCTGGCTCTCGACCTCCAGGCCCTCCACCCCCAGGCCCTCGACCTCCAGGCTCTCCACCTCGAGGATCCGGGCGGCGGCGGCCGCACCGATCTGGAACTGGACGACGCCTTCCACCAGTTGGCCGATCCGGGGCGCGAGTGCGAAGAGGTAGAGGAGGAACGCGACCAGGGTGGACACCCCGATGGCGCCCGAGGTGACGCGCGCGCCCCCCACCCCCAGCACGACCAGGAAGCAGACCTGGACCACGACCGTCGAGAGGGTCGCGGACACCGCTTCCCAGGCGGCGGCGCGGACACCGGTGCGCCGGGCGTGCTCGGCCGCCCGGTACAGCGCTTGGGCCTCCTGCTGTTCGGCGCCCGAGGCCTTGATCGTACGGAAGGCGCCCAAGGCTCGTTCCAGCGCGGCGCCCATGCGGCCGACCGCCTCCTGCGTACGCCGGGTCGCCCGGCCGATCCGCGGGGACACGACGGCGACGACGACGCCGACGAACGCGATCACTCCGAGCGTGACCCCGAGCAACACGGGGTCGAGCAGGCCCATCATGACCACCGTCGCGAGGGTGATCAAGGTGCCGGTGACCGCGGCCGAGACCGCCTGGGGGGCGCTCTGCCGCAGGAGCGCCGTGTCGGAGGTGACGCGGGAGATCAGGTCCCCCGGTTCGGTGCGCTCCACCACCGGTACGCGCAGCGCCAGCAGACGGTCCGTCAGGCGGCGCCGTGCGGTGCAGACGATGGACTCCGCGGACCGGTCCAGTACGTAGTGCCCGAGGCCGGCGAGGATTCCGCCCGCCGCCACCAGCACGCTCAGGGCGATCACGGGGCCGTACGCCGGACTTCCCCGGCCCATGTCGTCCATCACCTGTTTGGCCGCCAGGGGCTGGGCCAGCCCCATCACGCTCCCGAGCAGACCCAGTAGGACGCCCGCGCCCATGCGGCCGCGCTCAGGTCGGAGGTGCCCGATGAGGGCGCGCATCGCAGGGGGCACGGGCTCACTCCACCGCGAAGAAGCGCTGGAAGTATCCGGCCGGCGTGCCCTCGCCGACCGCCGTGCCCTCGGCTTCCACCCAGGCGTGCGCGGCGAACGGAGGGCGGGTGCGCACCCCCACGCACCAGGCGGGCCACTGGCCGCGGCAGCGGCACAGCAGCACCGTGGCCAGGGACCGCGGCAGACAGCCCTTGTGCCCGCCCGCGGCCAGACTCACGGCGAGCACCGTCTCCCGCGCCGCTTCCGCCTCGGCCAGCGTGGCGGGCCGGGACCCGCGGCGGAGCAGGGCCAGCACGGCCCGGATCCGCCGGGGCGGCAGGAGGGCCAGCACGTGGGCGCAGCCGATCACGACGCGCGCCCCGAGGCGGCGGGCCAGGGGGACGGAGCGGGGGCGGTAGGGAACGGCTTCCGGGGTCGACATCTGTGCGTGTCCCTTCAGCGGGTGCGGCCAACGGCCGGCGGTGAGGTGATCGCCCGGCGGCCGCGCCCGGCTATGGCGTGATGAGCCCTGCGGAGCGGAATTCCTCGACGATGCTCATGACGTCCTGGGTGGCCACCTCGGTGTCCACGCCCTCGTACCGCTCGACGAGGGCCGCCGCCGCCCGTTCGGCGCCGTGCCCGTCCAGGAGCTCGCGGAGCACGACGGCAGCCGTGGGGTTGAGGGTCCAGTACTCGGCGCTCTTCTGATCGAGCAGGGCCATGCCGTACTCGGTCTCGGTCAGCAGGATCCCGGGCTTCAGCGTGCACATCGGATCACCTTTCCCGTTCCGTCAGGGGGGCGCCGCCTCGGCGACGGCGTCATCTCCCGGGAGCGCAGCCATACTTCGCAGGCCACCGTCGGGTGCAGCAGGTAGCTCTCGCTCTCGGCCGACAGGGCGCGGCGGCACCACTCCCGCAGGGCCCTCGCGTCGACGAGACCCAGCCGGGCGAGGCGCGACTCCTCGCACAAGGCCAGCAGACGGGCGCGGTGGCGGCGCAGCCCCGCCTCCTCCTCGAAGGTCGCGTTCGCCTTGGTGCCGCGGGTGCGGCTGGCCTCGGGGACGATGCCGCGCATGGCCTCGACGATCAGCGGCTTGTACCGCCACGGGGTGATCCGCTCCTGCGGCCGCACGGCGAGGGCCGCCTCGATCACCCGGTCGTCGTAGTAGGGGGCCGCGACCGTGATGCCCAGCGGGGCGGCCATCTGGCCGATGTGGCGGGTCCACTGGGAGATGCCGTCCATCGCGGCCATCTCCCGGTGCTCGCCGTGCCCGCGGCCGCGGGGCTCGGCGTCCGGGAGGTGGGCGCGGAGCAGCTCGCGCACCGCCTCCACGGCCTCGGGCGTGGCCCAGCCGGGCATGCGGGGCGGCGCCGACCAGTCGAGCAGCGGTTCGTCCGCCGGAGCCGGGGGAGCGTCCAGGTCGCGGGCGACCCGGCCGAGCCAGGCGCGGTAGGAACGGCGGTCCAGCAGCTGGCGCAGCACGCGCCAGCGGGACCACTGGTACTTCGCGGTGTATCCGCGCAGGTCCCGCAGCGCGGTGAGGGGGTGCGTACCCGTCATCGTGTGCAGGCGGGCGGGCGCTCCGGCGAGGAGTTCGTCGCCGCCCAGGCCGGTCAGGTGCAGGCTCGATCCGCGGGCCGCGGCCAGGGCGACGATGTGCATGCGGCGGTTGCGGTCGACCGTGAGGATGCTGGGGGTGTCCAGGAGGTCGTCGAGTACGTCGATCCCGTCGAAGGTCATGGCCAGTTCGCCCGCCGGGACGACGTGGTGCTCGACCGTTCCCAGGGCCCGGGTCGTCCGGCGCGCCCAGTACACGTCGTCACCGAGCTCGTCGTGGATGGCCGCGGTGTACGCCGCGACCTTCGCGTCCCCGCGGGCGGCGGCGCAGCACACGGCGGTGGAGTCGAGGCCGCCCAGGTCCGCCGTCACCAGCTCGCGCCCGTGGGTGCGCGTGGCGACGGAGGCGGTCAGCGCCTCCCGGAAGCGCACGGCGCCCTCGGCCAGGGACAGGTGGGGCTCGGGCGGCGACCACCAGCGGGTCTCCCGCGCCCGTCCGTCGGGGTCGAGGGTCAGATAGTGGCCGCCGGGCTGGGCGCGCACGCCCTTCCACATCGGGGAGCCCGACAGCGGGTGCGGCACGCCAAGGGTGAGCAGTTCGAGAGCGAGCCTGCGTTCGTCGAGCGGGGCGCCGACCAGTTCGGCGAGTACGTCCGCCCGATCGGAGGCCAGGCTGACGCCGCCGGCCGCCGGGAGAGCGGCGTCGGTGAAGAACACCCGTTTGATGCCGACGACACCGCCCTGGACCCGGACCCGCCGGTCGCGGCTGGCCACGAGGTGGAAGCTGCCGGCCCAGGTGGCGCTGATGCGGTCGAGCGTCGACAGGGAGGTGCCGTCGACGGCTGCGGCGGCGCGCCGGGCGGCTTCGGCGGTGACGGAGTGTTCGCCGAGCACGGCGATACGGGTTCCTCCGCACTCGCCCACCACGATGCCGGAGGGTGTCCAGCGCCCCACGAGCCAGGGGCGTCCGGAGGGATGGCGCAGAGCCTGGTCGGCGTGGGCGAGTGCGGGGGCGGCGACGGTGGCGGCCGCGTCGGTGTCGGGCAGGACGGCGAACCAGGTGGGCAGGGCCTGGAGTGACAGGGAGTCTTCCAAGACTTCGGCCTTCGGTCGGCGATGTGCGGGAAGCAGGTGACCGGCTGAGCGGGTGGACAGGTGGCCGGGCGGGCGGGTCCGCGGGTGGCGGCTGGGTGCCGCCACCCGCGGACCCGGCCGCCGCCGGTCAGCGGCGCGGCCGGACCCTCATGTCAGAGGAGCTGCTTGCCGCCGAGGACGTCCTTGGGCCCCGTGTTCTTGATCCCGGTCACCTTGCGGAAGCTGCCGGCCTTGGTGAGGGTGGGGCGCTCATACGTCATGGTCGAACTCCTTTTCGCTGGGGGGACGTACGGTCTGCATGCGCATGCGGCGGTTTCCGATCCGGAGATCGGTCATTCCGCTTTCACCACGCTAGGTAGGACGAGCGGATCATCACAGGGCGCTTCCGGTTCTCTCGCGGTGCGCCCGCGGCGCGAACGTGGCGGCGCGCGCCCCCGAACGGTCCCGCCCGCCGCCCCCTTCGCGGACAACGGCCGCATGCGCCCCGCCCGTACCACCAGGGACGCATAAACATACTTTTAGGTGGCGGGGGAAACTGCGCAGCCGCTGAGCGCCCGCCGGGAAACGCGCCTAGCCGCGCGCGTCCACCACCGCCAGGAGCTTGCCGCTGGTCGGGCTGCGGTCCAGCGACGCGCCGTCGACCGCCTCGACCACCAGGTCCAGCAGGCGTTCGGTCACCGCCGAGCGGAGCTCCGGGTAGCCGGCCAGGAACACCTCCCGCAGCCGCTGCGGGTCCGTCGCCGCGGCCCGCTCCACCCGTACGGTCAGCCGCTCGCGCTCCTGCGCGGCGTCGAGCCGGATCTGCAGTTCGCCGCGGTGGCCGCCCTGTTCCTCGGCCAGGTCCAGGAAGCGGCGGTGGTTGAGGAAGTACGTCGCCACGCGCATCACGTCACCGGTGCGGCCCCTCAGCTCGAAGCGGGGCGCGTGCCGGCCGCAGGCGCAGCGGCCCGGAGTCTCCCGGCCGAGGTCGCCTATCACGTAGCGGCCCAGGTCCTGGCCGCGCCGGGCGTGCGTGGTGAAGACCAGCCGGCCCGTCTCGCCGGGGGCCACCGGCCGGTCCTCGGCCAGGTCCAGGATCTCCATCGTGTGGAGGTCGGCGTGCAGGTGGTGGACACCGCCGGAGCTCTCGGTGCACTGGTAGCCCAGCGGGCCGAGGTCGGTGCTGCCGTAGGTGATCGAGCGGACGGCCTCGATGCCGAAGTCGGCCTTCAGCGTGCGCCGTTGCTCCTCCGTGAAGTGCTCTCCACCGTAGAAGACCTTGCGCAGGCCGCCGTACGCCCGCAGGGAGTCCGCCTCCGCGTGGAGCAGTTGCCACAGGTAGGAGGGCATGCCGAAGAGGGTGTCGGCCCCGTGGTCGATGAGGGCCTGCGCCGTCGCCCGATGGTCGGGCCCCGCCGACAGCGGCAGCTGTACGCCGCCGAGCCGTTCGAGCACCGAGAAGAAGCTGATGAAGCTGCCGTACATGCCGCCGCAGTAGAAGAGGTTGGCCGTGCGGTCCCCGACCGGGTCGTAGCCGGCGGCGAGCAGACCGCGGGCGGCGGCGTGCATCTGGGTGTCGTAGTCGTCGTAACTGAAGACCGACAGCGCCGGTGCGCCGGTGCTGCCGCCACTGCGGAAGTACAGCTCGGCATCGGCCCGCGTGAGCTGCCGGCCCTGCTCCTGCACGTCCTCCTTGCCCAGCAGGGGGCCCGCGGGCGGCGGCAGGACGACGGGCAGGGCCAGGTCGTCCAGGCAGGCCGTGGTGGCGAAGCGGGCCGGGTCCGCCTGGACGGCGACGCGGCGGCTGTACCGCTGGAGGGCGTAGACCCCGTCGTGCGGCTCGCCCGCGTAGCTCTCCAGCATCGCGCCGACCGGCGTGACGCGGGTGACCCCCGCGGCCAGGACGGTGCGGGAGAGCTCGGCGATGTCGGTCCGGCTGCCCGCCAGGCCCGCCGTCTGCAGGTAGCGGCGCATCGGACGCAACGTGGCGATCAGCCGCTTGCGGGGCAGCGGCTTGACCCACACGCTGCGGTGCAGCGGCGAGGCGGTCAGCGGGGACCGGGTGTCGGCCATGACCCGCCACGAGCCGTCGGCAGCGGCGAACACCCGGGTCAGGCCCAGGTGTTCCTCCAGCCGGGCCATCAGCTCGGTCGTGGTCAGTTCGGCCGCCTCGGCGGGATCCGGCTCGCCGTCCGAAGCGGCGGTCACGGCCGCCGGCCGGCCCCCGAGGACCGCGGCGAACCGCTCCGCGAAGGCGAACACCTCGCCCTCGTCCTCGGTGTCGAGATAGACCACCTGAGGGCTGGAGCACGCCTGCTGCTCGTGCAGGCACACGTCGTCCGCGAGGGCTTCGAGGACGGAGGCGTCCGACCAGGCGTCCCCCGTCAGGTACGCGAAGGAGATCCGGTGCCCCCACTCCACCAGCCGGCAGCCGGCCGGCACATGGGCCGCGACCCCTTCGACGGCGCCCTCCCCGCCCCATACGGCGACGGCGTCCGCGGGCGCGCACATCAGGCGCAGCCACTCCTGCCGGGACGACGGGAAGCGCAGGATGACGATCCGCGCGGCCAGGGCACCGGTGGGGTCCAGCGCCGCGAGCTCGGCCATCAGGTGCTGGGTCAGCAGGGTGTCGGCGCTGCTGGTCTTGAGGACGTTCACGTTTCCGGCGAGCAGGCCCTCGACGATGCTCAGCGGCGCGACCGTCGCGGCGTTGCCCGGGGCGATGTGCGCGACCAGCCCGACGGGCGCCCACGCCTCGTAGACCGTCTCGCGCGGATCGGCCCGGTTCAGCCGGCCGGGAGCCGCGCCGCCGAGTTCCCGGCGCAGCTTGCGGGTCAGCTCCCGCCGGCCGAGGAGGGCGCCGAGCTCGGCCAGTACGGCCGGGTCCTGCCCGGCGGGAAGGTGCGCGGCCAGCCGGGCGTGGACCGGGTGGGCCGGCTCACGCAGCGCGCCGGCGAGCGCGTCGCAGGCGGCCAGGACGGTCTCGGTCTCCAGCACCGAGGCCAGCGCGGCCTCGACCGCGGCCGGCAGGTCGGCGAGGCGTCGCCCGGCCTCCTCGTCGTGGACGAAGGCGCCCTGCCAGTAGTGGTGCTTCTCGGTCTCGTTCACGCCAGGCCCTTCATCAGTTCGGCTGCGGCCACCGCGCAGCTGCGGTTGCGGCTCACCCCGGCACGGCCGTGCACGGTGAACCAGGGGGTCTGCAGCTCGCACCCGCAGTCCTCCCCGGGCCGCAGGGAGGCGAGGTCGCCCATGACCACGCTCTGCGCCGGTACGGAGGTGATGTACGGCGACACGAGGTGCAGGTAGCCCCGCTCCCCGTACGGCAGGGGTTCGAGCGAGCGCGTGGAGCGGATCGTCACCCGGGACCAGACGGGCGCGTGCAGCCGGTGGTGGTCGCACTCGATGTACGGGATGCAGTGCTCGACCGACCCGAAGGTGTCCCGGATCCGCTCACCCGGGATGCCGAGCTGCTCGGTGACGCGGGCGTACAGCTCCTCCTTGCCGATGCGCCGGTCGGCGTGCCCCTTCCAGCCGCCGCCGAGGACGACGAGGGAGCCCTCGGGCAGGCGCAGCGGAGGCAGTCCCATGGCCCGCATCCGCTCCAGGGTGAAGAAGAGGAAGGCCGGGAAGCCGAGGATGCGGACCGGGGCGTCCTCCCGCTCGAAGCGGCGCAGCGCGGCGATGCAGCCGAAGGGGTCGAACTCGTGGTCGCCGCCGGTGTTGCGCAGTGCGTAGGCGACGCTGCGCGCCGGGGCGAAGTCGCACAGGTAGTTGTCGGTGAAGGCGGTCCCCAGGTTCAGGGAGGGAGCCGGCTCATAGCTGTACAGGAGGTAGTTGACCTCCTGGTCCGGGGTGATCCAGCCGTTGCGCTCGAAGATCCGGGCGACCATGCGCTGGGCGGAGCGGATGGTCCAGTGGTCGAAGAACATCTGCGACTTCTGGCCGGTGGTGCCCGAGGAGGTCAGGTGCAGCTCGACGTCCTCGCGCGGGATGGAGAGCACCTCGTGCCGCTTGAAGAAGTTCGCGTGGACGAGCGGCGCGCGGTACGGCTCCGCCGGGGGAGTGGCCTCGTAGAGGGAGCGGAAGAACGGGGAGCGCTCGGCGTGCCAGGCGTTGGTCTCCGCCATGGCGGCGGCGAAGAGTTCGTCCTGCGCGGGCCCGAAGGCGTAGGGGTCGGTCAGGTCGCACAGCTGTTGTACGTGGGGCAGGAGGGCCGGGTCCGGTACGGCGACCGGCGCGAGATGGGGGTTCATGGGGCTCATGGGGCGACCTCGGATGATGTGGGCAGGTGCGTCGACGCCCAGGCCGACACGTAGCAGTCCAGATAGGGCTGGAGGGGCGGTTCGACGGCGACGCCGCGGAAGTCGATCCGCTCGCTGGAGCGGGACAGCACGGCGTAGTCGTGGAAGCCGTCGCCGTCGGCGCGCATCGCCGGATAGACGGCCCCGGCGACGAACCCCTGCGACAGGAAGGCCGAGAGGGCCTCCCGGTGCGCGAGCGGCACCAGCGCCTCGACGTAGCCGGCGCCCGCGCGGGCCAGGGCCCGGGTGACGGGCCCGAGGTACGCGGCCGCCGCGGCCGGATCGGGGTGGGCGGTCAGCAGGGAGCAGTAGCCCCCGGCGCGGTTGAGGTAGGCGTACACCTCGAAGCGGCCGTCCTCGGGCGTGAGCAGCACGTTCGGGGTGTGCAGCGGGTAGAACCAGCCCTCGGCGCCGGGGAACTGCTCGCGGAACCGGCGGCGTACGAAGGCCGGTGCCTCGATCAACTCCAGCCGCTCGACGGCCTCTTGCGGCGCCGGCGCCGGGAGCGGGGCCGCGGCGGCCCGGACCGCGGGGTAGTCGATGCCGAGCGCGGCCCCGGCCGTGCGCAGCAACGGCAGCAACGGGGCGGGCACTTCGGTGACGGGGATCCGGCGGTCGAGCACTCCGGCGGAGTGACGCGCGTAGAGTGCGAGGCTTTCGCGGCTGCGCAGATCCACGGCGTTGGGCAGGATGCCCAGCGGGCGGAAGCCGTTGCGCGCCACGACGCGCTGCGGGCCGGCGCTGACGGTGCGCACCGTGGCGTACACCGAGTCCAGCCGCCCGGTGTCCAGCATCTCCGCGCACAGCGCCCCGGTGAGGGCGCCGGCCAGGCCCGTCGAGCGGTGCCCGGGGTGTACGGCGATGCCCTCCAGACGGCCGATGCGGCTGCCCGCCTCACCGTGGATGGCGGCGGAGCCGGTCAGGGCCCCGGTCTCGGGGCAGCGGCCCACGAGCCACAGCGAGTACGGGTCCTCGATGAGCCGGGCCATCTCGGCCGGGTCGGTGCCGAGGGCCACGGGGTAGTGCGGCCCGTAGACGGCGTAGTAGAGCTGGCGCAGTTCGGCGATGTCGGCGCAGACGGCCGGGGTGATGACGGGGTTCACGGCCGGCCTCCGACGGGGTGGGTGTCGGCGTCCTGACCGGCTGCGGGCGAGGCGGACGGGGCGGGTGCACCGTGCGTACCGGGCGTACTCGGCCCGAGCAAGGCCAGCGCGCAGGCGGCGGGGAGCAACCCGACGCCCTGCACCAGGCACAGCGTCTGGGGCGAGAGGACATCGCCGGCGGAGCCGAACACGAGGGAGGCCACCGGCAGGGAGGCCCCGAGGACGGCCTGCATCACGGCGAAGAAGCCGGGCTTGTCCGCCGCCGGCACCAGCCGTTGGAAGAGGGCCACGAATCGGACGCTGACGGCCCCGGCGCACCAGCCGGCCACGGCCAGGCAGCCCGCCATGACGAGGCGGTGCGCGAAGAGCCCGGGCAGCGCCAGGGCGAGGGCCATCAGGCCCAGGCAGTAGGCACCGGCGACCGTGGGACGCCCCGGCACGCGGGCGCCGGTGAACGCGCCGAGGAGCGCGCCGGCGCCCAGGGAGGCCTCCAGCAGGGCCACGGTGCCGCCCCCGCCGAAGAGGACCGAGCGGGTGTAGAGGGGGATGACCACGAACACGGCGGTGGTGAAGAGGTTCGCCGCGGTGAAGCAGATCAGGATCCGCCGTACGTACGGCAGTTCCGCGAGAATGCGGCGCAGCGTACGACGCTGGGGCGCGGCCGTGACGGCGTCGGTCGCCTCGGCGTCGGTCGCGTCGGTCGCGTGGGCAGCCTCCACCCCGTCCGTCGCGGCGGCGCGGAAGCGGGCGTTCGCGACGAGGAGGGCGGCGCCCAGGTAGGCGGCCGCGCAGCCTGCGGCCAGCCCGGCCACGCCCGCCCGGTCGACGATCAGTGCGCCGAGCAGCGCTCCGCCGAGACCGGCCAGGGACTGGGTGGACAGCTCGAAGCCGGTGGCCGTCTCGATGTCGGCGTCGTCGACCAGCGCGGGCACGGATGTCGTCAGGCAGGGGTCGAAGAACGCCTGGCAGGTGGCCAGGGCGAGAGCGGCGGCGTACACGGCGGTGAGCGGCAGGCCGTCCCCCTGCGCCCACAGCGCGAGGACTCCCGAGGCGGCGCCGGCCAGGCCGGCGGCGGTCCGCAGGACCGAACGGTGGGCGAACCGGGCGACGGCCCGGGCCACGACCGGTGCCAGCGCCACGGCGGGCAGCGTGCAGGCCGCCATGAACAGCCCGGAGGCCAGACCCTGGGCGTCCTGCACGGCGTAGGCGACGATCCACCACGACACGCCGACCTGGAACATGCGCACGGCGGCCTGGGTGAGGACCTGGCCGAGCCATACGGCGCCGAAGGCGCGGTTGCGCAGGATCAGCGGAGCGCGCCGGCCACCGGCGCCGGCCGCTGCGCCGTCTTCGGCCTCGCTCACGGCCACGGAGGCGGCGGTCATGCGGTCGGCCTCTCGTCGAGGACGCGGACGAGCTTGCCCGAGCGGGGGTTGACGACGAGGTCGCGGTGGCGTGCCCACTCGACGGACAGCGGATGGACGAATCCGGCGCGCACGCTGTCCGGGTAGAGCGGCCGTACGCTCTCCAGCTCCGCGACGACGGCCTTGGCCAGCGCCTCCCGGCCGGAGGTTTCGTCACCGACGGCGTGGTCACCGACGACTTGGTCGCCGGGCGCCGTCGCCAGCCGCAGGACGAGCCCGTCGCGGCCGTCCCACCGCCGGACGACGAGCTGCATGCCGACCACCCGGCCCGCCGTGTCGGCCGCGGCCACGGCGTCCTGGGCGTCCTGGGTGTAGAGGGACACGGGACCCACCCGTACGCCTTCCTCGGCGCGGCCGAGGATCCGGAAGTGCCCGGGCCCGGTGCCGGTCCACTCGGCCCGGTCGCCGGCGGGGTAGCGGATGATCGGCATCAGACGGCGGAAGAGGCTGGTGACGACGACCCGGCCGGGCCGTCCCGGTTCGGTGATGGGCTCGTCGGTGGAGTCGTCGAGGATCTCGACGACCGAGTACGGCGTGAAGGGTCGGTGGACCCGGGCGTCGGAGCCGGGTACGGGGCGGCCGAGCAGGCCGGCGTCCACGCTCGCGTATCCGATGGAACGCGCCTCGGCACGGGGGAACGCGGCCGCCAGCAGCCGCCGTTGATCGTCGAAGAGGGCCTCGCCGCCGAAGAGGAGCAGCTCCACGGCATCCAGCCGGACACCGGACGACATGACGTGTTCGGCGAGGCGGCACAAGGTGGTGGGCGTGCCGGCCAGTACCTGTGCGGCGAGGTCCCGCACGGTGGGGATCGTCGACTCCAGCGGCGCGCCGCCGCCGATGGGGAGGCGGACGTTGTCCACGGGCGCGTGGGCGAGCGAGTCGAGGACGAAGAGGAAGCTGGCGTACAGCTCCCCGGCGTAGAAGAGGTCGGCGACCCGGTGCCCCGGGCGCAGGCCCGTGTCCACGAGCCCCTGGCCGAAGGCGGTGACGAACGTGCGCCACTCGTCGCGGGTGTAGACGGAGAACTTGGGGGACCCGGTGGTGCCCCCGGTCTTGTAGAGCGTGGCCTCGCTGAGCGGGCCGGTCAACACCCGGCTGTCGGGCAGTGCGTTGGCCGCCCAGAACGCCTGCTGGTCAACCACGGGCAGGTCGGCCAGGCGGTCGCAGTGCGGTGGCAGGGAAGCGTAAAGGTCTTGGTAGAAGGGCGAGTTGTGGCGGGCGAAACGTATGAGGTCCGAGAGGTGCTGGGCGGACATGGGCCTTTGCCTAGGTGACGGGAACGGGTGGGAGGAGCCACGGCAGGGCGCGACGAAGCGAGAGATCGTCTGCGGGATCCGCTGGTGTGAACGGGGGCCCCCGGCGCCCCGCCTCCTCGGCTGCACGCCAAGAACTGACGCGCAGTCACGATGATGAAACATCAGTGCGCTTGTCACCAAATTGGCCAAGGATTTCCGGCCATTGCGGCTGTAATCACGATGATTCGTGTCACGCGCCCGCTCGCCCCCTCCGCGTCGGAGGAGAGCCGACCCTCGATTTCAGGACCTCCACTGCGCCGACGTTGCCCCGGGCCGTGTGGATCAGTAAGGTCGGTCGGGTGACTGCCGGGTCGGCCTTGGGCCATGCACGAGTAAGGTTCCCGGCCTCGGCGTGAGCACGAGGCGGGCCAGAGGCCCGCCCGTCTTCTCCGCGTCTTTGCTCCGGCGCCCGCGCGCGGCGCCCCTTACCCAGCAGACCCCGAGACCGGAGACCCATCCCTGATGTCCCCTGCCCAGCAGCCCCCGCACGCCTCCGAGCGGCCGACGGCCGCCGTCCAGCTGAACCACACCGCCGTCTACGCCCGCGACCGGCACCTGTCCGCCGAGTTCCTCGCCGCGATCCTGGGCCTGGAGGTCGGTGCCCCGTTCGGGCCGTTCCTGCCCGTCGACCTCGGCAACGGGGTGACGCTCGACTACTACGAGAAGCGGGACGAGCCGATCCAGTCCCAGCACTACGCGTTCCTCGTGCCCGACGAGCAGTTCGAGGCGATGATCGCCCGTATGGAGACGGTCGGGGTCACCTACTACGCCGACCCCAGCCACACCGAACCCGGCCGGATCAACCACTGGTTCGGGGGCCGCGGCGCCTACTTCGACGACCCGGACGGTCACAACATGGAGATCATGACCCGGCCCTACGTACGTCCCTGACGGACGGGTACCCGACGGCCCGCCGGTCGAGCGGCCGGTGCGCACCGGCCGAGCGGCCGGCGCGCCCGGCTCGGTGCTGAGTGAAGCGGTCGCGACCTCCTCGCCTTCGCGTCCGGGCTCCACCCCACCGGCTCGTGATGCCCCGCCGCCACTGCGGTGAGGCACTCCCGGGCTGGATGCGGGAGCACCATCGCTCCCGCACGGGATGGCGAACCTGCCGTCGCAGGTGAGTACTTCTACGGATATCCCGCCGCCAACCCCAGCGGCAGAATGGCGCTGTGACTGATCACGAGCGTGCTCCCCGGGGCCCTGTGCGGCCCGCCCGCGACCGCCGGGCCGCGGAAAAGGTGATGAAGGCGGTCCTCGTCGCGGCGGCCATAGCGGGTGCGCTCCTTCTGCTGTACATGGCCTTCTTCATCGGCGTTTTCGTGATGGCCAGTCGAACGTGACGCCCCGTGCTCCGTCGCTGCCCAGCCGCGGGCCCGGACCTCAGGGTGCGGTGCTCTGGGTGGTGATGAGGTCGATCAGCGCCGGCAGGCCGCCCTCCGCCATTGCCCGGCGCTGGCGCTCGGCCGGGGCGCCGTCCCGGAGCAGCCGGTGGACCAGGGACGTCACCTCGCGCGTGTCCCCGGCCTCCTCCAGAGCCGATCCGATGTGCCGCATGAGCAGGGCTACGGCGTCGCGGGCGCTGTGGCGCCCCCCGCACGGCCCCACCAGCGGGCCGCTCATGCCGTGCCGGGCGGCCTGCCAGGTCGCGGCGTGCAGAAGCTCCTGGGGGCACTCCGGCAGCGGCGCCTGCGACGTGGCGTCCCGGACGGCGGTGGCCACCAGGGCCCGCACGATGCCCGCGAACATCACCGCGTCATCGGCCCGCAGCTGGACGTCGGCGCACCTGATCTCGACGGTCGGGTACGTCTCCGACAGTCTGGCCTGCCAGTACACCTGCCTGGTGTCCGCGATGACGCCGGACTCCACCAGGGCGGTGACGCGCCGGTCGTAGTCGTCGACGCCGGCGAACACCGGCGTGGGTCCGCTCACCGGCCAGCGGCCGAAGACGAGGGTGCGCCAGCTCGCGAAGCCGGTCTCGCGGCCCTCCCACAGCGGGGAGTTCCCCGACATGGCCAGCAGCGTCGGGAGCCAGACGCGGATCCGGTTGAGCACCTCCACGCCCATGGCCCGGTCCGGGACGGCGGCGTGCACGTGCATGCCGTTGATCAGCTGCTCGTCCACCAGGCGGGGGGCGTGGCCGCGCATCTGGAGGTACCGCGTCTTGCGCGTGACGGGCACCCGTACGTCCGCCTTGACCGGCGCCGCCCCGGTCAGGGCCGCCCGGCAGCCGATCTGCTCGGCCGCGGAACCGATGGCGTGCCGCAGGCGCAGCAGGTGGCCGCCGACCTCACCGAGGTCGGTGCACACCGGAGTGGCGACTTCGACCTGGGCCTGCAGGAGCTCGGCCTGGACCTCGCCCTCCGTGGTGACCGGATCGAGACCCGCGGCCGCGCGGACCGCGTCGAGCTTCGGGACCGGAAGGCCCGTGCCCGGATCCACCAGGAGGTACTCTTCCTCGACTCCGACAGTGATCACCTGGGCGAGTATTTCAGCCTCCGCCCGATTCGTTCACTTTTGCCCGCTTTCCGGGGTGGCGCCCCGCACGCCGGCCACCGCCCAGCCCCCGCCCCACCCCCGCCCCGCTCCTTCGCAGGGCCCGGAGATCGAACACGTCGCTTAAGAGACCTCTGGGCGGGCAGGCGCCTCGTATGTAGATCGCCGGGTGCGCCCACGATGCGGTGGCCCCGGAGTGCAAGCGCAGTGAGGGGTGCCCGCATGTGTGGCCTGAGTGGGGAAGTGCGTTTCGACGGACGGCGGCCGGATCTCGCCGCGGTCGAACGCATGACGGACGAGATGGAGGAACGGGGTCCGGACGGCAGAGGCGTGTGGTCCCAGGGCGCGGTGGCCCTGGGCCACCGCCGACTGAAGATCATCGACCTCTCCGAGAGCGGCGCGCAGCCGATGACCGACCCGAACCTGGGCATCACCGGCGTCTTCAACGGCTGCGTCTACAACTACCGGGAGCTGCGGCAGCGCCTCGAAGGACTGGGCCACCGCTTCTTCTCCGACTCCGACACGGAAGTGCTCCTCAAGGCCTACGGCCAGTGGGGCGACGCCTGCGTCGAACGGCTCGTGGGCATGTTCGCCTTCGCGGTGGTGGAACACCACACCGGCCGTGTGGTGCTCGGCCGCGACCGCCTGGGCATCAAGCCGCTGTACCTGACGCAGGACGGTGACCGCCTGCGCTTCGCCTCGTCCCTGCCCGCCCTGCTGGCAGGCGGAGGCGTCGACACCTCCCTCGACCCGGTGGCGCTCCACCAGTACCTCAGCTGGCACGGCACCGTGCCGGCGCCACGCACCGTACTGTCCGGCGTACGCAAACTGCCGCAGGCCACCGTGCGCGTCGTCGAGCCG
This sequence comes from Streptomyces sp. NPDC016562, assembly GCF_043076955.1. NCBI lineage: Bacteria > Bacillati > Actinomycetota > Actinomycetes > Kitasatosporales > Streptomycetaceae > Streptomyces > Streptomyces sp. NPDC016562. Next base: position 886,177 of record NZ_JBIBRZ010000001.1, on the reverse strand, counting down.
GACGGGACGTACCGTGACCGCTGCTACTGGCAGCCCTCCTACACCCGCCGCGCCGACCTCGGCACCGACCCGCAGGAGTGGCGGGAAGCCCTGCGGCAGGCCCTGCTCACGGCCGTACGGCGCCGCACGGTCGCGGACGTGCCCGTCGGGGTGCTGCTGTCCGGCGGCCTGGACTCCAGCCTCATCGTGGCCCTGCTGGCGCAGGAGGGGCAGGGCGGCCTGGCCACCTTCGCCATGGGCTTCGAGTCGGAGGGCGACGAGGAGGGCGACGAATTCCACTACTCCCGCCTGGTCGCCCGCCGGTTCTCGACGGACCACCACCAGTTCATGATTCCCTCCGACCGGCTCCCCGCCGCGCTGGAGACGGCGATCGGGGCCATGAGCGAGCCGATGGTCAGCCACGACGCGGTGGCGTTCCACCTGCTGTCCGAGCAGGTCGCCAAGGACGTCAAGGTGGTGCTGTGCGGCCAGGGCGCCGACGAGGTGTTCGCGGGCTACCACTGGTACCCCCGGATAGCGGCCGCCGGGCGCGCCGACGCACCGGACGCGTACGCCGAGGCATACTTCGACCGCACGCACGCCGACGTGGCCGCCCTGCTGCACCCGGACGCGGTCGCCGACCACGACGCCTCGCGGGAGTTCGTACGCGCCCACATGGCGACCCCGGGCGCGCAGAGCACCCTCGACGCCGCCCTGCGCCTGGACGTGCACATGCTGATGGCCGACGACCCGGTCAAGCGGGTGGACAACATGACGATGGCCTGGGGCCTGGAGGCACGGGTGCCGTTCCTGGACCACGAACTGGTCGAACTGGCCGCCGCCTGTCCCCCGGAACTGAAACTCGCGCAGGAGGGCAAGGGCGTGCTCAAGGACATCGGACGGCAGATCCTGCCCCGTGAGGTCGTCGACCGGCCCAAGGGCTACTTCCCGGTGCCGGCGGTCCGGCACATGGCCGAGCCGGTGCTCACCCGGGTACGGGACGCCCTGACCGCTCCCGAAGCGCGCCGCCGCAACCTCTTCGACCAGGACCGCGTGGCCCGACTGCTCGCGGACCCCGCCCGCCACCGCACGAAACGCGGAGCCAGCACCCTGTGGCAGGTGGCCTCGCTGGAGATCTGGTTGCAGACCCACGGCATCAACTGACCCCGAACGGTGACCCCCCGGAAGCCCTCGAAGAGGCCCCACATGCCCCTGGACCGCTCCGTACGCCAGCACCGTTCCCGACCCGCCGACGCCCCGGCGCCGGGCCGGGCCCCGCACTCCGACGGCGCGCCCGCCGAACGCCTGCCGGACACGGACACGGGCGCCGGACCCGCGCGCGGCGCCGCGCCGGGTCCGTCGGCCGCACCGCCGCCCGCACCGGCGCCCGCCCCCGTCCCCCTCCAGCTGGCCGACACCCCGGCGGCGGACCCGCCCGCGGTGCTCCCGGCCCACGGGTGCTGGTACCCGTCGGCCGATCCCACCGGCGAGCACGTGGCGTACATCTGCGACAGGGCCGGCGTGCCCCAGCTGTGGAGCGCTCCGGCGCGCGGCGGGGAGCCGCACGTCCTGGACGCCGACCCGGACCCGGTGACCGAGGTGTCGTGGTCGCCCGACGGCCGCTGGATCGCCTACACCTCGGCGCCCGGAGGCGGCGAGCACACGCGCGTCCTGGCGGTACGGCCCGACGGCACCGGCCGGCAGGTGCTCGCGGGCGCCGAACCGGGAGCCTCCGCACACCTGGGCTGCTGGACCCGCGACGGTTCAGCACTCGCCGTCACGGTCGCCCAGCCCTCCGCTGCCCCCGGCAGCCACAGCGGCGCCGGCCACCTGCCGCAGGACGCGGGACCCGCCCTCCCGGACGTCCCCTCCGAGCCGGCCTGGACCGAGCGCGACGGACGCGCGACCCTCCTCGATCCGCTGCCCGGTGCGGGAGGAGGTGCGGCGACGCTGCATCCGGGTGGTCTGCCGCTCCTCACGCCGACGCCGGGAGCCGCCTCGCTCGCCGCGGGCCCCACCGGCATGCCGCCGGCCGCCGGGCCGGACGCCGGGGGAGGGCTGGCCGCCTACCTCCTCGACCCGGACGGCACGCAGGCCCCCGCCCTGCTGTACAGCGAAGCGGGCGCCGCCTCACTGCGCGTGTGCGACATCGGCACCGAGGGCCGCTTCGTACTGCTGCGCCGAGGGCCGCGCGGGCGCCGCGAGGCGCTCCTGCTGGACCGGACCTCGGGACACGTCACCTTCCGGCTGCCGGTCGCGGACGGCGACCCCTGGATCGGCCGGCTCTCCCACGACTCGCGCACCCTGTGGCTGCGCAGCGACGCGGACCGCGAGTTCGCCGCGCTCCTGCGGGTGCGCCTCGACGAGGACGCGGCGCCGCAAGACCTCTCCGTGGCCGCTGAGCGGCAGGAGAGCGCCCTCGACCTGCTGAGCCTGCCCGACCACGGCCGCTGGGCCCTGCTGGCCTGGAACGTGCACGGCGCGAGCGAGCTGGAGAGCGTCGGCCTCCCGGGCGCCGACGCGGACGACGCCGTGGGCCCTGCGCACCAGTCGCCCCTGCCGCACGAGGTCGTGACCCGGATGGCGCCCCTCGGGCGCGGCGGGCTGTTCGCCGCCCTGTCCGGCTCCCGGCGCAGGCCCGGCATCTGGGAGCTGACCGACGGCCTCCCGCCGGTGCACGCCGGCGGAACGGCGCGTGACGAGGACGCGGCGCCCCCCGGACGGCCCCCCGTCCGCCCGGTCCCCCTGCGCTGCCGGGCCCGGGACGGGCTGCTGCTCGGCGGCTGGTACTACCGGGCGCCCGAACGCGACCCCGGCCGGCCGGGCCCGTGCGTGATCCACCTCCACGGCGGACCCGAGGAGCAGGAGCGACCGGTGTTCAGCCCGCTCTACCACGAGATACTCGGCCGGGGCCTGGACGTCTTCGCCCCCGACGTCCGCGGCTCCTCGGGCTGGGGGAGGTCCTTCGTCGACGCCGACCTCGGCACCGGGCGGTTCGCGGCCATCGAGGACGTCGCGGACTGCGCCGCCCACGTGGTCGCCGGCGGATACGCCGACCCGCTGCGGCTGGCGGTGATGGGCCGCTCGTACGGCGGCTACCTCACCATGGCCTCGCTGGTCTGGCACCCGGAGCTCTTCCGCACGGGCGTCGCCGTGTGCGGCATGTCGGACTTCGCGACGTTCTTCGCCGGTACCGAGCCCTGGATCGCCCAGTCCGCGGCCGCCAAGTACGGCCATCCCGAGCGCGACCGGGACTTGCTGCGCGCCTTGTCCCCGATGAGCCGCATCGACCGGCTGCGCGCGCCCGTCTTGGCCGTGCACGGCGAGCACGACACCAACGTCCCCCCGACGGAGTCGGAGCAGTTCGTGCGCGCCGCGCGCGACCACGGGGTCGAGGCGGAGCTGCTGACCCTGCGCAACGAGGGCCACGAGTTCCTGCGGGCGGACAACCGCCGCCTGTACCGGCGGGCCGCCGCCGACTGGCTCGAACAGCACCTCACCCTGCCCCTGACGGGCGGCTGAGCCGCGGGCCGGGGCGGGGTGGGTCTGGGCTCAGGCGGCGGCCTCGGCCGCCAGGGGGATCCGTACGGTCAGCACGCCCTCGTGGAAGCTCGCCCGGGCCCGTTCGCCGTCCACCGCGCGCGGCAGGGTGCTGTGGTGGGCGAAGCGCCTCCGCCGGCGGGTGCGCATCCCGCCCATGGGGCTGCCGTAGGCGTCGGCGGTGATGTGCAGGTCCTGCCCGTCCAGCTCCATCACGATGTCCTCGCCGCGTACGCCGGGCAGCCGGACCTTCACCACGTACGACCCGCCGGTCTCCGCCTCCTCGACCTCGGGCGCCGCCGACGGCGGGACGGCGCCGGGGGAGGAGGCGACCTGTTCCAGCAGGCGGCCCATCTGGCCCTGGACCCTCTCGAAGTCGTGCCAGGGGTCCAGACCACCGCGCCGGCGCCCCCGCAATGCCGCGTCGCCGCTCTGCCGTGAGTCGAAGGAGGGAAGGTTCATCGCGATCTCCGCTGCTCGTCACGCTCGGCGCACGTCCCGCGCCGAGCGGTGCATATGGCCACTGTGCTGCTGCCCGGGCGTCTTCCCACGGCGGCGACGCTCAAGCACCCAGAGGACCTGCCCCGCCGGGACGGGGGCACGGGCCCGCGCGGCCTCCACGGCGCGTGCGGCACCCCTTCCGACCGGGGGTGACGGCGGTCACCGCAAGGTCAGGACCCGGTTCCTGTGAGCAAACCCACGCGAAGCGCCAACGCACGCACCGTCCAGGCGTATTGGGCCCCGTGAACCGTCCGCCGGACGGGTCCCGGCCGTGGGCTGTAAGCAGCGTCTGCCACGATGGATCGGCGGGACGGAGACCCCTCCGAGCCGCGTTCCGCCAGCCGCCCCCACCGCCCCGCGGTAGGCACGCCGGAGCATGGCGGTCGTCCCGTCCCCCGGTTCCGCCCTCGCGAACAGCCGAGCCCTGCGCTCTTTCAGGTACCCCACTGTGTCTTCTTCGTCGCCCTCCCCTGCCGTCTCGCTGCCCTCCGCCGCCCCCGACCGCTCGCCCTGGCGCTCCCTGCGCTACCGCAGCATGCGCTGGTGGTCCGTGGCCCACTTCGTCTCCAACGCGGGGACGTGGATGCAGCTCACGGTGCAGAACCTGCTCGTGCTGCAGATCACCGGCTCCGCCGCCGCGACGGGGCTCTCCCTCTCCGTCCAGGCGGCCCCCGGCCTGCTGATGGGGCTCATGGGCGGCGCCGCGGTGGACCGGTGGCCCATAAAGCTGACCGCCGCGGTGAGCCAGGCCCTGCTGGGAGCCGTCGCCTTCGTCACCGCCGTCCTCGTGGCACTCGGCCACCTCAACCTCGGCGTGCTGATGGCGCTGGCCGCCGTCACGGGACTCATCGCCACGGTCGACGGGCCCGCCTGCGCCCTGCTGGGCAATGACCTGGTCCGTCCCGAGGACGTGCCCTCCGCCATCGGGGTGGGCTCGCTGGTCCACAACGCGGGCCGCCTCGCGGGAGCCGCCCTCGGCGGCGTCACGGTCGCCTTCCTCGGTACGGCGGCCGCCTACGCGGGCAACGGCGTCTCCTTCCTCTTCGTCGCCGCGGTGATCCCGTTCCTCAAGCCCGCCGGACGGGCTTGGGGCGCCGCGCGGGAACCCCTGGAGAAGGGGACGGCGGACAAGGGCCGCGCACCCGGCGGTGCGATGACCGCGCGCCAGGGGCTCGCCTTCTTCCTGAGCCGTCCGCGCCTGGTCGCGCTCGCCGCCATCAGCGCGGTCAGCGCCCTCTTCGGACGTAACTACGGCCTCACCCTGGCGGTACTGGTCACCGGCCCCCTCGCGGGCGACGCCGCCGCTTTCGGCACGGTCTCCACCGTCCTGGCGGCGGGAGGCATCGTCGGCGCGGTGCTCGGAGCCCGGCTGCGCAAGCCCACCGTACGGATGGTCGGCGTGCTCGCCGCCGCCGGCGGCCTCCTCCAGGTGACGGCCGGACTGTCACCCTCCCTCGCCGTACTGCTGGTGCTCGTCCTGCCGATGGCGGTCGTCGAGTCCGTCTCCGACACCGCCGGGACCACCGTGCTCCAGACCGATCCCCCCGCGCACCTGCGGGGCCGGGTCCTGGGCGTGTGGAGCACCGTACGCACGGTGTGGAGCCTGGCCGCGCCGCCACTGCTGGGCCTGCTCATGGAAGCGGCCGGCGTACGGGGAGCCCTGGTCCTCGGCGGCATCGCCACCGCCGCCGCGATCGGCTCCGGCTTCCTGCTGCGCCGTCGCCGCACCACCGTCGAGGTCCGCTACCTGTCCGAGGGAAGCCCGTCGGCGCTGCGCCCGGGCCTGAGCACGGCGGCCTGAGGCCCCCGCTTCAGTCGGTTGACCTGCTGGGTCAGCTGACCGGCGTCTGATGCCGCGTGCGGTGCCCGGGCTGCCCGGGCTCGCCTACGGGGGCTGCCGGTGCGGCGGTGGACGGCCGCTGGACGGGGCCGGTCCGGCTCCGGCGGCGGCGCAGGAGGGACGCCGGTACGAGCCAGCACGCGGCGCACCACAACGCCAGGGCGGTGTCCAGCAGGAGGGCGGCGCCGGGGCTGGTGATCTGGCGGAGGACGATCAGCAGGCCGAAGGACGTCATCGCGAGCAGCAAGGTCATGCCGACGGCGACCAGGCGGGACGCCCACGCGACCATCTCGGTCTTGAGCCTGAGGCCGGTCACGAGCCGGTGCAGGGCCACCGGCCCCGTCAGCGCCGCCATCGCGCCGACCCCGCACAGGACGCACACGAGGTAGAGCGCCCGGTCGGTGGACCGCAGCTGACCGTAGGCCGGTGTGAACGCCACCGCGAGCAGGAAGGCCAGGAGCAGCTGGACGGCGGTGAGCACCACCCGTAGCTCGTGCATGAGTTCCAGCCAGAGACGGTCGGCGCGTTCGTCGCAGGTCTCCTGACGCTGCCCCACGTTCGCCGCTCGCGCGATCACGGCGCACCGCCGTGCGAAGAAGCATGCAGGTCCATGACCATGATCGGCCACCTCCTGGGATCCGGCGTCGCGGCCCCACCACCTCACCCAGCCGCCTACCCGGCCCGGCCGCCGACACGCCCCCTCGCGCAGCGGGCCGGGGCTCGCTCGCATCCGGGTGTGCGAGCAGGTCCGGCGGGAAGGTGCCTGCCATGACAGCCCGCGGCCCCGGCCCCCGGTACCGTACGGACGGCTCCTGCCCCTTGCAGGGCCGCGTCGCGGTGGTGACCGGCGCGGCCCGCGGGCTCGGCGCGGGCCTGGCGTACGCGCTGTCCCGGCGCGGCGCCCGGGTCGCCCTGATCGGCCTGGAAGAGGAGCGGCTGGCCCGGCTGGCCGCGGATCTGCCCGGCCGCGCGGCCCACTGGCACGCCGACGTGACCGACGCGGACGCGCTCTCGGTGACCGCCGAAGCCGTGCGGGGCACGCTGGGCGAGGCCTCCGTGGTCGTCGCCAACGCCGGTGTGGCCCTCGGAGGCACGCTGCTGGAGTGCGACCCCGGGGACTGGCGGAGGGTGATCGACGTCAACCTCGTCGGCAGCGCCCTCACCGCCCGCTGCTTCCTGCCCCATCTGCTGCGCACCCGCGGCTACTACCTCCAGGTGGCCTCCCTCGCGGCCCTGGCTCCGGCCCCGCTCCTCACTGCGTACTGCGCCTCGAAGTCCGGGGCGGAGGCCTTCGCGCAGGCGCTGCGCGCGGAGGTCGGGCACCGGGGCGTCGCCGTCGGCATCGCCTACCTCAGCTGGGCCGACACCGACATGATCCGCGAAGGCGACAGGACCGAGGTCTTCCACGAGCTGAGGACCCACCTGCCCTGGCCGGCCTCGGTCGTCCACGGCACCGCCCCGTTCGTCGGCGTCATGGTCCGCGGCATCGAACGCCGGTCGGCCCGCGTGTACGCACCGGCCTGGCTGCGCGGCGCCCAGCTGGTGCGCGCCTGCCTGCCGTCGCTGGTCGCGCACCGCTCGCGGCGGGTGCTCGCGCGCCGGGACGGCCCGCTGCCCCCCACCGGCCTCCTCGGGCCCGGCGGCGAGGCGGCCGCGGCCGCGCCGAGCGCTCGGACGGGCCCGCCGGACCAGAAGCCGTAACTCGAACTGGAAGTGGACAGCGGCCCCGTCGGGACGGCGCGCGAAGGTCGTGGAGGAGTCGGCCGGCGTCGGCGAGAAGGAACCGGCCCGCTGAGTCGGAAGGTGGATCATGCCCGGACGTGAAGAACTTCCCTCGACGCTGGAGCGCTCGCCCAAGGACGCGCAGAACACCTGGATCAAGGCCCACGACTCGGCCGTGGAGCAGTACGGGGAGGGCGAGCGGGCCCATCGGGTGGCCTTCAGCGCGCTCAAGCACAAGTACGAGAAGGTCGCGGACCACTGGGAGCGGAAGGAACACGGCCGCATGGGCCCCTCCGACGCGCGCGCCGCGACGCATGGGGACACGTCGGCCCCGAGCGGTGAAGGCGTCGACGAGAACGCCAGCAAGCAGCACCTGTACGAGCTGGCCCGGCGGCTGGACATCGGCGGCCGGTCGCGCATGAGCCGGTCGGAACTGGTGGAGGCGATCCGCAAGGAGAACCGTTCCAGGACGCGTGAGGCCCGCTCCCGGTAGGCCCGGTCAGCCCCGCGCCCCGCGCCCCGCGCCCTGGGCCCTGGGCGCGGGGCAGGAGGCAGGCCCGCGTCAGGACTTCGGCACGGTGTTGACGTAGTGGGTGCCGGCGCCGTAGAAGCCGTCCACCGTCTTCTGGACGTCCGCCTGGGAAACGGCCTGGTCGGCCTTGTAGTAGACCCAGTTGACCTTCATGTCCCAGGTGCGCGGGCCACCGGTGAAGGGAAGGTCGATGAACCAGTTGCTGAAGTGGACGTTCATCTTCTCGCGCGGGACGTACTTGCCGGAGCTGGTGAACAGCTCCTTGCCGTCCAGCGCGTACGTGACCTTGCCGTCCACGGCGGTGATCATGAGGAGGTGCCACCCCTCAAGGCGCTGCTTGAGCGTCTTGTTGACCCGGTCCGGCGGGTCGGCCTTGAACCAGCTGACGTTGTCGAGTCGCGGACCCACCGAACCCCAGCCGCCGTTCGGCAGGTACTCGAAGTCCAGCTCGCTGTAGTTGGCCGAGGAGTCCGAGGGGGAGATCGGGAAGAAGGTCTGCACGACGTGGTCGCCGTTGCGGCCGCTCGCGGGCTTGTCGCTGAAGTGGACCCGGGCGGCGAAGGTCCCGGTGAAGAGGTTGGTGCCGGTGGTCTGCACCTCCACCTGCTTGGTGCCCTGCTGGGTGCCGTCGGTGGAGGACTGCAGCTGCATGGCCCTGCCGCCCTGGGCGGTCGGGTCGGAGGGGAAACCGGCGCCCGCGGTGGACCAGGTGTCCTTGATCCCCGGGCCGCCCCCGTCGGTACGGACCTGCCAGCCGTGGGCGCTGAGTTCGGGATCGTCGGCGCCGCTGTAGTGGAAGGCGTCGAACAGGGTTCCCGGCGGTCCCGACGGGGTCGGCGAGGCCTTCCGCCCGGGCCCGGCGGCATCGTCGCCCGAGCCGGATGCCGGGCCGCCGGAGCACGCGGCGAGTACGCACAGGACGGCGGGCAGCGTGAGCACGGTCCACGCGCGGCGACGAGAGGTGCGGCGGGGCTGGCTCACACGGGCTCCTTGAGGGGCAGTACAGGTGGTTTTAGGACACACCCTTTTACATGAGATCAGTGGCTGATCACATGAGGTGGTCATCTTCTTGAGGCGTGCAAGCTACCACTCCGGGCAGGACGCGGCTCCGGGTGGGCGCGCGGGGGCCGCCTACTGGTGGGTACGTGCCGATTGGCATTTCAATCCGATCACATCACCTCCATACATCGGATCAAATGCACACATCGAGCGGATTGGTTTCAAGCCAGTCCGCTAGCGTTCGCCCTACGCTCCCGGGTCTGCGGACCCGGCACTGAAAGGCCTCGCACGGTGCGTCCAGTCATCACCTCCTTGGAACGCGGGTCGGCGCACCCAGAGCCTGACATGTACGAGTCGAGCTTTGCGGAGTCCGCCCTTCCCGCACCGGTGTTCGTCGACCAGTCGGGTCTGCGCGGCCGCCTGCTGCGGGGCCTCGGCTGGCCGGTCTCCGTGGTCGGCGCGATCCTCGCGGTCGCCATGGGCAGCAGCCTGATCGGTGTGCAGGCGGACGCCCCGGCGATGGGCGTACCGGCGCAGCCCTCGCGGTCGGCCGCCCCCTCGCCGTCACCCGTGGCCTCGGTGTCGCCCACCGCGTCCCGCCCGTCGTCGTCCTCGTCGTCGTCCCCGCCCCGGACGGCCACGCGGTCCGCGACACCGCAGGCGAAAACCACGGCCGCCACGCCGAAACCCACGGCCACCGCGTCGCGCGCGGCCAAGGCGAAGCCCTCGGGCCAGCCGGCCAAGCACCCCTGATCGTCCGCACCACCCATCTCCAGGAGCGCCATTGTCCCGCCACCAGCGCCGCCGTCAGTCCCTGCTGAGGCCGCGCCGACTGGCCGCGCCGCCACTGCGCTTCTTCATGCCGCTGTCCCTGCTGGCCTGCCTGCTCGCGCTCATCGTCCTGCGCGGCCTCGCCACCAACGAGGTGTTCCACGACGACCGGATCGCGATCTCGGTCGACAAGACGACCGTGCCGGACAACCTGCTCAAGGGCGGACCGGTCATCGACGCGCGCGGCGCCAAGAACGCGCACCCCGTGAGCTACCACATTCCCGACCGCACCGTGGTGCTGAGCTTCGACGACGGTCCCTCACCGGAGTGGACCCCGAAGATCCTGGAGCTGCTCGCCGCCCACGACGTCCGTGCGGACTTCTTCGTGACCGGCGCCATGACCACGCGCCACCCGGAGCTGATCCGGAAGATCGTCGCGGACGGTCACGAACTCGGCGTGCACACCTTCACCCACCCCGACCTGGTGTACCAGTCCCACGCCCGGGTCAGCTGGGAGCTGGCGCAGACGCAGCTGGCGCTGGCCGGCGTCGCGGGCGTCCACAGCGCCCTGTTCCGCCCGCCCTACTCCTCCGACGCCTCGGCGCTGGACGACTGGAACTACCCGGTCATCAAGTACGTGGGCGCGCGCGGCTATCTCACCGCGTTCATCGACCGCGACACCGACGACTGGAAGCGGCCCGGCGTCGACGCGATCGTCAAGGCGGCCATGCCGTCCAAGCCCGGCGCGGGCGAGCTGATCCTGCTGCACGACGCGGGTGGGGACCGGACCCAGACGATCGCCGCGCTCGAACAGATCATCGTCAAGCTGAAGGGTGAGGGCTACCGCTTCACCACCATCTCGGAAGCCCTGGGCGCCTCCAACGCCACCGTGCCGGTGCACGGTTTCCAGCTGTGGGCGGGAAAGGGGTTCATCGCGGCCAGCCAGGCCGCCGTGCTCACCCTGCCGGTGCTGGTCGGGCTGCTGGCCCTCGTCGGCTTCCTCAACTTCGGCCGGTTCGCGCTGATGCTCGTGCTCGCACCGATCCACGCACGCCGCTCCAAGAAGCTGGACGCCTGGGGACCGCCCGTCACCGAGCCGGTCACCGTCCTCGTCCCGGCCTACAACGAGCGCGAGTGCATAGCCAACACCCTCATATCCCTGGCCGCCAGTGACCATCCCATCGAGGTGATCGTCATCGACGACGGCTCCACGGACGGCACCGCGGACATCGTCGAGGAGATGGACCTGCCGTTCGTCCGGCTGATCCGCCAGGCCAACGGTGGCAAGTCCACCGCCCTCAACACCGGCATCGCCGCGGCCTCGCACGACATCATCGTGATGATGGACGGCGACACCGTCTTCGAGTCGTCCACCGTGCGCGAGCTGGTCCAGCCCTTCGGCGACCCGGCGATCGGTGCGGTCGCGGGCAACGCCAAGGTCGGCAACCGCGAGAGCCTGATCGGCGCCTGGCAGCACATCGAGTACGTCCTCGGACACAATCTGGACCGCCGGATGTACGACATGCTCAATGTCATCCCGACCATCCCCGGCGCGGTCGGCGCCTTCCGCAAGGAGGCCGTGCGTCAGGCGGGCGGGATGAGCGACGACACCCTCGCCGAGGACACCGACATCACCATCGCGGTCCTCTGCGACGGCTGGCGCATCGTCTACGCCGAGCGCGCCCGCGCCTGGACCGAGGCTCCGGCCAGCCTCCAGCAGCTCTGGTCCCAGCGGTACCGCTGGAGCTACGGCAGCATGCAGGCGATGTGGAAGCACCGCAGCGCCGTGACCGCCCGCGGCCCCGCCGGGCGCTTCGGCCGGGTCGGGCTGCCGCTCGTCGTACTGTTCGGCGTGGTCGCCCCGCTGCTGGCGCCGCTGGTCGACATCTTCCTGCTGTACGGCGTGCTGTTCGCGGACGCCACCATCACCCTCACCAGCTGGGGAGGCTTCATCCTGCTCCAGGGCGCCCTGTCCTGGTACGCCTTCCGGCTCGACCACGAAAAGCCCTGGCACCTGATCAGCCTGCCGATCCAGCAAGTGGTGTACCGGCAGCTCATGTACATCGTCCTGTTGCAGTCCGCGATCACGGCGATGACCGGTGGCCGGCTGCGTTGGCAGAAGCTCCGCCGTACCGGCGAGGTCGCTGCACCCGTGGAGGCCTGACCATGACCGCACCCATCGAGTTCGGGCGTACCCACGACACCCTCAAGCTCAGCATCCCCGCCGGCCTGCGACCGAGGCCGGAGCCGGAGCGGAACCCGGAGCCGCAGTGGGGACACGAGCCGGAGCCGGCACAGGAGCAGGAGCCGGAGACGGAGCCGCAGGCGGCCTCCCCGCGCAAGGGCGGCCGGGACCGCTATCTCGACCTGCTGCGCGCGCTGGCGCTGGTGCGCGTGGTGCTCTACCACAACATGGGCTGGTTCTGGCTGCCCCTGGTCTTCCCGTCGATGGGCGTGATGTTCGCGCTGGCCGGCTCGCTGATGGCCCGCTCGCTCAGCCGTCCCGCGCTCGGCGTGATCCGCGGCCGTCTGCGCCGGCTCCTGCCGCCCATGTGGCTGTTCGGCGCCGTCATGATCACCCTTGAGATCCTCGACGGCTGGGGCCCCCAGTCCGAAGGCCACGCCACCTGGTGGTGGTCCAAGCTGGCGTTCTGGATCCTGCCGCTGAGCACTCCGCCGTACGCGGACAGCCTGGCGGGCTTCCAGCACGTGGAAGCCACCTGGGCCGCGCAGATCATCGTCCCGCTCTGGTACCTCCGGGCGTACCTGTGGTACGTCCTGCTCTCCCCGCTGATGCTGCGGGCCCTGCGACGCTTCCCGGTGGTGACGCTGTTCACCCCGCTGGCGCTGTCGATCGTCATGAACACCTTCTTCGCCGACCAGGAGTTCATCTACAGCCGGGTCTGGGAGACCGCCAACGACTTCACCATGTTCGGCTCCTGCTGGATCCTCGGCATGGCCCACCAGGAGGGACTGCTCAAGAAGATCCCGCAGTACGTGGTGCCGTCCATCGCGCCGCTGATCATGGTGGCCGGCCTCTGGTACCTGCAGACGCGCCCGGTCAATCCGAGCGAGCCCACCGACATCGAGTCCTGGCCCATCGCCCAGGCCCTGTGGTCCCTCGGCTTCGTGGCCATCCTGCTCCACGTCAGCCCGTCCTGGGAGCAGTGGCCCAAACCGTTGGAACGCTGGAACGGCCTGGTCAGCCTACTCAACGCACGCGCCGTCAGCGTCTACCTCTGGCACGAGGTCGCGCTGGTCGTCGCCGTCCCGCTGATCGACCCGCTCTGGAGCGTCCGCTTCTTCTACCAGCACCTCCAGTGGCTGCTGATGAGCCCCTGGTTCACGCTGCTGGTGGCGATCCCGCTGCTCGGCCTGCTGGTCCTGACCTTCGGCTGGGTCGAAGACGTGGCCGCCAAGCGCTCCCCGCGGATCTTCCCGTACCCGCGCCGTCAACGGGGCAGGCGCCGCGCCGCCTGAAGGGACGCCGCTCACGTACGGCGTCGGCGCGTTGGAGCCCTCGCCCACCCCTGATCAGTAGTGTTTTGCCGGCATAAAGATCTGCACGTCCTGCCGGCGTCGGGTCGGCGACCGCGCGGGAAGCCGGTCGCCGTCCGTCCCGGGTCTGCCGGCAGCATCCCCGGGAAGGCGCTACGTGAACCTCAACGGCTGTGACAGCTCCCCGCAGCGGCCCAGGCGGCGCAGGCCGCAGCGTGTGCCGATCGCGGTCCTGCTCCTGGCGACGACCTCCGGTTGCGAGTACAACTGGCAGGACTTCCCGCGTCTGGGCATGCCGACCCCCGCCACCGAAGAGGCGCCGCGGATCCTCTCCCTCTGGCAGGGCTCGTGGGCGGCCGCGCTCGTCGTCGGACTGCTGGTGTGGGGTCTGATCATCTGGGCGGTCGTCTTCCACCGGCGCACCAGGACGAAGGTCGAGATTCCCCCGCAGACCCGGTACAACATGCCCATCGAGGCGCTCTACACGGTGGTCCCGCTGATCATCGTCTCGGTCCTCTTCTACTTCACGGCCCGTGACGAGGCCCAGCTCCTCGCCCTCAGCAAGAAGCCCGCCCACACCGTCAACGTGGTCGGATTCCAGTGGAGCTGGGGCTTCAACTACATCGAGGACGTGGACGGCAAGGCCGACACGGGCGACGCGAAGGCCGACCGGAACCTCCAGATCGTTCCCGACAGGACCATCGAGGCCTTCCCGGCGGGCGCCGAGGGCGTCTACGACGTAGGAGTCCCCGGCACGCGCAACCCGCAGACCGGCAACCCCGGCCCCACGCTGTGGCTGCCCAAGGGCGAGAAGGTCCGGTTCATCCTGACGTCCAGGGACGTGATCCATTCCTTCTGGGTGCTGCCGTTCCTGATGAAGCAGGACGTCTTCCCCGGCCACAACGTCAACGTCTTCGAGGTGACGCCCAGCCAGGAGGGCACGTTCCGGGGCAAGTGCGCCGAGCTCTGCGGCGTCGACCACTCCCGGATGCTCTTCAACGCCAAGGTCGTCTCGCCCGAGCGCTACCGGCAGCACCTGAAGGACCTGGCCGCCAAGGGCCAGCGCGGTTTCATCCCCGCGGGCACCACCATCACGGACCCGGCCAGGAACTCCGAACCCCGCAAGCTGTGACCCCCTCGCGGTCCGTGCCCCGGCCCCCGGGGAGGACCGATCGCCGGGCTCCCCGCCCGGATGGCTGAAACACCCTCATGCCGGCTCCCTCGGGCGAGCGCGGTTGTTTGGCGAACGCGTAACCGAGTAGGCGTACATCCGTACGTACGCCCACAGTTTTCCGTCGTGGTCCAGTCAGCCCTGGTCCGTACGCGGCTCCACCGCGTACGGATCGTCCGCCGGGACGCGCCGCAGCGCGCCGCGTCTCCTCGACCCCAGGAGCACCATGACCCCGGTCCTGTTCGTCTACGCCAAGGGCGGCCCTCCGCTGGAGTACGCCGTCCCGCGCATCGCCGCCCACGCCGCCGTGCACGTCCTGGCGCTCGCGCCGTTGCCCCGGACCACCGAACCGGTGTGGCGGCCCGAATGCGCGTCGGTCACCACGGCCCCGCCGGGCGAGGGGGCGGAACTGGTCGATCTGATCTGCTCCCACGCCCGCCGCGTCGGCGCCGAGGCGGTGCTGACCCTTTCGGAGTACGCGGTGGTGGCCGTCGCCCACGCGAGCCTGCGGCTGGGGCTCCGCGGCGCCGGCGAGCGGGTCGCGGGGGCCCGGGACAAGCGTCTGATGCGCCGGATATGGCGGGACGCCGGGCTGCCCGTACCGGGGTTCGCGGAGGTCCACACCCCGCAGGACATCAAGGCCGCCTTCGACACCCTGACGCCGCCGCTCCTCCTGAAGGCCGCCTGGAGCGCAGGCTCCACGGCTCACCTCACGGTGTGGAACGAGCAGCAGGCCGCGGCGGCCTGGAAGACCGGACGCCGCGTCATGGAAGCCTCCTCCGCGCAGGGGTACGCGGAACTGCACGCCGCGGACGAGGGCGTCAGCGATTTCCTGCTGGAGGAGATCGTGACGGGAGAGGCTTCCGACTGGTTCGAGGGGGACGGGTGGGGCGACTACGCCAGCGTGGAGGGGATCGTGGCCGACGGCCACTACCACCCGCTGTGCATCACCGGGCGGATGCCGACGATCGCGCCCTTCACCGAGCGGGCGAGCCTGGCCCCGGCCGCCCTCCCGACCGCCCTCCAGCACAGGATCGAGGAGGTGTCGCGCGCCGCCGTCGACGCGCTCGGACTCGACACCTGCGCCACCCACACCGAGATCAAACTCGGTCCGGCCGGAGCCATGTGGCTCATCGAGACCGCGGCCCGCTTCGGTGGGGTGATGACCACCCGCCAAGTGGAGACCGTCTTCGGGCTCGACATGATCGGCATGCTGGTGCGCCAGCTGCTCGGCCGAGAGGTCGGCTATCCGGAGAAGATGCTGACCGAGGGCAAGGGCGCCGCCGGATCCCTCGTCATCCTCGCCGCCGACCCCGAGGGCCGGCCCTGGACCGAACGGCCCGCCTGGGACTTCGACGCCGTCGACTGGCCCGCCCTGGTCGCACCCGGATCCCGCGTGGAACTGGTGCGCGAGCACAGCCTCGCGCCGGGCAGCCCGATCCCGCCGTACGAGGAGGCGGGAGGCGCCAATTCCATGGCCGCGCTGTGCTTCCTCACCGCCGAGTCCGCGCCACAGCTGCTGGCCGACTGCGGCCGCATCCTCGCCGCGCTGCCGCACGCCCTCACCGCCGACCCGGCCCCCCGGGGCGCCGCCGTGGACACCCTGCTCACCCTGCCCCTCTTCGAACAGTTGGCCGGAATGCTGGGCGGACACCCGTACGTGAAGGTCGTCGTGGACCGCGACCAGGGCCGCTGGCACGTCCTCGACAGCTCCGTGCACTCCTTCCACGTCAACTACATAGCCACCGAGATCCAGGGGCTGAGCCTCGACCAGCTCGACGCCGAACTCGACCGCTTCAACCACGACGTCTACCAGGACCCCGCGCGGCGCTTCCTCCTCGGCGTCCTCTCGCTCCACTCCCGGGGCGGCCCCGAGCGCGACGAGCCGTTCATGGTCCTGGAGACCACCGAGGCCGACACCATGGGCGCGGACCTGCTCACCGAGTTCCACGCCTTCGTACGGGCCCACCTCGATCCCGCGCTGGAGCTGCTGGTGAAGCCGGCCAACCACGCGCAGGAGAGCGCCCTCGCCGCCGTCCCGGAGACCGTGGTGCCCCGCGCACGCGGCCACGCCCTCCTCGCGACCACGCCCTTCGTGCCGCTGACGCTCGCCTCGGCCACCGGCCGGCTCCGCGCCTTCGCCTCGCGCGAGGAGTACCTCGCCGCCCGAGCGGACCTGACGTGGTACGACATCGTCGCCATGCCGGTGGTCCCCGACGACATCCCCCGGCTCGCCGGTCTGATCAACTCCCAGCCCACCACTCCGCTCTCCCACACCAACATGCTGGCGGCCGGCTGGGGCATACCCAACGCCATCGTCCGCGGAGTCCTCGACACGATCGCCGACGAGAAGCTGGACGGTTCCTGGGTCCGCTACGAGGTCACCGCCGACGGGTACGTCATCGAGCCCGCGCCGCAGCCGCCGGACCTCGCCGAACCGACGTGGCACACGCAGCGGGTCCGCCTCGACACGCCGCACGTGACGGACGTACCGCTCGTACCGCTGTCCGCGTTACGCGCAGGCGACCGCAACCGCTACGGCACCAAAGCCGCCAACCTCGGGGAACTGCACCACGTACTGCGCCACGGATCGAGCCGCCTGACCGGCTACTACGGCGTGCCCCGCCCACCCCGGGCCGACCTCCTCGGCCACCTGGCCGCCCGGCTGGGGATGCCCGAGGACGGCGATCTCGCCCAGTACGCGAGCGAGTTCCTCACCCGGCACGTCCAGGCGCCCGCGGGCATCGCCGTCCCCTTCTCCGTCCAACAGCGCTTCCTGGACTCGTCGCCGGCCGTGCAACAGAGCATCGGCAAGCTGAAGATGGCCCTGGAGCTGAACTCCATGGACGCCGTGGACACGCTCTGCCTCCAGTTGCAGCACGTGGTACGCACCCTCCCGGTGCCCGAGGACCTGGTACGCGCCCTGGACACGCAGCTGGTCGAACACCTGACGGGCACGGGCCGCTTCGCCGTGCGGTCCTCCTCGAACGCCGAGGACCTGCCGGGCTTCTCCGCGGCCGGAATCTACGAGTCCCACACCAAGGTCACCGACCTGCCCGGCGTGCTGGACGCCATCCGCAGGGTGTGGGCCTCGCTGCTCTCCCCGCGCAGCGTGCGCCTGCGCCACCAGGCCGGCATCTCCCTGGACGACACCTACATGGGCGTCATCGTCCAGCGCTACGAGCCGTCCCCGCTCGGAGGCGTCATGGTCACGTGCAATCCGACCAACCGCGCCGACTTCCGCAACGTGTACCTCAACTGTGCGCACGGCTCCACGGCCGACGTCGTCGACGGCCGGACGATGCCCCTGCAGTACCTGTACAACACGGTCGAGGGCGGCGGCCGCACGGTCTCGCTGGGCGCGGCCACCGAGGACCTGCCGCAGGACACGCGGGCCCACCTGGGCCGACTCGCGCTGGCGGGCCGCCTGCTCCAGTCCCATTTCGCCACGGACTACACCTTCGCGGGCCCGCTGGACATCGAGTGGCTGCTCGGGCCGGGAGGCGCGCTCCACATCCTCCAGCTGCGCCCGTACAGCGCCTGAGCTGACCTGACCTGAGCTGACCGGTCCGTACGTTCCGCGTACCGCCCCACCCGAGGTCGCCCATGCCCGTCTTCCTGCGCACGCGCGCGAAACGCCGCGTCCGCCCGCCCGCCGCGGCGCTCCGCGTGATCCGGTTGAACAACGGCTTCCAGCTGTTGTTCAACCTGCTGTGGTGGATGCCGGTCTTCTACCAGTACCAGAAGGAGGCAGGCCTCTCGGACAGTCAGATCTTCGGCATCCAGAGCGTCTACTACGTGGCGTTCTGCCTGCTGGAGATACCCACCGGCTTCATCGCCGACCGCATCGGACAGCGCCGCTGCATGCAGCTCGGGGCGGCCGCCATGACCGCCGCGAACCTCCTCCCCGTCGTCTCGCCGTCCTTCGTGGGCTTCATGGCGCACTTCCTCGCCATCGCCGCCGCCCGCTCGCTGGTGTCCGGGGCGTCCAGCGCCTACCTGTACGAGTACCTGCACGCGCATGGTGCCGGCGCCTACTACGTCCAGGCCGAGGGCACCGCCCGGGCGCTCGGCCTCTGGGCGAAGATCGCCTGCTGGCCCCTGGTCGGCGTCCTGATGCACGTCCGGCACGACGCTCCGTACGTGCTGACCGCGCTCTCCGCGCTCGGTTCGCTGGCCTGCGCGGCGGCCCTCCCGGCCCTGCCGGCCGTGCCTGCCGTCCTGGCCGCCCGCCGGGGCTCGCACCCGCCCGAGGAGCGCGTCGGGTTCCTCGCCGGGGCCCGCCAGGCCGCGAAGGTGCTCAGAACGTCGCGGGCCCTGGGGCCCCTGATGGTCCAGGGCGTAGCCGTCTTCACCCTGGCCCGCATCTGCCAGGTCAACCTCTTCCAACCGTTACTCCTCGATAAGGACCTCCCCGTCGCCGACCACGGTGCGGTGCTGTCGGCGATGACGGTCGCCGAGGCCGTCGGTTCGGCCAGAACCGGCTGGGTGCGCGGCAGGCTCTCCGACACCACCGTGGTGACCGTCCTCAGCGTGGTCATGGCCCTCACGCTCGCGGCGACCACCCTGTCGGGAGGCGCGGGCACGATCCTGTGGCTCTGCGTGTTCGCCGCCGCGGCGGGCCTCGCGTACCCGGTGCAACGCAACCTGATCAACGGGGCCATCCCGCCGACCCCCTACCGGGCGACCCTGCTGTCGGTGGAGTCCATCATCGACCGCGGCGTGTGCGCGCTGGTGGCGCTGGCCGTCGGCGCCTACCTGGCGGCGGACCGCCTCGACGCGCTCCTGGTCCACGCGGCGGCGGCCACCTGCCTGCTGCTCCTCGTCGTGGGCGTCGTCCTGAAGCGGCTGCCGCGCGGCGGTCAGTACACGAGCTTGTAGGTCACGTCCTTCGGGACGGGGGACGGTGCCGTGTCCGTGTAGAGGAGCCGGATCATGGTGAAGCGCCGGACGTCCGCCTGGCCCGGCCAGGGCTCCGGGCTGCTCAGGGTGACCGTCACGGGGTAGGGGCGGAAGCGGCCGGCCGCGCAGTAGGGGCGGCAGTCGTTCACCATGTCGGTGCCGGTGGCCGTCGCGGTCTTCGGACCCCAGGTGTCCCAGCGGAGTCCGACGAGGCGGTTGTTTCCGTCCCCGCAGGCCAGCAGGTATGCGGTGGGACGTACCTGAGCCTGCGAGAAGCAGTCGACGACCACGACCGGACCCGGCGGCGGATCCGCTACGGCCCGCGGGTGCGCCTGCCCGGAGGCCGGCACCGCGGTCGCCACGAGAGCCGCCGCCGCACACAGCAAGGTGGCCGCCCGTACCCCCGGTCGGGGCGCGCGGACGGGCCGGCCGTCTCCTGATGCATCCACGTGGCCCTCCTCGCCCGTCCGTCCTGCCGTCGTGCCGGCGACGCATGCGGCCATGCCCAGCTTCCCCCATCCGGGCAGGCTCCGCACTCCCAGGCGCGTAGGGCCGCCCCGGGACGCCGGGCCGCGCGCGGCTCCGGCGCGGGGGTGGCGGGCCCGGGGGAGCGGGCATCACGGGCCGTCGCGGCTCCTGCGACGACGGCCCGGGCGCGCGAACGGGCCCGCTCGCCGGCAGCCAGCGGCCACCGCGACCACAGCGCCCCTCATCGCGGCCGCAGTGGCCCCTATGAGGGGCTATAGAGCGTCCGTTCGGGTGGCGTCAGACCTTCACCGACGGCAAGTGCCGCTGGATGGACCTCGGTCCGTGCTCTGCTGTGGCCACGGCCGGAAGACGGTCGTACGCGGGCCCACCCGCTGTTCGCGGCGAGCCCGCCTCAACAGCGAAGGAGGACTGATGTCGCGCCACCCGAAGGACCGGCGAAGCCGAAGCAGGATCGCCCAACTGATGGCCGCCGCAATGATGTTGACCCTGGCCCTGTTGGACGTTTCCGGGGCCCATGCCGCCGCCGTCCACTCCAAACCGAAGCCCGACTGGGACGCCATCGCCCGCTGTGAATCGGGCGGGAGGTGGCGGGCGAACACGGGGAACGGCCATTACGGCGGATTGCAGTTCACCCAGTCGAGTTGGAACGCGGCGGGAGGCCGCAAGTACGCACCACGCGCCGACCTCGCCACGAAGTCGGAACAGATCGCGACCGCGAGGAGACTCGCCAAGATCCAGGGCATGGGGGCCTGGACCTGCGCACGCCGCCGTTGAGCACACGCTCCGACAGGGCGGCCCGGCCGCCCTGTCGGGCCGGTTCCCCCACGATGCGCCTAGGGTCAGCAGCTGGCGGCCACCGCATCGATCTTCCCGCCGAACCGGCCCCATGGCGGCGAGGAAGATGATCGGCACGTCCCGGGTGCGAGGCCGACGCCGTTGCGGGCAGGGGCACCGCGGTCCGCCGTGCCTGCTCCACGGCCTCCAACTGCCGCTCCAGAAGCCCCGGCGGGCCGCGTACCGTCGCACCGAGACGTCCAGTCCGTCGAACAGCTCGCGTAACGCCTGAGCCAGCACCCGCGCTTGCTGCGGCAGAGCGGCTCCGAGCGGGCGCTCGCGCCCTTCCGCACGCGGGGGATTCGGCCAGCACGAGGCATTCCCTCTCGATTCGCCGCATCCCGTCTGATCGGCCCCCTACGGTAGGACCCACGGCGTGCTGCACGCTGCAGTCGCCAAGGGAGGGAACCAGTGTCTTCGTCCTACGACCCCAAGTACGCTCCCGCCGGCGATGTGGGCGCGGCGCTCATGGCGATCGATTCCCGGCTCAAAGCCATCTATGACGGCACGACCGCGGCTGACCCCCAACAACGCCTGCTCACCGACCAGTTCCTCGCGTCCCTGGGACCCCGGGGAGCGCACGATCTGCTCGACGGCGCGTGCACGCTCATCTACATGTTCATGACGTGGCTGCGGCAGGCGTACGAGGCCCACGACAAGGACGTCTTCGAGTACGTCGTGCCGGACCTCGTGGGCACGCTGCGCACGATGGCCCGCAGCATCCGCCCCGAGGCGATCCCCACCATGGCCGGGATGGTCATCGCGGCAGGCACCGGTCTGAGCCCCAACCTGTGGCGCCAGCAGTACGGGGACTGGACCGAGAGCGAGATGAACGCCCTGGAAGCCACCGCCTTCCTGCTCGCGGAACACATCAACCGGCTGACGGACGACCGGGAGTTCGCCACACGCCTGATCACCAACGCCCTGTCCAGGGTGGACCAGGCCTGAGGCCCGCCAGCCCCGCCGGCCCGGCCGCCCCAGACAGCTCCGGCGGCCCCGGCGTCCGTACATCCCCAACGTAGGAGCATCTTGAAGATCCTCATCGCAGGCGGCGCAGGCTTCATCGGCAGCACGATCGCCTCTGCCTGTCTCGACAGCGGCATCCAGCCGGTGATCCTGGACAACCTGGTCACCGGACGGCGCGAGTTCACCGAAGGGCGGCCCTTCTACGAGGGCGACATCTGCGACGGCGACCTCATCGACCGCATCTTCGAAGAACACCCGGACATCCATGCGGCCGTCGACTGCGCAGCCCTCATCGTCGTCCCCGACTCGGTGGCCGACCCCCTCGGTTACTACCGCGAGAACGTCTCCAAGGGCATCCAATTCGTCGACCACCTCGTCCGCAACGACTGCCGCAACCTCCTGTTCAGCAGCTCGGCATCGATCTACCGGGCCGACCCCGGCGACTTCTCCGTCGACGAGGACTCCACCATCGAGCCACTGAGCCCCTACGCCCGCACCAAGGCGCTCTTCGAGACGATCCTGCGCGACATCGCCGCCTCCGGCGTCCTCAACGTCATCTCCCTGCGCTACTTCAACCCGATCGGCGCCGACCCCCACCTGCGCAGCGGCCTCCAGATCCGCACGCCCACGCACGCCCTCGGCAAGCTGATCGACGTCCACCACGCGGGGGAGCCCTTCACCATCACCGGTACCGACTACGCGACCGGCGACGGCACCGGGATCCGCGACTACGTCCACGTGTGGGACCTGGCCGCCGCCCACGTCAAGGCCCTCACCTCCTTCGACGAGGTCACCCGCACGACGCCGTACCGGGTGCTCAACCTCGGCACCGGCCGGGGCACCACCGTGCGCGAACTCGTCACGGCCTTCGAGTCCGTCACCGGCACCCCGCTGACCACCCTCGAGACGGACCGCCGACCCGGTGACTCCGCGGGCGCGTACGCACGCGTCGGCCTCGCCCAGGAGCTCCTCGGCTGGAAGGCCGAGCGCTCCCTCGAGGACGGCATCCGCGACTCCCTCCGCTGGTACGCCCGGCGCGACACCGTGCTGGGCGCCTGAGAGGCGCCCCGCAGGCCCGGCCGCCCCACCGACCGGGCCCGCGCACGAGGCGGCCCCTACCGGACAGATATCAGGGAGGTCCCCGCCATTCCGCCCTCCGCGACAGCTCGTGCGCGCGGGCCGGACGGCACGCTGGACCCACGGGCTGGGCGGTGACCCGAGTGTGGGCGCACCGCCGACGGCTCCCACATCTCTCCGGGGGGATCGCATGACGGTAGGGAAGCGGCTGCGCGGCGCGACGACGGTGGCGGTGGCCGCCACACTGATGGTGGTGGCCTCAGGGGCGGAGGCGGCCGCCGTCGACTGGCGGCCCCGGCCGGGCATGGTCTACCTCTCCGACATGCCGAAGGACGGAACGACCTGGTACGGCGCGGCGGCCGCGCGAGGCTGGCGCACTCCCATGTGCGGCCGCTCGTGGACGGTGCCCGAGGTCAACGTCTGGAGCCGCGAGGTCTACACGTCCGAGACCGCCGCAGGCCTCCAGAACACCGTCGTCTTCGAGACGGAGGCGGAGGCGATCGCGTTCGCCGCACTGGCGCGGCAGACCTACGCGCAATGCCCCTCCACGTACGACGACAGCCCCCTCAGCATCGAGACCGGCTTCGACTACGGGACGGTGGACGTGGAGGAAGGCGCCACCGTCCAGGGTCTGCGCATCACCTACACCTTCGGCGACACGTACCACAACCACCTCTTCGGCGTGGGCAGGGACGGCGACACGGTCACGCTCATCGAGTGGGAGAGCAACTGGAGCGCCCCTCCCGTCGACTACTTCAAGAACACCACCGTCAAGAACGTCGTCAACCGCCTGTACTGAACCGCCTCCATCCCGGCTCTGCGGCGGTGTGGCTCGGGCTGTGGATCACCGGCCGTAGGTCTGCTGGCACAGGGCGGCGACGCCGGGGCTGGTGACGCCGTGCGCCGCGCGGCACAGCTGCGCCATGTCCCGGGCCCCGCCGCCGGTCCCGGGAGCCGGGCGGGTCGGGCGGGCCGGGCGACGCGGGGCGGGGGTACGGGCATGCGGCCTCTTCTTCTGCTGGGGCTTCGCCGCCCTGCGCGCCGGCGCCTTCGGTGCGGTGGCCCGGCGTGGTGATCCCCACCCGGGTCCGTCCTGGCGCCGGGGAGCCGGGCCCGCCTTCCGGCCCTCGCCGGACGCATCGCGGCCCGCGGCCCTAGCGCGGCCAGGACCAGCAGCGGGCTCCGGTTCCGATGCCCCGCTGGCGGGGGCCGGGGCGGCCGGCGGGGCCTCGGGCAAGCGCGACAGCGGCAGAGCCGCCCCGGGGCCGAGCCGCGCGGGCCGGCGTACGGCCGGATGCTCGTGGTCCGCCGGCACCGGGGCCGAAGGGGCCCCGGCGGGGCGAGGGGGCAAGGGGTCGACGGTGACGCATCCGGAGGCCGCGAGAAGGGCGGCGAGGAGCAGGGGAAGTGACCAGCGGCGCATGAAGATCACTGTGCCGCACACACCCCCGAGCGCGCCCCGGACGCCCCCGCCGCACCCCTCGGACGGGTGACGGCGCGCCGGGAATCGGGCACCACCCCCGCGCCTCGCGCGCGGAGAGGCCCGTCAGCCGTGTTCCGGGGACAGGAACTCCCGGAACACCTGCGAGGAGCGCGGGTTCTTGCCGCACTGCCACACACCGTGCGGGCAGTAGTCGGTGATGCTGTGGTAGAGCGCGTCGTGCTCGTAGATCCAAGTCAGCATGTTCCGTACGTACTCCGGGTTGTCGCCGTTACGGAACAGCCCCCATTCCGGGTACGAGATCCGCTTGCCGTGCGCCCTCGCGAAGTCGACCTGCTGCTGGAGTCCGTAGGGCTGGGTGACCTGCTCGTCGAAGGTATGGCCGGGCGGCTGGTCGTAGCTGTCCATCCCGATGATGTCGACCACGTCGTCGCCGGGGTAACACCGGGTCCAGGCGATCGCGTCACCGCCGCGGTTGGGGGCGAAGTCGAAACGGAAGTCCTGCCCCTCCACCGAACGCATGGCGGCCACGATGCGCCGCCAGTACTTCTTCCAGTTCTCCGGGTCGGGCCGGCAGCGGTGGGTGTAGTTGAAGCCGTTCATCTCCCAGCCGAGCACGATCACCGTGTCCGGTATCCCGAGGCCGACCAGCCGCCTGGCCAGCCGCTGGAAGTGGTGGTCGTACTTGCCCTGCGCGCCCGAGCGGATCAGCTCGGCGACCCGGCGGTCGGGGACACCGGCCTCGTTGCCCTCGAACATGGGCACGTTCAGGACGAACAGCCGATCGGCTTCGGCCCGCCGCCACTCGGCCCAGCTGTCAAGGGAGTTGGGCTCCCCCTCGATGTTCCTCCACTTGTCGCCCGGCAGGTAGGTGTGCCCGGCCCGCAGCTCGGCACCGCCGAGCCAGTGCGAGAGCCCCTCCATCCTTTCAACGGCGGCTGAGTCGTAGTGGAGATAGGCGCCCACTGCGACGTCGGGCCCGTCGTCAGGGCCGTAAGGCTCGTCCGGGGGTGTGGCCCGGGCGCCCCCGGTGGCGAGTATGCCGGCGAGGGCGGTGGTGATGCAGGCGCCGGCCAGCCAGCGGCCTCGATGGGACATGCCGTCTCCACACGTTCGGGAATCGATGTCTCTCGGTGTGTGACCGTAGGCATTTCATCGGACGTATGGCCTGTCCGATGTCCCGATGTTGAGCCGTTCGAGGCCGTCGGCCGCCTCCGCCTGGCCCGATCGGGTGAACATCGCCACCCGTACCCGCGTGTCCACGTATCAACGCGATTTCTGCGTGTAGGCGCCCGCCCGGCGGGCCACCAACCGCCCCACGCCTCACATCGCGGGTGTCAGACCATCAGCAGGAGCCGCGTGTTCGGTACGAGCTTTCGGTTCACGCTGGTGCTCTGCACGAAGATCGTGAAGTCGTCATTGTGGTCCGGCTTGACGCGCACTTCCACGCTCGGCAGTCCGAGCAGGGCGCGGGCCTCGGGACCCGTGTACACCCGGTCCGTCTTCTTCTCCAGCACGGCGATCTGCTTCCGCGCCTGGATCTTCTCCGACTTGCTCAGCTGGTAGAACGCACCACCGGTGCGGTAGGTGTGACCGGATTCGATGACCCATTCGCGGATCGCCGCGTCACGAGCGACCGGAATCAGCTGATACGCCGTCGGATCCACCGGGGTGAGGCCGGCCGCCGCGACGGTGTCCTTGTTGATGGCGTCCGCCCCCGTGGAGAACACCGCGCGCGATCCGCGGATGCCCTTCGTGCGGCCCACCATGAACTTCTCGGTGGCCTGCTGGATGACCTGCCCGGCCTCCTCCAGACCCTGAGTGCTGGTGGCGTCCCAGATGGCGACGTTCTCCTTGGGGAAACCGCACTGCATGGCCTCGCGCTTGCCCATCTGGTCCGGCACGAGGACGGCCAGCGTCCAGTTGTCCTGCTGCTTCTCGATCATCTCGGCCACGGCCGTGACTAGTTCACGCGGGTCCCTGGCGGGGGCGTCCGGGCAGCGATGGCTCGCGTTCTCCTGTCCGTCGGTCAGCACGAACGTCAGGAAGCTGTGGTCGCCGTACAGTTGCGCCGTCTGTGCCAGCTCCCGCTGTGACTTCAGGGCCGCCGCCAGCAGAGCCGTCATTCCGCCGACCCGGTACAGCTGCTTCAGCGACGGCATGCGCAGCACGTCCTTGTCGTAGATGACGCACTCCACCTTGTCGGCGAAGACGTACACCGTGACACGGGTTTCCTGGTCCAGCTCCCTCGATCGGCGGGCGAGATAGGCGATCTGCTGATCGGCGACGTCGACGACCTTGTGGCTCAGGTGTGACATGGACGAACTGGCATCCAGCACAAGAGCAACGTGATTGATGTAGTTCTGAGTACCGGACATGGCAGCTCCCCCTCGTTCCGACTGGATGCTCCTACCGTCTCACCCACCACTGACAATCGATCTCGGCTCCCGGCGGAGCGAGGAGCGCCGGGTCGGGGGTCATCGCGGAGGCTGTCGGCCACCGTCACCGCCCCCGCTGCCGCCGCCGTCGGCTGATCGCCTCGGACGGCGGCGTCTCGGTGGCCAGCTCCGTGAACCGCTCGCGCTCGGGTCCGGAAGGTCCCGAGCGGGCGTCGAGCCGTGCGCGGTCCTGGCCGCCCGCGGGACTGTCGGTGCAGTGGGGCACCGGACGCAGCCCGGTTCGGTGAGTGTGCGGTGGAGCGGGGCTGCCGGGGGAGGGGTTTACGGCTGCGGCAGGGGCTTGGGCTGGGGCTGATCGGTGCCCGCGTCCGCCGGAGCGGAGCCGGAGGGGGTGTAGTAGACGGACCGGCCTTGCTTGGAGCGCTCAAGGCGGCCACGGGCGACACCCTGCTCAAGGGTGTTGCGGATGACCGCTGCCTGGACCTTGCGCTCGGGGTGCGCGGCGCTGATGGTCTCGGTCACCTCGGCGGCGGACCGGGGCTCCGTCTGACCGGCCAGCGTGGCCATGACCAGCTCCAGCCAGGAGGGGCCGCCGCTCGTGTCCTTCTTCACCTCGGTTTCACCGGCCGCCTTGCGCTTGCGCGGCGCCGCGGTGGCTGCGGCCTTGGGCTCCGGAGCCTTCTTCGCACCCCGTGAGCCTGCGCTGCGTGCGGCCGGCACCGCGGCACGCTTCACGTTGCGCTTGGCGGACGGCGCGGACGCGGACGCGGGCTTCGCCGAAATACCCAAGGCCTCCTGCATCTTGAGAAGAACCTTCTCGCCTTCCTGAAGCTCCTCCAGTTCCTGCTGCAGCCGCTCCAGTTCCTTTCGCGTCTGCTCCTGTGCCGACTGGTTCGTCGAGAGGTCGCTGGCGATCTGCTGGGCGTAGTCGTCTTGCACGCGAGTGACGTTGGTGGTTGTCGTCATGGGTTCCTCGATTTCTGCGGGGGAGAGCATGTGTGAGGCGATGGTACGCACTCACGTGTACCCATGACGCCGAATCACGTACCCCGCCCCCTGCGGCAGACATTTATGACTGCCCGCGTGCTTCCACGAACTCGCACCGGCGCGCTCACCCGCGCGCCACGCATTCTGGGCCGCAGTCGCACGGCCGGACTCCGTTCCGACGAGGCCCTGGGCCGCTCCCGGGGAGGGCTGAACTGCAAGATTCAATCCGAACAGTGGGGTGACGCCCCGCCCGCAGTTCATACCTGTGCTCGAACAGGTCAGAGTCCCAAGGCGGGGTGGCGGACGCCCCACCGGCTTCGACATGACGGTCTACTGGCGCGCGCAATGAGGTCGCTATGACAATCGGCCCCGCCCGTGACCATCGCGTCCCGCGGCTATCCCTCTTCCGGGACCAACATGCCGAGCTCGACTTCTTCGAAAACGCGTGACCACCAGGCGTTGTCGTCCTCGAACACCCGCGGATCGCTCTGGCGGGCCCGCTCAAGCACGACTTCGACAAAGTCCTCGTAGTCGTCGTCCGCATCGCTCTTTCCCGAGAAGGCGAAAGCCTCCCACACCTCCAGAACGTTCTGCAGACCGCCGACCGAAGAGTTGACCAGCCCGTACTGCTGATCCCCCTCGCCTTCATAGCCGCGGACCATCCACACTTCACCGCTGTCGATCAGCAGCCAGTACGTGTTGAGGCCGTCCTCGAACGCACCGAGGAACGCAGCCCGACCCGGCGGAAGGTCGCGGACATCCAGTTCCCGACCCGAGTCCCGCACGAACATGCGATTGCAGTCGGTCGGCAACCCCCGCTCGACCAGCGCAGACCCCGCCTCACCGCCCACACCCAGGCGCGCGAGAGAGCTCGCGTCATAGGGCAGCCACCGGAACGGGCGGCTGCCGGAGAGTGGCCCAGTCACTGGGGCGTGTGGTGGCCGTTGGGTCCTGCGGCTCGCCGCGTTGCGGACGCGGCGGGTGCGTCCGTGCTCGGCGAGCAAGCGGAGGGCGTCGGGCGAGGTGACGAGCTGCGCGGAGGCGGCCGTGCGCTGGAACCAGTCGGACGCGGTCAGCAACTCCTCGTCGGTCCAGGGCTCGTCCAGGGCGATGGATCTGAGCAAAGTCCACTCGCGCAGGCGGCGGCTAAGGAATGTACGGTCGCCGATGACCGTGGCCATCATCTGCGCCCAGCAGCGAAACTGAGGGCTGGTCAGCTGCTCGGCCGCCCGGCGTTCAAGGTGGTGGTTCACGGCGCTCTCGGCCATGGACGTGTCGTCGTCGCGGAGGACGGCAGCCAGCAGGTTCACCTCGTCCGCCTCGGCGACGCTGTCCAAAGCCTTGAGGTGTTGGGCATAGCGCCGGTGCTCGGGGGGTTCGTCGTCGTGAGGGTCCGCCATGTGGCCATCACATCATTGAGCTCGCCCAACTGACCAGGTTCGAAGCGGCTTCCGGCTCGAAGCGGGAGCCCGCGGGACCGATCAACGCACGCCGAACCACTGCTCCGCGCCGAACTCGTCGAACCGTTCCACCTCGGTGAACCCCAGTTTCGCCGCGACCCGCACCGAGCGGCCGTTGGCCACCTGGGTGCAGAGCACCACCGGCTCGCCGGGAAACGCGTCCGCGAACCAGCCGAGCGTCGCGGCGCAAGCCTCGTAGGCGTAGCCACGTCCCCATGCCTCCGGCAGGAGCATGTAGCTGAGCTCGGCCTCCCCGCCATCAGGACGGACGTGCCCCGGACGCTCCGGGTCTCGACGGTCGAGCGTGACGACGCCGATCGTCACCCCTTCGTGATCGACTACGAACACGCCGGGTCGCCGCCCGGGTACTTCCGGCACCGCATTCTCAAGCTCAGCGCGTGGTCGTGGGCCACCTAGGTACGTCCGTACCTCGGGCGAGGCGAACAGCTCGATGAACGCCGCACGGTCGCGGCCCTCCGAAGCGCGGAGCACAAGCCGCTCGGTCCGCAAAGGCGCGGGCGGCCACACAACGGGTCCAAGTTCAGTCATGACAGGCAACGTACGAGCTTCCGTCCCCGGCAGCCGGGAGCACCGGCATGCTCCGGGGCGCGTCGGCGGCGAAACCGGCGCTATCCGGTCAGCCTGGATGGATGTTCGGTGAACCGCGCGCGACCGACAGCAGGTCAACGCCTCACGAACGGCCTCCGCATCCACCGTTACCACCCGCTGTTGCCTGATCACGAAGAGGCGCGCACCCGGCCCGAGCTGCCCGAACGACCATTCGTTCGCCGATAATCGAACGAGATGTCTGATAATCGGCGTTCGATGTGCATGTATCCCTCGCGACCGACAGACTCGGTGACGTCCAGTCGGCATATCGCAGGCATCTCCTGCGAATACCCTTCGAATTGAAAGAGAGTTCCGTCGTGCGTCACCGCATCGCTGCTGTCTCCGCCGCCGCCCTCCTCACCCTGGCCGGCGCCACCGGTATCGCCGAGGCACAGCCCGCCAGCCTGTACGCCCCCTCCGCCATGGTCCTGACCGTCGCTCAGGGCGAGGACGCGGCGACCGTCGTTCGGGCGTCGACTCTCAGCTGCGCGCCGACCGCCCAGGGAACGCACCCCGACCCCAAGGCCGCCTGCGCGGCGCTCGCCGCCACTGACGGCACCTTCGACGGGCTCCTGGCCGCCCCGGACACGAACCGCGCCTGTCCGATGCACTACGCCCCCGTCACCGTCACCGCGGACGGCGTCTGGCAGGGCAGCCGCATCTCCTGGAAGCACACCTTCTCCAACTCCTGCGTCATGGCCGCGACCTTCAACGCAAACCCCGTCTTCGCGTTCTGACCGCCCACCCGGGTCGCCCGTACCCTCGCTTCCGCCCCCGTCCCTCCCCGGGCGGGGGCGGCAGCGCGTCCCTGACACACACTCAGGACTCCCAACAGCACATGCGCTTGTCGTCGCAGGACGGCGTGCATAAGGTCGGCGGTATGGCGACACGGCTTGTTCAGATTGCGATGGACGCTCGCGATGACTCCACCCTCGGCCGGTTCTGGGCGGAGGTGCTCGGCTGGGGCATCGACAGTGAGGAACCCGGCGTGACGAACCTCGAACCCGTGGGCCTCGTCTATCCCGACCCCGCCGCCCTCTACATCGACATCGTTCGCGTCCCGGAACCCAAGACGGTGAAGAACCGGGTGCACATCGACCTCGCCACCACCTCCGCGGCCCACCAGGCCGACCTGGTCGCGCGCCTCCGGCTCCTCGGCGCGACGCCCGCCGACGTGGGCCAGGGCGACGTCCCGTGGACGGTCCTGGCCGACCCCGAGGGCAACGAGTTCTGCGTCCTGGAGCCTCGCGCCGTCTACCGGGACACGGGGCCGATGGCCGCGGTGGTCGTCGACTGCGCGGACCCCCGGGCCATGGCCCGGTTCTGGGGCGAGGCGATGGATTGGACCGTGCACGAGGTGACCGACGAACAGGCGGTGCTGCGCTCCGCCAAGAGCGTCGGCCCGTATCTCGAATTCGTCCGCACACCCGACGTGAAGACCGTGAAGAACCGCATCCACCTCGATCTCCGCCCGTACCCCGGAGACGATCACGCGGCAGAGGTGGCCCGGCTGCGCGCCCTCGGCGCCACCGACGTCGACCTCGGCCAGGGCGACGTGCCGTGGACGGTCCTGGCCGACCCGGAGGGCAACGAGTTCTGCGTCCTCACCCCGCGCTGAGGCGGAGCCCACCGCCCGCCCAGGACGTCGAGGCGACGGCCCGGTCCGTCCCGCGGCGGCCCGGTCTGCGGAGGGTGCGGAGGGTCGCCGCGCCGGGAACAATCCCGCAGGACGTTTCGTTGGCCCCAGGTCTACTGCTCACACCGCGAACCGAGGAGTACCTTGCCCGACACCTCGTCCCCGGCCACCCTGCTCCCCCTCCCGCCGCTGGTCACCCAGGCCGATCACCTGATCCGGCTGGGGGTGCACGAGCTCGCGGGGATAACCGAAGACGAACTGCGCACCTTCGCCGCCGAAGCCACCGGCAGCTCCGACGCCGACGCCCTGCTCGCCGTCCACCCGGACCGCGCCCCCGCGTCCGTCCTCGCACCGCTGCTCCACCGCGACGGCAAGTCCGGCTTCGTCGTCACCGACATGACCGACGTCGACCGGTTCACCCCCTCCGCCGTAGAGCTGCCCGACGGCCCCCTCTACCTCGTCACCGGCCTCGACCGCGGCGACCACATGGCCAACTGGACCCCGGAGGAGGCGCTGCCTGCCCTCACCGAACAGGACCGGACCCCGCTGCTGCTCACCGAAGGCATCCACTGGGTGCTGCAGCAGCCGGAGGTCCTTGAGCGCAACCGCTGCTTCATGACCATCGGCTCCCGGCTGCGCAAGGCGAACGGCTCGCTGGACGCCCGCACCCCGGCGATCTGGATCAGCAACGGCTCGGGCCGGGACGGCCGCGAGCACCGCAACGCCCCGAAGGTCGGCTGGTGCTGGTGGGGCAACCGCCACACCTGGCTCGGCATCGCCTCCGCCACCGGCCGAGGACACTAAAGGTTGTTTCACCAGGCCGGCCGGTTCTGAGCGGCGCCGGTGAACTGCACCACGAGCCGGACGCGGGCGGTCCCGCCTACGTGCGGCCGCGGGGGGCAGGGCCGGGTACCCGGCCCTGCCCCCCAACCCGCGGGGTGGGGCCAGCTACCCCGCGCCCGCGGCCCGGTCGCCGAGATCAGCACTCCCCTGACTGGAGGGATCAGCCCTTGAACATGTTGTAGAGGACACCGGCGACGAGGAAGTATCCAAGGTAAGAGCCGAGTACCACGCCCAGCATCACAAAGAGCTTGACCGACGTCCCCAACGGCTTGCGGGCCAGGGAGAGATTCGCGTAGAGCCCCGCCGCCCCGAAGGCGCCGCCTATCGCCCCGCCGATCGGCAGCAGGATGACTGGCGCGATCGAGAGCACCAACTGCCACCAGACGAGCCCCCGGAACTTGGCCCACGGATCCGGCTTGCTGAGCGAGTTGCTTCCGAGGTCGGGGGTGTGCTGCATGTGCGGGAAACCTTCGTTCTCTTCCACGTGATCGTGCTGAACCGTCAGGATGCGGGTGACGGACTCGCGGGGCAACCACGTGTTGACAACGGTTTGCCTACGAAACGCGCCTGTCGACGGCTGTCTCGGCCCCCTTGCCCGCGCATTCGGTCCGCTCGGATGCCCCTGGAGGGCACCTCCCGCCTGGATCACGACAGCCTCGGCCTCGCATCGCTCGTATGAGGCACTCCACCGATCCGGGGGATCAACCTGACAAACCGATGAGCCGAGGCCGGGCCTCCTCGCGTCCGAAGGTCAACACCTTCGCAAGTACCTCGCGCATCTCGTCCATACTCTCCGCCGGTACGTCGAGCACCGCCTCGAGCTTCGCTTCCTCCAACTCCAAGTCATCCAGACACTCGGGGTCCAGCAACACCGTAAGCAGGCTGCCTGTCAGGGCGACCTCGCGGACACAGCCATAGGTCGTGCATTGGTCCGGGGTCATCACGCAGTAAGTGTCGAGCCCGAGCGAGACGTCTTGTGCGGACGGCTCACCCATGGCGCTCGTGAACAGCAGGAAGAAGCCTCCATCCTCCTCCGCCACGCCAGCCTGCATCTCGCCATCAACGTCGATCTCGGCAGCCACCGCACGGGCTGTGAACCTGTATGCCATTCACCGGTTCTACCAGGGGCCCAGCACAGCCGACGTCTATCCCTCCGCCAACGAGCACTGCCGCGATGCGGACGTGAACGGTTCTCCAGCCCCTCCCTGGTCGCCCGGCTCGCACAGAAGCCCCGCCGGACGTTCGCTTCCGGCGGGGTGTTCGTTCTGCGGGGGCCGGCTCAGCAGCTGGCGGTGATGGGCGTGTGGCCGACGTACACGACGCCTCGTGTGTTGATGTCGACGGTTTCGCCGGCGCCGTTCATGGTGTTGCAGGCCCAGACGGCAGTGCCGCTGCTGTTGTAGACGGCAGGGTGGACCCTTCCGTACGGTCGCGCTCAAGCCGCCCGTGGAGTGCGGGGTGGGGGAGCCGGGTCGGGGAGAGGGCGGCGAACAATGGGCGGGGATCAGGGCTGGGGGCAACGGGCCGCGTGCCGGACCGGCGACCCGGAGAAGCTCTTCGTGGAGGGCGCTGCGCAGACGAGAGCGAAGGCTCTTTGCTCTGGCTGCGTGGTGCGCACGGAATGCCTGGCCCACGCCCTCGACCACCGCGTCGAATACGGGGTCTGGGGAGGCATGACCGAGCGCGAGCGCCGAGCCCTCCCGAAGCGAAGGCCCCCGGTCACCTCCTGGAAGCGGCTGCTGGAAGCTGCCCGCAGCGAGTACGAGCACCACGCCGAATCCGTCAGGCCGCTGCGGCCGTGGCCGTGGCGGAGCAGCCGGTCCGGGGCGGTCTGGGAGTCGCGCCGCGTACGTCACGCCGTGCCCTTGTCATGGCCCTACGCGCGTTCGTGCCGGACGTTGGTTCTGTAAGCCGGAGCCAACCAGTTCAGAGGTCTTCTGCCGGCCCAACATGGCGAAGGACTGTCTCGTGCTCGCCCGTGGCAACGAGCCCGTCGATCGCCTTGACCATCGACGGCACGCCGGCCTCACGGACGATGAGGCCGTCCCAGCACCACCAGTAGGCGCCTTCTGGGTCGCCCGCCTGCCGTTGGCGGTCCATGATGCGGTGTACCTCATGGAGCGTGACCACGGTTCCGGACCAGCGATCGCCGTCATCGCGGATGACCCACATGTCGACATTGCAGACCTCATCGAGGTCGTCTCGCGCATCGGGGACGAAGCAGATCTCGTATCCATCACGCTTGACCCGGTAAAAGGGACCGTCCCACATGCTCCTCCGTAATGCTCTGTCAGACGCCGCCTGCGTAAGCCAGGGCAGACGGCCGACCGTTACGCCACACTCTGCCTGAAGGGGACAGGCTCACGGTCCCTGGCCCAGTCCCGGGGCCCCCGCTACCACGGTGACCCCGGGCCGATTTCAGAACTCACCGTCGATACCGGTGACGGCCGGAGGCCCCAGCGGTGCGTCCTCTTCCGAGAAGCCCAGTTTCTGGAGGGCAGCCCCTGCCAGGCGGACGGCCTCGTCCTCCGCCGTCGCCTTGTCCACGGCCTCGATTTCGAGCCGTACGGAGAAGGTGCCGTCCTCGTGGACCGTCAGCAGCTCCACGTCCTCCGTCTCGCTCAAGTCGGTGTGGTGCGAAGCCAGGCTCCTCGCCAGCTCGGAGCGAGTGGCATCGTCGACGTCCCTCAGGAACGTGCCCGGCACGGTGATGACGTACGTGGTCACTGCTGCCTCCATAGGCCGGCAAAGGCTGAGTCTTGTTCTGGGATGCCCCGGTGTCGCATTTCAAACCCCTCAGCCCCCACAGATCAGGCAGTCGGGTGTCCCTCCGCCCGCCCTCGACGCACCCGCCGCGGCGTGGCCGGCAGCCTGCTCGAGGCCAGGTCAGCGCGGCGCGCGCTCATCGCTCCTGAGGGACTCCTCGGGGCGAGGCTGCGGAGGCCGTATCTGAGTCCACTCCGAGAACCACCACACGCCGGTGACCACGCCTGCCCACACCAGCCCCCTGAGCAAGGCCGAACCCCATGGGTTGTGTTCGGCCACTCGTTCCACACCTGTCATCACCACCCAGCTGATCACCAGGACGATGGCTGTACGCACCCTTCGATGGTTGAACATGTGCCCCTCTTACCCCAGCCGTGTGGGTTGAACAGATCGCCTCGCTCACAGAGAGAAAGGCAAGTCGGGTGTGTGAATCCCAGAATGCAGGGCAGGCGGCGTGTCGGAGGTTGATAACAATGGTTCCCCTGCTTCTTGTTCTTCTGCTGGCCCTTCTTCTCTTCGGTGCGGGTTTCGCCATAAAGGCACTGTGGTGGATCGCCGTCATCGTGTTGGTGGTGTGGCTGGTCGGCTTCGTCGCCCGGCCCAAGGGCAGCAGTGGCCGCTGGTACCGCTGGTAGCGGGACAGTGGTCTGAAAGGCCGCGGAGGCGTCGCGATCCAGCGGGGCTGTTTGAATACCGCCTCCAAAAACGCGGCGGCGTAGCAGTCGCCGCGTGCGGCGCACGAGAAGAGTCAGGCGGCACGGGCCGCTTCATCTCTGAGATCTGAGGAGTTGTATTCGCGTGACTGAGCATGTGTGGAATTACCAGCCGACCGCCGGGCACCTGGCCGGCACTGACCTGACCGGCTACAAGGTCGAGGCCACGGACGGCGCCATCGGCAAGGTCGACAAGCACTCCGACGAAGTCGGTGACGCCTACCTGGTCGTGGACACCGGGGTCTGGATCTTCGGCAAGGAGGTCCTGCTGCCGGCGAGCACCGTGACCCGGATCGACCCGGAGGAGCGGAAGATCTTCGTCGAGCGGACGAAGGAGCAGATCAAGAACGCCCCGGAGTTCCACCGCGACAAGCATCTCGGTGACGCCGGCTACCGCGAGGAACTGGGTACGTACTACGGCACCGGCGCGCCCTTCGGCGGCCGCCCCGCGTAACACCCCCAGGGTGTAAGCGGCGGAAGGGGATCGGGGCGGGGGGGGGGGGGGCCCCCCCCCCCCCCCCCGCCCCCCCCCCCGGGCCCCGCCCCCCCCCCCCCCCCCCCCCCACGGTGGCGCCGCTGTCGGGGGCGCTGCCCCCGAACCCCCGCTCCTCAAACGCCGGAGGGGCTGGATGGTGCGGCGGGGCCGGATGGTGCGGCCGGGCCGGAGGGGGCAGCGTCCGGTTCGCCGAAGCGGGCGAGGGCCAGGGCTCCCGCGACCGCCACCACGAAGCCCGTCAGCGCCAGCCACGTCAGGCCCTCGCGGGTGCGGTCGCCGAGCCAGGCGACGCCCACCACCGCGGGGCCGATCGTCTCGCCGAGGACCATGCCCGCGGTGGCCGCCGTCACCGAGCCGCGGGCCAGGGCCGAGGTGAGCAGCAGGAACGCGGCGCCGCCGCCCAGCAGAAGGGCGTACAGGGCGGGATTGCGCAGGTCCAGGACGGAGTCGAGGAGCCGGACCGCGACCTCCACCACCCCGAAGCCCGTGCCCGAGGCCAGGCCGAGGACCAGCGCCCGCGGGCCGTCCGGCAGGCGGCCTGCCACCGCCCCGACCAGCAGGACCAGTGCCGCCACCCCCAGCAGCCCCAGTTTCAGCGCGAGCGGCCCGGTCTTCGCGCCCTCCTCCCCGGCGGCGAGCCCCAGCATCAGCAGCCCCGCGCACACCACCCCCACCGCGCCCCACTCCGTACGGGACAGCCGTACGCGCAGCAGACGTGCGGCGACCACCGCCGTCACGGCGAGGCTCGCGGCCAGCGCGGCTCCCACCGCATAGATCGGGACATGGCGCAGCGCGACGATCTGGAGCACGAAGCCGGCCGCGTCCAGGCCGAGCCCCGCGAGGTAGCGCCACTGGCGCACGGCCCGCAGGAACAGGGCGGCGTCCACTCCGGACCCCGTGCCCGGCTCCGCCGCCCGCGTCGCGACCGCTTGCAGAACCGACGCCGTACCGAAGCAGACCGCCGCACCGAGCGCGCAAATCATCCCAATGAGCACGAACTGACTCTAGGTCACGGATCTCGCGGCGGCCGGATTCCATCGGCCGGGGGGCCCGCTCTAGTCTGTCGGCAGCACGCCTCTAGGGGGAACAGGGACATGGACAGCAGCAGCACCAACCAGCGCCGTATGCGCTCCGGAGCCGTCGCACTCGGCGGCATGGGCCTGCTCGCGGCCACACTCGTGGCCTGCGGCAGCAGTGACGAACCGGACAAGCGCTGCGCGTCCCGCTCGACGCTGGAGAAGCTGAACGACAAGGAGTGCAAGAGCGGCGGGCGCGGCGCGTACTACTACGGCGGCAGCGTCAGCAACGGCAAGGTCTCCGGCGGCAGCTTCGACAAGGCCGCGGTCACCCGGGGCGGCATCGGCGGCCACAGCAGCTCCGGCTCCTCCGGCGGCTGACCGTCCATGCAGCGGCACACCATCGAGCCCCGCCCCGACTGGCAGAAGACCGTCGAGGCGCAGGGCCTGATCTACCCCCTCACCCGCTACCCGGACGACTCGCTGCGGCCCTACTGGGACGAGAGCGCCTACTACTCCTTCTCCCTGCCCGAGGTCGAGGCGCTGGAGAACGTCGTCGAGGAACTGCACGCCATGTGCCTGGCCGCGGCCGCGCACATCGTCGAGCACGACCGCTTCGCCGACCTCGGGATCACCGACGCCGGGCTCGCGGAGCGGATCGCCGAGTCCTGGCGCCGCCGCGCCGAACAGCCCTCCCTGTACGGCCGTTTCGACCTGCGCTACGACGGCAGCGGCAGCCCGGCCAAGATGCTGGAGTACAACGCCGACACGCCCACCTCCCTGGTGGAGGCGGCCAGCCCGCAGTGGTTCTGGATGGAGGAACGCTTCCCCGGCGCCGACCAGTGGAACTCCCTCCACGAGCGCCTCGTCGACGCCTGGCGCCGGCAGGCCGAGCTGCTGCCGCCCGGCCCGGTGCACTTCGCGCACTCCGAGACCGACGAGCTCGGCGAGGACCTGATGACGGTCGCCTACCTCCAGGAGACCGCCGAACAGGCCGGCCTGGAGACGCACGCGCTCTCGGTGGAGACCATCGGCTGGGACAGCCTCTCGGGCCGGTTCGTGGACGAGCGGCTCCGCTTCATCCGCAGCTGCTTCAAGCTCTACCCGTGGGAGTGGCTGGTCACCGACGCGTTCGGGCCGCAGGTGCTGGGCACCTACGACCACGGCGGCGGCTCCGGCACCACCGCCTGGATCGAGCCGCTGTGGAAGATGCTGCTCGCCAACAAGGCGCTGCTGGCGATCCTCTGGGAGCTCTTCCCCGACCACCCGAACCTGCTGCCCGCCTACCTCGACGGCCCGCGCGAGCTGGCCGCGACCTGCGGGTACGCGGCCAAGCCGCTGCTGGGACGCGAGGGCGCCGGGGTCACGCTGCACGAGGCGGGCGAGGGCGGCGAGCCCTTCGTCCCGGCCGACGGAGAGACGTACGTCTTCCAGGCCCTGGCCCCGCTGCCCGACTTCGACGGCAACCGCGTCGTGCTCGGCGCGTGGGTCGTCGAGGAGGAGGCGGCGGGACTCGGCATCCGGGAATCGGCGGGGCCGGTCACGGACGAGTACGCCCGCTTCCTGCCCCACGTCATCCTGTAGGGCCGTCAGTCGTCACCGCAGTAGCTGTCGAAGGACGTCTCGGCCCGAGTCGCCGGCGGAGGGCGTGGACCGCGCGACCTTGCAGTTCACGAAGACGAAGTCCTGGTCCTCGTTGACCGCGAGGACGGTGTAGTGGACGTTCTTCTGGAACCGCTGGACCCGGAAGTTGCCGTCGGCGTCGATGTTCAGCGGCTCGGTGGACTCGCCGTCGTTGAGGGTGCGCGGGGGAGTGAACCCCTCGCCGGTGATGACGACGAACCGCCCTTGCGGGTCGGGTGTGACCGTGCAGCTGGCAGCGGGTACCGCCGCCGGGGCGGCGGCGGCCGGTGCGGCGAGGGCGGCGGCGGCGCCGAGCGCGACGGAGGAGGCCAGGGCGCCGCAGAGCAGGCGGTGACGGTTGCGTCGGTACATGGGGTTGCTCCCATCGGAGGGTCGGGCCCGGAATCGGCAGGGCGCGCACCCGTACGGGTCCTCCCATCGTCCGGCGGGCCGCTCCCGGTGTCCACCGCAGGGCCGGGAGCGTCGACGCGCGCC
Source organism: Streptomyces sp. NPDC016562 (assembly GCF_043076955.1). Lineage (NCBI taxonomy): Bacteria > Bacillati > Actinomycetota > Actinomycetes > Kitasatosporales > Streptomycetaceae > Streptomyces > Streptomyces sp. NPDC016562. The sequence goes on along the minus strand of NZ_JBIBRZ010000001.1, from coordinate 846,872 downwards.
GCCGTGACCGGGAGGATCCCGCCGCGCCCGCCGGGCCGCCGCGGCCCCGTCAGGTCGCGAGTACGGACCGGAGCTGGTCCAGGCCCCAGTCCAGGTCCTCCTTGCTGATCACCAGCGGCGGGGCGATCCGGATGGTGGAGCCGTGGGTGTCCTTCACCAGCACCCCGCGCTCCATCAGCTTCTCGGAGATCTCCCGGCCCGTGCCGTGCGCCGGGTCGACGTCCACGCCCGCCCAGAGCCCGCGCCCGCGCACGGCGGTCACCGCGCCGCCGCCGACCAGCAGGTTCAGCTCCCGGTGCAGGTGGTCGCCGAGTTCGGCGGCGTGCCGCTGGTGCTCGCCGGAGCGCAGCATCGCGATCACCTCCAGGGCGACCGCGCAGGCCAGCGGGTTGCCGCCGAAAGTGGAGCCGTGCTCGCCGGGCTTGAAGACGCCGAGCACGTCCCGGTCGGCGACCACCGCCGACACGGGCACGACCCCGCCGCCGAGCGCCTTGCCGAGGACGTACACGTCCGGATCGACCCCCTCGTGCTCGCACGCGAAGGTCCTGCCGGTCCGCCCCAGCCCCGACTGGATCTCGTCCGCCATGAAGAGGACGTTCCGCTCGCGCGTCAGTTCCCGTACGCCGGCCAGGTATCCGGCCGGCGGCACCAGGACCCCCGCCTCACCCTGGATCGGCTCCAGCAGTACGGCGACCGTGTTGGCGGTGACGGCGGCGCCGAGCGCGGTCAGGTCGCCGTAGGGGACGATCTCGAAGCCGGGGGTGTACGGGCCGTAGTGGTCACGGGCCTCGTGGTCGGTCGAGAAGGACACGATGGTCGTCGTGCGGCCGTGGAAGTTGTTCGCCGCGACCACGATCTTGGCCTGGCCGTCCGGGACGCCCTTGACCTCGTAGCCCCACTTGCGGGCGGTCTTCACCGCCGTCTCGACGGCCTCCGCACCCGTGTTCATGGGCAGCACCATCTCCTTGCCGCACAGCGCGGCCAGTTCGGTGCAGAAGTCGGCGAAGCGGTCGTGGTGGAAGGCGCGCGAGGTGAGGGTGACCCGCTCCAGCTGCGCCCGGGCGGCGTCGAGCAGGCGGCGGTTGCCGTGGCCGAAATTGAGCGCCGAGTACCCGGCGAGCATGTCGAGGTATCTGCGGCCCTCCACGTCGGTCATCCACGCGCCCTCCGCGGAGGCGACGACCACGGGGAGGGGGTGGTAGGTGTGCGCGCTGTGGGCCTCGGCGGAGCGGATGGCATCAGCAGTTGTCGACACGGGGTCTCCGATCGTCGGTCTCGCCGGGTGAACCGGTGACGAGGGTGGCGTCACCTTCCTATCGTCGCCTCCCCGCCGTCGCGCGGACCTCGGTTGCGGAAACCTTCCTTTCGGCGCGGCCGGCCCACCCGCCACGCCCGCTAAGGTGGGCGGTACGCACGGCGACTGGCGCACGGAGAACGAACTCCGGGGGAGCCGTGCGCGCTCGACCGCACACAGGGCCGCTCGCCTGGGCCTCGCGGGGTACCGATCACATCGACCCCGGAGGAGCCCGCCATGTCCGCGAGCCGCCATCCCGCCCTCTTCGCGACCGACCCCGAGCTGGCGTCGTTCGTCGCCGCCGAAGAAGTGCTCCAGGCCGAGACCCTGCGCCTGATCCCCAGCGAGAACTACGTGTCCGCGGCCGTCCTCGAAGCCTCCGGCACCGTGCTGCAGAACAAGTACAGCGAGGGCTACCCCGGCCGCCGCTACTACGAGGGCCAGCAGAACATCGACCGCGTCGAGGCCCTGGCAGTCGAGCGGGCCAAGGGCCTGTTCGGCGTGGACCACGCCAACGTCCAGCCGTACTCCGGCTCGCCCGCGAACCTGGCCGTGTACCTGGCCTTCGCCCGGCCGGGCGACACCGTGATGGGCATGGCCCTGCCGATGGGCGGGCACCTGACGCACGGCTGGGGCGTCTCGGCGACCGGCTCGTGGTTCCGGGGCGTGCAGTACGGCGTCCGCCCCGACACCGGGCTGATCGACTACGACGCGGTGCGCGAGCTGGCGCTGGCGGAGCGGCCGAAGATCATGTTCTGTGGCGGTACGGCGCTCCCGCGCACGATCGACTTCGCGGCCTTCGCCTCGATCGCCGAGGAGGCGGGCTCGGTCCTGGTCGCGGACGTGGCGCACATCGCGGGCCTGATCGCGGGCGGCGCGCACCCGTCCCCGGCGGGGCACGTGGACGTCATCTCCACCACGACCCACAAGACCCTGCGCGGTCCGCGCGGCGCCATGCTGATGTGCCGGGAGGAGCACGCGAAGGCCATCGACAAGGCGGTCTTCCCGGGCCTCCAGGGCGGCCCGCACAACCAGACCACGGCCGGCATCGCGGTCGCGCTGCACGAGGCGGCGCAGCCGGCGTTCGTCTCGTACGCGCACGCGGTCGTCGCCAACGCCAAGGCGCTGGCCGCGGCGCTGCTGGAGCGGGGCTTCGACCTGGTCTCGGGCGGTACCGACAACCACCTGATCCTGATCGACCTGACCGGGAAGGCGGTGCCGGGCAAGGTCGCGGCCAAGGCCCTGGACCGGGCGGGGATCGTCGTGAACTACAACACGGTCCCCTTCGACCCGCGCAAGCCCTTCGACCCGTCGGGCATCCGCATCGGGACGCCGTCGCTGACCTCGCGGGGCCTGACCGCGGCGCACATGCCGACGGTGGCGGACTGGATCTCGCGCGCGGTGGATGCCGCCGCCAAGGGGGACGAGCAGGCCCTCGCCGCGGTCCGCGCGGAGGTCACGTCCCTGATGTCGGCCTTCCCCGCCCCGGGTCTGCCGCTGTCCTGACCCCGCGGCCCGGGTGCCGGGGGCGCCGCCCCCGGCACCCGGCGCGGCGTCCGGCGGGCCGGAGCCCGCCCCCGCACCTGAGAGAATGGGGCCATGGCTTCTGATCGTCCTCGCGCGCTCTCCGGCATCCAGCCCACCTCCGGTTCGTTCCACCTCGGGAACTACCTCGGAGCCATCCGCCAGTACGTCGCCCTGCAGGAGACGCACGACGCGTTCTACATGGTCGTCGACCTGCACGCGATCACCGTGCCGCAGGATCCGAAGGAACTGCGCGCGAACACCCGCCTCTCCGCGGCGCAGCTGCTCGCCGCCGGCCTGGACCCCGAGCGCTGCACGCTCTTCGTCCAGAGCCACGTGCCCGAGCACGCGCAGCTCGGCTGGGTCATGAACTGCCTCACCGGTTTCGGTGAGGCGAGCCGGATGACGCAGTTCAAGGACAAGTCCGCCAAGGGCGGCGTCAACAACGCCACCGTCGGCCTCTTCACGTACCCGATCCTCCAGGTCGCCGACATCCTGCTCTACCAGGCGAACGCCGTCCCGGTCGGCGAGGACCAGCGCCAGCACATCGAGCTGACCCGCGACCTGGCCGAGCGCTTCAACCAGCGCTACGGCCAGACCTTCACCCTGCCCGCCGCGCACATCGTCAAGGAGGTCGCGAAGATCTACGACCTCCAGGACCCGGCGATCAAGATGTCGAAGTCCGCGTCCTCGCCCAAGGGCCTGATCAACCTCCTCGACGAGCCCAAGGTCACCGAGAAGAAGATCAAGAGCGCGGTCACGGACACCGAGGCCGAGGTCCGTTTCGACAGCGAGAAGAAGCCCGGCGTCAGCAACCTGCTCACGATCTACTCCACCCTCACGGGCGAGACGGTCGCCGAGCTGGAGACGAAGTACGAGGGCAAGGGCTACGGCGCGCTGAAGACCGACCTGGCCGCCGTGATGGTCGATTTCGTCACACCCTTCAAGCAGCGCACCCAGGAATACCTGGACGACCCCGAGACGCTGGACTCGATCCTGGCCAAGGGCGCGGAGAAGGCCCGCGCGGTCGCCGCCGAGACCCTCGCGCAGGCCTACGACCGCCTCGGTCTGCTGCCCGCCAAGCACTGACGAACGCACCTGCGGGCCGGGAGCCCTGGCAAGAACGGGGGTGCTGCCGCCACACTGGGGCGGCAGCAGTCCACGGAGACAAGCGGAGGAGAGACATGGGGACCGTAACGCTCGGCGTTTCGATCGCGGTCCCGGAGCCGTACGGCAGCCAGCTCCAGCAGCTGCGCGCCGGCTTCGGGGACGCCGCCGCGCACGGCATCCCCACCCATGTCACCCTCGTGCCGCCGACCGAGGTGGACGCGGACCGGCTGCCGGTCGTCCGGGCCCACCTGGCCGAGGTCGCGGCCCGCTTCCGCGGCTTCCGGATGCGGCTGGGCGGCACGGGGACCTTCCGTCCCCTCTCGCCGGTCGTCTTCGTCAAGGTCGTCGAGGGCGCCGCGGGCTGCACCCGCCTCCAGGGCGAGGTCCGCGACCCGCAGGGGCCGCTCAGCCGCGAGCTGGCCTTCCCGTACCACCCGCACGTCACGGTCGCCCACGGGATCTGCGAGGAGGCGATGGACGTGGCGTTCACGACCCTCGCCGACTACGCCGCCGAGTGGCTCTGCGAGGGCTTCGCGCTCTACGAGCAAGGCTCGGACGGGGTCTGGCGCAAGCTGCGCGAGTACCCCTTCGGGACGGGGCCCGCCGGGGTCCCGGCGCAGCCGGGCTGCCACCCGGCCGACGAGGCGGCGGAAGCGGCCGGTGCGTCCGGACGGCCCTGCTGACGCAGGGGCCGCAGGGTCAGCCGGGCGGTGCGCCGGGCGCGGAACCTCAGCCTTCGCAGGACCAGGGCGTGGAACGGGTGCTCCGTCGGGGGCATTGGGCGAAAAGTCACAAACGAGGACCGTAGTCCCCAAAACCGACAATCCCGGCTATTTCCGCCCGCTCCTTTACGGTGATCCCATGGACTGGCTGACGAAACTTCCGGTGATCGGGCCGCTGGTCGCGCGTCTGATGCGTACGCACGCGTGGCATTCGTACGAACGGCTCGACCGGGTGCACTGGACCCGGCTCGCCGCCGCGATCACCTTCATCAGCTTCCTCGCCCTCTTCCCGCTGATCACCGTCGCCGCCGCGGTGGGCGCGGCGCTGCTCAGCCAGGAGCAGCTGGACCGGCTGCAGAAGAACCTCTCCGAACAGGTCCCCGGGATCTCGGACCAGCTCGACATCGACGGGCTCGTCGCGAACGCCGGCACGGTCGGGCTCGTCGCCGGGGCCTTCCTGCTGTTCACCGGCATCGGCTGGGTCGGCTCGATGCGGGACTGCCTGCGCGCCGTCTGGGAGAAGGACGACGAGGACGAGGGCAACCCCTTCGCCCGCAAGGGCAAGGACGGGCTGGTGCTCCTCGGCCTCGGCGGGGCGGCCCTGGCCTCGGCCGCCGCCTCGACCGTCGGCTCCAGCGCGGTCGGGAAGTTCGGCGAACTGCTGGGCATCCCGCGCGAGGGCATCGGCGGCGGGCTGCTGCGCACCGCCGCCTTCCTCGTCGGCGTACTGGCCGCCTTCCTGCTCCTGCTGTACGTCCTGACGCTGCTGCCGGGTGTCGAACCGCCGCGCCGGCGCCTGATCGAGGCGGCCCTGATCGGCGCGGCGGGCTTCGAGCTGCTGAAGCTGCTGCTCAGTGGCTACATGCGCGGGGTCGCCGCGAAGAGCATGTACGGGGCCTTCGGCGTGCCGATCGCCCTGCTGCTCTGGATCAACTTCACGGCGAAGCTGCTCCTCTTCGTCGCGGCCTGGACGGCGACCCGCGACGACGAGACCGACGACGAGACCGAAGGCGAGACCGAAGGCGAGACCGAAGGCGGGGCCGAGGAGGAGGCCGGCGGAGAGCCGGCGCCCCGCACCGCCTGAAACGGTCTCCTTCGGGTGAATCCTGCCGACGGCGCGGCCCCCGCGCGGGGGTCTCGCGCCGCCCGGCTCACACCAGCTCCTCGCCCCGGTCGCGGCGGCCGCGGGGCCAGCGGCGGTTGACCGCGAAGGCCCCGCCCGCGAGGAGGGCCAGCACGCCGCCCGCGACGCCGAGCGCGGTGCCCGCCCCGCCGCCCGAGCCCGCGCCGGCCGTCGACGGGTTGTTCTCGTGCACCTGGGCCGGGGAGCCGACCGAGGAGGTGTCCGCGCTCTTGGGCGGCACCAGCTCACCCACCGGCTTGACCTTCCCGGCGGCCGCGAAGCCCCAGTCGAAGAGCGCGGCGGTCTCCTCGTAGACCGAGTTCACCCCGCCCGTGCTCGGGTTCATCACCGTGACCAGCAGCTTCCTGTCGCCCCGTTGGGCGGCCCCGGTGAAGGTGGAGCCGGCCATGGTGGTGTTGCCGTTCTTCACGCCGGCGATGCCCTTGTACGGGGAGAGGCCACCCGCGCCCGTCATCAGCCGGTTGGTGTTCTGGATCTCGAAGAACTCCCGCGGCTTCCCGGCCTCCTGCCTGCCGGGGAACTTCGCGCTCGCCGTGCCGCAGTACTCGCGGAAGTCCTGCTTCTGCAAGCCGGAGCGGGCGATGAGCGTCAGGTCGTACGCACTCGACACCTGGTCCGGGGCGTCGTAACCGTCGGGGGACACGACGTGGGTGTCCAGCGCCTGGAGCTCCTCGGCGTGCGCCTGCATGTCCTTGACGGTCTTCTCGACGCCGCCGTTCATGGCCGACAGCACGTGCACGGCGTCGTTCCCCGACCGCAGGAACACCCCGAGCCACAGGTCGTGGACGGAGTACTCGTGGTCCTCCTTGACCCCGACCAGGCTGCTGCCCGGGCCCACGCCGTCCAGGTCCTGTTCGGTGACCTTGTGGACCTTCTCCTTGGGCAGGCCCGGCAGCACGGTGTCCGCGAAGAGCATCTTCATCGTGGAGGCCGGAGGGAGCCGCCAGTGCGCGTTGTTCGCCGCCAGGACCTCGCCGGACTCGGCGTCCGCCACGATCCACGACCGGCCGGACAGGTTCGTCGGCAGGGCGGGCGCGCCCGGCAGCAGGTTCACCTGGGTCCCCGGCTGGCCGAGCAGGCTTCCGCCGACCGTGGACATCGACGCGGGCGGTGCGGGCGCCGCCGGGGCCTTGGGCGGCTGGCCCTTTCCGTCGGCCGGCGGGGACGGCGCGGCGTGTGCGGGGGCCACCAGCAGGGCGGGGGCCAGCAGCGCGGCGGAAAGGACCGTCAGGGCGGTCGTCTTGGCAGACACGCAGGTGAAAGTACATCCCGATGAGCTGGGCGGCGTCACTGACCGGCCATTTCGCCGCAACCACCCCCGGGACAGCCCACCCCGGCGCGTCCGTCCCGGGGACCGATCCGATACTGGCCTCATGAAACTCAGCCGTACCGCCTCCTGGTTCCTGCTCGCCTTCGGCGTGTGGAGCTGGTTCATCTGGGTGTCTTTCGTCCGGAACCTGTGGAAGGACGGCAGTGGGCTGGCCTTCGACGCGGAAGGCGATCCCACGGCCTACTTCTGGGTGCACCTGACGCTCGCGGTGACGTCCTTTCTCCTGGGGACGGCCGTCGGCGTGATCGGGTTGCGCGGGCTGCGGGCGCTGCGTCGTGCGTCACGCGGGGCCGACGGCACGGGTGCGGACCCCTCCGCATGAAGATCGCGATCTTCGTACTGGTCGCGCTCGCGGTCTGCGCCCTGCTGGTGCTGGTGCACCGCTGGCTCTGGATCAGGCTGGTGCGCGACACCACCGCGCCCGGTGGCCTGCCCCGCCGGATCGGCACGGTCCTGACCATCGCCCTGCCCCTCCTCTCCGCTGCCGCCCTGACCACAGGCCGCGCCGGGGCGCCCTTCTGGCTCCAGCAGGCGGTGGCCTGGCCGGGCTTCCTCTGGCTCGCGGTGCTCCTGTACCTCACCCTGACGATGCTGGTCGCGGAGCCGATCCGCGCGCTGTCGCTCCGCCGTCTGGCCCAGGGGTCCCCCTCCCGGCTGATGCAGCCCGCGGGGCGGGCGGGCCACGGCGAGGCGCCGCCGGCACCCGCGGAGCCCTCGACGCCGTCGGCCGCGGTCTCGGCCCCGTCGCCGGAACCGGAACCGGAAGCGGAACCGGAGTCCGCACCGTCACCGGCGCTGGCGCCCCCCACCGCGGCCCGCCTGGAGCTGAGCCGCCGCCGGTTCGTCGCCCGGGCGGTCGGCGGGACCGCGGCCGCCGTGGCCGTCGCGACCGTCGGCGCCGGTACGTACGGGGTCCTGCGCGGGCCGAGCGTCCGGCGCGTGCGGGTGCCGCTGGCCAAGCTGCCGCGCGCGGCGCACGGGTTCCGCATCGCCGTCGTCAGCGACGTCCACCTCGGCCCGGTGCTCGGCCGCGCCCACGCCCAGCGCGTCGTCGACACCGTCAACCGCACACAGCCCGACCTCATCGCCATCGTCGGCGACCTCGTCGACGGCAGCGTCCCGGACCTCGGGCGGGCCGCCGAGCCGCTGCGCGGGCTCACCGCCCGCCACGGCTCGTACTTCGTCACCGGAAACCACGAGTACTTCTCCGGCGCCCAGCAGTGGGTCGACCACGTCCGCGAACTGGGCCTGACGCCCCTGGAGAACGCCCGCCGCGCGCTGCCGCACTTCGACCTGGCGGGCGTCAACGACGTCCAGGGGGAGCTGGAGGGGTCCGGGCCCGACTTCGGGGCGGCCCTCGGCGACCGTGACCGGGCCCGCGCCTCCGTGCTGCTCGCCCACCAGCCCGTCGTCATCCACGACGCCGTCCGGTTCGGGGTCGACCTCCAGCTGTCGGGTCACACCCACGGCGGCCAGCTCTGGCCCGGCAACTACCTCGCCGAGCTGGCCAATCCCACCGTCGCCGGGCTGGAGCGCTACGGCGACACCCAGCTGTACGTGTCCCGCGGGGCCGGTGCCTGGGGCCCTCCGGTACGGGTGGGGGCGCCGTCCGACATCACCGTCGTCGAACTCGCCTCATATCAGGCCTGACCCGCCCCAACCGCCGACGGCCCGCCGAGAACCGGCCTTCCGGTGGCTGATATTCCGTGATGGGATGACCGTTAATCGGACAGCCTGTCGCTGTCACCGGGTCAAAAGGTGGGGTTCACGGAATGCGGTCTGTCCGCTCGAAGATCATTGCGGCCGGGCTGGTCCTCGGTACCGCCGCCGTCGGCGGCTGGCAGCTGCTGCCCGCCGACGGCAACGGCCGCGGCGCCGTGCGCGTGGGGACGAGCGACGTGGTCTCCTCCCTCGACCCCGCCGGGGCGTACGACGCCGGTTCCTGGGCCCTCTTCAGCAACGTCTACCAGTCGCTGATGACCCTCAAGCCCGGCTCCGGCACCCCCGTGCCGGACGCCGCGTCCTCCTGCGCCTTCGTCGGCCAGAAGCTCACCACCTACCAGTGCGAGCTGCGTCCCGACGTGAAGTTCGCCGGCGGCCGCGCCATCACCGCCGAGGACGTCAAGCACTCCTTCGACCGCATCAAGGCGATCAACTCCGACCAGGGCCCGGCCCCCCTCTTCAACACCCTTGAGTCGGTCACCGCCGAGGGCCGTACGGTCACCTTCAACCTCTCCGCCCGCGACGCCACCTTCCCCTTCAAGATCGCGACGGGCGCCGCCTCGATCGTCGACAAGGACAAGTACCCGGCGAAGGCGCTGCGCGAGGGCACCAAGGTCGACGGCTCCGGCCCGTACGCGCTGGGCGAGTACAAGCCGGGTACGAGCGCCGAGCTCACGCCCAACGACACGTACACGGGGCAGGCCAAGCCGGCCCGTACGCCCGTCACGGTCAAGTACTTCAAGGACTCCGCGCAGCTCGACCGGGCCTGGAACGACCGGCAGATCGAGGTCGCCCACCGGGAGATGCCGCCGGCGGTGCTCGCCGCCCTCAGCCCCGCCCTGAAGGACACCCGCTACCAGGCGTCCGGCGGCAGCGAGATCCGCTCCGTCGTCTTCAACGTCCGCCCCGGCTCCGCCACCGCCCCGCCCGCGGTCCGTCAGGCCGTCGCGGCCACGCTCGACCGCTCCAAGGTGGCGGCCACGGTCTACTCGGGGACCGTCACCCCCTTGTACTCCCTGGTCCCGGCGGGCATCGGCGGCCACAGCACGCCGTTCTTCGACGCCTACCCGACGCCGAACGGGGCCGCCGCCGCGAAGCTCCTCAAGGACGCCCGGATCGCCACGCCGGTCCCCCTCACCCTCGGGGTGAACCTGCGCGGCGCGAACCTCCCCGAGGCCGAGGAGATCAAGCGGCAGCTGGAGGCCACCGGCCTCTTCCAGCTGACGATCAAGCCCGTCGAGCAGTGGGCCGACTTCCAGAAGGGCTACGCGGCGGGGGAGTTCGACGCCTACACGATCGGGTGGATCGCGGACTTCCCGGACGCGGACAACTTCCTGGCCCCGCTCGTCGGCGCCGACTCGTCCATGAACAACGGCTTCTCCGACAAGCGCGTCGACGAGCTGATCACCCGTACGCAGTCCCACGCCGAGCGCGGCGACGCCTCCGCCGACTTCCGCGAGCTCCAGAAGCTGGTCGCCCAGCAGGCCCCGATGGTGCCGATCTGGCAGAAGAAGGACTACGTGATGTCCCGCGAGGCCGTCACCGGTGCCCAGTACCTGTCGGACGGCACCGGCGTCTGGCGCCTCTCGGAACTCAACTGGCTGTAGCGCTCGGCGCGACGGCTACGCGGGATCGGACCCCGGCTCCGGCTGCGGGTCCGGGTCCGGGTCCGAGGCCCTGCGCCGGGCCCCCGCCGTCGCCGTCTGGGCCATGCCGGGCAGGAAGTCGGCGAACAGCTCGTGCACTTCGCGCACCAGCGGCCGCAGCACCCGGAAGCGGGCGAGCACGATGCCCCGCGTCGTCAGCTGCGCGCCGCGCTCGGCGAGCCGGCGCGTCTTCTCGCTGTTCGGGGAGCGGTCGAAGACCCAGTAGAGGACCAGACCCATCTGCGAGAGCCACATCAGCTCCGGCAGGACGTCGGCCAGTTCGGCCGGCACCTTGGTCTTCGCCCCCGCCAGCACCTCGCGGTGGATGTCGATGGCCGCCTTGCGGGCGGTCTCCGACTCCGGGGAGAAGGGGCTGAGCGGACTTTCGGGATCCGCCGCGTTCTTGAAGAACTGGGAGGCGAACTCGTGGTAGGGGGCCGCGATGTCCATCCAGCTCGTCAGCACGCCCGCGAGCCGCTTCTGCAGATCGGTCTCGCTGTCCAGGATGGGCCGGACCGCCGCCTGGTGGGCGGCGCCGATCCGGTCGTAGAACCCCTGGACCAGGTGTTCCTTCGATTCGAAGTAGTAGTAGGCGTTGCCGACCGAGACACCGGCCTCCTTGGCGATGCCCCGCATGGTCGTCTTGTCGAACCCGCGCTCCTGGAAGAGCCGGAGCGCGGTTTCGAGGATGAGCGTGCGGGTCTGCTCGCTTTTGGGAGCCTTCTGATCAGTCACGGTGGATGAGCCTATCGGGGGACGGCGCAGTGGTCGTCACAGGCCGGTCCTTCGACACCCTCGGGATCGCCTTCGGCGCCCTCGGGGTGTCCTTCGGTCCGTACCGCCTCCCGCCACCGGGAGGCCGTGTACATGGCCGCCCGGGCGAAGGGCCGTCCGGCCGGGGTGGCCAGCCAGTTGGCCTTCGGCCGGTGTTCGGCCAGCGCCCACAGGCACACGATGAAGGCGTCGGAACCGGTCCACACCTGCCCCGAGTCCCCGATGACGGTGATCTCCCGGAGCGTCGACGCGTGGTCGAGCCGGGGGAACCGCCGCCGCGCCTCCCAGGACGCGGCGGGGACCAGGGCGAGCGGGACCAGCCGGCGCTGCGCGAGCAGCCAGTGCCGGATGTGTACGCAGAGCGGACAGCCGGCGTCGTAGAGGACGGTCAGACTCCGCACCGCCTGGGCGGGTGCCATCGGTCAGGCCCCGACCGGAGCGGTCCACCCCTGGGGGGCGACGGGCGGGGTCTGCTGGCGTTCCATGATCCCCCGGCGGCGCATCTTGTTCAGCACCCACACGTTGCCGAGGTGCATGACCCCGAGGACCAGCAGGACGACGCCGAGCTTGACCGAGAGGGCCTCGAAGAGCTCGCGGGCGGTGCCGACCTCCTCGCTCGACCGCAGGTAGAGGGTGACGAAGCCGATGTTCACCAGGTAGAAGCCGACCACGAGGAGCTGGTTGACGGCGTCGGCCAGCTTCTCGTTGCCCTGGAGGACGTCCCCGATGAAGACCCGGCCGTTGCGGCTGAGCGTACGGGCCACCCAGACGGTGAGCCCGATGCTGATGAGCAGGTAGATGACGTACGTGACCACGGTGAGGTCCATGCCCCAGCCCCCTTGAACGCGTTCAACTGCTGACGTCCTTGACTCTAGGAGGTTTTTTGAACAAGTTCAAGCGAAGGGGGTGGGGGATCAGCGGCTCAGGAACTCCAGCATCAGAGCGGTCGTCTCGGTGGGGCGTTCCAGCGAGGGCAGGTGGCCCGCCCAGGGCAGTTCGCGGTGGACGGCGCCCGGCACGAGGCCGGGGATCTCGGCGGCGGCGGCGCGGAAGTCCGGCAGGTCGTGGGCGCCGCCGACGGACAGGACGGGAGCGGTGATCGCGGCCGGAGCGGCCGGCCGGTCGGCCACCTCGTGGCTCCCGGTGGCGGCCAGGGCGCCCCGGAGGTTCCCGAGCTGCATGTCCCGTACGAGGGCGTGCGCGTCGGCGTCCGCGTCCGGGCCGAGCCAGGTACGGGCGTTGAGCGCGGCGGCGGCGTCCAGGTCCCCCGCCTCGACGAGGGCGTCCTCGGCCGCGCCGAACTTCTGCAACTCCGGGCTCCGTTCCCGGCCGGGCGCCATCCCGGGGCAGAGCAACAGCAGCGAGGTCACCCGCTCGGGGTGCAGCGCGGCGAACTGGAGGGCTATCCGGCCGCCGTAGGAGCTGCCGACCAGGGCGGCCCGGCGGATGCCGAGGTGGTCCAGCAGCTCCCGTACGTCACCCCCGTCGCTGTACGGGGCCTCGGCGGCCGGGGACTGCCCGCAGGTGCGGAAGTCCAGCCGGACCACGCGGAAGCCGGCCTCGGCCAGCGGGCGCCACTGGGGCTCCCACATCCGGCGGTCGCATACAGAGGAGTGCAGCAGGACGACGGCGGGGCCGTCGTGCGGCCCGTCCACATCATGAGAAACGGTCATGAGGTGATCTTCGCCCGGGACCGCGCCGACTGCTACCGCGTTTCGGGGTCAGAAACTCAGCGACCTGGCGTAGTTGACCTGCGTCATCACCCAGGCGTAGGTGTTCGCGTCCACCGCCGGGATCATGGTGGAGTGGTGGCGGCCACCGCTGGTCACCGTGACCTGGATGTAGCCGGTGGTGGTCTTCTCCTTCATCAGGAGGAAGAGCAGACCGAGCAGGCAGAACAGGAAGAAGACGATCGCGAGCACGATCGCGTGCGTCGGGAGCTTCTCCTCGGTGCGCGAGAAGTCGGTCGCGTTCCACATCGCGCCCTTGAGCGGCATGGCGCCCGACGGGGTGATGATCTGGTCCCCGGCGATGGTGATGTCGCCGAGGGACAGCCCGTGGCCGCCGGCCGGGGCGGCGGGATAGGCCGACGGGACCGGCATGCCCGCGCCCCCGATGGTCGGCTGGTAGGCCGGGGCCGCCGGGTAGGGCTGCGGGTATCCGTAACTGGCCTCGCCGGGCCCCCACTTGTAGTCGTCCTGGCCGGGTGTACCGGGCTGGGCGCCCTGGTGGGGATCGCCCGCGTAAGGATTCGGCTGCTGCTCACTCATACGGCCGATCCTTCCACAGCCACCCCGCCCTTGGGACCCGCGCTCCGCCGCCGGAAATCCTCGTGCCAGCCTCAGCCCGGCCTCAGTTGCCGAACGCGAGCACGACGAAGGCCCCACCCCCCGCGGATGAGATCTACGGGGGGCGGGGCCTCGGCGGTCACCGGCCTCGGCCAGGCCGACGGACGGAGTCCGGCGCAGCCTCTCGAAGCCGGGGAGGCCCGACAGGGCCGAGCCGTGCGAGAGAGGCGTCAAGAAATCAGAAGCGGCGCGTGATCAGGGCGCGCTTGACTTCCTGGATGGCCTTCGTGACCTCGATGCCGCGCGGGCAGGCGTCGGTGCAGTTGAAGGTCGTGCGGCAGCGCCACACGCCGTCCTTGTCGTTCAGGATCTCCAGCCGCTGCTCGCCGGCCTCGTCACGCGAGTCGAAGATGAAGCGGTGCGCGTTGACGATCGCCGCCGGGCCGAAGTACTGGCCGTCGTTCCAGAACACCGGGCACGAGGACGTGCACGCGGCGCACAGGATGCACTTGGTGGTGTCGTCGAAGCGCTCGCGGTCCTCGGCGGACTGCAGGCGCTCGCGCGTCGGCTCGTTGCCCTTGGTGACCAGGAACGGCATGACGTCCCGGTACGCCTGGAAGAAGGGCTCCATGTCGACGACGAGGTCCTTCATCACCGTGAGGCCCTTGATGGCCTCGACGGTGATCGGCTTCTCCGGGTTGATGTCCTTGATCAGCGTCTTGCAGGCGAGCCTGTTCTTGCCGTTGATCCGCATCGCGTCGGAGCCGCAGATGCCGTGCGCGCACGAGCGGCGGAAGGTCAGCGTGCCGTCGAGGTCCCACTTGATCTTGTGGAGACCGTCGAGCACGCGCTCCTTCGGGTCGATCTCGACCTGGAAGTCCTGCCAGGTCGACTCCTCCGAGATCTCCGGGTTGAAGCGGCGGATCCGGAAGGTGACCGTGATGAAGGGCGAGGCGGCGGCCGCCGCCTCCATCTGGTCCGTCTTGGACAGGGTCGGGGTGGCCATCAGTACTTACGCTCCATCGGCTGGTAGCGGGTGACGACGACGGGCTTGTAGTCCAGGCGGACGGAGTCCTTGCCGTCGTCGCCGACCTCGCGGTACGCCATGGTGTGGCGCATGAAGTTGACGTCGTCGCGGTTCGGGTAGTCCTCGCGGTAGTGACCGCCGCGGGACTCCTTGCGCGCCAGCGCGGACACGGCCATGACCTCGGCCAGGTCGAGCAGGTTGCCCAGCTCGATGGCCTCCAGCAGGTCCGTGTTGAAGCGCTTGCCCTTGTCCTGGACGGACACGTTCTTGTAGCGCTCGCGCAGCTCCGCGATCTTCTCGACCGCGGTCTTGATGGTCTGCTCCGTACGGAACACCATCACGCACGCGTCCATCGTCTCCTGGAGCTCCAGACGCAGCTCGGCGACGCGCTCGTTGCCCGTGGAGTTGCGCAGGCGCTCGACGAGGTCGACGACCTGCTGCGCCGGGTTCTCCGGCAGCTCGACGTAGTCGTTGGCGTGGGCGTACGCGGCCGCCGCGATGCCCGAGCGCTTGCCGAAGACGTTGATGTCCAGCAGCGAGTTGGTGCCCAGGCGGTTCGCGCCGTGCACCGACACGCACGCGACCTCGCCGGCCGCGTAGAGGCCCGGGACGACGGTGGTGTTGTCCGCCAGGACCTCACCCTCGACGTTGGTCGGGATGCCGCCCATGGCGTAGTGCGCGGTGGGCTGGATCGGGATCGGGTCCGTGTACGGCTCGATGCCCAGGTAGGTGCGCGCGAACTCGGTGATGTCCGGGAGCTTCGCGTCGAGCTGCTCCGGCGGCAGGTGCGTCAGGTCCAGGTACACGTGGTCACCGGCGGGACCGCAGCCGCGGCCCTCACGGATCTCGGTGTAGATGGAGCGCGAGACGACGTCACGGGACGCGAGGTCCTTCATGACCGGCGCGTACTTCTCCATGAAGCGCTCGCCGTCCTTGTTGCGCAGGATGCCGCCCTCACCGCGGGCGCCCTCCGTCAGCAGGATGCCCATGCGCCAGATGCCCGTCGGGTGGAACTGGAAGAACTCCATGTCCTCCAGCGGCAGGCCGCGGCGGTAGCAGGCCGCCTGGCCGTCACCCGTGAGGGTGTGCGCGTTGGAGGTCACCTTGAAGAACTTGCCGGTGCCGCCGGAGGCGTAGATGACGGCCTTCGCCTGGAACACGTGGATCTCGCCGGTGGCGAGCTCGTACGCGACCACACCGGCCGACTTCTTGACGCCGTCCTCCTCGACCAGCAGCTGGTCCAGGACGTAGAACTCGTTGAAGAACTCCACGCCCTCCTTGACGCAGTTCTGGTACAGCGTCTGGAGGATCATGTGACCGGTGCGGTCCGCGGCGTAGCAGGACCGGCGGACCGGGGCCTCACCGTGGTTGCGGGAGTGACCGCCGAAGCGGCGCTGGTCGATGGTGCCGTCCGGGGTGCGGTTGAACGGCAGGCCCATCTTCTCCAGGTCGAGGACCGCGTCGATGGCCTCCTTCGCCAGGATCTCGGCGGCGTCCTGGTCGACCAGGTAGTCACCGCCCTTGACCGTGTCGAAGGTGTGCCACTCCCAGTTGTCCTCTTCCACGTTGGCCAGCGCGGCGGCCATGCCGCCCTGCGCGGCGCCCGTGTGGGAGCGGGTGGGGTAGAGCTTGGTCAGCACGGCGGTGCGGCTGCGCTTCGTCGCCTCGATGGCGGCGCGCATGCCCGCGCCACCGGCGCCGACGATGACGGTGTCGTACTTGTGGATCTTCATGAGTCGATTCGCCTCAGCCCGTGCCTAGCGGATGTTCGGGTCGAAGGTGAAGATCACCAGCGTGCCCAGAAGGATGGTGAACACCGTGGCGGTGTAGAGCAGGCCCTTCAGCCACAGCCGCGTGTTGGCGCGCTCCGCGTAGTCGTTGATGACGGTACGCAGACCGTTGGCCCCGTGCAGCATGGCCAGCCACAGCATCAGCAGGTCCCAGACCTGCCAGAACGGGGACGCCCAGCGGCCGGCCACGAAGGCGAAGCCGATCTTGGAGACGCCGCCGTCGAGCACCAGCTGGATCAGCAGGTGGCCGATGACCAGGACGACGAGCACGATGCCCGAGAGGCGCATGAAGAGCCACGCGACCATCTCGAAGTTGCCGCGGGTCGAGCGCGGGGTCTTGCCCGTGCGCTTGCGCGGGGCCTCGATGTACGGCGCCGGGTTGTCGACGTCGTAGAGGGAGACGCCCGTCACGGAGCCGCCGTCACCGGCCTTGGCCATGTCGACGGAAGAAGTGTCAGAGGACATGCGTGTCACTTCCCGAACAGTTCAAGGTAGGCGTGGTTCAGGACGGGGTAAACGGCCCCGGCCATCAGCACGATCCAGACGCCCACGACGCTCCAGAGCATCTGCTTCTGGTAGCGGGGGCCCTTGGACCAGAAGTCCACGGCGATGACACGGAGACCGTTGAGCGCGTGGAACAGGATTGCGGCGACGAGGCCGTACTCCAGCAGCGCGACGATCGGAGTCTTGTAGGTAGCCACGACATCGTCGTACGCCTCGGGGGAGACGCGAACGAGAGCGGTGTCGAGGACGTGTACGAACAGGAAGAAGAAAATGAGGACGCCGGTGACTCGATGAGCCACCCAGGACCACATTCCTTCCCGGCCGCGGTACAACGTTCCAGCCGGCACGGAAAACCCTCCGGAAGCGGGGCGGGGGCCAGCCGGCTTCTTTGTCGGTCGGGCCCGGCCGGGTACGGTCCTCCGGCCCCGGACATCGTAGCGACGCTTTGTCGGTTCCTTCGCCCGGGGGTCATCGGTGTGATCAAACAGCCACGGACGGACTATCCCACAGGGGCGAATAGCCTGAATTCGGAAGCCGACGCCCCGTCCGCGGAGATCAGCCAGCGCGTCATGTCGGCCAGCCGGGCCCGCGCGACGCGGCGCAGCTCGTCGGCGGAGATCGAGCGCTCCTCGTCCACCTCGTGCCCCATCCGCCGGCGGATCGCCGCCAGCAACTGGTCCGCCTGCTCCTCCGGCGGGTGCTCGTCGAGGCTGATCACGAAGGCGTGGCCGAACTTGCGCTCGTACTCCGCGTGGGCCGCGTCGAGCGCGAGCAGGGCCGCGTACGGGGCCCCGTGTCCCAGTTCCGCCGAGGACTCGGCGGCCAGCGCCTCCGTCAGGTCCGCCTGCGAGAGGTCGTACGAGGCCTCGTCCGCGGCGGCGAGCAGAGCGCTGCAATCGGGGTACGGGCGGTGCGTGGCCAGCCGGTGCGCCCAGCGCCGGCTTCCGCAGCACTGGAGCAGGACGGCGTGGGCGACTTCGGGGGACAGGGCGTTGAACCGCGCCAGTCCGGAGCCGGGGGAGGGGTCGGAGCTGCCGCGGACCTGTGCCGGAAGGGGGCTGGACAGCAGGGGGCTCCTCGGGGCGTGGCGCGGGTGTACCGCCACGCTATCGATGCGGGGCAGGCTGTGCCGTATCCATGCGGTGAATTCACTCGGAAGTGAGCCGAAAGGATGATGTTGAACGCCACGGAGGGACACGTACTCTGGCGCGGACCGCGCGACCCGGAGACGGGGAGGGCGACCGAGGCCGCCACCCCCCACAGGAGAGGCCCCGGTCGCCGTCCGTCACGGGCTCGTGCGACAAGCCCGTATCCCTCTCAGCGCCTCGAGTGCGTTTTGTGTCACACCCCGCTCCGCACAGGGATGGTTGCTCGTTGTACTAGTCGTGGACGCGGGGTGCCGGAAAGCCGTAACGTGCTGATTTGCGCCACACGTACAGGACAGTGAACGGGTTGGGGACTTTGCTGGGGGACGACGCGGAACTGACCGCCGCGGTGCTCGCGGCGCAGGGCGGCGACGAGAACGCGTTCCGTGCCGTGTACCGCGCCGTGCACCCACGCCTGCTCGGTTACGTACGCACGCTCGTCGGAGACGGCGACGCGGAGGACGTGACCTCCGAGGCCTGGCTGCAGATCGCCCGCGACCTCGACTCCTTCACCGGCGACGCCGACCGCTTCCGCGGCTGGGCCGCCCGCATCGCCCGCAACCGGGCCCTCGACCACATCCGCATGCGCGGCCGCCGCCCCGCCATCGGCGGCGACGACACCGAGCTCACCGCCTGGGCCGCCGACTGCGACACCGCGGGCGCGGCCATGGAGTCCCTCTCCACCGGACGGACCATGGCCCTCATCGCGAAGCTGCCGCAGGACCAGGCCGAGGCCGTCGTCCTGCGGGTCGTGGTCGGACTGGACGCCAAGAGCGCGGCGGAAACCCTCGGGAAGCGGCCGGGCGCCGTACGGACCGCCGCCCACCGTGGCCTGAAGAAGCTGGCCGAGCTGCTCGCCGCGCAGGGTCTGGAGGGCGGGTTCGAGCCGACCTCGGACACCGGCGCGGATCCCGGCGCGCCGGTCGGTCATAATGCCGATGGCCAGCCGTGGGACGGCGGGGACGGGAGGGATCTCGACGCCGTACCCGCTCAGCGCGGCCGGGGCAGGGGCTTCGTGGAACAAACCGGTGTGACGCATTCACGTTGGCGGACGCAGAAGGACATGTGATGGCCGACGAGCTCAACGGGTGGCTGGACGAAGCCGCGGCGGACAGACTGCTGCGCGGCGAGCCGGTGGAACCTGTGGGTCGGGCCGCCGACCGGCGGACCCGCATCGAGGCCGCACGGCTGCGCGCCGCCCTCGACGCGCTGGCCCCCTCGGCCGATCTGCCGTCCGCCGGCGCGGAACTGCCCGGGGAGGCCGCGGCGCTGGCCGCCTTCCGCGCGGCACGCGCCACGACGGGCGCCCCGCCGGGCACCCCGGCGGCCGTATCCGGGGAACCCCTGATCGATCTCGGCAGCATCGTTCCTGCGGAGGCCCACGCGCACGCCCCCGCGGCCGCATCCGTCCGGGCGCTCGCGCCCCGGCGCCGCCGCACCGTCGGCTTCGGCCTGGCCGCGGCCCTGGCGAGCGTCGCCGTCGGCGGTCTGGCCGCCGCGGCCGGCGCCGGTCTGCTGGAGCGGTCCCGCCACGACAGCGCGGGACCGGGACCGGCCCTGTCCATCAGCGCCGAGGAGAACCCGGCCCCGGGCACCGGCACCGGCGCCCCGACCCCCGGACCGAAGCTGCGGTCCACCCCGCTGCCGGACGGCTCCCACGCGACGGCCACACCGGGCGCGACGCAGCAGCCGGGCGCGGACGGCCGTACGACCCAGGGGACCGGGAACGGCGCCGGGACCTCCTCGGGCACCGAGGCGACCGGTGGCGGCTCGGGCAAGGACGCCCGCGACGGCCAGAGCGGCGCCGTCGGCGGAGGCGGGACCCAGGACACCTTCACCGGGGACCTCACCAAGGACCGCGAGGCGCAGACCCGCCTCACGGTGGACCTCTGCAAGGACTTCCGGTCGGGCGTCATCAACGACGACCGCCGTGAGCGGCTCTCGCGCCTGGCCGACGGCCTCGCCCGGATCCCGAAGTACTGCGAGAAGGTGCTGGACGGCGACTCCGGCGCCAAGCGCGGCGACGCCCCGCAGCAGGACGGCACGCTCAGGGCTCCCAGCCGCCTGACGCCCGCCGTTCCGCAGGGTTCCACGGGGCTTCTCACCAGCCGCTGAACATGCGATGACCTGCCTGTAACACTTTTCGAAGCGGTGGCGCAGTACATATCGAGCCGACTGGTCATCGGCCGCGCATGAGCCGGGGTTCCCCCCGTACCCCTGGGCTCTGCGCAACCGGCGCGGGCGGGGCACGTTCCCCCGGCCCTGCCCGCGCCCTTTACCTACTGACCACGTACCGACCGGGTGTCTACCGGTCGATCCGGCCGATCCGGCCGACCTGGGGGGACCGCAGAGCGGTCCCCCGGTCCGCGGCCCGCCACCTCACCAGTAGACGACGACCTTGTCGCCGACCTGGACCTGGCCGAAGAGCGCCGACAGCTTGCCCTTGTCCCGGACGTTCACACACCCGTGCGAGGCGCCGGCGTAGCCGCGGGCGGCGAAGTCGGCCGAGTAGTGCACCGCCTGGCCCCCGCTGAAGAACATCGCGTACGGCATGGGCGTGTGGTAGATCGTCGACACCCAGTCCTTCTCCTTGCGGTCCACCTTGAACTCGCCCTCGCGGGTCGGCGTGTTCTCCGAACCGAAGCGGACGTCCATCGTGGAGACGACCTTGCCGTCGATCATCCAGGCGAGGGTGCGGCTCTCCTTGCTGATGCACATCACCCGGCCGGTCATGCAGCGCGGATCCGGTGCGTCGACCTCGTTGACGGTCGGCGGGCGCAGCTCGTCGGCGGTGGGCTTCTTGGAAAGGCTCTGGATCTTCTTCCAGCTCGCCTCGTCGACCGCACCGCTCGCGGTCAGGCTGTGCTTCGACTGGAAGGTCTTGACCGCGGCCGTCGTCTTCGAGCCGTAGAAACCGGTCGGCGCGACCGTCATCAGCTTGAGCTGCTTCAGGCGGGCCTGGAGCTCGCGCACCTGCTCGCTCTCGTCGCCGTTGGCCATGATCGCCTTCACCGTGGGCGAAGGGGAGGCCGACGGGGAGGCCGAAGCGGAGGGCGAAGCCGACGGCGAGGCGTCGCCGGGCTTGTTGTCGGAAGGGGAGGCGTCGGGGGAGGCACCCGCCACGGGCGATGACGAAGCCGGGGAAGGGGAGCCCGTGGACTCGGCCTTCTCCGGCCCGCAGGCGGTCGCGGCGAGCGCGACGGCGGTGGCCACCCCGATCGTGCGGATTATGAATCTCTGGCGCTGCATTGCAGTCCCCCGGTTTCTACGTCGTGTATCTAGGTGATGCCTCGCGCGCGTGGAGAGTTGCACTGGACCCCGGGATGTTGCGCCATTGTGACCAGCAGCCGTCCGCGGCCTTACGAAGCGATATGCGGGGACGGTTGTATCAGTCCCGGGCCCGGTCGTTCTACGGAGGGTTTCGTCACATGGCACGTACCGAGAGCGGTATCCCGATCGAACCGGTCTACGGGCCGGGCGACCTGACGGAGTGGGACCCGGCGGTCCAATTGGGCGAACCGGGCGACTTCCCCTACACCCGGGGGATTTATCCCACGATGTACACCGGCCGTCCCTGGACCATGCGGCAGTACGCCGGTTTCGGCACCGCCGCCGAGTCCAACGCGCGCTACCGCCAGCTCATCGCGGGCGGCGGCACCGGCCTGTCGGTCGCCTTCGACCTGCCGACCCAGATGGGACACGACTCCGACGCCCCGCTCGCGCACGGCGAGGTGGGCAAGGTGGGCGTCGCCGTCGACTCGCTCGACGACATGCGGACGCTGTTCGACGGGATCCCCCTGGACCGGGTCTCCACCTCCATGACCATCAACGCGCCCGCCGCGCTGCTCCTGCTGCTCTATCAACTCGTCGCGGAGGAACAGGGCATCTCGGGCGCGCAGCTGACGGGGACCGTGCAGAACGACGTGCTCAAGGAGTACATCGCGCGCGGCACGTACATCTTCCCGCCCGGCCCCTCGCTCCGGCTGACGGCCGACACCTTCCGCTACTGCCGCACCGAGATCCCCAAGTGGAACACCATCTCCATCTCCGGCTACCACATGGCCGAGGCGGGGGCCTCGCCCGCGCAGGAGGTGGCCTTCACCCTCGCCGACGGGATCGCCTACGTCCGTACGGCCCTGGCCGCCGGGATGGCCGTCGACGAGTTCGCGCCCCGGCTCTCCTTCTTCTTCGTCGCCCGCACCACCCTGCTGGAGGAGGTCGCGAAGTTCCGCGCGGCCCGGCGGATCTGGGCCCGCGTCATGCGGGAGGAGTTCGGGGCGCGCGATCCGAAATCGCTGATGCTGCGCTTCCACACCCAGACGGCCGGGGTCCAGCTGACCGCGCAGCAGCCCGAGCTCAATCTCGTACGGGTGGGCGTGCAGGCGCTGGCCGCCGTACTGGGCGGCACCCAGTCGCTGCACACCAACTCCTTCGACGAGGCGATCGCGCTGCCCACGGAGAAGTCAGCCCGCCTCGCGCTGCGCACCCAGCAGGTCCTCGCGCACGAGACGGACGTGCCCCACACCGTGGACCCCTTCGCCGGGTCCTACGTGGTGGAGCGGATGACGGACGAGATGGAGGAGGCCGTCCTCGGGCTGATGCGGCGGGTCGAGGACCAGGGCGGGGCGGTGGCCGCGATCGAGAACGGATTCCAGAAGGGCGAGATCGAGCGCAACGCCTACCGCATCGCGCAGGAGACCGAGAGCGGCGAGCGCGTGGTCGTCGGGGTCAACCGCTTCGCGCTGGAGCGGGAGGAACCGTACGAGCCGCTGCGCGTGGACCCGGAGATCGAGGCGCGGCAGCGCGCGGGGCTGGCGCGGCTGCGCGCGGAGCGGGACGGGGCGGCGGTGGCGGCGGCCCTCGCGGCCCTGCGGGAGGCGGCGGCGGGGACCGGCAACGTGCTCTACCCGATGAAGGACGCGCTGCGGGCGCGGGCGACGGTGGGGGAGGTGTGCGGGGCGCTGCGGGAGGTCTGGGGGGCGTACGAACCGGTTGAATCCGTCTGGTGACCCCGCTCGGCGGCAGAGGGAGTCCGCCCAGTGGAAAGGACTGGCGCGACAGGTGCGTCCTCATGGGACACTCCTGCGCATGCTGGGTGTGACAGATCTTCCGACTTATCTCGCCGGCCTGGTACTGATCATTCTGCTGCCGGGGCCGAACTCGCTCTACGTGCTGTCCGTCGCGGCCCGCCGCGGGGTCCGCACCGGGTACAAGGCGGCCGCCGGGGTGTTCACCGGCGACGCCGTCCTGATGCTGCTGACCGCCGTGGGCGCCGGGGCGCTGCTCCAGGCGAGCCCGCTGGTGTTCACCGTGGTGAAGGTGCTCGGCGCCGGGTACCTGGCGTGGCTGGCGGTGGGCATGATGCGGGGCGCCTGGGCGCTGTGGCGCAGCCGCCGGGAGCGGGAGGCGGAGCCGGCCGCCGTGCCCGCCGGCCCGGGCGAGGGCGGGGGCGAGGGCGAGCGGCCCTACCGGCGCGCGCTGCTGATCAGCCTGCTCAACCCGAAGGCCATCCTCTTCCTGATGTCCTTCTTCGTGCAGTTCGTGGATCCGTCCTACGCCTACCCCGCGCTGTCGTTCCTGGTCCTGGGCGGCCTGCTGCAGACCGGCAGCTTCCTGTACCTGACGCTGCTGATATTCGGCGGCACCCGGCTCTCCGCCGCGTTCCGGCGCCGCAAGCGGCTGTCGGCCGGTGCGACCTCGGCGGCGGGCGTGCTGTTCCTGGGCTTCGCGGCCAAGCTCGCGGCTGGCTGATCCCTGTGCCGGGCGGCGACGCCGTCCGTGAGGTGCGCAGACTCCCTGGCCAGGCGGCTCCCACGGGCGGAACGAGCGCGCGAGTTTACCCCCGCGCGCATCCGGTCATGCCTCCAGAGGCCGGGTTTCTTTCCCCTAACGGCATGAACTTTTCGTGATCCCTGGCCAGTTGACCCATTCGTACGCCTACCCTTAAACGGGTGAACCAGTTGATGTCCCGCGAGTCCCAGACCGCCCAGCCCGCCGCGTCCGAGCGGCCCGAGCTGCCCGGCACACTTCCGGACCACCTGCGTACCGAACTGATCGCCTTCCGCCGGGACTTGCACATGCACCCGGAGCTCGGACACCAGGAATTCCGCACCACGGCGGCGATCAAAGCCCGGCTGGAGAAAGCCGGCCTGCGACCACGGGTGCTGAAGTCCGGCACGGGCCTGATCTGTGACGTGGGGACCTGGGATGGGCTGCGCCCCATGCTGGCCCTGCGCGCGGACATCGACGCCCTGCCCATCCCGGATACCAAGACGCACGTCTCGTACCGCTCGACCTTCCCCGACCGCGCCCACGCCTGCGGCCACGACGTGCACACCACCGTCGTCCTCGGCGCGGGCCTCGTGCTCGCCGAACTCGACCGCCAGGGGCTGCTGCCCCGCCCCGTACGGCTGCTGTTCCAGCCCGCCGAGGAGGTCCTGCCCGGCGGGGCCACCGACGCCATCGAGTCCGGGGTCCTGGACGGCGTGGGCCGGATCCTCGCCGTGCACTGCGACCCCCGGGTCGACGCCGGCCGGATCGGGCTGCGGCCCGGCCCCATCACCTCGGCCTGCGACCGGCTGGAGGTCACCCTCTCCGGCTCCGGAGGGCACACCGCCCGGCCGCACCTGACCACCGACCTGGTGACGGCCGCCGCCCGGGTGGCCATCGACGCGCCGGCCCTGCTGGCCCGCCGGATGGACGCCCGGTCGGGCATGTCCGTCACCTGGGGCCGGATCGAGGCCGGGCACGCCTGCAACGTCATCCCGATGCACGCCGAGCTGTCCGGAACCGTTCGGTGCCTGGACCTGGCCGCCTGGCACGAGGCGCCCGACATGATCCACGCGGCGATCGACGAGATCGCGACCATGCACGGGGCCAAGTTCGAGATCAACCACGTGCGGGGGGTGCCGCCGGTGGTCAACGACCCGGTGAGCACCGAACTGCTGCGCGAGGCGATGGCGGCCCGCCGCGGCGCCGGCTCGGTCGAGGACACCGAGCAGAGCCTGGGCGGGGAGGACTTCTCCTGGTACCTGGAGCACGTCCCGGGCGCCATGGCCCGCCTGGGCGTCCGGACCCCCGGCGACACCGCCAAGCACGACCTGCACCGCGGTGACTTCGACGTGGACGAGTCCGCGATCGGCGTCGGAGTGGAGTTCTTCACGGCCGCCGCGCTGCTCGACGGACGGCACGCCGGGCCCGCCAGGTAAAGGCCGGGGCAAACTCCTTACAACATGTGCGGGCCTCCTGGCAGACGTGTCCAGCCCTTGGTACACAAGGGCTGGGCGCGTGAGGAGTTACCAATCGGTCACTGTCTGGTTCACGACGATCCGATAACGACTCATGAACGGGCCTTTAACTGACATCTACGCGCGTTACGATCGCGGCGAAACCAGCGCCGGTCGTGGCGCTTCGGTCAGGTTTTGAAGGAGCCTCCCCTTGCGCCGGATCACCAGGATCGCCACCGTGGGCATCGCGTCCGCGGCGCTGGCCCTCTCGGCCACCGCCTGTGGCGGTAAGAAGTCCTCGGACACCCCGTCCACCGACGGCACCAAGGCCGCCGCCAGCGCCGCCATCGCGTACGACATCGGTGGCCGCGGCGACCAGTCGTTCAACGACGCCGCCTACGCGGGCCTGAAGAAGGCCGAAACCGATCTGAAGATCAAGGGCGCCGAGGCGGAGCCCACCGACGGTGAGGGCGAGGCCGACAAGGTCCAGCGCCTCACGGAGCTTGCCCGCAAGGGCAACAACCCGGTCATCGGCGTCGGCTTCTCCTACGCCCCGGCCATCAAGAAGGTCGCGCCGAAGTTCCCGAACACCACGTTCGGCATCATCGACGACACCTCGGTGACCGGCGCGAACATCGCCAACCTCGTCTTCAACGAGGAGCAGGGCTCCTACCTGGCCGGCGTCGCCGCCGCCAAGGTGTCCAAGACCGGCACGGTCGGCTTCATCGGCGGTGTCGAGGTCCCGCTGATCAAGAAGTTCGAGGCCGGCTTCACCCAGGGCGTCAAGGACACCAACCCGAACGCCAAGGTGCTCTCCGCCTACCTGACGCAGCCGCCGAACTTCGACGGCTTCTCCAAGCCCGACCTCGGCAAGGCCGCCGCGCAGGGCCAGCTCGACGCGGGTGGCGCCGACGTGGTCTACGCCGCCGCCGGTCTCGCCGGCTCGGGTGCCATCGAGGCCGCTTCCGCGAAGGGCAAGTGGGCCATCGGTGTCGACTCCGACCAGTACAACCAGGCCGGTCTGGCGAAGTACAAGGACGCCATCCTGACCTCGGTCACCAAGGACGTCTCGGACTCCGTCTTCGACCTGATCAAGTCGGTCCAGGACGGCAAGCCGGCCACCGGTGAGATCCGCTACGGCCTGGACAAGGACGGCGTCGGCCTGGCCGACTCCAACCCGAAGTACAAGGAGATGACCGACGTCGTCGCCGCGGTGGAGAAGGCCAAGGCCGACATCATCGCCAAGAAGATCACCGTCAAGACCGCCCCGTAAGGCCGTTCCTGACATGTAGTCGTGGTCTCCGGGGTCCGGGCAGCGGTCTCATTCGCTCCCGGGCCCCGAGCCGTGTTGAGTGTCCTTGAGGTCAGTTGGCCTCAAGATTTCACTTCCGACAGTGCTACGCGCGTAGAAGCATCGTGGACGCGATACTTTCACTCCCCGCCCTGTCCCCCCCTGCCTTCCGCTCCTTCCGCGCCAAGGAGAGTGCGTCATCAACGCGTCCAGCCCGCCCCCCGCCGTAGAACTGCACGGCATCACCAAGCGCTTCCCCGGCGTCGTCGCCAACAAGGACATCGCGATCACCGTCCGCAAGGGCACGGTCCATGCCTTGATCGGCGAGAACGGCGCCGGCAAGTCGACCCTGATGAAGATCCTCTACGGCATGCAGAAGCCGGACGAGGGCACCATCGCCATCGACGGGGAGCAGGTCTCCTTCAGCAGCCCCGGCGACGCCATCGCCCGCGGCATCGGCATGGTGCACCAGCACTTCATGCTCGCCGACAACCTCACCGTCCTGGAGAACGTGGTCCTCGGCGGCGAGAAGCTGTACGGCATCGGCGCCAAGGCCCGTAAGAAGATCAAGGAGATCTCGGACTCCTACGGTCTCGGCGTGCGTCCCGACGCCCTGGTCGAGGACCTCGGTGTCGCCGACCGCCAGCGCGTGGAGATCCTCAAGGTCCTCTACCGCGGCGCCAAGATCCTCATCCTCGACGAGCCGACCGCCGTGCTCGTGCCGCAGGAGGTGGACGCGCTCTTCGACAACCTGCGCGAGCTCAAGGCCGAGGGCCTGACCGTCATCTTCATCTCGCACAAGCTGGGCGAGGTCCTGAAGGTCGCCGACGACATCACCGTCATCCGGCGCGGCACCACGGTCGGCACCGCGGACCCGAAGACCGCCACCACCAAGCAGCTGGCCGAGCTGATGGTCGGCTCCGAGCTGCCGTCGCCGGAGACCCGCGAGTCCACGGTGACCACCACCCCGATGCTGCGGGTCGACGGCCTGCGCCTGGCCGCGACCGACCCGGACGGCGTCGTCCGCGAGGTGCTGGCCGGCATCGACTTCACCATCCACAAGGGTGAGGTCCTCGGCATCGCCGGCGTCGAGGGCAACGGCCAGACGGAGCTCATCGAGGCCCTGATGGGCATGAGCATCCCCGACGGCGGAACGATCACGCTGGACGGCGCCGACATCTCCACCGCCCCGACGCGCTCGCGCCGCGTGGCCGGCATCGGCTACATCCCCGAGGACCGCCACCGCCACGGCCTGCTGCTGGAGTCCTCCCTCTGGGAGAACCGCATCCTCGGCCACGTCACCGAGGCGCCCAACTCCAAGCGCGGCATCCTCGACCCGAAGGCGGCCCGCAAGGACACCGAGCGGATCGTGCGCGAGTACGACGTCCGCACGCCCGGCATCGAGGTCACCGCGGCCTCGCTCTCCGGCGGCAACCAGCAGAAGCTGATCGTCGGCCGCGAGATGAGCCACAACCCGAAGTTCCTGATCGCCGCCCACCCCACCCGCGGTGTGGACGTCGGCGCGCAGGCGCAGATCTGGGACGCGATCCGCGAGGCCCGCCGCGAAGGACTGGCGGTCCTGCTGATCTCCGCCGACCTGGACGAGCTGATCGGTCTGTCCGACACGCTGCGCGTGATCTACCGCGGCCGGCTGGTCGCGGACGCCGACCCGGCGACCGTCACCCCCGAGGAACTCGGCACCGCCATGACGGGCGCCGCCTCCGGGCACCTGGAAGCAACCGACAACCACTCCGCCACCGGCCCCGACGCGGGTGCCGCAACGCCGGAGGACGAGGCCCGATGAAGAAATTCGACAAGGACCGGCTGATCCTCGCCTTCGCCGGGCCCGTGCTCGCGCTCGTCAGCGCCTTCGTGCTGACCATGATCGTGCTGGGGGCGACGGGCATCGACCCGATCGAGCCGCTGCGCCTCATGGTGGAGAACGCCGGTTACGAGGACGTCCAGGTCCTCATCGTGAACCAGGCGGGCACCTACTACCTGGCAGCCCTGGCCGTGGCCATCGGCTTCCGGATGAACCTCTTCAACATCGGCGTCGACGGCCAGTACCGCCTCGCCGCGATGATCTCCGCGCTGGTCGGCACCGCCGTCACGCTGCCCGGCCCGCTGCACCTCCTCGTGATCGTGCTCGTCGCCATGCTGACCGGTGCCTTCTGGTCCGGCATCGCGGGTGTCCTCAAGGCCAAGCGCGGGGTGAGCGAGGTCGTGTCGACGATCATGCTCAACGCCATCGCGACCAGCCTCATCGCGTGGCTGATCCTGCCGAAGAACCTCGGCGTCCAGCCGGCGGGCTCCAACGACCTGACGACCGGCGAGATCGCCGAGTCCGGCTGGTTCCCGGCCCTGTCGATCGGTGACGGCCTGGAGATCTACGGCTTCACCTTCGTGGCGTTCGCCCTCGGCGTCGTCTACTGGTTCACGCTCAACCGCACCCGCTTCGGCTTCGACCTGCGCGCCACCGGCGCCAGCGAGTCCGCCGCCCAGGCCTCCGGTGTCGACGCCAAGAAGATGATCATCACCTCGATGCTGATCTCGGGCGCGGTCGCCGGCCTGTCCGGCATGCCGCAGCTGCTGGGCGAGACCCACACGTACAACCTGTCCTTCCCGGTGGGTGTCGGCTTCACCGGCATCACCATCGCGCTGCTCGGCCGCAACAGCCCGGTCGGCATCCTCTTCGCCGCGTTCCTGATGTCCTTCATCGACAAGGCCTCGGCCTCGCTCGACACGGAGGGGTACGCGAAGGAGATCGGCACGATCATGAAGGGCCTGATCGTGATCGCGGTCGTCGTCTCGTACGAGCTCGTCCGCCGTTACGGCATCCGCCGCCAGCAGCAGAAGGTCGGCGAGGAACTGGCCGCAGGCCACGCCATCAAGACCGAGAAGGAGGTCGCGGCGTGAGCACCAGCACCGTTTCCGCGACGGCCGCCGCCCCGAAGAAGTCCGGCGGCCGCAAGAAGCTCACCCTGCCCTGGATCATGCTGATCGTCGCGGGTGGCCTCGCGCTGGTCTCCCTGGTCCGCCTGATCAGCGGGGCCAACGACCTGACCTCGGTCGGCCAGGTCTCGGGCGCCCTCTCGCTGGCCGTGCCGATCGGCCTCGCCGGCCTCGGTGGTCTGTGGGCCGAGCGCGCCGGTGTCGTCAACATCGGTCTCGAAGGCATGATGATCCTCGGCACCTGGTTCGGTGCCTGGGCCGGCTACCAGTGGGGCCCGTGGACGGGTGTCGCGCTCGGCATCCTCGGCGGCGCCGTCGGCGGCCTGCTGCACGCGATCATCACGGTCACCTTCAACGTGAACCACATCGTCTCCGGTGTGGCCATCAACATCCTGGCGCTGGGCTTCACCCAGTACCTGTCGAACTTCACGTTCGCCGACGCGCCGGGCGGCTCCTCCAAGCAGTCCCCGCAGGTCGAGCCCATCACCAAGATCACCGTGCCGGGGTTGTCGGACTGGATGTCCGACCTCCAGGGCAAGCACTGGTTCTTCGTCTCGGACCTCGCCGGCGTCATCGGCGGCCTGGTCACCGAGATCTCGCTGCTGACGGTCCTCGCCCTGCTGCTGATCCCGGCCACCTGGTGGGTGCTGTGGCGCACCACCTTCGGCCTGCGGCTGCGCTCCTGCGGTGAGAACCCGGTCGCCGCGGAGTCGCTGGGCGTCAACGTCTACAAGTACAAGTACATCGCCGTGATCGTCTCGGGCGGCCTGGCCGGCCTGGGCGGCGTGTTCCTGTCCATCGTCGCCAGCCCCATCTACCAGGAGGGGCAGACCGGCGGCCGCGGCTACATCGGTCTCGCCGCGATGATCTTCGGTAACTGGATGCCGGGCGGCATGGCCCTGGGCGCGGGCCTGTTCGGCTTCATCGACAGCCTCAAGCTGCGCGGTGGCGCCGAGAACGTCCACGCGATGCTGCTGCTGATCGCGATCCTGCTGGTGCTGGTCTGCGCCTGGCAGCTCTACAAGAAGAAGTACGTCCAGGCGGGCGCCTCGGCGGTCTTCGCCGCGCTGCTGTTCGTCTGGTACGCGGCGACGGACTCGGTGCCGAGCCAGTTCGTGGACGCGGCCCCGTACCTGACGACGCTGCTGGTGCTCGCCCTGTCGGCGCAGCGCCTGCGGATGCCGAAGGCGGACGGCCTGCCGTACCGCAAGGGCCAGGGCAAGTGACGCCGGCGCCCACCGTCGACTGGGAGGCCCTGCGCGAGGCCGCCCGGGACGCCATGTCCCGGGCCTACGCCCCGTACTCGGGCTTCCCCGTCGGGGTCGCCGCGCTCGTCGACGACGGCCGCACGGTCGTCGGCTGCAACGTGGAGAACGCGAGCTACGGGCTCGGCCTGTGCGCCGAGTGCGGCCTGGTCTCCTCCCTCCAGGCGACGGGCGGGGGCCGGCTGACGCACTTCACCTGCGTCGACGGCCGGGGCGAGATCCTCGTCCCGTGCGGCCGCTGCCGCCAGCTGCTCTTCGAATTCGGCGGAGCGGAACTGCTGGTGGAGACCCCTAAGGGGATCCTTCCGCTGGCGGAGATGCTGCCCCAGGCCTTCGGGCCCGACCACTTGAGATAGCCGTGCCGACGGCCCTCCGCCCCGGGGCGGGGGGCCGTCGTACTTCCGCAAACCCCTCTCTCTATGCGCGTAGAAGGAAGCACCACATGGACGTCATCTCCGTCATCCGGACCAAGCGGGACCGCGGTGAACTGAGCCCCGAGCAGATCGACTGGGTCATCGACGCGTACACCCGCGGTGTCGTGGCCGACGAGCAGATGTCCGCGCTGGCGATGGCCATCCTGCTCAACGGCATGAACCGCACCGAGATCGCCCGCTGGACGGCGGCGATGATCGCCTCCGGCGAGCGCATGAACTTCGACTCGCTCTCCCGGCCCACCGCCGACAAGCACTCCACGGGCGGCGTCGGCGACAAGATCACCCTGCCGCTGGCCCCCCTCGTCGCCGCGTGCGGCGCGGCCGTCCCGCAGCTGTCGGGCCGCGGGCTCGGCCACACCGGCGGCACCCTCGACAAGCTGGAGTCCATCCCCGGCTGGCGCGCGCTGCTCTCCAACGAGGAGATGATGCACGTGCTGGACACCACCGGCGCGGTCATCTGCGCCGCGGGTGACGGTCTGGCCCCGGCGGACAAGAAGCTCTACGCCCTGCGCGACGTCACCGGCACGGTCGAGGCCATCCCGCTCATCGCCTCCTCGATCATGTCCAAGAAGATCGCCGAGGGTACGGGCTCGCTCGTCCTGGACGTCAAGGTCGGCACCGGCGCCTTCATGAAGAACATCGAGGACGCGCGGGAACTGGCGCGGACCATGGTGGGCCTCGGCACCGACTCGGGCGTCAAGACCGTCGCGCTGCTGACGGACATGTCCACCCCGCTGGGCCTGACCGCCGGAAACGCGCTGGAGGTCCGCGAGTCGGTGGAGGTCCTGGCGGGCGGCGGCCCGGCGGACGTCGTCGAGCTGACCATCGCGCTGGCCCAGGAGATGCTGGAGGCGGCGGGCATCAAGGACGCCGACCCGGCGAAGGCCCTGGCCGACGGCTCCGCGATGGACCACTGGCGCCGGATGATCGCGGCCCAGGGCGGCGACCCGGACGCGGCCCTGCCGGTGGCCCGCGAGCAGCACGTCGTCACGGCCCCGGCGTCGGGCGTCCTGACGCGCCTGGACGCGTACGGCGTCGGCGTCGGCGCGTGGCGCCTGGGCGCGGGCCGCGCCCGCAAGGAGGACCCGGTGCAGGCGGGCGCGGGCATCGAGCTGCACGCGAAGCCGGGCGACACCGTCACGGCCGGCCAGCCGCTGATGACCCTGCACACGGACACCCCGGAGAAGTTCGAGTACGCGCTGGCCGCCCTGGAGGGCGGCTACGACATCGCTCCGGCGGGCACGGCCTTCTCCGCCACGCCGATCATCCTGGACCGCATCGCCTGACCTGCACTTCCCTATCGGGTGAACGGGACCGGTGGACCCCCGCCGGTCCCGTTCGGCATGCTGGGATCGGTGACGAACCGATTGAGGAGCACACCATGAGCGCACTCGCAGTCGAGCACCAGCCTCCGAGCGGTGACGACTGGGATTCGGTCGTCCGCCTCTGGGAGGAGACGGACTGGCCGGAGGGCTGCAAGGTGGAGATCATCGAGGGGATCGTCACCGTGGCACCACCGCCCGTCAACAATCACAACCTGATCGCCGCGGCGGTGCAGCGGCGCCTGTACCAGGTGATCCCCGATGACTGGGAGATCTTCCAGACTCTCAACGTCGCCGTCCCGAGCCGCGGCGGCCTTTACATCCCGGATCTCGCGGTCGTCCCGCGGGAGGCGGTGCCCCGAGGGGAGAACGTCACGCCTGCGGACGTCGCGGAGCTCGTCGTGGAGATCACCTCCCGGTCGAACGCCGCCAATGACCGCGTCTCCAAACTCAACGGCTACGCCGCAGCGGGCATCCCGCTCTACCTCCTCATCGACCCGCACGCGACCGGCAGCCCCACCGTCCACCTTTACGGCGAGCCCGAGGATGGCCAGTACCGCGTCCTGCACGCGGGCAAGTTCGGCGAGACCGTCCACCTCCCCGAGCCGTTCGACCTCACCCTCGACACTTTTGGCTGGCCCCGCCCGTAAGCGGGCACGACCTACCGATGAGTTCCGGGCTGCCGGGCGGTCAGAGTCCCGTGGAGATCATCCGACTCGTACTGCCCGGACCCAGCCCGACCGAACAGGACGTGGCGCAGCTGTGCGCGCGGCTGGCGCGGCTCTACGACGACGGGGCGCGCACCGTGGTGTGCGACGCGAGCGCCGTGACCGCGCCCGGGCTCGGCGCCGTCGAGGCGCTCGCCCGGCTGCGGCTCACCGCGCGGGGCCGCGGCTTCACCGTCACCGGGACCGGCCCCGCCTACCGTGCGCTACTGGACCTCGTGGGCCTCGTCGAGCTGCTCGGGGAGGCCGAACAGCGGGAACCACCGGGCGGTGTCCAGGAAGGCGTTGAGCCCGGTGATCCTGCCGTCTGAGACCTCCAGGACCTGGAGCGCCCACGGCGTGTGACCCGGCAGCCCGTCCTCGCGCGGCCGGTACTGCCCGAAGGCCGGCATGCCGTTCGCGGTGGTCGGGATCAGGCGCGAGCCCTTGCAGCCGATGCCCTGGTTCAGGTGCCACGCCGCGATGTCCTCGTGGCCCTGGAGCCACAGGTCGTACGGCGGCATGGACAGGACCGCGTCCTCGTGCAGGAGCGTGGTGAGCCGGGTGATGTCGTACGCCTCGAAGGCCGACACGTACTGCTCCAGCAGCTTCGCCTGCTCCTCGTCCAGCGGGTCGGCGGCCTCGCTCGCGCGGACCCGGCTGCCCGCGAGGGTGGCCCGCGCCCGCTGGAGGGCGCTGTTCACCGAGGCCACGGTGGTGTCCAGCAGCTGGGCGACCTCGTCCGCCTTCCAGGCCAGCACCTCGCGCAGGATCAGCACCGCCCGCTGCTTCGCCGGCAGGTGCTGGAGCGCCGCGACGAAGGCCAGCCGGACGGACTCCTTGGCGAGGGCCATCTCCGCCGGGTCGGCGGTCTGCGGCAGCACGCGGCCGTCCGGGACCGGCTCCAGCCAGGTCACCTCGGGCCGCTCGCTCAGCACGGCGGAGGCCTGGTGCTGCGGGGCGGTCAGGTCCATCGGGCGGGCCCTCCTGGTGCCGGCCTTCAGGAGGTCCAGGCAGACGTTGGTGGCGATCCGGTACAGCCAGGACCGCAGCGAGGAGCGGCCCTCGAACTTCTCGTGGCTGCGCCAGGCGCGGATGTACGTGTCCTGCACCGCGTCCTCGGCGTCGAAGGACGAGCCGAGCATCCGGTAGCAGTAGCCGGTGAGCTCGACCCGGTACCGGTCCATCGCCGCATCGAGGTCCGTGGTGGTGGCGAGGTCGCTCATGTCCGTTGGTCCCCCTGGTAGTTCCCGATACTCCGGAAACTACCCGAGAGGTCTGACAACGGCAGCCGGAAGCGCCGGTCCGCACCGGCCGACCGCCGATCTGTCGACATCAAGTATCTTGACGTCAAGATTGATCTGGGGCAGGCTTCCGCCATGTATCTCGACATCGAGATACATGGACGGCGGGGACGGCGACGGGGAGGCCTGGAATGCGGCGCGGTGGGGACATCCGGACGGCACGGCGGGGGGAGCCCGGCCTGATCGCACAGCTGCGCCGGCCGCCGGGGGGCCGCGACGCGCGGATCATGCTGCTCGCGCAGGCCCTGGACCGCGCGGGGACGGGCGTATGGGCCGCGTCCAGCGTCCTCTACTTCACCTTCATCGTCGGGCTCGACGCCGGCCGGCTCGGCCTGCTGCTGGGCGCGGCCGGCGTGGCGGGCATCGCCGGATCACCTCTGGCGGGCCACCTCGCCGACCGGTTCCCCGTGCGCGCCCTGCTGATCGGCTGCCACCTGCTCCGCCTGGGCACCCTCTGCGCGCTGCTGGTGGTCACCGAATTCCGGCTGCTGCTGCCCGTGTTCGCCCTCACCCACCTCGCGGACCGGGCGGCCAAGACGCTGGAGATGCTCTTCGCCACGAGGGTCGCGGGGGAGCGGCGCGCCACTTACCAGGCGCTGTCGCGCAGTTCGGCGAACGCCGGCTACGCCCTCGGCGCGGGCCTCGCCGCGATCGGCCTCGCCGTCGGCACCCGGGGCGCCTACCACGTCCTGATCCTGGCCAACGCACTGTCCTTCCTGGCGGCCGCGGCCCTGGTGTGGCGCACCCGGGAGCCGCGCGGCCGCGGGCTCGTGGTCGCGCCGCCCGCCGACGAGGAACGGGACCGCACGGTCCCGGGCGACCCCACGTCCGGGCCGGCGTCGGCCGCCCCGCCCGGGCCGAGCCCCTGGCGCGACCGCGGCTACCTCCGGTTCGTCCTGCTGGACGTCCCGATGAACCTGGACGACTCGATCCTCACCGTCGGCCTGCCGCTGTGGCTGGTGAGCCACACCACCGCGCCCCACGCCCTCATCCCGGCCTTCCTGGTCATCAACACCGTGCTCGTCGTCGCCCTCCAACTGCGCGTGTCGGCCCGGGTCCAGGGCGCCCGCCGGGCGACGGGGGCCGTCGCCTGGTACGGGCTGACGACCCTGGCCTGCTGCGTCCTGCTGGCCGCGGCCGCCGGGGGAGGGGTGTGGGCCGCCTCGGCGGCCCTGCTCGCCGCGGCGGTGCTGGGCACCGCGGCGGAGCTGATGCGGTCGGTGAGCTCCTGGGAACTGGCGGTGCGCCTCGCACCCCACGAGGCGCGCGCCTCCTACCTCGGCGTGGCCGGCATGGCCCAGTCCGTCCAGAAGTCCGCGGGCCCGCTGCTGCTCACCGGCGCCGTCATGACCGCCGGCCCGGCGGGCTGGCTGGCCCTCGGAGCGGCGGTGGCCGGGCTGTCCCTCGTACAACGCCGGTCCAGCCTGCGGAGGTTGGACCGCCTGACTGCGGAGCCCGAGCGGGCGCCGGCCGGCTCGCCCCGCTGAACCCGCCGGTCACCGCGCCTCGTCGGCCGTCAGGTGCCGGGCTTGCGCCCGTACACGTAGACGTCCTCGCCCTTGCCCAGCATGCTCCAGTACGCCTTGGCGTCGGCGGGCCGCATGTTCACGCAGCCGCCCGAACCGGGCGGGTTCCACATGCTCTTGCCGGTCGAGTGGAAGGCTATGCCGCCGTCGAAGAACTGCGCGTAGGGCATCGCGACGTCGTAGAGCGTCGACCAGTGGTCGATGCTGCGGTAGTAGATCTTCTTCAGGCCGGTCCGGGTCGGCGTGCCCTGCTTGCCGGTGCGGACCGGGACCGGGCCGTACGCCAGCGCGGCCCCGTCCTGGATCCAGCTCAGCTGCCGCGTCAGGTCGACGCAG
This sequence comes from Streptomyces sp. NPDC016562, assembly GCF_043076955.1. Taxonomy (NCBI): domain Bacteria; kingdom Bacillati; phylum Actinomycetota; class Actinomycetes; order Kitasatosporales; family Streptomycetaceae; genus Streptomyces; species Streptomyces sp. NPDC016562. The sequence goes on along the minus strand of NZ_JBIBRZ010000001.1, from coordinate 810,492 downwards.
GCGATCCGCCCGCGGTTCGTGGGGCAGTCGCCCGCCTTGTTCGGGGTGGTGCCCGCCGCCCGCTGGGCCAGGATCGTGCTCATCGTCTGCCAGGTCAGCGGCCCGGCGTACCCCTGGGCCGGGGTGATCCCGTGGCGCGACTGGAACGCCCTGACGGCCGCGCAGTCGGCCGCCGACTGCCTGCCGTCCACGGGCCGCCCGAGGAACTGCTCCACCTGCCGCTGGTAGGGGCCCGTGGTCAGATTGCAGGAGGCGGCCCGCGCCGGCCCGCCCGCCACGACCACCGTCGGCAGGGCCAGCGCCAGGGCCGCCACCCCGCTCCACACCGCCGCCGGCCGCCTCCTTCCCCCGCGCGACGTCCTCGCCCTCGCCCACGTCCGCGTCCTCGTCGGTGTCCCCATCGGTCCTCCCCTGTGCGCACGGCGTCGTTCCCGGTGTTGCATGCCCGGAAAACCAGCGGGGTCCGCGTGGACGGCGAGCGTAGATTTCGTCAGCGCGCGACCATCGCCCGCGACGGCATCCGCCGCCGCGCCTCCGGCGCCCGCTCCGCCCGCGCCGCGTGCGACCCGTACAGGGTGATCGCCACGACGCCGAGCACCGCCAGCAGCGCGAGGCCGACCGTGGCCGCCCAGCCCGCCCCGTGGTAGGCGAGGGCGCCCAGGGTGCCGCCGGCGCTGGAGCCGAGGTAGTACGCCGACTGGTAGAGCGCCGAGGCCTGCGCCCGGCCCGTCTTCGCCGTCCGGCTCACCGCGGCGGAGGCCACCGCGTGCCCGGCGAAGAAGCCCGCCGTGATCAGGACGAGCCCGGCGAGGACCGCCGCCAGGGACTCGGCCAGCGACAGCAGCAGCCCCAGCGCGGTGGTGGTGACGGCCAGGTACAGCGCGCCGCGCCGTCCCGTGCGGGCCACCAGCCGGCCGGCGGCCGCGGAGGAGACCGTACCGACCAGGTAGATCAGGAAGATCGACCCGACCACGCCCTGCCCGAGCGAGAACGGCTCGGCCACGAGGCGGTAGCCGATGACGGTGTACACCGCCCCGAAGACGGTCATGAACAGCGCGCCGATCCCGTACAGCCGCAGCAGCAGCGGATCGCGCAGGTGGCCGCGGACGGTACGCCCCACCGCGCGCGGGTTCAGCGACGCGGGCCGGAAGAACCGCGCCCGGGGCAGCAGCACCAGGAAGGCCGCCGCGCAGGCCAGCGACATCAGCGCGACGGCGCCCAGACCGGCCCGCCAGCCCCCGAGCTGCGCCGCCCAGCCGGTGACGATGCGGCCGCTCATGCCGCCGATCGAGTTCCCCGCCACGAACAGGCCGATCGCACCCACCAGGGCCTTCGGCTTGACCTCCTCCGCCAGGTACGCCATCGCGGACGCCGGGACACCGGCGATCGCCGCGCCCTGAACGGCGCGCAGCGCGATGAGCCACTCCAGGTTCGGCGCGAGGGGGATCAGCAGGGCGACGCCCACGGCCACCACGATCGACCAGGTCATCATCCGGGTGCGCCCGAACCGCTCGGACAGGGCGCTGAGCGGCAGGACGAACAGGGCGAGCGCGCCGGTGGCCGCGGACACCGTCCAGCTGGCCTGACCCGCCGTCACCCCGAAGCCGTCGGAGATCGCGGGCAGCAGCGCCTGGGTGGAGTAGAGGAGTGCGAAGGTCGCGAGTCCGGCGGCGAAGAGCGCGAGGCTCATCCGGCGGTAGCCGGGACGGCCGGGCTCCCGGCCCTCGGGGGAGGGGTCCAGGGACGACAAGGGAGAGGCACCCGTGCTGACGGGTGCCCCGGTATGAGCGGGAGGCATGAGAAAACCCTAGGTGCGCCTTTTTCATGCGTCCAATGCACGGATTCGCGATAATCGATCCACTCACGCATCAGCACAGCTCAGGACGGCGCATGTCGATGAACCGTTACGAAGAAGACATGGCAGTGACACGGGTACTGGCTCCGCGCCTCGCGTACTTCGCGGCCGTCGCCCGGCACGAGCACGTCACCCGCGCCGCGCACGAACTGGGCGTCCCCCAGTCCACCCTGTCGCGGGCCATGGTCCGCCTCGAAGAGGACCTGGGCGTCACGCTGTTCGCCCGCAAGGGCCGCACCGTCGCCCTCACCACGGCGGGCCGCACCTTCCTGGCCTCCACCGAACAGGCCCTCGACCAGATCGCCCGCGCCGCCGAATCCGTCCAGATGGACGCCGATCCGGCCTTCGGGAAGGTCGCCTTCGGCTTCCTGCACACCCTGGGATCCGAGACCGTGCCCGGCCTCATCCGCGCCTTCCGCGCCGACCACCCGCGCGTGCGCTTCTCCCTGGTCCAGAACTACGGCGAGGCCATGCTGGAGAAGCTCCGGGCGGGCGAGCTCGACCTCTGCCTCACCTCACCGCTCCCGGACGCCCCGGACCTCGTCGCCCGCCGCCTCGACGAACAGCGCCTGCGCCTGGTCGTCCCCGACGACCACCGCCTCGCCGGGCGCAAGCGCATCCGCCTCGCCGAGGCCGCGGAGGAGGCCTTCGTCACCCTGGAGGCCGGATACGGCCTGCGCCGCATCACCGACGACCTGTGCGCGGAGGCCGGGTTCACCCCCCGCGTCGCCTTCGAGGGCGAAGAGGCCGAAACCCTGCGCGGCCTGGTCGCCGCCGGCCTCGGGGTGGCGCTCCTGCCGCCCCCGGCCGTGGCCCGCCCCGGGGTGGTCGAGCTGACGGTCACGGCTCCGCGCGCCGCCCGCGAGATCGGCGTCGCCTGGCTCGACGGCCATCCCGACACCCCGCCGGTGGCGGCGTTCAAACGCTTCCTGCTGTCCCGCAGGGGCTCGCTGATCCCGGAGCTCTAGTTCGGCGGCGCGGCGGGCGGCGGCGCCAGCAAGTAACCCGCCTGGAAACGGGACTTGGCGCCGACCGCCCGCATGATCTCGGCGATGTGCCGCTGACAGGTCCGCTCCGACATGCCCAGGCGCCGCGCGATGACCTTGTCCTCCAGCCCCTCCGACAGCAGCCGGACGATCGTCTGCCGCAGCTCGTCCGAGAGCGACCGCGCCGCCACCGGGCCCACCGAGGTCGGGAAGGGCTCGGCCCCCAGCCAGGAGCGCTCGAACGCCTCCGTCATGAAGTGCACGACGTTGGGCTCCCGCACCACCAGCGCCGCCCCGCTGTGGTCCGCCGCCTCCATCACCCCCGTGTGGCCGTCGAAGACCAGCATCCGCATCAGCCCGTCGCCCAGAGTCCGCACCTGGGCGCCCAGGGCCGTCACCCGCTCGACGTACGCCGCCGTGGGCCGCGAGTAGCGCGCCGTGTGCTGGTAGATCGTGCGCATCCGGACCCCGCGCGCCAGCAGCGACTCGTCCCGCCCGATCGACTCCTCCAGCGTCTCCGGTGGCCGGCCGCCGCCGGGCTGCGAGGTCAGCATCTCCCGCTCGCACGAGGCGACCAGCTCCGCGATCAGTCCCCGTACGACGCCCAGTTCCGTGACCAGCTCCAGCCGCCCCGGCCCCCTCGGGTCCCGGTGCGCGCTTCCCGCCTCGTACGCGGGCACCAGCGCCTCCAGCCGCCCGCGCAGGCGGTCCATCTCGTCGTGGGTCTCCCGTACGAGCAGGGCCAGCGGGGCCAGGGCCCGGGCCGCCGCGGCCCGGGGCGCGACGGCGCTCCACCGGTCCGGACAGCCGTCGGGCGCCCGCTGGAGCAGGTGGGCGGCGGTCAGCTCCGCGATGGCGGCGGCCGCGCACGCCCCCAGGGCGCAGGTCGCCTCGGTCGTGTCGAAGGCGTGCCGCTCGACGGCGTACGCGTAGAGGCGCCGGGCCGCGGGGCTCAGCTCCCCGGCCGCCGCGGCCTTCCCGGCTGCCCCGGCCGTCCCGACTGCCCCCGCCGCCCCCGCGTGATCGACTCCCTCGGCTGGCATGTGCCCATTCGTCCCAATCCGTGCCTGTTTGTAAACCCCTCGTGTTCCCGCAAGGCGGCAAGACGACGCCTCAGATGGCGCTGGGGACCTCCACCGAACCGGCACAGTGGCTGCACGGGGCGGACCTGGTGGTCGCGCCCGATCCACCGGCGCCCTCCGACCGAGCGGGGGCGGAGCGGTGGGCGCGGACGGGATCCGGCGCGGCCACCGAGACCCAGGATGGACCCGCGACCCGCGACCCGCGCTCTACGACCCGCCCGGGACGGCGAGCGGCCGAGTCAGCCCGCCGGCTTCGCGTAGTCGGCGAATCCGGTCCAGTCCACGATCACGCACGGCTCGTCGCCCAGCACCCAGGCGTTGTGCCCGGGCGGCACCCGCATGAAGTCGCCGGGCGCCAGTTCGGTGCTCTCGCCGTCGTCCATGACGATCTTCATGCGCCCGCTCACCACGTATCCGGTGTGGTTCGCCTGGCAGCTGTCCGTACCGGCCAGCGGCTTGACGTGCTCCGACCACTTCCAACCGGGCTCGAAGACGGAACGCCCCACGCCCGCGCCGCTCGACTCCAGCAGGTCGAGCCTGCCCTTGCCGTCCGCGAACGGCCGCGTCTCGTCGGCCTGGTCGAAGCTCCTGGACACCAGTCCGGACATGATGCATCGCCTCCGGGAGTGAAGGGCCCCGAGTCCTCGTTCTCACTGTACGCGCGGGGCCCGGGACTCACCCGCGCAGCGACCTGCCGAAGCCGGAGGCCAGGGGCATCCGCAGGCCGAGCGGCGGCGGCGCGGCCAGGGCGTCCGTCACCGGCCGCGAGTACCGGCCCGAGAACACCGCCCCCATGACGAAGTCGACCGACAGCGCCACCACTTCCGCCTGGTGCTCGCGCAGCCGGTGCCCGTCCGAATGCACCTCGAACCGGCAGGTCGAACGATTCGCCTTCTTCGCCCGCGCCGCCAGCCGGAAGGAGGACTCCGGGTCGCTGCGCGCGTCGTTGGTGCCGTGCACGATCAGCACCTGCCGTCCCGACAGCTGTTTCACCGGTTCAGGGGAGTCCGCCGTACCCCGCTCCTCCAGGCAAGGAGCCAATGCCACGACCGAGTTGACGGCGGTGTGGCCCGCCGCCCGCAGTGCGGCCAGGCCCCCCGCGCCGAAGCCGGCCAGGCACACCGGCACGTCCCCGTACCGCCGTACCGCCTCGTCCGCCGCCCACCCCGCCTCCTCCTCGCGGGAAGCGTCCCCGCCGTGGATGACGTGGTGCGTGACCAGCCCGTCCGTCCCTCCGGCCCGGGCCAGCGCCCGCGCGAGCGGGCGCACCGGGCCGGGGGACCACCGGGACGCCCCGGGGAGCAGGAGCACCACACCACTGACCGTCGATACCGAGCCGTTCGCGCCGACCGCCCGCCCCAGGCGGGCCCCGCGCGCCGGCGGCGCATGCTGTGCCATGGCGGAACAGTCTCAGACCCGGAGGTGTACGCCATGGGTCCGTGCGGTCTCTGTTACATATCGGCGCTCGCGGCCGGCGCCCGCTCTACGCGCGTAGGAGTTAGAGTGCGCAGATGACGAGCGAGACCCCCAACCTGCCCACCCCGGATCAGATCCGCCGCTCCCCGAAGGTGCTCCTGCACGACCACCTCGACGGTGGACTGCGTCCCGGGACCATCATCGAGCTGGCGCACAAGGCCGGCTACGAGAGCCTTCCCGAGACCGAGGCCGACAAGCTCGGCGTCTGGTTCCGCGAAGCCGCCGACTCCGGCTCCCTCCCGCGCTACCTGGAGACGTTCGCGCACACCTGCGCCGTCATGCAGAGCAAGGAGGCCCTCTTCCGCGTGGCCTCCGAGTGCGCCCAGGACCTGGCCGAGGACGGCGTGGTGTACGCCGAGATCCGCTACGCGCCCGAGCAGCACCTCGAAGGCGGCCTGACCCTCGAAGAGGTCGTCGAGGCGGTCAACGAGGGCTTCCGCGAGGGCGAGCGCCGCGCGCGGACCAACGGCAACCGCATCCGCGTCGGCGCCCTGCTGACCGCGATGCGCCACGCCGCCCGCGCCCTGGAGATCGCGGAGCTGGCCAACCGCTACCGCGACAACGGCGTGGTCGGCTTCGACATCGCCGGCGCCGAGGCCGGTTTCCCTCCCACCCGCCACCTCGACGCCTTCGAGTACCTCAAGCGCGAGAACAACCACTTCACCATCCACGCGGGCGAGGCCTTCGGCCTGCCGTCGATCTGGCAGGCCCTGCAGTGGTGCGGCGCCGACCGCCTCGGCCACGGTGTGAAGATCATTGACGACATCGAGGTCGCGGCCGACGGTTCGGTGAAGCTGGGCCGCCTGGCCTCGTACGTCCGGGACAAGCGCATCCCCCTGGAGATGTGCCCGACCTCGAACCTGCAGACCGCCGCTGCCGCCTCGTACGCCGAGCACCCGATCGGTCTGCTGCGCAAGCTGCACTTCAGGCTCACGGTCAACACGGACAACCGCCTGATGAGCGGTACCAGCATGAGCCGCGAGTTCGAGCACCTGGTGGACACCTTCGGCTACACGCTGGACGACATGCAGTGGTTCACCGTCAATGCGATGAAGTCCGCGTTCATTCCTTTCGATGAACGACTGGCCATGATCAACGAGGTCATCAAGCCCGGTTATGCGGAGCTGAAGTCGGAGTGGCTGTTCCAGCAGACCGCTTCGACCAGCGGTTCTGTTTCGGCCTAGGCCAAAGCATCGCGTACGGAAAGCGTCCGGGAGAGGCAATTCCCGGACGCTTTCTCGTATTTAATGATGTTTGCGGGCGGGGGTTTGAAGTGACTAGTTTGCGGAGCCGCTCAATTCCCCGTCGCAAGGACACGTTTTCATGAAGCAGTCAGCTGCCAAGACCCTCGGTGTCGCCGTTCTGGGTGCCGCCTTTGCCGCCGTCGCCGCCGGTACCGCTTCGGCCGCCGTCCCCGCCATCGGAGTCACCGACGTGCTCGGCCAGGCCACGGGCGCCCTCCAGGGCGTCACCAGCCAGCAGCAGGTGAGCCAGGACGGCCAGGAGTCGAGCGACCCGGCCGCCGCCCTCGCCCCGGTGACCAGCCTGGTCGGCGGTCTGCCGCTGAGCAACCTCGGCGGCTGATCCGTACGCGACCTCGTACGGGAAAAACGTACGCGTGCACACGTGGCGCACACCCCTTCGAACGGGTGGGCGCCACGTCGTGCCGTGTGCCACGATCACGACCAACTGCCGCTACAGCACTGGGTATGAGGTTCTCGGTCATGCGCATGAAGGTACGAGCGACGATGGTCGCGCTGGTCCCCGCCCTGCTGTGCGCGGCCGTGGGATGCGGCGGTGCGGACACCCCCGCCAGCGGCAAGGACCCGGACCCGCAGGGCTCCGCGGACCGGGCCTCCGGCGTGCCCGGCGCCCCGGCGGCCTCCGGATCATCCGGGTCGGCCGCGCCGAAGACCGGCGGCAGCAGGCTGGAGCGGTCCGCGCTGGAACAGGGCGACCTGCCCGGCTACCAGATCTCCGCCCAGGGCAAGAACCCCAACGCCCCCGACGGGCAGCCGCAGGCGGACAAGAAGGCCTGCCAGCCCCTGGCCGACATCATGGGCGACAAGCCGGACCCGGCCGCGCGCGAGACCGTCAACCGCGGCGTCGGCTCCCAGAAGCAGGTGGGGCTCGCCGTCTCCGCCTCCGTCAGCTCCTACGCCGAGAGCGACGCCAAGACGCTGATGTCCCGGCTCAAGAAGGCCGTCGCCGCCTGTGGTTCGGGCTTCTCGGCCACCGTCGAGAAGCAGACCGGCAGCTACCGCGAGGTGCGGGCCACCGACTACCGCACGGCCGGCGACGAGAGCGTCAGCTGGACCACGACGGCGGTCGCCGAGGGCGTCTCGGCCCCCGTCCACCTGGTCGTCGTGCGCGAGGGCGACACCGTCGTGCGGCTGATGGCCCTCAACGTGGCGGCGGCCGACCAGAAGACCCGGGTGCCGCAGGAGGTCACCGACAAGCAGCTGGACAAGGTCCGCAAGGCCGGCTGACCGGCCGCCCTCCGCGGGGCGGCCCCGTTCACCAGGCCGTGGAGACGGGCTTCTCGTTCGGCAGCAGCACCCACAGGGCTATGTAGATCAGGAACTGCGGGCCGGGCAGCAGGCACGAGACGACGAAAATGGCACGCATCGTGTTCGCGGAGATGCCGAACCGCTTGGCCAGTCCGGCGCAGACTCCACCGATCCAGCGGCCGTCACGGGGGCGGACCATGGCGCTCATGAGGTTCTCCTTCATCGGGAATCGGACATCGCCGGTAAGACCTGCACGGCCTCGCGATATCTCAATACTCCCGCTGGACCGCCGAGAGAACGTCGGTCCACGGGCCGAGCCCGACCCTGGGAATCCTCGGGGTGCTCCCCTGATAAGCCGCACGTGAACGCCGCAGCCGGGCCCGCAGGGCCGGGACGACGGCCGCGTGCGCGAGCAGCACGCCGAGCGTGTTCAGCAGCACCGAGTCCACGTCCACGACCTGGCCCGGCACGCCGGTCTGGAGCATCGCGATGCTCAGCGACACCAGCGCGCCCGCGGCGGCGGTCCGGGCCAGCGAGGACCACGCGGACAGCCTCGACAGGGCGAGCCGCCCGCTGACCATCGGCAGCAGCACCCCGAGCGGGGCCAGCAGAGCCAGACCCTCGCCGATGCGCCGGACGGCCTCCAGCGGCCCCTGGGCGAGGTCGGTCCGGATCCCCTCCAGGGGAGTCAGATTGGCCGCGGCGGCCCAGGGCACGTCGAGCGGCCGCAGAGTCAGCCACCCGACGACCAGGAGATGGGCGACCAGCATGGCCCCGGCCATGAGTCGCAGACGAAGGTGGACGGCGGTGGCGGTGGCGGCGCTTCCGCCGGCCTCATTGCGCTGCACACCTGCGAGGACGCAGCACCCGGTAGCGCTGGTTCCGCCCGTGCGGGCGGTGTGGCGGGGCGCACTCGACGCGAGGACGGCCCAGGTCAGCGGGTGGAGAGCAGCACGATCAGGAGCAGCGCGCCGATCAGGGCGGGCGCGATGATCTCGTACGACCAGCGCACGCGGACGCTGCCCTGGGCGCCGGCCCGCGAGGCGCCGCGCTCGGCCAGTTCCTGGAGCTGGTCCACGATCCGGTCCGCGCTGGCCCGCTGCGGCTCCGGCGGGGCGACCCGCCGCTCGCCCGGGGCGCTCTGGCTCCGGTTGGCCTTCAGCCGCTGCCGGTTCGCCTTCTTGCGCTCCCGCAGCGAGACGGGCACCGACCACAGCTGGTACTTCGAGCCCTCGGCCAGCACCTCCGCCGAGTACCCGGCGCGGACCGCGTCCACGGCCGCCCAGGGCAGCTCGATGATCCGGAAGGGGTTGCGCACGCGCATGCGGTCGTCGTTGGCGAAGACGGCGGGCCGGATGGTGAAGGCCACGATCAGCGGTACGGCGAGCAGCGCCGTCGCCAGCGCGATCCACGGGGTGTCACCGGAGCCCCGCACCAGGGCGTCGCCGCAGAGCCAGGCGGCCAGCGCGAGCAGCAGTACCCCCGAGACGACGCCCATGGAGGAGCGGTAGACGCGGTCGTCGTAGACCGGCTCATCGGTCGGCTGCTGCTGGCTGCTCATGGGGTCGATTCTGCCCCACGCCGTCTCAGCCCACGAGATCGGCGTACAAGATGATGTTGTCCGGCCGGTGGCCGTCCCTGATCTCGCCGCCGCAGGTGATGACGCGCAGCTCGGGGCGGGCGGTGTCCCCGTACACCTTGGCCGTGGGGAAGTCCTTCTTCGCCACCTGCTCCAGCTCGCGGACGCGGAAGACGGCCGTGGTGCCGTCCGCGCGGGACACCGCGATCTCCGCGCCGGTGCGCACGCGGGAGACGTCCTTGAGTACGGCCGGGCCGCGGGCGGTGTCGAAGTGGCCGATCAGCACCGCGGGACCGGTCTCACCGGGCGTCACGCCCTTGGTGTACCAGCCGATCTTGTCCCCGTCGGCCACCGAGGGCACCTCGACGGCGCCGTCGCCGGTCAGCCCCAGCCGCAGCACCGGGGAGGTGTCCACCCCGGCCGCCGAGATCCGTACGCGCACGGGCGCGGCGGCGGGCAGCGGCGCGGCCGGTACGGGCGGGGCCGGCGCGGTCGTGGGCGTGACGGCGGGCGGGGCGGCGGACCGGACGGGGGCCGGCGTGGGGGACGTGGCGGTGGCCGGATCCGCGGGCGGGACGGGGCCCGCGGTCCCGTCGCAGCCGGTCAGGGCGGCCGCGAGCAGGGCGGCGGCGAGCAGGGGGCGTACGCGGGGGGCCATGGGTGCTCCGGGAACGGGAACGGGAACGGGCCCGGCGGGCCACCGCGAAGGGGGCCCGCCGGGGGTCGGACGGGAAGGCGCGGGCGGCGTCGGCGTCAGCGCTGGGCGCCGGGGCGGCGGCGCAGCAGCAGGGCCGCTCCGAGGCCCGCGAAGATCGCGACGAGGCCGGTGCCGGCGAGGGCGGTCGTGGTGTCGTCACGGTCCTCGGCGGGGAGCTCGGCGCCCGCGGCGACCCCGCCCCGGGGGACGACGGTGGTCTGACCGGCCGTCTGCGCCTTCGGGGCGCTGGGGACGGTGGAGGCGGTGGGCGCGGCGGTCGGCTCGGCGGTCGGCTGCGCGGCCGGGGCCTCGTCCTTGAAGGCGTAGGTGAACCTGCACCCCTCGGGCAGCTCCGGGAAGCGCGCGGTCTCCACGGGGGACTGCCCGCCGGGGGTGTCGTAGCGCAGCTGCGGCTCGGCCGAGCCGGGGTTCACGATGCGGGCCCCGGTGCGGTCGCCCTTCTCCAGGGCGGGGCTGGTGCGGGTGAGCTGCTTGTACGCGTTCCCGGTCGCGCCGTCGACCAGCTGCACCTCCGGCCCGTCGGGGGTGGTGCGCAGGTCGCCGAGCAGGCCGCCGCCGAGGGCGAGCCGGACGGTGCCGGAGACGCACGCGGCGCCCTGGTCGCCGCCCCCGCCGGCCACCGGCAGCGGGAAGGACCTGGTGGCGCCGTCCTCGGTGACCGTGAGGACCGGGGCGGTGGTGTTCCCCTTGACGAGCTCCAGCTCCAGGCCGTTCACCGTCTGCGTGAGGTTCATGCGGCTCAGCGTGGCCAGCACCCGGAACATGTAGTGGTCGCCCGGCTTCCAGTCCGGCCCGACGGCGCGGATCCAGGCCTCCGGACCCTCCGCCTTGTTGCGCAGCACCGCGACCAGGCCCTCACCGATGTAGACCGGCGTCCCGGTGAAGCGGTCGGGGTCGGTCTCCGGGGCGACCGGCGCGGACTGCGGGGCGGCAGTGGCGGTCACGGTCGAGGTGGCGGCGTACGCGGCGCCCGCGGCGGGGGCGAGGAGCGCACCGGCGAGGAGGGCGGCGGCGAGGGAGGCACGGAGGGCGGTACGCATAACGACTCCTGGACAGCAGGTCTCGGAAGGGGGAGGAGAGCCGCATGCCGCGTTTTTCTCTGTCGGGATTTCGTCCGGATGAGCTTCTGGCGGGCTGCTGGGAAGAAATCTATTGATCTTGTGCCCGTGGATGATCGCCCTCCTGTCATGGACGTGTAACGGCCATCGGAGGTGTCGATTCCGCACCGGATCGAGCGAGGGGGGTGACAGGTCGCTACGCGCGTAGATATGCTCATCTGGTGACCATGCCCACCACCCTCACCGCATTCGCTGACGTGACGACGTCCGACAGTGCGCTGCGCCGCTTCCTGCACGGGCTGCCCGGCGTAGACGCAGTCGGCCTGGAGGCCCGCGCGGCCTCCCTCGGCACCCGTTCGATCAAGACGACGGCCAAGGCGTACGCCATCGACCTGGCCATCTCGATGATCGACCTGACGACGCTGGAAGGCGCGGACACCCCGGGCAAGGTCCGGGCGCTCTCCGCCAAGGCCGTCCACCCCGATCCGACCGACCGCACGACCCCGATGACGGCCGCCGTCTGCGTCTATCCCGACATGGTGGCCACCGCGAAGGCCGCGCTGAACGGCGCCGACGTCAAGGTCGCCTCCGTCGCCACCGCCTTCCCGGCGGGCCGCGCCGCCCTGCCCGTGAAGCTCGCGGACACCCGCGACGCCGTCGCCGCCGGCGCCGACGAGATCGACATGGTCATCGACCGTGGAGCCTTCCTCGCCGGCCGCTACCTGGAGACCTACGAGCTGATCAAGGCGATCAAGGAGGCCTGCGTCCGTGAGGACGGCAGCGCCGCCCGCCTGAAGGTCATCTTCGAGACCGGCGAGCTGTCGACCTACGACAACATCCGCCGCGCCTCCTGGATCGGCATGCTCGCGGGCGCCGACTTCATCAAGACCTCGACCGGCAAGGTGGGCGTCAACGCCACCCCGGCGAACACGCTGCTCATGCTCGAAGCCGTCCGCGACTTCAAGGCGCAGACTGGAATCCAGATCGGCGTGAAGCCGGCCGGCGGCATCCGCACCACCAAGGACGCGATCAAGTTCCTGGTCCTGGTCAACGAGACCGTGGGCGAGGACTGGCTGAGCAACCACTGGTTCCGCTTCGGAGCCTCCAGCCTGCTCAACGACCTGTTGATGCAGCGCCAGAAGCTGAGCACCGGCCGTTACTCCGGTCCCGACTACGTGACGGTGGACTGATCACCATGGCATCCCTCTTCGAGTACGCACCGGCTCCCGAGTCCCGCTCGGTCGTCGACATCGCCCCCTCCTACGGGCTCTTCATCGACGGCGAGTTCACCGAGGCCGCCGACGGCAAGGTCTTCAAGACCGTCTCCCCGTCGTCCGAGGAAGTCCTGGCCGAGGTCGCCCAGGCGGGCGCCGCCGACGTGGACCGCGCCGTCCGGGCCGCCCGCAAGGCCTTCGAGAAGTGGTCCGCGCTGCCGGGCTCCGAGCGCGCCAAGTACCTCTTCCGCATCGCCCGGATCATCCAGGAGCGCAGCCGCGAGCTGGCCGTCCTGGAGACCCTGGACAACGGCAAGCCGATCAGGGAGACCCGCGACGCGGACCTCCCGCTGGTCGCCGCGCACTTCTTCTACTACGCGGGCTGGGCCGACAAGCTCGACCACGCGGGCTACGGCCCGAACCCGCGCCCGCTCGGCGTGGCCGGCCAGGTCATCCCCTGGAACTTCCCGCTCCTGATGCTCGCGTGGAAGATCGCCCCGGCGCTCGCCACCGGCAACACGGTCGTGCTCAAGCCCGCCGAGACGACCCCGCTCTCCGCCCTGTTCTTCGCGGACATCTGCCGCCAGGCGGGCCTGCCCAAGGGCGTCGTCAACATCCTCACCGGCTACGGCGACGCGGGCGCGGCCCTCGTCGAGCACCCGGACGTCGACAAGGTCGCCTTCACCGGCTCGACGGCGGTCGGCAAGGCCATCGCCCGCCAGGTCGCCGGCACCGACAAGAAGGTCACGCTGGAGCTGGGCGGCAAGGGCGCCAACATCGTCTTCGACGACGCGCCCATCGACCAGGCCGTCGAGGGCATCGTCACCGGCATCTTCTTCAACCAGGGCCAGGTCTGCTGCGCGGGCTCGCGCCTGCTGGTCCAGGAGTCGATCCACGACGAGCTGCTGGACTCGCTCAAGCGCCGCCTCTCCACGCTGCGCCTCGGTGACCCGCTCGACAAGAACACCGACATCGGTGCGATCAACTCCGCCGAGCAGCTCGCCCGCATCACCGCGCTCGCCGAGACCGGCGAGGCCGAGGGCGCCGAGCGCTGGTCCCCGGCGTGCGAGCTGCCGTCCGCCGGCTACTGGTTCGCCCCGACGCTCTTCACGAACGTCACCCAGGCGCACACCGTCGCCCGCGACGAGATCTTCGGCCCGGTGCTGTCCGTGCTGACCTTCCGCACGCCCGACGAGGCCGTGGCCAAGGCCAACAACAGCCAGTACGGCCTGTCCGCCGGCATCTGGACGGAGAAGGGCTCGCGCATCCTCGCGGTCGCGAACCAGCTCCGCGCGGGTGTGGTGTGGGCCAACACGTTCAACAAGTTCGACCCGACCTCGCCCTTCGGCGGGTACAAGGAGTCGGGCTTCGGCCGCGAGGGCGGTCGCCACGGCCTGGAGGGCTACCTCGCCCCGTCGAACCCGAAGGGTGAGCGCTAATGGGAACCGTCGAGTCGACGACCACGCGTCTGAACGTCTTCAAGACCTACAAGCTGTACGTCGGGGGCAAGTTCCCCCGCTCCGAGAGCGGCCGGGTGTACGAGGTGACGGACTCCAAGGGCAACTGGCTGGCCAACGCGCCGCTGTCCTCGCGCAAGGACGCCCGGGACGCGGTCGTCGCGGCCCGCAAGGCCTTCGGCGGCTGGTCGGGCGCGACCGCCTACAACCGCGGCCAGATCCTCTACCGCATCGCCGAGATGCTGGAGGGCCGCCGCGAGCAGTTCGTCCGCGAGGTCGGCGAGGCCGAGGGCCTGTCCAAGTCCAAGGCCGGCGCCGTCGTCGACGCGGCCATCGACCGCTGGGTCTGGTACGCGGGCTGGACCGACAAGATCGGCCAGATCGTGGGCGGGGCCAACCCGGTCGCGGGCCCGTTCTTCAACCTCTCCACCCCCGAGCCGACCGGTGTCGTCACGGTCGTCGCCCCGCAGGACTCGTCCTTCCTGGGCCTGATCTCCGTGATCGCCCCGGTGATCGCGACCGGCAACACGGCCGTGGTCGTCGCGAGCGAGAGGGCCCCGCTGCCCGCCCTCTCCCTGGGCGAGGTGCTGGCCACCTCCGACCTGCCCGGCGGCGTGGTCAACATCCTGTCCGGCAAGGCCTCCGAGATGGGGCCGCACCTCGCGTCCCACCAGGACGTCAACGCGATCGACCTGGCGGGCGCCGACAGCGCGCTGGCCAAGGAGCTGGAGATCGCCGCGGCGGACAACCTCAAGCGCGTCCTGCGTCCACAGCCTGTGGACGACTGGACCGCCGACCCGGGCACGTCCCGCATGACGGCGTTCCTGGAGACGAAGACCGTCTGGCACCCCACGGGTTCGCTGGGCGCGGGCGGGTCCTCGTACTAGGACCCCCCGAGGGGGCGCGAAGCGCCCTCCAGAGACCGGCCCCGACAGCCGTCCCCCCGCGCTGTCGGGGCCTTCTCATGTCCGCTGCTACCGGGGGAGCACCGGCCCGAGCAGTGAGGTGACCGCGGCGGTGGGCAGTTCGCGGACCGACGGCCCCTGGGTCAGGACGCCCGTGACCATGCCGGTGCCGACCGCGGGGAAGTCCGCGACCTTGGTGCCCACGCCGTTGTCGAGCGGGTCCACGCCGGTGTGGGCCAGCGGATTGACCTTCAGGTTCGCGATCGGGTCCGTGACGCCCGCGAGGGCCGCCGGGACATCGAGCTCACCGGCCTGCGCACCGCCGGCGGCGAGCGCCAGGGCCGCGCCGGCCATCGAGACCGTCAGGCCCGCGCTGCGGAGCCGGTTCGGTACGGAAGGGGCTGCGTGACGTGCCATGGGGTTCCCGCCTGAGGTCGTAGTCGCGTGCGCACGCAGCGTAGTGGAGGTGTGATCCTGGATACCAACCGGTCATCGGGAGGATCCCCTACCCGGGGGAATGGTTCAGACTGGTGTCCCGTGAGCTGTTCTTCTCCTTCGCCGACCCGCGTCGTCCTGCTGACCGGTCCGTCGGGATCCGGAAAATCCTCGCTGGCCGCCCGCTCCGGGCTGCCCGTGCTGCGACTCGACGACTTCTACAAGGAGGGCGACGACCCCACCCTCCCGACGGTCGAGGGCAGTTCCGACATCGACTGGGACTCCCCGGCGTCGTGGGACGCGGACGTCGCCGTCGCGGCCATCGCCGAGCTGTGCCGCACGGGCCGCACCGAGGTCCCGGTCTACGACATCGCGACCAGCTCCCGCACGGGCACGGAGGCGCTGGACATCACCCGCACCCCCCGCACCCCGCTGTTCATCGCGGAGGGGATCTTCGCCGCGGACATCGTGGCCCGCTGCCGGGAGCTGGGACTGCTCGCCGACGCCATCTGCCTGCGCGGGCGGCCGTCGACCACCTTCCGGCGGCGCCTGGCCCGCGATCTGCGCGAGGGCCGCAAGTCGGTGCCGTTCCTGCTGCGCAGGGGCTGGCGGCTGATGTGCGCCGAACGGGGCATCGTGGCCCGCCACGTCGCCCTCGGCGCGCACGCCTGCGGCCGCGACGAGGCGCTCGGCCGCCTGGCCGCCGCCGCGGCGGGCCGCCACCGCACGGCCGCGCCGGCGTAGTGCCGCGGGGCGGTGACGGCTCCGCCGGACCCGTACACGCCAAAGCGCGGGACCAGTCGGACCCCCGGCCGACCGATCCCGCACTTCTCCCCCCATGGCCACCGTCCCACCCCCGCGGGACGGCCCCCCGGCCATTGGTCCGTCAGGCGACGAGCTCCTCGAAGGACTCCGCCTCGTCGGCGCCGAAGCTCAGCGCCTCGTCGTCCCGCAGGCGCCGCAGCGAGCGCCAGATGCTCGACTTCACCGTGCCGACGCTGATTCCGAGGATCTCCGCGATCTCCGGGTCGGTGCGGCCCTCGTAGTAACGCAGCACCAGCATCGTGCGCTGCGGCTCCGGGATGCGGGCCAGCGCCTGCCACAGCACCGCGCGCAGCTCCGTACCGCGCATCGCGTCCGTGTCGGAGACCGTCTCCGGCAGCTCCTCCGTCGGGTACTCGTTGAGCTTGCGCCGACGCCACGCGCTGATGTGCAGGTTGGTCATGGTGCGACGCAGGTAGCCGCCGACGGCCGCCTTGTCGCTGATCCGGTCCCAGGCGCGGTACGTGGAGAACAGCGCGCTCTGCAGCAGGTCCTCGGCCTCGTAACGGTCGCCGGTGAGGTGGAAGGCCGTGGCGTACAGGGCCGCCCGGCGCTCCTGGACGTACGCCGTGAACTCCGCCTCGGACGTGGCCGACGGGGTGGTGGACGGCGCGGACTGTCCGGACTGACCGGGCTGACCGGACTGTGCGGGAACCGCCTGGTACTGGTTTGCGTCAATGGCTACGACGTGGGCCGGCCGGGGACGGGCGACCGCCACCGTACGGACACCCGCCCGGCGGTTCACATCGTGCAGCCGCGTGACAATCGCGCTGGTGGTGGTGCTGTGCAGCGTGTTCATCTCGCGCCCCCCGTCGTGGAGTGTGTCTGCTTCGGTCCGTTGTGCGTTGACAGAAGCCTGCCCGGCGGACTTAACCGGGGTGTCCGTCGACTGTCACAGGCCTGTCACAGCGACCCGTGTGAGATCTCCGTAAAGATCGCGTCCTTCTGACGGTCGAACTCCGGACGGCCGATGGGACAGAATGAGCCCGTGCCCTTCCTGTTGCTGATCGAGGACGACGACGCCATCCGCACGGCCCTCGAACTCTCCCTGTCCCGCCAGGGTCACCGTGTGGCCACTGCGGCGACGGGCGAGGACGGCCTGAAACTGCTGCGCGAGCAGCGGCCGGATCTGATCGTGCTGGACGTGATGCTGCCCGGGATCGACGGCTTCGAGGTGTGCCGGAGGATCCGCCGCACCGACCAGCTGCCGATCATCCTGCTCACCGCGCGCAGCGACGACATCGATGTCGTGGTGGGCCTGGAGTCCGGGGCCGACGACTACGTGGTCAAACCCGTCCAGGGCCGGGTCCTCGACGCCCGCATCCGGGCCGTGCTGCGCCGCGGCGAGCGCGAGTCGAGCGACTCCGCCAGCTTCGGCTCCCTCGTCATCGACCGGGCCGCCATGACGGTGACCAAGAACGGCGAGGACCTCCAGCTCACCCCGACCGAGCTGCGGCTGCTGCTCGAACTGAGCCGCCGGCCCGGGCAGGCGCTGTCGCGCCAGCAGTTGCTGCGCCTGGTGTGGGAGCACGACTACCTCGGTGACTCGCGGCTCGTCGACGCCTGCGTGCAGCGGCTGCGGGCCAAGGTCGAGGACGTGCCGTCCTCGCCCACCCTGATCCGTACCGTCCGGGGCGTCGGCTACCGCCTGGACTCCCCGCAGTGATCCGCGCGTTGCTCGCGGGCCGGCGCTGGACCAGCCTGCGGCTGCGGCTCCTGTTCGTCTTCGCGCTGGTGGCCCTGACGGCCGCGGTCTCCGCGTCCGGGATCGCGTACTGGCTCAACCGCGAGGCGGTCCTCACCCGTACCCAGGACGCCGCGCTCGGCGACTTCCGGCAGGAGATGCAGAACCGGGCCGCAGCCCTGCCCGGCGACCCCACGCCGGAGGAACTGCAGCGCACCGCCGAGCTGATGGCGGGCAGCAGCCCCGGCTACAGCGTGCTGCTGGTCCACGAGGGCAAGGGCGAGCGCCCGGTGTTCGGCGCGGCCGGCCCCGACTCCTTCGGGCTGGCCGACGTACCGAAGTCCCTGCAGGACGCGGTGAACGACCGGCAGAAGACGACCTCGGCCCACGACTCCGATTACCACATGTACTGGCAGCGGACGAAGCCGCGCGGCAACCCGTACCTGGTCGGCGGGACGCGGATCGTGGGCGGCGGGCCGACCGGCTACATGTACAAGTCGCTCGCCCAGGAGCGGGACGACCTCAACGCGCTCGCCTGGTCGCTGACGATCGCGACCGGCCTCGCGCTGCTCGGCTCCGCGCTGCTCGCGCAGGCGGCGGCCAGGACCGTGCTCAAGCCCGTGCAGCGCCTCGGTGACGCGGCGCGGCGCCTGGGCGAGGGCGAACTGGACCACCGGCTGGACGTGTCGGGGACCGACGAACTCGCCGACCTGTCGCACACCTTCAACAAGACGGCGGAGGCGCTGGAGAAGAAGGTCGCCGACATGAGCGCGCGGGAGGAGGCGAGCCGGCGCTTCGTCGCGGACATGTCGCACGAACTGCGCACGCCGCTGACCGCGCTGACGGCGGTGTCCGAGGTGCTGGAGGAGGAGGTCGACGACCTCGATCCGATGATCGCACCGGCGGTGGCCCTGGTCGTCAGCGAGACCCGGCGCCTGAACGACCTCGTGGAGAACCTGATGGAGGTCACCCGCTTCGACGCGGGGACGGCCCGGCTGGTGCTGGACGACGTGAACGTCGCCGACCAGGTCACGGCCTGCATCGACGCGCGCGCCTGGCTCGACGCGGTCGAACTCGACGCCGAGCGGGGCATCGTGGCCCGGCTCGACCCGCGCCGTCTCGACGTCATCCTCGCGAACCTGATCGGCAACGCGCTCAAGCACGGCGGCTCGCCCGTGCGGGTGTCGGTGGCCGTGGAGGGGGAGTGGCTGGTGATCGCGGTCCAGGACAACGGGCCGGGCATTCCCGAGGAGGTGCTGCCGCACGTCTTCGACCGCTTCTACAAGGCGAGCGCGTCGCGGCCGAAGTCGGACGGGAGCGGGCTCGGCCTGTCGATCGCCATGGAGAACGCGCACATCCACGGCGGCGACATCACCGCGGCGAACGTGGCGGGCGGCGGTGCGCTGTTCACGCTGCGCCTGCCGGTGGACGTGGGGAAGGTGATCGCGGGTGACGGCGATGCGTAGGGCCCGGCCGGCCGTCCTGGTCGCGCTCGTCTCGGTCGCGCTGGGCGCGACGTCGGGGTGCGGGATCCGGGCGACGACCGTGCCGGTGGACGTGGGCCCGGCGCCGTCCCGGGTGTCCTGCGACACCCCGGCCCAGCCCGGCGGGCAGGGCGGGGCGCAGGGCCTGCGGGCCACCGTGGAACTGGTCTGCGGATCCCAGCTGGTGGGCGTGGAGCGAGTGATTCCGCTACCCGAGAAGAAGGCCCTGCGCGACCCCGTGGCGCTGGTCGCGCAGGCGCTGCTGGAGGCGCTGGAGCGGCCGCCGAGCGCGGAGGAACGCGACGCGGGCTTCACGACCGGCGTCCCGGACGGACTGGCGGCGGTCGCACCGCGCTCCGGCGACCCGGCGGGTACGGTGCGCCTCAGCCGCAAGCCGGAGGACCTGCCGCCGGTGGCTCTGTCCCAGCTGGTGTGCACGCTGGCGGGCAACGAGGCCGTCTCCAAGGGCCGCGGCCCGGTGGTCCTGGGCGGCCCGGACGAGGACCCGCCGCGCGCGTGGGAGTGCACGGAGGCGGTGCGCTCCCGTCCGGAGTCGGTGGCGACCCTGGGCGAGATCGTCCGCCCGAGGGGCAACTCCTGACGGCGTCACCCCTCTCGACGGCCTCCGGTGGTTCGGGGAGCGCCGACACGACGCGCAGATGCCCCGCCCGGGTTCATCGGGCGGGGCATCTGTGTGCAGCGGCGACGGCCCCCCGGGCCGGACGGGGCTCGGGGGGCCGACGGACCGGGTCCGGCGCGGCGGCCCGGAGGCGGTGAGGCCACCGGACCGGGCCGGGGGCCGGGGCCCCGGGTGGGTGGACGCCGGACGGAGTCCGGCGCAGCGCGCCGAAGCCCCTGAGGTGCCCCGGCACCGAAGGGTGCGAGGGGCGCGTCGAGAGGGCTAGATGCCGGCGGCGGCCGCGAGATCCTTCTTGATCGCGTCCAGGATCTCCTGGCCCCGGGCGCGGCAGGAGGTGAGTTCGGAGGCCTCGGGGACCGGGACCACCACCTCCAGGTAGCACTTCAGCTTCGGCTCCGTGCCCGACGGGCGCACGATCACCCGGGCCTTGTAGTCGCCGTCCAGGTAGTAGCGCAGGCCGTCCGTCGGGGGCAGGGCGGCCGAGCCGACCGACAGGTCCTCCGCGGAGGTGACGCGCAGGCCCGCCAGGGAGGTCGGGGGCTGCGCGCGCAGCGCGGCCATCGCCGAGGCGATCACCGACAGGTCCGAGACGCGGACCGACAGCTGGTCGGTGGCGTGCAGGCCGTGGGCCAGCGCCAGGTCGTCCAGCAGGTCGGTCAGCGTGCGGCCCTGCTCCTTGAGCTCCGAGGCCAGTTCGGCCACCAGCAGGGCGGCGGTGACGCCGTCCTTGTCGCGGACGCCCTCGGGGTCCACGCAGTAGCCGAGCGCCTCCTCGTAGCCGTAGCGCAGGCCCTGTACGCGGGAGATCCACTTGAAGCCCGTGAGGGTCTCCTCGTAGGGCAGGCCCGCGGCCTCCGCGATCCGGCCCAGGAGGCTGGAGGAGACGATGGACTCCGCGAAGGTGCCCCGCGCGCCCTTGTGGACCAGGTGCGCCGCCAGCAGCGCGCCGACCTCGTCGCCGCGCAGCATCCGCCAGCCGCCGTCGTCCGGGACCGCCACCGCGCAGCGGTCCGCGTCCGGGTCGTTCGCGATCACGATGTCCGGCCGGACCTCGGCGGCCTTCGCGAAGGCCAGGTCCATCGCGCCCGGCTCCTCCGGGTTGGGGAAGGCCACCGTCGGGAAGGCCGGGTCCGGCTCCGCCTGCTCGGCCACCAGCACCGGCGCCGGGAAACCGGCCCGGGCGAAGGCCGCCATGACGACCTCCTTGCCGACGCCGTGCATGGCCGTGTAGACGGTCCGCACGCCCCGGGGGGAGCCGGGGGTCAGGACGACGTCCGTACGGGCCAGGTAGGCCTCCAGGACCTCTTCGTCGAGCTGCAGCCAGCCGTCCGCGGGACGCGGGACGGACGCGAGCGCGCCGACGCGGGCGATGTGCCCGGCGATCTCGGCGTCCGCGGGGGAGACGATCTGCGAGCCGTCGCCGAGGTAGACCTTGTAGCCGTTGTCCCGGGGCGGGTTGTGGCTCGCGGTCACCTCGACGCCGGCGACGGCGCCCAGGTGCCTTATGGCGTACGCGAGGACGGGCGTGGGCAGCGGGCGGGGCAGGACGGCCGCGCGCAGCCCGGCGCCCGTCATGACGGCCGCGGTGTCGCGGGCGAAGTCCAGCGACTTGTACCGCGCGTCGTAGCCGACGACGACCAGGCCGCCGTCGTGGCCCTGGGCCTTGAGGTAGGCCGCCAGGCCCGCCGCGGCCCGGATGACCACGCTGCGGTTCATCCGCATCGGGCCCGCGCCGATCTCGCCGCGCAGGCCGGCGGTGCCGAACTGCAGGGTGCCGGAGAACCGGTCCGCGAGCTCCGCCGTGTCGCCCGCCTCGATGAGCGCGGCGAGCTCGGCCGCGGTCTGCGGGTCCGGGTCCTCCGCCAGCCAGGCCTGGGCCCGGGTGATCAGGTCGTCCTGTTCCTGCACTACTTCCGCCTTGTCTCTCGTACGGTGCCGATGCCTCAGATGCGGGCGAGGACCTGGGTCAGCAGCGTGCCCATGCGCGCGGCCGAGTCACGGCCGGCCTGGAGCACCTCTTCGTGGTTCAGCGGCTCGCCGGAGATGCCCGCCGCCAGGTTGGTGACCAGGGAGATGCCGAGCACCTCGGCGCCGGCCTCGCGGGCGGCGATGGCCTCCAGCACGGTGGACATGCCGACCAGGTCGGCGCCCATGACGCGGATCATGTTGATCTCGGCCGGGGTCTCGTAGTGCGGGCCGGGGAACTGCACGTAGACGCCCTCTTCGAGGGTCTCGTCGATCTCCTTGCACATCGCGCGCAGGCGCGGCGAGTAGAGGTCGGTGAGGTCCACGAAGTTCGCGCCGACGATCGGCGAGGTGGCCGTGAGGTTGAGGTGGTCGCTGATCAGCACCGGCTGGCCGGGCTTCATGCCCTCGCGCAGACCGCCGCAGCCGTTGGTCAGGACGACGGTCTTGCAGCCGGCGGCGACGGCGGTGCGTACGCCGTGGGCGACGGCGGCGACGCCGCGGCCCTCGTAGTAGTGGGTCCGGCCGAGGAAGAGCAGCGCGCGCTTGTCGCCGATCTTGTACGAGCGGATCTTGCCGCCGTGGCCCTCGACGGCGGGGGGCGGGAAGCCGGGCAGCTCGGTGACCGGGAACTCGGCCTCGGGCGCGCCGAGCGCCTCTGCGGCGGGAGCCCAGCCGGAGCCCATGACGAGGGCGACGTCGTGGGTTTCCGCGCCGGTCAGCTCGCGCAGTCGGGCCGCTGCGGCTGCGGCGTCGGCGAAGGGGTCGGTAACAGATGCGTTCACGCGGAAGAGCGTAGCCGCTCTCGGCCTACGCGCGTAGATGGCACAGCTCACGGTGTTCGGATCGTTGCCTTGTCGTTTCCGCCGAATCGTCCCGGCGGGGGCGGAGGGGCGTACGGGACCCGTGGGGCGGGGCCGGAGCGCTCAGCAGGGGCGCTTGCGCAGCTCCATCACGTAGTCGTGCGGGGCGCCGGCGGACTCGGCGGCGTCGGCGATCTCGCCCAGGTAGCGCGCCGAGGGCAGGCCGCCCTCGTAGCCGTTGAGCACGTAGCACCAGGCGGCTTCCTCGCCGTCCAGCGTGTGCACGCGCACCCGCATGCGCCGGTAGATGTCGAGCCCGACGCCCTCCCAGCGGTCCATCGAGTCCTCGTCCAGCGGCGCGATGTCGTACAGGGCGACGAAGACCTGGTGGCGCGGGGCTTCCACGATCGTGGCGAGCGCGCCCTCCCAGCCCATCTGCTCGCCGCCGAAGGTCAGCCGCCAGTCGTTGATCCAGCCCGTGCCGCGCAGCGGCGAATGGGGGGCGCGGCGCGTCATCAGCCGCGGGTCGAGGTTGCCGGCGTACGCGGCGTAGAGCGACATGAGGTCGAGGGTACGGGAGGGGTGGCCGATGCGGCGTGCCCGGAGGGTGCACGGACGGCGCGGAGCGGGTGGCGCACGGATGGCGCGGAGCGGGCGGCGCACGGATGGCGCGGACGGGCGGTGCACGGACGGCGGGACCGCGTCGCGCACGGATGGCGGGACCGGGCGCGAAGCACCTCGGCGCGTGCGGGAGAATGGAGCACGGAATGCATCCCCCGGGGAGACCCCCCGGAACACCGGCCGGGGCGGCAGCCGGCCGGGTAGACGTGAGGCGGAGTTTTCGTGACCCGGATCGTGATCATCGGCGGCGGACCCGGCGGGTACGAGGCGGCCCTGGTAGGGGCCCAGCTCGGCGCGGAGGTGACCGTCGTCGACTGCGACGGCCTGGGCGGGGCCTCGGTCCTGACCGACTGCGTACCGTCCAAGACGCTCATCGCGACCGCCGAGGTCATGACGACCTTCGACTCGTCGTACGAGGAGCTCGGCATCGTCGTCGCGGACGACACCCCGCCCCTGGAGCAGGCCGCGCGCGTCGTCGGCGTGGACCTCGGCAAGGTGAACCGGCGCGTCAAGCGCCTCGCGCTCGCCCAGTCGCACGACATCACCGCCTCCGTCACCCGGGCCGGTGCCCGCGTGGTGCGCGGCCGCGGCAAGCTCGGCGGGCCGCAGGGCATCGACGGCACGCGGGACGTCATCGTCACCGCCGCCGACGGGTCCGAGACGATCCTGACCGCCGACGCCGTACTGATCGCCACCGGCGGCACCCCCCGCGAGATCCCCGACGCGATGCCCGACGGCGAGCGCATCCTGAACTGGACCCAGGTCTACGACCTCGACGAGCTCCCCGAGGAGCTCATCGTGGTCGGCTCCGGTGTGACCGGCGCCGAGTTCGCCGGCGCGTACCAGGCCCTCGGCTCCCGCGTGACCCTGGTCTCCTCCCGCGACCGCGTGCTGCCGGGCGAGGACCCCGACGCGGCCGCCGTGCTGGAGGACGTGTTCCGGCGCCGCGGCATGAACGTCGTGGGCCGTTCGCGCGCCGAGTCCGCCAAGCGGGTGGGCGACCGGGTGGAGGTCACCCTCTCCGACGGCCGCGTGCTGAGCGGCACGCACTGCCTGATGGCGGTCGGCGCGATCCCCAACACTAAGAACATGAACCTGGAGGAGTCCGGCGTCCGGCTCAAGGACTCCGGCCACATCTGGACGGACAAGGTGTCGCGCACCTCCGCACCGGGCGTGTACGCCGCCGGTGACGTCACGGGCGTCTTCGCGCTCGCGTCGGTCGCGGCGATGCAGGGCCGCATCGCTATGTACCACTTCCTCGGCGACGCGGTGGCCCCGCTGAACCTGAAGACGGTCTCCTCGAACGTCTTCACCGACCCGGAGATCGCCACCGTCGGCTACACCCAGGCCGACGTGGACGCCGGCAAGATCGACGCACGGGTGGTGAAGCTGCCGCTGCTGCGCAACCCGCGGGCCAAGATGCAGGGCATCCGCGACGGCTTCGTGAAGATGTTCTGCCGTCCGGGCACCGGGATCGTGGTGGGCGGCGTGGTCGTCTCCCCGCGCGCGAGCGAGCTCATCCACCCCATCTCGATCGCGGTCGACAACAATCTGACCGTCGAGCAGATCGCAAACGCGTTCACCGTGTACCCCTCGCTGTCGGGCTCGATCGCCGAGGTGGCCCGCCAGCTGCACACGCGGAAGGCCGCCGGGGAGGCGTAACCGCCGCGTGGTGCAGGGGGTTTGGGGCGGGACGCCGTCCCGTGGCCGGTCGTTCACGCAACCGTCCTGCCGCGTATACCACTAGTCGTCCCCCCGTACGGACAACTTCGGTGTATCGGCGCAAGGAGCTGAAAGTAGACGGTCGTTGGGGTTACTGTCAGTTTCGTGTTCGCTGCAGAACGTCGCCAATTGATCCTCGAAATGGTGCGGGCCAACGGAGCGGTATCGCTCCGGGAGCTCGCCCGCGTCGTCCAGACCTCCGAAGTGACCGTACGGCGTGACGTGCGGGCACTGGAGGCCGAAGGACTCCTCGACCGCCGGCACGGCGGTGCGGTCTTGCCGGGCGGTTTCACGCGGGAGTCCGGCTTTCCGCAAAAGTCCCATCTCGCGACGGCGGAGAAGACCGCCATCGCCGATGTCGCGGCCTCCCTCGTCGAAGAGGGCGAGGCCGTCGTCGTCGGCGCGGGCACCACGACCCAGGAGCTGGCCCGCCGGCTCGCCCGGGTGCCCGGACTGACCGTCGTCACCAACTCGCTGCTCGTCGCCCAGGCGCTGGCCCATGCCAACCGGGTGGAGGTGGTGATGACCGGCGGCACCCTGCGCGGGTCCAACTACGCCCTCGTCGGCAGCGGCGCCGAGCAGTCCCTCCAGGGGCTGCGGGTCTCCCGCGCCTTCCTGTCGGGCAGCGGTCTGACCGCCGAGCGCGGCCTGTCGACGTCCAACATGCTGTCGGCGAGCGTGGACCGCGCGCTGGTCCAGGCGGCGGCGGAGGTGGTGGTCCTGGCGGACCACACGAAGCTGGGCACCGACACGATGTTCCAGACGGTGCCGACGGACGTCATGACCCGCCTGGTCACGGACGAACCCCCGCCGCACGACGACCGCGCGGCCACGGAGCTCCAGGCCCTGGCGGACCAGGGCGTCCAGATCACGGTGGCGGGCTCGGGCATGCCGGGCACGGCGTCCGGGGACGGAATCCCGCCGGGCCGCAGGCCCCGCCGCGACACCCCCCTCCCGGTCCAGCGCCGCGGCGGCGCGACGGCCCAGCTGCGCAGCACCTCGCCGCTGTCGGAGCCGGGGGAGCGGGAGCGGGAGCGGGCCCGGGTGGCGGACATGCGGCGGCGCTGACGCGGCTCGGCCGGGAGACCCGATTGAGCAGCAAGGGGCCGGCCCGCGACCGGGCCGGCCCCTCACTTTCTGGCGCGCTAGACGGTTTCCATCTCGAAGCCGTACAGGTCCTTCACGTTCCTCGCTATTTCCTCGCCTCCCAGCCTGGGGAGTGTCGACTCCCACCAACTCCGGTCGCCGGGAACGTTGAATCCTCCTCGGATGACCTTCCTGAATTCATCGTCAATTCGATGGACTTCGGCCGCGAACCATTTGATTTCAGGGGTTGCGCGGCCCGCCGGATCGTCGAGCAGGGATTGTAGGAATCTCCTAATAGAGATTTCGTCCCAGTATTCAAACAGGGTTGCTTCATAGCCGTCCCGGCAGTCCTGGACGAATTCCTCCCACATCTCGATCGCTCGAGACGGAGTGGTAGGGCCGCGGCGGCCAGATCTTTCGAGGACTGCCCGGTACCGGTTGAGAAACAACATCATTTGTCCTTCATGGTCCATCGCCGGAAGTATGACAGGCCCTCTTGAGGTCGGAAGAAGGTAGAAATGCTTCCGCCGCTGTTGAGGTATCCATAGTATCCAGTGGCCGGATCGAACCGGTGCATACCACCGCTCGAAGTCCGCACCGAGATGGAACCGTCGGGGCCGTCCCCGCTCATGAAGTCACGGGCCGCTTCCCGGTAGGCGCGCTTACCGCCCATGTGATCGAACTCCGGCATGTCGGCTTCGACAGCCTTCGGTTCACGCTGTTTGCCCTTTTTGCGGCGGACGTCGACGCCCTTGACGTGCTTGGCGTAGTGGTCGTTTGCCGACTGGGTGGAATTGAAGTCGGGCCGGTTGTCGCAGTTGTGAACCAGTACCGGAGTCGAGCCTGCCAGCACGTAGTAGGTGTGCTCGCTCGCGACGGTGAGGTTGCGGACCTTATTCTGCTGAGTCCACCGCTTGACCTCGGTGACCTGAACCCAGGTACCCGCCGAGGTCTGGAGCCATTGACCGGCCGTGAGGTCGGTGGCCTTGAGCCACTGGTCCAGAGCCGGGACCCAGAACGGATGGCCGTCGGTCGCGGTCAGGAATTCGGTCGCGTCGCCCTTTGCGCCATCGGTGTCGATCGTGATCTGGACCAGGTTCTTCTGGCCCTCGCCGATGATTTGCGCGACGACCGGCTGAGCCGTGGTGGCACCGGAGTCGGCATTGGCGGCCACGACCTCGTCGCCGATGGCGACGTCCTCGATGGGCTTCGACGAGCCGTCTGCCATGAGGACATTCGTGCCGGGAAGGAAGCTATTGCAGGTTCCCTTCTCAGAACCGCCGCTGTCGGAGTCCTTACCGTCCGACTTCTTCGGGGCGTCGCCCTTCTTCGTCTCGGAGGACTTCGACGCCTTGCCGTCGTCGTCGGCCTTCTTGGACTTCGTCGCAGAAGACTTGCCCTGCTTGGCAGCCGTCGCCTTGGCCTCGTCGGCCTTCTTGGCGGCTGCGGCTGCTGCCTCCTGGGCGGCTCTTCGAGCCGCCGCGGCTTCTTCCTCCAGCTTTCTCGCTCGCTCGGCGGCTTCCTCTATCTGGCGTTTCCACTCGGCCAGGTCCTCGGCGTACTTGGCCATCGCCTGCTGGTAGCGCTCGACCCGCCTGAGGATGTCGCGTGCCAGCGAGAGTTTCTGCGACCAGCTGTTGAAGGCCTCCCAGGCCCGGTCCAGTGCCTTGATGATGCGCTTGGCACGGCCTGCGAAGGGAAGTGCCGCGTCCAAGGCGAGGCCAGCGCATGCGCCCCAGTCGCCGCCCAGGCAGTCGCGGATGTCGTTGTAGCCCGAGACGTCCTTCAGGATGCCCATGGCGACTTCGAGCGCGATGTCCAGGGCGCTCTTGCCCTGGATCATGTTGGCCCAGGCGGCCTCCGCGTCCGAGAAGTCCTTGATCGGCATCGTGGGAGGCGCGATCGACAGGCCGCTGGGGTCGCTGAACGTCACCGGCGAGTTGTTTGCGTAGACGTACGGGTTCTGCTGCTTGGGCTCGTCGTAGTCGACCACAGGGTCGACCGACAGGAACCGGCCCGTTGCGGGGTCGTACTCGCGAGCGCCCAGATGTACCGTCCCGATGGACTCGTCCACCTCGCCGCCGACGAAACCCTTCTTGCCGGGCCACAGCGAAGGGGCTGCTCCGCGGACCTCGCCGTACGGCGTGAACTTCCTGCGGGTGACCGCCGAGGTCTTGGTGTCGACCGCGGTGGTCGCAGTGCCGTTCTGATCGCCCATCAGGTAAGACGTGGAGATCACGCCGTCCTTGGCCGTTTTGACCATCGTCGGGCCGGCCGGGTGGGCGTAATAGCGCGTGCCCTCCAGCTTGCCCGCCGCCGTCAGCTTGACCTCGGTGCCCGGCAGGTACAAGGTGGTGCCGGTCTTGTCACGCTTGATCAGGCGGTTGCCGCCGGCGTCGTAGACGAATCCGGTGGAGTCCGTTCCCTGCGTGACCTTTTCTAGCTGGCCGGTGCTGTTCCAATCCAGGGTCTGCGTGTCGCCCTGTATGGTCCGCGTCTTGGTGTTGCCCGCCGCGTCGTACGTGTACGACTCGGTGCGCGAACCGCCCGGTCCGGTGGTGTCGACCTTCTTCAGCCCATTGGCGGCAGCCTGTCCGGGAGTTCCGTAGGCGTACGCGCGGGTGACGTCCTTGGTGATGTCACCGGTGGGGGAGTGCTGGACGTCCTTGGTGCGGTTGCCGGCCGCGTCGAAGCTGTACGAGCTCCAGTACGGGTTCGGGCCGCCGACCTGGGGCCTGGAACCGGGACCGGACGCGTTCGGCTGGGCCGCGCAGTCGTCCGTGGCTGTCCAGGCCTCGTTCATCCGGCGCAGGTAGTCGTACGCGAAGCACTGCACGTCCGCAGTGGCGGTCGGACCCTCCTTGTCGGTGATCTTGAGGATGTTACCGATGGCGTCGTAGTTGAACGACGTGTCGTTGATCCGGCTGGGCGACTGCTCCTTGTCGTTGACGGTCCGCGTGAGGCGGCGCGTCTGCTCGTCGTAGAAGTTCGTCGTGTACACCTGGGAGCCAGCAGGACCGGCGTAGGTGCGCAGCACGTCGCCCATGGGCGAGTAGTCGACCTTGTCGACGAACGTCTGCCCCTCGATGCCCATCATCGTGGGCAGCTCAAAGTGGTTGTACTGCATCTCGGTGAGCTCGATGGGCAAGCCGGCCACGGCGGGCTGCTCCGTCCACTCGGTCAGACCGGTGTTGGGCCGGTAGCCGGTGCTGAACTGGTACGTACCGCCAAGGGCTCCCTCCGAGGACGGGATAGTGATCTTCGTACCCGTCGGGCGGTACTCGGTGTCGTATGCCGTCACCTCTTGGGTGTACGCCTTGCCGTCCACGTAACGCGTTGCGGCCACCGGAAGGCCGATGGCACCCGGCAGAGTGTCGTACGTGGTGGAGGTCAGCTTGGGACCCGTCACCGAGCCCTCGTGCACCGCGATCATCCGACCGAGGGCGTCGTACTCGGGCGCAGTGACCTTGCCGCGTGCATCGGTTACCGATTCAATCCGGTCGCCCTTGCCGTAGGTCATGGTCGTCGCGCCCTTGTCGGGGTCCGACTGCCTCGTCTGGCGACCACGCAGGTCGTACTCGAAGCCCCACTTGTCGCCCGCCTGGTTGACGACCGACTCCAGCATGCCGCGCTGGTTGTAGGTGTACAGCGTCTTGTCGTACGCGCCCGTCGGGGAGTCCGACTTGAAGAAGCGCAGCTCCGTCTTGCGGCCCGCGCCGTCCAGGAAGGCCCGCGTCGGGGTCTCGCCCTTCGGGGGGTCGACGGTGATGTTGTCGCCGCCGTACGAGGTGGTCGTACGGGAGGTCTCCACACCGAGCTTGCGCGAGATCTGGGCGGTCGAGCGGCCCGAGCCGTCGTACTCGGTCACCGTCGAGGACGGGACCTCGTTGTCGTTCGGGGCGAACTGCACGGCCGAGGCCGTACCGGCCGTGTAGTAGGCGCCGTTGGACTTCCAGACCTGGCCCAGGCTGTTGTAGAAGGTGTCCGAGATGACCCGACCACCGCCCAGCGCCTCCATCTGGGTCTGGCGGATCCGCAGGCTGCTGTCGTAGATGTCGTAGCTGGTGCGGTAGGTGCCGTCGTCCAGCAGCGCCTTGTTGGTGATGACGACCGGACCGTCGGTGCGGACGTCGTACGAGAACATGCCGTTCGGCGACTTGGTCGCCGGGCTGCGGGACGGCGACCACACCTTCGTCAGACGGCCCAGCGCGTCGTACTGCATGACCTGGCGGCGGCCGTTGGTGTCCTGCTTGGCCAGGATCGAGCCGCGGCCCTGGTCGGTCTCCGTGGTCTGGGTGTGACCGACGGAGTTGGTGGTGACGACCTTGGTGACGATCTGGCCCGAGGCCGGGGTGTAGTCCAGCTTCGTGGTCTTGCCGAAGACGTCCGTGCTGGTCTTCGGGCGGCCGTACGCGTCGAAGGTCGCGCTGCCGTCCACCTGGTAGAGCGGGGTCGTGCCGGAGTATCCGGTCAGCGACTCGGTCGACTGCACGTTGCCGGCCGCGTCGTAGTTCATCCGGACGTCCGAGGTGACGTCCGCCGGGCGCTGCACGCCGATGGCGTCACAGGCCTTGGCGACCGTCTCCACCCGCTTCTGGCGGGCGATGATCCAGCGGGTCTCGTCCGCGTCGTACCAGTAGCGGGAGCAGCTGTCGTCGGACGGGTCGGCGACGTCGCCGAGGTTCGACACCGACTGCGCGAAGCCGCGGGTGTCGTACTCCGTCTTCATCGCCGTACGGCGCCAGCCGCGCCCGTCCGACAGCAGGATGCGGGAGTTGACGCCCGTGGTCTGCTGGACGAAGGACTGCTGGGGCTCGATGTCCTCCTCGGCCGTCTCGCCCTTGCGCAGGCGGGTCGCCGTGGGGCCGTGGAGCCACGGGGTGTACGTCGTGGCCGCCTCCAGGGCGCCGCCCTCGCCGTTGTACGCCAGGACCTCGCGGGTCTGGCCGGCGAAGAGGCGGTGGTCCGCCATCTCGACGCCCTCGGAGTCCTTGACCTTGACCGACCGGGTACCGCCCGCGGGGGCGAGGCGGTCGCCGTCGAGGCCGCGGAAGAAGAGGGTCTCGGTCATCGAGCGCTTGTCCGGAGCCGCGCCGATGTACGTACGGACCCGCTCGTAGCCGCGCCACTGGGACCAGGTGCGCGTCTTGGGACGCATCATCTCGGTCTCGTCGTCGAACGCCCACGCCGGGTTTCCGAGGAACTCGTACTCGGTGCGCCGCGACGGCGAGTTGCCGTTGCGGTCGTCCTCCTGGACCCAGTCCACGACGTGCTTGTGGAACCAGTCGGTGGAGTAGATCTTCCTCTCGTGCGCCGGATCGGTGGGATCCGGCAGCTCCGAGACCACCGGGAAGCAGCGCAGCGTGTTGGTCTCCGGCGAGGCCGGCATCACGCGCGGGTCGGCGGCCCGGCACTGGGTGTCCTTGTAGTGCGCGAGGATCGTCGAGCCGGTCTCGGTGTCGATCGCCTCGATGCGGTAGCGCTTGTAGGCGGGCTTGCCGTCGCCCAGGCCGTCCACACGGTTGTCGAGCTGCTTGCCGCGGAACTTCACCGGCGGCAGGTCGATCTGGGCGCCGTTCTTGCCGGAGTGCTTGATCTCGGCGAGCCACAGCGGGTAGTCCGTGCCGTCACCGGTCATCGGGAAGGTCTGGGTCAGCGCCCAGGTGTCGACCGGCTTGTGCGCGGTGCCGTTCCACACGAAGGTGCTGACCTCGGTCAGCCGCTTGCGGGTGAAGAAGGTCGGGGTGAACCGGCCCTTGCACTCCTCGCCCGCGGCGCACAGCTGGTCGCCGGGGGTGTCGGGCCACTCCTTGGCGATGGTCCAGTCGACCTCCGGCTTGAGCTTCGCCGGGTCGCAGTCGAACGTCGTCGTGGTGAGGCAGCGTTCGGCGACCTTGAAGTTCACCTGGGCCGGGGCGCTGGCGAACAGGTTGTCGCTGCGCAGACCGTACGAGATGTGGTCGAGCCAGCCGGACCGGTCGTACGCG
Source organism: Streptomyces sp. NPDC016562 (assembly GCF_043076955.1). Classification (NCBI taxonomy): domain Bacteria; kingdom Bacillati; phylum Actinomycetota; class Actinomycetes; order Kitasatosporales; family Streptomycetaceae; genus Streptomyces; species Streptomyces sp. NPDC016562. Next base: position 778,403 of record NZ_JBIBRZ010000001.1, on the reverse strand, counting down.
CGGGCGGTCGAACCGCCCGCGATCTTGTAGTTCGAGCCGTAGTGGTTGACCTCCTTCTGGTACCAGTACGTCATCGCGTTGCCGCGCGGGTCCACGACGTAGTCGAGGTTCCAGCGGTACGCCTGGTCGCAGACGGCGTCGGCGAACACGGCGGTGTAGCAGGGCTCACCGGGGTGGTTGCCGTAGACCGGGACGTTCCAGGTGGAGTTGGTGACGGGCTTGCCCGTCGCCCAGCCCGCGAGCTTGTTCAGACCGAAGTAGAACTGGATGCCCTGCGGGTTGGTGAACCGCCAGTGGTCACCCTCCTTGTCGCCGTTCTGCGCGCCCTGGAGCAGCTCGATGCGCGAGCCGTCGTCCTTGGCGGGGCGCCACTTCTTGGTCGTGTCGTCCAGGACCAGCTGCGTGGAGCCGCCGTTCAGGGACATCGTGACCATCGGCGCGCCGTGGCACAGGTCGCCGGTGTCGTCCTTCGGGTTGTTGTACCCGGAGTCCTTGCGCTTGTCCTGGCTGCACGGGACGTAGCCCCGCTCGATGTAGTTCGAGGCCAGGTCCCAGCCGTCGCCGACCCAGGAGGTCTGCTGCGCCGAGGCGTTGGTGCGGCCGTCGATGTTGGAGCTGGAGTAGCCCAGCGACAGCGACGGGCTCGGACCGCCCAGGGAGGCGGGGATGTCCAGCGGGTAGGACCAGGAGAAGTCACCCGCGGAGCCGCCGGCCTGCCAGGAACCCGACGGGCTCAGGGAGGTGGCCTTGTACGTGCCGTTGGCGCCGTCGGCGCCCGGGGACGCGGCCAGCGTCATCGCGCTGGACGCGGTGGCGGCGGCCGGGCCCGCGGCGGGCGCCGACAGGAAGGACTTGCCCGTGGCCGCGGCCGGGGCGGTCTTGGCCGGGGCGTCGAAGGTGGCGACGAGCCTGCCGGTCTCCGGGTCGTTGCGCGTGGTGACCGGGCGGCTGCCCTGGCACTGCGCCAGCTGCGGGGTGGTCAGCGCACACGTAGGGATCGCCGTGAAGCGCAGGCGGGAGCCCCAGCTGCCGCCGTACGCGTTCTTGAACGCGGCGTAGTCGAGCTCCACCGAGACCGGTGCGGCCGAAGCGCCCGCGTCGGTGCGGTCGACCGAGAGGAGCACGCTGTTCGCCAGGCCGGCCCGCTTGGCGGCGGCCTGGTCGAGCAGGTCGACCTTCAGCTTGACGTCGGTGGGAGCGCCGGCGGCCGGAGCGCCGGCGGCCGGAGCCGCCGCCGCGCCCGCCGAGCGCTGGAGGGCGGCGGGCGCCTTCGCGGGACCCGCGGCGGAGACCGAGACGGGGAGCGTGCCCGCCTTGACCCCGCGGCCGGGCACCGCGATCCCCGGGGCGAAGACCCCGAAGGCCGAGCTGGAGGCGGACTTCAGGGGGGTGACCGATGCGGCCGCGGCGGCCGGCAGCGTGACCTCGGCCGAGCCCGCGGCGGGCCAGGCGACCTTCGGGGCGCCCTTCCAGGCCTTGGTCTGCGACTCGGCGGGCCCGGCCGCGGGCTTGCCCTTGACCGGCTCGCCGTTGACCTTGGTCAGCTTCTGCTTGCCGGGCAGCGAGGGCCCGGTGGCGGCTGCCGCGTCCAGGGCGGTGAGCCCCGTCGTCATCATGGCGACGGCCAGCAGGGGTATCGGCCACCGCCAGACACGTCTCAAAGGCGCACGCATGAAGTGCGCCTGGGAACTTTTCAAAATTCGAACACTCCGGATCTGACGGCGCGGCTCACAGGTTTCCGCGCTATGGGGTAATCGCGCTGAACCTAACAGTGGGCCATACCCGTCCCGAAAATGGGGCGGTTTTTCGGAAGTCAGGGCCCCTGACGTCTGTGCTGGTCACGGCGCTATGCGGACTGCGATATTCGGAATTTCTAATTCCGCGCGCCCATCTGATAAAGGGGTCGCAGAACGCGCTTGGGAGGGGGTTACCTTCGCGTGTAGCCTCGGTCGGCTGCTACAAATCAATCGAACGCAGACGACCTCTCGCCAAAGAAGGCGCCGAAAATCGGCCATTGGCGCAAGGCTCGACCGATTGTTTTCGGCCATTCCCGCGGGATCCGCCGAAACCGACCCCCGAGGACTCAGTCAGTGAGACCCTTCCCGACGCGCCCGCGCGTCGCCGGACCGCCGTCCCGCAGGGCGCCGGCACTCACCCTGGCGACCGCCCTGGTCGCCACCCTGATCGGCAGCGCGGTTCCCGCCGTCGCGGCCGCAGCACCCAACGCCCCCACGACCCAGAAGTCCAAGGCGGCGACGCCCACCGAGGCGGAACTCACGGCCAAGGCGACCGCCGAGGCCAAGCGCACCGGCAAGCCCGTCGAGATCACCTCGCAGCGCTCCGAGGACGAGGAGATCTGGGCCAACCCGGACGGGACCTTCAACTCCGAGCGGTCGCTGGTGCCGACGCGCGTCTACCGCGACGGCAAGCTCGTGCCGGTGGACACCGGCCTGAAGAAGCTGAAGGACGGCCGGATCGCGCCCAAGGCGACCCGCAGCGAGCTCACCTTCTCCGGCGGCGGCAACGCCCCGCTGGCCACTCTGCGCAAGGACGGCCGCGACGTCACCCTGACCTGGCCGACGCCGCTCCCGGCGCCGACGCTGGACGGGAACAGCGCCACCTACGCCGACGTCATCAAGGGCGTGGACCTGCGGGTCGCCGCGGACGCCACCGGCTTCTCGCACCAGCTGGTCGTCAAGACCCGTGAGGCCGCGGCCAACCCGGCCCTCGCCTCGCTCAACTTCGGGCTCAAGGGCAACGGCGTCACCGTCCGCAAGGACGCGAACGGCGAGCTCCAGGCCGTCGACCCCGCGGGCAAGACCCTGTTCAGCTCCGCCAAGCCCCAGATGTGGGACTCGGGCGCCGACCGGTCCGCGGCCCCTGCCACGGCACCCGCGGCTCCCACCGCCAAGTCGCTCGCCGAGTCCACCGCGAAGACCACCGCGGGCGCCCAGGCCCCGGCGGCGGACGCCCCGGCCCCCGCCCCCGCCCCCGCGGCCGCCGGCGGCGCGCGCGCCGTCGACGGCATCGACCTCGGCAGCCGGCAGGCCGACCTCGGCGTCGAGCTGAAGGGCGACAAGCTCACCCTCACCACGGACCGCAAGCTCCTGACGGCCCCCGACACCGCCTTCCCCGTCGTCATCGACCCGGTGTGGCGCGACGACTGGAAGTCGGCCTGGGCGGTCGCCTACAAGCACAACGCGATCTCCGGTTCCGCCGACACCAACTACTGGAACGGCGGCACCCTCAGCAACGACGCCCGCGTCGGCTGCGCCAAGGACGCCGCCAAGAACTACGCGGTGGTCTGCGCCAAGACCTTCTTCCAGATCGGGATGGGCGAGCTCCACGGCAAGCAGATCCTCGACGCCACCTTCCGCATCCAGCAGAAGTCGGCCGGCTCCTGGAGCTGCAACTCCGGCGACATCCAGATCTGGGACACCGGCACCATCACCCGGTCCACCACCTGGAACAACCAGCCCAACTGGTCGCGTCTGGTGGACGCCTCCGGCCAGTCCTACGGCGGCCGCAACTGCCCCGGCGACAGCGACACCATCGAGCTGAAGGTGACCTCCGCGGTCGCGGACGCGGCCCGCTGGAACTGGCCCGCCTGGACCATGGGCCTGAAGTCCGCCACGGACACGGTCGACGTCTCCTGGCGCAAGATGAACCCGGACAGCGCCCGCATCTCCACCCAGTTCAACACCCTGCCGTACCCTCCGGCCGCGCGCTCGATCAACCCGTACGTGGCCTGCACCGGCGGCCAGATGGGCACGTCGGACGAGGTCGTGCTGAGCGCCCGCATCAGCGACGCCGAGGACAACGCCCTGAAGGCCGAGTTCCACTACTGGAACCCGGAGAACTACGGCGGCACCCTCAAGACCGCCAAGGTCGACGTCGCCAACGGCAACGTCGCCCTCCTGCGGATCCCCGCCTCCCAGCTCACCGGCACGAACTACCGGTGGGACGTGCGGGGTCTCGACGCGTCGGGCGCCGGCCCGTGGGCCGGGCAGTGCGCGTTCAGCATCGACCACACCCGTCCCAGCAAGGCCCCGGGCGTCACCTCGGTGCAGTACCCCGCGGACAATCCCGACAACCCCACGTTCGCGCGTACCGAGGGCACCTTCACCCTGACGGCCAACGGCGTCCTCGACGTCACCCGGTACCAGTGGACGACGATCGACGACCCCACCCCACGTACGGTCACCACGACCACCCCGGGTGGTTCGGCGGTGATCAAGTACACCCCGACGGCCGCCGGTCCCCAGTCCCTCTTCGTCTGGAGCCTGGACGCGGCGGGCAACCGCTCCGACGCCACGGCCTACCTCTTCTACGCCAAGCGCCCGCTCGAACGCGACAAGCACGGCGACGTCAACGGTGACGGCGCGACCGACATCTGGAGCATGGACCAGGGCGCCGGCCGCCTGTGGATGGTGCCCGGCAAGGGCGTCGGCACGTTCGGCGAGCCCCGCCAGGTCAAGGAGAGCAGCTTCGGCAACGCCGTGTCGCTGACCCAGTGGGGCAGCTGGAACGGCGGTGACTTCTACGAGGACCTCGTCGTCCTGAAGCCCTCGGACGCCGACCCCAACACCAACATGCTGTACGCCTACCTGGGAGCCGGCGACGGAGAGCTCCAGGCGGGCGACGCCGCCCGGGTGGAGCTGAAGACCCGGTACGCCGAGGACAACCACTGGGCCCAGGCCCAGCAGGCCGTGGCCATCGGCAGCGTGAACGACGACAACCTGGACGGCGTGATCGGCGAGGACGACCAGCCCGACCTGCTCGTCAAGGAGGGCGCCAACCTCTGGCTGTACTTCGGTACCGCCACCGGCAGCCTCACCCCGCGGGGCCTCGACCCCATGCTGCTCGGCAACGCCGACTGGCAGGACATGACCCTGAGCGCCCCCGGTGACCTCAACGGCGACGCGCTCCCGGAGATCTGGGCCCGCTCCAAGACCACCGGCCTGATCCACCAGTACACGAGCCGCAAGACCACCGACGCCACGGCGAAGGCGGCCATCGACCTGACCGTCTACACCGACCCGGCCGCACGTTCCGCGTCCATCGGCACCGGCTTCACGGGCGCCGCCTGGCCGCACCTGGCCAGCCTCGGCGACTTCGAGAAGGACGGCTTCCCCGATCTGTGGTCGCGTGACAACAACGGCGTGATCAGCGAGTTCCCCGGCCGTCAGCCGGTCAACGGCTCGGCCTTCGGGCCCGCCAAGCAGATCGCCGTCAGCGGCACGCCGTGGACCACCTGCGAGAAGGTCGCCTCGGCCGTCTCCGCCACCACCACCCACGAGCTGTGCGGTCCGATGCTGGCGAAGTTCCGCGCCAAGGGCGGCACCACCGGCGTCGGCAAGCCGTCCGGCGCCGTCACCACGACGGCCGACGGCGGCAAGTTCGCGCACTTCCGCAAGGACGGGGCGACCGGCGACCGGGCCTCCATCTACTGGCACCCGACCACCGGTGCCTGGCTCGTCGTCAACGGCATCCGTGACAAGTGGATGAGCCTCGGCGCCGAGAAGGGCTTCCTGGGCTACCCGACCTCCGACGAGAACGTCACCTTCGACCAGGGCGGCGCCTTCACCACCTTCACCGGTTCCGGCGGCGCCGGCGCCGTCTACTGGGCGCCCGAGTTCGGCTCCTGGTCCATCCACGGCACCATCTACCGCAAGTACCTGGCGACCGGCGGTCCCGGCGGCTGGCTCGGCTACCCGACCACCGACGAGACCAACAACGCCGACGGCATCGGCCGCTACAACCACTTCCGCCACCGCGGCCAGACCTCCGACACGGCGTCCATCTACTGGACGACGACCACCGGCAAGGCCTGGTCCGTACGGGGCTCCATCCGCGCCAAGTGGGTCTCGCTCGGCGCCGAGAAGAGCTTCCTGGGCTACCCGCAGTCGGACGAGTACGACGTCTACGGCGGCCCCCGCGAGGACTTCAAGGACGGCACCTACATCCGGCACAACCACACCACCGGCGTCAGCGTCGAGCACAAGGCCAACGACCGCACCGCCGACAAGCGCACCGACCTGTCGGGCGACTTCAACGGCGACGGCCTGTCCGACACGGCCACCGTCTACGACTACGGCAGCGACGCCGTCGCGCTGTACACCCTCCAGGGCAAGGCCGACGGCGGCTTCGGCGCCCCGGTCCTCGGCTACAACACCAACAAGGGCAACTGGAACAACTCGCACGCGCAGTGGACCAGCGGTGACTTCAACGGCGACGGCCGCGACGACCTGGCCGCGCTGTACGGCTACAGCGACGGCGCCAACGGCCTGTTCACCTTCCTCGGCAACGCCGACGGAAGCTTCACCTCCCTCGGCCGCAGCGCGTACGTGACCCCCGGAAACTGGGTCGCCACGTCAGGCAAGATCTTCGCCGGTGACTTCAACGGCGACGGCCGCGACGACGTGGGCATGATGTACGACCACGGCAGCTGCAACACGGGCGTCCACACCTTCGTCGCGAAGGCGGACGGCACGTTCAACGCCTCCTTCGGCAGCTGGTACTCCGGCAACGGCAACTGGTGCTGGAACGAGTCCAAGCACGTCACCGGTGACTTCAACGGGGACGGCCGGGACGACATGCTCGCCCTGTACGGGCACGGCAACGGGGCCGTCGAGATGTACACCCTGCTCGGCAAGGCCGACGGCGGCTTCGCGGCGCCCGTGCGCTCCTGGAACCGCGCCGCGGGCCTGTGGGACTACAGCCGCAGCAAGCTCACCTCGGGCGACTACAACGGCGACGGCCGGGCCGACGCCGCCATCATGTACCGGTATGACAACGGCCGCTCGGCCCTGTTCACCTTCACCGGCAGGCCCGACGGCGGGGTGAACGACGACTTCCAGAGCTGGAGCAGCCCGGAGCAGTCCTGGTACCTGGAGAACACCGGGAACCCGGTGTCCGGCGACATCAACAAGGACGGCCGCGACGACGTCGCGATCATGTACAACTACTACGCCGGAGGCACCGCGCTCTTCACCTTCAAGGGCCGCACCGACCGCACCGACGGTGCCTTCGAACCCCCGCTGAAGAGCTGGGAGGTGGCGCCCGGCATCTGGTAACACCGGTGCGCGCATGACATGACATGACATCGGCCCCCAGGACCCGTTCGGGTCCTGGGGGCCGACTGCGTTCTACGAAACCTGCCGGAGATCAGTCCTTGATCTCGCAGATGGTGGCGCCGGAGGTCACCGAGCCGCCGATCTCGGCGGTGAGGCCGACGACGGTGCCGGAGCGGTGCGCGTTGAGCGGCTGTTCCATCTTCATCGCTTCGAGCACGACGATCAGCTCGCCCTCCTCGACGCGCTGGCCCTCCTCGACCGCGACCTTGACGATCGTGCCCTGCATCGGGGAGGCGAGGGTGTCGCCGGAGGCCGCGGGGCCGGACTTCTTGGCCGCGCGGCGCTTCGGCTTCGCGCCGCCCGCGGCGGCCGTGCGGGCCAGGGTCATGCCCAGGGAGGACGGCAGGGAGACCTCGAGGCGCTTGCCGCCGACCTCGACGACCACGGTCTCGCGGCCCGGCTCGTCCTCGGTGTCGTCCGCGGCCGGGGCCGTGAACGCGGGGATCTCGTTGACGAACTCGGTCTCGATCCAGCGGGTGTGGACCGTGAAGGGTCCCTCCGCGGGGGCGAAGGCCGGGTCGGTGACGACGGCGCGGTGGAAGGGGATGGCGGTGGCCATGCCCTCGATCTCGAACTCGGCGAGGGCGCGGGCGGCACGCTGCAGCGCCTGCTCGCGGGTGGCGCCGGTGACGATGAGCTTGGCCAGCAGGGAGTCCCAGGCCGGGCCGATCACCGAGCCGGACTCGACGCCCGCGTCGAGGCGGACGCCCGGGCCCGTCGGCGGGGCGAACTTCGTCACGGTGCCGGGGGCGGGCAGGAAGCCGCGGCCCGGGTCCTCGCCGTTGATGCGGAACTCGATGGAGTGACCGCGCAGGACCGGGTCGCCGTAGCCGAGCTCCTCGCCGTCGGCGATGCGGAACATCTCGCGGACCAGGTCGATGCCCGAGACCTCTTCGGTGACCGGGTGCTCCACCTGGAGGCGGGTGTTGACCTCCAGGAAGGAGATCAGGCCGTCGGCGGCGACGAGGAACTCGACGGTGCCGGCGCCGACGTAGCCGGCTTCCTTCAGGATGGCCTTGGAGGCCGCGTACAGCTCCGCGTTCTGGGCCTCGGTCAGGAACGGCGCGGGGGCCTCCTCCACCAGCTTCTGGTGCCGGCGCTGGAGGGAGCAGTCGCGGGTGGAGACGACGACCACGTTGCCGTGCGAGTCCGCCAGGCACTGGGTCTCGACGTGGCGCGGCTTGTCGAGGTAGCGCTCGACGAAGCACTCACCGCGGCCGAAGGCGGCGACGGCCTCGCGGACGGCGGAGTCGTAGAGCTCGGGCACCTCTTCGAGGGTGCGGGCGACCTTCAGGCCGCGGCCGCCACCGCCGAAGGCGGCCTTGATCGCGATCGGCAGGCCGTGCTCCTTGGCGAAGGCGACGACCTCGTCGGCCCCGGAGACCGGGTCCGGCGTACCGGCGACCAGCGGGGCGCCGGCGCGCTGGGCGATGTGGCGGGCGGCCACCTTGTCGCCGAGGTCGCGGATCGCCTGCGGCGGCGGGCCGATCCAGGTCAGGCCGGCGTCGATCACGGCCTGGGCGAATTCGGCGTTCTCGGAGAGGAAGCCGTATCCGGGGTGGATGGCGTCGGCTCCGGAGTCGGCTGCGGCCTGGAGGACCTTCGAGATGTCCAGGTAGCTCGCGGCCGGGGTGTCGCCGCCCAACGCGAAAGCTTCGTCGGCCGCGCGGACGTGCAGAGCGTCCCGGTCCGGATCGGCGTAGACGGCTACGCTCGCGATCCCGGCGTCCCGGCAGGCCCGAGCAACGCGGACAGCGATTTCGCCACGGTTGGCGATGAGCACCTTGCGCACGATGGCTCCCTCCTTGAAAACAAGCTGAGTTTAGGGACAGCCCACACGGCCTTACGACCCTTCCCCGGTGGTGAGCTTGCCCACACAGAGTGTGATGCGAGGCCCGCTCCGCCGGGGAACCCTTGTGGCGCCCCAGGTCAGGGGGATCCCCGACTGCACAGTAACCCCGCGATGTAGCCAAGGTCTCTGTCCCCCCGGTCAGCGGCCCCGGGTGATTCTTTGTCGAGTCCCTACGAACCGCCCGCGATTTCTTTGCGGGCCGGATCGGAGTTGCCCCCCGTTTACCGCCGAGTAGCTTCGCCGTCCGCCGGGCGAACCGGGACAACACCGTACCCACAGCGGCGCGGCCCGCCCCGGCCCGGAGGGGCAGTGGCGCCCGGCGTGTCCCGGCCGGCCCCGCGCAGTTGGGCCCGATGCCTTGCCCACGGGGCTACCCGTTAGTAGCCTCCAGGCGTCGAACACGCTCGTACGAACACGCTCGTGACGGACACGTGAGGGGTGGGGACCATCGTGCTGCGAAGACTCGTGGCCGGGCTGGCCGCGATCGTGCTCGTCGCGGAAGCGGCCGTGCTCGTGCTCGTCCACGTCGTCCTGGGCAAGACCACCGCGAGCCAGTCGATGTCCATAGCGGGCAGCGACCCTGACGTCATGTCCGTGGCCACCTATGCCCTGGGCGCGGGCATGGGCGCCTTCCTGCTGCTGTGTGCCGTGCTCTGCGCCGCCGCCGCACTGCGCGACCGGGCCCCGGGCCGCTTCGCCCGCGTCGTGCTCGTCACCGCCGCGGTCACCCACGGACTGCTCGGCACCCTCGCCGTCGTCGTGGTCGGCTGGGGGGCCTTCGCGGCGACCACGCTGATCCTGTGCCTGCTTGTCCTGATCCTGATGCTCTACCCCGCCCGGCGCGAGGACCCGACCGGGCCGCCGCTGCCGCCGTTCGGAGAGCTCAAGCCCACAAGTCCGTGATCGACACGCCCAGTTCCCCCAGCAGGGAGCGCAGCAGCGGCATGGACAGCCCGATCACGTTGCCGTGATCCCCGTCGATGCCGTCGATGAACGGAGACGACAGCCCGTCCAGGGTGAACGCCCCGGCCACGTGCAGCGGCTCGCCGCTCGCCACGTACGCCGCGACCTCCGCGTCCGTGGGCTCCCCGAACCGGACCGTCGTGGACGCCGTCGCCGAGACCTGCCGCCCGTCGACCGTGTCGATGACGCAGTGCCCTGTGCGCAGGACGCCCGACCGGCCGCGCATCGCCTTCCAGCGGGCCGTGGCCTCCTCGGCGTCCGCGGGCTTGCCGAGCGCCTCGCCGTCCAGCTCCAGCACCGAGTCGCAGCCGATCACCAGGGCGCCCGCGGCCTCCTCCAGGCCCGCCACCACGGCCGCCTTCGCCTCGGCGAGCGCCAGCGCCAGAGCGGCGGGCTCGTCGTGGTTCAGGGTGTCCTCGTCGAAGCCGCTGACGATCACGTGCGGGGCGAGCCCGGCCTGCCGCAGCAGGTTCAGCCGGGCGGGCGAGGCGGAGGCGAGGACGAGCGGGCGCGCGGGCGTGGCAGTCATGCCGGCCATCGTAGGCGCGCGGCGGGAGCCCCCGGAACCGGCCCACGCCCCGCGCAGCCCTCTAGAACCGGCCCATGCCCACGCCCAGGACGTACACCACCACGAGCATGGCGAGGGCGAGCACCACGGTCAGCCGCCGGATCATCGCCTGCACGTCGCGCATGTCCTCGGGCGGCTCGTCTTTCGGGTCGGACCAGAGCATGTTCCGATACTGGCCCGGAGACGGGTGTGGCGCCTGAGTACCCGTACTCAGGCGCCACCACCCGTTCACGTCATCTTCGCCGGCCCGGCTAGCCGGGCCAGTACGTACGGCCCCACGCGCGCGGGCCCGGCTGCAGCCCGCGGCGCCGCGCCACCCGGGCGGGCGCCGACCACTCGTCCGCGACCACCGGGGCGAGCGACGGTGCCGAGGCCAGCGCCGCCGCCCGCGCCTGGACCACCGCCAGGGCGGCGGCCAGCTCCTCGGGGGTCGGGTTGCCCTTGACGACCTTGATCACCACAGAGACCTCCTGGAGGGGCTAGAGGGGGATGTTGCCGTGCTTCTTCGGCGGCAGGGACTCCCGCTTGGTGCGCAGCTGCCGCAGCCCCTTCACCACGTGCGCCCGCGTCTCGGACGGCATGGTCACCGCATCGATGTATCCGCGCTCGGCGGCCGTGTACGGGTTGAGCAGCGCGTCCTCGTACTCGGCGATCAGCCGTGCCCGGGTCTCCTCCACATTGTCCGCCTCCGCGATGGTCCTGCGGTGCAGGATGTTCACCGCGCCCTGCGCGCCCATGACGGCGATCTGCGCCGTCGGCCAGGCCAGGTTCAGGTCGGCGCCCAGGTGCTTGGAGCCCATGACGTCGTACGCGCCGCCGAAGGCCTTGCGCGTGATGACCGTGATCAGCGGGACGGTGGCCTCGGCGTAGGCGTAGATCAGCTTCGCGCCGCGCCGGATGATCCCGTTGTACTCCTGGTCCGTGCCGGGCAGGAAGCCCGGTACGTCCACGAACGTCAGCACCGGGATGTTGAACGCGTCGCACGTGCGGACGAAGCGCGCCGCCTTCTCGGAGGCGTTGATGTCCAGGCAGCCGGCGAACTGCATCGGCTGGTTGGCGACGATGCCCACCGGGTGGCCCTCGACCCGGCCGAAGCCGGTCAGGATGTTCGGCGCGAACAGCGCCTGCGTCTCCAGGAACTCCCCGTCGTCGAGCACGTGCTCGATCACGGTGTGCATGTCGTACGGCTGGTTCGCGCTGTCCGGGATCAGCACGTCGAGCTCGCGGTCGAGGTCGGAGACCTCGGTGTCCGCCTCCTCCGGGAAGGCCGGCGGCTCGGAGAGGTTGTTCGACGGCAGGTACGCGAGGAGCGACTTCACGTACTCGATCGCGTCCTTCTCGTCGCCCGCCATGTGGTGCGCGACGCCGGACGTGCTGTTGTGCGTGCGCGCCCCGCCCAGCTCCTCGAAGCCGACGTCCTCGCCGGTGACCGTCTTGATGACGTCCGGGCCGGTGATGAACATGTGCGAGGTCTGGTCGACCATGACCGTGAAGTCGGTGATGGCGGGCGAGTACACGGCGCCGCCGGCGCAGGGCCCGACGATCAGGCTGATCTGCGGGATCACGCCGGAGGCGTGGACGTTGCGGCGGAAGATCTCGCCGTACATGCCGAGCGCGCTGACGCCCTCCTGGATGCGGGCGCCGCCGGAGTCGTTGATGCCGACGAGCGGGCAGCCCGTCTTCAGGGCGAAGTCCATGACCTTCATGATCTTCTGGCCGTAGACCTCGCCGAGGGCGCCGCCGAAGACGGTGAAGTCCTGCGAGAACACGGCCACCGGCCGGCCGTCCACCGTGCCGTAGCCGGTGACGACGCCGTCGCCGTAGGGGCGGGTCTTCTCCAGCCCGAAGTTGGTGGAGCGGTGCCGGGCGAACTCGTCCAGCTCGACGAAGGAACCCTCGTCCAGCAGCAGGGCCACCCGCTCACGCGCCGTCAGCTTGCCCTTGGCGTGCTGCTTCTCGACAGCACGCGCGGATCCTGCGTGGGTGGCTTCGTCGATGCGGCGCTGCAGATCCGCGATCTTGCCCGCGGTGGTGTGCATGTCGATCGGCTCTGACGGATGTGACATCGGGGTCGCGGCTCCCTGCGTGGTGTCAACTGCCTGGTCAATTGATTGACTACTGCTGGCTACTGGTGCGTAGCGTATCGGCGGGCATGGCGCTCGGCAGTGCGGCGTTTGACACACCTACATTGGGTTGCATGACGCCATCAGATGCATCAGCAGGAGCTTCCACCGGTCGCTGGTCCAGCCTGGAGCGGCCGCCCCTGAACGCCGAGGGGCTGCGGCGGGCCCTCGTCACCGAGGGCGGGCTGTGGACCTCCCTGGAGGTGGTGGACTCCACCGGGTCCACCAACACCGACCTCGCCGCCCGGGCCGCCCAGCTGCCCGAGGGGGCCGTGCTCGTCGCCGAGGAGCAGACCGCCGGTCGCGGGCGGCTCGACCGCAGCTGGGTCGCGCCCGCCCGGTCGGGGCTCTTCTTCTCCGTCCTGCTCAAGCCGGGCGCCGCGGTGCCGCAGGAGCGCTGGGGGTGGCTGACCCTGCTCGCCGGTGTGGCCACCGCGACCGGCCTGTCCCGGGCCGCGGGCGTGGACACCTCCCTCAAGTGGCCCAACGACCTGCTGGTCACCGTGGACCGCGAGGAGCGCAAGGCCGGCGGGATCCTCGCCGAGCGGGTGGCCGACGGGATCGTGATCGGGATCGGGCTCAACGTGTCCCTGACCGAGGACGAGCTGCCCGTGCCCGCCGCCGGCTCCCTCGCGCTGGCCAAGGCCTCCGTCACCGACCGGGACCCGCTGCTGAGGGCCGTACTGCGCTCCCTGGAGCAGTGGTACGGGAACTGGCGCGCGGCGGGCGGCGACCCGGCGGCCAGCGGCCTGCAGGAGACCTACGCGGCGGGCTGCGCCACCCTCGGCAAGCACGTCCGCGCGGAGCTCCCGGGCGGCCGCACCCTCACCGGAACGGCCGAAGCGGTGGACACCGACGGCCGCCTGGTGATCCGTACGGCCGAAGGCGTCCACGAGGCCGTCGGCGCGGGCGACGTGGTCCACCTGCGCTCCGTCCACTGACGGCCCGGTTCCGCCGGGGAGGGGAGTGAGCTACGGCACACCTGCCGTATGGTTTAGGCGATCCCGGTGCTCGTGGTGATCAACCGGTTCGCAGGGCAGTGCGCACGGAAATGGACAGGAGGCGGCCCTTGACCGTCGACGACCCTACGTCCAGCGCGTCCGCCCCCGGGCCCGGTGGCCCGGGCACCCCGATCGGCCGCGACCAGCACCACCCGCACCACGAGGTCGACCACACGGCCCAGCCGACGGCGGATCCGCTCGCCATCCGGCTGGAGCAGCTGATCCTCGGTGCCGAGCGCCGGTACACCCCCTTCCAGGCGGCCCGCAGCGCCGGCGTGTCGATGGAGCTCGCCTCGCGCTTCTGGCGGGCCATGGGCTTCGCCGACATCGGCCAGGCCAAGGCGCTCACGGAGGCGGACGTCCTGGCCCTGCGCCGGCTCGCCGGTCTGGTGGAGGCCGGGCTGCTGTCCGAGCCGATGGCCGTGCAGGTGGCGCGGTCCACCGGGCAGACCACGGCGCGGCTGGCCGAGTGGCAGATCGACTCTTTCCTGGAGGGGCTGACGGAGCCGCCGGAGCCGGGCATGACCCGTACGGAGGTCACGTACCCCCTGGTGGAGCTGCTGCTGCCGGAGCTGGAGGAGTTCCTCGTCTACGTGTGGCGGCGCCAGCTGGCGGCCGCCACCGGGCGCGTGGTGCAGGTGGCCGACGACGACGAGATGGTCGACCGGCGGCTCGCGGTGGGCTTCGCGGACCTGGTGGGCTTCACCCGCCTGACGCGGCGGCTGGAGGAGGAGGAGCTCGGCGAGCTCGTCGAGTCCTTCGAGACGACCTCCGCGGACCTGGTGGCGGCCCACGGCGGCCGGCTGATCAAGACCCTCGGGGACGAGGTCCTGTACTGCGCCGACGACGCGGCGACGGCGGCCGAGATCGCGCTGCGGCTCATCGAGACGATGGAGGCCGACCCGCAGATGCCCGAGCTGCGGGTGGGGATCGCCTTCGGCACCGTGACGACCCGCATGGGCGACGTCTTCGGGACCACGGTGAACCTGGCGAGCCGGCTCACGTCGATAGCGCCGAAGGACGCGGTGCTGGTGGACGGCGCCATGGCCCAGGAGCTGGCCCGTAGCGGGGCGGCGCCGGTGTCGGAGAAGGAGGCCGAGGCGGCGGCCGACGAGAGCGCGGCCTACCGGTTCGCCCTCCAGCCGATGTGGCAGCGGCCCGTGCGCGGGCTGGGGGTCGTGGAGCCCTGGTCGCTGACGCGGCGGCCGCCTAAGATCCCCCGGTAACGTTCGTTAACCGGGAGGGTCCTATGGCGTCCGAGGCCGAGTTCGAGTCGGAGTTCGTGGCGGTGCGCCGCCACGCGGACGGGGTCGCGGAGCTGGTCCTGGACCGGCCCAAGGCGATGAACGCCGTGTCGACCGAGATGGCCCGCGCCATCGGGGCGGCCTGCGCCGCCCTGGCCGCGGACGCCTCCGTACGGGTCGTCGTGCTGTCCTCCACCGCCGAGCGGGCCTTCTGCGTGGGGGCCGACCTCAAGGAGCGCAACGCGCTCTCGGACGCCGAGCTGGTGCGGCAGAGGCCGACCACGCGCGGCGCGTACGGCGGCGTGCTGGAGCTGCCCATGCCGACGATCGCGGCCGTGCACGGCTTCGCGCTGGGCGGCGGCTTCGAGCTCGCGCTGGCCTGCGACGTGATCGTCGCCGACGAGACCGCGGTGGTCGGCCTGCCCGAGGTGTCGGTGGGCGTGATCCCCGGCGGCGGGGGCACCCAGCTGCTGCCGCGCCGGGTGGGCGCGGCGCGGGCCGCCGAGCTGATCTTCACGGCGCGCCGGGTGGAGGCGGCCGAGGCGCTGTCCCTGGGGCTGGTGGACTCGGTGGTCCCCGCCGGACAGGACACCGAGCAGGCCCTGGCCCTGGCGGGCCGGATGGCGGCGAACTCACCCGTGGGGCTGCGGGCGGCCAAGCGGGCGCTGCGGCTGGGGCACGGGATGGACCTGGCGGCCGGGCTGGAGATCGAGGACGCGGCCTGGCGGACGGTGGCCTTCTCCGGCGACCGGGCCGAGGGCGTGGCGGCGTTCAACGAGAAGCGCAAGCCGAACTGGCCGGGGCAGTAGCGGGCTCGGTGGTGTCGTGTGGATCGGGCCGGGCTCGCGGGGACGTGCGGCGCCGCGCCCCGCGATACTAAATCAGACAAAACTCCCTAACCTGGGGTGGTGGGAGTTGACGGGCGGCTGCGAGCCGTCGTGGGCCTGGCGCAGGCGATGGCCGCGGCGTGCGCGCCGCGGGACAGTGTGCGCGCGGCCGCACGGGGCGCGCGGGTGGCGCTCGACGGCTCGTTCGCTGCGATCTCGGCGTGGGAGCGGGAGCGGGGGCGCCTGCGGGTGCTCGTGAACGAGGGCGAGCGGCGGGCGGGGGAGGAGGAGTTCCCCGAGGACGAGTCCTATCCCGTCCACGACTTCCCCGAGATCACCGAGTTCCTGCACGAGCGCTGGGTGGGCGGCGGCGGCCCGCACGCCTGGGTGGAGAGCGCCGTGGGCGACCGGCCCGGGCGCCGCGGCGAGGCCCTGCGCGGCCGGGGGCGGGGCACCTGCGTGGTCGCGCCCATCGTGCTCAGCGGGCGGGCCTGGGGCGAGCTCTACGTCGCCCGGGACGAGGGGCTGCCCGACTTCGACGAGGACGACGCCGAGTTCGCCACCGTGCTCGCCGCCGTGGTCGCGGCCGGGCTGGCGCAGAACGAACGGCTGGAGGAGGCCCGGCGGCTCGCCTTCACCGATCCGCTGACCGGGCTGGCGAACCGCCGCGCCGTCGACATGCGGCTCGACGAGGCCCTGGAGGAGCACCGGCGCACCGGGGCCGTGGTCAGCCTCGTCGTCTGCGACCTGAACGGGCTGAAGAAGGTCAACGACACCCTCGGCCACGCGATGGGCGACCGGCTGCTGGAGCGGTTCGGGTCGGTGCTGAGCCTGTGCGGGGCCATGCTGCCCGGCGCGCTGGTGGCCCGCCTCGGCGGCGACGAGTTCTGCCTGGTCGGGCTGGGCCCGACGGCGGACGAGGTGGTCCGGGTCACCGAGGAGCTGTGCACGCGGGCCGCCGAGCTGGAGCTGGGCGAGGGCGTGGCCTGCGGGGTGGCCTCCACCGGGGACCCGATCGGGCTGGTGAAGTCCTCCCGGCGGCTGTTCCGGCTCGCGGACGCCGCCCAGTACAAGGCGAAGGCCGCGCGCTCGCCCAAGCCGGTCGTCGCGGGGCGCGACACCGCCGTGCTCCGGATGGCCGACGCCGCCGCCGAAGCGGCCTCGGGCGAACGCCGCCGCTTCCGGGGGCGGCCTTGAGCCCGCGCCCGGCCGCGGCCCCTGCGTCCCCGCGGCCCGGCGTCGCGGACCGTAAGGGGCCCTGCGCGAAGTCGCTAGTGACATGAAGGGATTCAGTCCGTAGGGTGCTGAATATGGATATGCAGACTGTCGTAGTGGGGACGTCCGGGACCACCGCCGAAGACGTCATCGCCGTCGCCCGTGGCAACGCGCGGGTCGAGCTGTCCGCGGAGGCGCTCGACGCGCTCGCCCGCGCACGTGAGATCGTCGACGCCCTCGCCGCCAAGCCCGAGCCCGTCTACGGGGTCTCCACCGGCTTCGGCGCCCTCGCCTCGCGGCACATCAGCCCCGAGCTGCGCGCCCAGCTCCAGCGCAACATCGTCCGCTCGCACGCCGCCGGCATGGGCCCGCGCGTCGAGCGCGAGGTGGTGCGCGCGCTGATGTTCCTGAGGCTCAAGACCGTGGCCTCCGGGCACACCGGCGTCCGGCCGTCCGTCGCCCAGACCATGGCCGACGTCCTCAACGCCGGGATCACCCCCGTCGTCCACGAGTACGGCTCCCTGGGCTGCTCCGGCGACCTCGCGCCGCTGTCCCACTGCGCGCTCGCGCTCATGGGGGAGGGCGACGCCGAGGGCCCCGACGGCACCGTCCGCCCCGCCGGCGAGCTGCTGGCCGAGGCCGGGATCGAGCCCGTCGAGCTCCGCGAGAAGGAGGGCCTGGCCCTCCTCAACGGCACCGACGGCATGCTCGGCATGCTGGTCATGGCCCTCGCCGACCTCGCCAAGCTCTACACCTCGGCCGACATCACCGCCGCCCTCACCCTGGAGGCGCTGCTCGGCACGGAGAAGGTCCTCCAGCCCGAGCTGCACGCGATCCGCCCGCACCCCGGTCAGGCCGCCTCCGCCGCGAACATGGCCGCCGTGCTGAAGGGCTCCGGCCTCGTACGGCACTACCAGGAGGAGACCGCCCCGCGCGTGCAGGACGCCTACTCCGTGCGCTGCGCCCCGCAGGTCGCCGGCGCGGGCCGCGACACCATGGCCCACGCCGCCCTGGTGGCCTCGCGCGAGCTGGCCGCCGCCGTCGACAACCCGGTGGTGCTGCCCGACGGGCGCGTCGAGTCGAACGGCAACTTCCACGGGGCGCCGGTCGCCTACGTCCTGGACTTCCTCGCCATCGCGGCCGCCGACCTCGGCTCCATCGCCGAGCGGCGCACCGACCGGCTGCTCGACAAGAACCGCTCGCACGGCCTGCCGCCGTTCCTCGCGGACGACGCCGGCGTGGACTCCGGCCTGATGATCGCCCAGTACACGCAGGCCGCCCTGGTCAGCGAGATGAAGCGGCTCGCGGTGCCGGCCTCGGCCGACTCGATCCCCTCCTCCGCCATGCAGGAGGACCACGTCTCGATGGGCTGGTCGGCGGCGCGCAAGCTCCGTACGGCCGTCGACAACCTGACGCGGATCATCGCGATCGAGCTGTACGCGGCCACCCGGGCCATCGAGCTGCGCCAAGGGCTCACCCCCGCCCCGGCCAGCCGGGCCGCGATCGAGGCCGCGCGCGCCGCGGGTGTGCAGGGCCCCGGGCCGGACCGTTTCCTCGCCCCCGACCTGGCCGCCGCCGACGCGTTCGTCCGTAGCGGCGGCCTGGTCGCCGCGGTGGAGCCGGTGACGGGTCCGCTCGCCTGACACGGGCGGTGCGGGGCTGCCCGCGCCGCTGTGACGGGGGCCGTCCCGGGAGCTTCCTCCCGGGGCGGCCCCCGGTCGTTCACGGGATCACGGGATCACGGGGTTACGGGATCACAGGGTCACGGGGCAGGGGCTCACAGGGCGTGCGAGCGCCGTACGGAGAAGGCCACGAATCCGGCGCCGAGTCCGAGGCAGAGGGTGCCGCCCAGCAGGTAGGGGGTGGTGTCCACGGAGCCGGTGTCGGCGAGCACGAGGGACCTGCCCTGCACGGTCGGCGCGTCGTCGGCCGCGTCCGGGGCCGTCCCCGAGACCGTGCCGGTGGCCGCGCCGGTACCGGAGCCCGCCCGGGCGCCCGTCCCCGCGGCGTTCGCCCCCGCGGGCACGCCGGCGCGGTCCGTCGCGTCCTCCGGTGCGGTGGCGCCCGCCGAGGGCACGAACCACAGGGCGGCGAGGAGGGTGGTCGCTCCGAGAGCGGTGAGCAGCGGTCGTCGTGCGGACACGGTGCGATCCCCCTTGTGGCAGCAGCGAATTGGCCGTGTGCGGTGATGCTACGGAAAGGGGCGGGTCGTGGGAAAGTCGGGGCTTCCGCGGGCTTACTCTCCGTCGTATGAACTCTTCTGAGACATCACGATACGTACGGCTTCGGGTGGATTTGGTGCTGGAGGTGCCGGATTCCCAGGCACTCACCGGCGCCGCGCTCGCCCACATCAAGGCCGACGAGTTCATGCCGGACGAGGAGCGCGGCCACGCCGAGGCCGCCGTCCGGGAGGACGAGTCGGAGGCCCTCGCCTACCTGGTCGACCCCACTGACCTGGTCGCGGACATCCCCGGAGTCGAGCTCGCGCAGGCTTCCTGGAGCAGCGAGCCCGTCGAATACGACCCCGAGTCAATGGAGTGGGACATCGACGAGGAAGATGGGGACTTCGACGAAGAACCCGACAACGCCTGACCGTGTGGTTGCCCACATCCCGACGGAATGTGGAACCGGCCACCGCCGTTAACGCGTTGTCAGGACGAGGCAGGGGGCCCGTCCCCCTGCCCGGCCAACCCCGGGACGTCAGCCCCGGTGTTTCCGGCAACGATGGAGTGGCGTGTGAGGACGGACAGCAAGCGGCGGAGAAGGTCACTCGTGGCCATATCCGCTGTTCTCGGCGGTGTACTGATGCTCTCGGCGTGCAACGACGGGGGCGGCGACAATGCCAAGGGCAAGGGCGAGGCCGGCACGTCCCAGGCCGAGGCCGACGCGGCAGCGGCCAAGGACACCTCGAAGGCCAAGATAACGATCACGCCCA
This sequence comes from Streptomyces sp. NPDC016562, assembly GCF_043076955.1. Lineage (NCBI taxonomy): Bacteria > Bacillati > Actinomycetota > Actinomycetes > Kitasatosporales > Streptomycetaceae > Streptomyces > Streptomyces sp. NPDC016562. The sequence continues at coordinate 758,539 of NZ_JBIBRZ010000001.1, read as the reverse complement.
AGGACGGCTCGACCAACGTCGGCCTCAACGACGCGGCCAACGTCTCCGTCAGCGACGGCACGCTCACCCAGGTCGAACTGAAGACCAGCGAGGGCACGGCCGTACCCGGCAAGATCGCCGCCGACGGCAAGAGCTGGAAGCCCGACGCCGCGCTGAAGCGTTCCACGAAGTACGCCCTGGCGGCGACGGCGAAGGACGCCGACGGCCGCGAGGCCCACGAGAACGCCTCCTTCACCACCGTCTCCCCGGAGAACAGCTTCGTCGGCTCGTTCATCCCGGACGAGGGCCAGACGGTCGGCGTCGGCATGCCGGTCTCGATCACCTTCAACAAGCCGATCAAGGACCAGAAGGCCGTCCAGGCAGCCATCTCGGTCACCTCCAGCAGCGGCCAGGAAGTCGTCGGCCACTGGTTCGGCTCGCAGCGTCTGGACTTCCGCCCCGAGCAGTACTGGCAGGCGAACTCCACCGTCACGCTGAAGCTGGCGCTCGAAGGCGTCCAGGGCGCCCCCGGCGTCCAGGGCGTCCAGAACAAGACGGTCACCTTCAAGATCGGCCGCAGCCAGGTCTCCACGGTCGACACCAAGACCAAGAAGATGACGGTCACCCGGGACGGCGCGGTCATCAAGACCATCCCGATCTCGGCGGGCTCCCCGGAGAACCCGACCTACAACGGTCAGATGGTGATCTCCGAGAAGTTCAAGGAGACCCGGATGGACGGCTCGACCGTCGGCTTCAAGAACGAAGAGGGCAAGGGCGAGTACGACATCAAGGACGTGCCGCACGCCATGCGGCTGTCCACGTCGGGCACCTTCATCCACGGCAACTACTGGGGATCCGACTCGGTCTTCGGCAGCGTGAACACCAGCCACGGCTGTGTCGGGCTGAACGACGCCAAGGGCGCGAACGACCCCAACCAGCCCGCGGCGTGGTTCTTCGACAACTCGCTCATCGGCGACGTGGTCACCGTGATCAACTCCCCGGACAAGACCATCAAGCCGGAGAACGGCCTCAACGGCTGGAACATGAGCTGGGCGGAGTGGAAGGCCGGCTCGGCCGTCTGATCTCCGCGGCGCGCTCGGCGTACGCCCGTACGCCCGTACGCCGAGCGCCCGTACGCCGTACGTCATGAGCCCGTTCGGAAGGCGGGGGACCTCTCGGGGGTTCCCCGCCTTCCGCGTGTGCGGGGCCGAAAACCCCTCAGTCGAGGGCCCGGTGCCGGTCTATGGTCCGGACATGATGATCAGATCACTCCCCCTGCCCCCGTCCGCCGCCGAGGTGGACGCCTGGCTGGCGGTCCTGACCGCCGCCGCGGCCACCGACCAGCCGCGGCTGCCCGCGCCGTCCCGCGTCGAGGTCGCCGGCCGGCTGTGCGTGGCGCCGGCGCGCGGCCGCCCCGTGCTCTGGGCGGCGGAGGAGGACGCGGGCGTCGCGGCCCTGCTCCTGTTCACGGAGGAGGGCAATACACACACCGCCTTCCTGGACGTGCTGACCGTACGGCCGCAGGCGCGGCGGCGGGGCGTGGGCACCGCCCTGTGGGAGCGGGTCCGCGAGGAACTCCTCGCGCAGGGCCGGACCTCGGTCGCGACCCTCGTCGACCTGGACGGTCCCGGGGAGGCGTTCGCGCGCTCGCTCGGCTTCGAGAACGTCCTGCCGATGGCCTGGTACGAGCAGGAGCTCCCGGCCGGCGCCGAGGGGCCCGGGCGGCTCCCGGCCACCCCCGGATACGAGATCCTGACCTGGCACGGCCTGGTGCCCGACGCCTGGGCGCCGGCGGCCGCCGCGGCCCACGGGGCGATGGAGGACGCGCCGACCGGGGACATGGACGAGCGGATCCAGCGATGGACGGCGCAGCGGCTGCACACCCTGCAACAACTGGTCCTCGACCGCGGCGGCGAGATGCTCACGGTCGCGGCCGTGACCCTCGGGGGCGAGGTCGCCGCCTACACGGAGATCGTCCTCGCGGACCCGGCCGGGCCCGTCGCCCTCCAGTACGACACGGTGGTCGTCCCCGCCCACCGCGGCCGGGGCCTGGGCCGCGCCGTGAAGCTGCACATGGAGGCGCGGGCGGCCGAGCGGTATCCGGCGCTGCGCCGGATCACCACGACGGTGGCGGACGAGAACACCCCGATGCGGGCGGTGAACGAGTCCCTCGGCTGGCGGCGGGATCGCGCGGCGGGCTACTTCCAGCTCAAGCTGTAGGCGCGGCCGCCCCGTCGGCGGGTGCCGCATCGGTGGCCGGGGCGTCGCCGGTGGCCGCTCCGCCGGCGGGGCCACCGGCCGAGGGCGCCGACCAGGAGGCCAGCATCCGCAGGGCGTCGGCCGAGGGGGAGCCGGGCTCCGCGTGGAAGGTGACCAGGGACTGCGCCGGGTCGTCCGGGAGCTTCAGCGTCTCGAAGGACAGGTGCAGCTCACCCACGATCGGGTGCCGCAGCCGCTTCACGCCGTGCGTCTTGTCCGCCACCGTGTGCGCCGCCCACAGCCGCCGGAACTCCTCGTTCTTCACCGACAGCTCCCCGACCAGCGCGGACAGCTGCTCGTCGTCCGGGTGCTGACCCGCGTACATGCGCAGGTTGCTCACCACCTCGCAGGCCCGGCACTCCCAGTCCCCGTACAGCTCGGCCGTCGCCGGGTCCAGGAACACCAGCCGCACGAGGTTGCGTTCGGCCGCCGCGAGCGCCCCGAAGTCCCCGAAGACCGCGGCGGCCAGCCGGTTCCAGCCGATGACGTCCTGCCGGTGCCCCACGAGGTAGGCGGGTACGCCCTCCATCGCGTCCATCAGCGTGCGCAGCTCCGGCCGCACCTGCTGGGGCCGCCGGCTGGGGCGGCGCCTGCGCGCCTTGGGGCGCGCCAGGTCCATCATGTGCGCCCGCTCGGTCCCGTCGAGCCGCAGGGCCCGCGCGATGGCGTCCAGCACCTCCACGGACACGTTGTGCCCGTCGCGCTGCTCCAGCCGCGTGTAGTACGCGACCGACACCCCGGCCAGCTGGGCCAGTTCCTCCCGGCGCAGGCCCGGCACGCGCCGCCGGCGCCCGTAGTCGGTCAGGCCCACGTCCTCCGGGCGCAGCCGTGCGCGGCGGGAGCGGAGGAACTCGCCCAGGCAGGCTCGCTGATCAAGCTGGTCCATGCCGTCCAGTATCGCCGGGCGCGACGCCCCGGCGCGGGCGCGAGCCTGACCCCGCCAGGGGTACGTTCGCCAGTCCTAGGCAGGACAGGGGGATGGGTGGACGCCCGGCGGACGGGCACGCTGGGGACCACCACCGCAGACGTCACCGCTTGAGGAGCACCACCCCATGTCCGTCACGCCCCAGACCGCGCAGCCCGTCCGCCCGACCCAGAACCGGTCCACTCAGGTCGCGGCCTACGCCGCCCCCGCCCCCAAGGCCCCGCTGGAGCGCACCACCGTGCCGCGCCGTCCCGTCGGCGAGCACGACGTCCTCATCGACATCAAGTACGCGGGCATCTGCCACTCCGACATCCACCAGGCGCGCGACGGCTGGGGCGAGGGCATCTACCCCATGGTCCCGGGCCACGAGATCGCCGGTGTCGTCGCCGAAGTCGGACCCGGCGTCACCAAGTTCTCGGTCGGCGACCGGGTGGGCGTCGGCTGCTTCGTCGACTCCTGCCGCACGTGCGCGTACTGCCTGCGCGGCCAGGAGCAGTTCTGCACGCAGGGGATGACCGGCACGTACAACTCCCTCGACCGCGACGGCGAGCCCACGTACGGCGGCTACTCCAGCCACCTCGTCGTCGACGAGAACTACACCGTCCGCATCCCCGACGGGCTCGCCCTCGACGTCGCGGCCCCGCTGCTGTGCGCCGGCATCACCCTCTACTCCCCGCTCAAGCACTGGAAGGCGGGCCCCGGCACGAAGGTCGCGATCGTCGGCCTCGGCGGCCTCGGCCACATGGGCGTGAAGATCGCGGCGGCCCTGGGCGCGGAGGTGACCGTCCTGTCGCAGACCCTGCGCAAGAAGGAGGACGGCCTGCGGCTGGGCGCCTCCCACTTCCACGCCACCGCCGACGGGTCCGTCTTCGAGGAACTGGCCGGCAGCTTCGACCTGATCCTGTCCACCGTCTCCGCCCCGCTCGCCCTGGACGCGTACCTGGGCCTGCTGAAGGTCGACGGCGCGCTGGTGAACGTCGGCGCCCCGGAGGAGCCCGTCGCGCTGAACCTCTTCTCCGTCATCGGCGGCCGCAAGACCCTCGCCGGGTCGATGATCGGCGGGATCGCCGAGACCCAGGAGATGCTCGACTTCTGCGCCGAGCACGGGCTGGGCTCGGAGATCGAGCTGATCAGCGCCGAGCAGATCAATGAGGCGTACGAGCGGGTCCTGGCGAGCGACGTCCGCTACCGCTTCGTGATCGACGCGTCGACGATCTGACCCGCCCGCGCCGCCCGCCCCGGGTTCGCGGGGGCGGGCGGGTACGGCGCCCGGCCGTTCACGGTCGTCGGCTCACTCGGCGCGGGCCACGCCGATCGGGCAGGAGACGCCCGTGCCGCCGATGCCGCAGTAGCCGCCCGGGTTCTTGTCCAGGTACTGCTGGTGGTGAGCCTCCGCAGGCCAGAAGGGGCGCTCGTCCGCCGGGAGGACGGCCGTGGTGATCTGGCCGTAGCCCGAGGAGGTCAGGACCTGCTGGTACGCCGTGCGGGAGGCCTCGGCCGTCGCCTGCTGGGCGGGGGAGTGGGTGTAGAGCGCCGAGCGGTACTGGGTGCCGACGTCGTTGCCCTGGCGGAAGCCCTGGGTGGGGTCGTGGGACTCCCAGAACAGCTTCAGCAGGGCCTCGTAGGAGACGAGCGACGGATCGAAGACGACCCGGACGACCTCGGTGTGCCCGGTCAGGCCCGAGCAGACCTCCTCGTAGGTCGGGTTCTCGGTGAAGCCGCCCTGGTAACCGGCCAGGGTGGTCCACACCCCCGGGGTCTGCCAGAACTTGCGCTCCGCGCCCCAGAAACAGCCGAGGCCGAAGTCGGCCACGTCGAGGTGGGCGGGGTACGGGCCCGCGAGCGGGTTGCCGAGCACGGTGTGGACGGCGGGCAGCGCGAACAGCGGCTCCGCGCGGCCGGCCAGAGCCTCCTCGCGGCTGGGAAGCTCGGGCGTGCGGCGGTACGAGAACATGGATTCCCTCCTTGTCGTACACCGGTAACGGCGAACGACGGGCCGAGATTCCCGCCGCTGGCCTCGGCCCGGTCCGGCGCGCAGCTCAAGCCGTTCAAAGCGCGCTCTGCGCCCGCTTTCCACCCTCTGCGCCCGCCGTGTCGGCACCCTTGGGGAGGCACTCAGCGGCACGGACCCCTGAGGGGCAGCGGCAGAACACGAGAAGCCCCACCGGAGTGACATTCCGATGGGGCTTCCGTGCCTCTATTTAACGCCGCGGAATGGGCCAAAGTGAGAAGGTGCATCCACCCACTCGGTGTCCTCGTGCCAATCGCAATGGGTTGCGAGCACGTAGCCAACTCCGTCATTTAGAATAAACAATTTAAAGGGCTCGCTTGGCGCTGATTGGATGCCGAGGCGCTCGCGTTCGACAGCGAAGTCCCCTTCATCGATCACCAGGCCGTTGAACTCGGCTGGAACGTTCATTCGTCGGACGTTGGAGAACAGGACGTCAACTCGTTTGTCCGAGTCGAATTTCGGCTTGCTCCGCAAAAGCAACTGAGAATAGCTGAAGGCGTAGTTCCATGTTCGAAACTTCCGGTCCCAATCCGCCAGCCGCACTTAACGCTCCCTTCAATCGGTCACTTCAGCGAGGCGGGCCAGTCGACGTGGCGTAAACGCCCGGCACGCCCCTCCTTCTCGACCAGCTCCGCACCGCCTGCCAGTGCTGCTCCCAGGGTCTCGACGCCAAGCCGAAGAGGTACTGCGCGATCGGCGAGTGCTGCCAGAAGCGGATGTCCCCCTTGACCGTGACCTACGTGCACTCGGTGCTCAAGTCCAGCCTCGAACATGCCGTCCGCGAAGACGAACTGCCGCGCAACGTCGCCCGGAACGTCAGGACCACCGCACCCCGGCCCCGCGCCGACCGGCTGCAAGCGCTGTACGAACTCGCTCTGCTGACCGAATGCCTCCACGCCCTCAAGGAGCACAGAGGACGCCAGGACAAGGAGCGAGAGACAGCAGGATCAGACTGGAGCGACAGCGGACTCGTATTTACCACGCCGACTGGCCGGCCTCTTGACCCTGCCAACATCACGCGCCGCTTCCGCGCCTTTCTCGGCAGGGTCGCACTCCGACGCATCCGCTTCCACGACCTACGGCACTCGACCGCAACCCTGCTCCTGGAACAGGGCGTCGACCTCGTCGTGATCAAGGAGCTGTTGGGTCACGCCCACATCGGCGTCACCGCCGGCGTCTACGCACACGTAAGGTTCCGCCTCCAACGCCAGGCCATCGACACTGTCGGCAACGCCCTCGGCCAGACCATCGACGAACCGGAAGACCCACCCGCCGCAGCCGTCGTCCGCTGACGTTGCGTCAGCGTTGCCGTCAAAGGCTCGGGGCCCTGCTGACAGTCAGCAGGGCCCCGAGCTTCTGTTACCACCAGAATGAAAGCGCTCTTTGCGCTCTGGCACGCCACATGAAGAATGCAGCGGCGATCAGGAGTTCGCGTGCGCCTCGTTCCATGCGCCCTCAAACTCTTCCGGGTAATCAATTGGACAGCGAGTTCAGCTTGGGTGGAAGTTTCCCCCAGGGGCGGGAAACTTCCGAGAAACCGAAAGCTCCAGTTTCGAGGGTCTCACCTGCCCATTCGGATCAATCATCCCGATAGAGCTGCACCTTCCGATTTTTCGTATCAATTGCCGCCGAGATCGCTTAGCTACACGGCAACACCCACATGGCGGGAACTTGTCCACACGGAGGCACTCCCGGAAGGCGCTCTGCAAGGGCCCCTGCATTAAACGAATGATTGTCACAGGGTGTCCATGAAGCGGCGGATGCGTGCTTGGTGGTCGGCGATCCACCCCTCTTCCAGGGCAATCGGGATGCGGACAGTCACCATGGAGATGGATTCGTCCTCCACGACAACCTCTGGGCAATCCCGTTCACCTTCGAGCTGGACGCGCAGCGTAGGGCCGCGATCCATCTGCATCCACGTGACGTCCCGTCCCAGGGACAACGCCTCCAGCGCTTGGGCCCAGTCTTCGAGCTTGGGCCGGGAGAGGACGAGGAGCGTACCGCCCTTGACGAACAGGCTAGTAATCTCGATCTTCGCTTCCCAGAAAGCGTCATCCATTGATGACTCTACAACGATCCGGACTTCATTTTCGAAATCAGTCAGCCGTACGAGCTCAAATGGAAACACATCCACCCACCTTTCATCCGACCAGGAATTGAGCCGCAGTGGACCAGCCATTATCGTCGAAAGCGCTTATGTCGACCCGGAATGGAACATTCGATCCAGGTAGATATCTCGGTATCGCCTGAAATAGGACCGTATTGCCATTCGCTACATGTGCGGCAATCGAATCGCCGAACGTAGACATGGCCCCATTGTCCACCTTCGAATTTGTCCTGACTATATTAGCTGCAACCTTGCCATCACCGCCCAGCGACTGCGGGAGGAGGTGACCTCTTGTGTGGCCAGGGGAGTTCTTGATGAACCCTGGAGGGATGATCCTGCGACTGGCTTTGCTCCCCGTTCCGAGGTCCGCCGGGGTGATGATGGCTGTCACTCCTGTGCGCCGTTCATCAGAAAGCACCTGTCCATAGTCAACGTCACCGCAGTTGTGAACCAGGACCGGCGTGGCACTTGCCAGCACATAGTACGTGTGGAAGTCGTCGACTGTGAGGTTGTGCGTGGTGACGGCGTAGGGATAGGTGCGCGTCGCCTGGACCGTGAGGGTGCTGCCGTTGGGCTGGCGGAGTTGTTCGCCGGTGGTGAGTTCTCCGGCATCGATCCACTGGTGGCGGGTTTCGCTCCAGTAGGGGTGGTGAGAGGTAGAGGTGACCTTCGTCGGCGGGCCGCGGGGGCTGGCCTCGTCGGTGAGGGTGAGGTCGGTGAAGTCCTTGTCATCGGGGGTAGTGATGGTGGTGGTGACAGTTTTGGGACGCGTTTCGCCGGTCTGCGGGTCGGTGGCCATGACCACGTCGCCGTCTTCGATGTCCTCGATGGCCTTGGCAGAGCCATCAGTCATCAGGACCTGTACGCCGGTGGGGAAACTGTTGCACTTGGTCGCACCACTGGGGGCGTCGCCCCCGCCGCCCTTCTTCGCGGCGTCGGCTTCGTCGGCTACCGCTCTGGCCTCGGTTCCCGCGCTGTCGCTTGCGGATTCCTTGGCTGCCTTCTCGGATGCCGATTTGGCTGCCTTGGCCTCGGCGTCACGAGCTTCCTTCAGTGCCTTCTTGGCGCCGCTGTAGGCCTCGGCTGCCTTTGCGGCTCCACGTTCGGCATCGTGGATGGCGTCGTAGGCCTTGTTCACTTCCTTGTAGATCTTGAAGGCCTTGATGCCAATTTTGACGGCCTTGAAGAGTTTGCCCCAGGGGACGAAGTTCAGGGCCGTGTTGATGCAGGCCATGGCGTCGCCCTTGGTGAAGCAGTCCCGGGCGTCGTTGTATCCGATCAGGTCGCCGACCATGTCAACGACTTCGTCGATGAGCTTGTCGCGCCTCTTCTTGGCGTTGGAGACGTTTTTGTTGGCCTGATCCAGAGCTGACCTGTCCGGCTCATCCGGATCCGTGCCGCCGGTCTCCCAGAGATTGCCAGAGCTCTGGCTGTCGTCGGGGCAACCGCTTGTGCACTTGAACTCCCGCATTAGACCCGTGGGGTCTGATGTGTTGACGGGGCTGTTGTTGGAGTATGCGTAGGCGTTCCACTGCTGTGGGTCGCTGGCGTCGATGAGGGGGTCGGGGCTGAGAAAGCGGCCCGTGGTGGGGTCGTATTCGCGTGCCCCGAGGAGGGTGAAGCCGGTGGCTTTCTCCTTGGTGCCGCCGACGAAGCCCTTGTCTCCTGCCCAGGCGCCAGGCGCAGGCTGGGTGCCGCGCTCATTGCCGAACGGGTCCGACGCGCGACGGATGTGACTGAGGTCGGTGGCCTTGAACTGGACGCCGCCCGTGCCGTGGTGGTCCGAGCTCTGATAAGTGAACGTGGACGCGCTGGCGCTAGTCGTGCGCGTGATGGAGAGGCCGCCGGGTGCGGCGTAGGTACGGACATTGGAGACCTTGCCGGTGGCGGTGTCCAGGGTGATCTGGTCGCTGCCGATGGCGAGGGTGGTGCTGGTCGGGTCGCGGCGGATGAGCTGGTTGCCGCTGGTGTCGTACAGATAGCTGGTGCCGGCGCTCTCCCCGGTACCGACGATCTTGTCGAGCTTGCCCTGGCCGTCCCAGGTCAGAGACTTGGTGCCAGGGGTGCTGGTGATGGACGCGGTGTTGCCCGACGCGTCGTAGGTGTAGGACGTGACCTTGGTACCGGACGGACCGGTTTCGGTCGAGGTCATCAGCGCGTGCGGACCACCCGTGCCGCCGCCTGTCGTCGGATCGGAGGAAGGCGTGTTGGTTTGCGGACCGAACGTTTGGGTGACCGTGATGTCCTTGGCGGCGTTGCCCGTAACGTCCTTCTTCACGAGCTTCTTGCGGTTGCCGAGCGCGTCGTACTCGTACTGCTGCCAGTACGGCGCGGTACCGCCCACGCTGGGCTTGCCGGTGCCGTCGACCGCAGGGCCGGTTGCGTTGGTGCAGCCGCCGATGCCGCGCACGCTGGGCGCGGGGGCGGTGGTCTGGGTACCGGTGTCAGTCCAGGCCTGGGTCAGCCGTCCCAGGTAGTCGTGTGTGAAGCACTGCAGGTCACGACCCGTGCCGTCCTGGGTGTCACCGATTGAGGTCAGCTGGCCGATTTTGTTATAGGTGTAGTCCAGGACATCGACACTTGCTGTCGCGGCGGTCTGCTTGTCCAAGGTGGACCGGACCGGACGGCCGCTGCCAGCGTCGTAGTCGACAGTGGAGACGACCTGCATGCCGGTGTCGCCGATGGTGGTGCGGATCGGACGGCCGTAGGGGTCGTAGCGCATGTCCACGAGGTACGGCGTCCGGGTGAGACCGATTTTGCCGCTGAACGACGTCATGTTGCCCGCGACGTCGACACCGAACGTCAGTGTCTCGACTCCGAGCCCGGCGTTGGGGATTCCAGGCAGTGCGGTGGTCTTGAGCTGACCGTAGGCGTCGTAGGTGTTGGCCGTCTGATAGGTGCCCGCCAGCCCCTTCTCTGCCGCCGGGATGGTGATCTTGGTCCCGAGGGGGCGGTAGCCCCCGTCGTAACCGGTGACCTCAGAGACGTAGGCGCTGCCAGTCTTTCCGCCCACGTAGCGGGTGGTGCTGTCGGGCTTGCCCAGCGCCTTCGTGTCGTAGGTGAAGGCGCCGACCTGCTTGGCCGGGTCGACGGCCACGCCCTCGTACGTCGCGGTCGTGCGACCGAGAATGTCCGCAACCGAAGTGACGCTCTTGCCTCGTGCGTCCTTGGCGGTGGTGAGGCTCTTGCTGTCGTCGTAGACCGTCGTCGTGATGCCCGCGTCGGGGTCGGTGGTCTTCACCACGCGGCCCAGCAGGTCGTAGGCGAACGTCCACTCGCTGCCAGCGGAGTCCTTCCGCGACAGCTCCTGACCCTGCGCGTTGGACACGTACGTCGTCTCGTCGTACAGACCGGTCGGCGTATTGGCCTTGTACTGACGCAGGATCGAGGTGGTGCCGTTGGTGATGGTCGCTGTGGCGTATCCGCCCGGCGGCGGAGTCGTACGGACCTCGTCCGCACCCGGGTACTCGGTCTTGGAGCGGGACTGCTCCACGCCGAACGACTGGGAGATGGAGGCCGTCGGGCGGCCGAGGCCGTCGAAGACCGTGACGGTCTGGGACGGGATCTTGCTGTCGGGGTTGACCCCGCCGTTGGGCAGGAACAGCGCCGCCGACGGCGCGCCCTGGTCGGTGTAGTAGGCGGCGCTGGTCTTGACCTGCCAGCCGTGGGAGTCGAACAGCGAGTCCGTGACCATCCGGCCGGCCACGCCCGACGGGGGGGTGGCCTGGGTCTGGCGGACCCGGCCGAGGCCGTCGTAGAGGAAGTAGCTGGACGTGTAGGAGTTGTCGTTCATGAGCGCCTGGCTCAAAACCGAGGACGGCGCGTTCGTGCCGTTCATCGCGTACGAGAACTTGCGGACCGGCAGGTCCGTCGTGGAGTTCTGACCGGGCTGCCAAATGGACACGACCCGCCCGAGCGCGTCATACGTACGCTCGGCGACGTGGCTGTTCTCGTCCGTACTCTTCAGCGGCTGCGAGCGGCCGATGTCGAGCGTGGTGACCGACTTCCAACCCAACGGGTTGGTGTGGGTGATCGTGTTCGGCAGGACGCCAGTGGCGGGCGCGTATTCGGTCGTGGTGACCGCACCACCCGGGTGGGCGGCGTCCGTGCGGACCTTGTTGGTGTTGCTAGTGACGCGGCCGTACGCGTCGTACGTCGACGTGGAGTTCAGCCGGTAGACGGGCTTGCCGAGCGTGTCGTACTTCTCCAGGACCTCCGTGCCCGTGCCGTTGGCGGTTGCGCCGACCTGGCCGTAGGGAAGGTTGTCGAAGTACGAGCGGGTGTCGCCGACGGTGTTCGCCGCCGTCGGGGTCTGACCGCACGTACCGGACAGGACCAGGGTGCGGGAAGCGAGCTCGGTGACCGCGCCGCCCGGGCCGGTCGGGTACTCGAAGGTGGTGCACAGACGCTGGTCCGTGCGCGAGACGTCGCTGTTGTCGTCGACCTGCAGCGGTCGGGTGACGAGCGTCGTGTCGTAGGTGGAGGTGCGCTCGCCCGTGCGCCAGACGCCGTTGGCGAGCTTCGCGCGGGTCGTGACCTTCGCGGTGTTCAGCGCGCGGGCCGTGATGGCGGGCATGTCGGCGGACTGGGCGCGGGTCGCGGTGACCGGGCCGATCCACGGCGTGGTGACCTCGTCCGAGATGACCGTTCCGCCGTCGCGGTCGTAGGTCTGGGTCTGGCGGACGAACCCGGACAGGACATCCTCGTCCTTGATGGTCCCGCCGTGAGCGTCAGGGACCGTGATGCTGCGCTTGGTGCCGTTGGCCAGGACGTCACCGTCCATCCCGCGCAGGTAGGTGGTGACGCTCTTGGTGCGCGGGGCTTCGGCCGCGTTGCCGTTGCCCGTGCGGGTGGTGACCGTGGCGAAGCCGCGGAACTGGTCCCAGGTGCGGGTCTTAGGGTCGGCGAACTCGGAGTCGTTGCGGTGCCAGGCGATGCCACCGCCGTACTCGTAGTCGGTGACCGTGGAGACCTGACCGCCCACCATGTCCTGCTGGGTGACGGACTGCACGACGACCTTGTTGAACCAGTCGTTGACCGGGTCCGGGAAGGACTGGCCCGGTAGGTACCACTTGACCGGCATACAGGCCATCGTGTTGGTGTCCTCGGAGGACGGCATCGTCCCCGCCAGACGCGAACACTCCGGCGCCTTGTACGCGACGTTGATCAGGCCACCGGTCTCGGTGGTGATCGTCTGGATCCGCGGGCGCCGGTAGCTGGGAGCCGAAGCGTCCGTACCGTCCGGACGCCTGACGACACCGTCCACGCGGTTGGGGAACTGCGTCGCCTGGAACGACACCGCCGGCAGCTTGATCGCGGTCTTGCCGTTGGTGGCATTGCGCTGGATCGAATCGAGCCACAAGGTCGGGGACGTACCGTCACCCGGGTCCTGGAAGGACTGCTTGAGGTCGTACCAGTCGACCGTGCGCCACGCCGTGCCCGTCCAGACCTGAGTGGTGACCTGGGTGAACTTCTTCGTCGTGAAGTACGTCGGCGAGAGGTTCAGGCAGGTCCCGGTGGCCGGGCACTCCTGGTCGACGGGGGTGTCGGGCCAGGACTTGGCGTTCTCCTTGGTCCGCTGAGCGGTGTCCGTGCAGGTGACCGTCCCGATCACGACACAGCGTTCCGCGTTCTTGATGTTGATCTGGGCGGCCGGCTTGGCCAGGCCCTTCGCGGTGATCTGCTCGGGCAGGCGCTGGCCGTAGCCGATCCAGGTCGGGTAGCTGCCGCGCTGGTACTTCGTGGAGGTACCGGTGCCGCCGTTCTGGCCGCCGCCACGCCCGTAGTAGTTGTCCTCCTGCTCGTAGCGGTAGGAGACCAGGTTCTGGTGCGGGTCCACGACGTAGTCGAGGTTCCACTGCCAGCCCAGCTGCTGCCACGTGCCGTTCGCGGGAGTGTCGGCGCCCAGGCACTTGTCCTGGCCGCTGTTGAAATAGACGGGGACCGTGGAGACGGACTTGGCCTCCGGGTCGGTGCCGTCACCGCCGGGCAGGCGGTTGGAGCCGAAGTAGTACTGGGTGCCGTCGGTCGTGGTGACCTTGAAGCCCTCGCCCTTCCAGGCGGCGTTCCGCTGCCCGGTCAGACGCTCGATCTTCGTGCCGTCCTCACCCTGGAGGTGGTAGACGCACGTCGTGTCGTCACGGACGATCTGACCCGCGTGACCGGCCATGGAGAGGGACAGGATGTCCCCGGCCCAGCACTCGTCACCCGACTCCGCGATTCCCGCGTCCTTGCAGCTCTTGTAGGAGCGCGAGATCGAGCCGGGACTCCAGTCCCAGCCCTCACCGAAGCCGGATGCTTGCGCGTTCGTCGATGCCGTGCGGCCGTCGATCGAGGAGGAGTCGTAGGCCAGACCGACGCTCGGCCCGGCACCGGCTATGGAAGAAGGAACCTCCACCGTGTAGCCGTAGGTGAAGTTCGCGGCGTTCGCCCCGGCCTGCCAGGAGGCGGACGGCGCCAGCGGGGTCGCGGTGAAGTCACCGGTCGCACCCGACGGGCCCGGCTCGACCGCGAGCGCCACCGACTGCGTCGCCAGCATCTGGGGCGCCATCTGCAGGGACGTCTGCGGGGACGTCTCGGGCGTCGTCTTCGCAACCGAAGACGACCTCAGCCCGCTGGTCCTCGCGGCCGGCGCCGCCGTCTTCGGGACGTCGACCTCCGCCACCAGGCGACCCGAGGCGTCCCGGTGCGAGGCGACCGGCGTGCGAGTCGTGCAACCGGCGGCGCCCGGGGTTGTCAGCGCGCAGTCGGGGAGCCGCACCACGCGTGCACGGTCGGCCCAGTTCGCACCCGCCGTCTTCGCCCACGCGGAAATGTCGAAACTGACCTGCACTTGGCCGGGATCAGCCGTACCGGCGGCGTCGGTCAGAGCGACGAGTGCGCCCTGGACACCGGCCGCACGCGTCTTGGCCTGGTCCTTCACCTCCACCCGCAGCGAGCCCTCGGTGGAGCCACCGCTACCGGTAGCAGGCGCGGTGGCGAGTGCGGAGAACTTCGGGGCGGGCTTCGGTCCAGAGCCCGTGGAAATCCATACCGGCAGGTCTCCGGCCTTAACTGGCTTTGCGTTAGCGACAGTTTCTGATTCGCCGGCCGCGTCGAGCGGAACCGTCGCGGAGCCGGCCGGAGCCTTCGCCTTCGCGTCGGGTGTCCACGGCTTGCTGGCCGGCGCCTTGGCGCCGGCCGGCTTGGCGTCCGAGCCTCTGACGGGCTTGGTCTGCGGGAGCGCCGTATTCGGCGGTACCCACACCTTCGGCGGCTTCGCCGCCGCTTCGGCCACGGGCAAGCCCAGGCCAGAGATGAGCACCGCGAGCGCGGCGGCCATCGCTATACGTGGTCGTCTCGCGCGTACGCGCGAGAACGGGCCACTCCGACGAGACAACAAAGTCCCCCCACGGGAAATAAGGAATGAGAGAGTCCGGACGGGGCGCGTCCGGATCCTGCGCACCTTAAGGAGAGGGGGACGGATTCGTACAGCTTTTCCTTACCATTCCCTTACATGATCAATGTCACGTGAGGTGCAACATAATGCTTCATGTCATCAATCGGGCATATCTATCTGACGAAATGTTGACAAGTTTGCGGTGACAAAGGAGCGTGCGCCTGACCTTCGTTCACCGACGCACATAGCGAGGACCTCTGCCCATGAGGCCATCACCTTCATCACCTGCCCCTAGGCCTGGGGCCCTCCGGCGTCGGCGGGCATCCGCGGCCACGATGCTTCCCGCGATCGGCGCAGTCGTGCTGTCCCTCGGAGTGGGCCTGATCGCCCCCCCGAACGCCTTCGCACAGAACGGGCCGGCCGCCCACGACTGGCCGGCTCCGACCCCCAAGCCGGAGCCCACCGCCCAGCAGACGGCAGTGGAAGCGGCCCTGGCGCAGGCCAAGGGCATGGGCAAGAGGGTGGCCGTTGACCAGTTGACGACCGGTAACTCGCAGACGTTCGCCAACCCGGGCGGAACGCTCACCACCGAGGCCGCATCCGCTCCGGAGCGGGTGAAGCAGGCCGACGGGACCTGGCGGGCGATCGACACGACCTTGCGGGTGAACGCCGACGGCACGGTGTCCCCAGCGGCCGTTCCCTCCCCGCTCACCCTCTCCGGTGGCGGGGCGGGGCCCATGGCGACGATGGCCACCGCCGACGGCAAAAAGCTGTCCTTGAAACTGCCCTTCGTGCTGCCCAGGCCCACCCTCGACGGCAACGACGCCCTCTACAAGAACGTCCTGCCCGAGGTCGACCTCCGTCTCACCGCCACCCAACTCGGCGGCTGGCGCCAGGTACTGATCGTCCGCACGGCCGAGGCCGCCGCAAACCCAGCCCTGAAGAAGATCCGCCTCGACGTCGAAGCGCCCGAACTGAAGACCTCCGCCGACGCCGCCGGCAACATCACCTTCAACGACGCTCAGGGCAAGGCCCGCTTCTCCAGTCCCACCTCCTTCATGTGGGACTCCTCGACGGCCACATCCGAGTCGGCCGTGCAGAGCGCGAAGACCGCTGAGTCCGCACCCATGAGCCTGGCGAGCGTCGGGGACGCCGCCCCAGAGCCCGCCCCCGCCGACCAGCCCGTCACGTCCACTGCCGACGGCCCCGGTGACGGCGCCAACGTCAAGGCGATCCCCGTCGCAGCCGATGCCACTGGCATCGACCTGACCCCCGACACCTCCCTGCTCGGCCAGGGCACCGGCCCCTGGTACATCGACCCGGGCGTCAACCCCTCCGCCGACAGCGCCAACCAGGCCTGGTCGCAGGTCCAGGAGGCCTACCCGGACACCAACGAGTTCAACGGAACCGCGGACGGGCAGAACACCCCGGCCGCCGGCTACTGCGGCTACACCACGTGCACGAGGAAGGGCCGGGAGCGCGCCTACTTCCAGATCGGGATCAACTCGGTCATCCACGGCACCGAGGTCCTCGACGCGCGGCTCTACGCGACCGTCGTCTCCTCCTCTAGCCCGAGCACGCCCACCCCAATGGGCCTCTACCACAGCCCCACGGGGATCAGTAACCCCACGTCCTGGAGGAACCAGCCCTGCGCCGCCACTTCGCGCATGGGCGGCTGCCCCAAGATCGGCGGCGCCACCATCTCGGGCACAGGTGACATCCAGTACGACGTCATCAGCCAGATGAAGAACGCGGCCGCGGGCCGCTGGTCGACCTTCACCTTCGGCTTCGCGCCGGACGACGAAGGCAACATGTACTACCGCCAGCGTTTCAGCAACACACCGCACATCACCGTCACGTACGACATCACCCCTACCATCGGCAACCCCCGCACCAGCCCCACCCCCGGTTTCGCCGAAACCGGCGCGTACTCCGCTTGCCGCACTCCGGGCACGACCAACCCCTGGGACAACCCGGGCTGGCTCGGTGCCAACACCAACGTCTACTTGACGTCCAACACCCACTCGGCCACCGGCCGTCAACTCCAGACCACCTTCCAGCTCTGGGACGACGACGACGCGGGCAAGACCACCTGGCACCAGACCGGCTGGAACGGCTCCTCCGGCGACGCCGTCGTCGACGTCGGTGCGCTCATCGAAGGCCATCAGTACGGTTGGACCTCGCGCACCACCGACGGGACGCTGACCAGCTCCGAGACCGCCTGGTGCTACTTCCGGGTAGACCGGACCCCACCGTCGGCGGCCATCACCTCCACCGACTTCCCAGCCTCCGGCACCACCGGCGGTCACCCCAAGCGCGTCGGCGAGGAAGGCACCTTCACCCTCGCCGGTGCGGACAACCTCCCCACCAACGGCAGCACCCGCAGCTCCGGACTGGCCTGCGCCCGCTGGACCACCGACCCGGTCAAGGCCGCATCCGACTGGAACTGCACCGACACCGACGCCCGGATCGTCAAGCTCGTCGGCGGCAAGGCCACCGTCAAGTACACGCCGCAGGCCTGGGGCACCAACTACCTCTACCTGCAGACGCAGGACAACGCCGGCAACATGTCCCAGCCCGTCGCCTACAGCTACTACGTCCCCTCCAACCCCAACAGCCCCGCCCCGATCTTCGGTGACATCAACGGCGACAAGAAGGCCGACGTCGTCCTCGCCGACGCCGCCGGAAACATCCGCCAGATCAACGGCGGCGGCGACCCCGCCGCAGGGCCCGTCGCCCTCGCCCGCTCCAGCGTGAGCGGCAACGGCTGGAACGGCATCCAGCTCACCCACCGAGGCAGCCTCGGCTACAAGAACGTGGACGACCTCTTCGCCCACGAACCGGGCAAGCCCAACCTCTACGCCTTCACCAACAACGGCACCGGCCTCGTCGACGGCCAGGCACCCAAGAACGTGGCCAAGCCCACCGCCTGCGTCACCCCCGACTTCGCCCCCATCACCTGCTCCACCTACGCCTTCGGCGCCGACTGGAGCAAGGTTACCCAGATTGCCGCCTTCGGCTCCGTCAACGGCGACAGCAAGGCCGGGATGCCGAACTCCCTGCCGCAGAGTTCCCTGCTGTTCGTTGAGAACGGGCGCCTGTGGCTCGGCATCCCCGGTGACACCGCCGACCAGCTCGACGCGACGGTGATCCTGCTCTCCGGCAACGACACCCGCTGGGACGGCTATGAGCTGATCACCCCCGGGCGCGCACAGGGCACCAACTTCGCCACCCTGTGGGCCCGTTCCAAGACCGACGGCACCCTGCACGCCTTCAGCATCAAGGGCACCGCCGACGCTCCCGTCCTCACCGGGTTCACCGACCCGGCCGCCGGCCTGATCACCGGCAAGATCGACCCGGTCCGCTACCCGCGCGTCGGTTCCGACGGTGACCTCAGCGGCGACAACATCCCTGACCTGTGGGCCGTGGACACCACGCAGCAGCTCGTCTCCTTCAACGGAGTGGGCACCGCCCCCAACGGCACCACCGTCCTCTACCCGACAGTCACGGGCGTCGCTCCCACCTCTACCCTCCAGGGCAACCTCAACACCCCCACCTACCAGTGGAAGCTGACCGGCCCGACCGGCACCACCACCAGCACCCCCAGCGCCGGCGGCAACCAGTACCCCGCCACCACCACCGGCATCACCTGGCCCGCCACCGAGTCCATCGAGGGCCGTACCACTCCCTACGCGGCGTTCAAGGGCGCCGGGTCGACCATCACCACCAGCGGTCCGGGCATCGACACCCGCAAGGACTTCACCCTCACCACCTGGGCCAAGCGCTCCGCCAGCACCCCGGCAGGCGAGACCAGCATGGTGGTCAGCCAGGATGGCACCCAGAACAGCTCCTTTATGCTCTACGCCGACGGGCGAAGCGGTCAGTGGCACTTCGCCATGGCCAACGCCCAGGGCGGAGCGTGGCCCTTCGACTACACCGCCGTGACGAACCAGGCGGCCCGGGTCGTCCCCGACGCCTGGACCCGGCTGACCGTCGTCTACAACGCCGGCAGCGGCCTGATGAACGTCTACGTCAACGGGGTCCTCGCCAGCACCGGCCACCATGCGGCCGCCACCAGCCCCGCTCCCAGCGGTCCGATCGTCTTCGGCCGGTACAAGGTCAGCGGAGCCGCAGCGGACGTCCTCAACGGCGGCATCAGCAACTTCGCCGCCTACCCATACGCCGCCGCACCGACCGCCCCTGCGACCACGGGCCGGATCTCGCTCACCGCGGTGCCCGACATGTGCATGGACAACGACTACGCAAGCACCCAGGACGGAAACCCGATCCAGATCGCCGGATGCAACGGCACTCCGGCCCAGGAGTTCGACGTACGGGCCGACGGCTCCCTGCGGATCCAGGGCAAGTGTGTCAACGCGGCAAACGCGGGCACCGCCAACCTCACCCTGCTCGAACTGAGGACCTGTAGCGGTACTCCGGCCCCGGCTCAGAAGTTCCTGCCCCGCTCTGACGGTTCGATCTACAACCCGGCCTCCGGACGCTGCGTGGACCTCGGCAACTTCAACACCACCCCCGGCACTCAACTCTGGCTGTACGACTGCAACCCGTCCAACGCCCAGCGCTGGACCATCATGACCCTCGGCACCGCGCCCCTGCCCGTACCTAGCCTTGACGCGGCCCTCTGACCGGCTAGCACCATCAGCACCACAGTCACAGCGTGACGACGGCCGTCCCTCCCGCCCGGGAGGGGCGGCCGTCCGCGTAGGGCCATGTGATCGCGGGGCGTCGTCACTGGGGGAGCGTGGCCGGGGAGCCGCCGTTGGCTTCGTAGCCCGCCACCGCCAGGGCCCGGTAGACCGCGTACTGGGCGGCCGGGTCCTCCGAGGCGGACCAGGGGAGGGCGCCGACGTAGCCGTCCACGTGCCGCACCTGTTCCATGGCCTCCGACCAGCGCTCCATGTTGACCAGGAACAGCAGCAGCAGGTGCCGTACGTGCGCCAGCATCGGGTCGTCCTGCCGCGCCGTGTGCACCGCGTACAGCGCGCCCTCCACCGCCCGGGTCACGCCCGCGCTCTGGTAGAAGCTGCCCACCAGGACCACGTCCGGCAGGTTCTCGTACAGGGCGAACAGCGGCAGCGCCGACAGCAGCGAGCCCTGCGGGGCGCGCGCCGCCGCCGCGTGCGCGAAGGCGTCGGCCTTCTCGCGCGAGCCGTGCCACTTCTCGCACCAGTAGTGCAGCGCCGCCAGGTGGGCGCCCATGTGGTCCGGAGCCCGGTCGATGACCTTCGCCCACAGGTCGAAGAACTCCGCCTCCGAGTAGGCCAGACCCCGCGCGACCGCCAGTTCCGTGATGTACGGGACCGGGTCGCCCGGCGACAGCAGCGCGGCCTTGCGGCACGCCTCGCGGGCCTCCTCCAGGATGATCCGGTGGTCGTCGGAGCCGACGCCGCCCGAGTGCCGCCACGCCTGCTGCACCAGCAGCTCCGCGTGGACCTGCGCGCCGCCCGCGTCCTTCTCCGCCTCCAGCCGCCACGCCTTCAGCCACCGCGCACCGGCGCCGGGCTGCGCCACCAGCTCCAGCGCCGCCGCCCCGCCGAAGGCCTGCACGCGCTGCCAGCGCCGCTCGCCCTCGCGGGGAGTCCCGGCGAGCAGCTGGGAGGCCGCCTGCCACTGGCCGGTGCGCTGCACGTTGTCGAGGGCGTCCATCAGGTCGTCGTCGGGCCCGGGGATCCGGATGTCGAGGTGCTCCTGCAGGGCGAAGCCGTAGTTCGCGGGGTCGGCCGCGTCCGGGCTGTCCGGTGCGACCAGGCGGATCCCGCCGCGCCGCCGCCGGATGTAGGGAAGCGCGACGAACAAGATCATGAGCATCGCGAACAGGAACAACAGAATCTCCATGCCTCCAGCGAACCAGACCGACGGGTCCCCGGGCCAATAGGGGGTGCACCCCGGGCTGGGCATAGCATCTGAACCATGAGCGACGACAGCCACGAGCACCAGAGCTTCGAGACCCGCGCGATCCACGCGGGCAACACGGCGGACCCGCTGACCGGCGCGGTCGTGCCCCCGATCTACCAGGTCTCCACGTACAAGCAGGACGGTGTCGGAGGACTGCGCGGCGGCTACGAGTACAGCCGCAGCGCCAACCCGACCCGCACCGCGCTGGAGGAGAACCTCGCGGCGCTGGAGGGCGGCCGGCGCGGCCTCGCCTTCGCCTCCGGCCTCGCCGCCGAGGACTGCCTGCTCCGTACGCTGCTCGCCCCGGGCGACCACGTGGTCATCCCGAACGACGCCTACGGCGGCACCTTCCGCCTCTTCGCGAAGGTCGTCTCCCGGTGGGGCGTGGAGTGGTCGGTGGCCGACACCTCCGACGCCGAGTCCGTACGGGCCGCCCTCACCCCGAAGACGAAGGTCATCTGGGTCGAGACCCCCTCCAACCCGCTGCTCGGCATCACCGACATCGCCGTCGTCGCCGACATCGCGCGCACGGCCGGTGCCAAGCTGGTCGTGGACAACACCTTCGCCTCGCCGTACCTCCAGCAGCCCCTGGCGCTGGGCGCGGACGTGGTCGTGCACTCGCTGACCAAGTACATGGGCGGGCACTCCGACGTGGTCGGCGGCGCGCTGGTCACCGCGGACGCGGCCCTGGGCGAGGAACTGGCCTACCACCAGAACGCGATGGGCGCGGTCGCGGGCCCCTTCGACTCGTGGATCGTGCTGCGGGGCATCAAGACCCTGGCGGTACGCATGGACCGGCACGCGGAGAACGCGGCCAAGGTCGTCGAACTGCTCACCCGCCACCCGAAGGTGCACAAGGTCCTCTACCCGGGCCTGCCGGAGCACCCGGGCCACGAGGTCGCCGCGAAGCAGATGCGCAACTTCGGCGGCATGGTGTCCTTCCAGGTCGTCGGCGGCGAGGAGGCGGCGGTCGAGGTCTGCAACCGCGCCAAGCTGTTCACGCTCGGGGAGTCCCTGGGCGGCGTCGAGTCCCTGATCGAGCACCCGGGCCGGATGACGCACGCGTCGGTGGCCGGCTCGGCGCTGGAGGTCCCGGCGGACCTGGTCCGGCTGTCGGTGGGCATCGAGAACGCCGATGACCTCCTGGCGGACCTGACGCAGGCGCTGGGCTAGTCGTTCAAGCCTCGCCGGCGAAGCCGGGGTTCCCGGGGCTCCGCCCCGGACCCCGCGCCTCAAACGCCGGCGAGGCTGGACGCGCCGCTACCAGCCCTCCAG
Organism: Streptomyces sp. NPDC016562; assembly: GCF_043076955.1. Classification (NCBI taxonomy): domain Bacteria; kingdom Bacillati; phylum Actinomycetota; class Actinomycetes; order Kitasatosporales; family Streptomycetaceae; genus Streptomyces; species Streptomyces sp. NPDC016562. The sequence goes on along the minus strand of NZ_JBIBRZ010000001.1, from coordinate 736,689 downwards.
TGGCGGGGAGACGCCGCTCGGCGGGGCGGCCCAGGGGCGGGTCAGCGAGGCCCAGACCGTGAAGGCCACCGCGACGGCGAAGAGCACCGCCCAGCCGAACCTGCGCAGCGCCCGGCGGCGCCGCAGGAGCCGGGCGCCCCGCTCCGCCGCGCCCGCCGCCAGGCCCGCCGGCACGGCCGGGTACGGGCCCTCCATCAGCGCCCTGACCTGGATCTCCTTTCGGTCCGGCAGCCCGCTCACGCCGCCTCCCGGGACCTGAGCGCGGCCACGGCCCGGTTGCACAGCACCCGGACCCGCTCGACCGGCAGCCCCAGCTGCGCCGCCGTGACCTCCTCCGCGAGCCCTTCGTAGAGCCGCAGGACCAGGACGAGCCGCTCCGGCGGACTCAGCCGCGCCAGCAGGCCGGGGCCCGCGCCCGGCTCCGTAAGGGGGGAGCCCCGGTGGTGGCGCCGGCCGGTCCGGGCGTAGGCGGTGCACAGCTCCTGGCGGGTGAAGTCGTACGGATCGTCCCCGCGCAGCCGTCGCCAGTTGGCGTACGTACGGGCCAGCGCGCCCGCCAGCAGTCGGCGGGCCGCCTCCGGCTCACCGGTCAGCAGGACGGCGACGTGCAGGAGCCGCCCGGCCGCACCCGCGACGAAGGCCTCGAACTCCGCGTAGGAGCCAGTCCGTTGATCAACCGCCCGCATAGCCCACATAGTGCGGGCAGCGGGACCGTCCAGGTCAAGAGGACGGACGGACTCCGCTCAGGACCCCGCTCACGACCCGCTCAGGAGGCGGGACCGGCCTCGGACACCGACGCCATCAGCTCCGACAGCGACAGGTTGAACCGCGTCAGCAGCCCGGTGAAGGACTCCCGCTCGTCCTCGGTCCAGTCCTCCGTCACCCGGGCCATCAGCTCGCGCCGCGAGGAGCGGACCTCCTCCAGGCGCGCCAGCCCCCGCGGGGACAGCGCGAGCACCACGGCGCGCCCGTCCTCGGGGTGCGAGGTGCGCTTGACCAGACCGCTGTCGACCAGCGGCGCGACCTGCCGCGTCACCGTGGAGGAGTCGATCCCCATGCCGCCGGCGAGCGCCTTCACGCCCATCGGACCCTCCAGGTCGAGCCGGTTCAGCAGCAGGTAGGCGGCGCGGTCCATCGAGTTGCGGGCCTGGCCCACGCCGCCCAGGCGGGTCTGCTCGGCGCGGCGGGCGAAGACGGCGACCTGGTGCTGGAGCGCGTCGAGGAGACCCGCTCCGGCGGGCGCGTCGGGCGCCGCGGGCAGGTCGGAACTGGCCGGGGTGGAAGGCATGGCCGTGGGCTCTCTTCGCGTGGGTCCGACAAGGATGGGGGACAGAGTACGCGGCCGTGCGGCGGCTCGTACGCCCGGTTTGACAACTGGTACGGCGGGTCGGGAGCGAAGCCGAGCGCCCGTCCGGGATGGCCGGATTTCGCCCCTGATGCGGGCGGCGCGCCACCCCCCGGACCGGCTGCGAGACTGGCCGCATGAACTACCGCGTGCCCCAGCCCCTCCCGCAGGTCATGCTCGACGACGTCCGGGGGGCCCAGAAGATGCTCTCCGGCGTCTCCCGGGTCACCGCGATGGAGGGCAGCCGGCACCTCTCCGCGCTCACCGGCTCCCCGGTCCACTTCAAGTGCGAGAACCTCCAGCGCACCGGTTCCTTCAAACTGCGTGGAGCCTACGTACGCATCGCGGGCCTGCGCCCCGAGCAGCGGGCCGCCGGCGTCGTCGCGGCCAGCGCGGGCAACCACGCGCAGGGCGTGGCCCTGGCCTCCTCCCTCCTCGGGGTCCGCTCCACCGTGTTCATGCCGGTCGGGGCGCCCCTGCCGAAGGTGGCCGCGACCCAGGAGTACGGCGCCGAGGTCCGCATGCACGGCCAGGTCGTCGACGAGACCCTCGCGGCCGCCCAGGACTACGCGGACCGCACCGGGGCGGTGTTCATCCACCCCTTCGACCACCGCGACATCATCGCCGGCCAGGGCACGGTGGGCCTGGAGATCCTGGAGCAGTGCCCCGAGGTGCGGACCATCCTCGTCGGCATCGGCGGCGGCGGTCTCGCGGCCGGTGTCGCGGTCGCCGTGAAGGCGCTGCGGCCGGACGTGCGGGTCGTCGGGGTGCAGGCGGCCGGCGCGGCCGCGTACCCGCCCTCGCTGCGGGCCGGGCACCCGGTCTCCCTCGACGACCCGGTCACGATGGCCGACGGCATCAAGGTCGGCCGCCCCGGCGACATCCCCTTCACCATCATCGCGGAGCTGCTCGACGACGTGCGCACGGTCTCCGAGGACGCGCTCTCCAGCGCCCTGCTGCTGTGTCTGGAGCGGGCCAAGCTCGTGGTGGAGCCGGCCGGTTGCAGCCCGGTCGCCGCCCTGCTGAGCGAGCCCGAGCTGTACGGGGGCGGGCCGGTGGTGGCCGTCCTGTCGGGCGGGAACGTCGACCCGCTGCTGCTCCAGCGCATCCTGCGCCACGGCATGGCGGCCGCGGGCCGGTACCTGTCGCTGCGGCTGCGCGTGGCGGACCGGCCGGGGGCCCTGGCCGGGCTCCTGGCGGTGTTGTCGGAGCTGGATGCGAACGTGCTGGACGTGAGCCACGTACGCACCGACCCGCGGCTGGGGCTCGCGGAGGTGGAGGTGGAGCTGCACCTGGAGACGAAGGGCCCGGAGCACTGCGCCCAGGTCGCGCGGTCGCTGCACGGCGCGGGGTACAGGGTGATGGGCTAGCCCGGCGGATCGGGCCGGGAGTCGCGTCCGCCCGTAGAGATTCGCGATATGACGCGATAGTCTGCGCCCCGGGCGGGTAAGGGGGAAGGCGGGGCGGTCCCCCGACCGGCCGAGCGCGGGATGTCCGGCGCCCATAGGCTTTGCGGTGGAATGCCCCGATTCAGCCGGTCCGATTCACTCCCTGGGAGAATCCCTATGCCAGGCGCAATCTACGCCGAAGGCCTGGTCAAGACCTTCGGCGATGTACGGGCACTGGACGGCGTGGACCTCGACGTCCCCGAAGGCACCGTCCTCGGCCTGCTCGGCCCGAACGGTGCGGGCAAGACCACGACCGTGCGCGTCCTGACCACCCTCCTGCGACCCGACAGCGGCAAGGCCGTCGTCGCCGGCATCGACGTGCTCCGGCACCCCAACGAGGTCCGGCGCGCCATCGGCCTGTCCGGCCAGTTCGCCGCCGTCGACGAGTACCTGACCGGCCGCGAGAACCTCCAGATGGTCGGTCAGCTCTACCAGATGAAGGCCAGGGCGGCCAAAGCCCGGGCCGACGAACTGCTCGAACGCTTCAACCTCGGCGACGCCGCCGACCGCACCGCCAAGACGTACTCGGGCGGCATGCGCAGGCGCCTCGACCTCGCGGCCGCCCTCGTCGTCAGCCCGCCCGTGATGTTCATGGACGAGCCGACCACCGGCCTCGACCCCCGCAACCGCCAGCAGCTGTGGGGGATCATCCAGGAACTGGTCGCCGGCGGCACCACCCTGCTGCTCACCACCCAGTACCTGGAGGAGGCCGACCACCTCGCGCACGACATCTGCGTGGTCGACCACGGCAAGGTCATCGCCCGCGGCACCTCCGACCAGCTCAAGGCCCGCACGGGCGGCGAGCGCGTGGAGGTCGTCGTCCACGAGCGGGAGCACATCGCCTCGGCGCGCGAGGTGCTCGCCGGCTTCGGCAAGGGCGAGACCACGGTCGAGGAGCACACCCGCAAGCTGACCGTGCCGGTGACGGGCGGGGCGAAACTGCTCGCCGAGGTCATCCGCGAACTGGACGGCCGGGGCATCGAGATCGACGACATCGGCCTGCGCCGCCCCACCCTCGACGACGTGTTCATCTCCCTCACCGGCCACGCGGCCGAACGGACGGCGGAGGAGAACGGCGACGGCGACGGCGGGGCCGGCGCCGGTTCCAAGGGCCGCAAGGCGGCGCGAAAGGAGACGGCCAAGTGACGCTCACCTCCCCGACCCCGGGCACCCCCACGGCGGACCTCGCGGCGCCCCGCCCGCGCGGCGGGCTCGTCCAGGGCGTCAACGACTCCCTGGTCATGGCCAAGCGGAACCTGATCCGGATGTCCCGGATACCCGAGATGATCATCTTCGGCGTGATCCAGCCGGTCATGTTCGTCGTGCTCTTCAGCTACGTCTTCGGCGGCTCGATCAGCGTCGGTGGCAGCACCTCACCGGCCGCCTACCGGGAATTCCTGATGGCCGGCATCTTCGCCCAGACCGTCACCTTCGCCACCGCCGGAGCGGGCGCCGGCATCGCGGACGACATGCACAAGGGCCTGATCGACCGCTTCCGCTCACTGCCCATGGCGCGCGGCGCGGTCCTCACCGGCCGCACCCTCGCCGACCTCGTCCAGACCGCGCTCACCGTGGTCGTCCTGGCCGTGGTCGCGCTGATCGTCGGCTGGCGCACCCACGAGAACCTCGGCAAGGTGCTCGCCGGCTTCGGCCTGCTGCTCCTGCTCGGCTACGCCTTCTCGTGGATCGGCGCGCTGATCGGCCTGTCGGTGCGCACCCCCGAGGCGGCGACGTCCGGTGGGCTGATCTGGCTCTTCCCGTTGACGTTCATCTCGAACGCCTTCGTCCCCTCCGAGAACATGCCGGCCTTCCTGCGGCACATCGCCGAGTGGAACCCCTTCAGCGCCACCGTCCAGGCGGCGCGGGAGCTCTTCGGCAACCTCCCCCAGGGGTACCCGGTCCCGGAGGCCTGGCCGATGCAGCACCCGGTGCTGGCGTCCGTCCTCTGGTCCCTGCTGATCATCACGGTCTTCCGGACCCTCGCGGTCCGTAAGTACCGCTCGGCGACCGCGTAGGCGGCGCGCGCCCTGGCTGTGGTGGGGCACCTACGCGCGATGCCCGGCCGGAAGGATCCGGCCGGGCATCGCGCGTGAAGACGTGAAGACGGAAGAGCAGGCTGAACGGGGCGGGTGATCAGCCGGTGAAGGGCTTGACGTCCAGGATCTTGACCGAGGCCGTCTTGCCGTTCGGCAGCTCGTACTCGGCGTCCTCGCCGATCGACTTGCCCATCACGCCACTGCCCAGCGGGGACTGGGGGGAGTACGTCTCGAAGTCCGAGGAGGCGTACTCGCGCGACGCGAGCAGGAACTCCATGGTGTCGTCCTCGTCGCCGTCGAAGGCGATCTTCACGAGGGTGCCGGGGGCCACCACGCCGTCGGACGCGGGCGCGGTCCCGACCTTGGCGTTCTCCAGGAGCTGCGTGAGCTGGCGGACCCGGAGCTCCTGCTTGCCCTGCTCCTCCTTGGCCGCGTGGTAACCGCCGTTCTCGCGCAGGTCGCCCTCCTCGCGGGCGGCTGCGATCTTCGTGGCGATCTCCGTGCGGGCAGGACCAGAGAGGTAGTCCAGCTCCGCCTTCAGCTGGTCGTACGCCGCCTGGGTCAGCCAGGTGACGCTTTCGCTCGTCTGGGTCACGGGTGCTCCTCGTCGGTACAGGGGACTACAAAGCCGCCAGCGGCGGACGAAACCACGAGCCTAACAATTCGGGAAGAAAAGGGGGAGGACCAATGCACTCCGAGGGTGCCGGCCGCGTCTGCGGACCTCAGTGCCCGGAGGCCGCCGGCTGGCACCCGACCAGCTCGATCATCGTGGCCCGGCCGGTGGTCTTCAACGACACTACCTCGTCGACCCGGCCCTCGGCCTGGGCGAAGGTGTAGTCCGCCCGGCCCACCTCGGCGTGCTCCTCGTTCTGGGAGCTCAGGGTGCAGACCCCGGTGACCGAGGACTCCTTGCGGACCTCCAGGTGCACCTTCACCTCGGTGTCCGACACCACCTGGAACTTGATCACCTCGGCGCTGACGGCCTGCCCCGCGACGTAGTCCCAGCCGATCCAGCCGATCACGCCCAGCAGCACGGCGCCCAGCGCCGCACCGATGATCTTGAGCTTCCGGTCCGCACGCTCGTCCGCCGACCGGCCGTACCGGCCCTCGGGCAGTCCCTCGCGCACCGCGCTCATGATCTCTTCCTCTCGCTGGGGAGGTGGGGCCACCCCCGGAATTTTCCGTCCCCCAGTTCGGTCACTATAGGAGCCGACCGTCGCGCCGAATCGCAGAGGATCCTGTTTTGACCGAGCAGCTTCGACTGATGGCCGTCCACGCCCACCCCGACGACGAGTCGAGCAAGGGCGCGGCCACCATGGCCAAGTACGTGTCCGAGGGGGTTCCCGTGCTGGTCGTCACCTGCACCGGTGGCGAGCGCGGCTCCGTTCTGAACCCCAAGCTCCAGGGCGACAAGTACATCGAGGAGAACATCCACGAGGTCCGCGCCCGGGAGATGGACGAGGCGCGCCAGATCCTCGGCATCGAGCAGGAGTGGCTCGGCTACGTCGACTCCGGCCTGCCCGAGGGCGACCCGCTGCCGCCGCTGCCCGAGGGCTGCTTCGCGCTCGCGGACGTCGACGAGGCCGCCGGCGAGCTGGTGAAGAAGATCCGCGCCTTCAGGCCGCAGGTCATCACCACGTACGACGAGAACGGCGGCTACCCGCACCCCGACCACATCATGACCCACAAGATCTCCATGGTGGCCTTCGAGGGCGCGGCCGACACCGAGAAGTACCCGGAGGCCGAGTTCGGCCCGGCCTACCAGCCGCAGAAGCTCTACTACAACCAGGGCTTCAACAAGCCGCGCACCGTCGCCCTGCACGAGGCGCTCCTCGCGCGCGGCATGGAGTCCCCGTACGGGGAGTGGCTGGAGCGGTGGAAGGAGTTCGAGCGCAAGGAGCGGACCCTGACCACCCACGTGCCCTGCGGGGACTTCTTCGAGATCCGTGACAAGGCGCTCATCGCGCACGCCACGCAGATCGACCCGGACGGCGGCTGGTTCCGCGTGCCGATGGACATCCAGAAGGAGGTCTGGCCGACGGAGGAGTACGAGCTCGCGAAGTCGCTCGTCGACACCTCCCTCCCCGAGTCCGACCTCTTCGCGGGCATCCGGGAGAATGCCTAGCTATGAGCGCTACGCAGGCAGCACTGACCCAGCTCCTCCCGCTGGCGGGTGACACCTTCGACAAGAACAAGGTGACGCCCGGCCTCCTGGGCTTCATCGTCTTCGCGGCCCTCGCCCTCGCGGTGTGGGGCCTGATGAAGTCGATGAACCGCCACATGGGCCAGGTGAACTTCCAGGAGGCCGCGGAGCCCGGCGCCGCCGCGGCCCCGGCCCCGTCCGCCGAAGGCACCCGGGCCCCGTAGGGACCCCCGCCTCGGGGACCCCTCGGTTCGGGGCCCCTGGGCGTGACCGCCGCCCCGGCCGGCAGGACCGGTGGGGCGGTGCTTTCGCGCGTGCGTGCGGGGGGTGAGCCCGCCGGGTGGGCCTGGTCAGGCCGCCTGGGGAGCCCGTCGGGTGGGCCCCGTCAGGCCGGCCCCTACGACGCCGGGACGCCCATGATCTCCCGCGCGTGCAGGTCCGGGACCAGGCCGAGCCGCCACGCCTGCCAGCCCTCCGCCGCGTCGACGCCGCGGCCCAGGACGACCCCGTAGGTCTCCAGGCAGTCCTCCAGCCGCCCGTCGCGCGCCGGGTGGCGCGCTTGCGCCAGCCGCTCGAGTTCCGCCCGCGCCTCCTCCGGGGCGGCCGGGACGGCGTACGGCAGCATCGTGCACCGCAGGAAGCGGGCCCAGTCCTCCCCGCGCCGGTCCCCGTACGAGATGAACAGCCGGACGGCCTCCTCGCACAGGTCGAGCGCCTGCGCGAGACGGCCGTTGCCCGCGTCGACGACCGCCAGCTCCAGGCAGGTCCACGCCTCGCCGTGGGCCAGCCCGATGCGCCGGAAGTCCGCCCGCGCGTCGACCAGCAGCTGACGGGCGAAGCCGGAGTTCTTCAGGTTCCCCGTCTGGGCGGCGCGCTGGTCGCGCGTCACGCGGCCCGAGTGGTGGCGGGCGTGCGCCAGCCCGTACACGTCACGCATCCGCGAGAACATCGTCCGGGCCCGCTCCAGCTCCCGTACCGCCCGATCGCGCTCGCCGTCCTCCTCCAGCGCCTGCCCGAGGTAGTACAGCGTCCACGCCTCGCCGCGCGCGTCCTCCGCCTCCCGGTGCCGGGCCAGCGCCTCGCGCAGCTGCTCCACCGCCGGACCCGGATCCCGGTCGACCACCCGCGCCCGGCCCAGCTGGGTCAGCGCCCAGGCCTCGCCGCGGTCGTCGCGGGTCCGCCCGTACAGGTCCAGGGCGAGCCGCAGCTCCTCCTCGGCCCGGGGCACGTCGCCGAGCCGCAGGTGCACCTGACCCAGCTGGAAGTGCGCCCAGGCCTCGCCGTGCACGCTCTCGCTCTCCCGGTGCAGGGCCAGGGAGGTCTCCAGCAGGCGCGTCGCCTCCGCCAGGTGCGCCAGGTCGCGCTCCACCGCGGCCAGCGCGTGCAGGCCCCAGGCCCGGTCACCCGCCAGTTCCGCGGGCTCCTGGAGCGCGAGCGCCTCGCGGATGCGGGCCGCGGCCTCCGGGAGGTTGCCCTGGTGGTGCAGGGTGATGCCGAGGGAGACCAGGGCCATCGCCGCCCCCGCCTCCTGGCGGGCCTCCTTGTACTGGTCCACCACCGAGGTCAGGGTCGAGCGGGCCTTGTCCAGCTCGCCGAGCTGGCGCGCAGCGATGCCCGTACGCCACTGCACCGACCGGACCAGCCGGCCCTGCTGCGCCCCGGAGTCCCCGGCCTCCCCCGGGCGACCCGCGGCCACCGCCTGCGTGAGCTCGTCGATCTCCCCGAGCCGGTACAGGTCCCCGCGCAGGAGGCAGAAGTCGCAGAGCGCGCCGAGCAGGTCGAGCACCGCCTGCTGGTCCACCCCGTCCGAGTGCCGCAGGGCCGCCGTGATGAAGCTCGACTCGTCGTCCAGCCAGCGCAGCGCCGCATCGAGCGAAGTGAAGCCGTGGCCGCCGACCGAGCTGCCCGGGAACACGTCCGCGCGGGTCGACATCTTCCCGTCGACCATGCGGATCACCGAGTCGGCGAGCTGGGCGTAGGTGCGGATCAGGCGTTCGTGCGCCGCCGCGGCCACCGCCCGGTCCTCGTCCGCCGCGAGGCGCGCCGCCGCGTAGGCCCGTACCGCGTCGTGCATCCGGAAGCGCCGGCCGCGCACCCGCTCGATCAGCCCGGCCTCCCACAGCTCCTCCAGCGTGCGCAGCGCCGCCTGCTCCGGTACGTCGGCCAGCGCGGCCGCGGCCGCGGCGCCGAGGGAGGCCCGGCCGGCCAGGGGCAGCCGGCGCAGCAGCCGCCGGGCGGGCTCGGCGAGGCGGGCGTCGGCGGCGCGCAGGGCGTCCTCCACGGGCTCCACGGGGCGGGTGGTCGCGGCGTGCTCCGGCCCCGGGGCCCAGCCGTCGCGGACCAGCGGGGCCAGCAGGCGCAGGGCGAGGGGGAGCCCGCCGCCGAGCTCCACCGCGGCGGCCACGGCCTCGGAGGCCTCCGGGGCGGAGGCGGTTCCGGGGGCGGAAGCGGTCTGCGGCGTGGAGGCGGTGTGCGGGGCGCGGACCAGCTCCGCCGCCTCGTCCGGCGCCAGCCGCTCCACCGGCAGCTGGTGCACCCATGCCGCCGGGTCCGCGGGCAGCTCCAGCGGCTCCCGCGCGGTCACCAGCACCAGGCTTTCGGAGCGCTCGGGCACCAGCAGCCGGATCTGCTCCGCGTCCACCGCGTCGTCGAGGAGCACCGTCACCGGCAGCCCCTGGAGGTGCTGGTGGTACAGCTCCCCGAGGCGGCGCACCTGCTGTTCCGCCGAGGCGCCCTCGCGGAAGAGCAGCTGCTCGCGGGGCGCGCCCAGCCGGTTCAGGAGGTGCAGCAGCGCCTCGCGCGTCGCCAGCGGCGCCTCCCCACCGGGCGAGGCGCCGCGCAGGTCCACCAGGCACGCGCCCCGGAACTGGTCCCGCAGGGCGTGCGCTGCCCGAAGCGCCAGCGCCGTACGGCCCACCCCCGGCTCGCCGTGCAGCACCACGATCACCGGGCGGGTCTCGGTACTGGCCCGTGCCGCCTGCACCCACTGCGCGATCCGGGTCAGCTCGGCCCGCCGGCCCGCGAACGGCGCCATCGGCTCCGGGAGCTGTCCGAAGGACTGCTCCAGCACGCTGCGCCGCCGGGCCTCCGCACTGCGGTCGGTGCCGCGCAGCCGCGGAGCCGGGCGGGGCGCGGTCCGCACGGACGGCCGCGGGACGCGAGCGGTGGCGGCCACCGTGCGCTGCTGCTCCAGGAAGGGCCGGATCCCGCGCACCTCCAGCGCCGACAGCCACTGCAGTCTCAACTGCTCCGCGCCGCCGGGGCGGCCCAGCTCCCCGGCGCGCCGGTTCGCGGCCGGCAGGTGCAGGGCGGTCGCCTTGGCGACCGTCGCCACCGCGCCCGCGATGCCCACGACGGCGCCCGTGGTCAGCGCCGTGCCGACCGCGACGCCGAGCGACAGGTCCGTCCCGATGGCCGCGACCGCCGCGACCGCCGTGACCAGCGCCGCCGTCGAGGTGTTGCCGCGCCGGAAGGCCTCGCCGAGCGACGGGTCCCCGGCCGCCGCCTCGTCCAGGGCCCGTACGTACGCCTCGTACTCGGGCGCCGCGCTCGCGGCGAGCGCCTCCAGGGCCTCCCTGCCCCGCGCCAGCAGCGCCGCCCCGTCCACCGCCGTGCCCGGCGCGCCGGCCCCCCGCCGGACCTCCTCGTCCACGGCCCGCACCAACAGTCGCTCGGCTTCGACGCGATGGCTGTCCCGCATCGGCATCCCCCTCAGAGAGCTCCGGCAACGAGCCCCAAGTGTCCTGCGGGACTTCCCTGAACGCGAGGGAATCTGAGCTAGTTCAGAGGGAGGCGGTCAGGCTTTCGTATAGTCGGGTCAAAATTGACCAAGCGGCATGAAGGCAGGGCCAGATGGCGCTAAGGGAGACCCGCACGCCGACATCGACGCCGACGCCGTCCCGCCGCACGCCCGCCCCAGCCCTCGTATCCACCCTGTGCGCGCTATCCACCCTGTTCACCCTGTCCACCGTGTCCGCCTGCGAGGAACAGCCGCGGCCCGCACGGGGATTCGTGGCGCGCTACGAGGAGCCCGACGCCGCCGACCGCGACAGCGCCGGCTTCCTGAAGCGGCGCCGGCTCACCGAGACGGTCACCGCCGAGCTCAACGCGTACGTCGACGTCCCCCACCGGATCACGGTCGTCGCCCGCTCCTGCGCGGGCGAGGGCAGCGGCTACGACCCCGCGACGCGCCGCATCGAGCTCTGCTACGACGATCTGGCCGAGGACCGCGCCCTGTTCGAGGCGGCGGACGGCCGCCCGGCCGACGAGCCGCTCGCCGGGGTCGTAGGGGAGACGCTCTACCACGAGGCGGGCCACGCCCTCATCGACGCGCTCGGCCTCCCGGACGACGGCGACCGCGCCGAGGAGGACGCCGCCGACCGCTTCGCCCAGCTCATGCTGCTGCGCGGCGACGCCCCGCAGGGCGAGGAGGCCCTCCTGGCGGCTGCCCGCGCCTACGACCTCGCCGCGGCGGCCGACCCGGAACCGGACCCGTCGGACGGACACGCCCCGCCCGCCGCCCGCGCGGAATCCCACCGCTGCGCGGTCTACGGCGCCGCCCCCGCCCACCACCCGGACCTGGCGGCCCCGTCCCGCACCCACTGCCCGACCACCTGGCCCCCAGCCCGCGACACCTGGCTCCGCAACCTGGCCCCACTCCTGCGGCGGTGATCCGATCCCGTCGGCCTTCACGGAGGCCCGTGAGCGGGGTGGTGCTCACACCTCTTTGACGATCACGCGGCATCCCGGTCTACGTGGTGGTGGACCCGTACGCTGCGGAGGTCGTCGTCCACTCTCAGCCCACCGGTTCCGGCTACATCGCGGCCCACACGCACAAGTACGGCTCGGGCAAGCTGCCCATCGAGCTGGCCGATGGACGGACCTACACCCTCGACCTGGACGAGCTGCCCCGGCCCGACGCAGACGGCCACTGACGGGCGGCGCCGGTTCTTCGGTTCACCGCCGCACAGCTCACACGTGCCATTCGGCCAAGCGAGGCGGGCTCGCGAGGGCTTCGCCGGTCGTGCCAGGGAGCTGTGAGAGGCTGGGTCTTATGAACCGGTTGGCTGGTGTGACCTCGCCTTATCTGCTTCAGCACGCGGACAATCCGGTCGACTGGTGGCCATGGGCCCCCGACGCCTTCGAGGAAGCGCGGCGGCGTGATGTGCCCGTGCTGTTGTCGGTCGGCTACTCGGCGTGCCACTGGTGTCATGTCATGGCGCACGAGTCCTTCGAGGACGAGCTGACCGCCGCCTACATGAACGAGCACTTCGTCAACGTCAAGGTGGACCGCGAGGAGCGTCCCGACATCGACGCCGTCTACATGGAGGCCGTGCAGGCGGCCACCGGGCACGGTGGCTGGCCGATGACCGTCTTCCTCACGCCCGAGGGCGAGCCGTTCTACTTCGGCACCTACTTCCCGCCCGAGCCCCGGCAGGGGATGCCCTCCTTCATGCAGGTGCTCGAAGGCGTGCGGGCCGCCTGGGTGGGGCGGCGGGAGGAGGTCGCCGACGTCGCGCAGAAGATCGTACGGGACCTGGCGGGGCGGCAGCTGGACTACGGGAAGGCCGGCGCCCCCGGGCCCGAGGAGCTCGCGCAGGCGCTGCTCGGGCTGACGCGGGAGTACGACGCCCCGCGCGGCGGATTCGGCGGGGCGCCGAAGTTCCCGCCGTCCATGGTGCTGGAGTTCCTGCTGCGCCACCACGCGCGCACCGGGTCCGAGGGCGCGCTCCAGATGGTCGCCGACACCTGCGAGGCGATGGCGCGAGGCGGGATCTACGACCAGCTCGGCGGCGGGTTCGCGCGGTACTCCGTGGACCGGGAGTGGGTCGTGCCGCACTTCGAGAAGATGCTCTACGACAACGCGCTGCTGTGCCGGGTCTACGCGCACCTGTGGCGGGCCACCGCCCTCGACGGAGCCGGTGACGGGATCGAGGGCATCCGCGAGCTCGCGCGGCGCGTCGCCCTGGAGACCGCCGACTTCATGGTCCGCGAACTGCGGACCGCCCAGGGCGGTTTCGCGTCCGCGCTCGACGCCGACAGCGAGGACCCGGTCAGCGGTGAGCACGTCGAGGGGGCCTACTACGCCTGGACCCCGGCGCAGCTGCGCGAGGTGCTGGGGGAGGAGGACGGGGAGCTGGCCGCCGCGTACTTCGGGGTGACCGAGGAGGGCACCTTCGAGCACGGGATGTCGGTCCTCCAGCTGCCCGAGGACGGGCTCGCGGGCGGCCCGGCAGGCGGGAGCGAGGCGGACGCCGACCGGATGGCCGGCATCCGGCGCCGGCTGCTGGCCGCGCGCGACCTGCGGCCCGCGCCCGGGCGGGACGACAAGATCGTCGCCGCGTGGAACGGGCTGGCCATCGCCGCCCTCGCCGAGTGCGGGGCGTACTTCGACCGGCCCGACCTCGTCGAGCGGGCCACCGAGGCCGCCGACCTGCTGGTGCGGGTGCACTTCGACGTGGCCGCCGGCAAGGCGCGACTGGCGCGGACCAGCAAGGACGGGCAGGTCGGGGCCAACGCCGGGGTGCTGGAGGACTACGGCGACGTGGCCGAGGGCTTCCTCGCCCTGGCGTCGGTGACCGGCGAGGGCGTGTGGCTGGAGTTCGCCGGCTTCCTGCTGGACCTGGTCCTGGACCGGTTCACCGCCGAGGACGGGTCGCTGTACGACACGGCGCACGACGCGGAGAAGCTCATCCGCAGGCCGCAGGATCCGACGGACACGGCCGCTCCGTCCGGGTGGACCGCGGCGGCCGGCGCGCTGCTCTCGTACGCCGCGCACACCGGGTCGCAGGCCCACCGTACGGCGGCCGAGCGGGCGCTGGGGGTGGTGCACGCGCTCGGTCCGCGCGTGCCGCGCTTCATCGGGCACGGGCTGTCGGTCGCCGAGGCGCTCCTCGACGGGCCGCGCGAGGTCGCGGTGGTCGGCCGCGCTCAGGATCCGGCGTTCGAGGCGCTGCACCGGACCGCGTTGCTGGGGACGGCTCCCGGGGCGGTCGTGGCGGCCGGGCTGCCGCAGGCGGCCGACGGCAGCGGGGGCGAATTCCCCCTTCTTGCCGAGCGCACACTCGTACACGACCGTCCGACGGCGTACGTCTGTCGACATTTCGTCTGCGCGCGGCCTACGACGGATCCGGTCGAACTGGCGGAGCAGTTGGGCACGGTTCGCCCCTGATTCAGCCGCAGTGCCGTCAATTCCGCTTGCCTGTCCGTGAGTTCAGAAACGTGCTTTTTATCTGTGCCGCTTCTGGGTGTCATGTTCGCTGCCTAGTCTCGTGTCGTTGAGGAGTGACCGCTTCGGCCGTCACCGACAGGGCGCACTGGGGGGTGCGTGCGAGGGGGAGCGGGGGCGGCGGGCCGGGGGGCCCGCCGTGAGCCCCCGGGTTTGACGAGGGCCGCCGGGGGGCGGCATGTCCGGGGGGACTGTTGTGTTCACTTCTGTGTTCATCGTCGTCATGTCGCTTGCGCTCTTCTGGATGGCCGCGTTCACGCTGTGGTGGCAGATGCACGCGTGGCGCACACCGGAGACGCTGGCCGCCACGCGCTTCGACCGCCCCGACGGCGGCGGTCGCCTGGCCTTCTCGCTGCTGCTGCCCGCCCGCCACGAGCAGGCGGTCCTGGAGCACACGATCGACCGGCTCCTGGAGTCGAGCCACACCGACTACGAGATCATCGTGATCGTCGGGCACGACGACCCGGAGACCGCCGCCGTCGCCGAGCGGGCCGCGGCCCGCGCGCCGGCCCGGGTCCGGGTGGTCGTCGACCACCACGAGACGAAGAACAAGCCGAAGGCCCTCAACACCGCGCTGCCGTCCTGCCGCGGTGACATCGTCGGAGTCTTCGACGCCGAGGACCAGGTCCATCCGGAGCTGCTCGCCCACGTCGACCACGCCTTCCGGTCCACCGGCGCCGACGTGGTCCAGGGCGGGGTGCAGCTCATCAACTTCCACTCCAGCTGGTACAGCCTGCGCAACTGCCTGGAGTACTTCTTCTGGTTCCGCTCCCGGCTGCACCTGCACGCCGAGAAGGGCTTCATCCCGCTCGGCGGCAACACCGTGTTCGTGCGTACGGAGGTGCTGCGCGAGGCCGGGGGCTGGGACCAGGACTGCCTCGCCGAGGACTGCGACCTCGGGGTGCGGCTGTCGTCGGCGGGCAAGAAAGTGGTCGTCGCCTACGACTCCGACATGGTCACGCGCGAGGAGACACCCGGCTCGCTGATGAGCCTGCTCAAGCAGCGCACCCGGTGGAACCAGGGCTTCCTCCAGGTGTACCGCAAGAAGGACTGGCAGCAGCTGCCGGGGCGCGGCCAGCGCTGGCTCGCTCGCTACACCCTGATGACCCCCTTCATGCAGGCCGCCTCGGGTGTGATCATCCCGGTCAACTTCGCCGTCGCCGTCTTCCTCGACGTGCCGGTCGGGATCGCGATCGTCACCTTCCTGCCGCTGATCACGGCGATGGTGACCTTCGTGTTCGAGATCGTCGGCCTGCACGACTTCGGGCGGCAGTACGGGCTGCGCGTCCGCCTCGTGCACTACGTGAAGCTCGTCGTCGGCGGGCCGTTCTACCAGGTCATGCTCGCGGGCGCCGCGATCCGCGCCGTCTGGCGCGAGCAGCGCGGCCGCAACGAGTGGGAGCTGACGAGCCACACGGGCGCCCACCTGACGGCGTCGAAGGGCGAGGGCGCCGCCGCCGGAACCGCCGCGACCGCCGTACCCGCCGCCGCAAGCGCCGTACCCGCTCCCGCGATCCGAGAGGACATCCGCCAGTGACCGCCACCCTGCCCACGGCCACTGATCCCCAGTCCCCGACCGCCACCGACACCGCCTCCGCCACCGGCAACGCCCGCCACGGCGTCCGCCCGGCTCCGCCCGCCCGGCCCCGCGTGCGCCTGTGTTCCTCCCGCCCCGACCTGCTGCTGTGCGGCGCCCTGCTGGTCGCGATCCTCCTCGTCCAGGGCTGGAACATCACCGCCTTCCCCACCCTGAGCGACGACGAGGGCACCTACCTCGCCCAGGCGTGGGCCGTCCAGCAGGGCGAGGGCCTGGCCCACTACACGTACTGGTACGACCATCCGCCGCTCGGCTGGATCCAGATCGCCGGGCTGACGTACCTGCCGTCCCTCTTCGTGCCCGACTGGATGACCGTCGCGCCGATGCGGTTCTCGATGCTCGCGGTCTCCGCGGCCAGCTCCGTGCTGATCTACGTCCTCGCCCGCAGGCTGTGGCTGCCGCGCTGGGCCGCCGGGCTCGCCATGGCCCTCTTCGGGCTGTCCCCGCTCTCCGTGGTGCTCCAGCGCGAGATCTTCCTCGACAACATCGCCGTGATGTGGATCCTGCTGGCCTTCTGCCTCGCCGCGTCCCCGAGCCGCCACCTGTGGCACCACTTCGCCTCCGGGCTCGCCGCCGCGACCGCCGTCCTGACCAAGGAGACGATGCTGGTGGTGCTCCCGGCGCTGCTGGTGACGATGTGGCGTCACAGCCACCGCGACACCCGCAAGTTCGCCGTCACCGGCGCCATCACCGCCTGCGCGCTGATCGGTCTGTCGTACCCGCTCTACGCCCTGCTCAACGGCGAGCTGCTGCCCGGCTCGGGCCACGTCTCGCTCGTCGACGCCATCAGCTACCAGATGGGCCGCGAGGGCTCCGGCTTCGTCCTCACCCCGGGCTCCGGCGCGAACGGCGTGCTCCGGTCCTGGCTCTACTACGACGCCGTCCTGCCGCTCGGCGGGCTGGCCGGCGCCGTCCTGCTGCTGGCCACCCTCCGGTGGTCCGTGACGGCCCGCGCGCTGGCCGGCCCCGCGCTCGCCGCCGTCCTCCTGGCCCTGGTCGCGCTGCGTCCCGGCGGCTACCTCCCGGCGATGTACGTGATCCAGGCGCTGCCGTTCCTGGCGCTCGTGCTCGCCGGGGGCGCGGCCAGCATCACGCACGCCCTGCTGCGCCGCCGCCGTGACCCGGGGGAGCGCAGGCAGGTCGTGTGGGCGCGCTGGGCGCTGGTCGGCGTACTGGCCGCGTCCGCCGCGGTGTACGTGCTGCCGCGCTGGTACGACGGGAACCGCACCGCGCTCACGGCCGACGCGAACGGCCCGTACCGGCAGGCCGCGGCCTGGCTGGGCCGCGAGGTCGCCGACCCGGCCAGCACCCGGGTGCTGCTCGACGACGCGCTCTGGCTGGACGCCGTGCGGCACGGCTTCGAGCCGGGGCTCGGCGCCATCTGGTTCTACAAGGCCGACCTCGACCCCGCCGTCACCGAGACCCTGCCGCGCGGCTGGCAGGACATCGACTACGTGGTCTCCTCGCCCACCGTGCGCCGTGACGCGGTGGACCTGCCCAACGTGAAGGCGGCGCTGGAGCATTCGACCGCCGTGGCCGTCTTCGGGACGGGCGAGGACCGCATCGAGATCCGCCGCACCGACCGCACCGACCGCACCGACGGGACGACCGACCGCACCGACCGCGCCGACCGCACGAGTGGGAGCTGAGTCACCTTGAGCGAGGACCTGGGGTCCCTCCATGCCCCGATCGATGCGGAGCTCACCGCTCCGCACACACCGTCCGGGAGCGTCACCCTCATCATCCCGACCTTCAACGAGTCCGCGAACGTCGCGGAGTTGCTGCGCCGCCTCGGTGACGCGCTGCCCGACCAGCTGCCCTGCACCGTGCTGTTCGTGGACGACTCCACGGACGACACCCCCGCCGCCATCGAGAAGGCCGCGGCCGACCACCCCTTCCCGGTGTCCGTCCTGCACCGCGAGGTGGCCGAGGGCGGTCTCGGCGGCGCGGTCGTGGAAGGCCTCAAGCGGGCGGACACCGACTGGATCGTCGTCATGGACGCCGACCTCCAGCACCCGCCCCACCTGGTGCCCGAACTCGTCGGCGAGGGGGTGCGCACCGGCGCCGAGCTCGTCGTCGCCTCCCGCTACATCAGCGGCGGCAGCCGGGCCGGACTCGCCGGGACCTACCGCGTCGCCGTGTCCCGCGCCGCCACCTGGCTCACCAAGGGCCTCTTCCCGCGTGCGCTGCGGGGGATCAGCGACCCGATGAGCGGCTTCTTCGCCATGCGCCGCTCGGCGATCACCACGGCCAGCGCGGCCAGCGCGGCCACCGCGGACCCCGCGGACACCACGGACGTCCTGAGGCCGCTGGGCTACAAGATCCTGCTGGAGCTGGCGGTCCGCTGCCGCCCCCGCCCGGTCGCCGAGGTCCCCTTCGTCTTCCAGGACCGCTACCGCGGCGAGTCCAAGTCCACCGCCCGCGAGGGCCTGCGCTTCCTCTCCCACCTCGCCTCGCTGCGCTCCGCGACCCCCCTGGCCCGCATGATCGGCTTTGGGCTGATCGGGCTCTCCGGTTTCGTCCCGAACCTGGCGGCGCTGTGGCTGCTCACGGGCGCCGGGATGCACTACCTGCCCGCCGAGATCGTCGCCAACCAGGCGGGGGTGATGTGGAACTTCCTCCTCATCGAGGCCCTGCTCTTCCGCGACCGGCGCCGCCACCGCCGCTGGGCGGACCGGGCCGGGCGCTTCGCCCTGCTCGCCAACGCCGATCTGCTGCTGCGGATCCCGCTCATCGCGGTGTTCGTGGCCACCCTCGGCATGGCGGTGCTGCCGGCGACCGCCCTCGCGCTGGTCACCACCTTCGTCCTGCGGTTCGCGGCGACGGAGGCCCTCGTCTACCTGCCGCGCAAGGCAGCCAAGTCGCATCCCAAGCCCAGGAGTTGAGCCGGACAGAAGGGATCCTTTCCATGCGTCTGAAGATCCGGCGCCGGGCCGGGCGGCGCGCCGCCCTGCTCGCCGTCGGGGCGATGACCGCGGGCCTGCTGCTCACCGCACCGCAGCAGGCCACGGCCGGTGCGCCCAATCTGCTCTCCAACCCCGGTTTCGAGACCGCCGGCGCCGCCGGCTCCGACATGCCGTCCTGCTGGTCGAAGTCCGGCTGGGGCGACAACGACTTCACCTTCGCCACCGTCGCCGACGCGCACACCGGCACCAAGGCGATGAAGGTCTCGCTCACCCGCCGCGTGGACGGCGACCGCAAGGCGCTGGTCACCGAGAGCGGCACCTGCGCCCCGGCCGTCACGCCGGGCCGGCAGTACGACCTGTCCGCCTGGTACAAGTCGACCACCCCGGACGTGTCGGTGACCGTGTTCCGCCACGACACGACGACGGGCTGGCAGTACTGGACCGACCTGCAGAATCCGCCCGTGAGCGCCGCCTGGGCGCGTACGGAGGTCCGTACGCCGGCCGTCCCGCCCCACACCGACAGGATCGCGTGGGGCCTGTCGGTCTACGGGGTGGGCTCGCTCACCTCCGACGACTACGCGGTCGAGGAGGTCGGCGCGACCGGGCCGCAGCCCACCTGCACGGGGACGGCGGAGCAGTGCGCCAGGGGCGCGTGGGAGGTGATCCCGGCCAAGAACCCGGTGCGCTCGATGCACGCGGTCGTCCTGAATGGGGGTACCTCCCAGGCCGGAGGCTCTGGGGGAGGCAAGGTGCTGCTGATCGCGGGCTCCGGGAACGACATCGCGCAGTTCAACGCGGGCACCTTCACCTCGGCGGTCTACGACCCGGCGAACGGCAGCTTCAAGACGGTACCGACGCCGGTCGACATGTTCTGCTCGGGCCACGTGCAGTTGGCGGACGGCCGGGTGCTGGTCATGAGCGGCAACAAGGGGTACCCGTCCGCCGACGGCACGATCGGCTACCAGGGGCTGAAGGACAGTTACGTCTTCGACCCGGCGACCGAGCAGTACACGAAGACCAACGACATGAACGGCGGCCACTGGTACCCGTCGGCGACGATCCTCGGCAACGGTGACGTGATCTCCTTCGGCGGGCTGAAGGAGGACTCCACGGGCAACGTGACGGCGGAGAAGTTCTCGGCGGCGCAGCACAAGTGGCTGCCGATGAACGAGGTCAACCAGACCTGGTCGTACTGGGGCCTGTACCCGTCGATGATCCTCATGCAGGACGGGCGGCTCTTCTACTCGGGCAGCCACACCTTCGGCAACAACACGGCCGGCAGCGGCTCCTCGATCTACGACTACGGCGCGAACACCATCACCGACGTGCCCGGGCTGCGCAAGAAGGACGAGCGCGACGAGTCGGCGAGCGTCCTGCTGCCCCCGGCGCAGGACCAGCGGGTCCTGACCATCGGCGGCGGCAATAACGAGACCAACCCGGCCGCGAACCGGATCACCGACATCATCGACCTGAAGAAGCCCAGCCCCGCCTACACGGCCGGCCCCGACCTGCCGCAGGGCCTGGTCGACACGGGCTCGGGCAAGCGGCCCCAGACCGGCGCCGAGGGCAAGATGTACGTCTCCGCCGTGCTGCTGCCGGACGGCAAGGTGCTGGAGACCGGCGGCGGACTGCACGACCGGGCCGACCCGGTCTTCGAGGCCTCGTTCTTCGACCCGGTAACCGACACCTACCAGCCGGGCCTGGCCACCGACCCGATCCCGCGGACCTACCACTCGGCGTCCTTCCTGATGCCGGACGGCCGGGTCATGTCGGTCGGCGACAATCCGGGCAACGGCACCTACAACCACAACGTGTCGCTCTACAGCCCGCCCTACCTCTTCAAGGGCGCCCGCCCGCAGATCACCTCGGTGATCGACACCCAGTGGGTGTACGGGGACACGCAGCGGATCACCGTCAACCGCCCGGTGGCCAAGGCGGAGCTGATCCGCCCCGCGGCGGTCACCCACTCCTCCGACCCCAACCAACGGTTCGTGGACCTGCCGATGACGGTCGTCAACGGCACCACCGTCGACCTCAACGTCACCAGCAACCCCAACCTCGCGCCGCCCGGCTGGTACATGCTCTTCGCGGTCGACGCCAACGGCGTCCCCTCCCTCGCGACCTGGGTGCACCTGGGCGGCCCGTCGGCGCTGGCGGCCACCGCGGAACAGCCGTCCGCGCACACGCACGACTTCGCGAACCGGCTGGCACCCGCGAAGGACAACCCGGCCCCGCGGGACTCCGCCCCGGTCGCGCCGGGCGTGGCCGGCTGCGACCGGCACTACGGCACGGTCAACGTGTGCGTGCCGACCCGTTTCCCGGCCGAGGTGAAGGAGACGGCGAAGGCCCGCTGCGACTGGCTGGCCGGCCACCAGTACCCCGAACGCCTGAAGGTCAACGGCAGCGACCCGCTGCGCCTGGACCCGGACCGCGACGGCTACGCCTGCTGAACCCCGGGGAGGAGACCGGGATCCCGCCGCCCTCTCCCGGGCGGCGGGGTCCCGGGCGCGGTTGCGGACCTCCTCGACCGGCGGACACTGGGGAGGGACGTGGCCGCGCACAGGAGGTCGATCCATGGGACAGGTCAGCGCATCGCAGACCGCGCGCATCGTGCGGTTGGTGGCACGGATCAAGCCCGAGCTCTGGGACGGCATAGAGCCGCACGGTCCGCTGTTCGCCGCCGCGGCCGCGCAGGTCCGCTCTCTCGACCGCCGCTCCGACGTCGCGCTGAACCCCCAGCCGCTCCCGCCGCGCGACCTCCTGCGCCTCGCCGTCCTGCAGACGGTCAAGGGGGTGGCCGAGTCGGCGATCGGGGCGCACCAGCGGGGCGGCGACGCCGGGGAGATCCTGCGGGAGGTCGGCGACGACTGGTGCCCCACCCGGCCGCACCCGAAGATCCCCTGGCCCAGGAACTGGCCCGCGCCCTGGCCGCCCGGGGAGCCCTTCCCCATCGACCCGGAGTACGCGACGCCCGCCGTCCAGGCGGCGGCCGGGCTGGCGTTCCAGGGCTACGCGGACGGCATCGCCGCCGAGAAGCTCAGCGCCGTCTTCGCCGAGCTGGCCGACCGTCTGTTCGACGCCGCCCTGCGCAACGCCGACGCCGACGCCGCGCCGCGCGACGCCGCATCCGACTCCGCCTGAGGGGCCCGGGGTCGGGTCAGTGCGCGTACGCGGCGAGCGAGATGCCGACGTAGTGGGTCACGAAGGCCGCGAGCGTCAGGGAGTGGAAGACCTCGTGGAAGCCGAAGAAGCGCGGCGAGGGGTTCGGCCGCTTGAGGCCGTAGATGACCCCGCCCGCGCTGTAGAGCAGGCCGCCGACGATCACCAGCACGAGGACGGCGATGCCGCCGGTGTGCATGAAGTCGGGCAGGAAGAAGACCGCGGCCCAGCCCATGGCGATGTAGCACGGGGTGTAGAGCCAGCGCGGGGCGCCGACCCAGAAGACGCGGAAGGCGATGCCGGCGGCCGCCGCGAGCCAGACCGCCCACAGCAGGGTCCGTCCGGTGGAGGGCGGCAGTAGCAGGACCGTCAGCGGGGTATAGGTACCCGCGATGATGAGGAAGATGTTGGCGTGGTCGAGCCGTCGCAGGATGGCCTCGCCCCGCGGTCCCCAGGTGCCGCGGTGGTAGACCGCGCTGACGCCGAAGAGCAGGCAGGCGGTGAGGACGTAGACCCCGCAGGCGACGCGTGCCTCGGTGGAGTCGGTGAAGGCCATCAGTACGAGTCCCGCGACGACGACGGCGGGGAACATTCCGAGGTGCAGCCAGCCGCGCATCAGCGGCTTGGCCTCCGGCTCGGCCGAGGCTGCGGCGGCGGCCGGTGCGGCAGCGGCGTCAGAAGTCATGCACGCATGCTACCTACGGGTCCGTAGGTTTCCGTTAGTCCTCTTTACGGAAGATTGACGGACGTGGCGATGCTCACGTGAGAGGCCCTCTGGACATATGCGCACACGCACCGGATGATCAGATGAGTGCGGTCGGCACCGGATGAGCGGAGCGCGAAGCATCCGGGTCGCAGCCCCCACGGGGCAAACACCAAACACCCCCTCAACAAGGAGCAATCGTGGCGCGCGACAACGCGGCTCCCACTGTCCCGACGAACCACCAGGAGCTGATCTCCTGGGTGGACGAGATCGCAGCCCTCACCCAGCCGGACCGCGTCGTCTGGTGCGACGGCTCCGAGGGCGAGTACGAGCGCCTGTGCGAGGAGCTCGTCGCCAAGGGAACGTTCAAGAAGCTCGACGAGACGAAGCGCCCGAACTCGTACTACGCCGCCTCCGACCCGTCCGACGTCGCGCGCGTCGAGGACCGGACCTTCATCTGCTCCGAGAAGGAAGAGGACGCGGGCCCCACGAACCACTGGAAGGCTCCTTCCGAGATGAAGGAGATCTTCGCGGGAGAGAAGGGCATCTTCCGCGGCTCGATGAAGGGCCGGACGATGTACGTCGTCCCCTTCTGCATGGGCCCCCTCGGCTCCGAGCTCTCCGCGATCGGCGTCGAGATCACCGACTCCGCCTACGTCGCGGTCGCCATGCGCACCATGACCCGCATGGGCAAGGCCGTCCTGGACGAGCTCGGCACCGACGGCTTCTTCGTCAAAGCCGTCCACACCCTCGGCGCTCCGCTCGCCGAGGGCGAGGCCGACGTGCCGTGGCCCTGCAACACCACCAAGTACATCTCGCACTTCCCCGAGAGCCGCGAGATCTGGTCCTACGGATCCGGCTACGGCGGCAACGCCCTGCTCGGCAAGAAGTGCTACGCCCTGCGCATCGCGTCCGTCATGGCCCGCGACGAGGGCTGGCTCGCCGAGCACATGCTGATCCTCAAGCTCACCCCGCCGCAGGGCGAGGCGAAGTACATCGCCGCCGCGTTCCCGAGCGCCTGCGGCAAGACCAACCTGGCCATGCTGGAGCCCACGATCCCCGGCTGGACCGTCGAGACCATCGGCGACGACATCGCCTGGATGCGCTTCGGTGAGGACGGTCGCCTGTACGCGATCAACCCCGAGGCCGGCTTCTTCGGCGTCGCGCCCGGCACCGGCGAGCACACCAACGCCAACGCCATGAAGACGATGTACGCGAACACCGTCTTCACCAACGTCGCGCTCACCGACGACGGCGACGTGTGGTGGGAGGGCATGACCGAGGAGCCGCCGGCCCACCTCACGGACTGGAAGGGCAACTCCTGGACCCCCGCGTCCGAGACCCCGGCCGCCCACCCCAACGCCCGCTTCGCCGTCCCGGCCGCCCAGTGCCCGACGATCGCCCCCGAGTGGGAGGACCCCAAGGGCGTCCCGGTCTCCGCGATCCTCTTCGGCGGCCGCCGCGCCTCCGCCGTGCCGCTGGTCACCGAGTCCTTCGACTGGAACCACGGCGTCTTCATCGGCTCGAACATCGCCTCCGAGAAGACCGCCGCCGCCGAGGGCAAGGTCGGCGAGCTGCGCCGCGACCCCTTCGCCATGCTGCCGTTCTGTGGCTACAACATGGGTGACTACATGGCCCACTGGGTCAAGGTGGCCGCTGACAAGGACCAGGCCAAGCTGCCCAAGATCTACTACGTGAACTGGTTCCGCAAGAACGACGCGGGCAAGTTCGTGTGGCCCGGCTTCGGCGAGAACAGCCGCGTCCTGAAGTGGATCGTCGGCCGCCTCGACGGCACCGCCGAGGGCGTCGAGACCCCCATCGGCATCCTGCCGACCAAGGACTCCCTCGACCTCGACGGCCTGGACCTCCCGGCCGAGGACCTGGACTTCCTCCTCACGGTCGACAAGGAGATCTGGCGCGAGGAGGCCGCCCTGGTCCCCGAGCACCTGAACACCTACGGCGACCACACGCCGAAGGAGCTGTGGGACCAGTACCACGCGCTCGTCGAGCGCCTGGGCTGACCGCCCCGCCCCGATGACCGGGGCCAATGAACGTGGGAGCCCCCGACCAAGCGGCGTCCCACCGCTGTGGGAGCCCCCGACCAAGCGGATCCCACCGCAGTACCGGCCCGCCGGGAGCGTCCGCGCTCCCGGCGGGCCGTGTGCGTCTGCTGACGCTGACGGCGGACCTCTGCTGCGCGGAGGTCCGCCGTCCCGCGTTCCGCGCCGAGTTGACCGGACGTCAGGCGTCCGGGCGGTCCCACTTCGAAATGCTGTGTGAACCCTCGGGTGCTGGTGGGCGGGGCGGCATCCCGGGAGGATCGGGACATGGGCGTGAGCGTGAGCGCGTTGAAGTGGCAGGGATGGCTGGTCGGCCTGGTGACGCTGGCCGGGCTGCTGGTGTTCGCCCCGCTGGGGCTGTACGTGTGGGCGAGCGGCGGCGAACCGCCCGAGGCGCCGCCGAGGGCGCCGGTGGAGGACGTACGGGTCACCGGGTGCCGCATCGATCCGGCGAGCCGGCGGGTGGTGGCCGCCGTGCAGGCGACGGGCCGGGCCGAGGGCCCCGGCGCGTACGTGATCACGGTGGAGTTCCGTGACGGCGCCGAGCCGGATCCCGGACGGCGGGCCTCCCAGGCCCTGGTGAAGGTCCCGGGCGTGGCACCGGGCGCGACCGAGTACGGGGAGGCGGTCGGCCCGGTGTGGCCGGTGGCGACGGTTCCGTGGTGCGGGGTCGCGGGCGCGGAGTTCACGCCGACGCAGACCCAGACGCAGCCACAGCCGCAGACGGGCTAGCGCCGCCACCGGCCGTCAAGGGCGCTGGGCCCGGGCCTTACTTGACCTTGATGACGACGGTGCCGCACACCTTGTCGGCGAAGGTCTGCTTCTTGGCGTCCCACAGCGGCCACAGCCAGCCGATGTAGCAGGGGATGCCGTCGAGCATGTGGGCCAGCTTGCGGACGAACGCCATGCCGAAGCCGAGCGTGGCGCCGTCGGCCTCCTTGTGCAGGCTGATGCCGAGGACCTTCTTGCCGGTCGACTGACCGGTGGTCCCCTCCTTGTACAGCTGGTAGAAGCCCATGCCGATGGCGTACACGATGCCGACGAGGCTGAGCACCCCGGCGACCACCGACTCACTGCCGGCTGCGGCGGAGACGCCCATCAGCGCGTACATCGGGCCGGCGATGATCAGGAGGTCGAGCAGGTACGCACCCACGCGCAGGCCCCAGTGCGCCAGCGGCGGCATGCCCGTGCCCGGCATGCCGGGCATCCCCGGCGGCGGCGGGTACGCGCCGTACGGCGGCGGCGGCGTCTGCTGCGGGTAGCCGTACTGCGGAGCCGCGCCCTGCGGGGGCTGCTGCGGGTAGCCGTACTGCGGCGGCACGCCCTGCGGGGCCTGCTGACCGTAACCGGGCTGGCCCTGCGGAGGCTGCTGGGGCTGGCCGTACGGGTTGTTCGGGTCGCCGAAACTCATGGGCGAAATCTCTCCAAGGTGCCGAAAAGGGGACGAAGCACAGTGGAGGAGATGGAGCATATGAGCGGCCTCCCCCGTGCTGCCGCGATCTATCAGCCCTCATCGTGTTCGGAGCGCCGGAATCTGTCCAGTTTTCGATCCCCCCGCGCCCCGGACGCCGAGGGTGTGGCACCCGGTCCGGAGCCTTGGCGGCCCCGGACCGGGGCCGTCTAGAGGGCGCCGGCCAGGTCCCGGGACTCCAGGGACTTCAGCGCGGCGGCGTGCGCGTCCATGCGCTCGGCGGAAAGGATCGCGACGGTGGTGTCCGCGCGCGACGCGGCGACGAGCAGCGCGCGGGCGGCGAGGTCGTACGCACGCCGGTGCAGGGCGGCGGCGCCGGGGAGGGCGCCGGCGGCCGGGCCGTGCGCAGCGCGCACGGGCTGCGCCCCGCGCAGGCGCTCGACCTGCGCGGCGATGGCGGCGGCGGGCTCGTCGAGCCCGAGCTCGTCGGTGACGGCGAGCAGGGCCGCGAGGTGACCGGCGAGCTGGATGTCCAGCGCTTCGCCGCGGCTGCTGTGGGGCTGTTCGGCGCGGTGGGCGCCCAGGCGGCGGACGACCGACTTGGTACGGATCGGCTCGTACATGAGGGGCCTCCTGCGTGGGTCAGGTGACCATCCTACATTGGATCGGTTCTAAAGTTGAGCTGAATCCGGCCGTTGGCGGAGAACGCCCCGCCGGTCGTCCGCCGTCGCCTCCTAGAGCTGGCTGTAGCCGTCGAGGAAGTTCCCGATCCGCGTCACCGCGTCCGCCAGGTCCTTGGCGTTCGGCAGGGTCACGATCCGGAAGTGGTCGGGCTCGGGCCAGTTGAAGCCGGTACCGTGCACCACCATGATCTTCTCGGCCCGCAGCAGGTCGAGGACCATCTGCCGGTCGTCCTTGATCTTGTAGACGGACGGGTCCAGCCGCGGGAAGGCGTACAGCGCGCCCTTCGGCTTCACGCAGGTGACGCCCGGGATCTGGGTCAGCAGGTCGTAGGCCGTGTCGCGCTGCTCCAGGATCCGCCCGCCGGGCAGGACCAGGTCGTTGATCGACTGGCGGCCGCCGAGGGCGGTGGCGATGGCGTGCTGCGAGGGCATGTTCGCGCACAGGCGCATGTTCGCCAGGATCGTCAGACCCTCGATGTACGAGGCGGCGTTCTTCTTCGGGCCGCAGACCGCCATCCAGCCGGCCCGGTAGCCGGCGACGCGGTAGTTCTTCGAGAGCCCGTTGAACGTCAGCGTCAGCAGGTCGGGCGCGAGGGCGGCGGTGTTGGTGTGCGTCACGCCGTCGTAGAGGATCCGGTCGTAGATCTCGTCCGAGCAGACGACCAGGTTGTGGCGCCGGGCGATGTCCGTCAGCCCGCGCAGCATCTCGTCGTCGTAGACGGCGCCGGTCGGGTTGTTCGGGTTGATGATCACGATCGCCTTGGTGCGGTCGGTCACCTTGCGCTCGATGTCGGCGAGGTCCGGCATCCAGTCGGACTGCTCGTCGCAGCGGTAGTGCACGGCCGTACCGCCGGCGAGGGACACGGACGCGGTCCACAGCGGGTAGTCCGGTGCGGGGACCAGTACCTCGTCACCGTCGTCGAGCAGCGCCTGCATCGACATCTGGATCAGCTCGGAGACGCCGTTGCCGAGGTAGATGTCCTCGACGTCGAGGTCGATGCCCTTGGTCTGGTAGTGCTGCATGACCGCGCGGCGCGCGCTGAGCAGCCCCTTCGCGTCACCGTAACCGTGGGCGGAGCCCAGGTTGCGGAGCATGTCCTCAAGGATCTCCGGCGGGCAGTCGAAGCCGAAGGCCGCGGGGTTGCCGGTGTTGAGCTTGAGGATGCGATGACCTGCTGCTTCGAGCCGCATGGCCTCTTCGAGCACGGGGCCGCGGATCTCGTAACAGACATTGGCGAGTTTGGTTGACTGGATCACCTGCATGACGGGAGCTTACGGGCCCGGGTGCGGCCGTGGCGCGGGTTTTCGAAGAGAGATCGGAAGGGCGATATGTCCCATTTCGCGTGATGGGTGGGTGGGGGTGCGCTCCCCCCTTGGAATCGCGGGCTCACCTGCGGGTTCGGCCTGCGGAACGGGTGTCGTGAAAGAGCGTCGCGGCGGGGGATGTTGCGCTCGTCACTCGGGGCTCCGCGGGCCCGGATCTGAGGAGGCGGGCTGAGTACGACGGCTGAGTACGCGCACTCATGCGGCGGCCCCCTCCCCCGGGGGAGGCTGGGGCGTGAACGAGGGCGGGCGGGAACCGGCGGATCACCGCCGGGGGACCATCGACTGAGGAGCGCGGGGCAGTGGAGTTCGTAGTCGGTGACATGGCCATCACCACGGTCGGCACGGATGGAGACGACCGGGCGATCGAGTTCGTGGTGACGCCGAAGGGGCCCGCCGAGGAGGGCCGCTTCGTGATCCACCGCGAACACGACCAGGGCTGGGAGGCGGCCCGCCTGAGCGTCGACCCGGACTGCGGCAGCGTCCCGTTGGCCGCGGTCGAATGGGCGGTGGAGTTCGCCCGCGAGTACCTCTGACCCTTCCGCCGGTGACCGGGAGACGCAGGTCACACCGGCGCGTGTCACAGGGCGTCGGGCTGCCCCGTCTCAAGGGGTGTAGCCACTGACGACCACGGAGGTACACACCATGGACGCGCGACTGAACTTCCTCACGAGCCCGACCGTCGGCAAGGCCCTCAAGCACGTGATGGCGGCGGGCAAGGTGATCAGGGAATCGCCGCTGCCGGCCGCGACGCAGGAGCTGGTGTCGCTGCGCGTGAGCCAGATCAACGGATGCGCCGTCTGCCTCGACATGCACACCAAGGAGGCGACCGCCGCCGGGGAGAGCGCGGTGCGGCTGCACCTGGTGGCGGCCTGGCGGGAGGCCACGGTCTTCACCGAGGCCGAGCGCGCCGCGCTGGAGCTGGCGGAGCACGGCACCCGGGTCGCGGACGGGGCCGGCGGGGTCGGCGACGAGGTGTGGGAGCGGGCCGCCCGGCACTTCGACGAGGAGCAGCTCACGGCCCTGGTCCTGCTGATCTCCTTCATGAACATGGCCAACCGGATGAACCTCATCACCCAGCAGCCGGCGGGCGACTACGTGCCCGGGCAGTTCCACTGAGGCGACGGGCGAGGGATACAGGGGAGGAGAGCCGGCGTGAGCAAGGTCGAGCAGTTCGAGGAGGTGCGGTCGCTGCTGTTCTCGATCGCCTACCGGATCCTCGGCAGCGTCAGCGAGGCCGAGGACGCGGTGCAGGAGACCTGGCTGCGCTTCGACGGCTCGGCCACCCGGCCCACGTCGGCCAAGGCCTTCCTGTCGACCACGGTGACGCGGATCTCGATCGACGTGCTGAGGTCCGCGCGGGTGCGGCGGGAGGAGTACGTCGGGCCGTGGTTCCCCGAGCCGCTGCTGAGCGACCCGTACGAGGATCCGGCGCGGTCGGTGGAACTGGCCGACTCGGTGTCGATGGCGGCGCTGCTCCTGCTGGAGCGGCTGAGCCCCCTGGAGCGGGCGGTCTTCCTGCTGCGCGACGTGTTCGCCTTCGGGTTCGACGAGGTCGCCACGGCCGTGGGGCGCTCGGAGGCGGCGTGCCGGCAGCTGCTGGTGCGGGCGCGGCGGCACATGGAGGCCGGGCGGCCCCGGTTCGAGGCGGACCGCCGGGAGCGGCAGGAGCTGGCGGCGCGGTTCTTCGACGCGCTGAAGGACGGCGACGTGGACGGCCTGCAGAACCTGCTGGCCGCCGACGTCCAGATGGTCGGTGACGGCGGCGGCAAGGCCCCGCAGCTGGCCCGGGCCGTCGTCGGCGCGCAGAACGTGGCCCGTCTGCTGGGCTCGGCCTTCCCCTGGCTGCTGCGGATCGAGGTCACGTTCGAGCCGCACGAGATCAACGGGCAGCCCGGCGCGCTGTTCCGCGACCGGGACGGCAGGATCCTCTACGCCATGGCCCTGGAGGTGCTCGACGGCCGGATCCAGGCGATCCGCTCGGTGCTCAACCCCGACAAGCTCACCCACCTCGGCCCGGTCGCCGACGCCTGGGCCGTCGACCGCGAGGTCAAGGAGGCCCGCCGACAGGCGAGGTGACGCCCTGCGGCGCCTCCTGCCCCTGCGGCCCCTACCGCCCCCGCGGCTGCGGGCCGCAGGCCGGCGGCAGGTAGGCCCGCAGGGCGGAGGTGCCCGGGAGCGGCGGCAGCGCGTGGGGCCGCCAGGCGCGGGCGAAGGCGGGGGGCGGGGTCGTGCCGGGCGTCAGGAACACCACCGGGCGCCGGCACGTCAGCGCCTGGAGCTCCCGGGCGCCGATGCTCGCGTCGTGACCGCCGACCTGCCGCGAGGAGCAGCGCAGCGCGTACGCCACGCGCACCGCCTCGTGCCCGCTCACCGTGCAGGGCGGGCGCACCCCCTGCCGGTGCAGTTCGGCGGCGGTGCGGGCGAAGGCGACCCGTACGGCGCGGTGGCGGTCGGCCGCGCTGACCAGTACGGCGTACTGGACGGCCGTGTGCGCGGTCAGGGCCACGGCGAGGGCGACGAGCGCGGGCCTGCGCCAGGCCCGTACGGCGTGGACGAGCGCCTGCGCCGCGGGCAGGGCCAGCAGGGCGTAGGCGGGCAGCAGGAAACGGGGCGCCGCGTACCCGATGAGGAGCAGGTACGGCACGGCGAGGAAGGCGGCCGCCGCGGTGGCGAGCACCAGCGGGCGGCGGTGACGGCGCGCGACCACCAGCCCGGCCGCGACGGCGACCGGGACCGCGAACCACCACAGCGACGTGACGGCGCGGTCCCAGGACAGGGGCACGTCGCACGGCCGGCAGAGCGTCCGGCCGCCCAGGGCGCGCAGCTGGGCGCCGAAGGCGAACCGGCCGCCGAGCCCGCCCTGGATCTCGCCGGCCCGCCGCAGCCGGGCCGCGAGGCCGCCGTAGCGCAGGTACGCCTCGACCACCCAGGGGGCGGCGCCCAGCACGGCCCCCGCGGCGAGCGGTACCAGGCGGCCGGGCGTGCGGAACACCAGGGCGGCGGCCGCCAGGGGGAGGGACAGCCAGAAGGCGTCGGAGGGCCGCATGAGCGCGACGAAGGCCAGGGCCGCCGCCAGACCCGCGTACGAGGCGGGAACGGCCGGCCTCAGGAAGAAGCCCACCGCGGCGACGGCACCGAACGCCACCCACAGGTTGGGCATGACCTGCGGGCCGTAGAGCACCGTCACCCACAGGCCGGCGAACAGGGCGGCGGCCGTGGCCACGACGGCCGCCGGCAGCACCGCCCGCCACACGCGGAAGGACACGAACAGCGCGAGGCCCGAGAGCAGCGCGAACCACACCCGCAGCCCGAGCGGGTCCTCGGTGAGCACGGCGGCCGGGGCGGCGAGGAAGGTGACGCCCCGCGCCCGGGGCGCGCTGAAGAAGGCGGCCGGCACGTAGGGGCTGACCTGGCTGGCGTAGACCGCCTCGTCCCAGCCCAGGCCCGAGCCGGGGACCACCAGCACGAGCTGGACCGCCGTGAACAGGACGGCCACCGCGGCGAGCGGGCGCGCGTCGGATGCCATGGATGCCATAACGGGCCACGTTGCCGCAGCCGCCCCGGCGCGCCCGCCGACGGGGCCGCCGGCGGGGCGCACGTCCCGCGCCCGGACCAACGCGGCGACTCCGACGCGCGCCACCGTGGCACGATCGGGCCATGGAGTTCCGGTACGCCACCGAGGCCGACGCGCCCGCCATGGCCGAGGTCCTGGCCGCCAGCCACCACGACGCCCTGACCGAGCGGCAACGGGCGGAGCAGGGATTCGTCCAGGGCCGCTTCGACGCCGAGGTCCTGCGCTCCATGGCCCGGGCCCGCGAGCTGCTCGTCGCGGACGACGGCGGCCGTGTCGCCGGACTCCTCGCCCTGTCGGAACCCGCCGCCATCCCCGATCCCTCACCGGCCGTCGCGGGCCTGCTCCGGGCCCAGGACCGGCTGGA
The DNA here is from genome assembly GCF_043076955.1 of Streptomyces sp. NPDC016562. Classification (NCBI taxonomy): domain Bacteria; kingdom Bacillati; phylum Actinomycetota; class Actinomycetes; order Kitasatosporales; family Streptomycetaceae; genus Streptomyces; species Streptomyces sp. NPDC016562. The sequence continues at coordinate 704,706 of NZ_JBIBRZ010000001.1, read as the reverse complement.
GTGGGAGGGCCGCCCCCTGCGCGAGACGCGGTGGCTGCTCTACGGACCGGTCGTGGTGGACGCGGCCTACCGCGGCCGCGGGGTGGCCCGCGCCCTGTTCACCATGGCCGTGGCGGCCGCCTCGGAACGCGCCGACGCGGTGGTGGCCTTCATCGAGGCCGGCAACGCGCCCTCGTGGAAGGCCCACGTCGACGGCTTCGGCATGACCCCGCTGGGCGACTACGCCGTGGGCGGGCGCACCTACACCGCGGTGGCCGCGCCGACGGTCTAGAGGCAGGGGGGAGGGGTCAGCACTCCAGGATCACCAGCGGGATCTCACGGGGGCGCGCCGCCGTCTCGTCGTCCTCGAACGGCGGCCACAGGGCCGTCATCATCTCCCAGTACGTCTCCCGCTCCTCCGGCGTGGCCGTGCGCGCCACCGCCTTGTGGACGGCGGCGCCGACCTGGAGGCGGACCTCCGGGTGGGCGGTCAGGTTCTCGTACCAGCGGGGGTGCTCCGCGGCGCCGTAGGCGGCGGCCAGCACGATGAAGCGGCCCACGTCCTCGCCGTAGATCAGCGGGGTGCGCGCCGTGCGGCCGGTGGCGCGGTCGAGCGTGGTGAGCAGGAGGGTGGGGACTCCGTGCCACAGGTGCCCGTCGGCGCCCGCCGTGGTCACGTACGCGCGGACGTGGTCGAGCCGCGGACCGGGCGGCGGGTCTGCGGGGTGGTCCCAGTCGACGTCGAGAGCGTGCATTCACCTGTCCTTAGGGTGTCGGCCCCCTTGCGGCTAACGAGCATGAACGATTCTGGATGCGGCCGGCCCCCGCCTCCGCGCCTCCGATACGGGCGGTGCGGGGGCGGGGGCCGTCAGCAGCATCCGTGCGTCGCCGCCCTACGGGAGGTAGCGCTCGATGACCTGCGGGCCCTCCTTCTCGATCAGCTTGCGCGCCTTCTCGACCCGCTCCGGAGTCGGGTCGTGGCCGGTCGCCATCACGAGGTCCTCGGGGTCGTACGGCCGTTCCCCGCCCGTGAAGAGCAGGTCCGACCGTGTGGGCTGCTCGTCGGGTTCACTGACCATCGCGTACCTCCTACGGTTTTCCCCTGGCCCCATAGTCCGGCCGCGGCCCCATGAACGCACGTCGGCCGGCCCGGGGGCCGGGAACCGGGCCGCCGACGCCGGTGAACGGCGTGCGGCGCACCGAGCGCCCGGCCAGGACGTCCGTGCGGCGCCCGTCCCGCATGACGAACCGCCCGTCGATCAGGACGTGCGGAATGCCGGTGGGCAGGGTGCGCGGCCGCTCGTACGTGGACCCGGCGGCGACCGTGTCCGGGTCGAAGAGGACGAGGTCGGCGCGGTGGCCCACGCGCACCAGACCCCGGTCGGGCAGCCGCAGCCGCGCCGCAGGGCGGCCGGACAGGTGCGCCACGCACTCCTCCAGGGACAGCAGGCCGAGCTCGCGGACGTAGTGGCCGAGGTAGTGCGGGAAGGTGCCGTAGGCGCGCGGGTGCGGTTTCGCGCCTTGCAGGATGCCGTCCGAGCCGCCGGTGTGGGCGGGGTGGCGCATGATCGCCCGGACGTTCTCCTCGTGGCCGACGTGCTGGAGGATCGTCGGCGCGAGCCGGTCGCCCAGCAGGAGCCGCCGCGCGGCCTCCCAGCCGGGCAGGCGCGTGCCCACGTACGCCCCGAACGCCGGGTCGGTGACGCCCGAGACCTCGATCGTCGACCAGTCCACGGGCACGCCGTGGCAGCCGTCCGCGCCCTCGACCTCCAGCGCGCGCCGGATCCGCTCCGCCTCGGCGTCGTCGCGCAGCCGGGCCAGGACCGCCTCCGGACCGCCCGCGTTCGCCCAGCTGGGGAGCAGGGCGACGAGGGTGGTGCAGCCGGGGGTGTACGGGTAGCTGTCGAGCGTGATGTCGGCGCCACCGGCCAGCGCCGCGTCGAGCAGGGCCAGCAGGTCGGCGGCCCGGCCCTCGTTCTCACCGAAGTTCATGGTGGCGTGCGCGAGGTGCAGGGCGCAGCCGGCCTCCCGGGCCAGCGCGACCATCTCCGCGTAGGCGGCGAGCGCGCCCCGGCCGTACGAGCGGTGGTGCGGGCAGTAGTAGCCGCCGTAGCGGGCCACCACCCGGCACAGCTCGGTCAGTTCGGCCCCGGATGCGTACATGCCGGGGGTGTAGGTGAGCCCCGAGGACATGCCGACGGCGCCCTGCGCGAGGCCGTCGGCGACGAGCCGGCGCATCCGGTCGAGCTCGGCGCCGGTCGCGGGGCGGTCGTCCCAGCCGAGGGCGTACGCGCGGACCGTGCCCTGGGGGACGAGGTAGGCGGCGTTGACGGCGACGCCCTGACCGCCGTGGGCGCGGTCCAGCCGGTCGAGGTAGCCGCCGACCGTGCGCCAGTCGAAGTCGACGTCGTTGCCCGGCCCGTTCCAGCCGGCGATGGCGGTCCGCACCCCGGCGAGGGTGCGGTCGTCGACGGGCGCGTACGACAGGCCGTCCTGGCCGAGGACTTCGAGGGTCACGCCCTGGGCTGCCTTCGCGCTGTGGTCCGGGTCGCGGAGCAGCGCGAGGTCGCTGTGGGCGTGCATGTCGACGAAGCCGGGGGCCAGGACGAGGCCGTGCGCGTCCAGGTTCCGGCGGCCGCCGGGGAGCGGTCCGATCGCGGCGATCCGGCCCTCGTGCACGCCGACGTCGGCCGTGTACGAGGGCCCGCCCGTGCCGTCGACGACGCGGGCCCCGCGGATGACCAGGTCCATGGGACCGGTCCGCTCAGAAGAAGGTGCGGACGAAGTCGGTGACCGTGCCGTCGGCCTCCACCACCGGGATCAGCTGCCACTTCTCGAAGATCGTGCAGGGGTGGGACATGCCGAGGGCCACCCAGTCGCCCACCTGCACGTCGTCGGCGGAGTCCGTCTCCAGCCAGGCGTGCTGGTCGGACAGTTTGACCACGCGGACCCCGGTGGCGGGGCGCTGCTCGCCGGTGAGGGGGTCACGGACCACCTCGGCCTGCGGCAGGCCCAGGTCGTAGGCGATGTCGCGCTTGCCCGCGTTGACGAAGGCCTGGGTGGGGGAGGGCCGGGAGACGACCTGGGTCCACAGGCGGAACGCCGGGCGCAGGCCGCCCTCTTCGGGGTGCCGGTTGAAGGGCGTGAGGCGGGTGTACCAGCCGTGGTCGTGGGAGACGTACGCGCCGGAGCGCAGCAGCCTGAGGACGGGCCGGGAGAGCTCCGGGATCTCGGCGAAGACCTCCGCGACGGCGTCGAACCAGGCGGAGCCGCCGGCGCTGACCACGATCTCGTTCAGGTCCGCGGCGAAGCGGCCGGCCTTGTCGAACTCGACGGCGAGCCCGGTCAGCCGGCGCAGGTACGCCTCGACGCGGGCCGGGTCGGCGTCGGGCACCTCGGCCTCGTAGCCGGCGACGCCGATGAGGTGCAGGGTGTCGGTGGCCGCCACGGCGTCGGCGACGGCGCGGCAGTCGTCGTCCGTGCGGGCGCCGGTGCGGGCGCCCTCACCGGCGGCGACCTCGACGACGACGTCGATGCGGGCCGGGTGGCCCTTCAGGGCGCGGTCCATGAGCTGGACCCCGCGCACGGAGTCGACGTAGCAGATGAAGCGGAAGTCGGGGTCGGAGGCGAGCTCGTCGGCGATCCAGCGCAGCGAGACCGGGTCGACGAGCTCGTTGGCGAGGAAGATCCGCTCGATGCCGAAGGCGCGGTAGACGCGCACCTGGTGGGGGACGGCGGCGGTGATGCCCACCGCGCCGTGTTCCAGCTGGCGGCGGAAGAGCTGCGGGGACATGCAGGTCTTGCCGTGCGGCGCGAAGGCGAGGTCGTGACGGGCGGCGTAGGTGCCGAGCGCGGCGAGGTTGTGCTCCAGCGCGTCGGCGTCGAGGGTCAGCACGGGGGTGGTGAAACCGCCGGTGTGCAGGTCCCGCCGCTGCGCCGCGAGCTGCCCCACGGTGAGGCCGGCCGCCTGGGCGTCGGGGGGGAGGCCCTTGAACCGGTGGTCGACCGGCTCGTCGGCGAGTTCCTGGACGGGGTCGCTGGCCATGCGGGTGCCTCCCGGGTGGTTGCATGGTGTGCAACGGTCGTTGCGTGTACCGCTGCCCGTGTCTAACATCCCGCGTGACGGCGGGTCAACGTTTTCCGCGGCGCCGCTGCCGGGGCTCCGCCCCGGACCCCGCGCCTCAAACGCCGGCGGGGCTTGAGGGGAGGACGAGGGATGAGCCAGTCCGTGGAACGGGCGCTCGCGGTGCTGCCGCAGCTCGCGCAGGGCCCGGCCGGCCTGGCCGCGGTCGCCGACGCGCTCGGCGTGCACAAGAGCACCGCCCTGCGCCTCCTGCGCACGCTGCACGCGCACGGCTTCGTCTACCGGCAGGCCGACGGCCGCTACCGGCTGGGGGCGCGGCTCTTCGCGCTCGCCGCCGAGGCCATCGAAAACCTGGACGTCCGCGAGATCGCGCACCCCCACCTCGTCGAGCTGAACAAGGCCACCGGGCACACCGTGCACCTCGCCCTGCACCAGGACGACGAGGTCGTGTACGTCGACAAGGTCGACAGCCGCTACCCGGTGCGGATGTACTCCCGCATCGGCAAGCCCGTGCCCCTCACGGTCGCCGCGGTCGCCAAGCTGCTCCTCGCGGACCTGCCCGAGGCCGAGCGCCTCGCCCTCGCCCGGCGCATCGAGTACCCCCGTTACACCGCCCGCTCCACCCCGGACGCGGCCGCCTTCCTGCGCGAGCTGGACCTCGTACGGGAGCAGGGCTGGGCCACCGACCTCGGCGGGCACGAGGAGTCGATCAACTGCCTCGGCGCGCCCGTGCGCGGGCCGGACGGGCGGGTGGTCGCCGCCCTGTCGCTCTCCGCGCCGGGCGTGGTCCTCGCGGCCGAGGGGCTGCTCGAACTGCTGCCGCTGGTACTGCGCACCGCCGACGCCATCAGCCAGGACTACTCAGGAGCACAGGAGAAGACGTGACAGCGAGCACCGGGACGACAGCGGACACCGGGAAGACCGGGAAGACCGCACTCATCCCCGAGACCCACACCACGCCGCCCGCGCGGTTCTCGCACGGCGTGCGCAAGGGGAACATCCTCCAGGTCGCCGGCCAGGTCGGCTTCCTCCCGCACGTCGACGGCCGGCCGCCGACCGTCGCCGGTCCGACGCTGCGCGAGCAGACCCTGCGGACGCTGGAGAACGTCCGCTCCGTGCTGGAGGCGGGCGGCGCCGGCTGGGACGACGTGATGATGATCCGCGTCTACCTCACGGACACCGCGCACTTCGCCGAGATGAACGCCCTCTACGACGCCTACTTCGAGGAGCAGGGCCTGAAGGAGGCCCCCGCCGCCCGCACCACCGTGTACGTCGGCCTCCCGGAGGGGCTCCTCGTCGAGATCGACGCGCTGGCCGTCCTGGGATAGGCCCTCCTTGGACAGCCGGAAGGGCGCCCCCCTGCCGGTGGGGCGCCCTCGGTTCACCGGTGCGCTAGGCGGTGCAGTACTGGGCTTCCTTGCCGATCGAGCGGTACATGCAGTCCGCGTTCTCCAGCAGCTGGAGCACCGCGTCCTTGTTGCGGGCGGTCTCGCGGTCGATCACCTCGTCCGGCGGGTAGAAGCCGCCCCCGCCGTTCTCCGGGTACATCTCGAAGGTGTAGGCGAAGATCTTCTGGCTGCCCCACAGCCAGTCGTCGATCGTCCCGTCCGTGATGTAGAGGTCGCTCGACTGCTCCGGCGTGTAGCCGTTGCTCGCCGCCATGCTCGTGCCGATCTTCTTGTAGACGGCGAGGTCGTCGGCGGTCAGGCCCGGGGCGGTGTCGTTGTAGGTGTAACCGAAGGGCCAGAGCACCAGCTCGCTGTACGTGTGGAAGTCGATGGCGGCCTTGATCTGCTGCTTGCCGCCGACCACCCGGCCGCGCACGAAGTCCGAGACCACCTTCACCTCGGGCGCCGACTCGGCGGCCGCGCCGCGGTAGGTCTCGGAGCTCTTGCTGCCGCTGGAGCCGCCGCAGCAGCCCCACTTGTAGTTCCAGTTCCGGTTCTCGTCCGTACCGACGTACGAGGAGCCGGAGTTCGGCTGGCGGTTCTTGCGCCAGGAGCGGTAGGAGCCGGTGGCGATGTCGTATTCGCCGCCGTCCGGGTTCAGGTCCGGGATGATCCAGATCTCGCGGCCGTTGACGGCGTTGGTGACCCGGGCGTCGGTCCCGTACTTGGACCCGAACTCGTTGAGCAGGTACAGGGCCATTTCGACGGTCAGGTGCTCGCGCGCGTGCTGGTGGTGCGTGAAGAGCACCTCGGGCTCGGCCTCATCCGTCGCGACGTTGTCGCTGATCTTGATGGCGATCAGGTCCCGGCCCTGGTACGACTTCCCGATCACCTGCTTGGTCATGATCGAGGGGTACTGGGCGACGCGCTGGTTGATTTCGGCGGTCGCCTCGGCGTAGTTGTGGTACTTCGAGTCCGCCGAGGGGAAGTCCATCGGGCTCGCCGCGACACCGGGCAGCGAGCGGTCGGGCGGGCCGGGCAGGGCGTTCAGCTCGTACCCCTGCGCCCGCAGCTTCTTGGCCTGCATGGTGTCGGCGCTGACGACGACCGAGCGGGCGTCGACCTCGTCGATCGAGACGCCCGTACGGAGCAGGGCCGTGCGCTCGGCCGGCGTGGAGGGGCCCTGGATCTCGTACTGGACGATGGCCTCGTCCTGGGTCGCGGTGGAGGGGGTGGGCGGTGGGGACGCCGTCGCGCTCATGCCGTAGGCGGGTGCGCCCAGCGCGAGCGCCAGAAGGGCGGCCGTGACGGCCGCCCTTCGGCGGGAATGGAGCCGCATGCGTTCTCCTGGGTGGGGAGTGTGGGGGGTGGGGGCGGCGGGCGCCCCCGGCCGTGCGGATGCCGCACAGCGTGCTCTCGTGACATGGCCCGGTCAAGTGTCCGATTCAGGCCACCCCCACACCTACCGCCTACGGCAGGCCGTGGACCTTGGGACCCACCGCGTTGGACCAAGCACCACCCGCCTTGGCATCCCAGTTGGTCGACCAGGTCATCGCGCCGCGCAGCCCCGGGTACGTCTTCGACGGCTTGAAGGAACCGCAGCCCGTGCCCCTGGTCAGGCAGTCCAGGGCGTTGTTGACGACGGTCGGGGAGACGTAGCCGCTGCCCGCGCCGCTGGGCGAGGCCGGGACGCCGATGCCCACCTGGGAGGGGTCCAGGCCGCCTTCCAGCTGGATGCAGGCCAGCGCGGTGAGGAAGTCCACCGAGCCCTGGGAGTACACCTTGCCGTCGCAGCCGTTCATCGAGCCGCTGTTGTAGTACTGCATGTTGACGACGGTGAGGATGTCCTTGACGGCCAGCGCCGTCTTGAAGTAGCCGCCCTGCGTGGACTGCATGTCGATCGTCTGCGGGGCCATGGTGAGGACGAGCGAGGGCCCCGCCTTCGCCGACAGCGCGCGCAGCGCCTGCGTCATGTAGGTGGGGTTGAGGCCGTTCTCCAGGTCGATGTCGATGCCGGTGAAGCCGTACTCCTGCATCAGGGCGTACGCCGAGTTCGCGAGGTTGGTGGCGGAGGCGGAGTCGTTGACCGAGATGGTGCCCTTCTCACCGCCGATGGAGAGGATGACCGAGGTGCCGGCCGCCTTCTTCGCGGCGATGTCCGCCTTGAACTGGGCCACGGTGTAACCGCCGAGTCCGGCCGAGTCGAGGTTGAAGGTGATGGCGCCGGGCGTGGTCGTGGCGTCGGCGAAGGAGACGGCGATGATGTCGTACTGGGCGGAGACGTCGGAGATCCGCTGGACCGTCGCGCCGTTGTTGAAGTTCTGCCAGTAGCCGGTCAGCGCGTGCTTGGGCACGGCCGGGTTCGGGTTCGGGTTGCCGCCGCCGGTCGTGGTCCCGGTCACCGGGGCCGACTTCGGGCCCTCGCCCGCCGCGTTGTAGGCGCTCACCTGGAAGGAGTACGAGGTGGCGGCGGCGAGTCCGGTGATCTGGGCCGAGGCGGTGGTGACGGTCCGGACGCGGACGCCGTCCTGATACACGTAGTAGCCCGCGGCCCCGCCCACCGCGTTCCACGAAAGGGTGAGCCCGTTCGTGCTCTGGCCGGAAACGGTGGTCCCGGCCGGTGCGCCGGGCAGGCTCGGGCCGGGGTCGGTGCCCCCGCCGCCGTCCGGACCGAAGACGCTGAACTCGTCGGCCAGGTAGGCCGGCTGGCCGTACCAGCCGTGGGTGTACACGGTGACCTGCGTCGTGCTGGGGCCGGTGGTGAAGGTGGTGGAGAGCTTCTGCCAGCCGCCGCCCGTGCCGGGGGTCCAGGTGGAGACGTCCTGGGTGCCGGTGCCGGTCGCGCCGAGGTACACGTAACTGCCCTGGACCTGGGTGCTCAGCGTGTAGGTCGAGTTCGGCTTGACCGTGACGGTCTGGCTGCAGCGGGCGTTGTCGGAGCCGGCCGGGGTGCCCTTGAGGGCGGCGGCCCCGGCGTAGACGGGCGAGGAGACGACGGCGCCGCCGCCTCCCGTGCACGACCAGTCGGCCAGGCCGGACTCGAAGCCTCCGTTACGGGCGACGTTGACGTCGGCGGCCTGCGCGGTGCCGGTGGCGAGGGCGGTCAGGCCGCCGGCGGCGAGGGTGGCGGCGCCCAGCAGGGCGAGGGAGCGTATGCGGTTCACGTGGGCTCCGTGGGGGGAGTGAGGGGATGTCAGGGTGAGTGGGGCACCCCGCTCACAAGTTGGTCCAGACCAATCCTCGTGTCAAGGGTCTTTGCGAAGTGGCCGGAACTGATCGGTCGTCCGATCCCGGTTGTCCGGTTTTCCGGCCACCTGTGACAGGTACCGGAGGTACGGGTATTCCCAAGGCCCTGCCCTGCCAGGGACGACGCGGATATGGTGCTGGAGCAAGGGGGCGCGCGCCTCGCACGTTTGCGGTCGCGCAGGGGTGAGTGCCGGGCAAGCACCGGGTGAGTACGGGGTGAACGGGGGGATTCGCGTGCCGACCGCCATCGCTGTCACCAGCGCCGATCTGGTGCTTCCGGCCCCCGACCGGCACACACCCGGAGCCGCCGTCCTGCATCCGCCCGAGCAGCTCGACCTGGAGTCCGCGCTCGCCGAGACCAGCGCGCTGCTGGAGAGGCACGGGCACCTCGTGGCCGTCGTACCGCCCTGGCTGCCCGCCGCGACCGTCCGGCGGCTGCACACCGTACGGTCCATCCTGGAAACCGACCGGATCGCGCTCCTCGGCATCGATCTGCCTCCGCTGGGAACGGCCCTGCTGGTACGTCAGCTGCGCCAGCTCAGCGTCTGCGACTTCAGCCCCGGAATCATCGCCTCCGCCGCTCGGCTGCTGTCCCACTACATCCACGCGGGCGCGCTGCTCGGCTCGGTCGCCAAACTCGACCGGGTCCGCGTCCCGGTCGGACTCGGGGCGCACGCCAGGTCCTGGTCGCCGAGCGCGCAGTTCGCCGTCATGGCCCACCCGACGCCGCATCTGGCCAAGCTGGCCAAGCCCGGCGCAGGGACAGGGGCCGGGGCCGGCGTCAGCCAGGACAAGGCCGTGCCGGCCGGACCGGAGTTCGCCACGCACCTCGTCTTCGCCCGCGGCCAGCTCACCTCCGACTGGGTCACGGCCGAACTAGCTCCCGCCTGGCAGGTGCAGGGCGTCATGGAGAACCCGCTGCCCGCCCTGTCACCCGGCTGGTGGGGCACCCCCAAACTCGTCGAGTTCGCCGCCGGGATCCCGGACCTGTCCGTGCTCTACCAGCTGGTCGCCTCGGTCCGCCGCGAGGAGTGCCGCTGGTGCGGCCTCGAACTCATCGGCGACCGCTGCGGCTTCTGCGCCGCCCCGCTGACCGCCCCGCCGGCCGCGCCCCCGCCGTCCACGGCGTCGGCAGCGGCGCGCTCCAGACCCTGACCGACCGATCCCCCCGAACGAACGAAGAACGGCGAGGTAGTAAGGCCCATGAACTCACGCCAGCGCCGCGGCGTCATTCTGCTGCTCCTGTCGGTCCTGTGCGCCCTGGGGGCCTTCGCCGGAGTCCTCGTGGTGATCGGCGACGTCAATTCCAAGGTCGGCGCGGAGGTCGTCGCGTACCGGGCCAAGGGCGACATAGCCCCGTACAGCCCGCTCGCCGCCGGGCAGTTCGAGGAGGTCAGGATCCCCAAGCGCTGGCTGTCCGAGACCGCCGTCACCGACCTCGGAGCCGTGAACGGCAAGATCGCGCTCACCACCCTGAAGAAGGGCTCGCTGCTCCAGGCGGACATGTTCGTCGACCGCCCGCAGCTCCAGCCCGGCGAGCAGGAGATCGCCATCATGATCGACGCGGCCACGGGCGTGGCCGGAAAGATCACCTCCGGCGCCAAGGTCAACATCATCGCCACCTTCAAGGGCGCCAAGGACGGCGACCCGTCCCGGTCGGTGATCATCGTCGCCAACGCGCGGGTCCTCGGCGTCGGCAGGCTCACCGCCCTGGACAAGGACAGCGACCGCAAGGGCCCGGCCGAGGCCGTCCCCATCACCTTCGCCCTGAACACCAAGGACACCCAGCGCGTCGCCTACGCCGAGTCCTTCGCGGAACACGTACGCCTCGCCCTGGTGGCACCCGGCACCGACTCGGCGCCCGGCCCGAGCGACCGTACGTACACCCTCGACGGGGACAAGTGAGGCGCGCATGACCACCCGAATCCTCCCCGCGGTCGGTGACCCGGACGCCGCGCGCGCCGTCTCCACCCTGCTCAGCCAGCTCCCGTCGGCGGAGCCCGCCGCGCCGGTCCCCGACTCGACGTCGCTGCTGGACACCCTCGCCCGCCTCGCCGCCGACTCCGTCGACGAACTGCCCGAGGTCGTCCTCGTCCACGAGCGGATCGGCCCGGTGCCCGCGCTGGACCTCATCCGCGAGGTCGCCCTGCGCTTCCCCGCGGTGGGCGTCGTGCTGATCTCCTCCGACGCCGGCCCGGGACTCTTCTCCGCCGCGATGGACTCGGGGGCGCGCGGCCTGATCGCCCTCCCGCTCTCCTACGAGGAACTGGCGGCCCGCGTCCAGGCCGCCGCCCAGTGGTCCGCGGGCGTACGCCGCCACCTGGGCGGGGGCGCCGCCGACGTCTTCACCGGGCCGGGGGGCCGGGTGGTCACGGTCACCGGGGCCAAGGGCGGCGTCGGCACCACCTTCACCGCCGTGCAGTTCGCCCTGGCCGCGGCCGCCTCCGGGCGGCGTACCGCCTTGGTCGACCTGGACCTCCAAGCCGGGGACGTGGGCTCGTACCTCGACGTGCAGTTCCGGCGCTCCATCGCCGACCTCGCCGGGATCCAGGACATCTCGCCGCGGGTCCTGCAGGACGCGGTCTACGACGACCGGACGGGCCTGGCGCTCCTGCTGGCCCCCGCCGACGGGGAACGGGGCGAGGAGGTCGACGACCGGGCCGCGCGCCACATCGTCGGCGCCCTGCGCAGCCGCTACGAGCTCGTCGTCATCGACTGCGGAACGCAGGTGACCGGCGCGAACGCCGCCGCGGTGGAGATGGCGGACGTGGCGGTGCTGGTCACCACCCCGGACGTGGTCGCGGTGCGCGCGGCGAAGCGGATGGTCCGGATGTGGGAACGCCTCCAGGTGCGCAAGGCGGAGGACACCGCCATGGTCGTCAACCGCTACAGCAAGCACACGGAGATCCAGCCCGCCCTGATCGAGAAGATCACCAAGACCCGCGCCACCCGCACCCCCGTCCCGGCCGCCTTCAAGGAGCTCCAGGCCGTGGTGGACGCCGGCCGGGTCCAGGACCTCGACAACCGTTCGACGGTCAAGCAGGCGCTGTGGACGCTGGCGGGCGAGCTCGGCCTCCTGGCGGCCCCGGACGACGCCCCGGCCGCCGCAACCGCCCCCGCGGGCGGGGCGCTGGCGCTGCGCGCCGCGGGCCCGGTCTCGCGTCTGCGCCGCGGCCGGGAGGGCTGACGGATGCCGTCGCGGAGATCGGGCCGGGTGCACCGGGGCGATCGGGGCCAGGTGGCGGTGGAGTTCGTCGGCATGGTCCCGCTGATCCTGCTGCTCGTGGCGGCGGTGTGGGAGTGCGTACTGATCGGGTACGCGTTCTCCCTGGCCGGGAACGCGGCGGACGAGGCGGCGCGGGCGGGGGCGGTGCACGGCGATGCGGCCTGCCGGGCGGCGGCGCGGGAGCACATCGGGGAGGCGTGGAAGATGCCGCCCGCCCAATGCGGTGCGTCGGGCGACATCTACCGGGCGAAAGTCGAGCTCAGCATCCCGGTCCTCTTCCCGGGGCTCAACTTCGGCTCGATCGACGGCACCGGCGGCGCGGCGATGGAGAAGGAGGCGAAGTGACGTGAGGCGACGCATCCGCTCCGACCGGGGCCAAGTGGCCCTGGAGTACATCGGCTTCATACCGATCCTGCTGTTCGTCGCGCTGTGCGGCATCCAGCTCGGCTGGATCGCGTACGTCCACGAGCAGGCGGACACGGCGGCCCGTACGGCGGCGCGCGTGGAGGCCCAGCACCCGGGCCGGGGGGCGGCGGCCGGTCGCGCCGCCATCCGTGAAGGGCTGAACGCGGAGGTGTCGGTACCTCCGGGAGGTGACGCGGTGACCGCGACCGTGACCATCCGCATCAACTCGATCATCCCCGGGCTCGACATCGCCGACGCCAAGGCCACGGCGGTCATGCCCAACGACGACCCGAAGGGCCCCCGCCCATGAGCCTGCGTTCCCGGGTCAACACCCCCGACGACCGGCACAGCCCGCGCGAGGACGGCCGGCTGGTCTCCTCGTACCGCGCGAAGCTGCTGGAGGAGATCGACCTCGCCGAGATGTCCGCGCTCGCGCCCGCCGAGCGCCGGGCGCGCCTGGAGCGCGTACTGGGCCACATCATCAGCCGCGAAGGGCCGGTCCTGTCCACCGCCGAGCGCGCGCAGCTGATCCGCCGCGTCGTCGACGAGGCCCTCGGGCTCGGCGTACTCGAACCGCTCCTCGAAGACGCCTCCATCTCCGAGATCATGGTCAACGGCCCCGACCAGATCTTCGTCGAGCGCGCCGGCCGCGTCGAGCAGCTGCCCATCCGCTTCGCCTCGCACGAGCAGCTGATGCAGACCATCGAGCGCATCGTCTCCACCGTCAACCGCCGCGTGGACGAGGCCAATCCGATGGTCGACGCCCGCCTGCCCAGCGGCGAGCGCGTCAACGTCATCATCCCGCCGCTCTCGCTGACCGGCGCCACCCTCACCATCCGCCGCTTCCCGCGCGCTTTCACCCTCCACGAGATGATCGGCCTCGGCTCGCTCGACGAGCAGATGCTGCTCCTGCTGTCCGGCCTCGTCGCCGCGAAGATGAACCTGATCGTCTCCGGCGCGACCGGCACCGGCAAGACCACCCTCCTCAACGCCCTGTCCGGGCTCATCCCGGAGGGCGAGCGCATCATCACCATCGAGGACTCGGCCGAGCTGCAGCTCCAGCAGGCCCACGTCATCCGCCTCGAATCGCGCCCGGCGAACGTGGAGGGCAAGGGCCGGATCACCATCCGCGACCTCGTCCGCAACTCCCTGCGCATGCGCCCCGACCGCATCATCGTCGGCGAGGTCCGCGGCGGCGAGACCCTCGACATGCTCCAGGCCATGTCCACCGGCCACGACGGCTCCCTGGCGACCGTCCACGCCAACAGCAGTTCCGACGCCCTCACCCGCCTCCAGACCCTCGCCTCCATGTCGGAGGTCGAGATCCCCTTCGAGGCGCTCCAGGACCAGATCAACAGCGCCGTGAACGTCATCGTCCAGCTCACCCGCTTCGGGGACGGATCGCGCCGCATCACGGAGATCTCCATCCTCGAATCCCACGGCCGCGAACCCTTCCGCATCACGACCGTCTGCCGCTTCGCCGCCCAGCCCATGGGGGCCGACGGCCGCGTCCACGGCTACTTCGAGTACTACCCGCTGCCGCGCCGGATCGCGGAGCGCCTCTACATGCACAACCAGCCCGTCCCGCAGGCCTTCGGGGTCGCGGCCGACGACCCCCTGACGGCTCCCCTCGCCCCCCCGCACTTCCCCCGGACCGCCCTGTGAACCCACTGATCCTCCTCACCCTCGGCGCCACGCTGCTCGCCTGCGTGCTCGTCGTCGCCGGCCTCCAGGCGTACGTCGCCGGGCGCGCCCAGCGCGCCGCACTGATCGAGCGCCTCGCGGCGAGCGGCGTCCCCGAACCCCTGGGGCGGCGGCGCCGCTTCGCGGGCGTCGACCGGCGGCTGCGCAGGACGAAGCTCGGCCGCCGCATCGAGCTGAAGCTGGCGACGACCGGCCTGGACCTCACGCCGGGCGAGTTCTTCGTCGCCATGCTCGGTTCCGTCGCGGCCGTCTGGCTCATCGCGTCCGCCCTCCTCGCACCGTTCTTCGGGCCGGTGGCGGGCGCGATCGGCCTCTGGGCGGCGAACGCCTTCCTGAACTGGCAGCGGCTGCGCCGTACGGAGCGCTTCATCAACCAACTGCCCGACCTGGCCCGCATCCTGGCCAACGCCACCCAGGCCGGGCTGGCCCTGCGGACGGCCATCGGCATCGCGGCGGAGGAGCTGGAGGCTCCGGCCGGCGAGGAACTCGCGCGCGTCGCCGACCGCCTCGCCGTCGGCCACTCCATCGACGAGTCCCTGGGCGAACTCACCGAACGCCTCCCCTCCCGGGAGCTGGTCGTCCTGGTCTCCACCCTCGTCCTGTCGGCCCGCGCGGGCGGCGCGATCGTGGACAGCCTGCGCAACCTCACGGTGACCCTGGAGCAGCGCAAGGAGACGCGGCGCGAGATCCGCACCCAGCTGTCCCAGGTGACGGTGACGGCCTACCTGGTGCCGGCCATCGGCCTCGGCTCCCTGCTGCTGGTCGACATGATGATGCCGGGAGCCCTGGACCGTATGACGGGAGCGTTCCTCGGCCAGACGGCCGTCCTGGTCTCCCTGGGCCTGTTCGCGCTGGGCTTCCTGCTGATCCGCCGCCTGTCGAAGATCGACGTGTGAGGGGGGCGACGGGACGATGACCGCACTTCTGCTCGCGCTGGCCGTGGCCGTGTCGGTGCTCGGCGCCTTCCACGGCATCCGCCTCTACCGCGCGGACGTGAAACTGCCCACCGACCTCGCGCTGGCCCTGGAGGTGGGAGCCACCCGCACGACGGCGGTCGGATCCCTCGTCGACCGCATGGGCATCCGCTGGGCGCCGCTGGTCCTGAGCGCGATGGGCGCGAACCGGGTGGCCCGCAAGCGCCGCCAGATCGACATGGCGGGCAACCCGGCCGGCCTGACGATCGACCGGTACGCGGCCAGGCGCGCGGTGTACGGCCTGCTCGGCGCGGTGGGCGCCTTCTCGATGCTGATCAACGGACAGCTCGTGGCGGCCCTGTTCATGGTCGCCTTCGGCCTGTTCTGGATCGAGGTCGGCCTGTGGTCCGCGATCAGGGTCCGCCGGGACCACATCGAGCGGACCCTGCCCGACTTCCTGGACGTCCTCGCCGTGGTCGTGAGCGCGGGGCTGGGCTTCCGGCAGGCGCTGGACCGGGTGGCGGACAAGTACGAGGGGCCGTGGGCGGACGAGATCCGCATCACGCTCCAGCAGATGGACATGGGCGTCAGCCGCCGGCAGGCCTTCGACGAGCTGCGGCGCCGCAACGACAGCGAACAGGTCGCGCAGTTCGTGACGGCCCTCCAGCAGGGCGAGGAGCTCGGCTCCCCGATCGTCGACACGCTGATCGCCATCGCCGAGGACATGCGCCGTACGGACGCCCAGAACGCCCGCCGCCGCGCGGCCCGGGCCGTCCCGAAGGCGACCTTCGCGGTCACCATGTTCATGCTGCCGGGCACGCTCATCCTGCTGGTCTGCGGTTTCGTGTACGGCGCGAACGTCGACTTCGGCGCGCTGTTCGGGGGTGGCTGAGCCATGGCACGACTGAGCGTGCTCATCGCCGACGACAACCCGGTCATCCGGGCGGGCCTGGCGGCGGTCCTCGGCGCGGCCGGGGACATCGAGGTGACCGCCCAGGCCGTGGACGGCCGCGAGGCCCTGAGCCTGACCCGTCGGCACGCCCCGGACGTGGTGCTGCTGGACGTGCGGATGCCGGGGGTGGACGGGATCTCCGCGCTGCCCCACCTGGTGCAGCTGGCGCCCGTACTGATGCTGACGTACTGCCGGGAGGCCGAAGTCGTCCGCGAGACGCTGCTGTTGGGCGCGGGCGGCTACCTCGTCCACGGCGAGTTCACCCCGGACGAACTCCTCCGCGCGGTCCGCGACGCCCCCCTCGGCCGCCCCCACTTCACCCCGACGGCGGCGAGCGCGCTGCTGGCGGAGCTGCGTACCTCTTCGCATCCGCAACGGGATGTGGCACAGTCTTCCGAGAGGATGCACAACTCTGTTGTCTTCGGGCTGAGTTCCCGGGAGGTGGAGATCATGGATCTGATTGCGTCCGGGATGAGCAACCAGCAGATCGCAGCCGCCTGCTTCATCAGCGAGAAGACCGTCAAGAACCACATCAACCGCATCTTCGCGAAGCTCCAGAGCGCGACGCGCAGCGAGGCGATAGCCCGCTGGCTGGGAACAGCCCGTCCAGGAGTGACCGGTCATGGGTAGACAGAGTGCGCAGTGGGTCCGTAATTGGGTCCCGGGACCCTTGGTGACGAGAGGTAACGCCCCGTACGGTCCGCAAATCGACACCGGTACCGGCCCGGGAGGGAACCCCCATGTCACACAACACCCTGGCAAGGCTGCGGAAGCGGTACGCGAGCACAGGCGCGAGGGACCGCGGCCAGACCGCGTTCGAATACCTGGGGATCATCCTGGTCGTCGTGGTGATCATCGGCGCCATCATCGGTACGGGCATCGGGCAGGCCATCACCACGAAGATCACGGCTGCGGTCGCGAGTATCACCGCCGGCAAGTGACCGGGCGGAGGCTGCGGGACGATCAAGGGCAGGCCTTCCCCATCTATGTCGTGCTGGTGGCAGGTCTGCTCTTCGCCGCGTTGGCGTTCTTCACGGTCGGGCAGGCTTCGGTCGTCCGCAGCGACGCACAAGGCGCTGCGGATGCCGCGGCTTTGGCGGCGGCGCGCGATGCCAGGGACCACCTTGTGCCAGGGCTGCACCTGCCCACGCTCAAGCCGGAGGACTGGAAGGACGTTCTCGAGGGCGGCCGCTTGTACGCGGGTGGCGCCTGCGACGCCGCACGGGACTTCGCCGCGAAGAACGGTGCGACGGCCGACTGCGGCCCCCCTCATCCGCCGCGCTTCACGGTGGAGGTGACGACGTCGCGCACGGTCGGGGACTCCGTGGTCCCCGGGGTCAGCGGTCAGCACGGCACGGCGAATGCCACGGCAGTGGTCGAACCGCGGTGCCAGCTGAGCGGCCGAGTCCCCGCCCCCGATCCGTCGCCTCCGCCGACACCGTCGCCGTCGCCGTCCCCCGGCGGTCACGAGAAGCCGGCCTCGGTCGAGATCACGTGCAAGGGCGGTGGTGTCATCACCTTTGATCCTGCGAAGCCCCAACCCTGGAGCGCGCTGGCAAGGACACTCTTTGCCGTGCGACTGGTCGACTGACTACGAACGACGGAATGAGGAAGCGGCGCACATGAGCACGCGGCACATGGCGAAGGTCCAGGGCGGCACGGCCGTAGCGGTCGTGGCGGCATTGGCCCTCGCGTTGGCTGGATGCGGTAGCGGAGACGACGACAAGCCCAAGGCCGACCCGAAGCCTCAGGCCTCGCAGTCCCAGGGCGGCGGCACTCCGACCAGCGCCCCTTCTGCGACGTCCACCCCGACGCAGGTCATCGCGACGGTGAACGGCGAGGGTGGGATGGTCCTGACGATCAACTCGGCTGCCCGTGAGAGCGGAGGTTTCCTCACCGTGAGCGGCCAGCTCAAGAACACGGGAACGGCTCCCTTCGTGAATACCGCGCCGTGGCGTGGGAACGAACTCAATG
Organism: Streptomyces sp. NPDC016562; assembly: GCF_043076955.1. Taxonomy (NCBI): domain Bacteria; kingdom Bacillati; phylum Actinomycetota; class Actinomycetes; order Kitasatosporales; family Streptomycetaceae; genus Streptomyces; species Streptomyces sp. NPDC016562. The sequence continues at coordinate 686,834 of NZ_JBIBRZ010000001.1, read as the reverse complement.
CCAGCGGTGTATCGGTCGCCGGTGTGACCCTGGTCGACAAGGCGGCGAAGAAGCGTTACTACGTGCTCCGCGACACTGAAGGTCGCTGCTTGTGCACCACTGGCCTGGCCATCATCGAGGCCGGCCAAGTCGTCCCGTTCTTTGCACAGTTCCCGGCACCACCGAGTGGTACCAACGAGGTGGAGTTCAGCCTCCCCACCTTCGCCACGGCTACCGTCAAACTCTCCGGGTGACCCCATGACAACACGCCACCGCACCCTCGCCGCCACCACCGTGGCCGGCCTCGTCATCGCCGGTGCGCACCTCCTCGGCGCGACGGCAGCGCACGCCGACGACGTCAAGCCCTCCGTCCCCCCCGGCACCGAGCCCTCCGCCTCCGCGCCCGTGCCCATCGACTCCAACGCCCCCGGCCTGAAGATGCCCCAGGGCGGCACCCTCGCGCCGGTCAAGGTGCTCGACATCGCCGAGGTCGTCGAGGACCTCGGGGGTGAGCAGCGCCGTCAGGAGACCAATCAGACCGTCATGATGGCCCTGCAGTCCGAGGTGCTCTTCCCCGAGAACAGCGCCGTGTTCAACGCGCAGGCCGCCGCCCGCATCCAGGCCATCGCCGCCGAGATCAACACGCAGAAGGCGACCCGCATCCGCGTCTTCGGCTTCACCGACGACCAGGGCAGCTACGAACACGGCAAGGAGCTGTCCAAGCAGCGCGCCGACGCCGTGCAAGCCGAGCTGGCCAAGACCGTCACCAACCCGAGCGTCGTCTTCGACGTCCGCGGCTACAGCGAGGACTACCCCATCGCCGACAACAGCACCGAGGAAGGCCGCAAGAAGAACCGCCGCGTCGAGATCACCTTCCCCCGCACCGCCGGCGGCTGACGCCGCCTACTTCGTCGTGACCTGCGCCGGCAGCGTGTAGACGTTCTCCGGCGTCACGATCCGTGTGATCTCCCGGGCGAACAGCGTGCTCGGCTCCTCGCCCTCGGCGGTGATGTCGGTGTTCAGCAGGACGACCATCGTCGCCTGCTCCTCCGGCATGTAGGTGACCACCGCCTCGTAGCCCGGCAGGGACCCGTTGTGCCCGATCCAGCCGTGGAGGTTGAAGATGCCGAGCCCGTATCCGGCGCCCGGCAGGGCGGGTACGACCTTCAGCCGCTGCGCCTGGGTGGCGGGCGTCAGCAGCGTCCCGGTGGCCAGGGTCTTCGCCCAGGACCGCAGGTCCTCAAGGGTGGAGATCATCGCACCCGCGGCCCAGCCCCAGGAGGGGTTCCAGTCGGCCGAGTCCTCGACCTTCCCGGTCAGCGTCTGGTTCGTGTAGCCCTGCGCGTGCGGCTCGGGGAACTCGGCGCCCGTGGGGAACAGGGTGTTCTTCAACTTGGCGGCCGCGACCACCTCGTCGTTGATGTAGTCGTTCAGCTTCTGGCCGCTGGCCTTCTCCACCACCAGCCCGAGCAGGACGATATTGGTGTTGCAGTAGAGGAACTTGGAGCCCGGCTCGAACAGCACCGGGTGCTTGAAGGAGTACTTGAGCAGCTCTTGCGGGGTGAACGGCCGGTCCGGGTCGGTGAACAGCGCCTTGTCGAAGCCGGGGTCCTCGGTGTAGTTGAACAGCCCGCTGCGCATCTCGGCGAGCTGGCGCAGCGTGATCCGGTCACCGTTGGGGACGCCGTCGATGTACCGGCCGATCGGGTCGTCCAGGCCGACCTTGCCCTCGTCCACGAGCTGCAGCATCGCGGTCACCGTGAAGGTCTTCGTCACGCTGCCGATCCGCATGTGCATGTCGGTCCGCAGGGGCGCGCCGGTCGCCTTGTCGGCGACGCCGAAGGCCCGTACGTACTCGCCCTTGCCGGGCGCCGACAGGGCCACCATCACCCCGGGTACCTTCGCCTCGGCCATCACCTTGCGCACGGCTTCGTCCAGCTGCCGCGCCACGGCGGGCGTCAGCTGCGGGAAGTCCCCGTCGACGCGGGCGCGTTCGGACACCGTCGGTGACAACCCGCCGTCCCCGTCCGAGGCGTATCCCGCACCCGCCCCGAGGGGCACCAGCAGCATTCCGACCGCGGCCGTCCCGACCGCCGCCCTCCGTACGCGTGATACGCGTGGCACTCGTGTCGCCATGCCGGGCCTCCTGCGCCGTGAGCGCCGCGAACAGCGGCGCCGAGCCGAGCCCCCCGCCCGTCCAACGTATCCCCGCCCCCTCGCCCCGGCGACCGCACGCCGCGACGCCTACGGGCGGGCGGCGGATACGAGCCTGCGCGCCACCTCGCCGGCCCGCCGCGCCGGCTCCGGGCCGGGATCGAGGGCCGCCACCACCGTGGCCCCCTCGACCAGGATCAGCAGCTGGTCCGCCAGCTCCTCGCGCCCCGGGCCGGCCACCTCGCCCAGCAGGGCCCGCAGGCCCGCCTTGTGGCGGCGTACGACGTCCAGGACCCCGGCGGGACCGGCGCCCAGCTCCCCGAAGGCGTTCAGGAAGGCGCACCCCCGGAAGTCCGGCTCCGAGAACCACCCCGCCAGCCACTCGAAGACAGCGTCGACCGGGTCGGGGGCGCCCGTCACCGCGTCGCGCAGACCGGCCGTCCAGCGCTGGTCGCGGCGTTCGAGGTAGGCCGTGACCAGGGCTTCCTTGGCGGGGAAGACCCGGTAGAGGCGCTTGAGGGGGACCCCCGACTCGGCGCGGATGCGGTCCATGCCGACGGCTTGGATGCCGTGGGTGTAGAACAGCGCCTCCGCCGCGTCCAGGAGCCGGGTGCGGGCCTCTTCGTCGTCCATGCGGGCAGCGTAGTCGAGAATCCCCTTGCGTGGAGAACGGCCGTTCTCTAGCCTCGGAGAACGCACGTTCTCGCCACTCCCCGGGAGGAACCGCCATGACCACCGCCGCCCGCCCGCCCCTGCCGCCCTTCACCGAGGAGTCCGCCCGCGCGAAGGTCCAGGCCGCCGAGGACGCCTGGAACAGCCGCGACCCCGAACGCGTCGCCCTCGCGTACACGGAGGACTCGGTCTGGCGCAACCGCGACCGCTTCCTCACGGGCCGCGCGGAGATCCGCGCGTTCCTCGCGGAGAAGTGGCAGCGCGAGCTCGACTACCGCCTGCGGAAGGACCTTTGGGCCTTCACCGGCAACCGCATCTCCGTGCGCTTCACGTACGAGTGGCACGACGCCACCGGCCAGTGGTTCCGCAGCCACGGAAACGAGCAGTGGGAGTTCGCCCCCGACGGCCTGATGAGCCGCCGCGAGGCGAGCATCAACGACATCCCGATCGCCCCCGAGGACCGCCGCCTCACCTGAAGCGGTGTGACCGGGCCGGTGACGCCCACGTCGTCAGCCGGGTTGAGGGCGACGAGACTTCTCGACCGTACGCATCTCCCCACCGCCCGCGGAGTCGTGCCGTCCGCGTCGTAGATCCGGCTGGAGTGCGCGAGCACCGCCTGCTGCGAGGCCTCGTCCGCGACCGGCGACCCGTAGCTGTGGCCGGGTCGGGGCGTGGCCTCCCGAAGCCGCCGGTTGTGACGGGGTCGGGTGTGTGGCGGGGTGTCCCCGCAGGGCGTCGAACGCACCGCCGCCGCACCCCCCGACCCCCCGAACCGTTCGGCGCCCGAGGAGACACCCCGGCGCGCGCCCGGCCCCGGCGCAGCCGGCCCCGCAGCCCGGCCCGCGACCCGAAGCAACACCCCCCGCGCGCCGCAGGCGCCCCGGCGCACCGGAACGGCCGGCTACGCCTGGTGCGCCTGCGTGATGAGGTCGATCGCGACCTCCAGCGCGGCCAGGCGCGTCTCCTCCGGGTCGCTCTCCATGTGCTGGAGGTACACCATCCCCGCGTGCATCGTGAACAGCGCGCTGACGCACCGCACCTGGTCCGCCAGCGGACCGTCCTGCGTGCGCACGAGTTCCACGAGCCGCAGCAGCCGCTTCTTCATCGTCTCGCCGATGCTCAGCTCACGCATCGTCGCCTGGTTCTCCTGCATGAAGCGGAACAGCGGAGCGCACCCGGCCACGGCCTTGCTGTAGCGCCGCAGGACCTCCTTCTTGGTCTCCAGAGTGCGCGGCTCCTTCTCCGCCCAGGTGATCAGCTCGTCGATCGGCCGGGTCAGGTCCTCGAACAGGCTGATGATGATGTCTTCCTTGGTCTTGAAGTGGTAGTACAGCGCCGCCTTCGTGACCTCCAGCCGCTCCGCGATCTCGCGCAGCGACGTCTTCTCGTAGCCCTGCTCGGCGAAGAGCTCCAGTGCGACGTCCTGGATGCGCTGGCGCGTGTCGCCACGGCGCCGCTGCGGACTGCTGCTGGACATGGCTCTCCCCAAAATCACTTACTTGACGCCCGGCTAGTTGCGGGTCTACCGTCCCCATTGTAGTGAACTAGCCGGTCGGCAAGTAAGTGCCGCCGGGCGGGGCGCGTCCCAGAAGCAGCAGAAGCAGCAGCAGAAGCAGCAGTAGAACCAGAAGCAGCAGAAGTACACGGGGAGTGGACATGGCGGACACGGCGAAAACGGCTGAGCGCGTCCAGGAGGTGAAGCCGCGCAGCGTCCGGGTCGTCCTCCTGGCGCTCATGATCGCGATGCTGCTGGCCATGCTCGACAACATGATCATCGGTACGGCGATGCCCACGATCGTCGGCGAGCTCGGCGGCCTGGAACACCTCTCGTGGGTGGTCACCGCGTACACGCTGGCCACCGCGGCCTCCACCCCCATCTGGGGCAAGATCGGCGACATGTACGGGCGGAAGGGCTCCTTCCTCACCTCGATCGTGATCTTCCTGATCGGCTCCGTGCTCAGCGGCATGGCCCAGGACATGGGCCAGCTGATCGGCTTCCGCGCGATCCAGGGCCTCGGCGCCGGCGGTCTGATGGTCGGCGTCATGGCGATCATCGGCGACCTGATCCCGCCCCGTGAGCGCGGCAAGTACCAGGGCATGATGGCCGGCGTGATGGCGCTCGCCATGATCGGCGGTCCGCTGGTCGGCGGCACCATCACCGACCACATGGGCTGGCGCTGGTCCTTCTACATCAACCTGCCGCTCGGCGCGGTCGCGCTCGCGATGGTGACGGCGGTCCTGCACCTGCCGAAGCGGACGGAGCAGGCGCGCCCGAAGATCGACTACCTCGGCGCCGCGCTGCTGACCGTCGCCATCACCTCCACCGTGCTGGTCACCACCTGGGGCGGCAACGAGTACGCCTGGGGCTCCGCCGAGATCCTCGGCCTGATCGCCGTCGGCCTGCTCTCCACCGCCGCCTTCCTCTACGTCGAGACCAAGGCCGCCGAGCCGGTCATGCCGCTGCACATCTTCCGCAGCCGCAACTTCACCCTCATGTCCGTGATCGGCTTCCTGGTCGGCTTCGCGATGTTCGGCGGCGTGCTCTACCTCCCGCTGTTCCAGCAGTCCGTACAGGGCGCCTCCGCCACCAACTCGGGCCTGCTCCTGCTGCCCATGCTGCTCTCGATGATGGCCGTCTCGCTGATCGCGGGCCGCATCACCACCAACAGCGGCAAGTACAAGATCTTCCCGATCGTCGGCGGCGCGCTCATGGTCGTCGGGCTGTTCCTGCTCGCGACGATGGACACCGGCACCTCGCGCCTCGTGTCGGGCGTCTACATGGCCGTCCTCGGCGCCGGTCTCGGCTTCCTGATGCAGATCACCATGCTGGTCGCGCAGAACAGCGTCGAGATGAAGGACATGGGCGTCGCCTCCTCCTCGGCGACCCTCTTCCGTACGCTCGGCGGCTCCTTCGGCGTGGCCCTGATGGGTTCCCTCTTCACCGCCCAGGTCACCGACACCATGTCCGACCGGCTCGGCCCGCAGGCCGCCGGGGCCGCCGGATCCGCCCAGTTGGACGCGGCGAGCCTGGCCAAGCTGCCGGAGGCCGTACGCGAGGCGTACCAGCACGCGGTGGCCGCCGGCACGCACTCCGCGTTCCTGCTCGGAGCGGCCGTCGCCGTACTGGGCTTCGTGGCCGCCTGGTTCGTCAAGGAGGTCCCGCTGCGCGGCGCGGGCCCGGCCCCGGCCGGCGCCACCGACCCCGCCGAGGCCCCTGGCGACGCCGAGCCCGCCCCGGCCCAGCAGGAGTCCGTCTCGCGCTGACCCCTCGCCACGCCACGGCCCGGCCCCGGTGGAACCACCCACCGGGGCCGGGCCGCGTCACGGGTCACCGCCGACGCGACCACGTCGGCGACGGGCGCCGCCTACCGGGCCCGCGCCACCTTCAGCACCGCCGCCGTCAGACGCCCGTTCTCCGGCGCCGCACCGCCCGGGAAGCAGTAACGGCGGCGCGTGTACCCGTACGCGATCCCGGTGGCCGGGTCGGCGAAGCCCAGCGCGCCCGCCGCCCCGCTGTGCCCGAAGGCCTGCGGGCCCACGGCCGGCTGCTGGGCGAAGCCCAGACCGAAGTGGTCCGGTTCCGTCGTCACGGCGTCCGGGCCGGGCGTGTGCAGCTTCGCGACCTCCGCCGCCGTGTCCGCCGCCAGCAGCGGAGCCCGGCCGTCGACCTCGCCGATCGCCGCCGCGTAGAGGCCCGCGATGCCGCGCGCCGACCCCATGGCGCCTGCCGAGGCCGGGCCGAGCTTCCGCGTCCGGGGGTGGTTGGCGTGGGCCACCAGGTCCATCGGCGGCTCCCGGTGCCCGTTGAAGGCGACGGCCAGCAGCTGCGGCGGCGGGCCGCCCGCGGCTTGCTCCGCCAGCTGCTCGGGCGTCGGCAGCATCTCCAGCACCGGCTTCCAGCGGCCTTCCTCCGAGGCGGGCAGGCCCATGTACAGGTCCAGCCCGTACGGGGCGCGCACGCGCTCCTCGTAGAGCTCCTGGATCGACCGGCCCGTCGCCCGCCGCACCACCTCGCCGGTCAGGGCGCCGATCACGAAGGCGTGATAGCCGTACGCCGTTCCGGGCTCCCAGTACGGCTTCGCCACGGCCAGCCGCGACGCGATCAGGGCGTCGTCGGCGATCTCGTCGTAGTCGAAGCCCTCCGGGGTGTTGATCAGCCCGGACTGGTGGCTGATCAGCTGGCGCAGCGTCAGCCGCTCCTTGCCGTCCCCGGTGAACTGCGGCCAGTACGCCGACACGGGGCGGTCCCACTCCAGTACGCCGTCCTGCACGAGCAGGGCCACCACCAGGTGCGCCGCGCCCTTGGTGATGGAGAAGACCCCGCTCAGGGTGTCGCCCCCGGTCTCCTCGCCCGCCCACAGGTCCACCACGCGCCGGCCCTCGTGGTGCACCGCGAACTGCGCCTCGGGCGAGTGGCGTTCGGCCGCCACGAAGTCCGCGAACTCCTCCCGCACCGACTCCCAGCCCGCCGCCACCGTGCCGTTCACCTTCACGCCCATCGAGTCCCCCTCGTTCGTCGAGTCGTCTGTGTCTGTGTCTGTGTCTGCGGCTGCCAACAGAAGACGATCAAGGGGTATTCCACGGTCTCCGCGTTCCGCGGGCTCCCGTACGCGTGCGGGCTCCCGTACGGGTGAAAGCGCGCGCGGCGTCGTTCCGGCCCGCCGCAGGGCCCGTTGGACCGGGCATGAAGCGCACCCGCATCGCCGCCGCCACCCTCGCCGCCGCCGCGGCGGCCCTCGCCCCCGTCCTCGTCCAGGCGGCCACCGCCGCCGAGGGAACGGCGTACCTCCAGGACCCGGCGGGCGGCGAGAAGACCATGAAGTCGATGTGGACCAAGGACGAGATGCACAAGGTGGAAGGGCAGTTCCGCTTCCACCCCGGGGTCCAGTACAAGACGGTCACCCGTCCCGGCCCCTCCGGCGCGCCGGACTACGAACGGCAGGCCCCCGACCCCAAGACTCTCGCCTGGCAGCCGTCGTACGAGTTCGCCTGGCAGGTGTCGGACTCGACGGTGGTCAAGAAGGCGCTGACGGTCAAGGAGGGCGAGCACCCGATCGTCGTGGACGCCGAGCTGTTCGCGCCGGGCGGGGCGAAGGTGGGGGAGGTGCACCGCAAGCTGACCGGGAAGCCGGCGGCCGGGCGCGAGAAGGTCGCGGGCGGCAAGCGGATCGGGTGTGACACCGGCGAGTACACGGTGAAGTGGTCGGTCACGCGCTCGGGTTACGGGACGCTCACGGGCACGATGCCCTGGAACTCCAGCTGCGAGCAGTACCGGACGGCGTTCGCCTCGGGCCACGGAAAGCAACGCTGAGGCCGGCCGCCCCACGCACCTTGTGGGTGCACGGCGGGCGACTGGACCGCGGCCTTGGATCAAGAGCCGTAGGGCCATGATGCCGCACGGGGTGGTCTGCGGCGGGAAGCGGAGCTCGTGTGTCGGGGAGTCCGTCAGTGCGTCTTGGTGGCCTGGTTCGCCTGGGAGGCGATGTTCTCCAGGACGGCCTTCGGGTCCCCGCCCGGTTCCACGGCGCGCCCGATGTTGCGCTTGATGGTGTCGCTGACCGTCACCCAGGACGGGTCGTTCACGGGGTAGAGCTGGGCCGTGCGCAGGGCCGTCAGGAACTGCGTGTCCTTGGCGTCCAGGCCGCCGCCGGACGGGGTGCGCGACGCGGTGACGGTGGAGGGCAGCAGGTGGTAGCGGCCGGCGAAGTCCGACAGGTTCTTGTCCTGGTAGACGAAGTCCAGGAACCGGCCGATCTCGTCGCGCTTGCCGTTCTGCCTGAACGCCATCATCCAGTCGGCCACGCCGACGGCCGGCGGGCTCTCCCCGGTGCCGAGGGTGTCCGAGACGGGCATGGCGGTGGTGGCGACGTCGATCCCCTTGGCCTTCGCGTCGTGGGCGAGCGAGGGGTAGCCGTTGAGCATGCCGACCTCGCCGCGCGTGAAGGCGGCGAAGGCGTCGGCGCGGTTGAGCTGGGACGGCGGGGTGGGGCCGGTGAGCCCGGGGGCGACCAGGTTCCCCTTGACCCAGTTCCAGGTCTCGATGTTCTGGTCCGAGGCCAGGCTGTAGTTGCCGCTGCTGTCGGCGTAGCCGCCGCCGTTGCTCAGCTCCCAGATCATCGCCTCGGCGTGCGCCTCCTCCGGGCCCAGGGGCAGGGCGTACGGGTACTTCACGCCCTTGTCCTTGAGCGCCTTGGCGGCGGCCCGGAGATCGGACCACGTCTTGGGGGCCTCCTTGATGCCCGCCTTCGCGAAGAGCGCCTCGTTGTAGAAGAGCAGGCGGCTGCTCGCCACGAAGGGCAGGCCGTAGAGGGTGCTGCCGAGAGAGCCGGCGTCGGCGAGCGGCTGGAGGAAATTCGCCTCGGCGGTGACCGACAGGAGTTCGTTCGCGGCATAGAGCTTGCCCTGGGCCGCGAAGTCCGAGTAAGAGCCCATGAGGGCGATGTCCGGGGCCTTGCCGGCCTTGACCATACGGGAGACCTCGCGGTCGATGTCGGCCCAGGGCAGGAGCTTGACCTCGACCTTGATTCCCGGGTTGGCGGCGGTGAAATCGGCCGTCAGCTTGTCCCAGAAGGCCTTCGAGCTGTTGGCCGGATTGTCGCCGTATTCGGCGGCCACCAGACGCAGGGTGCCGCTTTCACCTGCACCGTCCCCGGTCACGCCACATCCGGCCAGTGGTATCAGCAGACCGAGAACGACCGCGGTGGCGGCCGTGCTGAAAATTCTACGTCGCACGGGTGTATTCCCCTGATTTTCTTTCGGATCCCGTTATTACTTATGGGTTACTCCGGGCTGAGGTGTACCTGCATGGCCCGTTGGCCGGAATTCTCTCCTGCCGGTGGGGTGGCTGATTCCATGGGGGCCGCACTTGTGGTCAATGCTCCAAGCGGAGCTTTTCCTTTTCGTGTTTTCCGATATGCGATCGACCAAGGGAACGCGCGTAGACATGCCGAAAAGCCCGTTTCCGGTCGGGAAACGGGCTCGGGGCAGGGTGCCGGACCGCGCCGGCGTGTCCGCTACGGCGTCCGCGCGGAGGTCCAGCCCTGGCGGCGGAGGTTCTCGAAGCCGTCCAGGAGGAGGTCCAGGGCGAACTCGAACTCGAACTGGTCGTCGCAGCCGCCCCCGACCGTGGAGCCGCCGTCGTGTGCGGCCGTCGCGGCCAGTTCCGCGATGTGCGGATAGCGCGCCGCCAGTCCGGGGTCCGGCGGGCCGGAGGAGTCGGAGGGGCCGGAGGTGTCGAACAGCTCCTGGCTGAAGCCGAGCAGGCGGCTGCCCATCGCGTGCATGACGTGGTGCGTGAGGTCGGCGGAGAGGCCGCCGGCCCGGAAGGCCCCGGCCATCGAGTCCAGGTACGCCAGCACGGCCGGGGTGGGGCCGGTCCGCGACTCGATGACCCGGGCCGCCCACGGGTGGCGCAGCAGGACCCGGCGGGCGGAGAGGATCCGCCCGCGGACCACGCTGCGCCAGTCGGGGCCCGCGGCCGGCGGGTCGATCTCGCCGACGACGGCGTCGGCCATGCCGTCGAGCAGCTCCTCCTTGTTGGCCACGTGCTTGTAGAGGGCCATCGGGACGACGTCCAGCTCTTGGGCGAGCCTGCGCATGCTCAGCGCGTCGATGCCGGTGGCGTCGGCGAGCGCGACGGCGGCGCGCAGGACCCGGTCCCTGTTCAGGGGGACGCGGGGCGTGGGCGTGGCTTCCTGCCGGGTCATCGCGGTCCGGCCCCTTCTCTCGTCGGCTTCCCTCGTCGGCTCCTTCGGCGGCGGCGCCTCTCCCGCCAGCGCCCCGCCTTGACGAGTGTACGACGTACACCTAGGATCGCCGCGAGGTGTACGGCGTACACCACCATCGAGCGAGGGGTACCAGAAGATGAGTCCGGACCGGAGAACCGCGGTGGCCGCGGGGTCGCTGTTCCTGCTGACCGAGGCCTCCGCGATAGCCGGGGCGGTCCTCTACCGCCCCCTGCTGGGCGCGGCCGACGGCCGGCTCGCCCAGGGCGCCGACACGCGGGCGCTGCTCGGGGTGCTCTGCGAGGTGGTGCTGGTGGCGGCGGTGGCCGGGACCGGGGCGGCGCTGTTCCCCGTCCTGCGGCGCCACGGCGAAGGGCTCGCGCTCGGCTACGCCTTCGGGCGGCTGCTGGAGGCGGCCGTCATCGCCCTCGGGATGACCGCCGTCCTGGCGCTCGTCACCCTGCGGCGGGACACGGGCACCGGTGCGGACGCGGACACGGCCGGGGCGGCCGGCGCCGATGTCGCGCTGGAGGCCCTGCACGAGTGGACGTTCCTGCTCGGGCCCAACATCGCCCTCGGCCTCAACACCGTCCTGCTCGCGTACGTGGCGTACCGCGCCCGGCTGGTGCCGCGCTTCATCGCCGTGCTCGGGCTGATCGGCGGGCCGCTGATCTGCGCCTCGGCCGTCGCCGTGATGTTCGGGGCCTACGCGCAGCTCTCCGTGGCGGGGTCCCTCGCCGCCCTCCCGGTGTTCGCCTGGGAGCTGGGGCTGGCCGGGTGGCTGATCGTCAAGGGGTTCGGGCCCGGCTCGCCCACCCGGCCCGATCCGCAAGCCACCGTCTAGTCGGCGAACTCGCCCGCGTACGGGTCGGGTTCGCCCGTCTCCGGGTTGCGGCCTTCCTGCCAGCGCCGCTGGGCCTTGCGCCAGTGCACGAAGCTCAGGTGGCCGCCGTCCCAGAAGGTGATGCTGACGGGGCTCACGTCGAACTCGTCCGAGCAGAGCCGGTAGAGGAATTCGGCCATGCCGTACGGGTACAGGGCGAAGGAGTCGGCGGTGTGCCGCCCGCAGACCAGGACGGGCCACTGGTCGGGGTCCGGGTCGCTGGTGAGCCAGCACAGGATGTCCGAGCCGCCCGTGACGCCCCAGGCGATGATCGACTCAGGGTCCACGTCGAAGGCGGCCCGGCCGCCCTGCGCCTCCCAGACCTGGCGGGCGTTCGCGGTCTCCTCGGTCATCTCCGCCGGGTCCCACTGGAGGCCGGGCTTGGGCAGCGGCAGCAGGATGCTGGCCTCGCCGTTGATGGAGCCCGCCCCGAAGCGGCCCATGAACGCGATGAAGTCGGCCGGGAAACGGGTCCCCCAGACGGCCTCGGCCGCCGGCCAGTCGATGTCCTCGTCGGCCCCGTGCGTCGCCGACATGATCTGCTCCAGCGCCTTGACCCGCGCGTTCTCCGACATGCCGCTCCCCTGTGGCCCCAGCTCAACCGCCCCAACCTAGCGCCGGGGAGGGGACGCGCCTAGCCGGTGTCCACGTTCACGCGCGTCCCGGCCCGCAGCCCCCAGCCGGCCATCGCGCCGGCCCGCGCCTCCAGGACGTGCCGGGAGCGCAGCCGGGGCAGCCCGAGCCGCCCCGGGGCCATGGTGACCACGGCGAGCACGCGCAGGTCCCGGTCGAGGTACGCCACGTCGATCGCGAACCGCATCCGGAAGGTGTGCACGCTCGCCGCGGGGGTCAGCAGCAGCGCCCCCTCGATCCCGTCGCGCCCCAGCAGCCCGCGGGTGCGCGCCCCGTACGAGGCGGCGATCTCAAGGGGGATCGGCGCCCCCTGCGCGCCGACCGTGAAGGTGCCGCTGCCGTCCCGCCACTTCGCCATGCGGTCAGGGTAGGGGGAGCGCGCCGCCGCCGGATCCCGGGCGGGGCCCCGGAGAACCGGCCGCGCCGCTACCGTCGCGGGATGGGCGTGGTCGTGATCCTCCTTGCCGCCGGCTACGGCGTGGCCGCCGGGCTGCTCCTGCCGCGCGCGGTGTACCGGCTGTCCGTCGAGCCGGGCGAGCCCTGGCGCGAGCGCTGCCCGCAGGGGCACCCGCTGCGGGGCTGGCTCGGCCCGGCCCGCTGCCGGGTCCCCGCGCCGGCCGCCGTCCCGGGCCCGGGCAGCCCGCCCCCCGCGGCGCCGGCCGCGCACCGGTACGGGGGCCGCGCCGCCCCCCTCGCCGCCGTCGCCGGGGCGGTCTGCGCCGCGCTCGGCGCGGCCGTCGGGGCGCGCCCCGAGGTCCTGGCCTACGTGGGGCTCGCCCCGGCGCTCGTCCTGCTCGCCGTCGTCGACCGCGCCGTGCACCGGCTCCCCGACGAGCTGACCCTCCCGCTCGCCGCCGCGGTCGCCGCCGGGCTCGGAGCGGCCGCCCTCCTGCCCGGCGCGGCGGGCGACTGGCGACGCGCCCTGCTCGGCGGCGGGGTGCTCGCCGCCGCGTACCTCCTGCTGTTCCTGATCAACCCCGCGGGCCTGGGCTTCGGAGACGTCAAACTGGCGCTCTCGCTGGGGGTCGCTCTTGGGTGGTACGGGTGGGGGGTATGGGCCGCCGGGGCCTTCCTGGGCTTCCTCTACGGGTCCCTGTACGGGCTGGCCCTGCTGCTGCGCAGCCAGGCGACGCGCAAGCAGGGCTTCGCGTTCGGCCCCTTCATGGCGGCCGGAGCACTCACCGGAGTGCTGCTGGGTGGTTTCGGAGCGTAATCGTTCCGCGCCAATGCACGCATCACGCTTTACGAAGGGTTATGGTGGAACCCCCCCCTCGGGCCGGTCCGTATCCCCCCCACGGACCGGCCCGTTTTTTGTTTCTCCGCGCTTTCGGGACCTGCCGCGTCAAACGCGCAGGTCAGCCCCGCTGGGCCCACAGGTTGGTGCCGGGGGTGGACACCGCGAACGAGTCGATCTCCTTCAACTCGGCCTGGGACAACGGCGCGGCGGCCAGCGCGGCCACGTTCTCCTCCAGCTGCCGCACGCTCGAAGCACCGATCAGCGCCGAGGTCATCCGCTCGTCGCGCAGCACCCACGTCAGCGCGAGCTGGGCCAGGGACTGGCCGCGGCGGGCCGCGATGTCGTTCAGGCCGTTCAGCCGGCGGAGCACCTCGTCCGAGAGCAGGTCCGGGTTCAGGGACTTGCCCTGCGTGGCCCGCGAGCCCTCCGGGATCTCCTTCAGGTACTTGCCGGTCAGCAGCCCCTGCGCGAGCGGCGCGAAGGAGATGCACCCCATGCCCGCCTCCTCCAGGGCGTCGAGCAGACCGTCCTCCTCCGTCCAGCGGTTGATCATGGAGTACGAGGGCTGGTGGATCAGCGGACGCACCCCCATCTCGCGCAGGATCCGCGCGGCCTCGGCCGTCTGCTCCGCCGTGTAGGAGGAGACGCCCACGTACAGCGCCTTGCCCTGCTGGACCGCGGAGGCGAGGGCGCCCATGGTCTCCTCGAGCGGGGTCTGCGGGTCGAAGCGGTGCGAGTAGAAGATGTCGACGTAGTCCACGCCCATCCGCTTCAGCGAGGCGTCGAGCGAGCTGAGCAGGTACTTGCGGCTGCCCCACTCGCCGTACGGCCCGGGGTGCATCAGGTAGCCGGCCTTGGTGGAGAGGATCAGCTCGTCGCGGTAGGACGCGAAGTCCTGGGCGAAGACCTTGCCGAAGTTCAGCTCGGCCGAGCCGGGCGGCGGGCCGTAGTTGTTGGCCAGGTCGAAGTGGGTCACTCCGAGGTCGAAGGCGCGGCGCAGGATCGCCCGCTGGGACTCCAGGGACTTGTCGTCGCCGAAGTTGTGCCAGAGGCCCAGGGAGATGGCGGGGAGCTTGAGGCCGCTGTGGCCGGTGCGGCGGTACTCCATGGAGTCGTAGCGCGAGGGCTCTGCCCGATAGGGATTGGTATCAGTCACGTTGTCCTCCCTATCACGGAGTTGTGACAGACCGAGTTGGGTACCCCATCCCGCCGCGCAGTAATGTGGCGGCCTCGGGGGAGACCGCAATTCGCACGGGGGCATGGCACGGAGGGGCTGGAAGATCGTGAAGCTGCGCGACCTGGTGTACAGGCTCTATGCACGCCGGGTGGAAGGCCGTCTCGACCATGACGCGGCGCCCAAGCACATCGGCGTCATCCTGGACGGGAACAGGCGCTGGGCGAAGGCGTCCGGAGGTACGACGGAGCAGGGCCACCAGGCCGGAGCCGACAAGATCTCCGAGATGCTCGGCTGGTGCACCGAGACGGACGTCGAGGTCGTCACCCTGTGGATGCTCTCCACGGACAACCTGGACCGGCCGGAGGTCGAGCTCCGCCCCCTGCTCAACATCATCGAGAACACGGTCCGGGGCCTCGCCGCGGACGGCCGCTGGCGCGTCCACCACGTCGGCAACCTCGACATCCTGCCCGCCGGGACGCAGACGGTACTGAAGGAGGCCGAGGAGGCCACCCACGGCGTCGACGGGATACTCGTCAACGTCGCCGTCGGCTACGGCGGCCGCCAGGAGATCGCCGACGCGGTCCGCTCGCTGCTCCTGGAGCACGCGCGCAAGGGCACCTCCTTCGAGGAGCTCGCCGAGATCCTCGACATCGACCACATCGCCGAGCACCTCTACACGCGCGGCCAGCCCGACCCCGACCTCGTGATCCGCACCAGCGGCGAGCAGCGCCTGTCCGGATTCATGCTGTGGCAGAGCGCGCACTCCGAGTACTACTTCTGCGAGGTCTTCTGGCCGGCCTTCCGCAAGGTCGACTTCCTGCGGGCCCTGCGCGACTACGCCGCCCGCCACCGGCGCTACGGCACCTGAGTCCTCCTCATCCCCCATCCGGGGGGCCTGACGGCCCCTCGGTCCCGGCACGCCCCGGCGCGTCCCCCTCGCCTGCGGCCCGCCCGCCGCCGCGCCCCTCCCACCCCGCCTCCGAAGCCTTCACCAGGGATTCACCGAGCGTCCGTCATATGCCATGGCATGGCCGGGCCTGTTCGGGGAATATCCCTTTCAGGTCGACGCCCGATCCACGGGTGTCGAGTCTCAGCGGACGGCATGGGGTCGTCCGCCCGGGAGGCCCTTTGCACCAGGACGCACGTGCGGTTCGCACGGACGAAGTGGGAGGGCCGGAAATCGGCCCTGGCATGGGTGCCGATGACCGGTCCGGTCTTCATGGCCCGACCTCTTCCGAGGGGGTACGTCCTTCCGTGGTGACCAGCACAAAGCGCCGCCTGCCCGACAGGCGGACCTACGTCCTCGACACCAGCGTCCTGCTGGCAGACCCCAACGCGATCACCCGCTTCGAGGAGCACGAGGTCGTGCTCCCGATCGTGGTGATCACCGAGCTGGAGGCAAAGAGGCACCATCCCGAACTCGGCTACTTCGCGCGCCAGGCCCTGCGCCTGCTCGACGACTTCCGGGTCCGGTACGGACGTCTCGACGCCCCCATCCCGCTGGGCGATCTCGGTGGCACCCTGCGCGTCGAACTCAACCACTCCGACCCGGGCGTCCTGCCCGCCGGCTTCAGGCTGGGGGACAACGACTCGCGCATCCTCGCGGTCGCCCGCAACCTTCAGGCCGAGGGCTACGACGTCACGGTGGTCTCGAAGGACCTCCCCCTGCGCATCAAGGCCTCCTCGGTGGGCCTGCTCGCCGAGGAGTACCGCGCCGAGCTCGCCATCACCGACGGCGGCTGGACGGGCATGAGCGAGCTCGCCCTCTCCGGTGAACAGGTGGACCTCCTCTACTCCGAGGAGCGGCTCTACGTACCGGAGGCCGCGGAACTGCCCGTGCACACCGGACTGGTCCTGCAGTCCGAGCGCGGCAAGGCGCTGGGCCGCGTCACCGCCGACGGCAACGTGAAGCTCGTACGGGGCGACCGCGAGGCCTTCGGGCTGCACGGGCGCAGCGCCGAGCAGCGCATCGCCCTGGACCTCCTCCTGGACCCCGAGATCGGGATCCTCTCGATGGGCGGCCGGGCCGGCACCGGAAAGTCGGCGCTGGCGCTCTGCGCGGGCCTGGAGGCGGTGCTGGAGCGCAGGCAGCACCAGAAGGTGATGGTCTTCCGGCCGCTGTACGCGGTGGGCGGGCAGGACCTCGGCTATCTGCCCGGGGACGCCGCCGAGAAGATGAGCCCCTGGGCGCAGGCGGTCTTCGACACCCTCTCGGCGGTCGCCGGGCGCGAGGTCATCGAGGAGGTGCTGAACCGCGGGATGCTGGAGGTCCTGCCCCTCACGCACATCCGCGGCCGCTCGCTGCACGACGCCTTCGTGATCGTGGACGAGGCGCAGTCCCTGGAGCGGAACGTCCTTCTGACCGTTCTGTCCCGAATCGGCGCCAATTCGCGGGTCGTTCTGACCCACGACGTCGCCCAGCGGGACAACCTGCGGGTCGGCCGGTACGACGGAGTCGTCGCCGTGGTCGAGAAGTTGAAGGGGCATCCGCTGTTCGCGCACGTGACGCTGACGCGTTCCGAGCGTTCCCCGATCGCCGCACTGGTCACCGAGATGCTGGAGAACCTCTAGGCCCGGGAGGCCCCGGAGGCCCGGCAGGAAGGGCCGGCAGGCCGGTCGAAACGGTCAAAAAGCGCATAGCGGGAAGGTGAGTTGGCGCCGCCCGGCAAAGGCCCGAGAGCCTAGCCGGGCGGCGCCGTGCTGCACAGGCCTTTGTCGAAAACAGCGGTGACATGCCAGGTGTGACCTTTCCCACGCAACGGAGAATTGCCTTGCGGCGTCGCGTTCCGGCAGAGTCTGGTTTCCGTCAGGCCCCGCATACGGCACACCTGTACCTCCCGTGAGGTACCGCAGCACCACAACTCCACAGACGATGGCCGTATGCCGCCCGAGCTTCACGCGGCAGCCCCCGCAAGGGAGTTGCCCACGGGCCCGCGCCTCCAGTGACCGTAGAACCACGGAGGCCAGAGTCGAGGGGCACTTTTGCGCCCGCGCGGTCACTGCGGACGCTGCTGGAAGGACACCGTGTGAGCCGGATCTCGGTCCGGGGGTTCGCCGTGGCTTCGGCCACCGCGGTCACCACCGTCGGCGCAGTCGTGGGCGTTGCCACCGGCGACCCCACGAACGATCTCGAAACGACCGCATCCGGGGCGACCCTCCTCGCCGACATCCCGGTCGGCGACCAGGCGCAGGTCCAGAGCGCGTCCCTGACGCAGCAGGCCGACACCATCGCCCACGCGGCCGACGCCGAGGCCAAGCGCTCGGCCGAGGAGGCCGCCCGCCTCCAGGCCGCCGAGGACGCCAAGGCCAAGAAGGCCGAGGCGCAGAAGGCCGCCGACGAGCAGGCGAAGAAGGACCGCGAGGCGAAGGAGGCGGCCAGCCGCTCCGCCGCCCGCGACGCCGGGGACTTCGCGCTCCAGAGCTCCTACACCGTCGCCCAGGTCAAGGCCATCGCCCAGCAGATGGTCCCGGCCGGCCAGTTCCAGTGCTTCTCCAACATCATCAACCAGGAATCCACCTGGAACTACAAGGCCGTCAACTCGTCCTCGGGCGCCTACGGTCTCGTCCAGGCGCTCCCGGGCTCGAAGATGGCCTCGGCCGGTGCCGACTGGCGCACCAACCCCGCGACGCAGATCAAGTGGGGCCTGAACTACATGGAAGACCGCTACGGCAGCCCCTGCGCCGCGTGGACCTTCCACCAGGCCAACGGCTGGTACTAGGCCCTGTCCCAGCCCGCTCAACCTCCGGGAGCCCCGCACCGTCCTACGGTGCGGGGCTCCTCGCGTGTACGGTCGTCGGGGTGTGCCCGCAGACCGGGGGCGGGGGAAGGAAGCGACATGACGAAGAGGGCAGGCTGGCTCGGCCGGCTGGGAAACAGGCTGAACCAGCTGGAGGCGCGGCTGAACGAGCTGCGCGCCGAGGTGGACGCCCAGAGCAGGGGCGACCTGCCGGGACCCGTCGCGCCCGTCGCGTCCGAACCGGTACCCGCCCCGGCGACACCGGCTCCCGCCGCCCCGCCGGTCGCCGCGTCCCCGGCCCCGGCGGCCCACGCGACCGCCGTCGCCGTACCGGCCGCCCCGGAGCGTCCCTCGCCCGCCAGCGTCATCCCCTGGGGGATGCGCGTGGCCGCCGAGGCCAGCTGGCGGCTGCTGCTGCTCGCGGGGATGCTCTGGGTGCTGATGAAGGTGATCAGCGAAGTCCGCCTGGTCGTCCTCGCCTTCGCCGCCGCCATGCTCGTCACCGCGATGCTCCAGCCCTTCGTCGTCCGGCTCCGCAGGCTGGGCCTGCCGAGGGGGCTGGCCACGGCCGTCACGGCCATCCTGGGCTTCGTGGTCATCGGCCTCGTGGGCTGGTTCGTGGTCTGGCAGGTCATGGAGAACCTCGACGACCTCTCCAACCGGGTGCGCGAGGGCATCAACGAACTCAAACTCTGGGCACTGGACAGTCCGTTCCACGTGACCGAGAAGCAGATCAACGACATCGCCAAGAACCTCAGCGAGACCATCGGCACCAACACCGAGCAGATCACCTCCGCCGGTCTGCAAGGCGTGACGGTGCTCGTCGAGGTCATGACGGGCATGCTGCTCGCGATGTTCTCGACGCTCTTCCTGCTCTACGACGGCAAGCGCATCTGGACCTGGACGCTCGGCCTGGTCCCCGCCGCCGCCCGGCCCGGGGTGGCCGGCGCCGGACCGCGCGCCTGGCGCACGCTGACCGCGTACGTGCGCGGCACCGTCCTCGTCGCGCTCATCGACGCCATCTTCATCGGCCTCGGCATCTACTTCCTCCACGTGCCGATGGCCGTCCCGCTCGCCGTCTTCATCTTCCTGTTCGCCTTCATCCCGCTGGTCGGCGCGGTGGTCTCGGGCGCCCTCGCGGTGGTCGTGGCCCTGGTGACCCAGGGCGTGTGGAGCGCGCTGATGGTGCTGCTCGTGGTGCTGGCCGTGCAGCAGATCGAGGGGCACGTGCTCCAGCCCTTCATCCTGGGCCGGGCGGTACGGGTCCACCCGCTCGCGGTGGTCCTGTCGGTGGCCGCGGGCGGGATGATCGCGGGCATCGGCGGCGCCGTGGTCGCCGTCCCGCTGGTCGCCGTCACCAACACGGTGGTCGGCTACCTGAGGGCGTACTCGCGCGAACACCACCACGGAGCCGGAGCCGCCGGCCCGGCGCCCCACGGCTCGACGGCCCTGGGCCGCGCACTGCCGGACGAGACGGCCCGGGACGGGTCGTAAGGAGCATCGGGGGGACGGGCATGATCAGCGATCCGGAGCTCGACGGGGACTGGGGCACCGCGCAGGGGGCGGAGTCGGCGGAGCGGCTCGCTCCGCGAGAGCGGGCGGCGGGCGGTCCGGGGGCCCGGCCGTGGCTGTGGGCGCTGGGCGGAGTCGTGGTGGCGTCGGCGGTGTGGGCCGGCGGCCTGTACGCCTTCGGGGACCGGCTGTCGGAGCCGACGCTCTCCTACCGGGCATCGAAGAACCTGTGCGAGGACTTCAAGGCTCAGGCGCTGAGCGGCCTGACCGGAGACCTGCACAAGCAGCGGCCGATGAACCAGGAGGGCGACCATCCGGCCGTGTACGGCGCGGTGTGCCTGCTCAACAACGTCGAGGGAATGCCGGACTTCATCGTCCGTGCGCAGGTGGACCTGCACAAGAAGACCGACCCCTCCACCGAGTTCGACGTGCCGCCGCTGGCGGCCATCGCCGAGATCGGCGACGTCCGCACCGAAGCGGTGCCCGGTCTCGGCGAGCGCGCTGTCGTGCTCACGTCGTCCGGCGGTCTGGAGCAGGAGCTCAAGGTGCTGGACGGCGGTGCGGTGTTCACCGTCCGGGTGCTCGCCAACGGCACCTACGAGGAAAAGAACGGCCGAGCCGCCACCGACGCCACCGCCGTCCAGGCGGCGATGATCGAGGACATGCGCGAGCTGATGGCCGCCCTGAGGAAGTGAACGCCCGGGGACGACACAGGGCCCCCGCGGCCGGAGTCCGGCTGCGGGGGCCCTGAGGATCGTACGGGTGACTACGGGGTCGCGAGGGCGGCGTCGGCGTCGAGGGCGGCCTCGGCGTCGAGGGTGACCGCGACGGCCTGGATCACCGAAGCGATCTTGAAGGCCTCCTGGATCGTCTCGCGCTCGACGCCCGCCTTGCGCAGGACCTGCTCGTGCGAGTCCAGGCACTGGCCGCAGCCGTTGATGGCGGAGACCGCGAGCGACCACAGCTCGAAGTCGACCTTCTCCACGCCCGGGTTGCCGATGACGTTCATCCGCAGGCCCGCGCGCAGGTTGTTGTACTCCGGGTCGGAGAGCAGGTGCCGCGTGCGGTAGAAGACGTTGTTCATCGCCATGACCGCGGCGGCGGACTTGGCGGCGGTGTACGCCTCCGTGGAAAGGTTCGCCTTCGCCTCGGGCTCCAGCTCACGCAGGACGCGCGGGGAGCGGGCGGCGATCGCGCAGGACAGGACGGTGCCCCACAGCTGCTGCTGCGGCAGGTCGCTGTTGCCGATGACCGAACCGAGGTTCAGCTTCAGGTCCTTGGCGAAGTCCGGGATCGACGACTTGAGGGAGTCGAGGGACATCCGTCACTCACCGGCCAGCAGCGCGCCGGCGTCGATCGTGCTGTCGCCCTTGTTCCAGTTGCAGGGGCACAGCTCGTCGGTCTGCAGGGCGTCGAGGACCCGCAGGACCTCCTTGGGGTTACGGCCCACGGAACCGGCGGTCACCATCGAGAACTGGATCTCGTTGTTCGGGTCCACGATGAAGACGGCGCGCATCGGCAGGCCGTCCTCGCCCAGGATGCCCAGGTCGGTGGAGAGCTCGCGCTTGATGTCGGACATCATCGGGAAGGGCAGGTCACGCAGGTCGGCGTGGTCCTTGCGCCAGGCGTGGTGCACGTACTCGGAGTCGAGGGAGAAGCCGAGGACCTGCGCGTCGCGGTCGGCGAACTCCTCGTTCAGCTTGCCGAAGGCGGCGATCTCGGTCGGGCACACGAAGGTGAAGTCCAGCGGCCAGGCGAAGATGACCTTCCACTTGCCGTCGTAGGTCTTGTGGTCGATCTGCGCGAACTCGGCGCCGGCGTCGAGCGAGACACAGGCGGTCAGGTCGAAGGCGGGGAACTTGTCACCAACAGTGAGCACGCGCTCTCCTTGAGAAAGGGAAAGGACCCCTTTTGGGGGTTTTCCGATGGGGTTGGACGTATCTCACATGCTGACACACCTGCATTGATTGCGGAAATAGCTAGTCTTGACCTGGGTGATCGGAGGTACCTATCAGTGGCTGTGGGTAATAGGGGAGCGAAGCAACCGACGCTCGCCCAGCTGCGCGCCTTCGCGGCCGTCGCCGAGCACCTGCACTTCCGGGACGCCGCCGCGGCCATCGGCATGAGCCAGCCCGCGCTGTCCGGAGCCGTCTCCGCGCTGGAGGAGGCCCTCGGCGTGCAGCTGCTGGAGCGCACCACCCGCAAGGTGCTGCTCTCCCCGGCGGGCGAGCGGATCGCGGCCCGCGCGCAGGTGGTCCTCGACGCCATGGGCGGGCTGCTGGAGGAGGCCGAGGCGGTACGGGCGCCCTTCACCGGGGTCCTGCGGCTCGGGGTGATCCCCACGGTGGCGCCGTACCTGCTGCCGACGGTGCTCGGGCTGTTCCACCGGCGCTACCCGCGGATGGACCTCCAGGTGCACGAGGAGCAGACCTCCTCGCTGCTGGAGGGGCTGGCCGGCGGACGCCTGGACCTGCTCCTGCTGGCCGTGCCGCTCGGGGTCCCCGGGGTCACCGAACTCCCGCTGTTCGACGAGGACTTCGTGCTGCTCGCGCCCCGGGAGCACGAGCTGGCCGGGCGCCGGGACATCCCGCTGGAGGAACTGCGCGGGCTGCAGCTGCTGTTGCTGGACGAGGGCCACTGCCTGCGCGACCAGGCCCTCGACATCTGCCGCGAGGCGGGCCGCACGACGGGGGCGGACGTCACGACCACCGCGGCCGGGCTGTCCACCCTCGTACAGCTGGTCGCCGGGGGACTGGGCGTGACGCTGTTGCCGCGCACCGCGCTGCGCCTGGAGACCGCCCGCAACGAACACCTGTCCACCGGGTACTTCGCCGAGCCGGCCCCCTCGCGGCGGATCGCCCTGGCCATGCGCACCGGGACCGCCCGCCAGGAGGAGTTCCGGGCCGTGGCCGCCGCACTGCGCGAGGCCGTACGCCCGCTCCCGGTCTGGCCCACCGATTAGGGGGCCGGCGGGAACGGGCGTACGGGACGGCGCGCGCCGCCGGTTCACTCCGTGCGCAGGCCGTCCGGTCGCATCATCCGCAGCAGCGCCGGCAGGCTGAGGGCGGTCACCAGGGCGACCACGCCCGCACCCGCGCCCGTCATCGCCGCCACCGAGGCCCAGTCGATCCGCACGGGCCGGGAGGCCATCCGCATCAGGACGCTCCCCAGCCCCACGCCCACCACCGTGGCCAGGGCCAGCCCCAGCCCGACGGGCAGCGCCGTCTGCCACAGCACCGAAAGGCTCAGCGTGGAGCGCTTGGTGCCGAAGGCGACCAGGGACGACAGCAGGCGCTTGCGTTCGCGCAGCTGCTCCAGCTGCGAGACGAGCAGGCTCGCGGCGATCAGGACCAGTACGGCGGTCGCACCGAAGAACAGCCCGGTGCGGACCGCGGCGTAGTCGGAGTCCCTGTGGGTGGACTTCAGCGTCATCGTGCGACTGAGCGGATCCGCGGTGAAGACGGCCGTACGGGCCCGTTCCATCGCGTCCGGCACGGACTCGTCGAGCTCGACGAACACCTGCGCGGACCCGGCGTCCGCCACGCCCTTCGGCGCGAGCGAGGGGGTCGCCAGGATCCCGTCGCGCAGCGCCCCGGTCGGGTCCTCGCGGCTGGCGACCGTGGCCGCCCCGACCGGGACGGTCCACTCGACGCTCCGCACGCCCTCGGAGCTCTGCGTGAACGGGCTGACGGTGAGCGTGTCGCCGGGCTTGGCGGAGGAGCCGTAGACGCCGGAGTCCTTGTCCGCGGTGCCGGTGAGCACGAAGGCGTCACCGTCCTCGCAGGAGTCCAGTACGGCGACTTGGCGCAGCGCCTCGCACGTGCCGACGGTGATCGTCACCTTGTCCCCCGTGGCCGGCCGGCGGTCGGCGTAGACCGTCGCCAGCGGGGTCGCGGCGGCCACGCCCTGCGCGCCGGAGATCTTCGCGGCGAACTCCTCACCCCGGTCCCAGTCGGCCGGGGGCAGCAGGACCGAGAGCGCCGCCCGGGACGGGTCGTGGCCGGTGTGGACGGTGTAGTCGTCCTCCACGGAGGCGAAGAGCATCTGCAGGGCGATGGCCCCGGCCACGGCGACGGCGATGCCGTTGACCAGCCGGGCGGCGGGTCCCCCGCTCAGCTGGAGGCGGCGGACGGCCAGTTGCCAGGAGACCGGGCCGCTGCCCGACATCAGGGTGACGAGCCGCTCCAGCAGCCAGGGAAGCAGCGCGGTGATCCCCACCAGGAGCAGCGCGACGCCCGCGCTGACCTGCCACTGGTTGAAGTCCTCGCCGTCGCCGCCGCCCGTCAGCGGGACCAGCAGCCCCAGTCCGCCCAGCGGCAGCAGCAGCCGCCACCAGATGCGGCGCCGCCGCGGGACGGTCCTGCGGACGAGACCGAGCGGCTCGACGACGACCCCGCGCAGCGTGAACAGGGTCACGGCGACCGCCGCGGCGGGCACCACGAGCGCGACGAGCAGGGCCAGCCACAGCGACGGATCGAGGTCGGCGGGGAAGACGCCGCGCTGGCGCAGGGTGACGCTGCCCACGAGGGCGCGGCCGGCGGCGAAGAAGCCGACGCCCAGGGCCAGTCCGACCAGCGATCCGCCGAGCGCCTCGCCCGCGGCGATCCGCCGTACCGTCCGGGTGTCGGCGCCGACCAGGCGGATGGCCGCGAGCCGCAGGTCGCGGCGCTCGCCGCCGAAGCGCACGGCGGCGGCGATGAACACGGCGACCGGCAGCAGCAGCGCGACGAAGGTCAGCACCACCAGGAGCATCAGTACGGGGTCCAGCGGCTCGGCCTCCTCCCCGGCGCCGAAGCCGGTGATCCGCTGGACGCGGTAGTCCTCGGGGCCGGCCAGGTGCAGGCTGTCGTTGCCGGCGTAGAAGAGCAGCTCGCCGGGGCCGACCAGGCCCGCGTCCCCGATGACCTCGCCGACCGGCCAGCCGAGGCGCTCGCGCAGGAGCGTGCCCTCGGGGGAGTCCAGCAGCCGGCGCAGGGCGGGGGAGACGGCCATCTCGCCCGGGCCGGGGACCCGCGTCAGACCGGGCGGGACGGGTGCGTGCGGGCCCTCGGCCTTCAGGTAGGAGCCCCCGATGTCCCTGCCGCGGTACGTCTGGTTGGCGGCCGAGATCAGCAGGGTGTCGGGGCCGGCCTGCGCGGCCGACGGCGCGCGCGTCGTGGAGCGGGCGTCGTCGCGCTCGTAGCGGACGGCGAGGGCGCTCGGCAGGGCGGTGGTGATCAGCAGCAGGGCGACGCCGAGGCCGACGCCTATGCCGGTGAACAGGGTCCGGGTCCAGCCCTCGCGGCCGCCCCCGAAGGCGAAGCGGACCCCCATGGCGAGGTCCCGGGTCCATACCCCGAGCGCGCTCACGCGATCCGCTCCATGTCGCGCGTCCGGCCGTCGCGTACGACGATCTCGCGGTCGGAGTAGGCGGCCACGCGCGTCTCGTGCGTCACGAGGACGACGGCGGTGCTGGCGGCCCGGGCGGTCTCGGTCAGCAGCTGCATCACGAGCTCGCCGTTGAGGGAGTTCAGGGCGCCGGTCGGCTCGTCGGCGAAGACCACCCGCGGCCGGGTGACCAGCGCGCGGGCGACGGCCACCCGCTGGCCCTGTCCTCCGGACACCTCGCCGGGTCGTTTGCGGGCCAGGTCCTCGACCTGGATCCGCTCCATCCAGTGCAGGGCGGTCCGTTCGGCCTCCTTGCGCTTGACGCCGGTGAGGCGCAGCGGGAGCGCGACGTTCTCCAGGCAGGTCAGCTCGGGTACCAGCTGGCCGAACTGGAAGACGAAGCCGAACTCGGAGCGGCGCAGGGCGCTGCGCTCGGCGTCGCTCATGGAGGAGAGCTCGCGGCCGGCGTAGGTCAGGGAGCCCGAGTCGGGGGCGACGATCCCGGCGAGGCAGTGCAGCAGGGTGGACTTGCCGGAGCCGGAGGGCCCCATGACGGCGACGATCTCGCCGGCGTGGATGGAGAACTCGGCGCCGTCGAGCGCCTGGGTGCTTCCGTACGCCTTGCGGAGGTCCGTGGCGGCGAGCAGAGAGCCGGCCGGGGTCATCGGCGTACCTCCTGGGCGAGCTGGTCGAGGCGGGCCGCGGTGAGCTCCAGCCACCGCAGGTCCGCCTCCAGATGGAACAGGGCGTGGTCGCAGACGAGCTGGTCGGCGATGTCCCCCTTGCGCTTGCGCTGGGTGAGGATGCGCATGAGGCGCAGGTGCTCGGCGCGCTGGGTGTCCAGCAGCTCGTCCGCGCGGCGGCCGGTGAGCAGGGCGAGGACGACCTTGGTGAAGAGGGTCGACTGGAGGTAGGGCTCCGGCTTCTCGGGTTGCGAGAGCCAGGTCTGCACGTCGGTGATGCCGGCGTCGGTGATGGCGTACCGCTTGCGGTCGGGACCGCCGCCGCTCTCGATGCCGTCGACCTCGACGAGGCCGTTCTTCAGGAGGCGGGACATGGTCGAGTAGACCTGCCCGTAGGCGAGGGGGCGGTCGTGGCCGAACTTCTCGTCGAAGGCGCGCTTGAGGTCGTAGCCGTGGCGCGGGCCGGCCTCCAGGAGGCCGAGCAGGGTGTGACCGATGGACATGGCACGACTGTACACGGGGTGTATACCTCGCGTGTATAGCTGCCGTGTATAGCCACCGTGTATAGCTGCGCCGCGCACGCCGACGGCCTGAACGCGCGGTTCAGTCCGTCGGCTTCGGGGGCCGTCCGCGGCGCGGGATGGGGGCCGGGCCCGAGGGGAGGCGCCCGGCCTCGGCGAGGGCCCGGCGGAGCAGGAACTCGATCTGCGCGTTCGCGCTGCGCAGCTCCTCGCCCGCCCAGCGGGCCAGCGCCTCGTACACCTGCGGGTCGAGCCGCAGCAGTACCTGCTTGCGGGCCTGGCGGCCGGCCGGTTTCTCCTCGCCGCCGGGGGTCACTGGTAGAGGGTGCCCGTGTTGACGACCGGCTGGGCGGCGCGGTCGCCGCACAGGACCACCATCAGGTTCGAGACCATGGCGGCCTTGCGTTCCGGGTCCAGGTCCACGATGTCCTCCTCCGCCAGGCGGGTCAGGGCCAGCTCGACCATGCCCACCGCGCCTTCGACGATCTGCTTGCGGGCCGCCACGACCGCGCCCGCCTGCTGGCGCTGGAGCATCGCGGAGGCGATCTCCGGAGCGTACGCGAGATGCGTGAAGCGGGACTCGATGATGTGCACCCCGGCCGCCTCCACCCGCGCGTGCAGCTCCACGGCCAGCTTCTCGGTGATCTCCTCGGCGTTGCCGCGCAGCGACAGGCCGCCCTCCTCGTGCGCGTCGTACGGGTACTCGATCGCGATGTGCCGCACCGCCGCCTCGGTCTGCGTCTCGACGAACTCCGTGAAGTCCTCGACCTCGAAGGTGGCCCGCGCGGTGTCCTCGACCCGCCACACCACGACCGCCGCCAGCTCGATCGGGTTGCCGTAGGCGTCGTTGACCTTCAGGACGGCCGTCTCGTGGTTGCGCACCCGGGTGGAGATCTTCTCGCGCGAGGTCAGCGGATTGACCCAGCGCAGCCCGTCCGCGCGGATCGTCCCCCGGTAGCGGCCGAAGAGCTGGACGACCCGGGCCTCGCCGGGGGCCACCGTGTTCAGCCCGCTCATCGCGATCAGGGAGGTGAGTATCAGGAGCACGCCGGCCACGATCAGCGCCGCCTTCAGGGCGACCGCGCCCGACAGTGCCCCGCCCACGAGCAGCCCCGCCCCGCCCAGCAGGCCCGCCAGTCCGAGCAGCAGCGCGGCGCCGCCGCCCACGCTGTGCGCGGGGAACTCCCGTACGCCGTCAGGTGCCGAGATGTCCTTCGTCATGCTATGCCCCGTTTCGTTCGTCACGGTCGGTCGAACCGCTTAGCAAAGTGATATCACTTTTTTGCGCTACGGCAACCCTTCGGCTTAGGTGAGCGTCGGTTCCAGTGATGTGGGTGCTGATTCTCACGTCCGAATTGACCGGTATTGGCCATGGTTGGCCAGCCTTTGTCACAGCCTGCGGTGTTAGCTTTCTGAGCTGACGTCGGGGGGTAATCGAGCGGAGCGGGAGCGATGGGCCGAGCAGAAGTGCGTAAGGCGCAGCAGCAGCGCGGTGCGCGGCGTGCGCCGAGCGGACGCGCGAAGGGCGCCAAGGGCACGGCAAGTGGCGGTAAACGCACGGGCATACGCCGCTTCTTCACCTGGAAGAAGGTCCTCGGCACCCTGCTCGGGCTGGTCCTGCTCGGCATGGCCGCGCTGGTAGCCCTGTACTTCTACGTAGAAGAACCGGACCCCAACAAGCAGGCGCTCCAGCAGAGCAACGTCTACAAGTACGCAGACGGCACGATCATGGCCAGCAAGGGCAAGGTCAACCGCGAGATCCTGCCGATCAGCAAGATCCCGTTGGACGTCCAGGAGGCGTTCATCGCGATCGAGAACAAGTCCTTCCGCAAGGACCGCGGCGTCGACTTCAAGGGCCTGGCCCGCGGCCTGTGGAACACGGCCAGCGGCCGCGGCAAGGCCGGCGGTTCCACGATCACCCAGCAGTACGTCAAGAACTACTACCTGACCCAGGACCAGACGGCGAGCCGCAAGCTCAAGGAGCTGGTGATCTCCCTCAAGGTCGACCAGCGGATGAAGAAGCCCGAGATCCTCGCGGGCTACCTCAACACCAGCTACTTCGGCCGCGGTGCGTACGGGATCCAGGCCGCGGCCCAGGCCTACTACGGGGTAGACGCGGAGAAGCTGACGCTGGAGCAGGGCGCGTACCTCGCGACCCTCGTCCAGGCACCCAGCCAGTACGACTGGTCGACCGCCAGCGAGGAGACCAAGAAGCGGATCAAGATCCGCTACGACGCGACCCTCGTCAACATGGTCGACATGGGCAAGCTGGACGAGGCCAAGCGCAAGGAGATGAAGCTCGCGGAGCCGATGCCGCCCCAGCCGCCGATGGGCATGGACGGCCAGAAGGGCTACCTGGTCCAGGCCGCCGAGGCCGAGCTCGTGAGCCAGGGCGTCGAGAAGAAGCTGATCGACGCGGGCGGCTGGACCTTCACGCTCAACATCGACCCGAAGAAGCAGGAAGCCCTGGAGAAGGCCGTCCAGGAGGAGCTGGAGTCCAAGCTCGAACGCGAGAACACCAAGGGCCGCCCGCAGGACCAGAGCGTGCAGGCCGGCGCCACCTCCGTGGACCCGAAGACCGGTCACATCGTCGCCATGTACGGCGGTACCAGCCTGAAGGACCACTGGTCGAGCAACGCCCTGCGCAAGGACTACCAGCCGGGCTCGACCTTCAAGCCGGTCGTGCTCGCCTCCGCCCTGGAAACCGGGGCGACCACCCAGGACGGCAAGCCGATCACCCCGAACGCGCTCTACGACGGAACCAGCAAGAGGCCCGTCGTCGGCAGCAAGATCCCGTTCGCCCCGCAGAACCAGGAAGACCGCAACTTCGGCGACCCGATGATGACGGTCCAGGAGGCCACCAACTACTCGGTGAACTCCGTCTACGCGCAGATGATCGTGGACGTGAAGCCCGCGGTCGTGAAGAAGACGGCCCTGGCCCTCGGCATGAAGGACCGTGACGGCTGGCCCGAGGACAAGCCGGCCATGGCGCTCGGCACCATGAGCGCCAACACCGTGGAGATGGCGGGCGTCTACGCCACCCTCGACAACCACGGCAAGAAGGTCACGCCGACCATCATCAAGAAGGCCGAGCACAAGGACCGCGAGGTCGAGCCCGCGCAGCCCATCGGGGCGCAGGCCATCAGCCGTCGCACCGCCGACACCGTCACCAAGGTGCTCACGGGCGTCGTCAACGACGACGGCGGCTCCGGCAACAAGGTCCGCAGCAGCGCCTACGAGGCCGCGGGCAAGACCGGTACCACCGAGAACAACTTCTCCGGCTGGTTCACCGGCTACACCCCGGAGCTGGTCACCGTCGTCGCGATCTTCGGTGAGGAGCCCGGCACCGCCAGGCAGGTCACCCTGACCGGTGCGGCCGGCCTCGGCCGTCTGGGCGGTTCCAGCTTCCCCGCCTCGATCTGGAAGGCGTACACTCTCGCCGCCCTCAAGGGCGTGGACACGGGCAAGTTCCAGCTGACCGAGGCGGACATGGGCGCCGTCCAGGCGCCGTCCCGCACCGCCTCGCCCACGCCCACGGCGAGTCAGTCCTCCAGCGCACCGGCCACCAGCAGCGCCCCGCCGCAGTCGCCTACGCCGACCCCGACCCCGACGCCGACCCGGACCGGCGCGTCGCCGACCGCGACGCCCACCCCGACGCCCACGTCGACCAAGACCGGCGGTCCCAAGCCGCCGGACCCGCCGCTGCTGCCCGAGAACTAGACACCGGGCCCGTGACGACACACCGCCGCCCCGCAGCCTTCACGGCTGCGGGGCGGCGGTGTTCTCGGCGTCGGTCTCCTCAGCGGCGGGGCTCCGGCGTCCCGGGCAGGGCCAGCTCGAACCACACGACCTTGCCGCTGCTGAGCCGGGTGGCACCCCAGCGGCGGGCCATCCGGTTGACCAGGAACAGGCCGCGGCCGCCCTCGTCGGTGTCCCGCGCCCGGCGCTGGCGTGGCAGTTGCGGGGAGTCGTCGCCGACCTCGCAGCGCAGTACGTCCGTCCGCAGCAGGCGCAGGGTCACCGGCCGCTCCGCGTACCGGACGGCGTTGGTGACCACCTCGCTCACCAGCAGCTCCAGGGAGTCCTCCAGCTCCTCCAGGCCCCAACGCGCCAGCGCGCGGCGGGCGAACCGGCGGGCCCGGCCCGGAGCCGTCTCCTCCGGGTCCAGGAACCAGTACGCGACGTCGCTGGGCGCGATCCCGTCGAAGCGGGCCGCGAGCAGCGCGATGTCGTCGTCCCGGTCGCCCGGACCGAGCATGTCCAGGACGTCGTCGCAGAGCGCCTCCAGTGGCGGCGGGTGGTCCAGGCCCGTCAGCTGGGCGGTCGTGGCCAGGCGCTCGCGGAGCTGCTCGATGCCCGTCCACACGTCGCGCAGGCGCGATTCCACCAGGCCGTCGGTGTAGAGCAGCAGGGTGGCCCCGGCGGGCGCGTCCAGCTCCACGGCCTCGAAGTCCACGCCGCCGACGCCGATGGGGGCGCCGGGGGGTACGCGCAGCACCTCGGCGCGGCCGCCCAAGTGGAGCAGGACCGGCGGCGGGTGGCCGGCGTTGGCGATGGTGATCCGGTGCGCGACCGGGTCGTAGACGGCGTACAGGCAGGTGGCCATGCGGTCGGAGCCGAGGCGCTGCGCCTGCTCGTCCAGGTGGTGCAGGACCTCGGCGGGCGGCAGGTCCAGCTGGGCGAGGGTCTGCGCGGTGGTGCGCAGCTGCCCCATGATCGCGGCGGAGGTCATGGAGTGGCCCATGACGTCGCCGACGACGAGGGCGACCCGGCTGCCGGGCAGCGGTATCGCGTCGTACCAGTCGCCGCCGACCCGGGCCGTCTCGGCGGCGGGCAGGTAGCGGGAGGCCAGGCGCACGCCGGTGGGCTGCGGAAGGCTGTCCGGGAGCATCGTGCGCTGGAGCTCGTCGGCGATGTACGCCTCGCGGCCGTACAGGACCGCCTTGTCGATGCCCAGCGCGGTGTGGGTCGCCAGCTGGGCGGCGACCAGCAGGTCGTTCTGCTCGAAGGCGGGACGCTCCGGGGTACGCAGGAACACGGCGGCGCCGATCACCCGGCGGCGCCCGCGCAGGGGCGCGAGGACGGCCCGGTTGCCGCGCGGCAGCGGGTGCTCCGAGCCCAGCAGCTCCGCCAGCGCCTCCTTCGCGCCGGCCGCGGACCCGAAGACGGGCCGTACGCCGCGCAGCACCTCGGCGAGCGCGCCGCCGGGCAGGATCTCGCACAGCTCGGCCGCGGGCAGGTCGCCCTGCGGGCCGACCAGCGGCAGCTGGCTGAAGTCGAGCTCGCCGGTGGTCCGCGCGGCCCCGGCGAGGTCGGTGCCCGCGCCGAGGGTGCCGGTGCCGTCGGTGAAGTCGTCGATCGGCCGGAGCCGGTCGGTGCGCCGGAGCCTTAAGACGACCGGCCCGAGGGGGCGTTCGTCCCCTACCGGGAGCGGGTCGCGCAAGTAGACGAGGATCGCGTCCGAGAAGGTCGGCACCGTGGCCCGGCACAGGCCGAGCACGATCTCGTCGAGGTCGATGCCGCGGGCGATCCGCCGGGTGGCGGCGCCGACGAAACGCAGCCGGTCCCCTTCGCGCCGGGCCGGCTCGCCCACGACGGGGTACGCGGCCGTGGTCCCCGGCGCGTCCTGCGCGACCGGGCGCCCTTCCGGCCCGGCGCCTTCGACCGGGCGCCCGGCCTCCGGCCCGGCGGCGTCCTGCGCGGTGCGCGCGGGCTCGCCCGCCGCCAGGCGGGGGGCTCCCTGCCCGGGGAGGTCCTGCGCGGTGCGGGCCGGCTCGGCGTCCGCGCCCTGCGGGCCGTCCACCGGCCGTGCGGCGCCCCGGGCCCCACCCGGGCCCGACACGTTGAGCGCGGCCTCGGTGTCCCGCGGGCGGGCGCTGCCCGGGCCCTCGCCCGGGCCCGCGGCCGCCTTGCGGGGCCGGGGGAGGCCGCTGCCGGGCCCAGGGCCCACCGCGGAGCGGGCCGCGCGCGTGTCGGAGGCCGCGGCAGCCGCACCGCCCTGCTCGCCCGCGGCGCCGGGGCCCGGCGCATGCGTGCGTACGGCCTCGGCTGCGGCGATGGGCGCCTTGCCGTGGCCGGCCTCGTCCGTCCCTGCGCCGGAGGCGACGGGCTTCGGGCCCTCCTGGGAGGTGGGGTACTCCGTCACGCGTGGAATTCCGTCCGTTTGCGCTCGATGTGCGCTGCACTCAACTCGGTCAGTCGCGGTATACCCGCTCAGCGGCCCGGGCACCATCGCCCCGAGGATCCTCCCCCATACTCCCTGCGGCGGACCGCCGCCCCTCGCTGCCTCTTCTCCTACGTCGAGCCCGGTCAAGTCCCGCGTACGGCATGACACTTGCCGATGCGCGGCCCGACCGCGCCGTCCCGCGCGCGCGACCTCGCGGGGGACGATCCTACGGTTGCACCCCCGGGGCGCATCAAGGGTCTCATGAGGTCATATACGCCGGGGTGCGGTCCCAGTCCCCGGGCAGGACCGGAACCGGCCAGGCCGGATCCGGCCGCCAGTCCTGCCAGCCGTCGGAGAACGGCGCCCCCCACGCCTCGATCACCTCGACCGCCGCCCGCCCGGCGGCCCGTACGTCCTGCGCCTGCCGACGGTCCATCAGGCCGGAGCGCTGCGCCTGCGCGAACTCGTCCTCGTCCAGCCACTTCCAGGTGCGGTCCGGGTAGACCGCGATGTCGAGGAAGTGGTCCACGGAGTCGACCCCGCCGGCCCAGCGGGAGCGCGGGTCCTCCAAGTTCACGTACCAGTTCTTGAACCGCCAGCCGTTGCCCCAGAACAGCCAGACCGACCAGGGGTCCCCGGGCCGTGCCAGCTTCAGCACGCCCCCGCCGAACCAGCGTGAGCGCACGGTGGTGCGCGGCGCGGTGTAGCGGGTGGCGAGCGGTTCCTGGTGGACGGGGGTGCCGTCGGTGAGGGCCGGCCGGACGCATTCGGTGCCGGGCGCCATCCAGACGGCCAGGAGTTCGTCGGTGTCCTGCACGACGGTCACCGGGCGGCAGATGTGCACCGGGCCCTTCAGCCCGGGGGCGTGGTCGCGGTAGCGCCAGAGGATCTGCTCCCCGGGCGCCCAGCGCCTGCCCTGCGCGGGGTCCGACGGCGCGCTGCGCGCCGCGTCGCTCCCAGGCTTGAAAGTACCTGTCATGCGGAGATCTTAGGGCGGGGGCCCGCGGGCCCGCTGCGGGGCGGGTCACCGTGGCGGCCGCCCCGGCCGGGCCGGGGGAGGGGTCGGGGGATGAGAATCGGCCGAATCCGGCCCCCCGCCCGGCGGGTGGGTCAGGGGCGCGTCATGCGCAGGACGTCCAGGGCCTCGTCGAGCTGCTCCAGGGTGAGGGCGCCGCGTTCCACGTAGCCGGAGTCCAGCACGACCTCCCTGATCGTCTTGCGTTCGGCGAGGGACCTCTTGGCGACCTTGGCGGCCTCCTCGTAGCCGATGTAGCGGTTGAGCGGGGTCACCACGGACGGCGAGGACTCGGCGTACTCCCTGGCCCGGGCCTCGTTGGCGGTGATCCCGTCGACCGTGCGGTCCGCGAGCAGGCGGCTCGCGCTGCCGAGCAGCCGGATCGACTCCAGCAGGTTCCTGGCCATCACGGGGAGCATGACGTTCAGTTCGAAGTTGCCGGCCGCGCCCGCCACGGCCACGGTGGCGTCGTTGCCCATCACCTGTGCGGCGACCATCAGGACGGCCTCCGGGATCACCGGATTGACCTTCCCGGGCATGATCGACGAGCCGGGCTGGAGGTCCGGCAGATTGATTTCGGCCAATCCGGTGCGCGGCCCGGACGCCATCCAGCGCAGGTCGTTGGAGATCTTGGTGAGTGAGACGGCGACCGTACGGAGCATCCCGGAGGTCTCCACGAGCGCGTCCCGCGCGCCCTGGGCCTCGAAGTGGTCGCGCGCCTCGGTCAGCGGCAGGCCGGTGGCGGCGGCCACCTCGGCGATCACGGCGGCGGAGAACCCGGGCGGGGTGTTGATCCCGGTGCCCACGGCGGTGCCGCCCAGCGGCAGCTCGGCGAGCCGGGGCAGCGACGCCTGCAGCCGCTCGATCCCGTAGCGGATCTGCGCCGCGTACCCGCCGAACTCCTGGCCCAGGGTGACCGGGGTGGCGTCCATCAGGTGCGTCCGCCCGGCCTTGACCACCTCCGCGAACTCGGCGGACTTGCGCTCCAGGGCGATTTCGAGGTGGCGCAGGGCCGGGACCAGCTCCAGGGTGACCGCGGCGGTGGCGGCGATGTGGAGGGAGGAGGGGAAGACGTCGTTCGAGCTCTGCGAGGCGTTGACGTGGTCGTTGGGGTGGACCTCGCGGCCCAGCCGCTCGGTGGCGAGGGTGGCGATCACCTCGTTGGCGTTCATGTTGGACGAGGTCCCCGAGCCGGTCTGGAAGACGTCCACGGGGAAGTGGTCGTCCCAGCGGCCGTCCGCGACCTCCTCGGCCGCCGACCGGACCGCGTCGGCCACGTCCTGGTCCACCACGCCCAGCCGCGCGTTGACCACGGCGGCGGCGGCCTTGATCCGGGCGAGGGCCTCGATGTGGGCGCGCTCCAGGCGCAGCCCCGAGACGGGGAAGTTCTCCACGGCGCGCTGGGTCTGCGCGCGCCACTTGGCGTGCGCGGGCACCCGTACCTCGCCCATGGAGTCGTGCTCGATCCGGAACGCCTCAGCCTGCTGATCATCGGTCATTTTCACGGCCTCCTCGAAAACATGAGCAATCGTCTGGTTCAAAGTGTTCCCAACTCCCCTACCCGCCAGTAAATACCGTGGGTAACACCGATGCCCGGGGAGGCGTTCATGGCACGTGCACGCACCAGACCCATGCTCAGATCTACCGTCGCCGCGGCCGCGGCGATCGCGGCCGCCCTCGGCGGGGTCACCGCCGTCACCCCGTCGGCCCAGGCGGCGGCCACCGCCGGGAGCCCGGCCGCCGTGGCGGGAGCCGCGACGGCGGCCACGACGGGAGCCGTGACGGGAGCCGTGACGGGAGCCGTCACCCCCCTCCCGCCCGAGCTGGAGGCGATCCGCGCCGCGGAGGCCGTCGCACTCTACGGCGACGCCGCCGTCCGCCCGCTGAACGAGCGCAAGACCGGCCTGATCTCCCTGGGCGACAGCGAGATCTCGGGCGAGGGCGTCGGCGCCTACGACCCCGCGACCAACACCCCGACCAACCAGTGCCACCGCTCTCCCGACTCCGCGATCCACCGCACCGGGATCCCGGCCGACCTGACCTTCAACGTCGCCTGCTCCGGAGGCTCCACCGCGAACATCAGGATCGGCGGAAGCAAGCAGTACGCCGACGAGCTGGTGCAGAGCGACAACCTCGCCGTCAAGGCCCGCAACACCAGGATCAAGATGGTGCTCCTGGTCGTCGGCGCCAACGACGACCTCCAGTTCGGTCCCGTCATGACCGACTGCGTGACCCGCTGGATCCTCGGCCAGGGCGTCTGCGAGCCCGTGTACGGGCCCGGCTGGCAGGCCCGCGTCGACGGTCTGAAACCCAAGGTCACGGCCACGGTCGGGGACCTCAGGACGGTCATGCGGGGCGCCGGGTACGCCGACTCCGACTACAAGCTCGTGGTCATGGGCTACCCCAGCCCCATCGGCCCGGACTTCTACGACAACCCGGACTTCCCCGGCAAGCTCCCCGGAGGCTGCGCCGGCTACGACTCCGACGCCACCTGGGGCCGCAACCAGGCGGTGCCCGCCTTCGAGAAGGGGATACGGGAGGCCGCGCGGGACTCCGGCGCGGTGTTCCTCGACAACTCCCGGCTCTTCCACGGCCACGAGGTCTGCATGGAGGACACCTGGGCCCGCGGGCTCTACCTGGACCTCGGGGACCACTTCCCGTGGGACGAGAACACCACCCGCCAGTCCTTCCACCCCAACTACCGCGGCCACGGCGCCTTCGCGTCCTGCCTGACCCAGATCTACCGGTCGGGCCTGCGCGAGGCCGCCTGCGCCGATCCCGCCAGCACCGGCACGCCCGTGCTGGAGCCCGGGGCCTGGGACGACAAGTTCAAGCCCCTGCGGAACGAGGCGAACGGCACATGCCTCGACGCGAAGGGCGGCTCCAGCGCCAACGGGACGGCGGTCCTCGGCTGGGACTGCCACGGCGGCCGCAACCAGGGCTGGTGGTACGACACCGCCCGCAAGTCCGTCCACGTCGAACTGACCCAGGACCGCTGCCTCGACGCCCCGGGCGCCTCCTACGGCTCCGGCACCGCCCTGATCGTCTGGAACTGCCACGGCGGCGCGAACCAGCAGTTCGTCCGTGACGGCGCCACGCTGCGCCCCGCCGCCGCCCCGGGCGTGTGCCTGACGGTGGCCGCGGCCCACGAGCCGCTGCGCCTGCAGCCCTGCAACGGCGCGGCGAACCAGCGCTTCGCGTAACACCACCCGTTCGACCCCCACCCGGCCGGCGCACCCCGGCCGGGCGCTCACCCACCCGCTCACCGCTGACCCGCCCCCTCACCTCACAGGTCGAGCAGCAGCTTGCGCACCTCCCGCGGCCGGTTGGTGATGATCGTGTCCACGCCGAGCCGCACGCACAGCTCCACGTCCTCGGGCTCGTCCACCGTCCACACGCGCACGGACAGCCCCTTCGCCTTCAGCCGCGCCACCAGACCCGGGTCCCGGCGCACGAGGTCGATGCCCGGGCCCGCGTGGGTCGCGAACGGCGGCCGCGGCGGCCTGACCGCCCGCTCGATCAGATAGACGGCCGGCAGCCCGGGCGCGAGCCGGTGCATCCT
The DNA here is from genome assembly GCF_043076955.1 of Streptomyces sp. NPDC016562. Taxonomy (NCBI): domain Bacteria; kingdom Bacillati; phylum Actinomycetota; class Actinomycetes; order Kitasatosporales; family Streptomycetaceae; genus Streptomyces; species Streptomyces sp. NPDC016562. Next base: position 649,812 of record NZ_JBIBRZ010000001.1, on the reverse strand, counting down.
CGTCAGCGCGTTCCGCGAGAAGCTCATCACCTCCACCCGGCCGGTGGAGCCGTCGGCGAGCCCGTACTCGCGCAGCATCCGGGCCAGCTCGGCCTCCAGCCGGCCGCCCGCCCGGGTCGGGTGCTTGGTCTCGACGGCGAGTCCCACCGGCCGCGGCGCGGCCAGCGCCTCCCGCAGCAGGTCCTCGAAGAGCAGCACCCCCGCCCCGCGGTGCTCCTCGCCCTTCCACCCGCCGAAGTCGAGCGCGGCGAGCTCCTCGTACGTCATCTCGGAGACCAGCCCCCGCCCGTCGGAGGTCCGCTCCACGCGCCGGTCGTGCACGCACACCAGCTTCCGGTCGGCGGTGAGCCGCACATCGCATTCGAGCGCGTCGGCCCCGTCGGCGATGGCCTGCCGGTACGCGGCCATGGTGTGCTCGGGGTGCTCGTGGGAGGCCCCCCGGTGGGCGATCACCCGCGTGTCGCGGGCGGTGCGGGGGGAGGAGGTCGTCGCTGCCATGGGGAGATCCTCGCAAACCGGCGGGCCCGCACAGGTGCGGGGTCGCGTCCCCGACGTTAACGGGATGCGGTCCCCCTGCCGCGCAGGGCAGGGTGACGCCATGCCGGAACCAGGATGGACCCTCTGTGCACCGTGCCCACACTGCGTCTTCCACGCCTGGCAGCGGATCGACGGCGGGAGGTTGTGCTGGGAAGCGGAGTGGGAGTGCGACCAGTGCGAGTTCGGGGGGCCGCGCGACGTGTGCACCATCGACGGGGGGTGGGGGCCGGCGCCCGATGACGTCCGGGCGGCCCTCGTCGCCGCCGAGGGCACGGTGTTGCTCCGCGTGGAGGGCTCCGGTGGCGGGGCCCTGAAGGTCCTCCGCGACGCGCTCGGCATGACGATCCCGCAGGTCCTGGCCGCCGTGCGCGACGGGTACCGGGCCACCCCCGTTGAGGCCCGGTACCTGACGCAGCGGCTGCGCGCCGCGGGGTTCGGCGTCCGCACGCTGTAGGGACTACTGCTGCGCCGCCGGGCGGGGGGCCAGGGGAGCCGGGGTGACCTTGAAGCCGCCCCGGGTGACCTCGGTGAAGGGCGCCGGGGCCATGCAGGTGCCCACCGTCGGCTCGGCCACCGAGCCGTCGGGCTTCACGTCGACGTTGGCGACGGCCCACGAGAAACCGACGCGGTCGGGGCCGCCGCGTTCGCCGTCCTGGACGCTGATGCCGATCCGCTTGCCCTCCCAGCCGACGTTCGAGCTCGTCACCACCGCGGTGACCGTGGCCGTCTTGCCGCCGGTGACCATGCAGTCGACCTCCGCCTCCGCCACCCCGGTGAAGTCCTGCGCCGGCATGCGGTGGTAGACGGTCACCCGGCCACGGGCGTCGGTCGGCAGCCCCTGCTCCAGGCCGGAGGACGGATGGGGCCTGCTCCACGGCGCCGATTCGGCGTCGACCGTGAAGCGGATGTCGTCCTCCTTCGGGGCGTAGGGGAAGAGCACCGTCCCACCCCCGTGCACGGAGGCGAGCTTCCCCGCCGCGACCCCCGGTGCGGCCGGTGCGGCCGGTGCGGGAGCCGCCGCGATCAGGGTGGCGACCAGGGCGGCCGCCGTTCCGGCGAGGACGAGGGCGCGCGTGCGTTTCTTCATCGTGAATTCCCGTTCCGGGTAGGCCATTCGGATACGGCACCACCCTCGCCGGAACCCCACCCCCCACCCATCGCCCGAGAGGCGGACATACGCGAGGACCCCTCCCCCGATCGGGGGAGAGGCCCCCGGACCGTCCCGGTCACGCTCTACACGCCGTGCAGACCGGACCGCGAGGCGATCGGCCGGAACTGGTGACGGGTGCTCACCCCATGGCGGAATCCGCCGCCACGTGGAAGACGCGCGAGAGGCCCGCGCGCAGGGCGCCCCGACGGGTGAGCATGGAGCAGTCGACCCCGGTGAAGACCAGGGCGAGCGCGATATCCGCCCCGAGGGCACGGCCCACCACGGTCACCTGTACCCGCTTCCACTTGCCGATGCCGGATTGTTTGACCTTGACGGTGACGCCCCGGTCCTCGTTGTCGGCCTTGCGCATGACGACGTACTCCCGGCGATTGACCGCCCAGAGCCGGTACCGGTCCCCGCCGTATGTCATCCGCAGAGCGCGGCCCCGATGCGTGGCTCCCCACCGGTTCCGCTTGAGGTACACCACCGCGTCCCCGACGCGCAGCGTCGCGCCGTTCAGGGTCGGCCGTTCGGTGACCAGCACCTGGATGCCGCGCGATTGGAAGACGGCCCTGGGGATCTGGCCACCGGTGACCTCGGTGGCGCGTACGTTGTCGTGCGGGTGGGGGAGCGAGGCCACGGTGATCTCGCCCCACTCCGGAGACCGTCCCTGCCAACCGGTCCGGCGAAGCCCACCCTTGTCGCCACCCTGCCACGGGCTCAGCTCGAACGGGGTGCTCTGGACGTGCATGTCTCTGCCCTCCTGGTCCCGTACTTCGCGGGTCGTTGGTTCGTATGGCGTGACCGGTCGAGACGCACCCCTGCCTCGGGGCAAGCCCAGAGCCCCCGGCGTGTGCCAGGGGCTCTGCTGTGCTGGGGGAGGTCAGCCGAGGCCGGGGCCGCGGACCGGGATGTGGGTGAACGTCGGTTCCGGGGACGGGTTCTGGAAGAAGTCGTTGCCCTTGTCGTCCACGACGATGAAGGCCGGGAAGTCCTCGACTTCGATCTTCCAGACCGCCTCCATGCCGAGCTCCTCGTACTCCAGGACCTCGACCTTCTTGATGCAGTCCTGGGCCAGGCGCGCCGCGGGTCCGCCGATCGAGCCAAGGTAGAAGCCGCCGTGCGTGCCGCACGCGTCCGTCACCTGCTGGGAGCGGTTGCCCTTGGCCAGCATGACCTTGGAGCCGCCCGCCGCCTGGAACTGCTCGACGTAGGAGTCCATGCGGCCCGCCGTGGTGGGGCCGAAGGAGCCGGAGGCGTAGCCCTCGGGGGTCTTCGCGGGGCCGGCGTAGTAGACCGGGTGGTCCTTGAGGTACTGGGGCATCGGGGCGCCCGAGTCCAGCAGTTCCTTGATCTTGGCGTGCGCGATGTCGCGCGCCACGACCAGCGGGCCGGTCAGCGAGAGGCGGGTCTTGACCGGGTGCTTGGTCAGGGTCGCCAGGATCTCGTCCATCGGCTGGTTCAGGTCGATGGAGACCACGTCGGCCGACTCGTCCAGGTGCGAGTCCGTGGTGTCCGGCAGGAAGCGCGCCGGGTCCGTCTCCAGCTGCTCCAGGAAGACGCCCTCGGCGGTGATCTTCGCGGTGGCCTGGCGGTCGGCCGAGCAGGACACGGCGATCGCGACGGGCAGCGAGGCGCCGTGGCGCGGCAGGCGCACCACGCGGACGTCGTGGCAGAAGTACTTGCCGCCGAACTGCGCGCCGATGCCGATCTTCTGGGTGAGCTCGAAGACCTTCTCCTCCAGGCCCAGGTCACGGAAGCCGTGACCGGTGGCGGAGCCCTCGGTCGGCAGCTCGTCCAGGTAGTGCGCCGAGGCGTACTTGGCGGTCTTCAGCGCGTGCTCGGCCGAGGTGCCGCCGACCACGATCGCCAGGTGGTAGGGCGGGCAGGCCGCCGTACCGAGCGAACGGATCTTCTCCTCCAGGAACTTCATCATGGAGGCCTCGTTGAGGACCGCCTTGGTCTCCTGGTAGAGGAAGGACTTGTTGGCCGAGCCGCCGCCCTTGGCCATGAAGAGGAACTTGTACGCGCCGCCGTCGGTCGCGTACAGCTCGATCTGCGCGGGCAGGTTCGAGCCGGTGTTCTTCTCCTCCCACATGGTGAGGGGGGCCATCTGCGAGTAGCGCAGGTTCAGCCGCGTGTACGCGTCGTAGATGCCGCGCGAGAGGGCCGCCTCGTCGCCGCCCTCCGTGAGGACGTTCTGGCCGCGCTTGCCCATGACGATGGCCGTGCCCGTGTCCTGACACATCGGCAGGACGCCGGCCGCCGCGATGTTCGCGTTCTTCAGCAGGTCCAGGGCCACGAACTTGTCGTTCGAGGAGGCCTCGGGGTCGTCGATGATGCGGCGCAGCTGCGCGAGGTGCGCGGGGCGCAGGAAGTGCTGGATGTCGTGGATGGCCTCTTCGGCGAGCTTGCGCAGCGCCTCGGGCTCGACCTTGAGGAACGTACGGCCGTCCGCCTCGAAGGTGGACACGCCCTCGGCGGTCACCAGCCGGTAGGGGGTGGTGTCCTCGCCCAGGGGCAGCAGGTCGGTGTACGCAAACTCTGGCATGACGGCAGTCATTCCTCACTCGGCAGACAGCACTGGCGACCATTTGGCAGCGCGGTTAACCAGCGTAGGACCTCTTCCGGGCGCTTCGTCTGTGAGGTAAGGCTCATTGGGAGCGTGCGGGACTCCACTGAGGAGTATCGCGATCTATCGTGTCTGGCTATGCTGGGTGGCGTGGACCTGGAAAAGCACCCCGCCGCCCCCGCCGCACCGGCCGATCTGCGTGCCTCCGACGCCGACCGGGACCGGATCGCGCAGATCCTCTCCGACGCCCTCGCCGAAGGCCGCCTGACGGCCGAGGAGCACTCCGACCGCCTGGACTCGCTGTACGCCTTCAAGACGGTCGGTGAGCTGGAGGTCCTCGTACGGGACCTCCCCGCGCCCGGCGGCGTCCATGCCGCGGCCGCGCACCCGGCGCACGCCGCCGCCCCGGCCGACGGCTCCGGCGGCTACGCGGAGACGATCGTCGCCGTGTGCAGCAGCTCCGCCCGCAAGGGCCGCTGGCGGCCGGGCGCGCACACCCGCGCGATCTCGGTCATGGGTGACATCACCATCGACCTCACCGAGGCGGTCTTCCAGCAGCAGGTCACCGAGATCAACGTGACCAGCGTCCTCGGCAACGTCGAGGTCCTGGTCCCGGAGAACGTGACCCTGCGCGGCTACGGCAGCGGGGTCCTCGGCAACTTCGAGGTGCGCGGCGAGGGCCGCGGGGAGACCGACCCGCAGGCGCCGGTGGTGATCGTCCGGGGCTTCGCCCTGCTGGGGAACATCGAGGCGCGGCCCCGGCTCGGCGCCCGCCTGGTCGACCTGGCCCGCAAGCTGCGCAAGCGCGACGAAGGCTGACGGCGCCTGCGGCTGACGGCGGCTGACGGCGGCTGACGTGCGGGGCGCATCGGCCCGCCGGGACGGGCCTCGCGCAGGGGCTCGTTTCGGCCGAACCCCGCCCGACCCGTGCCACGCGGTGCATAGGGGCGCGTACAGCGGGTAGGGACAGGTGCGTCGTCTCTCGCTCACGTATCCGTCGTCAGGAGTAGACCGTGCCGCAGCCGCCGCATCAGTCCCTGCAGGTCGCCGTCGTGAAGAGCCTTCAGGGTCCTGGGGTGCTCCCGGCGGCCGTCCCGAAGCCACGGGTGCCGGCGCGGGCGGACGACGGCCCATGGCACGCGGAGGCCGTGTGCCGCCGCGACGAGGCGGGGCTCTTCTTCGCCCCCTCCAAGGAACCGACCGCGGCCCGGCTCTCCCGTGAGGAAGCCGCCAAGCGCGTCTGCGCCCGCTGCCCGGTGATGGTCGCCTGCCGGGAGCACGCGCTGCTCCAGCCGGAGCCGTACGGGGTCTGGGGCGGGCTCACCGCGGCCGAGCGCCGGGTGGTGCTGACGCGGATGCGGCGCAGGTCGGCCGAGCTGCGCCAGGCTCCGGACGCCGGACCCATCGCCGCCGCCGGCTGACCCGGCCGCCCACCGGCCGCCCGCTGCCGTCCGCTGCCGCCCGTCGGCGCCCGCCGCAGGCCTGCCCGGCCCCGCGGCCCCAGGGATGGACGCGTACACGCGAGAGGGGCGGTCCGCCGCACACGGACCGCCCCTCTCGCGTTGCGCAGCCGGCCTAGAGGGCGCGGTCGAAGTCGATCGCGCTGTACGCGCGCAGCTTCGACAGGCGGTGCGTGGAGTCGATCCGCCGGATCGTGCCGGACTTCGAGCGCATGACCAGCGAGGACGTCGTCGCGGTCTCCGAGCGGTAGTGGACGCCGCGCAGCAGCTCGCCGTCCGTGATGCCGGTGGCGACGAAGAAGACGTTCTCCCCGGACACCAGGTCGTTGGTGTGCAGGACGCGGTCCAGGTCGTGGCCCGCGTCGATCGCCTTCTGGCGCTCGGCCTCGTCCTTGGGCCACAGCTTGCCCTGGATCGTGCCGCCGAGGCACTTTATGGCGCAGGCCGAGATGATGCCCTCGGGGGTGCCGCCGATGCCGAGCAGCAGGTCCACGCCGGTGCCCTCGCGGACGGCCATGACGGAGCCCGCGACGTCGCCGTCGGAGATGAACTTGATCCGGGCGCCGGTCTCGCGGATCTCCTTGACGATGCCCTCGTGGCGGGGGCGGTCCAGGATGACCACGGTGACGTCCTCGACGGCCATGTTCTTGGCCTTGGCGACCCGGCGGATGTTCACCGAGACGGGCGCGTTGATGTCGACGAAGTCGGCGGCCTCGGGGCCCGTGACCAGCTTCTCCATGTAGAAGACGGCGGACGGGTCGAACATGGTGCCGCGGTCGGCGGCGGCCAGGACGGCGATGGCGTTCGGCATGCCCTTGGCGTTCAGGGTGGTGCCGTCGATCGGGTCCACGGCGATGTCGACCTCGGCACCGGTGCCGTCGCCGACCCGCTCACCGTTGAACAGCATGGGGGCCTCGTCCTTCTCCCCCTCGCCGATGACGACGACGCCGTTCATCGAGACGGTGGAGATCAGGGTGCGCATCGCGTTGACCGCGGCGCCGTCCGCGCCGAGCTTGTCGCCGCGGCCGACCCACCGGCCCGCGGCCATGGCGGCGGCCTCGGTGACCCGTACGAGTTCCAGGGCGAGGTTGCGGTCGGGGGCCTCCGGAGAGACCACGAGCTGGGGCGGCAGGTTGTGCTCGGTCATCGGAGCGCACCTTTCTGTACGGCGACGGCCGGGAAGTGAGGGTGCTGGAACTCTATCGGTAGGTCGACATATTGAGCAGGGCGGGTCACGTATGAGCGGAATATCGGTCAGTCCATTGGCCTGAGCGGACATCTTGCGGCCCCCGGCACTCCGCGCGGGGCCGACGCGCCGCCCGGCGGGGGTGACCCCGGCGGAGATCGCCCGCGGCGATGCGGGACGATGGTGCCGTGGCAGGTATGAAAGGCAAGCAGACGATCTGGGACATGGTCCGGTCGCTGGGTGTGGTGGGCCTCGTGGTCGCGGGGATGGGGATCTACCTCTTCATCCCGCACGACGACAAGGCCGATCCGACGCGCCCGGTCGACTACCGGGTGGAGACGCTCACGGCCCGGCGCGCGGCCCCGTACCCGGTGGCGGCCCCCGTGGGGCTCCCGGAGCAGTGGCGGGCGACCTCGGTGACGTACGAGCGCAGGAACGCCAACGCCTGGCACCTGGGCTTCCTCGACCCGGAGCAGCAGTACGTGGCGATCGAGCAGTCCACGGACACCTCGCCCGCCTACCTGACCCGCGTCACCCAGAAGGCTGCGGCCACCGGTCAGACGCAGCAGGTCGGCGACACGGCCTGGGAGCGCTGGGACGGCGAGAAGTACGACGCCCTCGTGCGGCGCGAGCAGGGGCACGTGACGGTGGTGACCGGCACGGCCTCCTTCGAGCAGCTCGGGGCGATGGCGGCGGCGCTGGAGTTCAAGCAGGGCGCGTAGCGCGAGCGGGGCGGTCGCCCCGTACGTCCGTACGACTCGTACCGCGTGCGAAAAGGGCCGTGCCCCCGGGGTTTCCGGGGCACGGCCCTTTTGCGCGCCGCGCGGCTGCGGCTACTGCTGCGGCGGCTGCGGTCAGACGGTGGTGACGACCTCGTCGAACGCCAGGCGCGGGGAGCGCGGGAACCCGGCGTCCTCGCCCGGCTTGCCGATGTTGATCACCATCAGCGGGGTGTGGTCGTCGTCCAGGAACTCCTTCTGGAGGCCGTGGAAGTCCACGCCGGTCATCGGGCCCGCGGCCAGACCGGCGGCGCGGACGCCGACGATGAAGTACGCGGCCTGGAGCGTGGCGTTGACCAGCGCGGACTGCTCGCGCACCGGGCGCTCGGCGAAGAACATGTCCTTGGCCTGCGGGAAGTGCGGCAGCAGCTTGGGGATCTCCTCGTGGAACTCGTTGTCCGCGGAGAGGATCGCGACCAGCGGCGCGGCGGCGGTCTTGGCCTGGTTGCCCTCGTACATGTGCTGCACGAGGCGCTCGCGGGCCTCGGGGGAGCGGACCAGGGTGATGCGCAGCGGGGTCTGGTTGAAAGCGGTGGGGCCGAACTTCACCAGGTCGTAGATCGCCTGCACCTGCTCCTCGGTCACCGGCTCGTCGGAGAAGGAGTTGGCGGTGCGGGCCTCGCGGAAGAGGAGGTCCTGCGCGGCGGAGTCAAGAACGAGAGACATCGGAAAGCCTTCTTCCATACGGAGGTGAAGCGTCGAGCGATGTCTCCGACTGTACGGCCGAAGTAGATGAAATTTCAACTAAACCGCTGGGGCGGTGAGCGGGATCACTCCTCCGCGGCCGGCTCCCGCGCCGCCAGCGCCGAGTCCAGCCGGGCCCGGGCCCCCTCCAGCCAGTGCCGGCAGACCTTCGCGAGCTCCTCGCCGCGCTCCCAGAGCGCGAGGGAGTCCTCCAGCGAGGTCCCCCCGGCCTCCAGCTTGCGGACGACCTCGATGAGCTCGTCGCGGGCCTGCTCGTAGCCCAGCGCCGTTTCGGCCTCTGCCATTCCCTCTTCCGTCCTGTGTGTCGTACCTGTGTGTGTCATACCGGTTGTGGGCCGCGCCGGTGTGTCGCCCGACCTGATGGTCGCGGCGGCGGCCCGACGGCCGGGGCCGTGCGTCCCCTACTGCGAAGCCGCGGGCGCCGCGGCCGGCTCCTCGGCCTCAGGTCCCTCGCCCTCGGCGCCCACCCGCACGCAGAACGTGCCCTCCGCCACCCGGGCCCGCAGCGCCTCGTGCGGCGCGACCTCCTCCGGGGAGCGCACCACGTGCCCGTCGGCCCGCTGGAGGACGGCGTAGCCCCGCTCCAGGGTCGCGGCGGGGGACAGCGCCACCACCCGGGCCAGGGTGTGGGAGAGCTCCGAGTCCGCCCGGTCCAGCAGGTGCCCCAGCGTGCGCCGGCTGCGCGCCAGCAGCGCGTCCAGCTCGTCCTCGCGGATCTCCACCATCCGCTGCGGGTGTACGAAGACCGGCCGGGCCAGGGCGTGCGCGAGCCCCCGCTCCTCCCGGTCGAGCAGCCCGCTCACCGCGCGCAGCCCCCGCGCCTGCAGCTGGCGTACGCGCTCCAGCTCCTCGCCCACGTCCGGCACCACCTTCTTCGCGGCGTCCGTGGGCGTGGAGGCCCGTACGTCCGCGACCAGGTCCAGCAGCGGGGAGTCGGGCTCGTGGCCGATGGCCGAGACCACCGGGGTCCGGGCGGCGGCGACCGTCCGTACGACCTCCTCGTCGGAGAAGGGCAGCAGGTCCTCCACGCTGCCGCCGCCGCGCGCCACGATGATCACGTCCACCTCGGGCAGCGCGTCGAGCTCCTTGACCGCCTCGATCACCTGGGGCACCGCGTGCACCCCCTGGACGGCGACGTTGCGCACCTCGAAGCGGACCGCCGGCCAGCGGCGGCGGGCGTTCTCCAGTACGTCGCGCTCGGCCGCCGAGGCCCGCCCCACCACCAGCCCGACCAGCTGCGGCAGGAACGGCAGCGGCTTCTTGCGGTCCAGCGCGAAGAGGCCCTCCGAGGCGAGGGACCGCTTGAGCCGCTCCAGCCGGGCGAGCAGCTCACCGATGCCGACCGGCCGTATCTCCGTGGCCCGCAGGGAGAGCTGGCCGCGCGGGGCGTACCACTCGGGCTTGGCCAGGACGACCACCCGCGCGCCCTCCGAGACGGCGTCCGCGACCTCGTCGTAGACCTGGCGGAAGCAGGTCACGCTGACCGAGATGTCGTGCGACGGGTCGCGCAGCGTCAGGAAGACCACCCCCGCCCCCGGCCGCCGCGAGAGCTGGGTGATCTGCCCCTCCACCCACACCTGACCGAGCCGCTCGATCCAGCCCCCGATGAGCCGGGACACCTGGCCTACCGGCAGCGGCGCCTCGGCCGACGTATTCAGACCCATGTGCGCAGGTTATCCGTCGGCGCTGACAGCGTCTCAGGCTCCCGTGCGGTGTCGCGGTCCGCGGCCCCGCCGCTCACGCGACGCCGGCCGTCCCCGCCGGTCCGCGGCCCCCGCTCACGGAGACGCCGGCCGCCCCCGCTGGACGAACAGCACCCCCAGCCCCACCACCAGCCACACCGCCCCCACGAGCTGCGCCGTCCTGGCGGCCCCGGCGATCACCGCGACCGTCACCGCGGCGCCCAGCACCGGGACCAGCAGGTGCTTCCACCAGTTCGGCGCGCCCTCCCGGCGCCGGACCACGAACCAGCCCACGACCGAGGCGTGCAGCAGCGTGAACGCCACCAGCGCGCCCACGTCCACCACGGACACCAGCTGGTCGAGGCCGTCGTCGCGCCGGGCCGCCCACACGGCCGCGGTCAGCGTGACCGCGGCCGACACCAGCAGCGCGGGCCGCGGGGCGCCGCCCGAGGTCCGCGCGAGCAGCCGGGGCAGGCGCCGCTCCCGGGCCATCGCGAACACCAGCCGCGCGGCCGCCGCCTGCCCGGCCAGCGCCGCGAAGGCCGCCCCCACCGCCTTGCTGACCGCCACCAGGTCGTGCAGCCAGGAGCCCACGGAGGACTCCACCGCGGTGTAGAAGGCCGGGCCCTGGCTCACCGGATCGGCCGCCAGCTCCGCCGAGGAGACCGGGCTGAGCAGCGCCACCAGGTAGGTCTGGAGGACGAACAGCACCCCGGCCAGCGCCAGGCAGGACAGCACCGCCCGCGCCACGCGCCGCGAACCCCCCGTCACCTCCTCGGCGAAGGAGGCGACGGCGTCGAAACCGAGGTACGAGAGCACCGCCACCGACACCGCCCCGAGGACGGCGCCCGCGGAGAAGCCGAGCGAGCCGTCGCCGGTCAGCGGGGAGAGCCAGCCGCGCCGGGCCCCGTCCTGGACCAAGGCGCCCACCGCGGCGACGACGAAGACGAGCAGGACCAGGACCTCCACGGCCAGCACGGCGAAGCCCACGCGCGCGGCCACCCGTACGCCCCACAGGTTGAGCAGGGTGGTGACCACGACGGCCAGCGCCGTCCACACCCAGCGGGAGACCTCCGGCACCAGCGCGTTCATCGCGATCCCCGAGAAGAGGTACGCCACGGCCGGGATCAGCAGGTAGTCCAGCATCGCCATCCACCCGGCGATCAGGCCCGCCCCCTCGCCGAGGCCCTTGCGCGCGTAGGTGAACACCGAGCCGGCCTGCGGGGCGACCCGCACCATCTGGGCGTACGAGAAGGCCGTGAAGGCCATCGCGGCGGTCGCGGCGAGGTACACGAGGGCGACGGCTCCGTGCGACCTGGCGTCCAGGGCGCCGAAGACCCCGACCGGGGCCATGGGGGCGATGAAGAGGAGCCCGTAGACGACCAGGTCCCGGAAGCCGAGGCTCCGGCGCAGGAGGCCGTCCTGGGCCGGCGGCGGTGCGGGCGCCGCCGTACTGGAGTGCGTACCGGACGCCATCGACCCTCCGAGTGATCCTGCGGACACGCTTGCGATCAAGTGTGGGGCGGACGGGGGACGAACGACCTGCTGGGCGCCCCCGTACGATGGAGGGCATGACTGCTGCCGCTTCCCGCCGTGTCCTGCTCGCCGCCCCTCGCGGCTACTGCGCGGGCGTCGACCGAGCCGTGATCGCTGTCGAGAAGGCCCTCGAGCAGTACGGCGCGCCGGTCTACGTCCGTCACGAGATCGTGCACAACAAGTACGTGGTCCAGACCCTGGAGAAGAAGGGCGCCATCTTCGTCGAGCGGACGGAGGAGGTGCCCGAGGGCTCCATCGTGATGTTCTCCGCGCACGGCGTGGCCCCCGTGGTGCACGAGGAGGCGGCGCGCGGCAAGCTCGCGACGATCGACGCGACCTGCCCGCTGGTCACCAAGGTGCACAAGGAAGCCATCCGCTACGCCAACGAGGACTTCGACATCCTCCTCATCGGCCACGAGGGCCACGAGGAGGTCATCGGCACCTCCGGCGAGGCCCCCGACCACATCACGATCGTCGACGGCCCGGACGACGTGGCCAACGTCGAGGTGCGCGACGAGTCGAAGGTCGTCTGGCTCTCCCAGACCACCCTGTCCGTCGACGAGACGATGGAGACCGTCGACGCGCTGAAGACGAAGTTCCCGCTGCTGGTCTCGCCGCCGAGCGACGACATCTGCTACGCCACCTCCAACCGGCAGGCCGCCGTCAAGGCGATGGGCGCGGACTCCGACCTGGTCATCGTGGTCGGCTCGAAGAACTCCTCGAACTCCATCCGGCTGGTCGAGGTCGCGCTCGACGCGGGCGCGCGCGCCGCGTACCTGGTCGACTTCGCGAGCGAGATCGACGAGGCCTGGCTGGAGGGCGTCGGCACGGTCGGCCTCACCTCGGGCGCCTCGGTGCCGGAGGTCCTGGTCGAGGAAGTCCTGGAGTGGCTCGCGGCGCGCGGCTACGAGGACGTCGAGATCGTCAAGACCGCCGAGGAGTCGATCGTCTTCTCGCTGCCCAAGGAGCTGCGCCGCGACCTGCGCGCGGAAGCGGCCGAACTGGTCGCCGACAAGTAACTCGTTTCGTACGGTATGTCCATGCAGATCATGGGTGTGGACATCGGCGGTTCCGGGATCAAGGGCGCTCCCGTCGACCTGGACCGCGGCGACCTGGCGCACGAGCGCCACAAAGTACTGACACCGCAGCCGGCCACCCCCGAGGGGGTGGCCGGCTGCGTCGCCGAGGTGGTCGGCGCGTTCTCCTGGTCGGGCCCGGTCGGGGTCACCTTCCCGGGCGTGGTCACGGGCGGCGTCACCCGCACGGCGGCGAACATGGACAAGGCGTGGGTCGGCGTCGACACGGCGGCGCTGCTCACGCGGGAGTTGGGCGGCCTGCCGGTCACGGTCCTGAACGACGCGGACGCGGCGGGGATCGCGGAGATGACGTACGGGGCCGGGCGCGGGCGGGGCGGCACGGTCATCATGCTCACGCTGGGCACGGGCATCGGATCCGCCCTGTTCACGGACGGGCGGCTGGTCCCGAACAGCGAGCTGGGGCACCTGGAGCTGAAGGGCCACGACGCGGAGACGCGCGCGTCGGTGAAGGCCAAGGAGGATGGGGACCTCACGTGGGAGCGGTGGGCGCACCGGGTCCAGAAGTACCTCGCGCACGTGGAGATGCTGTTCTCGCCGGACCTCTTCATCATCGGCGGCGGCGTGAGCCGCAAGCCGGAGAAGTTCCTGCCGCTGATCGAGGGCATCCGGGCGGAGATCGTCCCGGCGAAGCTGCAGAACAACGCGGGCATCGTGGGGGCGGCGATGGCGGCGGCGGAGGCCGGGAGGGCTGGGGAGGCCGGGGAGGCGGCTGCGAAGGCCTCGAAGTCGGGGGAGGCCGCGACGTAGAGAAGGCTGTCTAGGGGACGCGTCGGGGGAGCCGGCGCCGACCGATCAGCACGGCCTTGCGCACCACGGCGATGAGGGCGGCGGCCAGTGTCCCCGCGTACAGCCAGCCCGCGTGCAGGGACAGGACGGACACCAGCCCCATCAGCTGCCCGCCGAGGCCGCCGGAGCCGCCCGAGATGGGCCACACTCCGGCGGCGAAGGCGATGGGGACACTGATCGGCGCGGTGATCAGGTCGGCGGGCCGTACCCAGAGGCCGGTGGCGGCCGCGACGGGCACGAAGAGCAGCCCGTAGACGAAGAGCGAGGCGTCGAAGAGCAGCCAGCAGATCCCGCCGACCAGCACCATCGCGGCGCACGAGAACAGCCCGCCGCCCAGCCCGGTCAGCCGGGGCCGGGGCATCCGGCGCGCGGCGGTCACGGCGGCCACGGCCGGGCGCGTGCGCTGGGCCGGGGGCCGCACGGGCCGTCGCTGCCCCGGGGGTCGCCGCGGGTGAGGGGCCGGTCGCGTCCTGTATTGCTCCACCCCACCAAACTAGGCGGGGGGAGCGCCGGATCGGGCCCCGGACACGCGTACATCCACGGCCACTCATCGGAAAGTAAACTGTCCGGTGGCCCACCTCCGGGCCGCCGCCCCCTCCAGCTACGGGAAGTCGCCAACGTGTCGCTCACGATCGGAATCGTCGGCCTGCCGAATGTCGGCAAGTCGACCCTGTTCAACGCCCTGACCAAGAACGACGTGCTGGCGGCCAACTACCCGTTCGCCACCATCGAGCCGAACGTCGGCGTCGTCGGCGTCCCGGACAAGCGCCTCGCGGTCCTCGCGGACATCTTCGGCTCGCAGCGGGTGCTCCCGGCGACGGTCGACTTCGTCGACATCGCGGGCATCGTCCGCGGCGCCTCGGAGGGTGAGGGCCTGGGTAACAAGTTCCTCGCCAACATCCGCGAGTCCGACGCCATCTGCCAGGTCATCCGCGCCTTCAAGGACGAGAACGTCGTCCACGTCGACGGCAAGGTCTCGCCGAAGGACGACATCGAGACGATCAACACCGAGCTGATCCTCGCCGACCTCCAGTCCATCGAGAAGGCGGTGCCGCGCCTGACGAAGGAGTCCCGCCTCCAGAAGGAGAAGGTCGCGGTCCTGGCCGCCGTCGAGAAGGCGCAGAAGATCCTGGAGGAGGGCCACACCCTCTTCTCCCGCGGGATCACCAAGGGCACGGAGCAGGGCGACCTCCTCCACGAGCTCCACCTCCTGACGACGAAGCCCTTCCTCTACGTCTTCAACGTGGACGAGGACGAGCTGACGGACGACGCCTTCAAGGCCGAGCAGTCCGCCCTGGTCGCCCCCGCCGAGGCGATCTTCCTCAACGCCAAGCTGGAGGCGGACCTCGTCGAGCTCGACGACGACGAGGCCCTGGAACTCCTCCAGTCGGTCGGCCAGGACGAGCCGGGCATGGCCACCCTGGGCCGCGTCGGCTTCACCACGCTGGGCCTGCAGACCTACCTGACGGCCGGCCCGAAGGAAACCCGCGCCTGGACCATCAAGCGCGGCGCCACGGCCCCCGAGGCCGCCGGCGTGATCCACACCGACTTCCAGCGCGGCTTCATCAAGGCCGAGGTCATCTCCTTCGAGGACCTGGTCGCCTGCGGCTCGGTGGCGGAAGCCCGCGCGAAGGGCAAGGCCCGCATGGAGGGCAAGGACTACGTGATGCAGGACGGCGACGTGGTGGAGTTCCGCTTCAACGTCTGAGCGTGTGAATTAGCACCACGTCGCTCACTGGGCAAACCTGCAGGTCAGAAGGGCCCACCTCCTCGGAGGTGGGCCCTTGGTCTTTTTCCCGTGCTGGGATGGCCGACAGTCCATCAGGCACTTCTCCCTCCTGGGCTGGGCCGAGAGTGGTACGTTATTAGGTACCACTTGAGGAAAGAGGTCAGGTCATGTCCATAACCGCGAGCGAAGCCCGCAAGGAACTCTTTCCGCTGATCAAGAAGGTCAACGAGAACCACGAGGCCATCGAGATCGTCTCGAAGCACGGCAACGCCGTTCTCGTCTCGGCCGAGGACTACGCGGCGCTGCGCGAGGGCTCGTACCTGCTGCGCTCCCCGGCGAACGCCCGCCGGTTGCTCAAGGCGTACGAGAACGCCCTGGCTCACGTCAATGTGTCGGAGCGGGAGCTGATCGATCCGGACTCGGCAGACGCTGGTGCCGGTGCCGCGTGAGGCTTGTCTTCGAGGATCAGGGCTGGGAGGACTACACGTCCTGGCTCAAGAACGACCGCAAGATGCTCGCCCGGATCAACAAGCTCATCGAGGACGTCAGGCGTGACCCGTTTTCGGGGATCGGCAAGCCCGAACCTTTGAAGTACCACCTGCCTGGGGCGTGGTCGCGGCGGATCGACGACGAGCACCGTCTCGTCTACCTGGTGACCGACAAGGAGATCGTCATTCTCGCGGCTCGGTACCACTACTGAGGCGTGAGAGCCACTCGTAGCCGAGGAGGGCTTCCAGTTCCCCGTCGTTGACTGCGGCGGCGTCAGCGATCATGTGTCGGGTAAAGCGTGAGGTGTGCCCCCACCGGGGGCCCAGGAACCGCCCGCCGTTCAGTACGAGGTAGCGCGGGAGGCCGCCGTACATCCTCGTCACGTAGCGCTCGATGACATGGCCGTAGCCGATCTCCTTGGGATGCTGGGACGGCATCGCTCACCTCTCCGGGTGCAGGTCGGTACGGTCGATCCAGGTGGGGGCGACGAAAATGTCGTTGCCGACCGGAGCTTCGATGGCTTCCAGCAGGGACCACGCTCGGGCCTCTTCGACCAGGTGTTCCCAGGGCGCACGCCAGTCGAGCTGCCAGTCGAGGCCCGGGCCGGAGACGCAGTACGTGCGGCCGGCGTCCACCCGCCAGAACTGGGAGTAGAGGATCACCTGGGCGTGGTCGGCCAAGTCGTTGATGATCGCCCGAAATTGGGCAGAGGGCCAGCCTGGGCTGTCCGCTCCGGCATCGGTGCGCAGGCGGGCGGTCAGAGAGGGGACGATGGGGCTGCGGGCGCCGAGTTCGGTCATGGCCCAGCGCATACCGTCGGGCTCGGTCCAGTCCGGCGGGGTCGCCCGTTGGAAGCAGGCGCGGTAGGCGCGGCGCAGGGGCTCGATGGCGCCGTCGATCTCCAGGCTCGCCAGGGCCATGGCCGCCCATGCGCGGACGGTCGGATTGTGGCTTTCCAGCAGGCCGATGAGGGCTGGGCCGCAGCGGGGATCGCGCACTTCCTCGAAGACCTCGATGGCGGTCAGCTGACCGAAGCCACCGAGGGAAGGCAGCCCGTCGATGATGGCGGGGATGGCGTCGGCGCCGATCCAGATCAGCTCTGCGCGGGCGTCGTAGGACGCGACGGCCTCGGCGTCGAGCTGCTGGACGAGTGTGTCTATGTCGGAGGTCATGACGCGGAGTGGTCCCGGCGCCAGAAGGCCTCGGCCGGTCGGCGGGCGTACTGGCGGCCGTGCTGGTCGCAGGCGCCGAAGTCCTGGTAGGTGAGCTGGGCCTCGATCAGGGAGACCTTGTTCGCTCCGCCGTGCATGGTCGGCCAGCGGAACTGGACCCCGTCGTCCTCGCAGAGGCAGAGGGGGCAGATCTCGTAGGAGCCGGGCATGGCGTCGAGCACGCGGTGCCCGCAGCAGGGACAGGGGTAGCGGTCGCTCACCTGCGCAGTCTCGTTGGGGGCCGGCCGGTGCGCCATGGATTTCTCTGCCGCGGTACCCCCGGCCAGCTCGCAGCCATCCCAGGACAGTGCGGCGTCAGGTGTCGTAGACGGTGGAGCGGTGCCCGACGTGTACGAGCCACACCACGAGCTCTCCGTTGTCGATGGTGTAGACGACCCGGTGGTCGCCGACGCGCAGCCGGCGGCGTTCCGGCTGTGACACGAGAGCGGTGGTGTTCAGCCCCAGGGGGTCGCTCTCCAGTTCGGTCAGCTTGGCGAGGATGCGCAGTGCCACGTCGCGGGGGATCTTCCGAAGTTCGGCCTGCGCCTCCGGTCGAAAGACGGTCCGGTACTCACTCACCGCGCGCCAGCGTCTCCCTCATGACGTCCTCGATCGGGACGCCGGGTGCGGGGTTGGCCATGCGCTCGTCGATGATCCGGTTGATCTCGCGCTCTTCCCACATCTGGTACTTGCGCAGCACTTCGATGGAGACGACGGCGGCGACTTCCTTGCCCCGGCGCGTGATGACCGTGGGTACGTCGTCGCGGTCCGCACGCTCCACGACGTCCGCCAGGTGGGCGCGCACGTCGCGGATGGACTCTGTGGGCAGTGGTTGCGTCATGCGCTCAAGCGTACCGAGTGTGCCATGTGTACACAATCGACGGTCGGGCGACGTGCTGCTGACTTCACTTGCCCCGTGGTGGGGTGAGCTTGTCGAGGTCCAGGCTGATCTCGAAGGGCACCGGGCGCTGGAGGGTGCCACGGAAGATCCCGGCGGGCGCGTAGGCGCGGGTGGGTTCGTCGAGCTCGTAGACGTGTACTACGGGCGCCCCGTCCTCGTCCTCGATGCACCAGTAGTGGGGGATGCCGGCCTCCGCGTATTTGCGGAGCTTCACTGTGCGATCGCGGTGGGCGGACTCGGGCGATACGGCCTCCACGACGAGCTTCACGTCCTGCGGTGCGTACCAGGTGCGGTCCGGGTCATAGGGCAGGTCCGTCAGCAAGAGGTCCGGCTCGGGGCGGTTGCGGGCATCGAGACGGATCGTCATCTCCCGCTCGACTTCGAAGCCGGCCGGTGCCTGCGCCATGAGTGTCGTCGTCAAAGCGGTGACGAGGCGGCCATGCCAGGCCCGCTGTGGCGACATCATGAAGACGAGGGCTCCATCGATCAGCTCGGTGTGGCGGGGTGCCTCGGGGAGGCGGTCGAGGTCCTCCGCGAACCAGCCTTCCGCGCGCGGCGGGCGCATCCAGTCGGGCAGTGCGGTCATGGCTTCACGGTAGCGGCCCGCGGCTCAGGCTGGAGAGCCAACCGTCCCGGCCGGAGGATTTGCCGCGTGTGTTGCGCCTTGGCGTGTGCCGGGAGACCGAGGGAGATCGTGTCCGCTGAACGGAATGTCCGTACCAATGTCGCCTTCTATCCGCCCCAGGGTGATGGCGGAGCTTGGTGCGTCACGGCTGAGTGCCTGGAGCGGGCTCTGGGGGAGGCGTTCGCCGGGGCGAGCGTGGAATGTCGGGTCTCGGGGATCCGCGGCGCTTCGGTCCTCGATTTTGAGATCCCGCTGGCGCCTGGCGTGTGGATCGACGGGACGGCGTCGACGGCTGAACCCGACTGTGCCTACGTGGTGCTGACCGATGTGACCGCCGACGAAGCCGCCGCCTTCGGGCGGTGGCTCCGGGACTCCTTTGTGCCTGCACCGCACCTCGTCTGGTTCGCGAGCAGCCTTGCCGTGGCGAACGGCGAGCAGGGTCCTTGGCCGTTGCCGGCCGAGGGTGGGAGCGAAGTGATCGCGGCGGAGCTGCGCAGGCATCTCGGCTCTGTCTAGACCCGAAGTGCGTCGGGAGCCGGGGCTCGCGGACTGAGGGGCGCTTGGTGACGCCTCGTACAGAGCGACGGGCGTGGATGATCGGCGGATGGATGTCGTGGGGATGTTGGAGGCCGCCTCGTTGCTGGTGCCCGAGGGGGTGGCCACCGGGGACGACATCACCGTCGCCGATGTCTGGGACTACCTCGCGCACGACGAGTGGGAGGTCGGCCTCGGCCTGCTGGAAGAGCTGGCTGGTGAGTGGTCGGCGCCCGCGGGCTTCTGGGGGGAGATGGAGGTCGCCGCCGGGATGTTGGGGTTCGGGCGGAGCCGGGAGTGGTGCTGGTGGCGGGGGGCCGAGGAGCGGTTCGGAGTCATCCGGGCCGAGCTCGTGCTCCGGCCGGCCGGTGAGACCTTCCGGCGTACGCCGATGCCTGGGGCCGCGGTGATGCGGCCGATGTGGGACATCGGCCATCGGAGGGACGACGGGGCGTGTGAGCTGGACATCGCCGTGCTGTGGGTCGAGTTCATCGATGAGCTCGCACCCGGTGCCCAGGCTGCGGTCCGGCTCCTGCCCCTGACCGCGCCGCGGTGGCGGCACCTCGCCCCGGGCGACCGGATCACGCTGTACGAGACCGCGCAGGCCGGGGGCACGGCGACGATCCTGGAGGTCCGGCCGCCGGTGTCGGCGGTCGAGGCCTACTGAAGGCCCGGGCCGCGCCAGTGCCTTGCGGTGCAAGGTAATCGATGGCTATCTTGTGCCGCATGACAATGGAGCCGCCCGCAGCCGGTGACCAACGGCGCAGTCAGCTCCTGCGCGGAGTGCTCGACCTGTGTCTGCTGTCCCTGATCGCCGAACGGCCCCGCTACGGCTTCGAGTTCGCGCAAGCGCTCGCCGACGGCGGACTCCAGCTGGTCAGTGACGGCAGCATCTATCCGCTGCTCGCACGGATGGAGCGGGCGGGGCTCGTCTCCTCGTACCGCGCCCCGTCGCCAAGCGGCGGCGCCCCGCGCAAGTACTACCGCCTGACCGAGGCGGGGCGCGCCGAGCTGGGTGGGGGACGGGCCGACTGGCTCGCCTTCGCCGGGCCGGTGGGCCGGATCCTGAGCGGTACGCACTCCACGGGGGAGACCACACCATGACGAACGCGCAGATACTCGCCGCCTGCCGCAGCAACTGGGAGTACCGCGGGATCGACGACGCGTCCGTGCGGGAGATGCTCGACGAGCTCGCCGCGCACTTCGAGGACGCGGAGGCCGCCGGCCGCACCGCGCAGGACGTCGTCGGCCGGGACGTACGGGGCTTCGCCGCCTCCTGGGCGCGGGCGCGCGCCCCGCTGCCCCGCCGGGTGCTGCGTACCGCGGCGCTCGCCTGCTTCGTGCTCGGCTGGCTGCTGCTGTTCTCGTACGCGGCCCGCTGGAGCACGCAGTTGACGGTGACCGCCGACCACGTCGCCTTCTGGGTGGTCATGGCCACGGTGACGGTCGTCTGGGAGATGCGGCGCGGGAGCCTGGGGCTGGGCAGGAGCTGGGCGGTGGCGCTGCTCGTCGGTCTGCCCGCGGCGGCGCTCACCCGGTGGTTGGCCGGGGACGCGGCGCTGGTCACGCTGCCGCTGTGGGCCGCGCTCGCGCTGCTGCTGCCGGGACTGCCGTACGCCGTCGCCGATGTGCGGGCCAGGCGTCGTCCCGTCGCCGTTTCCGATCCCGTTTCGCCATCCGGGCGCTGAGGGCGCTGAGGGCGCTGAGCAGGTCAGAGGCCGCGTACCGAGGCGATGGTGAAGGTCGTGGGCGCGCCCGTGCTCGGGGTCAGGGGGCCGCCCTTGTCGAACTGTGAGCGGACCACCAGCGTGCGGCCCCGGGTGTGGGTCAGGGTGGTGGGGATCTGGAGTGCCGGGTCCGTCAGGGTGTGGACGAGGCGGGCGCGGGTGCCGTCCCCGGAGAGCTGCCAGCGGGTCAGCGTGTTGGGGACGTTGTGCGCCACCCGCAGGGTGCCGTCGGGGGAGAGGTCGAGGCCGTCGGCGGCCTTCAGGTCGCCGCCGACGAGGTCGACGCGGCGGACGGCGCCGTCCGCGAGGTCCACCCGGTAGAGGTCGCCCCCGGTCATGTCCACGGTGAGGAGGTAGCGGCCCGCCCGGTCCGAGACGATGCCGTTGAGGGTGAAGGTGCCCGCAGGGCGGGGCCGTAGCGCGGGGGTGAGGTCGTAGGCCTCGGTCAGGGTGCCGCTCCCGGCGGCCAGCTGGTCCGGGGTCACGCGGTAGATCACGGCGCGGACGCTGTCCGTGAGGTAGGCCGTCCCGTCCGGTGTGATCGTCAGGTCGTTGACGAAGCGGGGGCTCGCGCCGGCCACCTCGAAGTGGGCCAGGCGGGCGCCGGTCGCGGTGTCGTAGACCGCGACGCCGGCGGTCGAGTCCGTCACCCACAGGCGGCCCCGGTCGTCGACCCGCAGGCCGTTCGCCGTGCGACGGCCGTCGGTGCCCGACGGCAGGAACACCTCTGCCGTGCGTCGGCCGGGGCGGGCCCGGTAGACGGTGCCGTCCGCGTACGAGCCCACGTAGACCGTGTGGGTACGGGGATCCGCGGCGATGCCCTCGGGGTAGACCTTGCCGCCCGGTAGGGAGAAGGCCGTCGATATGCGGGCGTCCGTCGCCCCGGCCTGCTGCGGGGCCGCTCCCAGCGCGGCGAAGGCCAGGGTCGTGGTCAGAGCGACGGTGGTCAGAAGCCTCATCAGGTGTCCTCTTTCGAGTAGGTGAAGGCGAATGTATGTGAGAGCTCTAATGTCTGCAAGGGTGGCGTCGTAGGATGCGGGCATGACCTCCATGGCCCCCGGGGAACGCATCGGCTCGCACCTCAAGCGCGCCGAGCAGGCGCTCCTCGCGGCGAAGGCCGTTGCGCTCAAGCCGGCCGCAGTAACGGTTCCGCAGTACGCTGCCCTGCTCTGGCTCTCCGAGAAGCCCGGCATCTCCGCCGCCGCGCTCGCACGGCTGTGCGGGGTGACGCCGCCGACCATGAACACCGTGCTGAAGAACCTCCAGGAGCGCGGGTTCATCGAGCGGACCCCGCACGAGTGGCACCGCAACGTGCTGGAGACGCGTCTCACCGACGAGGGGCGCGCGGCCGCGGAGCTCGCCGACGCCGGCGCGGTGCGGGTGGAGCGCGCGCTCGCCGCCGCGTTCAGCGAGGAGGAGCGGGACCTGCTCATCGCGCTGCTGGGGCGGTGCGCCGAGGCGCTCGACGCGCAGCGCTGAGCGCGGGGCGGTCGGCGGTCCTCGGCTGGGGTGCGTCGGCCGGCGTGCGTCGGTTGGCGTGCGTCGGTCGGCGGTGCGGTTATCGTGATGCCTTTGCCGGGATGCGGAACTGTGCGCGGCTTTCGCACATCAGAAGCAGGGGATGGCCCAGCCGTTCTGCCCCCGGGGCAGTCGTGAGCGTTCGGAGCGAAGTGTCGTGAACCAGTACCAGGATGAGCCGCGGCCCAAGCGGTCCCGCGGGCGCATATGGATAGGCGCCGTGGTCGCCCTCGCACTCCTGCTGGGCGCCGGGGGTGGCTTCGCCGCCTGGAAGCTCGACTGGTTCTCGGGCAACGGCGAGGCCGTGAGCTTCGGCAAGACCACCCAGCCCCCGGCCACGCAGAAGGCGGAGCCGAGCGCTCCGCCCACTCCCGCGCAGCCCTCCGGTGACCCGGACGTCCTCATGCCGACCGGCCCGAAGTCCGACTTCAAGCAGACCACCAAGCTCGACGACGGCACGATCATCGCCAAGACCCGCCTCGCGGGCGCGAAGTCCGGCTTCGAGGGTGACGTGTGGGTGTGGGCGCCCAAGGAGTACGACGACCCGAAGTACGCCAAGAGCGGCTTCCCGGTGCTCATCGCGCTCCCCGGCGGCAACGGCTTCCCGGCCAACTACTGGTCCGACCGCAGCCTCGGCCTCCAGAAGGCCATCAGCGAGGGCGTCAAGGCCGGCACCAGCCTGCCGTTCATCGTGATCATGCCGGTGCTCAACCCGGACAACAAGTTCTACTACGACGGCTCCGACATCCCCGGCCAGGCCAAGATGGGCACGTGGATCGCCGAGGACGTCCCGGACTTCACCAAGGCCAACTTCCGTACGTACAAGTCGCGTGACGGCTGGGCCTTCATGGGGTCTTCCTCCGGCGCCTTCGTCGGGATGAAGACGGTCCTCCAGCACCCGGACAAGTTCAAGGCCGTGATCGCCAGCGGCGGCGAGCTCGTCCCCGATTCCCCGCTGTGGAAGGGCCACCAGGCGGAGATGGACGCGAACAACCCGGAGAAGCTCGCCAAGAAGCTGATCGACGCCAAGGGTCCGGAGGTCTACATCAACTTCCAGATCGGCACGAAGGAGAGCGGTAAGGGCGGGATGACGAAGTTCCAGCAGCAGTTCGGCCAGGGACCCGTCAAGATCACCATCCGCGACATCCAGAACGGCGAGCACAACGGTTGGCACTACGTCCGGGGCATGAAGGAAGGCTCCCTGGAGTGGATCAGCCGTGTGCTCAAGGGGCCGAAGCCGGACGGAGTCTGATCGGCGCCTGATGGGTGCCGGTGCCGGTGCCGATGCCGGTGCCCGGGCCGATGCCGGTGCTCGTGCCCGTGCCGATGCCGCCTCCGCTGCCGCCGCGCCTTCCGCCGTCGCTTCCGCTTTCGATTCCGCTTCCGTAGACGCGCCGAAGGCCGTCTGACCGGCGGCCCGGCGCCGCCCGACCGCTGCCCGGTACCGCCCGGCCGCCGCGCGACACGCCCCACCCGTCCCAGGCAACCCATCGCCTCGTTCATACCTCTGTAATGGGTGTAAGGGGGACCGATCGGTCCGACCCGCGCTCCGCCGTGAGCGCCGGAGAAGGAACGGGACAAAACCGTGCAGCATGACCAGCAAGGCGACGGCAGCCCCATGACCAAGGGCGGCCGTCGCCCCCACCGCCTGCGCCTCATCCTGATCGGCAGCGGGCTCGCGCTCACCCTCGCCGGAGGCGGAGCGGCAGCGTACAAGTACCACCTGTTCTCCGACATAGGGGATCCGGTCTCCTTCGGGAAGGTGCAGGAGAAGACGGCGGCGGCCGCCGCGGTTCCGCCGGAGGTGAGCATGCCCACGGGGCCGGCGGCCTCGTTCGTCCGCACGCACCGGCTGGCGGACGGCACCCAGATCGGCCGGACCACCCTGACGGGCAAGAAGTCCGGCTTCACGGGGGACGTGTGGGTGTGGGTGCCGAAGGAGTACGACGACCCGAAGTACGCCAAGAGCGGCTTCCCGGTCCTGATCTCCCTGCCCGGCGGCCGCGGCTACCCCACGAACTACTGGGGAACGGGCCCCGGCCTCGGCCTCCAGAAGGCCGTGAGCGACGGGGTCAAGGCCGGTACGTGCCTGCCCTTCATCCTGATCATGCCGGTGCACAACGCCGACACCAAGCACCACTTCGACGCGTCGGACATCCCCGGAGAGCCCAAGATGGGCACCTGGATGGCCGAGGACGTCCCGGATTTCACGAAGGCCAATTTCCGGACCTTCACCTCCCGTGACGGGTGGGCCTTCATGGGCTCCTCCGCCGGCGGATTCGGCGCCTTCAAGCACGTGCTGAAGTACCCCGACCGGTTCAAGGCCGCCATCGCGAGCGGGGTCGACATCGTCCCCGACTCCCCTCTGTGGAAGGGGAACACGCAGGCCATGGACGAGAACAACCCCGAGAAGCTCGCCGAGAAGCTGATCGCGGCGGGCGGTCCCGACGTCTACATCAACTTCCAGATCGGCACGGCCGAGGGCGGCCGCGACAAGGCCGAGAAGTTCATGAGCGAGTACGGGAGGGGTCCCGTGCACACCCGGCTCCAGGTGATCCAGGATGGTGAGCACACCGGAAAGTCGTACGTGCGCGGCATGAGGGAGGGCTCCCTGGAGTGGATCAGCAAGGTGATGAAGGCACCGACACCCGACCCCGGCGTGCGATGAGCACGGTGGTGAAGGGGGCATCGGCGGCCGCCGCGGCGGGGATCGCCGCGATGTGCGCCGTCGCGTTCCTCAAGGCGCCCGGCGAACGGACCGTGCACCCCTTCCCCACCGTCGGAGTACTGATGGCCGGCGGCGAGCACTGGTGCACGGCGAGTGTCGTCGACAGCCCGAAGGGCAATGTCGTCGCCACCGCCGCGCACTGCGTGGCCCCCGCCGGCGAGGACGGGCAGCCGGGCGAGCTCGCCCACGACGGCCTGGCCATCGGCGAGCTCTCCTTCGCCCCCGCCTTCTCCGGCGAGGGCTCGGGCAGCCAGCCGCTGGGGGTGTGGAAGGTCCGTTCGATCCACGTGGACGAGCGCTGGACGAAGTGGGGCGAGGAGACCGCCGACTTCGCCTTCCTCACCATCGCGCCGGACAAGGACGGGCGCAGCGTCCAGCAGGCCGTCGGCGGGCGCGCCGAGGCGCCCCGTCCCGACTGGACCTCCGGGTACGAGCGGGACGTGACGGTCGTCGGCTACCCGGAGTCCGAGCACAACCCGCAGAACAAGCCCGTCTCCTGCACCACGCAGACCCGGCACGACGAGGAGGACCCCGACATGCTCTACATGAGCTGCGCCGGGTTCTGGACGGGGACCAGCGGCAGCCCCTGGATCGCGGACCGGGGCGGGCCCGACGCCGCCGGGCGGCTGATCGGGGTGCTCAGCGGCGGGGACACGGACGTGGACTCGACGGCGGCGCTGTTCGACGAGCACGCGAAGGCGCTGTACGAGCGGGCCGCGCGGGGCTGAGGGCCCGGCCGCCGCACGTCTTCGGGCTCGCCCCTTCAGCCGGGGCGGCCGGCCGCTTCTGCGCCTGAGGCGCACCTTTCGAGGCGTCCTCTCTTCCCGCGTCACTTCTTCTGGCGCTCCGTCGTGACGATCACGCCCACCGCCGCCACCACGATCGCGCCGCCCGCCACGATCGGCCAGGTCAGGGCCTCGCCCAGGATCAGTGCGCCGAGCGCGACGGCCACGACCGGATTGACGTACGCGTACGTGGCCACCAGCGACAGAGGCGCGGCCTGGAGCAGCCACACGTACGCCGTGAAACCGACCAGCGAGCCGAAGAGGATCAGGTAGCCGAGGGCGAGCCAGGAGGTGGTGGAGAAGGCCGCCGGATCCAGGCCGCGGTGCTCACCGCGCAGCAGGCCGCAGGTCATCGCGGCCGCCCCGCCGGCCAGCATCTGGTACGCGCTGCCGGTGAAGGGGTTGCCCGGCAGGCTGAGCTTGGACGACGAGAACGAGCCGAGCGACCACATGAGCGAGGCCGCCACGACCATCAGCACCCCCGACAGCCGCACGTCGCCGCTCAGCCCGGGGCTGGTGAGCACCGCGAGCCCGGCCAGGCCGACCAGGACCCCGCCCAGGGTGCGCAGCGGGGGCCGGTCGCCGGTGCTCGCGCGCAGCACGACCACCCACATCGGTACGCCCGCCACCAGCAGCGCCGCCAGGCCCGACGGCACCCAGGTCTCGCCGAGGGCGACCAGGCCGTTGCCGCCGGGGATCAGCAGCAGGCCGACCAGGGCCGCCGAGCCGAGCTGGGCGCGGGTGACGCGGAGTGCGGCCGGGCCGTGGCGCCAGGCGACGGCCGCGGCCAGCAGCAGGCCCGCGGTCATGAACCGCACTCCCGCGGACAGGAAGGGCGGCATGGTCTCGACGACGACGCGGATGCCGAGGTAGGTGGACCCCCAGACGACGTAGACGAGGCCGAGGGCGGTCCAGACCGCGCCGGTGATCTTGCCCTGCGAGGACTCCACGGGCTGCTGCCCGTCCACCGGCGTTGAGGTGCTCATGGCTGGATCCTACGGTTGGTGGTCTCTGCAGGCTTCCTGATTTCTCAGCCCTTGAGGAGGGCGTTCACCTCGCCGTACGGGAGGGCGTGCGCGAGCGCGTCGTAGGTGCCGCTGGACATGAGCTCCTCGGCGGCGCGGCGGACGACGGCGTACGCGGCTCCGGCGACCCAGGAGCCGAGGCTGACGCGGGAGACGCCGAGGGCGCCGAGGGCGGCGACGGTCGGGGCGTCGGGGCCGAGGAGGAGGTTGAGGGGGGCGTCGATGCCCTTGGCCAGTTCGGTGACCGTGGCCGGGTCGAGGACGCCGGGCACGAAGATGCCGGTGGCGCCCGCGCGGAGGTAGGCGGCGGCGCGGGCCAGGGTCTCGTCGAGGCGGGTGGCGGGGTCGCCGATGCCCTGGAGGTAGGTGTCGATGCGCGCGTTGATGTAGAGCGGGACCCCGGCGGCGTCGGCGGCGGCGCGGGCGGCGGCCAGGCGCTCGGCCATCTCGGCGGGGGTGCGGGTGGCGCCGTCCTCGATGTTGACGCCGACCGCGCCGGCGGCGAGGACGCCGGTGACGGTCTCGCCGACGGCGTCGGCGTCGGCGCCGAAGCCGCCCTCGATGTCGGCGGTGACGGGGACGGAGACGGCGGCGGCCACGCGGGCGACGAGGTCGAGGGCCCGGTCGCGGGCGAGCGCGTCGCCGTCGGGCGAGCCGAGGGACCAGGCGACGCCCGCGCTGGTGGTGGCGACGGCGGGGGCGCCGGTGGCCTCGACGATGCGGGCGCTGGCGACGTCCCAGGCGTTGGCGAGGGCGAGGGGGGTCGTGGGGGTGTGCAGGGCCGCGAACGCGGCGGCTTTGGCGGCGAGGTCAACGTTGGTGGTCATGGGCTCAGTTGATCAGACCCTGCGGGTCCGGGGCTCGCGGATTTGCGACATCGTGGTGGGGTGGGTGTGTGCCTGCCGCGCCGCTGCCGGGGCTCCACCCCGGACCCCGCGCCTCAAACGCCGGCGGGGCTGAATCTGCGCGGCTCGGCCCCGGACCTCCGGCTCATGCTCTGGCGGGGCTGGGAGTGCGAGGTTCGGCCCCGGACCCCGCGCCTCAAACGCCGGCGGGGCTGAATGGGCGCGGCTCCGCCCGGGACCCCGGCTCAACCGCTGGCGGGGCTGGATGGGAGGGGCTCCGCCCGGGGCCCGGCTCAAGGGCCGGCGGGGCTGGGTGGGTCAGGGCGCCAGGCCTGACTTTGCGCCTGCGCCGCACAGGGGGAGGACCGCCGTGCGGCCTCGCAGGGGGTTCGTGGGGGACCAGGGGCCTACCGCCGCCCAGCAGGCCGCGGCCGTCGGTTCGACGAAGAAGCCGCGGCGGGCCAGGTCGCGTTGGGCCTCGCGGAGATCGGTGTCCGGGACCGTCAGGAAGGTGCCGCCCGACGCGCGGACCGCGGCCAGGATCTGGCGGGCCCGTGGGGGCGCCGGGATGGCGATGCCCTCGGCCAGCGTAGGCAGTTGCGGTACCGGATCCGCGTCCTGCGCGCCCGCCGCGAAGGCCTCCGCCAGCGGGGCCACCGCCTGCGACTGCACCGCGATCAGGGCCGGCGGCCGCACCCCGCGCCGGGTCAGCTCCGCCACGGCCAGCGCGGCCCCGAGCAGCAGGGTGCCGTTGCCCACCGGGAGCACCAGCACCTCGGGCAGCCGCCCGCCCAGCTCCTCCCACACCTCGTACACGTACGTCTTGGTGCCGTGCAGGAAGTACGGGTTGAACACGTGGCTCGCGTAGAAGACCCCGGGCGCGTCCGCCTCCGTACGGGCGGCCCGGGCCGCGGCCTCGCGGCCGCCCGCGATGACCCGTACGGCCGCCCCGTGGGCCCGCATCTGTTCGGTCTTCTTCTCCGAGACCCCCTCGGGCACGAAGACCTCGCACGGCAGCCCCGCCCGCGCGCAGTACGCCGCGACCGAGGTCCCCGCGTTGCCGCTGCTGTCCGCCACGACCCGCTGCGGCGCCAGCCGCCGGGCCAGCTCCGCGAGCATCACGGCGCCCCGGTCCTTGAACGACAGCGTCGGCATCAGGAAGTCGAGCTTGGCGTGGATCCGCTCCGCCAGCGGAACCAGCGGCGTACGCCCCTCCGCCATCGACACGGAGAACGCCCCCGGCAGCGGCAGGACGGAGCCGTAGCGCCACAGTGAATTCGGTCCGGCCGACGGGTCGAGCGGGGCGGCCGGGTCCGGCGTGAAATCGAGGTCCCACGGGCCCGCGCACACCGGGCACCCCCACGGCGCAGTCCGGACATCCGCGCGTGTACCGTCCTCTGAGCAGACGTAACCGGGGGTCGCGTGCGTCATGTGCGGAGCGCCTTTACTCGATCATGGTCGGTGTGTGGCACGGATGGTACGCGTCCGCCACCGGCGCGCGGTGGTCGCGCCGACGGGGGGTCAACCTTTCGGGGACCGCCTGCCGTTGGGCCATCTGGCCGGGTCGTGGCAGCCGCCGCGGTCACGTCGCTCCACCGGCCCCCGCACCACCACCGCACCGCACCGCACCACCCACGAGGAGAACCCGTCACATGCCCGTGATGCGTCACACCCGCCGGAAGACCGCCGGCATCAGCGCGACCGCGGTCGTGGCCCTGGCGCTGGCCGCGGCCGCCGCGCTTCCCGCCTCCGCGGCGGACACCGGTGGGCGAGGCGTGATCGAGAACGCCGGAGCCCCCGGCTCCGTACCCGGCAGCTACATCGTGACCCTCAAGGACACCGCGGCCCGCTCGACCGCCCCGAGCGGCAAGGCCGTCGCCCGGCGCCACGGCGCGAAGATCGACCGGACCTACAGCGCGGCCCTCAACGGCTACTCCGTCGTGGCCTCCGAGGCGCAGGCCACGCGGCTCGCCGCGGACCCGGCGGTCAAGTCGGTCGTGCAGAACCGTATCTTCAGCGTCAACTCCACCCAGCCCACCCCGCCGTCCTGGGGCCTGGACCGCGCGGACCAGCGCACGCTCCCGCTGAACCAGAGCTACACCTACCCGGACCAGGCGGGCCAGGGCGTCACCGCGTACGTCATCGACACCGGTGTCCGCATCACCCACCAGGACTTCGGTGGGCGCGCGTCCTACGGGTACGACGCCATCGACAACGACATGACCGCCCAGGACGGCCACGGCCACGGCACCCACGTCGCCGGCACCGTCGCGGGCGGCTCGTACGGCGTGGCCAAGAAGGCCAAGATCGTCGGCGTGCGCGTGCTCGACAACAGCGGCTACGGAACGACGGCCCAGGTCGTCGCGGGCATCGACTGGGTCACCAAGAACGCCGTCAAGCCGGCCGTCGCGAACATGTCGCTCGGCGGCGGCGCGGACACCGCGCTCGACAACGCCGTCCGCAACTCCATAGCCTCCGGCATCACCTACGCCGTGGCCGCGGGCAACGACGGCACCAGCGCCTCGAAGAAGTCCCCGGCGCGCGTCACCGAGGCCATCACCGTCGGTGCCACCACCAGCACCGACGCGAGGGCCGCCTACTCCAACTACGGCCCCGTCCTGGACGTCTTCGCGCCGGGCTCCGGCATCACCTCGGCCTGGGGCACGGGCGACACCGCCACCAACACGATCAACGGCACGTCGATGGCCACCCCGCACGTCGCGGGCGCGGCCGCCGTCTACCTCTCGCAGAACCCGGCCAGCACCCCGGCCCAGGTGGCCTCGGCCCTGCTGAATTCGGCCACCCCGGACCGGGTGACCAACGCCGGCACCGGTTCCCCGAACCGCCTGCTCCACGTCGGCGTCCTGGGCCCCGTCCCCCCGGGCAAGCGCTTCGACAACACCACCGACTACGCGATCAGCGACCACGCGACCGTCGAGTCCCCGATCGCCGTCAGCGGTGTCGTCGGCAACGCCCCGCAGACGCTGAAGGTCCCGCTCGACATCAAGCACACCTACATCGGTGACCTCAAGGTGGACCTGATCGCGCCCGACGGCACGGTCTACACCCTGCACAACCGCGCCAACGGGGGCGACGACAACATCGTCAGGACCTTCACGGTGGACGCTTCCGCGCGGGTGGCGAACGGCGTCTGGAAGCTCCGGGTGAACGACGGCGCGGACGGCGACACCGGGAAGATCGACTCCTGGGCGCTCCAGTTCTGACAGTCGCGAGGCGTCAGAGGTGAGCCACGGGGGGCGACCGGCGGACCGGTCGCCCCCCGTCCCTGGTCCACCCCTGGGATCCCCCGCGTCCGGACGTGCGACCGTCATGTGCGCGGCGATTGTGCCCGTACGAAGGCCCGTACATGGCGGTGGTGTGGCACGGGTGTTACGTATGCGCAGACCTCTTGTGGGCTCAGCGGGCGTGCGTCAACCTTTCGGAGGCGGCGACCTCCCCCGTGAGTTGAATTGTCATGAACACGTCGGCAGTGCGCCGCCTCACCCCCCGCAACGCACCACCTATGAGGAGGACCCCTCACATGTCCGTGATGCGTCACACCCGCCGGAAGGTCGCCGGCATCAGCGCGACCGCCGTCGTCGCCCTCGCGCTCGGCGCGGCCGCCGCGTTACCCGCCGCCGCGGCCGACAGCGCTCCCCTGGGCGTCATCGAGAACGCCGGGGCCGCCGGAACCGTCCCCGGCAGCTACATCGTGACTCTGAACGACTCGGCCGCCCGCTCCACCGCGGACAGCGGCAAGGCCGTCGCCCACCGGTACGGCGCGAAGATCGACCGGACCTACAGCGCGGCCCTCAACGGCTACTCCGTCGAGGTCTCCGAGGCGCAGGCCAGAAGGCTGGCCGCGGACCCGGCGGTCAAGTCGGTGGTGCAGAACCGCGTCTTCACCGTCGACGCCACCCAGCCCAGCCCGCCGTCCTGGGGCCTGGACCGCATCGACCAGCGCGCGCTCCCGCTGAACCAGAGCTACACCTACCCCGACCAGGCCGGCGAGGGCGTCACCGCCTACATCATCGACACCGGCGTCCGCATCACCCACCAGGACCTCGCCGGGCGCGCGTCCTACGGCTACGACGCCATCGACAACGACAACACCGCCCAGGACGGCCACGGCCACGGCACCCACGTCGCCGGCACCGTCGCGGGCGGCGCCTACGGCGTGGCCAAGAAGGCCAAGATCGTCGGCGTGCGCGTGCTCAACAACCAGGGCTCGGGCACGACGGCCCAGGTGGTCGCGGGCATCGACTGGGTGACGCGCAACGCCGTCAAGCCCGCGGTGGCCAACATGTCGCTCGGCGGCGGCGCGGACTCCGCGCTCGACACCGCCGTCCGCAACTCCATAGCCTCCGGCATCACGTACGGCGTCGCCGCGGGCAACGAGTCCACCGACGCCTCGACCAAGTCCCCGGCGCGCGTCGCCGAGGCCATCACGGTCGGCGCCACCACCAACACCGACGCCAAGGCGAGCTACTCCAACTACGGCTCCGCCCTGGACATCTTCGCGCCGGGCTCCAACATCACCTCGGCCTGGGGCACCGGCGACACCGCCACCAACACCATCTCCGGCACCTCGATGGCCACCCCGCACGTCGTGGGCGCCGCGGCGCTGTACCTGGCGCAGAACCCGTCGAGCACCCCGGCCCAGGTCCGCGACGGCCTGGTCGCAGCGGCCACCCCGAACGTGGTGACCAGCCCCGGCACCGGTTCCCCGAACCGCCTGCTCTACGTCGGCGCCGGCGGCACCGTCCCGCCCGGCCCGCGCTTCGAGAACACCGCGGACTACGCGATCAACGACAACGCGACCGTCGAGTCCCCGATCACCGTCAGCGGAGTCTCCGGCAACGCCCCGGCGAGCCTGAGCGTTCCCGTCGACATCAAGCACACCTACATCGGTGACCTCAAGGTCGACCTGATCGCCCCCGACGGCTCCGTCTACACCCTGCACAACCGGTCCGGCGGCAGCACGGACAACATCAACCAGACGTACACGGTCAACGCCTCGTCCGAGGTCGCGAACGGCGTCTGGAAGCTGCGGGTGAACGACAACGCGAACATCGACACCGGGAAGATCGACTCCTGGGCGCTCCAGTTCTGAGTGACCGGCACTGGGCGACCGGCCCTGGGTGACCGGCACTGAGTTCCCGGAACTGAGCCACCGGAACTGAGCACTGCAACTGAACGGCCGCGCCACAGCGCGGTGTACGGGCGGGGGCGACCGACGAGGCGGTCGCCCCCGCTGCGTACTATTCGCGCATTCGTTCGCGCCCGTGCCGCCCCCTGCGATGGAGTCCGACCCCGTGAGCACCCCGCCGAGTCCTCCCTCCGGACCGGGCCACTCCTGGCCCCCGCCGTCCCCGCAGCCGGCGTGGGGACCGCCGCCGGGCCAGGGACAGCAGCAGGCAGGGCTCAACGGCTTCGCGCTCGCCTCGCTCCTCGTCGGGCTGCTGTGCTTCCCGCCGCTGGGCATCGTGTTCGGTGCGGTGGCCCTCGTACAGATCGCGAGGAAGCGGGAGCGGGGCAAGGCGCTGGCGATCGTGGGCCTGGCGGTATCGGTGGCGATGACGGGTGCGCTGGTCTTCACCGCCGAGCGGGTCGCGTCGGCGGTCGGCGACCGGTTCGGGACGCTGGGCGGGCTGCCCGACGCCGACACCGACGTCGAGGGCGAGCTCACGGACATGGACGACCTGCGGGTGGGCGACTGCTTCAACGTCCCGGGCGGTGACCTGATGGACGAGCGGCCCCTGACGTACAAGGTCGACTGCGTGCAGGTGCACCACGGCGAGGTCACCGCGGCGAAAGCGCTGGGCGCGGCGGACGCCCCCGGCTCCGTGGCGGGCGAGGACGAGCGCGCGTCCGAGGACGCGTGCTGGAAGGCCCAGGACGAGTACGCGATGGACACGTGGGCGCTGCCCGAGTACGCGGAGATGTTCTACTACGCGCCCTCACGCCAGTCCTGGCGCGAAGGGGACCGGCTCCTGCTCTGCGTGATCGGCACGACCGAGGAGGAGTGGCGCGGCAGCCTGCGCCGGGACGCCGCCGCGCTGAAGCCCGAGCAGGTGGCCTTCCTGCGGGCCGCCAACGCCGTGGAGTTCGTCATGAGCCGGCCGCCCGAGGAGGAGGTCGAGGACGCGCTCGGCACCTACCAGGCCTGGGCGGCCCAGGTGCACGCGGCGCTGGGCGACGAGGCGAAGGTGCTCCAGAACGACAAGGCCCGTCCCGGGCTGGAGAAGGCCGTGCCGGCGCAGCTCAAGGCGATCGAGGAGGCCCGCGCGGCGTGGCAGCGCGCCGCGCAGGCGAGGACGGCGGCGGAGTTCGACAAGCAGTGGGGGCGGGCCATGACCGCGCTGTCCCTGGACACCGAGCAGGCGCTGCGCGGAGCGTACGGCCTGACGACGAAGGTCCCGCAATGGCTGGAGGACAGCCCGGGCCACAGCCAGGGGGACGGCGAGGACCCCGAGGGCGGGCCGGGCCGCGGGCCCTCGGCCGAGGCGGTGTGAGCAGGCGGGCGCATCAGGCCGGGGTTCGGGCGGCGCTGGACGTCGCCCTGGTGACGCGCAGTAACGGGTTTGAGTGACCTGCCTTCATCACTTCGGGTGAAACTTTGGCCCTTGCTTGCAGTATTCAACCGTCGGTTGCCAGGGTGTAGCTGTCTGTCAACCTGATGGGAGTGGCCAGTGACTTTCGGTGAGCAGCCGGCCTATCTGCGCGTGGCCGGGGATCTTCGACGGAAGATCGTCGACGGTTCTCTGCCCCCGCACGCCCGGCTCCCCTCCCAGGCCCGCATCCGCGAGGAGTACGGGGTCTCCGACACCGTGGCCCTGGAGGCGCGCAAGGTCCTCATGGCGGAGGGGCTGGTCGAGGGCCGGTCCGGGTCCGGTACGTACGTGAAGGAGCAGCCCGTCCCGCGGCGGGTCGCCCGCTCCGGCTACCGCACGGGCGGCGCGTCGACGCCGTTCCGGCAGGAGCAGGCGGACGCGGCCGCGCGCGGCACCTGGGAGTCGAACAGCGAGCAGACGGGCGCGCCCGCGGAGATCGCCAAGCGGCTCGGCATCGAGCCGGGCGAGCGGGTGATGCGGACGCGGTACGTCTACCGCGACGCCGGGGAGGCGATGATGCTGTCGACCTCCTGGGAGCCCCTCGCCGTCACCGGCCGGACGCCGGTGATGCTGCCGGAGGAGGGTCCGCTCGGCGGCTCCGGGGTCGTCGACCGGATGGCCGCGATCGACGTCGTCGTGGACAACGTGGTGGAGGAGGTCGGAGCGCGGCCCGGGCTGGCGGAGGAGCTCCTGCTCCTCGGCGGGGTGCCGGGACACGTGGTGCTGGTCATCGGCCGCACCTACTTCGCGTCCGGCCGCCCGGTGGAGACGGCCGACGTGGTCGTCCCGGCGGACCGGTACCGCCTGGCGTACCACCTGCCCGTGCGGTGAGGTGAGGCCGCGCCGGACCGTGGGGGCGGCACCGGCCCGTGCGGCGCCGTCGGCGGGTGGGGCGCGCAGGTCAGGGGGCTCGGCGCGCGACCGTGGCGCTCCTTGTGAACGGGCGCGCACGGCGCAGTAGTACGCATGGCCGGATGCGTACGCCCCCGAGGTACCTCTTCGTGAAAAACCGTATCCGCTCCGTAAAGGTCGGGCGTAAGCTCGGGCATATGCGCAATGCGGTTTCCCGGGCAGGTACGTCGGCGGAGGGTGAAACGCGATGAACGACAGCGGTGCCCTGCTCCCGTGGCTGGTCATACGTCAGGACGACAACGGCAACCGCTACCGGGTGGGGCGCTATCCCACCCGGGCCGAGGCCCAGAAGGTCGTCGACAGCCTCGACGACCGCGGACACAAGCAGCTCTACTGGGTCGAGCGGATCGGTCAGACCGCCACGACGAACTGAGCGTCGCAGCTCCAGACGACGCTGACATAGGCTCCGCCCATGACGGTACGAGTGGTCGTGGGCGGAGCCCTTTGTCATGAGGGGCGCCTGCTGGCCGCCCGGCGCAGCGCGCCGCCGGAGCTCGCCGGGCGCTGGGAGCTGCCGGGCGGGAAGGCCGAACCGGGTGAGTCCGTCCCCGAGGCGCTGGTGCGCGAACTGCGCGAGGAGCTCGGCGTGGAGGTCGAACCCCTGGAGCGGATCCCGGGGGAGTGGCCGCTGAAGCCCGGCCTGGTCCTGCACGTGTGGACCGCCCGGCTGCTCTCCGGAGTTCCCGCGCCCCTGGAGGACCACGACGAGCTCCGCTGGCTAGGGCCGCAGGAACTGGAGTCGGTGGACTGGCTCGACCAGGACCGGCCGGCCGTCGCCGAGGCGGGACGCCGACTGCGCGGCGACGCGGCGGAAGACGACGGGGAAGGTGGCGGGGGGCGCGTGACGCTCGCGCGCTAGGCCGTCTGCGCCACAGTGCGCCGGTCAGGGCCGCACCGAGTGGTACGGCGCCTCAAATATCGGGTATGTCGCTATTAATCCCTATCTCGTCCCCCTTTCGTCCCCGACGAACCGGACTGGGGTCACTGCTGGCCCGGGAAGTGATCGGCGTGATGGACACAGACGGCGCCTGTGCCGAGTGGGCCTTCCCCGCCGAGCCCGGCGCCGTCCGCACTGCACGTCACGCCGTCCGCGGCACCCTGCGCGCCTGGGGTCTCGAAGCCGTCGGCGACGTGACCGTCCTGCTGGTCAGCGAGCTCGTCACCAACTCCCTGCGGTACGCTTCCGGCCCCATCGGGGTCCGCCTGGAACGGCGGAATCCAGCCGCCGACAACCCCGCCGGAGGGCGCGCGCTGCTCGTGGAGGTCTCAGATCCGCTTCCGGATCCGCCCCTCGCGCGGGTCGCCGGGGCCGACGACGAGGGGGGGCGGGGACTGCACCTCGTCGCCGTCTCCTCGCAGCGGTGGGGGACCCGCCACGGGAAGTCGGGCAAGACTGTGTGGTTCGAGTTGGCTCTTCCTGGTGAGTAACAAGGTGAACGGTGACGAAATGACCCTCTGACGAGGTCCGGGGGAGATCACTGACGTGGCTCGAAATCATCGAGACCGTGCTGTGATCGTGAACGCCGTGCCGTCCGGGGCCGTGGTGCTGAATACTGCGGTCATGGCCGGTCCGGTTGCGGTGAGCTGGAGGGGACGGTCGCGTGAGCGAAATACCTGCGCAGGCACAACAGGCCAACGTGCCTCAAGAGTCATGGCACGACGCCCTGTGGCACAGCAGCCCGCCTGGCTCGATATATGACTACATAAAGGTCGCTTCCTTCTCGATCGGTCCCGACGGCTTCATCGACCAGTGGAGTCTGCGCGCCGAGGAACTCTTCGGGCTGACGGCCGCCCAGGCCGTCGGACGCGATCCGGTCGACGCCTTCATGCCGCCCGAGCTGCGCCCCGACGCACACCGCAAAGTCGCGGAGATCCTCGACGGCAAGGAGTGGACCGGCCTGATCCCCTTCCGGATCCCCGGCGGGGACGGTGCGCACGGGGTGGCCGAGATCTATGTGATGCCCACCCACACCGAGACGGCCGAGCGGGCCGCGCTGTGCGTCGTCGTCGACGTGCGCGCCCTGAGGTCCATCGAGTCGGACCTGGCGGCCTCACAGGCCATATTCGGTCAATCTCCCTTCGGCTTCCTGCTCTTCGGTACGGACCTCACCGTGCAGCGGGCCAACCGCCGGTTCGCCACCGTCTTCGGCGGCGCCGCCGAGGAGCACATGGGCCGCACCGTGCACGATTACCTGCCCCCGCACGAGGCCGACCGGATGGCCGACGCCCTGCGCCGGGTCCTGGACACCGGGGAGGCGGTCACCGACCTGCGCATCACCGGCGCCGCGCCCGGCAGCCGGGAGAACCGCCACTGGTCCATCAACCTCTACCGCGTGCACGGCGGCAGCGGGCGCGCCGTCGGCGTCGCCGGCATCGGCACCGACGTCACCCGCCGCCACCTCGCGGCGCGCGAGGCCGCCGGGGTCCGGCGCAACCTCGCCCTCCTCAACGAG
This sequence comes from Streptomyces sp. NPDC016562, assembly GCF_043076955.1. Lineage (NCBI taxonomy): Bacteria > Bacillati > Actinomycetota > Actinomycetes > Kitasatosporales > Streptomycetaceae > Streptomyces > Streptomyces sp. NPDC016562. The sequence goes on along the minus strand of NZ_JBIBRZ010000001.1, from coordinate 612,226 downwards.
GCCGGGCACCGCATCGGCAACTCCCTCGACCTGGAGACCACCGCGCGGGAGCTCCTCGACGTGACCGTCCCGGGCTTCTGCGACCTGGCCGCCGTCGACCTCTACCAGGCGCTGCTGCTCGGCGACGACGACCGGCCCGCCCGCCCGCAGGGCCCGGGCGTGCCCAGCCTCCCCGGCCAGGGCCCGGCCCGCACACCCTCCGCCGCGCTGCGCCGGGTGGCCTTCTCCTCCGCCGTGTCGGACGCCCCGCTGTCCGGTCCGGTCGCGCCGGTCTCCGTGGGCGACGTCCACCGGTACCCGGCGGCGTCCCCGGGCGCGCTCGCCCTGCGCACGGCCCGGCCGCGCCTGATCGAGGGCGGCGGGCCGGAGGACCTCGTACAGTCCACGCTGGTCGTGCCGTTGGTCGCCCACGACACGGTCGTCGGGCTCGCGCAGTTCTCCCGTACGAAGGGCAGCGAACCCTTCGGTGAACGGGACCGGGCGGTCGCCGTCGAGCTCGCCGCACGGGCCGCCGTATGCATCGACAACGCGCGGCTCTACCGGCGCGAGCACGAACGGGCCCTGATACTGCAGCGCAGTCTGCTGCCCCCCGGCGACCCCGAGGCGGCCGGTCTGGACATCGCCTGCCGCTATCTGCCCGGGAACGCGGCGACGGAGGTCGGCGGGGACTGGTTCGACGTCATCGAACTGCCCGGCCACCGCACGGCCCTGGTCGTCGGCGACGTCATGGGCCGCGGCCTGCGGGCCGCCGTGGCCATGGGCGAACTGCGGACCGCCGTACGGACCCTCGCGCTGCTCGACCTCGAACCGGCGGAGGTGCTGAGCGCGCTCGACGAGATCGCGCGCGGCCTCGGGGCGCCCGGCGGCTCCCAGCAGGCGTCGCGGGCCGCCCTGCACTCGCGGGACGCGGACCGCTCCGAGGTGTACCTCGCCACCTGCGTCTACGCGGTCTACGACCCGGTGACGCGGCGCTGCACGATCGCCAACGCGGGCCACATGCCGCCCGTCCTGGTGGAGCCCCCCGACGAGGGCGGGACGCCGCGGCCCGCCCTGCTGCTGGAAGTGCCCCCGGGCATGCCGCTGGGGGTGGGCGGGGAGCCGTTCGAGGAGGTGGAGGTCGAACTTCCGGAGGGCGCCCTGCTGGCCCTCTACACCGACGGCCTGGTCGAATCCCGCGACCATCCACTGGAGGAGGGCCTGCGCGGCCTGCGCGCGGCCCTCGCGGACCCGGTGCGCCCCCTGGAGGACGTCTGCGACCACGTCCTGAACACGCTGGACACCCGGCACGGCGAGGACGACATCGCCCTGCTGATGGCCCGGGTGCAGGGACTGCCCATGGACGCGGTGGGCGACTGGCAGCTGCCCCGGGAGGCCCGCTCGGTGGGACGCGCGCGGGAACTGGCCCGGGCGAAGCTGCCGGCGTGGGGCCTGGAGGGGCTGCTGGACACCACGGAACTGCTGGTCAGCGAGCTCGTCACCAACGCACTGCGGTACGGCGAGGGCGAGATCCGCCTGCGCCTCCTCCTCGACCGGACCCTCGTCTGCGAGGTGTGGGACGCCAACCTCGTTCAGCCGAGGCGCCGGCGCGCGCGGGACACGGACGAGGGCGGGCGGGGGCTCCAGCTCGTCGGGATGCTCTCCGCGGGCTGGGGCACGCGCCGCACCCACCGGGGCAAGACGGTCTGGTTCGAGCTCCCGCTGCCGGGCGCGACCGCGGAGGCGGTGTCCGAACTCTCGGCGGAGCAACTGCTGAACATGTACGGCTGAGCGGGACCGCGGGCCCCTGCCCCCGGATCCACCGGGTGCGGGGGCCTGCGCTCACTTAGGGTCGGTGTCCTTGAAGCACCGGGAGTACACGGCGAAGTTGATCAGGTTCTCGCCTCCGTCGGAGCTGTCCATCCACCGGGCTTCGAGCTGGGTGTGGGTCGCCTCGTGGACGGCGAAGACCTCGGGCGTCTTGGCCTTCGTGTGGGGGTTCGGGCCGTTCTTCACGACCTTCCAGCCGTTCTCCGGCAGCTGCGCGGCGAGGTTCTTCATGCCCTTGTCGAGGGTGTCGTGGTCCACGCCGTACACGGACCAGACGTGCCGGACGTAGCGCAGCCCCTGCTTCTTCTCCTCGCTCGTGCCGCAGGGATAGGTCACCGGACCCATGTCCGTCACCTTGCCCTTGACCTGGGTCATGTCGAGGGCCCTGCTCGACAGGTCGCCGACTTCCTCTTCCATCTCGAGATGGGGGCGCGGCTGCGGGTCGTACGTGCGCCCGGAGGACGATTCGTCGTTCATGAGAGTGCATCCCGATGCGAGGGTCAGGGCGCCCAGGAGCGCCAGTGCCGTTGCGTTACGCCTGCTTCTATGGTCCATCAGGGCGCCTCCCTATCCAGTTCGACCCTGTCATATCGGCCGGCTATCACGGCCGCCTGGTTCGTGAGGCTGACAGACGGCTTGCCGTCCTTTTCGTCCCAGAAGTTCCCGTGGCCCGGGGAATCACTGTGCATCTTGTTGGCCCCGAAACGCTCGTCCGTGGGGATGACCCCCCAGTCCCCGAGACCGCTGAGCCTGCCGCCAAGCGTGACCCCGTTGTCGTCACCCCCGCCTTCCATGGCCCACACGTGCCTCGGCTGGAAGCCCAGGTCCCCCGCGCGGTCCGCCTGCATACCGGGGCTGCCGACCGCGACCACGTCCTGGACGGGCATGGGGTCGGCCCAGCTGTCGGCGTACTCACTGCGGTACTTCGCCGTGTCGCCGATCAGCGTGGATCCGTAGCTGTGGCCGATGAGCGTCGTGTGCGCGGTGTCGCCGGTGGCCGCTTGATGCGCCGCCTGGTTGCCGTCGAGGAACTGCCGCAGGGTCGGCGCCCCCTGCTCGGCCCACTTGTCGTGGGGGGCCTCGCCGAGGATGGTGTTCGGGGCGTCGTAGTCGAACCAGGTGATGGTCGACACCGACTGCCCAGGCGCCATCGCCGAGCTCTCGCGCCACAGGGCGTCGCTCTTCGCGGCCTCGTCCTCGATGGTGCCCAAGGTCGTTTTCGTGCCCGGCACGAAGATGGCCGTGTGGTCCGCGGTGTCCGGGTTCCCGTTGGCCAGGATCACGCGTCCGTCGCTGTTCGCCTCGGCGTCGAATCCGAGCAGGTACGCCTCGGGCAGTCCCCGCTCGCCGGTGGCGTTGAAACGGCTCTGGATCGTCTCCATGCCCGCCAGGCGGTCCTTCAGGTGGGCCTTCCGCTCCCCGTGCTTGTCGTTCCAGGCGCTCCACTCGTCGGTCTCTTCGCGCATCCAGGCGCGCCCGCGCTGGACGTAGTGGTACTTGGGCGATGGTTCCCCCGGGACCGCGTTCAGCTCCGTCTTGTAGGCGCCGTGCGTCTCCGCGAGGACCGTACGGTTGGCGCTGTCGCGGACGTCCGCCGGGAGCCCGTTCAGTGCTCCGACGCTCGCCGGCTGAAGGGTGATGTAGGCCTCCCTCTCCTCCTCCGACAGCCCCTTCCACCACTCGGCGTTCAGCTGCGGGTCGCTGCCCTTGGGCGGCGGGGGCTTGATGTGGGAGAGGTAGTCCTTGGCGCCGCTGCTGACCGCCGCGGAGTCGCCCTGGACGTCGGCCCAGTCGGACTCGGAGACCTTGAGGTCGTCGTCCGCCTTGAGCTTGCGCAGGCGCGGGGCCCACTGGGTGTCGGCCTCGGTGGCCTCGGCGACGGCCTGCGCGATCCGGTTGGCTATCTCCACCGCCTTGCCGAAGTTCGGGTTGGGGTGGATGTTCGCCGCCTGGCGTTCCAGGGCGGCGGAGAGGTCGTTGGCGTCCTTGGTGGGGTCGATGACGTTCCCCGACGGCTTGCCCTTGGCACTGCCGCTGACCGTGCCGCCCTCGGGCAGCTTGCCGTCCTTCTCCGTCCCGCCCGGCGGGAAACTCACCGAACCGTCGGCGCCGACCGAGAACTTCTGGGCTTCGGCGTCACTCACGGCCGCGTCCAGCTTCCGCTTCGCCTCGGTGAAGGAGGCGGCGAGCGCGTTGAGGGAGGTCGCGGCGAGCCCGCACTCGACCTGCGTGTAGTGGAAGTTCTGCGCCAGGCCCCGCAGCTGTCCCAGGGCGGCTTCGACGGCCTCGCCACTGAGCCCGGCCCGCAGCCGGGCGGTGATCCGGCCCTCGGCGCTGCCGTAGGCGTGGTCGGCCATGGCGCTGACCGACTGGTAGCCGTCGGCGGCTTCGGTGAACTCCGACGGATTGAGCGCCTTCAACGTTGCGTAGTCCATGCCCACCCTCACCGGCCCCCGTCGTTGCCGCCGGTGGCGGGCGTGTCCTTGTACCTGTCGTCCAGGCGGGCGAAGTCACCGCGCAGGGTCTCGTCGTTGGAGACCTGGCCCTTGCCCGCCGAGATCATCGGCCCCTGCAGCGTCGTGCACTTGCCCACCAGACCGTCGAGGTACGTCTTCCACGACTGGTACAGCTCGCCCTGTGCGGTGGCGCTCTCGACACCGGTGACGGCAGCGCCCTTCTGGCCCGTCTCGAACCCGGTGAGGGCCGTCCTGATCGCCGTCACCAGCTCACCGACGTCCTCGCTGCCCTTCTTCCAGACCGCCATGTCGGACTTGAGGTCCTCACCACCGGACCCGCCACCGCCGTCGGGCGCGGCACTCGCCAGCCGCATCTGCGCGTCGGCCGCGGTTCCTTGCTTGAGTCCCGCCCACTCCGTGTCGAAGGACGTCATGCTCACCCGAGCCCCCGTAACAATCTGCACATGCAATGATCGGGTGATCTTAATGCCTCGACAACGCCGCCCCTACCAGGCCGTGTTGCCCCGCTCTGCCGGTCCGGACCCGGCCACGGCCCGTAGCGGTCGGGAACAGCACGCCCGGGTCCCCCCGGTGACGGTCAGGCGACGCGCCCCTGCTTGAGCGCCGCGAGCCTGGCCTCGATCTCCGACGTCTTGCCCAGGTCGTCCAGGGACTCGAACTGCGCGTCCAGCGAGGAGGCGGCCAGCTCCTGCCGGCCCATCGCCAGGGCCTCCTCGCGCCGCACCTTCTCCTCGAAGCGGTGCAGTTCGCTCGTCGGGTCCATGACGTCGATGCTCTTCACCGCGTCCAGCATCGTGTTCTGCGCCTGCGCGGTCCTCGCGCGGGCCACCAGCTCGTCGCGCTTGGCCTGGAGCTCGGTCAGCTTGTCCTTCATCGAGTCCAGCCCCGCCTTCAGCCGGTCGACGACCTCCCGCTGGGCGGCGATCGTCGGCTCCGCCGTCTTCGCCTCCTTCTCCGACTGGAGCTGGCGTCCCAGCGCCACCTTCGCGAGGTTGTCGAACTTGTCGGCGTCCGCGCTCGCCCCCGACGCCCGCAGCTCGTCGCCCTTGCGGCTCGCCGCGAGGGCCTTGGAGCCCCACTCGGAGGCCGCCTCCACGTCCTGCGTGTGGTCCGCCTCCAGCATCCGCAGGTTGCCGATCGTCGTCGCCACGGCCTGTTCCGCCTCCGAGATGTTGTTCGTGTAGTCCCGGATCAGCTGGTCCAGCATCTTCTGCGGGTCCTCCGCCTGGTCCAGCAGCGCGTTGATGTTGGCCTTGGCGAGCTGGGTGACGCGGCCGAGGACGGTCTGCTTGCTCATGGTCGGTCTCTCCTAGTGAGGGTCAGGGTGATGGGGTGAGGGGGAGGGCGTCGCGCCGCGCCCGCCGTCAGAAGCGGCCGCCGCCGCCCATCCGGCCGCGGGTCGCGCCGCCGCCGAAGGAGCCCGGGGCCCCGCCGCCGCCCCCGAAACCGCCGCCCCCGCCCCCGAAGCCCCCGCCCCCGCCCCCGAGGCCGCCGCCCCGCAGGATCTGGCCGAGGATGATCCCGCCGAGCACGGCGCCGCCCCGGCCGCCGCCGGCGCGCCTCCCCGCGTACGGGTCCTGGTACGCCCGTACGTCCTGCTCCGCCAGCCGCTGCGCCTGCCGGGCCAGCTCATCCGCCCGCTGCGCCTGCGCCAGCGCGCCCGCCGGGTCCGCCGGGTCCGCCGCCGTCAGGGACACCGCCCGCTCCAGGTGCCGGCCGGCCTCCGCCAGACGGGTGCGGGCCTCGCTGCCGATCGCGCCCCGCGTGGTGGTGATGTAGTCCGTCGCCGCGCCGATCGCGCTGCGCGCCGAGAGCATGGCCTGGTCGAGCAGGGCCACCGCCCGCTGCCGGCCCGACTCCCGCTCCCGCACCCCCGCCAGGGCCTGGTCGAGGGCCGCGTCGGCCTCCTCCACGCGGCGCAGGGCGTCGATCGGGTCGTACCGCCCGGCCGCCGTCTCCCGCTGTACGTCGGCCAGTACGGCCTCGGCCCGGCCGATCCGCCCGCGCAGGTCCGCCGTGGAGGTGCCCTTCGCGGTGCCCGTCAGCAGCCCCCGCGCGTCGGCGAGGTCGGACTCCGTCTCGTTCAGCGCGCCCGGCAGCGCCCCGGCCGCCTCCGCCAGCTCCCGCGCCCGCCGCTCGACCGCGTCCACCAGGGTCGTGGCCTGGTCCACCGCGCTCTCCGCGGCCCGGACGTGCACGGCCGCCCTGCCGTTGTCGCCGCCCTCGACGGCCGCCCGGGCCTCGCCCAGCTCGGTCGTCGCGAACAGCAGCCGGTCCTCGGCCCGTTCGGGGTGGGAGGCCACCGGCGCGGACGCGGAGTCGGCGTACAGCCCGGCCAGCGCGGTCACCGTCGCCCCGGCCGTCGTCGTCCGCCCGGTCAGGTCGCGCACGCGCTCCTGCACGGCGGCGAGCGCCTGCGGGGCGTTCTTCTCCAGGTCGCGCAGCCGGTCGAAGTCCGCCGACTCGGCGTCGAGCCGCCGGTTCGCCTCGGTGCAGCGGGCCACGATCTCGTCCAGCATCCGGCGCCGGACCGCGTCGTCCTCCGGATGGGCGTCGTCGAGCTGCTGGCGCAGCCGGAAGGCCTGGGTGAGCTCCCCCTTGGCGTGTTCCAGGGCCGCAGTGAAGGGCCCGACCGCCTCCTCACCGAACTGGGCGGTGGCGAAACCGAGTTCCTCGGTGCTGGTGCGGATCGCGTCGTCGGTCTGCACCAGCAGCGACTTCGCCTCGGCGTCCAGCTGCGGCAGCGGCAGCCGGTCGGGTGCCCCTTCCGGCCAGCCCGGCCCGGTCGTGGCCGCGCGCCCGCCGCCGGGGCCGGCCTTCCTGCGCCTGCCGCGGGTGTACGCGTACGCCGCGAGCGCGCCGGCCGCGCCGACGGCGACCACCGGGAGCACGAAGTCCCCGGCCCCGCTCTCGCCGCTCGCCCCGCCGCCGGGATCCGCCGGGCCGGGGGTGATCGCCGGCGCGGGCACGGGCCTGCCCCCGAGCACGGCGTCGTAGCCGTTCGCCGCCCCGATCGCGGCGCCCGCCCAGTCGTTCTGCTTCAGGGCCGGCTCGATGGCGGTCCGCGCCACGGCGGCCAGCTGCTGCTCGGTGAAACCGGAGTCGACGGCGGCCGAATAGGCGTACTGGCGGGCTCCGGTTGCCACGGCCAGCAGGACGTCCTCCTGGCCCAGGCCGTTCTTCTCCGCGGTGGCGTCGGCCCAGCTCTGGGCCGAGCGCCCCGAGAAGTCGCGTACGTACGCCACGAAGAGCTGGATCCTGCGCTCGGCGTACAGCCGGTCGAGCGCGGCGGCGACGGCGGCCTCCCGGGCGCCCAGGGCCCCGACCCGGTCGGTGATCTGCCCCTGCCGGGACAGGCTCACGGGATCGTCGGCGCGCGCGGGCGCCGCCCCGGCCGGCCCCCAGCCGGCGACGGCCAGCAGCGCGGCGGCGAGGACGAGGCCGGCCCGCACCGCCGCCGCGCGGCGCGGCCCACTTCTGTTGCTGCTTCTGGGCACCCTCACATGGGGGACATTATGGGTGGTTCCGCCCTCTCGCACCCGGAGTCACGGGAGGGCGGCCGCCGAAGTCCTCCCCCTCATGCCGCTACCTGGGATCCGAGCGCCGCCCGATCTTGTTCCCCAGCCACACCAACGGGTCGTACTTGCGGTCCACCGCCCGCTCCTTCAGCGGGATCAGCGCGTTGTCGGTGATCTTGATGCCCTCGGGGCAGACCTCCGTACAGCACTTGGTGATGTTGCAGTAGCCCAGCCCGTGCTCCTCCTGGGCGGCGCGCTTGCGGTCCAGACCCGCCTCCGCCGCCGCGTCCAGGGGGTGCATGTCCAGCTCCGCCACCCGCATCAGGAAGCGCGGACCGGCGAAGGCGCCCTTGTTCTCCTCGTGGTCCCGCACCACATGGCAGGTGTCCTGGCACAGGAAGCACTCGATGCACTTGCGGAACTCCTGCGAGCGCTCCACGTCGATCTGCTGCATCCGGTACGCGCCCGGGGCCACCCCCGCCGGAGGCACGAAGGCCGGGACCTCCCGCGCCTTGCGGTAGTTGAAGGACACGTCCGTCACCAGGTCGCGCACGACAGGGAACGCGCGCAGCGGGGTGACAGTGATCGTCTCGGACCGCTCGAAGGTGGACATGCGCGTCATGCACATCAGCCGCGGGCGGCCGTTGACCTCCGCGCTGCACGAGCCGCACTTGCCCGCCTTGCAGTTCCAGCGCACCGCCAGGTCCGAGGCCTGGGTCGCCTGGAGCCGGTGGACGATGTCCAGGACCACCTCCCCGTCGTGCACCTCGACCGTGAAGTCCCGCAGTTCCCCGCCCTGCGCGTCACCCCGCCAGATCCGGAAGCTCGCGTCGTACGTGCTCATTCGTACAGCTCCTCTTCGGCGAGGTACTTGGCCAGCTCTTCCTTCTCGAACAGCGCGAGCAGGTCGGGGCGGATGGGATCGGTACGGACCCGGGTGAGCTCGATCCGGTCGGCCGCGGGATCCGCGGGCGGCGGGTCGACGGGGCGGCACAGCAGGTTCACCGGGCGCCAGCTCCGCTCCATCGCCGGGCAGTCCTCGCGGGTGTGCCCGCCCCGGCTCTCGGTGCGCTCCAGGGCCGCGCGGGCCACGCACTCGCTGACCAGCAGCATGTTGCGCAGGTCCAGCGCGAGGTGCCAGCCCGGGTTGAACTGCCGGTGCCCCTCGACCCCGGCCCGGGAGGCCCGCAGCCGCAGCGTCGCGAGCTTCTCCAGTGCCTCGGCCATCTCGCCCTCCCGGCGGATGATGCCGACGAGGTCGTTCATGGCCGTCTGGAGCTCCTGGTGGAGGGTGTACGGGTTCTCCGCGCCCTCGGCGGCGTGGAAGGGGGCCAGCGCCTCCGCGGCCGCCGCGTCGATCTCCGCCTGCGAGACGGCCGGGCGCCCGGCGGCCCCCGAGGAGGCGTCCGGCGCGGCGTACGCGGAGGCGTACTCGGCGGCGTGCAGCCCGGCCCGCCGCCCGAAGACCAGCAGGTCGGACAGGGAGTTGCCGCCCAGCCGGTTCGAGCCGTGCATCCCGCCCGCGACCTCGCCGGCCGCGAAGAGCCCCGGGACGCCGACGGTGGCCGCCGTGTCGGAGTCGACCGCGATCCCGCCCATCACGTAGTGGCAGGTCGGGCCCACCTCCATCGGCTCCGCCGTGATGTCCACGTCCGCCAGCTCCTTGAACTGGTGGTACATGGACGGCAGACGGCGGCGGATCCTCTCGGCCGGCATGCGCGTGGACACGTCGAGGAAGACACCGCCGTGCGGGGAGCCGCGGCCCGCCTTGACCTCCGCGTTGATGGCCCGCGCCACCTCGTCGCGCGGCAGCAGCTCGGGCGGGCGCCGGTTGTGGTCCGGGTCCTCGTACCAGCGGTCGCCCTCCGCCTCCGACTCGGCGTACTTCTCCTTGAAGACGTCGGGGACGTAGTCGAACATGAACCGCTTGCCCTCGGAGTTGCGCAGCACCCCGCCGTCGCCGCGCACCGACTCGGTGACGAGGATGCCCTTCACCGACGGCGGCCAGACCATGCCCGTCGGGTGGAACTGCACGAACTCCATGTTCAGCAGGGGCGCGCCCGCGAGCAGGGCCAGGGCGTGGCCGTCGCCGGTGTACTCCCACGAGTTCGAGGTGGTCTTGAAGGACTTGCCGATCCCGCCCGTGGCCAGGACGACCGCCGGGGCCTCCAGGACGAAGAAACGGCCGGACTCGCGCTCGTAGCAGAAGGTCCCCGAGACCCTCTGCCCCTCCTTGAGGACGCGGGTGACCGTGCACTCCTGGAAGACCTTGAGCCGGGCCTCGTAGTCCCCGTACTCCTTGAAGTCCTCCTGCTGGAGCTGGACGATCTTCTGCTGGAGGGTGCGGATCAGCTCCAGGCCGGTGCGGTCGCCGACGTGCGCGAGCCGCGGGTACTCGTGGCCGCCGAAGTTGCGCTGGGAGATCTTCCCGTCGGGCGTCCGGTCGAAGAGCGCGCCCCAGGTCTCCAGCTCCCACACCCGGTCGGGGGCCTCCTTGGCGTGAAGTTCCGCCATCCGCCACTGGTTGAGGAACTTGCCCCCGCGCATGGTGTCGCGGAAGTGCACCTGCCAGTTGTCGCCCTCGTTGACGTTGCCCATGGAGGCGGCGATCCCGCCCTCCGCCATCACCGTGTGGGCCTTGCCGAAGAGGGACTTGCAGATCACGGCCGTACGGGCGCCCCGCTCGCGGGCCTCGATCGCGGCCCGCAGCCCGGCGCCGCCCGCGCCGACCACGACCACGTCCCACTGCTGCCGGTCGACTTGAGCCATTTAGAAGATCCTCGGGTCGTCGAAGGTGCCGCTGGCCACCAGGTACACGTAGAAGTCGCACAGGGCCACGCTGATCAGGGAGGCCCACGCCAGCAGCATGTGGCGGGCGTTGAGCGCGCTGACCCAGCCCCAGAGCCGGTAGCGCACCGGGTGCTTCGAGAAGTGCTTGAGCCGGCCGCCCACGATGTGGCGGCAGGAGTGGCACGACAGGGTGTACGCCCAGATGAGCACGATGTTGACGAGGAACAGCACGGTCCCCAGGCCCATGTGGCCCCACGCGTAGTGCTCGTCGCGGAAGGTCAGCACCGTGTCGTAGGTGAGGATCCCGGCGACCGGGAGCGCCGCGTAGAAGAAGTACCGGTGCATGTTCTGGAAGATCAGCGGGAAGCGGGTCTCGCCGGTGTACTTCGCGTGCGGTTCGGCGACGGCGCAGGCGGGCGGCGAGGCCCAGAAGCCCCGGTAGTAGGCCTTGCGGTAGTAGTAGCAGGTCAGGCGGAAGCCGAGCGGGAAGACCAGGATCAGCAGGGCGGGGGACAGGCCCCACCAGCTGCCGAAGAGGTCCCAGTTCGGGCCGTCGCGCATCTCCTGGCAGTTCTCCGCGAGGCACGGGGAGTAGAAGGGCGAGACGTAGGGGGCCGCGTAGTAGTCGGCGTTCGCGAACGCCCGCCAGGTCGAGTAGACGATGAAGGCGAGCAGCCCGGCGGCGGTCGCGGCCGGGGCCAGCCACCACCGGTCGGTCCGCAGGTGCCTGGCCGCGATGGCGGCCCGGGAGGCGTCGTGGACGCCGCCGCCGGGCCGCTGCTGGGGTCGTTCCGTGCCTGTGGCCAAAGGGGACTCCGGGAGGAGTGATGAGGGGTGGCCCAGGAGGCCCGGCCGCGGGGCGGCCGGGCCAGATGGGGTGTGGGTCGGGGGACCCGAGAGGAAGGGACCCGAGAGGAAGGGACCGGAGAGGACGTGCGCCGTCAGGGTGCGCGGCGGTCGCGCAGACCGAGGCCCTCGTCGTCGGCGTCCTTCCACAGCGAGCTGTCGTACGGGGTGTCCGGCACCGTCACCATGCGGGACGGGTCCGGAGCGGACGCCGTCGTCGAGCTCCCCGGCTTCTGACGCCTGGCCTGCTGCTCCAGCTGCTCGACCTTGCGCGTCAACTCGTCCAGGTTGCGCCGTACGGCACTCAGATCGTCTTGCAGGGACATGATTTGCCCTCACTTCCGCCGGACTGCGGTGGCAACGCTCATGTGCGCCTGCGAGTGTCGCGCCTCCCGTCCCCCCTTGTGAAGGGACGTGCAGCGATTGCGGGCGCGCAGGCGTGAACCGTGCGCCCCTCCCTGCCCCCATTCTCATCCCTCTCCCGGGGGACCGCCCCTCGGCCACGCACAGGGGATTGGTCCGCACGGGTGGGGTTCGCGGCGTGGCGAGAGGCGGCTGCGAAACGTGCGGCGGGCCGTCGATTTCAGTGGGTTCCGGCAACCGGTGTGATCAGCTCCAAATACCGCCGAACGTGATCATGCTTCCCCCACGCCCCGCCCCGGAGGTACGACCCATGTCCCAGAGAAGGCGCAGGTCCTTGGCGCTCCTGACCTCGGGAGTCCTCGCACTGCCACTGCTCACGGGCTGCGGCGCGGGTGACGACGAGGGCGGACCGGCCGCGGCGGGGCCGGACATCGCCGCGACCGCCCGCGACCAGATCGCGGACGGGGGAGTGCTGCGCTGGGCGGTGGACACCCTCCCCGACACCCTGAACACGTTCCAGGCCGACGCGGACGCGACGACCAACCGGATCGCCGGGGCCGTGCTGCCCCAGCTGTTCGTACTGGACGCCAAGGGCCGGCCGGTGGCCAATCCCGACTACCTGGAGAAGGCCGAGGTCGTCGAGCGGGAGCCCAAGCAGGTCGTCCTGTACAAGCTGAACCAGCAGGCGGTCTGGAGCGACGGGCGCGAGGTCGGCGCGGCCGACTTCGTGGCGCAGTGGCGGGCGCTGAACGGCAAGGACTCGGCGTTCTGGACGGCGCGCAACGCCGGCTACGACCGGATCGAGAAGATCGAGAGGGGCAAGAGCGACCTGGAGGTCAAGGTCACCTTCGCCAAGCCGTACTCCGACTGGCGCTCCCTGTTCACCCCGCTCTACCCCAAGCAGGTGATGGGCACCCCGGAGGCCTTCAACGAGGGCGCCCGCGGCGCGCTGAAGGTCACCGCCGGCCCCTTCGCGCTCGGGGCGATCGACAAGAAGACCGGCACCGCGGCCCTGACCCGCAATCCGCGCTGGTGGGGCCGGCCCGCCAAGCTGGACACGCTGGTCCTGACGGCGGTGCCCCGGGCCGAGCGCCCGGCCGCGCTGGCCGCCGGGAAGCTCGACATGGCGGAGATCGACCGGGCGGGCGCCGACCGGATCGCCCTGGCCCGCCGCGACGCCTCCGGCCAGGGCGGCAAGGGTGCGGGCGGGGCCCCCGCCCACGGTCCGGCGGCCGCGCTGACCCCGGCGCAGGCCACCCTGTCGTGGGCGATCGCCTTCGGCACGGACGAGGGCAAGGCCACGGCCGAGCAGGAGAGCCGTCACAAGCACCTGGAGGCGGTGAAACGGTACGCCGACGAGCAGGCGGCCCTGCGCGGCTTCACGGTGCGCAAGTCCCTGGAGCCGGCCTACACGCAGCTCGCCATGAACGGCGCGTCCGGCCCCCTGTCCGACGAGCGGGTGCGCCGGGCGGTCGCCCGGGCCCTGGACCGCAAGGAGCTGGCCGAGCTCGTACTGAAGCCGCTCGGCCTGCCCGCGAAGCCCGTCGGCAGCCACCTCGCCCTGGCCGGGCAGCGGGCGTACGCCGACAACAGCGGCGCCCTCGGCGGCCAGGACACCCAGGCGGCCCAGGCCCTGCTCGCGGACGCGGGCTGGCGCCGGGGCGGCAAGCTCACCGAGCCGGCGGGCGCCAAGGCCGGTCCGCAGAGCGGCGCGGAGGGCTCCGGGGAAGCGAAGCAGGACGACGGGAAGACCCCGTCGGGCCCGGGCACCGGGAACGACGGCCTCTACATCGTGGGCCAGGAGGACGGGGCCAACGGCGACCTGCGGTCCGCGACCGGGCAGCTGCCGAAGGTCCGCCCGGCGGGCAAGCCCGGCGCCCGCAGCGACCACGGCGGCACGCACGGCAGCCGCCCCGAGGGCCCCGAGGGGCACAGCGGCGACGGAGCCCTCGCCGGGGCGCCGGTGTACGGCCCGGACGGGGAGATCGTCGACGCCGACGCCTTCGCCCGGGGCGGTCCGCAGGACGGCGCCTCCCCGGTCCTGGCCCCCGCCCCCTTCGCGGCCCAGCAGGAGGCCGCCCTGCTGGCCCAGGCCGGCCGGCTGGCCGCCGGCGACGACCACAAGCGCGGCCCGGTCCTCGACGGTGACGCCGGCGAGCCCGCCAAGGCCACCCCGGCCCCGGCCAAGCAGGCCACCCGCACCTCGGGCTCCATGCTCGCCAAGGACGGCAAGGCGCTCACCCTGCGCTTCGTCCTCCCGTCCGGCCCCGGCTCGGAGGCCCTGCGCACGGTCGGCGACCGGATCGCCCAGATGCTCCGCAAGGTCGGCGTGAACACCGAGATCACCAAGGTGGCCGACGACAGCTTCTTCAAGGACCACGTCGCCTCGGGCCAGTACGACCTGGCCCTGTACTCCTGGCCCGCCACGGCCTATCCCGCCACCGACGCCCGGCCCATCTTCGCCAAGCCGGAGCCGGCGGCGGACGGCTCGCTCCTCGTCGAACAGAACTACACCCGGGTCGGCACCGACCACATCGACCAGCTCTTCGACCAGGCCCTGGGCGAGCTGAACGAGGAGCAGTCCCGCGAGCTGATGCGCAAGGCCGACGCCCGGATCTGGGCCGCGGCCGGCTCCATCCCCCTCTACCAGCGCCCGGAGCTGGTGGCCGTCAAGCCGAGCCTGGTCAACGCCGGCGCCTTCGGCCTCGGCGCCCCCCGCTACCAGGACATCGGCTGGAAGAAGCCGCAGGCCGCCCGGGACAAGAACAGGAAGTAGGCGGGGAGGACCGGGTCCCCCGGGGAAACCCCGGGAGGCCCGAGGAAGCCAGGGGGAGAAGATGTGGTGACAAAGGGGTGACTGTCGCCGTGACCGGCGGGTATCAACCTCAGATGTGACTCAAGTCCCTTGCCCGCCGAATCCCCGGCGGGCAAGGTCGTGGATACCCGTTGACCCGCATGATTACAGGCAGGAACGGCGGTCGGGGCACCCCACGCACCACCCGGCCGCGCTCAGTCGTCCGGCCTCTTGACAGACCCCCCGGCATGCAGTTCCCGCTGCGCGACGTACCATGGGGTAAGGCCGTGGCAGGTTTTCGCCCGGTCGAGGCGCGCGTGCCGGACCGTACGCGACGCCATCCACGATCCCGGGAGAAGCGCCGAAGTGCCCACGCGCCACGACATCCGTAACGTCGCCATCGTCGCCCACGTCGACCATGGCAAGACGACCATCGTCGATGCCATGCTCAAGCAGGCCGGTGCCTTCGCCGCCCACCAGCACCTCGACGACCGCATGATGGACTCGAACGACCTGGAGCGTGAGAAGGGCATCACGATCCTCGCCAAGAACACGGCGGTGAAGTATCACCCCAAGGACGGCGGGGCCCCGATCACGATCAACATCATCGACACCCCCGGCCACGCCGACTTCGGTGGTGAGGTCGAGCGCGGTCTGTCGATGGTGGACGCCGTCGTCCTGCTGGTGGACGCCTCCGAGGGTCCGCTGCCCCAGACCCGCTTCGTCCTGCGCAAGGCCCTGCAGGCGAAGATGCCGGTCATCCTCTGCATCAACAAGACCGACCGTCCGGACTCCCGGATCGACGAGGTCGTCAACGAGACGTACGACCTCTTCCTCGACCTGGACGCGGACGAGGACCAGATCGAGTTCCCGATCGTCTACGCCTGCGGCCGTGACGGCGTCGCCTCGCTGACCAAGCCCGAGGACGGCACCGTCCCCGCGGACAGCGACAACCTGGAGCCGTTCTTCTCCACCATCCTGGAGCACGTCCCCGCCCCGGTGTACGACGAGGAGGCCCCGCTCCAGGCCCACGTCACCAACCTGGACGCCGACAACTTCCTCGGCCGCATCGCGCTCGTCCGCGTCGAGCAGGGCGAGCTGCGCAAGGGTCAGACCGTCGCGTGGATCAAGCGTGACGGCACCATCTCGAACGTCCGCATCACCGAGCTGATGATGACCGAGGCGCTCACCCGCAAGCCGGCCGAGGTGGCGGGCCCGGGTGACATCTGCGCGGTCGCCGGTTTCCCCGACATCATGATCGGCGAGACCCTGGCCGACCCGGAGAACCCGATCGCCCTGCCGCTGATCTCGGTGGACGAGCCGGCGATCTCCATGACCATCGGCACGAACACCTCGCCGCTGGTCGGCCGCGGTGGCACGGGCAAGGGCGCGGACGCCAAGTCCGCGGTCAAGGACCGCAAGGTCACCGCCCGCCAGGTCAAGGACCGCCTCGACCGCGAGCTGGTCGGTAACGTCTCGCTGCGCGTCCTCGACACCGAGCGTCCCGACGCCTGGGAGGTCCAGGGCCGCGGTGAGCTCGCGCTCGCCATCCTGGTCGAGCAGATGCGCCGCGAGGGCTTCGAGCTCACCATCGGCAAGCCGCAGGTCGTCACGCAGGAGATCGACGGCAAGGTGCACGAGCCCGTCGAGCGCATGACGATCGACGTCCCCGAGGAGCACATGGGCGCGGTCACGCAGCTCATGGGCGTCCGCAAGGGCCGCATGGACAACATGTCGAACCACGGCTCCGGCTGGGTCCGCATGGAGTTCGTAGTCCCGTCGCGCGGTCTGATCGGCTTCCGCACGGAGTTCCTGACGGGTACGCGCGGTACCGGTATCGCGCACTCCATCCACGAGGGCTACGAGCCGTGGTTCGGCCCGCTGGTGACCCGTAACAACGGTTCGCTGGTCGCGGACCGCGCGGGCTCGGTCACGCCGTTCGCGATGATCAACCTGCAGGAGCGCGGCGTCCTGTTCACCGACCCCGGCACCGAGGTGTACGAGGGCATGATCGTCGGCGAGAACTCGCGCTCCGACGACATGGACGTGAACATCACCAAGGAGAAGAAGCTCACCAACATGCGTGCGGCTTCCGCGGACAACACCGAGAACGTGGTGCCGCCCCGCAAGCTCTCCCTGGAGCAGTCCCTGGAGTTCTGCCGCGACGACGAGTGCGTCGAGGTGACCCCGGAGGCCGTCCGCATCCGCAAGGTCGTCCTGGACCAGAAGGAGCGCTCGCGCACCGCGTCGCGCGCCAAGTCCGCCAAGTAGCCCCAGGCGCACGCGCGTTCCAGGCGTCGTAGGCACGTAGGACCCACCACGGCCACCCCCGGCTTTGCTCGGGCGGTGGCCGTAGTGGTCGAATCACCCGCAAAACACAGCAGCCCCGCCCCTCACGACGTCCGTGAAGGGAGGGGCTGTTCGCTTTTGTCAAGCGGATTTTTGCGTTCTAGTGTCCGCATACCGACCGTGACACTCCGGAAGATGAGCTAACCGTCCGTTTCGCACGTGTCTGTCTCCTATCCGTTTGTCCGGATTTCGGGTTTCTGACGGGGATCGATGTTGTGAAAACGAGACCACTTAAGTGTGGTTTACGGCCTGACCGTCCCCGAGGATGGCTCCATTGAGCTCGGGTCAATGGGTCACGCGCTGTGGGGAGCGCGCCGACTCACGAGCACACTATGGGCAGGAATCCGCTCGTCGTCAGGGGTGTCGACGAGGTTTCTCTGCCCCTCAAGTCGATCAGTGGACTCATGAGGAGGAAACCCATGCGCGGTGCCAAGAGCGCCAAGTGGGTCGTGGGCGCGGTTGTCGTCGCCCTGGCCGCTACTGCCTGTGGCGGCAGTGACGGTGACAGCAAGGACAAGGGCAGTGCCGCCGCCGGCGGCACGTTCCGGATGGGCAGCACCGAGCCGGACACCATCGACCCGGGGCGTGCCCACGAGTCCACGGGCATCCTGCTGGCCAACGCCCTGTTCACCGGCCTGTACGGAAACACGCCGGACGGCCTGGCCGAGCCGGCGCTCGCCGAGTCGGCGACGTCCGACGAGGGTTGCACGTCCTGGACCTTCAAGATCAAGCCGGACACCAAGTTCTCCAACGGCGAGGTCGTCAACGCCGAGTCGTTCGCCCGTGGCTGGGCCCGTGCCGCGCACAAGGCCGCCGCCTCCGACGTGGCGTACCACTTCGCGGGCATCAAGGGCTACGAGCAGCTGCAGGACGGCTCCGCCAAGACCTTCAGCGGTGTCACCACCCCGGACGCGAACACCCTCAAGGTGGACCTGTCCAAGGCGGACTGCGAGTTCGTCCTGAAGACGGCGCACAACGCCTACAGCCCGGTTCCCTCGACGGCCAAGGTCGGCGAAGAGGACAAGGCCTTCGGCGAGGCCCCCATCGGTAACGGTCCGTTCAAGATGGACGGCACGTGGGAGCACAACAAGGCGATCAACCTGGTCCGCAACGACGGTTACGGTCTGCAGAAGGCCTCCCTCGAGAAGGTCCAGGTCACGCTGCTCAACGACAAGACCGCGCACCAGCTCGAGTACGACGGCTTCCAGGCCGGCACCTTCGACTACGCGCACATCCCCGTGCCGATGCTGAAGACCGCCGAGGCCAAGTTCAAGGCGCAGAACAAGTGGTTCGCCAAGGACACCAACGGCATGAACTTCATCCTGCCGATCGGTGACAACGGTCCGACCGCCTCCAAGGACGCCCGTCTGGCGATCTCCTACGCGATCGACCGTCAGGCCGTCGCCAAGGGTGTCTTCCAGGGCTTCCAGACCCCGTCGACGACCATCGTGCCGCCGGCGTTCCCGAAGGCGTACCAGAAGGACCTCTGCGTCTCCTGCATCAAGCAGGACCCCGCCAAGGCCAAGGAGCACGCCGAGAAGGCGGGCCTGAAGCCCGGCAGCGAGCTCAAGTTCAGCTTCAACACCGGTGCGGGCCACGAAGAGTGGGTCCAGGCCTTCGCGAAGCAGATCGAGGACGTCCTCGGCGTCAAGGTCAAGCTGGACGGCAAGGACTTCCCGGGCATGCTCAAGGAGCAGCAGGGTTCCCAGGCCACCGGTGTCTACCGCTTCGCGTGGGGCGCCGACTACCCGACCCCGGAGAACTTCCTCTTCCCGCTCCTGCACTCGTCTTCCATGGCGAAGGACGCTGAGGGCAACGTGACCGGTGACAACCGCGTCCGTTACAACAACCCGGAGTTCGACAAGCTGATCGACACGGCCCGCGCCACCAAGGACGAGGCCGCTCGCATCAAGATGTACCAGCAGGCCGAGAAGATGGCCATGGACGACATGGCGCTCATCCCGACCTTCAACCGTTCCCAGTTCCGCCTGATGGCGACCGACAAGTTCAACGGTCTGGACGACATCAACTTCAACGAGGACCCGATCCTCGAGAAGATCTCGCTCAAGAAGTAATCGGTTCGGACGGTATATCCGTCAGGAGCGAACGTGCCGCGGCCCCCGGGTGACCGGTGGGCCGCGGCCCCGCTCGGCAGGCCGTTTTCACTTCGGCACCCCTCACATCCGCGGGCAACCCCCGCACGCCGAGAGCCGGCCCGTTCCTTGGGCTGGAGGCCGCTGCTCCCAGAAGTGGCCAGGTAGAGAGGCAAAACATGGGAAGGTACGTCGCCCGTCGCCTCGGGCAGATGGTCATTGTCCTCATAGGCGCGACCATGGTTCTGTTCGCGTGTCTGTTCGTACTCCCCGGCGATCCCGTGGGTTCGATCGCGGGCAGCGACAAGGCACGTGACCCCGCAGTGGTCGCGGAACTCAAGGCGCGTTACGGGCTCGACAAGTCGTTGCCCGAGCAGTACGTGAACTACGTCGCGAAGGTCGCCACCGGCGACCTCGGTGAGGACTTCGTGCAGCGCCGCGAGGTCTCCGAGATCCTCGCCCCCAAGCTTCAGAACACGGCGAAGCTGGCCCTGCTGGCCATCGTCCTCGTCACGGTGTTCGGCATGGGCGTGGGCATCATCGCCGCGCTCTACAGATACAGCATTCTCGACATGGTCACGACATTTTTTACGACCATGGCCGTGGGCTTCCCGACCTTCGTGATCGGCATGCTGCTCATGAAGTACTTCGCCGTGGAACTCCAGTGGTTCCCGCAGCTCGGCGGAGACAAGCTCGAAGGCATGGTCCTTCCGGCGATCACCCTCGCCATCACCGACATCGCCTTCGTCGCCCGCCTCACCCGCGGCACGATGCTGGAGGTGCTGCGCGCGGACTACGTGAAGACCGCCGTGGCCAAGGGACTTCCGCGCCGCCGCGTGCTGTTCAAGCACGTGCTGCGCAACTCGTCCATTCCCGTGGTCACCTACCTGGGCATTTCGTTCGGCGCGCTTCTCGGTGGTGCCCTCATCACCGAGGCGATCTTCAACTGGGACGGTGTCGGTCTGGCACTGGTTCAGGCGATTCAGCAGCAGAACAACCCGATCGTGATCGGTGTCGTGACCTACAGCGTCGCGATCTTCGTCGTCCTCAGCCTCATCGTGGACCTGCTGTACGCGGCCCTCGACCCGCGTATCCGCCTCAGCTGACCGCCCCCCAAGGAGGATTTCCTCATGTCTGAGCTCGCAACGAGCCCGGCGATCGGGGACGAGAACCCCGTGTCGCCCGCTTCGGCCCCCGCCGAACCCGCACCCAAGCAACTGAGCCAGTGGGGCGAGATCCGCCACCGCTACGTCCAGAACAAGCTGGCCGTGGTCGGTCTCGTGATCATCACCCTGCTGTTCCTGACCGCGGCGTTCGGCGACATGTTCGCCCCGTTCGACCCGTCGGCACAGGACCTGGAGAACACGCTCGCCTCTCCCAACGGCACGCACTGGATGGGTACCGACGCCCTGGGCCGCGACATGTTCTCGCGCCTCATAGCCGGCACCCGCGTCGCCATGTTCGTCGGCCTCGCCTCGATCTTCTTCGCGGTGCTGATCGGTGTCGCCCTCGGCGCCATCGCCGGTTACTTCGCCGGCTTCGCCGACACCCTGGTCATGCGCATCGCGGACGTCTTCCTCGCGTTCCCGCTGATGATCGGCGCCGTCGTCATCATCCTGGTCACCGGCCGCGGCATCACCCCGGTGATCATCTCGCTGGCGATCTTCTCCTGGGCGACCGTGTCCAGGCTGCTGCGCAGCTCGATCCTGTCGGTGCGCGAGATGGACTACGTCCACGCGGCCAAGGCGCTCGGCGCCGGCGGCTGGCGGATCGTCCGTACCCACATCCTGCCCAACTCGCTGACCGCCGTGCTGGTCTACGCGACCTTCAACGTCGGCACCACGATCATCGGTGTGGCGGCGCTGTCCTTCCTCGGCGCCGGCGTTCCCGTCGACGTCCCGGAGTGGGGCAACATGCTGGCGGCCGGGCAGGCCTTCATCGGCGTCAATGACTACCTGTGGGTGTACCCCAGCCTGTTCGTCGTCGTCACCGTGCTCGGCTTCGCCTTCGTCGGCGACGGCCTGCGTGACGCGCTCGACCCGAAGCTCCGGTAGGGCCGCCCGATGCCCCGAGACAACATCAGCAAGCAGGACGAAGGTGGCGGCGTGACCACGTCGGAGATTCTCAGCGTTGCGGAGACGGGTGGCCGGTCCACCGCGCCGCTGCTGGAGGTGGACAACCTCCAGGTCGAGTTCAAGACCCGTGACGGGGTCGCCAAGGCCGTCAACGGCGTGAGCTACAGCGTCAACTCGGGCGAGACCCTCGCGGTGCTCGGCGAGTCCGGCTCCGGCAAGTCCGTCACCGCTCAGGCGATCATGGGCATCCTCGACAGCCCGCCCGGACGGATCGCCGGCGGCGAGGTGCGCTTCCACGGCAAGGACATCCTCAAGATGTCTGACGAGGAGCGCCGCAAGCTCCGCGGCAACAAGATGGCGATGATCTTCCAGGACGCGCTGTCCTCCCTGAACCCGGTCTACTCGGTGGGCGACCAGCTCGGCGAGATGTTCCGGGTCCACCGGGGCATGTCCAAGAAGGACTCGAAGGTCAAGGCCGTCGAGCTCATGGACCGCGTGAAGATCCCCGCCGCCAAGGCGCGCGTGGGCGACTACCCGCACCAGTTCTCCGGCGGTATGCGCCAGCGCATCATGATCGCCATGGCGCTGGCCCTGGAGCCCGACCTGATCATCGCCGACGAGCCCACCACGGCTCTCGACGTGACGGTCCAGGCCCAGGTCATGGACCTCCTCGCGGAGCTCCAGCGCGAGATGAACATGGGCCTGATCCTGATCACCCACGACCTCGGCGTCGTCGCCGACGTCGCGGACAAGATCGCGGTCATGTACGCGGGCCGCATCGTCGAGACCGCCCCGGTCCACGAGATCTACAAGCGCCCGTCCCACCCGTACACCCGCGGCCTGCTCGACTCGATCCCGCGCCTGGACCAGAAGGGCCAGGAGCTCTACGCGATCAAGGGCCTGCCGCCCAACCTGCTCCGCATCCCCGCGGGCTGCGCCTTCAGCCCGCGTTGCCCCAAGGCGCAGGACATCTGCCGTACGGAGATCCCGGTCCTGCACCCGGTCACCGAGCAGGACGGCACCGAACTGCCCGGCCGCGGCAGCGCGTGCCACTTCTGGAAGGATCAGATCCATGGCTGAGCTCACCAAGAACGCCTCCGGGCGCGAGCCGATCCTCCAGGTCCGCAACCTGGTCAAGCACTTCCCGCTGACCCAGGGCATCCTGTTCAAGAAGCAGGTCGGCGCCGTCAAGGCGGTCGACGGCATCTCCTTCGACCTGTACCAGGGCGAGACCCTCGGCATCGTCGGCGAGTCCGGCTGTGGCAAGTCCACGGTCGCCAAGCTCCTGATGAACCTGGAGCGGGCCACCGCGGGTGAGGTGCTCTACAAGGGCGAGGACATCAGCCGGCTGTCCGGCAAGGCCCTCAAGGCCGTCCGCCGCAACATCCAGATGGTGTTCCAGGACCCGTACACCTCGCTGAACCCGCGCATGACGGTCGGCGACATCATCGCCGAGCCGTACGAGATCCACCCCGAGGTGGCTCCCAAGGGCGACCGGCGCCGCAAGGTCCAGGAGCTCCTGGACGTCGTGGGCCTGAACCCGGAGTACATCAACCGCTACCCGCACCAGTTCTCCGGCGGCCAGCGCCAGCGCATCGGCATCGCCCGCGGCCTCGCGCTCCAGCCCGAGATCATCATCTGCGACGAGCCGGTCTCCGCGCTCGACGTGTCGGTGCAGGCGCAGGTCATCAACCTGATGGAGAAGCTCCAGGACGAGTTCAACCTCTCCTACCTCTTCATCGCGCACGACCTGTCGATCGTCCGGCACATCTCGGACCGCGTGGGCGTCATGTACCTGGGCAAGATGGCCGAGATCGGCACGGACGCCCAGATCTACGAGCACCCGACGCACCCGTACACGCAGGCGCTGCTGTCGGCCGTCCCGGTCCCCGACCCGGAGGCCCGCGAGGGCCGCGAGCGGATCATCCTCACCGGTGACGTCCCGTCGCCGGCCAACCCGCCGTCGGGCTGCCGCTTCCGCACCCGCTGCTGGAAGGCGCAGGACAAGTGCTCCACCGAGGAGCCGCTGCTGGCGATCCCGGAGCGCTTCAAGGGCCAGGACACCCCGGCCGCGCACGACTCGGCGTGCCACTTCGCGGAGGAGAAGGCCATCCTGGCCGTCTGACCCGCGAACCGCACGTTCCCACGGCCGGTCCCCGGCGCCCCACGGCGCCGGGGACCGGCCGTCGGCGTTCGGCGCCCCCGGGGGCCGGCCGTGCACTCGCAGGGGTGACAGGGGAGTGACGCGGGGGTGCAATCGGTCCAACGAGGAGTGCACGTGACCCCACATAGGGTGACATTGACCCCACGTGAGTCTTGGGATCAAGGAGGCACTCCATGCGCGGAGCCACCCACGCCAAGTGGGCCGCATGTGCGGTGGCCGTCGCCCTCGCGGCGACGGCCTGCGGCGGCGGCGACAACGACGGAGGCGGGGGCGGCGGCGCCGGAATCGTCAGCTCCTCGTGGGGTGACCCGCAGAACCCGATCGAACCGGCGAACACCAACGAGGTGCAGGGCGGCAAGGTCCTCGACATGCTCTTCCGGGGACTCAAGCGCTACGACCCGAAGACCGGCGAGGCCAAGAACATGCTCGCCGAGAAGATCGAGACGACCGACAGCCAGAACTTCACGGTCACGCTGAAGGACGGCTGGAAGTTCAGCAACGACGAGCCGGTCACCGCGCAGTCCTTCGTGGACGCCTGGAACTACGGCGCGGACGTCCGCAACAAGCAGAACAACGCGCCGTTCTTCTCCCACATCGTGGGCTACGCCGACGTCCACCCGGAGTCCGGCGAGCCCAAAGCCAAGACCATGTCCGGACTGGTCGTCAAGGACGCCAGGACCTTCACGGTCGCCCTCAAGGACAAGTTCTCCACCTGGCCCGAGACCCTCGGCTACCAGGCCTTCTCCCCGCTGCCCAAGGCCTTCTTCACCGACCACACCGGCTGGCTGAACAAGCCCGTCGGCAACGGCCCGTACCTGGTGGACTCGTACACCAAGGGCACCGGCATGAAGCTGCGCAAGTGGGACGGCTACGCGGGCGAGGACAAGGCGCAGAACGGCGGCGTCGACCTCAAGGTCTACACCGACAACAACACCGCCTACACCGACCTGATCTCCGGCAACCTCGACCTCGTCGACGACGTTCCGGCGCAGCAGCTGAAGAACGTCAAGAACGACCTCGGCGACCGGTACATCAACCAGCCGGCCCTCATCATCCAGACCCTCACCTTCCCGCTGTACGACGCCCAGTGGGGCAAGCCGGGCCTGGAGAAGGTGCGCCGGGGCATCTCGCGGGCCATCAACCGCGACGAGATCACCAAGCAGATCTTCCGCGAGACCCGCACCCCGGCCAAGGACTGGACCTCACCGGCCCTCGGCGAGAAGGGCGGCTTCTCCGCGACGGCCTGCGGCGACGCCTGCGCCTACGACCCGGCCGAGGCCAAGAAGCTCATCCAGGAGGGCGGCGGACTGCCCGGCGGCAAGGTCACGCTCACCTCGAACGTCGACACCGGTTCGCACCGCGACTGGATGGACGCCGTCTGCAACAGCATCAACAACGCGCTGGGCGAGGGCCCGGTCTGCACCGTCAACCCGGTGGGCACCTTCGCCGACTTCAGGAACCAGCAGAGCAGCTTCAAGCTGACCGGCCCGTTCCGCTCCGGCTGGCAGGCCGACTACCCGCTGATCCAGAACTTCCTGGAGCCGCTCTACTACACCGGCGCCTCCTCCAACTACGGGAAGTTCAGCAACAAGGAGTTCGACGCGCTCGTCGACGAGGCCAACCGGGAGAGCGACGCCGCCAAGGCGACCGCGAAGTTCCAGGACGCCGAGAAGATCCTCGCCGAGCAGATGCCCTCCATCCCGCTCTGGTACCAGAACGGCAGCGCCGGCTACTCCGAACGGGTCTCGGACGTGGCCCTCAACCAGTTCAGCGTCCCGGTCTACGACCAGATCAAGGTCAGCTGACCCCCGTACGGATCGATCCTGGAGCAGTCCATGGGACGTTATGTGATCCGGCGGCTGCTCCAGATGATCCCCGTGTTCATCGGCAGCACGTTCCTGATCTTCTTCATGGTGTACGCGCTCGGCGACCCGGTCGCGGCCCTCTTCGGGGACAAGGCCCCCGACCCCGCCACCGCCGCGCGCATCCGCAAGGACCTCTACCTCGACCGGCCCCTGTGGGAGCAGTACCTCCACTACATGGGCCAGATCTTCCAGGGCGACTTCGGCACGGCCTTCAACGGACAGAAGGTCACCTCCCTGATGTCCACGGCCTTCCCCGTCACCCTGCGCCTGACCGTCGTCGCGATCGTCATCGAGATCCTCGTCGGCATCACCCTCGGCGTGGTCAGCGGACTGCGCCGGGGCAAGGCCGTCGACACCACCCTGCTGGTCCTCACGCTCGTGGTCATCTCCGTGCCCACCTTCGTGACCGGGTACCTGCTGCAGTTCGTCCTGGGCGTGAAATGGGGCTGGGTCCGGCCCACCGTCTCCCCGGACGCCCCCTTCGGCGAGCTGATCCTGCCCGGCATCGTGCTCGCGCTGGTCTCCCTCGCCTACGTCACCCGGCTGTCGCGCACCTCCATCGCCGAGAACGTGAAGGCCGACTACGTGCGCACCGCCGTCGCCAAGGGCCTGCCGCGCCACCGGGTCATCACCCGTCACCTGCTGCGCAACTCCCTGATCCCCGTGGTCACCTTCATCGGCACCGACATCGGCGCCCTGATGGGCGGCGCCATCGTCACCGAGCGGATCTTCAACATCCACGGCGTCGGCTACCAGCTCTACCAGGGCATCCTGCGCAACAACTCGCCCACCGTGGTCGGCTTCGTGACCATCCTCGTCATCGTCTTCCTGCTGGCGAACCTGCTCGTCGACCTGCTCTACGCGGTCCTGGACCCGAGGATCCGTTATGCCTGAGCCCGAACGCCCCGAGAGCTACGACCCCGTCGGACCCCGTCCGCACGAGGCGATGTCCCCCACCGGTCAGGGCGGAGCGATGGACCTGGCCCTGGACGAGGCCGAGAGCCTGGAACAGGGCCCCGGGCCCCGGGGAGCGGCCGGCCCCGGCGAGCCCGCGCCGGCCGCCTCCGGCGGACGGGCCCGCTCGCTGTGGTCCGACGCCTGGCACCAGCTGCGCCGCAACCCGGTCTTCATCCTCTCCTCGCTGCTGATCCTCTTCCTGGTGCTCATCGCGATCTGGCCCCAGCTCATCGCCGACGGCGACCCGCTGCGCTGCGACCTGTCCAAGTCGCAGCAGGGCTCCGCCTCCGGACACCCCTTCGGCTACGACACGCAGGGCTGCGACGTCTACACCCGCACCGTCCACGGCGCCCGCGCCTCCATCACCGTCGGTGTCTGCGCCACCCTCGGCGCGGCCCTGCTCGGCTCCGTGCTCGGCGGGCTCGCCGGCTTCTTCGGCCGCTGGAGCGACGCCCTGCTCTCCCGGGTCGCCGACATCTTCTTCGGCATCCCGGTGGTCCTCGGCGGCCTCGTCTTCCTGTCCGTGGTCACCAGCACCACCGTCTGGCCGGTGGTCGGCTTCATCATCCTGCTCGGCTGGCCGCAGATCGCGCGCATCGCCCGCGGCTCGGTGATCACCGCCAAGCAGAACGACTACGTCCAGGCCGCCCGCGCCCTGGGCGCCGGCAACGGCCGGATGCTGCTGCGGCACGTGGCGCCCAACGCCATCGCCCCCGTCATCGTCGTCGCCACCATCGCGCTCGGCACGTACATCGCCCTGGAGGCCACCTTGTCCTTCCTCGGCGTCGGCCTGCGCCCGCCCACCGTCTCCTGGGGCATCGACATCTCCAACGCGGCCTCGCAGATCCGCAACGCCCCGCACATGCTGCTCTACCCGGCGGGCGCGCTGAGCCTGACCGTGCTCGCCTTCATCATGCTCGGCGACGCGGTGCGCGACGCCCTCGATCCCAAGCTGCGCTGAGGAGCCCCGCACATGCTGCTCGAAGTCCGCGACCTGCACGTGGAATTCAAGACGCGCGACGGAGTCGCGAAGGCGGTCAACGGCGTCGACTACGCGGTGGACGAGGGCGAGACGCTCGCCGTGCTCGGCGAGTCCGGCTCCGGCAAGTCGGTCACCGCCCAGGCCGTGATGGGCATCCTGGACATGCCGCCGGGCCGGATCACGGGCGGCGAGATCCTCTTCAAGGGCCGCGACCTGCTGAAGATGAAGGAGGACGAACGGCGCCGGATCCGCGGCGCCGACATGGCGATGATCTTCCAGGACGCACTCTCCTCCCTGAACCCGGTCCTGAGCGTGGGGGCGCAGCTCGGCGAGATGTACGAGGTCCACCGCGGGATGTCCCGCAGGGACGCCAAGGTCAAGGCGATCGACCTGATGGACCGGGTGAGGATCCCGGCGGCGAAGCAGCGCGTGGGGGACTACCCGCACCAGTTCTCCGGCGGCATGCGCCAGCGCATCATGATCGCCATGGCACTGGCCCTGGAGCCCTCGCTGATCATCGCCGACGAGCCGACGACGGCCCTGGACGTCACCGTCCAGGCCCAGGTGATGGACCTGCTGGCCGAGCTCCAGCGCGAGCTGAACATGGGCCTCATCCTGATCACCCACGACCTCGGGGTGGTCGCGGACGTCGCCGACAAGATCGCCGTCATGTACGCGGGCCGGATCGTCGAGGCGGCCCCCGTCCACGAGATCTACAAGGCGCCCGCGCACCCGTACACCCGCGGTCTGCTGGACTCCATCCCGCGCCTGGACCAGAAGGGACAGGAGCTGTACGCGATCAAGGGCCTGCCGCCGAACCTGCTGGCCATCCCGCCCGGCTGCGCCTTCAACCCCCGCTGCCCGATGGCGCAGGCCGTCTGCCGGACCGAGGTCCCCCCGCTCGCGCGGGTCGACGAGGAGCGCACCAGCGCCTGCTTCTTCTGGAAGGAGTGCCTCCATGGCTGAGTCCCTTCTGGAAGTGAAGGACCTGGTCAAGCACTACCCCCTGACCCAGGGCGTGCTGTTCAAGAAGCAGGTCGGCGCCGTCAAGGCGGTCGACGGGGTCTCCTTCGAGCTGCGCGCCGGCGAGACCCTGGGCATCGTCGGGGAGTCCGGCTGCGGCAAGTCGACCGTGGCCAAGATGCTGGTCAACCTGGAGCGCCCGACGGCCGGTTCGATCGCCTACAAGGGCGAGGACATCACCAAGCTGTCGGGGCGCGCCCTGAAGGCGGTGCGCCGCAACATCCAGATGGTCTTCCAGGACCCGTACACCTCGCTGAACCCGCGGATGACGGTCGGCGACATCATCGGCGAGCCGTACGAGATCCACCCCGAGGTCGCCCCGAAGGGCGACCGGCGCCGCAAGGTCCAGGAGCTGCTGGACGTGGTCGGCCTGAACCCGGAGTACATCAACCGCTACCCGCACCAGTTCTCCGGCGGCCAGCGCCAGCGCATCGGGATCGCCCGGGGCCTCGCGCTCCAGCCGGAGATCATCGTCGCCGACGAGCCGGTCTCCGCGCTGGACGTCTCCGTGCAGGCGCAGGTCATCAATCTGATGGAGAAGCTCCAGGACGAGTTCAACCTGTCCTACGTCTTCATCGCGCACGACCTGTCGATCGTCCGGCACATCTCGGACCGGGTCGGTGTCATGTACCTGGGCCGGGTCGTCGAGATCGGCTCCGACTCCCAGATCTACGACCACCCCACCCACCCGTACACCCAGGCCCTGCTGTCGGCCGTCCCGGTGCCGGACCCGGAGGCCCGCGCGTACCGCGAGCGCATCATCCTCACCGGGGACGTGCCGTCCCCGGCCAACCCGCCGTCGGGCTGCCGCTTCCGCACCCGCTGCTGGAAGGCGCAGTCGCGCTGCACGACGGAGGTGCCGCTGCTCGCGGTCCCGGCGGTCTTCCCCTCCGGTCCGGCGGCGCACCCCTCGGCCTGCCACTTCGCGGCGGAGCGGCAGGTGCTCCCGACGCCTCCGCCTTCGCCGGGTCCGCTGACGAAGGGATAGCCGAGGACGGGGACCGATCATTTCCGGCCACCCGTCATGTGCCCGGCACGGATGCCCCGCCTGCCGTCCCCAACGCCGTTTACACGGGGGCAACTTGACCGTTTCTGCCCCGAGATCTGAGGCATGCAGCCTGGGTCCCGTGCGGCCGTGCGGGTGCCGACAGCCGGCCGGGGAGGCGTACAGCCCCTCCGGCCGGCCTCCCCGTGACCCCACGCGTGCGCGGCATGCGCCCCTCGTGCTGCTGGATTTCGACCGATGCGCTGGTACGGAAAGTTATGATCCGTAGCGCACGGTGGGTATGACTCTGCCGAGCACGAATACGCGTACTGATGTGTCCGCTCGACGTGGAGGTGAAACGCCGTGGCACTCTCGATCTCCGCCGTGGTGCTGCTGGGCGTCATCGTCTTCCTGCTGGTCCGCAAGTCGGGCCTGAAGGCGGGGCATGCCGTGGTCTGTGTGCTCCTCGGCTTCTACCTGGCGAGCTCCACCGTGGCGCCGACCCTCAGTCAGCTCACCAACAACGTGGCGACCATGATCAGCGGCCTCAAGTTCTAGAGGTGTCCGGTCCTGGCCGGGCTCCGGCCCCGCCGGCGGAGCACCCCCTACGCTAGGGCGCATGAACGGTCTTCCCGCCCGTCGTCTGCTCCTCGTGCACGCGCACCCCGACGACGAGTCGATCAACAACGGCGTCACCATGGCCAAGTACGCGGCCGAGGGCGCGCACGTCGCGCTGGTGACCTGCACCCTGGGCGAGGAGGGCGAGGTCATCCCGCCCGGCCTCGCCCACCTGGCGGCCGACCGCGAGGACGCGCTCGGCGCCCACCGCATCGGCGAGCTCGCCGCCGCGATGGCCGAACTGGGCGTCCACGACCACCGGTTCCTCGGCGGCCCCGGCCGCTTCCGGGACTCGGGGATGATGGGCGCCCCGCAGAACCACCGCCCGGAGGCCTTCTGGTCGGCCGACGTGGACGAGGCCGCCGCGTACCTCGTGGAGGTGATCCGGGAGCTGCGCCCGCAGGTGCTCGTCACGTACGACCCCGACGGCGGGTACGGGCACCCCGACCACATCCAGGCCCACCGGGTCGCCATGCGCGGCGCCGAACTGGCCGCGGAGAAGGCCTACCGGCGCGACCTCGGCGAGCCGCACGCCATCGGGAAGATCTACTGGAACCGCGTTCCGCTCTCGGTGGTCGAAGAGGGCTTCGAGCGGCTGCGCAGCGCCGTCGGCACGGTCCCCTTCCCGGGGCTCGCCTCGCCGAAGGACGTGCCGGGCGTGGTCGACGACGAGCGGATCACCGCCGAGATCGACGCCGACGAGGCCTACGTGGCGGCGAAGACGGCCGCCATGCGGGCCCACGCCACCCAGATCGCCGTGGACGGGCCCTTCTTCGCCCTCTCCAACGACCTGGCGCAGCCGCTGTTCGCCCGCGAGTACTACGAACTGGCCGCCGGGCGGCCCGGCGTGCCGGCGGGAACGCGTGAACACGACCTCTTCGCGGGGGTGGGAGCGTGACGGGCGCGCTGACGGCGGGGCGGATCGCCGCCTGTCTGGGTCTGTTGGTCCTGGGCGCACTGACGGGCGCGGCCGGCTGGCTCGTGGTGGACCTGTGGTTCCCCGTCGGCCTGCTGCTCGCGCTGCTGGCCCTGTTCGGGCTGTTCCTCGGCGGACGCATCGCGCTGGGGACGGGCCTCGGGGTGGGCGGGGCCGCGGTCGGCTGGTTCCTGTCCTACGTGATGCTCGGCGTCCCGCGCCCCGAGGGCGACTTCCTCCTCAGTTCGTCCGGAATGGGCATGTACGTCTACCTTTTGGGTGGAACGGCTCTCGCTGTGATCTGCGCCACGATGCGCGGCCCGCTGGATCGTCCGGTTTCGGCCGCGGGGCCCGCCAAGTGACGTGGTGTCGGACCTCGTAGGAGTCCGGTACGGGGACCTGCGCGCGGGCTCGCGGGCCGCTTCAGGGGGGTTTGGCGGGGCCTATGAGGAACCCCTGATTCCAGTCGGTCAGTTGCGCGCGGGCCACGGCCAGTATGGTGGACCGGCCGCCGAGCTGCCCGCGCACGGTATGACGGGCGGCGGAGCCAACCGGGAGAACCTGCCTTGAGTCGTGAAACCGACAGTTCGTCCTCCGGGCCCAAGGGGCACGGTGGAGCCGCTTACCCCTCGGGGACGCCACCGTATGGAACCGGCCAGTCCCCGGCCACGAGTGTGCCGCCTGGGCACGGCGCGACGACCGCTCCGGAGGAGAACCCTGTGACCTCGAAGCCGTCCACGCCCGAATCCGACGGGCCCAAGACCGAGACCACCCTGACGACCCGGATCCGGATCAACATCCCGGGTTCGCGGCCGATCCCGCCGGTGGTCGTGCGCAAGTCGATGGGCACCAACTCCGGCTCGTCCGGCTCCGCCCCGGCGGACGCCGGAGCGCAGCAGGAGCAGGAGCCGGAGCCGACGCCCGGGCGGAGCGCCGAACCGCCGCTGCCGTCGCGCCCGAAGCCCCAGCCGACCCGGATCGAGGCCGCGCCGGAGCCGGGCCGCGGCCAGGGACCGGCCGGAGCCCAGGAGGCGGCGAGCAACTGGTTCGCCCCGCGCAAGCCGGCCGCCGCCGCGCCCGCGCCCGCCCCGGCCCCCGCGCCCGCTCCGGCCCCGGCCCCCGCTCCCGGCCAGCCGCCGCTCGGGCAGCGGCCCGCGCCCGCTCCCGGCCAGGCCCCGCTCGGACAGCGGCCCGCGCCCGCCCCCGGCCAGCCGCCGCTCGGGCAGCGGCCCGCGCCCGCCCCGGCTCCCGGCCCCACGCCGCCCCCGCGCGTCCAGGCCCCGCAGCCGCCGGACGCGGCCTACGCGCCGCCGCGCACCCCGCCGCCGCCCGTCGCGGACTACGGGCAGGGCTTCGCCCCGGCCCCCGCGGGCCCGCTGCCCGGCGGCCCGGGCGTCGGCTCGACCCAGGGCTTCCCCGCGTA
The DNA here is from genome assembly GCF_043076955.1 of Streptomyces sp. NPDC016562. Lineage (NCBI taxonomy): Bacteria > Bacillati > Actinomycetota > Actinomycetes > Kitasatosporales > Streptomycetaceae > Streptomyces > Streptomyces sp. NPDC016562. The sequence goes on along the minus strand of NZ_JBIBRZ010000001.1, from coordinate 580,182 downwards.
CGGGAGCGGCCAGGGCGACGCCGGACCCAGCACCGAGGCCTTCCCGGTCTACGGCAGCCAGGCCGACGGCGGCCCGGCCGGCCCCACCGGCTTCACCACCGGCCCGGCCGGCGGCCCCATGGGCGGCCCCGGTGGCCCCGGCGCCGGTTCCCCCGTCGGGGAGGCGCCGCGCTGGCCCGGCCCCGAGCTCGACCCGGCGGGGCCCCTCGCCCCGGCCGGACCGGGCCCCGTGACCCCGGCCCAGCCGAAGGCCGACGGCAAGCCCGCCAAGCCCGCGAAGCCGGCCAAGGCCGCCAAGCCCGCCAAGAAGGGCCGCTCCAAGCTGGTCCTGCTCGGCGGCGGCGTCGTGGCGCTCCTCGGCGTGGCCTACGGCGCCGGGCTGCTCCTGAACCACTCCGACGTCCCCAAGGGCACCACCGTCCTCGGCGTCGACATCAGCGGCAGCCGCGACGAGGCCGTCTCCAAGCTCCAGACGGCCTTCGGCACCCGCGCCGGCGCCCCGATCCAGCTCAGCGTCGGCGGCAAGCAGGTCGAGCTGAAGCCCGAGAAGGCCGGCCTGACCCTGGACAGCCAGACCACCGTCCGCAACGCGGCCGGCAGTGACTACAACCCCGTCACGGTCATCGGCTCGCTCCTGGGCAACGAGCGCGTCGCCGACCCCGTGATCCCGGTCGACGAGGAGAAGCTCCAGGTCGCGCTCCAGGAGCTCGCGGGCGCCTCCGGCTCGGTCACCGAGGGCACGATCAAGTTCGACACCGGCAAGCCCGTGGCCGTGCCCGGCGCGCCCGGCACCGCCCTCGACGTGGACGCCTCCCTGGAGAAGGTCGAGAAGGCCTTCCGCGACCAGGTCGCCACCGGCCAGGCCGCAGTGGTCGACCTGCCGGTCACCACCAAGGCGCCGACCATCGACCAGGCCGAACTCGACCGGGCGATGAAGGAGTTCGCGGAGCCCGCGATGTCCGCCAACGCCACGGTCAAGGTGGGCACCAAGTCCGTCCCGTTCGGCAGCAAGTCCCTGCCGAAGTTCCTCAGCATGCAGGCCGTGGACGGCCACCTCACGGAGAAGTACGACCTGGAGGCGCTGAAGGCGGTCTACGGGAACACCTTCGACGGGATCCTGATCACCCGCGGCACCGGCGCCAAGACGCCGGTCACCCCGCAGGACATCGCCGGAGCCCTCACCAAGGCGCTGCGCGGCAAGACCACGGCCGAACGGACCGTGGTCGTCGACACCAACGCCGGCTAGCCGCTCGCGCCCCCCGCCCCGCCCCCTTCGTTTCGTGGGGGGCGGGGCGGGGGCGTCCGTGCAGCGGGCGCGTCAGTTCAGCAGCGCACGCGCGGAAGCGGCCTCGCCGCGGATCCGCGCCGCCGCGCCGGAGTCCACCGCGGCGACGACGTCGGCGTACGCCTCCAGCTCGGCCGCGCCCTCGCGGAAGGCGCCCCGCTCCACCAGCAGCCGCGCCCGCTCGTAGCGCAGCGTCGCCGGGTGCGACGGCAGCAGCAGCGACAGCTCCAGCGCCCACAGGGCCACCCCGGACTGTTCCGGGCGGGTGGCGGCCCAGGCCCGGATGTTGTTCAGGATCCGCAGCACGATGTCCAGCGTCCGGGCCGGTGTCCGCGGGCCCGCCGCCAGCTCCGCCGGCCCCGCGCCCAGGGACGCGCCGCCCGCGAAGGGGTCCACCACCACGCCCTCCTCCGGGTCCCCGAAGCCCACCACGAAGTGCCCCGGCAGACCGAGCCCGTACACCGGCGCGCCCGCCCGCCGGGCCACCTCCAGCCAGACCACGGACAGCAGGATCGGCAGCCCGCGCCGGCGCCGCAGGACCTCGTGCAGCAGCGAGGAGGACAGCCGGTCGTAGTCCGCCGGGGTGCCGTGGAAGCCGAGGCGCCCGCCGAGCAGTTCGCTCACCGCCGAGGCCCACGCCCGGGCGCCCCGCAGCCCGTACGGCAGCATCCCGGCCAGCCGGTCCAGCTCGATCTGCGCCCAGTCCATGGCGCGTTCGTCCAGTTCCGGGTCCGCCTCCGCCGCCAGCAGCAGGCACAGCACCGCCAGGTCCGGCCGCTCCGAGCGCGCCTGCTCCGCGAACTGCTCCCGCCAGACGGACGTCACGCCGCCGCCCGGTAGTGGTGGTAGGCGTGGTGCGTCGCGAAGCCCAGCCCCGTGTACAGCGCCCGCGCCCCCGCGTTGTCCGTCTCGACCTGGAGCCACCCCGCGGACGCGCCCTCCTCCAGGGCCCGCCGGGCCAGCGCGGCCATCACCGCCGTCGCCAGGCCCTCGCGCCGGGACGCAGGATCGACCGTCACCGCCGCGAAGCCGGCCCACCGGCCGTCCACCACGCACCGCCCCACGGCCCGGCCGCCGGGCAGCGCCGCGAACCACACCGACGGCCCCTCGACCAGCATCCGCCGGGCCAGGTCCGGGTCGGTGACCTTGCCGTAGCGCCCGAGCCACTCCTCGTCCGGGACCCGGGTCAGACGTACGTCGCCGGCGGCGGGCGCGTCCACGTCGGCCACCGGCGCCAGCGCCCCGGTCCACACCTCCGCCGACACCTCGGCGGCCCAGCCGCGCCGCTCCAGCTCGGCGCAGAGCAGCTCCTGCGTGCCGGCGGCGCCCGTCGCGGCCTGCACGTAGGCGGGCAGTCCCCGCTCCGCGTACCAGGCGCTCACCCGCGCGAGTGCATCGTCCAGGGGTATCCCCGGATCGCCGAGGGGGAGCACCGAATTGGCCCGGCGGGTGAAACCGGCGGCCGCGCGCAGGGTCCACTCGCCCAGCGGCTCGCTCTCCAGCGGCTGCCAGGACCGCGCTGCGACGCGCGCGAGCTCCTCGAAGGAGGCCGCCGGACCCCGTCGGCGGGCCGGCGCCGGGGGCACGGTCTTGCCCGCGACCAGGGAACCTTCCGCGATCCGGACGCTCTCGCCGTTCTTCTTTGTGATCAGGAGCACACCCTCGGTCCAGGATGTGAGCACCCCGACCGTGTCCGTGAATTCGGGTGATCCGCTCACTCCGGCCTCCACCCGTCGTACAGAGACTCGTTTACCCACGTCAGATGGGGTAATTCGGACCTCCAGCCGTCCACCGGCAGTGAATTCCACAGCTCTGTCCGCCCCTCCTGTTCGGATCGTGCCCGGGAACGGAGATACTAGGGGCGGGCATCGACGACGCCGCGCTCCCGCGCGATATGGAAAGCCCTACCGAGGAGGAACGAGAGCGTGACCTACGTCATCGCGGAGCCTTGTGTCGACGTCAAGGACAAGGCATGCATCGAAGAGTGCCCGGTCGACTGCATCTACGAGGGCCAGCGGTCCTTGTACATCCACCCGGACGAGTGCGTCGACTGTGGTGCGTGTGAGCCGGTCTGCCCGGTCGAGGCCATCTTCTACGAGGACGACACTCCGGAAGAGTGGAAGGACTACTACAAGGCGAACGTCGAATTCTTCGACGAGCTCGGTTCGCCCGGTGGTGCCTCCAAGCTGGGCCTGATCGAGCGTGATCACCCCTTCATCGCTGCGCTGCCCGCCGGCATCAACGGCGAGCACTGACCTATACGGCAGTAGCGCCCCTCGGTCCCGTACGGCCTGCCCGCCGCACGGGACCGAGGCGTTTTCCGCCCCCGCACGCGCAACCAGCACCCAGCACCCAGAGAGAGCAGAGAGCATCGTGGCCGCAGTTTCCGACCGTCTTCCCGCCTTCCCCTGGGACAAGCTGGAGCCGTACAAGGCCACGGCGGCGGCCCACCCCGACGGCATCGTCGACCTGTCGGTCGGCACGCCCGTGGACCCGGTCCCGCAGCTGATCCAGCGCGCCCTCGTCGAGGCCGCCGACTCCCCGGGCTACCCCACGGTGTGGGGCACGGCCGCCCTGCGCGACGCGCTCACGGGCTGGGTGCGCGGCCGCCTCGGCGCGAGCGCCGCCGGACACCGCAACGTCCTGCCCGTCGTCGGCTCCAAGGAACTGGTGGCGTGGCTGCCGACCCAGCTGGGCCTGGGCCCCGGGGACAAGGTCGCCTACCCCCGGCTCGCCTACCCCACGTACGAGGTCGGCGCGCGGCTGTGCGGCGCCGAGGCCGTCGTCTACGACGACCCGACGGACCTCGACCCGGCCGGCGTGAAGCTGCTGTGGCTCAACTCCCCCTCCAACCCCACCGGGCGGGTCCTCTCACAGGAGGAGCTCGTGCGGATCGTGGCCTGGGCCCGCGAGCACGGCATCCTGCTCTTCAGCGACGAGTGCTACCTGGAACTGGGCTGGGAGGCCGAGCCCGTCTCCGTCCTGCACGACGAGGTCTGCGGCGGCTCGTACGAGGGCGTCGTCGCCGTCCACTCCCTGTCCAAGCGGTCCAACCTGGCCGGCTACCGCGCGGCCTTCATCGCCGGTGACGCCGCCGTCCTCGGCGAGCTGCTGGAGATCCGCAAGCACGGCGGCATGATGACCCCGGCCCCGGTGCAGGCCGCCACGGTGGCCGCGCTCGGCGACGACGCGCACGTCGAGGAGCAGCGCGTGCGCTACGCGGCCCGCCGCGCGGCCCTGCGCACGGCCCTGGAGGCGCACGGCTTCCGGGTCGAGCACAGCGAGGCGAGCCTCTACCTGTGGGTGACCCGCGACGAGCCCTGCTGGGAGACGGTCGCCCACCTGGCGGGACTGGGCATCCTGGTCGCGCCGGGTGACTTCTACGGCGAGGCGGGCGCGCGGTTCGTACGCGTCGCCTTCACCGCCACCGACGAGCGCGTCGAGGCGGCGGTCAAGCGCCTCGCGGGCTGAGCCCGTCCGTACACGCCCGAAGGGGCCGGGAGTTCGCACTCCCGGCCCCTTCGGGGTTCCCGCGGTCCTACGGTGATCAGCCGAGCGGCAGACCGCCCGGCAGGCCGCCACCCGGAAGACCGCCACCCGGCAGGCTGCCGGTCAGCGAGCCGACCGGCAGCTCCTGGGCGGAGGGCACGGCGGGAAGGCCGCCGAGCAGACCGCCCGCCTTGCCCGTCACGTCGGCGGCCGGTGCCGGCAGGGTCTGCGCGGCGGCACCCACGGTGTCCACGGCGTCCGTGGCCGTGGCCGAGGCGTCGGCGGTGTCCGGGGCGGTCAGGGTGCCCAGCTGCGGCACGGACTCCAGACCGGCGGCACTGGCCGCGCCGGCCGCACCGACCACGGGCGCTGCCCCGGCTGCGACGAGCAGCGCGGCACGGGCGATCCGGCGGGTCAGGGGGAGGGACATGTTGCTCCTAAGCGGTAGCGGCTGAGTACGCCGTGATTAACCGCTCGCGGGGCGGGTGGAGTTGCGCCCCCCGTGGGTAAAGGATCGGTAACGCATCGTTTAATCGGCTTCCGCGACAAGCGCATTGGGCGCCGCCCACCTGCGCTTCTCTCCATTGCGGGTGCTCACGGCCCCCGAAGTGATCACCCCTGCACGAGTGACGCCTCGTACGCGGATCCGCATCCCCGGTCGCGGCGTCAGCGGGCCAGGAAGATCCGTACCTCGCCCGGCGCGGCCTGGTGGGAGTCCACGGCGCTGCCCTTCGTCCCGGCGCCGCCGCTGCGCCACCGCCCGCCGTCCTTGCCGGCCACCCAGCCCCGCGCGCCGTACGACACCCGGGATATGTCGAGCTCCTTCGCGTGGGCCACCGCCCAGTGGGCCATCGTCCGGCTGCGGCGCGAGGCCGCCTCCCCGCCGTCCCGCTTCTCCACCAGGGCGACCTCGGCCTCCCGGCCGGCCTCGGCCGGCTTCGCGGGCAGGGTGTGCAGCGCGTCTTTGCCGAAGATCCGCACCAGGCCGGCCCGTACCTTCTCCGGATCACCGGGACCCCGGGGCGCGGGACCGCCGCAGTGCACCGAGCCGCCGCCGGCGAACGCCGCCGTCAGCACGGTCGCGTCCGGCTCGTGCTTCGCGTACGCCTGCGGGTAACCGCTGCGCTGCACCTTCTGCGCGGCGACCGTCAGCGGCAGCCGCGAGTACCCGGGCACCTCCACGAGGTGGTCATAGAAGATCCCGGCGGAGTAGACCGGGTCCGTGATCTGCTCCGGGGTGCCCCACCCCTGCGAGGGGCGCTGCTGGAAGAGGCCGAGGGAGTCCCGGTCACCGTGGTCGAGGTTGCGCAGCGCGGACTCCTGCATGGCGGTCGCCAGCGCGATGGTCACGGCGCGGTCCGGCAGGCCCTTGGCGACGCCGACGGCCACTATCGTCGCCGCGTTCGCCGCCTGCTCCGGGGACATCTCGTACGTCCCCTCGCCGCCCGCCGCGTCCGCGTCCGCCCTGCAGAAGGGGGCGCCGCCCCCGCCGTTCGAGGCGCGCTGCACGGCGAAGTAGCCGATCACGGCCATGAGGACGAGCAGGCCCATGGCCGTACGGAGCAGCCTGCGGCGACGAGGACGGGGATCACGGGTCTCGGACACGCGGCCCACCGTACTTGAGGCATATGACGCGTCCACCGGCCGGACGCACGAGGCCCCGCCGCAGCCCGGGGCGTTAGGGTCGGACCATGCCCGAATCCGAGCTGGACCTCACCCTGGACGCCGCCGAGCTGACCGCCCGGCTCGTCGACATCCCCTCCGTGAGCGGCGACGAAAAGGTACTCGCCGACCTCGTGGAACACGCGTTGCGCGGCCTGCCCCACCTCACCGTGGACCGCCTCGGCAACAACGTCGTCGCCCGCACCCGCCTGGGCCGCGCCGAGCGCGTCGTCCTCGCCGGGCACCTCGACACCGTGCCCATCGCCGGCAACGTGCCCTCCCGCCTCGACGAGAACGACGTCCTGTGGGGATGCGGCACCACCGACATGAAGTCGGGCGTGGCCGTGCAGTTGCGCATCGCCGCGACCGTGCCCGAGCCGAACCGGGACCTCACCTTCGTCTTCTACGACCAGGAGGAGGTCGCCGCCGACCTCAACGGCCTCGGCAAGATCGCCGAAGCCCACCCCGACTGGCTGACGGGCGACTTCGCGGTCCTGCTGGAGCCCTCCAACGCCGAGGTCGAGGGCGGCTGCCAGGGCACCCTGCGCGTCCTGCTGCGCACCGCCGGCGAGCGCGCGCACTCCGCCCGCAGCTGGATGGGCTCCAACGCCATCCACGCGGCGAGCCCGATCCTGGCCACGCTCGCGGCGTACGAGCCCCGCAGGCCGGTCATCGACGGCCTGGAGTACCACGAGGGCCTCAACGCCGTCCGCATCGAGGGCGGCGTCGCCAACAACGTCATCCCCGACGCCTGCACGGTGACGGTCAACTTCCGCTACGCCCCGGACCGCAGCGAGGCCGAGGCGCTGGAGCACGTGCGCGAGGTGTTCGCGCACTGCGACATCGCCGAGTTCGTCGTCGACGACTCCTCGCCCGGCGCCCGCCCCGGCCTCTCCCACCCGGCGGCCGCGGCCTTCATGGAGGCCGTCGGCGGCCACGCCATGCCGAAGTTCGGCTGGACGGACGTCTCCCGCTTCAGCGCGCTGGGCGTCCCGGCGGTCAACTACGGCCCCGGCGACGCGCTGCTGGCCCACAAGGTGGACGAGCGGGTCGAGACGAAGGCCATCCTGCACTGCGAGGAACGACTCCGCGCCTGGCTGACGGCCTGAATTCCGCTCCCCGTCACCTTTGTGCGCCTAACCTGATCCAACGATCAGCAGGAGGGAGCACATCATGGGCAACCCCGAAGGCAACGCTCGCCGTCGGCCCGAGGAGCAGCAGCTCGGGCCGGTGCTGAGGAGGCGCGGCCAGGTGCAGGCGGGCAGTACGACGGACCAGCGGCTGCTGGATTCGGCCGGGCCCTCCGAGTGGGTGCACACCGATCCCTGGAGGGTCCTGCGCATCCAGTCGGAGTTCATCGAGGGCTTCGGCACGCTCGCCGAGCTGCCGCCCGCGATCAGCGTGTTCGGCTCCGCCCGCACCGCCCCGGGCACGCCCGAGTACGAGGCGGGCGAGCGGATCGGCCGCGCCCTGGTGGACGCGGGCTTCGCGGTGATCACCGGCGGCGGTCCGGGCGCGATGGAGGCGGCCAACAAGGGCGCCCGCGAGGCCGGCGGCATCTCGGTCGGCCTCGGCATCGAGCTCCCCTTCGAGCAGGGGCTCAACCAGCACGTGGACCTCGGACTGAACTTCCGGTACTTCTTCGTCCGCAAGACGATGTTCGTGAAGTACAGCCAGGGATTCGTCGTGCTGCCGGGCGGCCTGGGCACGATGGACGAGCTGTTCGAGGCGCTGACCCTGGTCCAGACCCAGAAGATCACCCGCTTCCCGATCGTGCTGTTCGGCACGGAGTACTGGAGCGGGCTCGTCGACTGGCTCAGGAACACGGTCATCGCCCAGGGCAAGGCGTCCGAGTACGACCTGATGCTCTTCCACGTCACGGACGACGTGGAGGAAGCGGTGACGCTGGTCAGCAAGGAGGTCGAGGGCGCGGGCGAACACGTCGCCAGGGCGGCCACCGAGGAGGCGGCCCGGGAAGCGGGCGACTAGTCGTCTCCTCCGGATCAGGCCAGCCCCCGGCGGGCGACCGCCGGGGGCCGCAGGCCCTGGATGGAGCGGACCATGTCGAGGATCTGCCGGGTCTCGGCGACCTCGTGGACGCGGTAGACCTGGGCGCCCAGCCAGGCGGAGACGGCCGTCGTGGCCAAGGTGCCCAGCAGGCGCTCCTTGACCGGCTTGTCCAGGGTCTCGCCCACGAAGTCCTTGTTCGACAGGGAGACCAGGACCGGCCAGCCCGTCGCCGTCATCTCGCCCAGCCGGCGGGTCGCCTCCAGCGAGTGGCGGGTGTTCTTCCCGAAGTCGTGCCCCGGGTCGATCATGATCGCGTCCCGGCGGACACCGAGGGCCGCGGCCCGCTCGGCGAGACCGACCGTGACCTCCAGGATGTCGGCCATCACGTCCTCGTACTCGGTCCGGTGCGGCCGGGTGCGCGGCTCCACCCCGCCCGCGTGCGTGCAGACCAGGCCCGCGCCGTGGCGCGCCGCGACCTCCGCCAGCCGGGGGTCCACCCCGCCCCACGCGTCGTTCAGCAGGTCCGCCCCGGCCTCGCACACGGCCTCGCCGACCTCGTGCCGCCAGGTGTCCACACTGATCACCACGTCCGGGTGGCGGCGCCGCACCTCGGCGACGAAGCCGACCGTGCGCCGTGCCTCCTCGGCCGCGTCCACGTGCTCGCCCGGGCCCGCCTTGACCCCGCCGATGTCGATGATCGCGGCGCCCTCGGCCACCGCCTGCTCCACCCGGTCCAGCGCCGGCTCGTCGCGGAACGTCGCGCCCTGGTCGTAGAAGGAGTCCGGAGTCCGGTTCACGATGGCCATGATCACCGGCTCGTGGGTGTCGAACTCGCGCCTGCCCAGTCGCAGCATCCTGCTCTTTCCTCCTTCGGCGGCCCTCGCGCCTCGCTTGCGACCTTAACCTGGTGGCCGGAGTCTCTCAGGGGAGTTGATCGTGTTCTTCTTCTTGATGATCGCGCTGGTCGTGGTCGTGGCGGCGGTCACCCTCGCGGTGATCGGCGGCGGCTCGGAAGCCGTCCTGCCGGAAGCGGAGCCGGACCGGGTGGCGGACGGGCTGCCGGAGACCCGGCCCGTCGTACGGGCGGACATCGACGCCCTGCGGCTGCCGGTCGCGCCGCGCGGCTACCGGATGGCCGAGGTGGACGACGTACTGGAGCGCCTCGCGGCGGAGCTGGCCGAGCGCGACGCCCGGATCGGGCAGCTGACGGCCGCCGTGGCCGCGGCCACCGCGGCGGGCGGCCCGTCGGACGCGCCCGTGCGGACCGACCTCACCAAGGACGGTGAGCGATGACCGGGCCGGTGGCGGGCGCGGACGGGCGGCCGCGCTGCCCCTGGGCGCTGTCCACGCAGGACTACGTCGACTACCACGACACCGAGTGGGGCCGTCCGGTCCACGGCGACGACGCGCTGTACGAGCGGCTGTGCCTGGAGGCCTTCCAGTCGGGGCTGTCCTGGCTGACGATCCTGCGGCGCCGCGAGGGATTCCGTAAGGCCTTCGCCGACTTCGAGATCGCGGCGGTCGCGCGGTTCGACGAGCTGGACGCGCAGCGGCTGCTGGCCGACGAGGGGATCATCCGCAACCGGGCCAAGATCGAGGCGACGCTGGCCAACGCCAAGGTCCTCGCCGGGTGGCAGCCGGGCGAGCTGGACGCCCTGATCTGGTCCCACGCCCCGCAGGAGCCCGGTCCGGCCCCGCTGACGATCACGGAGGTCCCGGCGGTCACCCCCGAGTCCACGGCCCTCGCCAAGGCGCTGAAGAAGGCCGGCATCCGCTTCGTCGGCCCCACGACGGCCTACGCCCTGATGCAGGCCTGCGGCCTGGTCAACGACCACCTGGCCGCCTGCGCCTCCCGCGACCCGGAGTAGACCGGGCCGCGGAGTCGGCGCACGGGGCTCAGCGGCCCAGGTACTTCGGCGGCTGCTTCGCGAGGAAGGCCTGGACCGCGATGCCGTGGTCCTCGGAGGCCCCCGCACGGGTCTGGAGGGTGTCCTCGTGGGCCAGGGCCTCGGCCAGCGAGTGGGAGGCCCCGTACGCCAGGGACTCCTTCAGCGCGGCGTACGCGACCGTGGGGCCGGCGGCCAGGGCGCGGGCGACGGCCTCGGCCTCGGCGTGCAGGGAGTCCGAGGGCACCAGGCGGTTGACGATGCCGAGCTCGTACGCCTCCTGGGCCTTGACCGAGCGCGGGAAGAGCAGCAGGTCCGAGGCGCGGGAGGCGCCGATCAGGCGGGGCAGGGTCCACGAGACCCCGGAGTCGGCGGTCAGCGCCACCCCGGCGAACGAGGTGTTGAAGGAGGCGGTGTCCGCGACGACCCGGAAGTCCGCCGCCAGCGCGAAGCCGAAGCCCGCTCCGGCCGCCACGCCGTTCACCCCGGCCACCACGGGCTTGGGCATCTCGGTGAGCGCCCGCACGATCGGGTTGTAGTGGTCCGCGACCGTGGTCATGGTCAGCGAGGAGCCGGTCTCGCGGTCCGACGCGAGGTTGCCGATGTGCTCCTTGAGGTCCTGGCCCACGCAGAAGGCCCGGTTACCGGCGGCGGTCAGCAGAACGGCCCGTACGGCGGTGTCCGCGGCCGCGGCCTGGACCGCGTCGCGCAGGGCGACCTTGGCCTCGGTGTTCATCGCGTTCATCGCGTCCGGACGGTTGATCGTGATGGTGGCGAGTCCGTCGGTCACTTCGTAGAGCACGCTGTCGGCCATGGCTGGGGGTCCCCCTTCGTCGCGGGCTTGGCTACCGGCCGGTACCGGCCGGTGCAAGGGCCAGCATGGCGGACCGGACGCGGCGCGCACATGTGATGTGTGTCAAAGAAAGCCGAGGGCCGTCGCGTGGTGCGGCGGCGAAGTATCGCAGGCCGCTCCCCGAAATGAGTGGTTTTGGCCGAGCGCGTTGCGCAAGCGTTCCCGTGCGATGTTGGTCATCGGGTCCTGACATGCGGGATAATGGCTGGGAAGCAATGTGTTCGATGCCGGGTACTAGGCGCCTGAATGGGGCCGTCGGCTGACGATGAGCTGGTTTCAGGAAGGGGAACGAGCATGGCGGCCATGAAGCCGCGGACGGGCGACGGCCCGCTCGAGGTCACCAAGGAGGGGCGGGGCATCGTCATGCGCGTACCGCTCGAGGGCGGCGGTCGGCTTGTCGTCGAACTGACCCCTGATGAGGCGGACGCCCTGGGTGACGCCCTGAAGAAGGTCGTCGGCTAAGGCGCTGACCACACTTCTCCACCTGCATTCTCTGCGCTGCCCCGACCGCTAACCCGCGGCCGGGGCAGCGTTGTGTCGCGGCCCGCGACGTCGAAGCGCTACGGGGCGAACCGCCACGGGTCGGACAGCTACAGGCGAACCGCTACGGGTGGGACCGCCACGGGCCGGACGGCGACGCGGTGACGCGGGCTCAGCGGCGCACGGCGCAGAGCAGCCCGTCGCCCACCGGCAGCAGCGCGGCCTCCAGGGCAGGGCTCTCCCGGACGCTGCGCAGCAGCTCGCGGACGCGGAGCACCTCCACCGGCTGGGCCGCGGAGTCGACCGTACGGCCGTCGGAGAAGACCCCCTCGAAGCACACGAGTCCCCCCGGGCGCAGCAGCCGCAACGATTCAGCGAGGTAGTCGAGGGACTCCGAGGGGTCCCCGTCGCAGAAGACGAGGTCGTACCCGCCGTCGGCGAGGCGCGGCAGCACGTCGAGGGCCCGGCCGGGGATGAAACGGGCGCGGTTGCCCGCGAAGCCGGCGGCGCGGAAGGCCTGGCGGGCGAAGGCCTGCCGGTCCGCTTCGGGATCCACCGTGGTCAGGACCCCGTCGGGGCGCATTCCGTGCAGGAGGTGGATGCCGGACACGCCCGTACCGGTGCCGATCTCGGCGACGGCCTTGGCGTCCGCGGTGGCGGCCAGCAGGCGCAGCGCGGCCCCGGTGCCGGGGGAGACCGAGCGCAGGCCCGCTTCCCTGGACCGGTCGCGGGCCCATCGCAGAGCGTCGTCCTCGGCGACAAACGCGTCGGCGAACGCCCAGCTCGTCTGCCGGTTGCCGCTAATGACCCTCTCCTGTCCCCATAGTTGGCGCAACGGTGACTGTATCCGTTGACGCCGGGAACCCGCAGATGGGACCGGGCGTTGTGAGGGGTGGAGGCGGGATAAGAGGGGACGCTGCCGGGCAGATCGACGGCCGGGACCCCTCCGGGGCCTAAGTCTCGCGTAAAGATACTGCAAAAATGCTTATCCGGAGCTGACAGAGGGGGTGGCTATGGTAGGGACTCCACTGGACACCACCAGAGCCGATAGGGGAGGTGCGGCTGCGCCTGTGGATCGTGGGGGCGTGTTCAGACGCCTCTTCTGGTCGGCGGGTGAGCCGAAATCCGTGACCTACATTGCTGACCGCTTCCACACCGCAGACACCGCAACCACCGCGACCTTTGCCGCCGATGCGGGCTCTCAGGCGTGGACCCCTCCTTCATGGGAGGAGATCGTCAGCACGCACAGCGCGCGGGTCTACCGCCTCGCCTACCGTCTGACGGGCAACCAGCACGATGCCGAGGACCTCACCCAGGAGGTCTTCGTCCGCGTCTTCCGGTCGCTGTCCACCTACACGCCCGGCACGTTCGAGGGCTGGCTGCACCGCATCACCACGAACCTGTTCCTGGACATGGTCCGCCGCAAGCAGCGCATCCGCTTCGACGCGCTCGCCGACGACGCCGCCGAGCGGCTGCCGAGCCGTGAGCCGTCCCCGCAGCAGGTGCTGCACGACACCCACTTCGACGCGGACGTGCAGCAGGCGCTGGACACCCTCGCGCCCGAGTTCCGCGCAGCCGTGGTGCTGTGCGACATCGAAGGGCTGTCGTACGAGGAGATCGCCGCCACGCTCGGCGTGAAGCTCGGCACCGTGCGCAGCCGCATCCACCGGGGCCGTTCCCACCTGCGCAAGGCGCTCAAGCACCGGTCTCCCGAGGCCCGTGCCGAGCAGCGCGCGCTGGCGGGTGTGGCGATGGGCGCGCCCGGCGCCGGGGGAGAGGGCGGAACCGAGTGAGCGGAGTCAGTCCGTCCCCCGCCGAACAGCACCTGGGCGACCGCCTCGCCGCCCTGGTGGACGGGGAGCTCGAACACGACGCGCGCGAGCGGGTCCTGGCCCACCTGGCGACCTGCGCCAAGTGCAAGGCCGAGGCCGACGCGCAGCGACGCCTGAAGACCATGTTCGTGGAGAGCGCGCCGCCGCCGCTGTCCGCGGGGCTGCTGGCGCGGCTGCAGGGGCTGCCCGGCGCCGGCCCCGACGGCCCGGCCGGACCCGGGGGACCGCAGGGCCCCACCGGCCCGCAGAGCTCCGATCCCTTCCGGGCGTTCGCGTACGGGCTGCCCGTGGCCGCCCGGCCGCAGGAGCACGGCTTCCGCATCCACGAGGTGGGCCGGTCGCGCCGCCGGTTCGCCTTCGTCGCCGCCGGAGCCGTCTCGCTGGCCGCGCTCGCCCTCGGCGGCGCGGTCCCGCTGGAGACCGTGGAGCCGAACGCCGGCGGCGGGGCCCCCGCGTCCCGGCCCGGCCCCGTCGTGCCCATGGCCGACGCGGTGGTCCGCGACCGCCTGCCCACCCCGGCGGCCGTCCCGACCCTCCTGCCGACCGTGGCGACCCTGCCGCCCCTGCACCCCGCCCCGCCGAGCCCGGCCCGCCCGGTCTCCCTGCTGCGCTGAGCGCGGGGGTGTCCCGTCGCTGCGGCCGGCCGGGAGGACACCCCCGAGACCTGATTGAATCGGCGGCACATGCGCATAGGTACGCGGGGAGCGCCCATGGCCGACAGGCAGCAGACCGATCAGGCTCCGCAGTGGTGGAGCCGGCCCGAGGGCGCGGCCGACGGCCGCCGCGAAGGAGTTCCGGCCCCCAGGCCCGAGGGCGGACCCGAGGATCCGGCCGCGGACCCGCCCCTCCCGTCCCGCGAGGTGCGCTACGACCCCTGGGGCGGGCAGCCCCTCCAGGTCGTGGACCGGGGCAGGGCGCCGCGCGGGATCCGGCTGTGGCAGCTGGCGGCCTGCAGCGCCGCGGCCGCCCTGCTCGCCGGCGGCGTCGGCGGCTACGTCGGCGTGCTCGCCGAACGGCAGAGCAGCACCCGGCTGGAACTGCCGCAGGCCGCCGTGGCCGACAAGGGCCGGGCTCCCGACAGCGTGGCCGGCATCGCGGCCACCGCGCTCCCCGGGGTGGTGACCCTGCACGTGCGGGGCGAGAAGGGCGGCGGGACGGGCACCGGCTTCGTACTCGACCAGCAGGGGCACATCCTGACCAACAACCACGTGGTCGCCGACTCCCGGGAGATAGCGGTCACCTTCAGCACCGGCGAGAGCGTCACCGCCGAGCTGGTGGGCCGCGACTCCGGCTACGACCTGGCCGTGGTCAAGGTCAGCGGGGTACGAGGGCTGCGTGCGCTGAGCCTGGGGAACTCGGAGAACGTGAAGGTCGGCGATCCGGTGGTGGCCATCGGCGCGCCCTTCGACCTGTCGAACACCGTCACCGCGGGCATCATCAGCGCGACCGGCCGCCCCGTCACGGCGGGCGGCGACAAGGGCGACGGCAGCGACATCAGCTACGTCGACGCCCTGCAGACCGACGCCCCCATCAACCCGGGGAACTCCGGCGGCCCCCTCCTCGACGCCAAGGCCCACGTGATCGGCATCAACAGCGCGATCCGCGGCGCGGACAAGGACGACCCCACCCGGCAGGGCGGCTCCATCGGCCTGGGCTTCGCCATCCCCATCAACCAGGGCAAGCGCGTCGCGGAGGAGATCATCCGCACCGGCCGCGCCACCCACCCCGTGATCGGGGTCACCCTGGACCTGGAGTACAAGGGCGACGGAGCCCGGGTGAGGGAGAAGGCCGAGGACGGCTCGCCGTCCGTGACCGAGGGCGGGCCCGGCGCGCGCGCCGGGATCAAGCCGGGCGATGTGATCACCAAGGTGGACGGCCAGCGCGTCCGCGGCGACGACGAGCTGATCATCAAGATCCGGGCCCACCGTCCGGGTGACCGGCTGCGCCTCACGGTGCTCCGCGAAGGCCGCGAACGCACCCTGGACGTGGTCCTCGGATCGGCGAACGGCTCATGAGCACCGGATGACGGGCGGGTGAAACCCCCACGGAGGCGGCACGCAGGTATGGGCCCGAGGACAACGCCGGGTACCGTGTGTCGGGGCCCGAAGTGAGAGAGAGCCGAGGAGCGGCAAGGTGTTCAACGACATAGGCGCACTCGAACTTGTCACGATCGTCGTCCTCGGCATTCTCATCTTCGGTCCGGACAAGCTGCCCAAGGTCATCCAGGACGTCACGGGTGTCATCCGGAAGATCCGCGCGTTCTCGGACAGTGCGAAGCAGGACATCCGCTCCGAACTCGGCTCCGAGTTCAAGGACTTCGAGTTCGAGGACCTGAACCCGAAGACCTTCATCCGCAAGCAGCTCACCGAGAACGAGGACCTCAGGGAGCTCCGCAGCAGCTTCGACCTCCGCAAGGAGCTGAACGAGGTCAGCGACGCCGTCAAGGGCACGGAGACCGCCGTGGCACCGGCCGCCGCGGCCTCCCCGTCCGCCGCCGCCACGCCCGTCGCCGGCGCCCCCGACCTGATGAAGAAGCCCGCCTCCCCGGCCCAGGATCAGCGGGCCCGCTTCGACGCCGACGCCACCTAGGCCACTCTTTCGCCGCCACCCGGAAGACACCCCCCACGCCCAGCCTGCCCGGCGATCCGGGGTCGGATGGCTATCCTCCATCTGTCCGGACCGATGACGCCCAAGGCTGGGGGTCCCCCCGCGAGGCGAGGGGAGGGCCGTTCCGGACCCCACGGAACGAGAGGCCGCCCACATGGAGACGACGAGCAGTAGCCGGGTCGGAGCGCAGACCGCCGAGGCACCCGCCGACGCGCCCGCGCCGGACCCGCAGACGAGCCCGCAGACCCCGACGCAGCCGCAGGAGGCAGCCGCTCCCGTGCCGTCGGCCCGCCGGACCGCCGAGAAGTTCCTGGCGGCCGACTTCCCCTGGTACGGGCTGGACGGGGCCTTCACCGGCCCCCGCTGGCTCATGCAGGTCGCAGCGGCCGCCGACGGCACCGTGGAGCACGGCTCCACCGGCCACGGCGACGAACCCTCCGCCCGCGGCGAGATCGCCACCGGCGAGAAGGAGCGCTTCGCGGTGGTCATCACCGTCGCGAGCAACCCGCTGCGCCGCAGCGGCGACGGCACCGGCGTCCTGGAGGCCACCTCGGTCTCCTCGGCGGCCTGGCTCGCCGGCTCCGCCCTCCTGGCCTACAGCTGGCCCGGGCAGATGGACCACTCCCTGCGCGACGACTGGCTGGACCAGCAGACCGAGGCCGCGTGGGAACTGGCCGACGACCTCGACGGGGAGGACTGGTCGACGCTGTCGCTGCCCGTGGACGGCGAACCGACGCCCTTCCACTACCGCGAGTCGGAGTTCGGGTGGGTGCTCGCCGGCTCCACCGGCAGCGGCGTCCACCTGGGAGCGTACGGCCGGGGGATGAGCGCGTACGGCCTCGGGTTCTCCGTGATCACTGACCTCGGCGCGTACGAGTAGCGGTCCGGGTAGGCGAAAGGGCACCGCCGACCGGCGGTGCCCTTTCGCGTACCCGGTGCGGGGTGCGCTGTGCGCACCCCGCCCGCGGCTCAGGTCAGAACTTGTTCCGCGGGGTGATGCCCAGCGACATGCCCGACAGGCCGCGGGCGCGGCCGCCCAGCTTGCCCGCGATGGCGCGCAGGGCCGCACCCGCCGGGGAGTCCGGGTCGGACAGGACGACCGGCTTGCCCTCGTCGCCGCCCTCGCGCAGCCGGACGTCGATCGGGATCGAACCCAGCACCGGGACCGTCGCGCCGACCGTCTTGGTCAGGCCGTCGGCGACCTTCTGGCCACCGCCCGAGCCGAAGACGTCCACCATCTCGTCGCAGTGCGGGCACGGCAGGCCCGACATGTTCTCGACGACGCCGACGATCTTCTGGTGGGTCTGCACGGCGATCGAGCCGGCCCGCTCCGCGACCTCGGCCGCGGCCTGCTGCGGGGTGGTCACGACGAGGATCTCGGCGTTCGGCACCAGCTGGGCCACGGAGATCGCGATGTCACCCGTACCCGGCGGCAGGTCCAGCAGCAGCACGTCCAGGTCGCCCCAGTACACGTCGGCCAGGAACTGCTGCAGGGCCCGGTGCAGCATCGGACCGCGCCACACCACCGGCGCGTTGCCCGGGGTGAACATGCCGATGGAGATGACCTTCACGCCGTGCGCGGACGGCGGCATGATCATGTTCTCGACCTGGGTCGGACGGCCGTCCACACCCAGCATGCGCGGCACGCTGTGGCCGTAGATGTCCGCGTCGACCACACCGACCTTCAGGCCGTCCGCCGCCATCGCCGCGGCCAGGTTGACCGTGACCGAGGACTTGCCGACGCCGCCCTTGCCGGACGCGACCGCGTACACACGGGTCAGCGAGCCCGGCTTGGCGAAGGGCACCTCGCGCTCGGCGGTGCCGCCGCGCAGCGAGGCCGCCAGCTCCTTGCGCTGCTCGTCGCTCATCACGTCCAGCGTGACGGAGACGGAGGTGACGCCCGCGACCTTCGCAACGGCCTCGGTGACGAGCTGGGTGATGGTGTCGCGCATGGGGCAGCCCGACACGGTCAGGTAGACCGTGACGGCGACCGCGCCGCCCTCACCGATCTCCACCGATTTGACCATGCCGAGCTCGGTGATCGGCCGGTGGATCTCGGGGTCGTTCACCGTCGCCAGGGCGTCCAGGATCGCGTCCTGCTCAGGCACGGCGGCGGAGCTTGTGTCGGTAGCCATGCCCCGATGGTACGGCTCGGTAGCACGGCTCAGGAAAGCCCGTCAGCGGTCGCCTTCATCACGTTCCGCGGGGAATAGACGCCGCTCGTCCATCTCCTTGATCAGGTCCTGGAACTCGGACCTGATCCAGTCACGCGTTGCCACCTCGCCCAGGCCCATCCGCAGGGCGGCGATCTCCCGGGTCAGGTACTCGGTGTCGGCGATGGAGCGCTCGTTCTGCTTGCGGTCCTGCTCCAGGTTGACCCGGTCGCGGTCGTCCTGCCGGTTCTGCGCGAGCAGGATCAGCGGAGCGGCGTAGGAGGCCTGGAGCGACAGCATCAGCGTCAGGAAGATGAACGGGTACTCGTCCCAGCGCAGGTCCTTCGGCGCGAAGATGTTCCACAGCACCCAGACGATGATGACGATCGTCATCCAGACGATGAACCGGCCCGTGCCGAGGAACCGCGCCACCCGCTCCGAGAGCCGCCCGAAGGCCTCCGGGTCGTACTCGGGCAGTAGCCGCCGCCGCGCGGGCCGCGGCAGGTCCAGCCGCACCCTCGACCGCGTCAGCGCGCTCGCCCCGGTGCTCGGAGCGGACTTCCCGGAGCGCTCGGCGGACCGCTCGGCGGCCTCCGCCGCCAGCCCCTGCTCGCGCACCTGCGTCCGCGCCTGCTCGCGCCGCTCGCGGATCTGCTCCCTGCGCCGCTCGCGCGCCTGCTCGCCGCGCCCCCGCTCGAAGCGCCCCCGGTCACTGGCCACGTACGGCCTCCTCGGAATGGAAGTCCG
This sequence comes from Streptomyces sp. NPDC016562, assembly GCF_043076955.1. Taxonomy (NCBI): domain Bacteria; kingdom Bacillati; phylum Actinomycetota; class Actinomycetes; order Kitasatosporales; family Streptomycetaceae; genus Streptomyces; species Streptomyces sp. NPDC016562. Next base: position 561,178 of record NZ_JBIBRZ010000001.1, on the reverse strand, counting down.
TCTCGCGCCAGTCGTCCGGCAGCAGGTGGTCCAGTACGTCGTCGACCGTCACCGCGCCGAGCAGCGAGCCGCTCTCGTCGACCACGGGCACCGCGACCATGTTGTAGGCGGCGAGATGGGTGGTCACCGCGGGCAGCGAGGCGTCCGGCCGCAGCGGCGGGAGGTCCGTGTCCACGATCGAGCTGACCAGCGTGAACGGCGGGTCGCGCAGCAGCCGCTGGAAGTGCACGGTGCCCAGGTACTTGCCCGTCGGCGTCTCGTCCGGCGGCCGGCACACGTACACCTGAGCCGCCAGCGCCGGCGACAGGTCCGCCTGCCGTACGCGGGCCAGCGCGTCCGCGACGGTCGCGTCCGGCCGCAGCACGATCGGCTCGGTGGTCATCAGGCCGCCGGCGGTGTTCTCCTCGTAGGACAGCAGCCGTCGCACGTCCGCCGCGTCGTCCGGCTGCATCAGCGTCAGCAGCCGTTCCTTGTCGTCCTCCGGCAGCTCGGACAGCAGGTCGGCCGCGTCGTCCGGGTCCATGGCCTCCAGGACGTCGGCGGCGCGCTCCTCCTTCAGCTTCCCGAGGATCTCCACCTGCTCGTCCTCGGGCAGCTCCTCCAGCACGTCCGCGAGCCGGTCGTCGTCCAGCGCGTTGGCCACCTCGGCGCGCCGCTTCGGCGTCAGGTGGTGCAGGACGTTCGCCACGTCGGCCGGACGCATCTGCTCGAAGGTGGCCACCAGGTTCTCGGCGCCCTGCCCGTGCTCCTCCAGCGAGAAGCCCGTCACCGCCGACCACTCCACGGTCAGGGTCTCGCCGCGCCGGCGCAGCGCACCCCCCTTGCCCTTCCGTACGAAGATCCGGTCGATCTCCCAGTCACGGCGGGCCGGCAGCTGCTGGATGGCCACGTCCAGGACGGTGACCTCCTCGCCGCTGGCGACCAGGGTGACGCGCCGGTCCAGCAGCTCGCCCAGGACCAGCCGTTCGGTGGGGCGCTGCTCGAAGCGCCGCATGTTGATGACGCCGGTGGTGATGACCTGGCCCGACTCCACGCCGGTGACCCGGGTCATCGGCAGGAAGACCCGGCGCCGGCTGACCACCTCGACCACCAGGCCCAGCAGCCGGGGCGGGCGCCCGCCGACGCGCAGCATCGCGACGAGGTCGCGGACGCGGCCGACCTGGTCGCCGTTGGGGTCGAAGACGGGCACACCCGACAGATGCGAGACGAAGATCCGCGGGGCGCCTGCAACCATCCGAGCGCCTCCTTGAGTGTCGATCAGCAGTCGTGCCGACCTCAATCTAGCCCGTGCCGCGCGAAAGCGTCCTGGTGGGCGGTCCGGGTGGGGCCCGGGGCGGGGGCCGGGCGGGGCCCGGCGTCGCCCGGGGGGCGCGGTCGCGGGGGGTGGCGTACGGGCGGGTACGCTGCCTGCTGCTTGCAGACGAACGACGAGAGGCACGGCCCGTGACCGCCTACTTCCCTGCCGCGCGGCTGCGCCGGGCCGCCTTGATCGGTGTGTTGTGCGCGGGCCTCGCCGTCACCGGTACGGGCTGCGGGGACGACCCCGACGAGGGCACGAACGGTGTCGGCAAGCTCTCCGCCGACAAGATCGAGGCGAAGGCGAAGGCGGCCGCCACGGAGGCCGACTCGGTGCACCTGTCCGGCACGCTGGTGAGCGGGGGCAAGTCCTTCACCCTCGACATGCGGCTGAAGTCGGACGGCGGCTCCGGCGAGGTGAAGTCGAAGGACGACACCTTCCAGCTGCTGCGGGTGGGCGAGCAGCTGTACCTGAAGGCGAGCGCGGCGTTCTGGGGCCAGTCCGACTCGGCGGGCAAGCTCGGCGACAAGTACGTGAAGGTGCCCGAGGGCGACCCCTCCTACAAGCAGTTCCGCGGCTTCACCGACATGGACGTGCTGCTGGACGGGCTGCTCGGGCTGGAGGGCAAGCTGGCGAAGGGCTCCTACACCAAGGTCGGGCACACGCGGGTGGTCCAGGTCACGGCGGACGCCGGCAAGGGCGGCAAGCTCTCGGTGTCGCTGGAGGGGACGCCGTACCCGCTGCTGATGGAGCGCGCGGGTGGGGCCGGGCGGGTGGAACTCGCGGAGTGGGGCAAGCCGTTCGCGCTCGACCCGCCGGCGGCGGACCAGACGGTCGACTACGGCTCCGAGCTGCCGACGACGAAGGAGAAGGGCGGCGGCGGGTCGGGGCCCGCGCCGTCCAAGGGGGCGGGGCAGGGGGCGAACCCCACGAAGCCGTAGCCCTGCGGGGCTGGCGGGTGGGTCTTGGGCCCGTGCCGCGCTGTTTCGCGTGCCGTGCCGTGCCGTTTTCCGTGCCGGGGCCGCCGGTGCGGGTGGGCCGGCTGCGTCGGGGCCGGGTGCGCGCCGGGGTGTCTCCTCGGGCGCCGAACGGTTCGGGGGGTCGGGGGGTGCGGCGGTGGTGCGTTCGGCGCCCTGCGGGGACACCCCGCCACACACCCGGCCCCGCCGCAACCGGCCTCGGTTCAGCCTCGGGCTTTTTTGCGCTTGAGGAGGAGCTTCGGGAGGTGGGCCGGGATGGGGTGGCGGGTGAGGGCCGGGGAGGGGAGAGGGGGTGCGGCCAGGGAGTCGTCCGGGAGGGGGCCCACCGTCTGCGGCTCCAGGCGGAGCAGCCGGCACTCGCGTGCCCAGCGCTCGGTCATGTCCTCCGAGTCGGGCGCGTTCAGCCGCTTGCCCTTGAGCTCCGCGACGGCCGCCGCCCACTCCTCGCCGCGGGGTGCGAGCTCCCGTACCGTCGCCGTCCAGGCCACCAGACGGCCGCCCTTGTCCTTGCTCCGTACGGTCACCTCGCAGGCCGCGCCGTCCGCCAGCCCCGGGAAGGGCTGTTCGCCGGGCCCGTCGCCCAGCACGTGGGCGGCGCCGTCCACCCAGGCGTGCCACAGGGCGCGGTCGGCCCCGGCGCCGCGGACCCAGATCAGGCCGGACTTCTTGGTGGCCTCCTCGACGAGGGCCAGGTCGAGCGCGCTGAGAGTCATGCGGACAGGGTAGGGGGTTCGTTCCCGGGCGCTACAGCCAGCCGTGGCGGCGCAGGGCGCGGTGGATGGTGAAGCAGATCCCGACGATCGAGGCCATCACCATCGGATAGCCGTACTTCCACTGGAGCTCGGGCATGTGCTCGAAGTTCATCCCGTACACGCCGCAGATCATCGTCGGCACGGCGATGATCGCCGCCCAGGAGGTGATCTTGCGCATGTCCTCGTTCTGGGCGACCGTCGCCTGCGCGAGATTGGCCTGGAGGATCGAGTTCAGCAGCTCGTCGAAGCCGACGACCTGCTCGTGCACGCGGGCGAGGTGGTCGGCGACGTCGCGGAAGTACTTCTGGATGTCCGGGTCGACCAGCCGCATCGGCCGCTCGCTCAGCAGCTCCATGGGGCGCAGCAGCGGCGCGACCGCCCGCTTGAACTCCAGCACCTCGCGCTTGAGCTGGTAGATGCGGCCCGCGTCGCCGCCGCGCGCGCTGCCCTTGGCGGGGGCGGCGAAGACCTCGCTCTCCACCTCGTCGATGTCGTCCTGCACGGCCGCGGCGACCGCGATGTAGCCGTCGACGACGTGGTCGGCGATGGAGTGCAGGACGGCCGAGGGGCCCTTGGAGAGGAGGTCCGGGTCGCCTTGGAGGCGGTGGCGCAGTCCCTTGAGGGAGCCCTGACCGCCGTGCCGGACGGTGATGACGAAGTCGGGGCCTGTGAAGCACATCACCTCGCCGGTCTCCACCACCTCGCTGGTGGCGGTCAGTTCGGCGTGGTCGACGTAGTGGATCGTCTTGAAGACGGTGAAGAGCGTGTCGTCGTAGCGCTCCAGCTTGGGCCGCTGGTGCGCGTGCACCGCGTCCTCCACGGCCAGCGGGTGCAAACCGAAGGTCGCCGCGATCCCCGCGAACTCGGCCTCGGTCGGCTCGTGCAGGCCGATCCAGGCGAAACCGCCGTCCTCGCGGACCCGGCGCATCGCCTCACGCGGTGTCAGACAGGCGGATCCGAAGACCCGTCGGCCGTCGCGGTAGACGGCGCAGTCGACCACCGCGCTGCTCGCCGACGGGTCGCGGGTGGTGTCGTAGCCGGGCTGTGCGGCGGTGGACTTGCGCAGGGACGGACGGACGGCCGCACGCAGGTAGGGCAGCATCGACATGGCAGGCTCCTTCGCACGCACGGCCGCGGCCGTACGGGTGGGAGACCTTCCGGCGCTGCGGGCAGGCGGCCCCGGACAACCGGAAGGAACAGGACGGGAGGACAAAACGTTCTGCCGTCGCTCTTCTACTGATCAGGAGATCACAGGGGGCGCGGTGCGCCCGGCAGGGAAGCGGAAGAGCGATTGGTACTGCACGATCGACTTCGATCCATCGCAGCCCCACCTCCTCCGGCCGGTCCCCCGTGGGGGACGTCCTGTCGTCCGGAGCCTTGAAACAACGCTTCTGCGTGCGGCCCGAACCAGCTGTCAACACTATCAGCCGACGACTGGTCAAGACCCGCCCTTTACCCGGCTGATACGAGTTCTATGCTCCATCCATGGCAGAAATTCTGGCCCTCGTCGAGTCCCGGCTGCGTACGGCGTTCGGTGACCCCGACGCCCGAGCCGCCGTCACCTTCCTGGGCACCGACCGCATCGAGGTCCTCCGCTTCGCCGAGGGCGACCTCGTGCGGTACGCGACCCTCGGGATGTCCGCACACCCGATGACCGATCCGACCGCCGTGGTCGCCGACCCCGTACGGGGCCCGCGCGCCGAGCTGGTCCTGACCGTACGGGCCGGGCTGGCGGCCACCGACAAGCTGCTGCGGCCGCTCGCGGTGCTGGCCGCGTCCCCTCAGGTCGAGGGGCTTGTCGTGGCGCCCGGGGCCTCGCTGGACGTGGGCGCGCCGCTCTGGGACGGGGCGCCGTTCAGCTCCGTCCTGGTGGCGGAACCCGGCGGGCTGGTGGAGGATTTGGAGCTGGACGAGCCGATGGACCCGGTGCGGTTCCTGCCGCTCCTTCCGATGACGGCGAACGAGGCCGCGTGGAAGCGCGTGCACGGCGCGGCCGCGCTCCAGGAGCGCTGGCTCGCGCGCGGGACGGATCTGAGGGACCCGCTGCGCAGCGCCGTGGCGCTCGACTGACCGGACCGGCGGCCCGGATGGGCGAGCGCGCCTTGACGGCGGGCCGGGCGGGGAGGAGCGTGGTTTCTCATGAGGGGTGAACCAAGTTGCCCGAAGTGCGGTGGCCGGGTCAGGGCGCCCGGACTCTTCTCCGACTCCTGGCAGTGCGCCCTGCACGGCACTGTCCACCCCCTGCAACCCGTCATCCCGCCGAGCGTCGAAGGTCTGGGCGTGATCGTGCACCGCGCCCGGGTGCCGGTGTGGATGCCCTGGCCGCTGCCGGTGGGGTGGCTGTTCACGGGGGTCGCGTCCGCCGGTGACGACCGCAGCGGGGGCCGGGCGACGGCGGTGGCCTGCTCGGGGCCCGGGCCGCTGGGGGGCATCGGCGAGCTGCTGCTGATCGCGGAGGAGCTGGGCGTGGGCCTGGGCGCGCGGTACGCGGGCATCGACGGCCCCGACCCCGGCTCGCACATCAACGTCTCCGCGCCGCCCCACGCCAAGGTGGTCGCGGCGGGCCGCCCGACCCCGCTCTGGCACGTCAACGGCGGCCCCGACGACCGGGCCGTCTTCGCCGGCGAGGCCCGGGGCCTGTGGCTATGGGCCATCGTCTGGCCGGAGCAGTCCGGCCTCCTCATGTACGACGAGCTCGTCCTCACCGATCTCCGCGACGCGGGAGCGGAGGTCGAGCTCCTTCCGTGCGGGGCCCTGAGCCCCCGCATCCTCGGGCCGGACCAGAGCAAGACCGCTTAGCCGCGCTGCGTACGAGCGGGCTCCGTCCGCCCGGTTATCCTGGAGTGTCCCCGTCCGTACGACCCATGGAGCCCGGCTGTGCGCATCGACCTGCACGCCCACTCCACGGCCTCGGACGGCACGGACACCCCCGCCGAGCTGATGCGCGCCGCCGCCCTTGCCGGGCTGGACGTGGTGGCGCTGACCGACCACGACACCGTGGCCGGGTACGCCGAGGCCGTCGCCGCGTTGCCGGCCGGGCTGACGCTGGTGACGGGGGCCGAGCTGTCCTGCCGCCTCGACGGCGTCGGGATGCACATGCTGGCGTACCTCTTCGACCCCGAGGAGCCCGAGCTCCACGCCGAGCGGGAGCTCGTCAGGGACGACCGGACCCCGCGCGCCCAAGCCATGATCGGCAAGCTCCAGGCCCTCGGCGTGGACGTCACCTGGGACCAGGTGGCGCGGATCGCCGGTGCGGGCTCGGTCGGGCGGCCGCACATCGCCACCGCCCTCGTCGAGCTGGGCGTCGTCCCCACCGTCTCGGACGCCTTCACGCCCGAGTGGCTGGCCGACGGCGGCCGCGCGTACGCCGAGAAGCACGAGCTCAACCCATTCGACGCCATCCGCCTGGTCAAGGCGGCCGGCGGCGTCACCGTCTTCGCGCACCCCGCCGCCGTCAAGCGCGGCCGGTGCGTGCCCGAGGCCGCGATAGCCGAGCTGGCGGCCGCGGGTCTGGACGGCATCGAGGTGGACCACATGGACCACGACGCCGACACCCGGGCGCGGCTGCGCGGCCTGGCGGCGGACCTCGGACTGCTGACCACCGGGTCCAGCGACTACCACGGCAGCCGCAAGACCTGCCGCCTCGGGGAGTACACCACCGACCCCGAGATCTACGGCGAGATCACGCGCCGAGCCACCGGGGCCTTCCCCGTGCCCGGCGCCGGCGGACGCGCGCGCTGACGGCCGCTCTGCGGCCCGCTCCACCCGTCTCGCGTCTCGCGACGCGCACCCTCTTCGCACCACCCCTCTCTCCTGCAAGGCATCACTGTGTTCGACTTCGCCGTCTTCGGATCCCTTTTTCTCACCCTTTTTGTGATTATGGACCCGCCCGGGATCACGCCGATCTTCCTGGCCCTGACCTCCGGCCGCCCCGCCAAGGTGCAGCGCCGCATGGCCTGGCAGGCCGTCTGCGTGGCCTTCGGCGTCATCGCCGTCTTCGGCATCTGCGGCCAGCAGATCCTGGACTACCTGCACGTCTCCGTCCCGGCGCTGATGATCGCCGGTGGTCTGCTGCTCCTGCTCATCGCGCTGGACCTGCTCACCGGCAAGACCGATGAGCCGAAGCAGACCAAGGACGTGAACGTCGCCCTGGTCCCCCTGGGCATGCCGCTGCTGGCCGGGCCCGGTGCGATCGTGTCCGTCATCCTGGCGGTGCAGAAGGCGGACGGGGTCAGCGGGCAGGTCTCGGTCTGGGCCGCGATCCTCGCCATGCACATCGTGCTGTGGATCACCATGCGCTACTCCCTGGTGATCATCCGGGTGATCAAGGACGGCGGCGTGGTCCTCGTGACGCGGCTCGCCGGCATGATGCTCTCGGCCATCGCCGTGCAGCAGATCATCAACGGCGTGCTCCAGGTCGTGCGCGGCGCCTGACCGCCGCGCGCCCCGCAGCCGCGCACGCCCTCGCACATGCGAACGCCCCCGCACCGGTCCCGGTGCGGGGGCGTGAACGTATCGCGTGAAGCGTCAGGAGGACGCACTCTCGGCCGGTCGGATCAAAATGCGCTGGCCGACTGATGCGGCCTGCTGCACGATCCTGTTGACGGAGGCCGCGTCCACGACGGTGCTGTCCACGGCAGATCCGTCGACGTCGTCCAGGCGCAGAATTTCGAAGCGCACGGGCTTCTCCCTTCGTCAGTGTTCTCCTTGCACAGGGTTAACGAAGGGTACGCCTCAATCATTCCCTACGCTAAGGAAATTTTTTCACTGGCTAAGGATTAGCTGGTGGAAGCGTTCCAGAAGCCGGCCAGCGCAGCGGCCGTGACCTGCGGCGCCTCGGCGTTCGGAGAGTGCTCCGTGCCCGCCACGACCACCCGCTCCGCACCCAGCCGCACGGCCATCTCGTCCAGCAGCGGGACCGGCCACGCGTAGTCGACGGCCCCCGACAGGACCAGCTTCGGCAGCTCGACCCGGGCGAGCTCCTCCACCCGGTCCGGTTCCGAGATCAGCACCCGGCCCGTGGCGATCAGCTGCTCGGGGACGGTGCTCACCCACCGCTGGCTCAGGAAGAGCGCCAGCGCGGGGGCGTCCGGGGCCTGGTCCTGCGGGTCGTGGGCGCGCATCGCCGCCCAGATGGCCGGCATGTCGTCGCCCATCGCCTCCAGCGCCGCCACCAGCAGCTTCGTACGGGCCTGCTGCTCCTCGGAGATCGCGGCGGGGCCGCTGCTCATCAAGGTCAGCGAGGCGAAGGGGGCCGCGTCGCGCAGCACGGCCGCGCGCGAGATCAGACCCCCGAGCGAGTGGCCGACCAGGTGCACGCGGTCCGCTCCGAGCGCGCGGGTCTGCGCGAGGAGGTCCAGGGCCAGCTCCTCCAGGGCGTACGCCGACTCCTCGCGCGGGCCGGGGCTCTCGTACTGCCCGCGTCCGTCGACGGCCACCACCCGGTACCCGGCCGCGGCCAGCGGCTCCAGGAGCCCGATGAAGTCCTCCTTGCTGCCCGTGAACCCCGGCACCAGCAGAGCGGTGCCGCGGACCGGCTCGCCGGCCTCGTGCACCGCGAAGGTGCCACGGTCGGTGGTGAGGTCGTACGCACGGGCGACGGACGGCAGGGTGAGGCGCGGAGGCTTGCTCATGGCCCGAGGTTACCGGCCCGTACGCCGACGCACAGCCCCGGATGCGCCGATGGCCCCGGCCCCCTCGGAAGGGGGATCGGGGCCATCGGCGCGTACGGGTCCTACGGGAGTACTACGCCTCCGGAGCGGCCGCGACCTTGCGGGTGCGCGTGCGCTTCGGCTTGGCGGGGGCCTCCTCGGCCACCGGGGCGGCCTCGGCGGCGGCCGGGGCGGCCACGGCCACCTTGCGCGGCGCGCGGGTGCGCTTGGCCTTGACCGGCTCCACGGGCGGGGCCATCTGGAAGTCCGGCTCCGGAGCGGCCGCGACCACCTTGCGGGGCGCGCGGGCACGCGTCGGCTTCACGGGCTCCAGCGGCGCGGCCGTCTGGAAGTCCGGCTCCGTGGCGACCTCGGCCACCTTGCGGGGCGCGCGGGTGCGCTTCGGCTTCACGGGCGCCTCGTCGGCGGCCGGAGCCGGGGCCACGGGGGCCTCGACGACGGCAGCCTCGGCCACGGGGGCCTCGACGACCGCGGCGGCGGCCTTGCGGGTGCGGGTGCGCTTCGGCTTGACCGGAGCCTCCTCGGCCACGACGGCCGCGGCGGCTTCGGCGACCGGAGCGGCCACGGCGACCGGAGCGGCCTCCACGGCCTGCACGGCCTCGACGGCCTGGGCCGGCACGGCGCCGACCCGGGTGCGCCGGCGGCGCGGCCTGCGCGGCTCGTCACCGGCCGGAGCCTGCGACGCGGGCGCGTCCGCCACGGGGGCGGGCGCGGCGGCGGCCTCGGTGCCCAGGTCCGAACCGCCACGGGTACGGCGGCGCTGGCGCGGCGTACGGGTGCGCTCGGGGCGCTCCTCGGTCACCACGGCGGCGGCGGCCGGACCGCGACCGCCACGGCCACCGCGGCCGCCGGTCTCGCCCAGGTCCTCCAGGTTCTCGGCCTTCAGGCCCGCCCGCGTGCGCTCGGCGCGCGGCAGGATGCCCTTGGTGCCGGCCGGGATGTTCAGCTGCTCGAACAGGTGCGGGGACGTGGAGTACGTCTCCAGCGGGTCGTGGAAGTCCAGCTCCAGCGCCTTGTTGATCAGCTGCCAGCGCGGGATGTCGTCCCAGTCGACCAGGGTGACGGCGATGCCCTTGTTGCCCGCGCGGCCGGTACGGCCCACGCGGTGCAGGAAGGTCTTCTCGTCCTCCGGCGTCTGGTAGTTGATGACGTGGGTCACACCCTCGACGTCGATACCGCGGGCCGCGACGTCGGTGCACACCAGCACGTCGACCTTGCCGTTGCGGAACGCGCGCAGCGCCTGCTCGCGCGCACCCTGGCCCAGGTCGCCGTGGACGGCGCCGGACGCGAAGCCGCGCTTCTCCAGCTGCTCGGCGATGTCGGCCGCCGTGCGCTTGGTACGGCAGAAGATCATGGCGAGGCCACGGCCCTCGGCCTGCAGGATGCGGGAGACGAGCTCCGGCTTGTCCATGTTGTGCGCACGGAAGACGTGCTGCGCGATGTTGGCCACGGTCGCGCCCTCGCCGTCCTCGGAGACGGCGCGGATGTGCGTGGGCTGCGTCATGTACCGGCGGGCCAGGCCGATGACCGCGCCCGGCATGGTCGCCGAGAACAGCATGGTCTGACGCTTCACGGGCAGGTAGCCCATGATCTTCTCGACGTCGGGCAGGAAGCCCAGGTCGAGCATCTCGTCGGCCTCGTCCAGGACGAGCGCCTTGACGTGCGACAGGTCGAGCTTCTTCTGCCCGGCCAGGTCGAGCAGGCGGCCCGGGGTGCCGACGATCACGTCGACGCCCTTGTTGAGCGCCTCGACCTGGGGCTCGTACGCCCGGCCGCCGTATATGGCGAGGACCCGGACGTTGCGGACCTTGCCCGCGGTGAGGAGGTCGTTGGTGACCTGGGTGCACAGCTCGCGGGTCGGAACCACCACGAGGGCCTGCGGAGCGTTGGTCAGCTGCTCGGGCCTGGCCCGGCCCGCCTCGACGTCCGCGGGGACGATGACCCGCTCCAGCAGGGGAAGGCCGAAACCGAGCGTCTTGCCGGTTCCGGTCTTGGCCTGGCCGATGACGTCCGTGCCGGAGAGGGCGACGGGGAGGGTCATCTCCTGGATCGGGAAGGGGGACACGATGCCGACGGCCTCAAGGGCTTCGGCGGTTTCGGGAAGGATCCCGAGGTCTCGGAACGTAGTCAGGGTGCTGCCTCTTCTGTGAGACGCGGCGCGAGGCGGCGAGGGGGGTCGTACCGTGCTGTGCTTGCAGTACTGCTACGTACGAAGCTGCGCGGGACCACTAGCCTTCGCTCAGGCGCATCTGCCGCTGAGGGGGCCCCTCGTAAGAGGCGGTACGCATGAACGTACGCACCACACCGAGGGCGGTCGGTTGGAGCCGATCGGGCCACCGACCGGGCATCCTCATTCGGATGGCCCGCCGACTGCTCGGCAGGCGCATTACCACTGTACCCCGGAATCGCGCAGGTGTGTCGGATGAATTCACCGGGTAGGCGCGTTTAGCTGGACGGGCCAGGTGGTTCGGGGCGCCATTCGGCGGGCTATTGTGCGGAGCATGTCGACCGTAGAAAACGCCTCGCCCGCCGACGACAGCGCACCCGCCGCAGCCGAGGGGATCGCCTCCCAGGACTGGGCGGCCGCCTCTGCCTCGCCGCAGTACCGCGCGGCCGTCGTGGACCTGCTCGGCGCACTCGCGTACGGAGAGCTCGCGGCCTTCGAGCGCCTCGCGGAGGACGCGAAGCTCGCGCCCACCCTGGACGACAAGGCCGAGCTCGCCGCCATGGCCTCCGCTGAATTCCACCACTTCGAGCGGCTGCGCGACCGCCTCGCTGCGATCGAGGTCGAGCCCACCGCCGCCATGGAGCCCTTCGCGAAGGGCGTCGACGACTTCCACCGCCAGACCGCGCCGTCCGACTGGCTGGAGGGCCTGGTCAAGGCCTACGTCGGCGACTCCATCGCCAGCGACTTCTACCGCGAGGTCGCCTCCCACCTGGACACCGACACCCGGGGCCTCGTGCTCGGCGTGCTCGACGACACCGGCCACGGCAACTTCGCCGTCGAGAAGGTGCGCGCCGCGATCGAGGCGGACCCGCGCTGCGGCGGCCGGCTCGCGCTGTGGGCCCGCCGGCTGATGGGCGAGGCACTCTCCCAGGCCCAGCGCGTGGTCGCCGAGCGCGACGCGCTGTCGACCATGCTGGTCGGCGGCGTCGACGGGATGGCGGCGGGCTTCGACCTGGCGGCCGTCGGCGAGATGTTCGCCCGGATCACCAAGGCGCACACCAAGCGGATGGCGGCCCTCGGCCTCGCCGCCTGACCGGCCGCCCGCTACGTACTCCGGCCCCGGCACGCGCTCTGCGTGCCGGGGCCGAGGTATGTGATCACGAAGTCGAAGTCAGGGGTCATCCCCGCGACGGGAGCGAAAACGGAGTCCTGTGCGGGGGCCTGCGGGGCCCGGAGGCCGGCCGGAGCAGCAGCGACAGCACCACCGCCGACACGAGCACCCCGCCGACGAAGGTGGCGGTCAGGGTGTTGTGCCCGGGGCCGAGCGCGAAGTGGGTGAGGTACGCCCCGAACAGGGCCCCCAGCACTCCGCTGACCAGCACCACTCTGGTGGACGGCAGCCGACGCGCGAGCACTCGGGCGGCTGTCGCGGACAGGGCGAGGCCCAACAGCGCGGAGCCGAGCACTTCCATCAGCAGCATCAAGGTCTCTCCCATACGTCAGGGCAAACCGGGTCACTGCCGTCCTACCCGAAGCGGAAGAAACGGAAACGGCCCGGCGGAATCAACCACCGGGCCGTTTCGGACAGTTCTCAGAGCGTGCCGAAACCGACCTTGCGCACGCTCGGCTCGCCCAGGTCGACGTACGACAGGCGGTCGGACGGCACCAGGACCTTGCGGCCCTTGTTGTCGGTGAGGCTCAGCAGCGGCGCGGTGCCGGACAGCGCGGCGGTGACGATGCTCTCCAGCTCCTCGGCGCTCAGGTCGCTCTCCAGCACGATCTCCCGGGGTGCGTGCTGCACGCCGATCTTGACCTCCACGGCTATGTCCCTCCGACGATCCGGTTCGCGCGATCAGCCGCGCCGTACGCGGTCCACATTAGCCCGGAGAGGGGACGCGGAAGCGCAGAGCGGACACGCTCGCAGCGAACAGGAGCGAACCAGGAGCGAACCGGCAGCGGCCGGGAGCGGACGCCGGAAGGATCAGCCCTCCGTGCCGTGCAGCGGGAAACCGGCGATGCCGCGCCAGGCCAGCGAGGTCAGCAGACCCACCGCCGTGTCACGGGCGACCGGGCTCTCACTGGACAGCCAGTAGCGCGCCACGACCTGCGAGACCCCGCCCAGGCCCACGGCCAGCAGCATCGACTCGTCCTTGGACAGACCGGTGTCCTCGGCGATGACCTCGCAGATGGCCTCGGCGCACTGGAGCGAGACGCGGTCGACGCGCTCGCGCACCGCCGGCTCGTTCGTCAGGTCGGACTCGAAGACCAGCCGGAAGGCGCCGCCCTCCTCCTCGACGTACGCGAAGTACGCGTCCATCGTGGCGGCCACACGCAGCTTGTTGTCCGTCGTCGACGCGAGCGCGGTGCGCACGGCCAGCAGCAGGGACTCGCAGTGCTGGTCCAGCAGCGCCAGGTAGAGGTCGAGCTTGCCGGGGAAGTGCTGGTACAGCACCGGCTTGCTCACTCCGGCACGCTCGGCGATGTCGTCCATCGCGGCCGCGTGGTACCCCTGCGCGACGAAAACCTCCTGAGCCGCGCCCAGCAGCTGGTTGCGCCGGGCTCGGCGCGGCAGTCGCGTGCCCCGCGGACGCGCTGCCTCGGTCTGCTCGATGGCTGTCACGCCGCCTCCCACTTTCTCTAAGAACACAGTGCGCTCTGCGCCGCGCCGCCATCGTACTTTTCGGTAACCGAATCTGGAGGGTTCGAGCCGAGTTTTCTCGCGGTGCGGACGCGTCACGGACGCCCGGAGGCGCTGGTCAGCGGTTGGTCAGCCGTCGGTCAGCCGGTGGTCAGCGGTCGGTCCGCCGTCGCGCAGCGGTCGCCGGGTGCTCGCTCAGCGGTAGTCCTCCTCGTCCAGCGGGACCACCCGTGCCTGCTCGACGGCGTCACCGTCCGCGGCCTGACCCTCCTCCGCACCGGTGACCGGATCGTCCTCGTCCGGCCGCAGATCGGCCAGCTGCTCCGCCACATCCGCCTCGGGCGCCTCGGGATCGAGGGCGTCGGGGATCTCCTCCCGGAAGGTGTCCGGCTCCGCAGGGTCGACAGTCATGCCGCTGCCCTCGCTTCCTTGTTCTCACATACGAGCCTAGGAGGATCGCGGGTACCCCGCTATACGGCTCGGCACACGCCTGTGACGGCGAACACAAGAAGACGGGCGTGATCGTCTCGTAACATTGCCCGCATGTCTTCGACCGAGCTGCCGGGCGTACGGTCCACCGCCGAGCTGTCCTCCCTGGTGGGAGCCGTCCGGGTGGCCGAGGGGGAGCAGCTGCGCACGACCGCGCTGCCCGGACTCGAGCTGGCCGTCCGGGTGCGCCCGGCGGAGCGCGCGGGCCTGCCGCCCGCGCTGTTCGTCCACGGACTCGGCGGTTCCTCGCAGAACTGGTCGGACCTCATGGCGCAGCTGGCGGACACCGTCGACGGCGAGGCCCTGGACCTGCCCGGCTTCGGCTGGTCCCCGCCGCCCGCCGACCGGGACTACTCCGTCACGGCGTTCGCCCGCGCCGTCATCCGCCACCTCGACGCCGCCGGGCGCGGCCCGGTCCACCTGTTCGGAAACTCCCTCGGCGGAGCCGTCTCCACCCGCGTCGCCGCCGTCCGGCCCGACCTGGTGCGCACCCTGACGCTGGTCTCGCCCGCCCTGCCCGAGCTGCGCGTGCAGAGTTCGGCCGTGCCGACCGCGCTCCTCGCGCTCCCCGGGATGGCCGCGCTCCTCCTGCGGCTGACGCGGGGACTGAGCGCCGAGGAGCGCACCCGCGGGGTGACGGCCCTCTGTTACGGAGACCCCTCCCGGGTGACACCCGAGGGCTTCCGCCACGCCGTGGAGGAGATGGAGCGGCGGATGGCGCTGCCGTACTTCTGGGAGGCGATGACCCGCTCCGCGCGCGGCATCGTCGACGCCTACACCCTCGGTGGCCAGCACGGACTGTGGCGCCAGGCACAGCGGGTACTCGCCCCCTCCCTGCTGGTCTACGGTGGGCGGGACCAGCTGGTCTCGTACCGCATGGCGCGCAAGGCGGCCGCCGCCTACCGGGGTTCGCGGCTGCTGTGTCTTCCGGAGGCCGGACACGTGGCGATGATGGAGTACCCCGAGACGGTGGCCGCCGCCTTCCGGGAGCTGCTCCGGGACACCGAAGACGACAGAGGCTGAGGACCGTGGGACGACATAGTCGCAAGGACCCCGCCCCGGCCCCCGCCCGTCCGCGGCCGGCGCCCGCACCCCTGCCGTACGAGGAGCCGCCCGCCCCGTACCGGCCGGAACCCACCGTCACCCATCAGGGGTACGTGCCCGCCGAGGCGCGGGCCGGCGGCCACCCCCAGCACCACGAGTCCGGCGGCGCCTGGGGCGCCGGCCCCGGCTCGGGCTCCGTGTACGGGGACTGGCGCGGGGTGCCGCGCACCCCCCGGGGCTCCACCGCCGTCCTGGACGGCGACACCCCGGCCTTCGGCACGCCGGCGGTGGGCTTCCCGCAGGTCACCCTGCCGCCAGCGCCGACGCCCGCGCCCGTGTCCGTACCCCCGGCCGCGTCCGCGCCCGACGCCGTCACCTCGACCGGCTCGCACCGCCGGGTGCCGGGGCCCCGCAGACCGGTCGATCCCGTCCCCGAGGAGCCCGGCTCCGGCCGTGGCCGGACCGCCCGCACCTACACCGGCATGGCCGCCGTGGCCGTCGCCGCCGTACTCGCCGTGACCGTCGCCGTGCACCTGGCCTCCGACGGCGACGGGGCCGGCGCCAAGCAGGGCGCGCTCGCGGCGGCCGGCCAGGACCAGGCCGCCGCGGCCCCGGGCGCCGCCACGCCGGCGGCGCCCGCCGCGACCCCCGCCGCGGCGCCCGCGCCCGCGCCGGAGCTGACGTACGAGCAGCAGATGGCCCAGCAGCTGCCGATCGACGCGAAACTCGCCGGGCCCGGCACCTTCGACACCGTGCCCGGCCTGGCCAAGGCCCCCGGCAAGGGCAAGCTCGTGCGCTACCGGGTCGACGTCGAGCAGGGACTGGGCCTGGACCCGCAGCTCTTCGCCGAGGCCGTCCACCGCACCCTCAACGACCCGCGCAGCTGGGCCCACGGCGGCGCGATGACCTTCGAGCGGGTGCCGGGCGGCGAGGCCGACTTCGTGATCACCCTGGCCAGTCCCGGCACCACCGGCACGTGGTGCGCCAAGTCCGGCCTGGACACCACCATCGACAACGTCTCCTGCGACTCCGCGTCGACCGACCGCGTGATGATCAACGCGTTCCGGTGGGCACAGGGCTCCTCCACCTACGGCCCGGACCAGATGGTCGCCTACCGCCAGATGCTCATCAACCACGAGGTCGGGCACCGCCTGGGACACGGGCACGTGAGCTGCCGCACACCGGGCGCGCTCGCCCCGATCATGCAGCAGCAGACCAAGTCCCTGGACATCGACGGAATTCAGTGCAAGCCCAACCCCTGGGTATATCCGGGGAATTGAGGCGCGGTCCGGGACACACGGGCGACGCAGTACTTCTTAGCGTGCTCGAACGCGAACCGTACGGGAAAGTTACGACTCTTCACCCCTTCCGGTGGCGCGACGGACAACCGTCCGCCGCGCCTCGGGCATATCCGCTTGAGTTCTCCAGCGGCGGGTCACCTGACCGACGGTGACCGCCCGAACGGGAGATCGGTGGTGCCACTCGTGCGGATCGGACTGCTTACGGAAGGTGGTTATCCGTATGCGACGGGGGAGGCGAGGCTGTGGTGCGACCGGCTCGTGCGCGGACTCCCGCAGCACGAGTTCGAGCTCTACGCCCTGAGCCGCAGCGCCGAGCAGGAACGCGCCCGGGTGCTGCTGCCCGAGCACGTCACCCAGGTCCGTACGGCCCCCCTGTGGGCCCCCGCCGACGACGGCCGCAGCTACGCGCGGCGTGAACGGCGGCGCTTCGCGGGCCATTTCACCGAGCTGGTCCGCGGGATCTGCGCCGGGGAGCCCGAACCCTTCGCCTCCGGGCTGTACGGGCTCGCCGAACTCGCCCGCGACGAGGGCGGTCTGTACGCGGCCCTGCGCTCCGAGTCCGCGGTGCGCGCCCTGGAGTCCGCCTGCCGGGCGCCCGGCGCCGCCCGCACCGTCCAGACGGCGCAGGTGTCCGACCTGCTGGAGTTCGTGGACGCACTGGAGCGCATGCTGCGGCCGCTGTCCCTCGACTGGTACGAGGAGCCCGGCAATCTCGGCGCGGTCGACGTCTGCCACGCCGCGGCGGGCGGGGTCGCGGCGATCCCCGGGCTGTTGGCCAAACGCTTCTTCGGAGTACCGCTGCTGGTCACCGAGTACGGGGTGCAGCTGCGGGCCCACTACCTGGAGCACCAGCCGGACGCCTCCTTCGGGCCCGGCGGCCCCTACGACGCCCCCCGTCCCGCCGTACGGGCCCTGCTCGCGGCCTTCCACCTGCGGCTGGCCGCCGAGATCTACGCCCGGGCCGACCTGCTCACGCCCGGCAACGCGCACGCCCGGCGCTGGCAGGAGCGGTGCGGGGCCACCAAGGACCGGCTGCGGACCGTCTATCCCGGGATGGAGGCGGACCGATTCGCCACCGTGGGCGAGGCCGTGGACTGCGGGGACCCGGACACCCTGGTGTGGGTCGGGCGGATGGAGCCCGCCAAGGACCTCATCGGCCTGCTGCACGCCTTCACCGAGGTCCGCAGGGCCGCGCCGCACGCCCGGCTGCGGATCTTCGCCACGGCCGTGGATCCCGGCTACCTCGCCGACTGCCGGTCCCTGGCCGCCCAGCTCTTCCCCGACGAGGCCGCGGACGCCGTCACCGCCGGGGAGAGCCCCGTCACCTTCGAGGAGATCGGCGGACCCGAGGCCCCCACCCCGGCCGAGGCCTACGGAGCGGGGCGCGTCGCCGTGCTGTCCTCCGTGGTCGAGGGCTTCCCGATCACCCTGGCCGAGGCCATGTTCTGCGGCCGGGCCACCGTCTCCACCGACGTGGGCGCCGTGTACGAGGTCATCGGAGGCACCGGCCTCGTCGTCCCGCCGCGCAACCCGCGGGCGCTCGCCGACGCCTGCCTGTCGCTGCTGGAGGACCCCGCGCGGGCCCAGCGCCTGGGCGCGGCCGCGCGGGCCAGGGCCCTGGAGCTGTTCACCGTCGAGCAGAACGTGGCCGCCTTCCAGGACATCTACCTGCGGCTGCTGGCGCGGGGCTCCGCGCGGCCCGACGGCGAGGTGCCCTTCGCCCGCCCCGCCGAAGCCCGGGTCCCGGGTCACTGGACCAGCCCGTCCTGGGCCGAGCCCGTTCCGGAGGCGACGGTATGACCCCGAACGCGAACCCCGCCCCGCGGTCGGCCGACCCGGCCGGGGAGACGCCGGCCGACCCGGCCTTCGAGGCCGCGGGTCCGGGGCGCGGCCCCGGCGGCGGCGCCGCGCGTGCGATCCCGTCGCCGGGTGCCGAGCCCCCGGACGCCCGTGCCCCGCACGCCGACGGGGCCGCGTCCGTCCCCGACGGGGCCGGCTTAGCCCCCGGCCCGCGTCCCCGGGCGCGGGTCCCCCGGACGGGTGAGGCGCAGCGGTCCGGGCCGCGGCGCAGCGCCGGGGACCCCGTCAAGGCGCTGCTGCACCGGCACCGGGAGCTGTGCGCCCGGGCCGTGGACCCGCTGGAGATCGCCGCCGGGCTGGAGGCCCACGGCCTCACCGACCGCACCGCCGCGCGCTTCCGGCACCGGGACGTCTTCTCGCTGGCCGAGGAGCTCTACGCCCGCACCCCCCGCGGGGAGCAGCCCGGCGCCCTGCCCGACCGCGTCCCCGCGGGGGCCGCCGCGTACCGCGGCTTCGGCTTCGCCCTGCTGCCCGGGGCCCTCGCCCTCGGCGCGAGCGCCGCCGGACAGGCCTGGGCCGGGCCCGCCGCCGTGGCCGCCACCGTCGTCTGCCTGGTGTGGCCCGGCCGGGCCGCCTGCGGCCGGTTCCGCTACGCCGCGCACCTGCTCGCCGCCGCCCTCGTCGGCTGGGCCGCGCACCGGCACGGCGCCGCCCTCGCCGTCGGCCTCGCCCTGGCCGTCGCCCCCGGACACCTGCTCGCCGCCGCCTTCGCCGCCGGGGCCCGCGCCCGGCTCGACGGGAGCCGCGCCCTGGAGGACTTCTCGGACCGGGCCCGGCCCCTGCTGCTCGCGGCCGTCACCGTGTTCACCGCGGCCGCCGCCGGGGCCGCCGCGCTCGCCGGGGCCCCGCTGACGGTCGCGGTGCCGCTCGCCCTGCTGCTGTTCCTGACCCGGCTGCTGCTGCGGCACGGCGCCCACCGCGGACCCGTCGGCGCCGCGCTCGCCCTGGCCCTGGTGCCGTCCCCCGCGGCGGCCGCCGCCGCCGCGGCGGGACTCCTCGTCCACGCCGTCCTCGCCCTGTCCCGCGCGTCCGCGCACGCGCGGCCCTGACCTTCGGAGCCGACGCCGAACGCCGTACCCGTACCCCGCCCCATCCGTCCCTCCACCCACCCGCAAGGAGACACAGACATGACCGGCCAGCCAACCAACCAAGGGGTCACGCGATGAGGGTGCTGCTGATCGGAGCCAACGGATACCTCGGCCGCTACGTCGCCGACCGGCTGCTCGCCGACCCCGCCGTCCAGCTCACCGCGCTCGGCCGCGGCGACGACGCCGACGTCCGCTTCGACCTCGCCACCGGCAGCCCCGGTGCGCTCACCCGCTTCCTGGACGCCGTCCACCCGGGCGTCGTCATCAACTGCGCCGGCGCCACCCGGGGCGGGGCCCGGGAGCTGACCCGGCACAACACCGTCGCCGTCGCCACGATCTGCGAGTCCCTGCGCCGCAGCGGCTGCGGGGCGCGCCTCGTCCAGCTGGGCTGCGCCGCCGAGTACGGTCCCAGCCAGCCCGGATCGTCCACGGCCGAGGACGCCGTGCCGAGACCGGGCGGGCCGTACGGCGTCAGCAAGCTGGCCGCCACCGAGCTGGTCCTCGGCTCCGGGCTGGACGCCGTCGTCCTGCGGATCTTCTCGCCCGTCGGCCCCGGCACCCCCGCCGGATCCCCGCTCGGCCGGCTCGCCGAGGCCATGCGCCGCGCGATGCAGTCCGGGGACGGCGAGCTCAAGCTCAGCGGGCTCGGCGTCCAGCGCGACTTCGTCGACGTGCGGGACGTGGCGCGGGCCGTGCACGCCGCCTCCCTGTCCGCCGCCCAGGGCGTCGTCAACATCGGCACCGGCCGCGCGGTCCGGCTGCGCGACGCGGCGGGCGTCCTGGCCCGGGTCGCCGGTTACGCGGGCGCCCTGCACGAGCTCGACGTCCCGCACGGCGGAGCCCAGCAGCACGGACACCCCGGCCGCCCGGCCGGGCTCGCCTCCATCGGATCGCCCCGCTCCGAGGTCACCGCCGAGCAGCTCGCCGCCGCGGCGCCCCCGCCGTACCCCTACCCCGACGGCTGCGGTGCCTGGCAGCAGGCGGACGTCCGTACCGCCCGGGACCGGCTGGGCTGGCGGCCCCGGATCAACCTGGAGGAGTCCCTCGCGGACATCTGGATGGAGGCGGCGTGCCGTATCTGACCACCCCGCCGGGAGCCGTGACCGCCGCCGCGACCGAGGCCGGGCGGCTGGGCCTGGGGATCCCCGGCTACGCGCACCCGCTGCTCGCCCCCGTCGAGTGGGCCGAGCTGACCCGCCCCGGCACTCCGCTGCACTGGGCCGTGCTCAACGTCGCGGACGGCCCGGGCGGGCGGCCCGACCCGCACTGCTCGCAGGCGGCCGGCAAGCTGCGCGCGGCCGGCGGTACCGTGCTCGGGCATCTCGCCATGCGAGACGGGGCGCGGTCCTTCGGGGAGCTGGTCTCGGACGCCCACCGCTTCCGGGACTGGTACGGGGTCGGCGGCTTCTACCTCGCGCAGGCCCCCGCCGACAAGGCGGACCTGGCCTCGGTGTGCCGGGTCGTCGACACCCTGCGCGGCCTGGGGGAGGATCTCCGGATCGTCCTCGGGCACGGCACCCACCCCTGCGAGGGGTACGCGCACGCCGCCGATCAGCTGGTCACCTTCTCGGGGGCCTGGGCCGACTACCGGTGGTCGCAGGTGGCGGAGTGGACCGCCGACCACCCGGCGGAGCGGTTCTGCCACCTCGTCCACGGGGTGCCGCGCACCCACCTGGAGGAGGCCATGCGGATCGCCCGCTGGCAGGGCGCCGGCACGATCTGGTTCACGGACCGGCAGGCGGTCGGCGAGCGTGACCCGTGGGCCTCAATGCCCGCGTACTGGGACGAAATCGTCTCACGTATCGGGACAGGTGTCTTGGAATGAAGACGGGCGTGGCAGTGTTACGGGGAGAACCACCCTGAAGACGTAACCATCTACGGAGTCCCCGTGTCGCTGCCACCCCTGGTCGAGCCAGCTGCTGAGCTCACCGTTGACGAGGTCCGTCGGTACTCCCGCCACCTGATCATCCCGGATGTCGGGATGGACGGCCAGAAGCGCCTGAAGAACGCCAAGGTGCTGGCCGTGGGCGCGGGCGGCCTCGGTTCGCCCGCCCTCATGTACCTGGCCGCGGCCGGCGTCGGCACGCTGGGCATCGTGGAGTTCGACGAGGTCGACGAGTCGAACCTGCAGCGCCAGATCATCCACAGCCAGGCGGACATCGGCCGTTCCAAGGCCGAGTCGGCCCGCGACAGCGTGCTGGGCATCAACCCGTACGTGAACGTGGTCCTTCACGAAGAGCGGCTCGAAGCCGAGAACGTGATGGAGATCTTCAGCCAGTACGACCTCATCGTCGACGGCACCGACAACTTCGCCACGCGCTACCTCGTCAACGACGCCTGCGTGCTGCTGAACAAGCCGTACGTGTGGGGCTCCATCTACCGCTTCGACGGCCAGGCCTCGGTCTTCTGGTCCG
Source organism: Streptomyces sp. NPDC016562 (assembly GCF_043076955.1). Taxonomy (NCBI): domain Bacteria; kingdom Bacillati; phylum Actinomycetota; class Actinomycetes; order Kitasatosporales; family Streptomycetaceae; genus Streptomyces; species Streptomyces sp. NPDC016562. Next base: position 539,476 of record NZ_JBIBRZ010000001.1, on the reverse strand, counting down.
AGCACGGCCCGTGCTACCGCTGCCTCTACCCGGAGCCGCCCCCGCCGGGCATGGTCCCGAGCTGCGCCGAGGGCGGCGTGCTGGGCGTGCTCTGCGCGTCCATCGGGTCGATCCAGGTCACCGAGGCCATCAAGGTCCTCACGGGCGTCGGCGAGCCGCTGGTCGGCCGCCTGATGATCTACGACGCGCTGGAGATGCAGTACCGCCAGGTCAAGGTCCGCAAGGACCCCGACTGCGCGGTCTGCGGTCCGAACGCGACCGTCACCGAGCTCATCGACTACGAGGCCTTCTGCGGCGTCGTGTCGGAGGAGGCCCAGGAGGCGGCCGCCGGTTCGACGATCACTCCCAAGCAGCTCAAGGAGTGGATCGACACCGACGAGCCCATCGAGATCATCGACGTCCGCGAGGTCAACGAGTACGAGATCGTCTCGATCCCCGGCGCGAAGCTGATCCCCAAGGGCGAGTTCCTGATGGGCACCGCCCTCCAGGACCTGCCGCAGGACAAGCGCATCGTCTTGCACTGCAAGACGGGTGTCCGCAGTGCGGAAGTCCTCGCCGTCCTGAAGTCCGCGGGCTTCGCGGACGCGGTGCACGTCGGCGGCGGCGTGATCGGCTGGGTCCACCAGATCGAGCCCGAGAAGCCCGTCTACTGATCTGAGCTGCTCACTGCTGACCGGCGTCGATCCGGTCCGCCGGACGTGACCCGAAGGGGCCGTACCCGCCGAGGCGGTACGGCCCCTTCGGCGTCCCACGTCTCACGGCGCGGTGCAGACGGCGCCCGAGGCCGGAGGCTTCCCGTCGAGCAGGTAGGCGTTCACCGCCCGCTGCACGCACGTGTCGCCGCTGTTGTAGGCGCCGTGCCCCTCTCCCTTGTAGGTCAGCTCCACGCCGACGCCCGGACCGAGCCGCTCCACCATCTTGCGGGCGCCCTCGTACGGGGTGGCCGGGTCGCCGGTGTTGCCGATGACGACGATCGGGGCGGACCCGGGTGCCGACACGTCCGGGGTCGTCCAGGCCCCCTCGACCGGCCAGCCGGTGCAGCTCATCAGGGCCCAGCCGAGGAAGTCCCCGAAGACGGGGGAGGCCGCACGGAACGCCGGCAGCTCGGCCTTGGTCTGCGCGAGGGTGTAACGCTCCTTGGAGTCCGCGCAGTTGATCGCGGTGTTCGCGGCGCCGATGTTGCTGTAACGGCCCTCCTGGTCCCGGCCGTTGAGCGCGTCGGACAGGGCGAGCAGCAACTGCCCCTGCCCGCCTTCCGCTTCGTCCAGGCCCTGCTCCAGCAGGGGCCACAGCTCCTTCGAGTACAGGGCCTGGGCGATGCCGTTGGTCGCCGAGCTCTCCGTGAGCTTGCGCTCGCCCGTCCCCGCGATGGGCTTCGCCGACAGGTCCTTCTGGAGCTTGACGATGTTCGCCTCGATCTCCTGGGGGGTGCTGCCCTGGAGCCGGCACTCGTCGCCGCGGTCCACGCAGTCCTGGGCGAAGTTGCCGAGCGCCAGCTGGAAGCCCTTGGCCTGGCCCAGGGCCCCCTGCTCCGCGTCCTTGGTCGGGTCCACGACGGCGTCGAAGACGGCCCGGCCGACGTTCTTGGGGAAGAGGTGGGCGTAGACCCCGCCGAGTTCGGTGCCGTAGGAGATCCCGAAGTAGTGCAGCTTCTCGTCGCCGAGGGCCTGGCGGATGCGGTCCAGGTCGCGGGCGGCGTTGGAGGTGCCGACGTGGGGGAGGACCTTGCCGGAGTTCTCGCGGCAGGCCTGCTGGTAGGCGCGGATGTTCTCGATGAAGGCCTGTTCCTTGGCGGGGGTCTCGGGGGAGGAGTCCGCGGCGTAGTAGGCGTCCAGCTGCTTGTCGCTCTCGCAGCGGACGGGGGCGCTGGCGCCGACCCCGCGGGGGTCGAAGCTGACCAGGTCGTACCGGGCGCGCAGGGCCTCGTACTCCTTGGCCGCGCCGGGCAGGGTGGTGATGCCGGAGCCGCCGGGGCCGCCGAAGTTGAAGACGAGGGAGCCGATGCGGTGCTCGCGGTCGCGGGCCTTGGCGCGGATCAGGGCGATCGGGATCGTCTCGCCCTCGGGCTCGGCGTAGTCGAGCGGGACGTCGAGGGTGGCGCACTGCCAGTCCTTGGGCGGGACCTGGCCGCCGCCCTGCGCGGCGGTGGGGGCCGGGCAGTCCCCCCACTTGAGGGGCTTGGCGCCCTTGGTGCCGGTGGCCTTCGTCCTCTTCCCGTCACCGTCGTCCGAGCAGGCGGCCGTGGTGAGCAGGACGGCGGTGAGCGCGGCGGCGGCGGTGACCCGACAGGCGTTTCTCGGCATGCCCCCATCCTGTGCGGGGTTGCCCGAGCCCGCCCCCGCGCTGACCCGAACGGGTTGCCGGGGGCGCCTGCCTGCTAGTGCTGTGACCGGAAAGGTTCACCGCGTCGCGGCGCCCGGCACGGCACCTCGCCGCGTTGTCGGACCGCGCAGGTACGTCCAGTACGAGCCGCGGTCCTCCGCCTTGCGATGCACCGCACCGGACGCCGCGACCCGGCAAACCTTTCCGGCCACAGCACTAGATGGCTTCCTTGCGGGTCAGGAAGTTGAACGAGATCCACCCCGGCAGCACCGGCAGCCAGAAGGTCATCAGGCGGAACAGCAGCACTGCGGAGATCGCGACCTCCTTCTCCAGCCCCGCCGCGATCAGCCCGAGCGTGAGCGTGGTCTCCACCGCGCCCATGCCGCCCGGGGTGGGCGCCGCCGAACCCAGCGCGTTGCCCGCCAGGAACACCACCGCGATGCTCGCGTAGCTGATGGCCTCGCCGCCCCCGAACGCGCGGATCGACGCGTCCAGGCACATCACGAAGAAGCCCGTCAGCAGCAGCATGCCGCCGATGCCCGTCATCAGCTTCTTCGGCCGCTGGAGCACGTCCAGCATGCGCGGCACGACGCCCGCGAACAGCGCCCGCACCCGCGTCACGACGAACTTGCGCATGAAGGGGACCGCCGTCACGACCAGCACCAGCACCGCCACCGTCAGCAGCCCCGCGATGACCGCCCGCGAGGGGGTCATCTCCGGGGTCTTCTCGGTCCCGGTCAGATAGCCGAAGGACAGCAGCAGCAGGACGTGGCTGGCCAGGCCGAACAGCTGCGAGGCGCCCACGCTCGCGACCGCCAGCCCCGGCCGGACCCCGGCCCGCTGGAGGAAGCGCGTGTTCAGCGCGACACCGCCGACCGCCGCCGGCGCCACCAGCTTCACGAAGGACCCGGCCACCTGCGCGACCACGGTCCGCAGGAACGGCACCCGCTCCGGGACGAAGCCCAGCAGGCTCATCGCCGCCGCGAAGTACGTCAGCGCCGAGAAGGCGAAGGCCGCACCGACCCAGCCCCACTGCGCGTCGCCGATGATGGTCCCGAAGTCCACGTGGGCGAGCTGGGTGAGCAGGAAGTACGCACCGAACGCGCCCGCGATGAACGACACCAGCGTGCGCGGCCGGATCCGCTCCAGCCGGGCCGGCTCCACCGGCGCCTGCGGCCGGATCAGCAGCACCTGCTGGCGGATCTGGCTCAGCAGGTCCTCCTCGCGGGCCCCGTCCAGCGCGTCGTCGAGCGCCTTCTTCTCGGCCTTGCGGTCGGCCGCCGCGGCCGCGGCCGACGCCGACGCGGAGCCCGAGGCCGCCGCATCCGCCTCCCGCGCCGCCTTCGCCGCCCGCGAGGACTCCAGTACGGCCTCCCGCTCCCGCTCGGCCCGCTCCCGGGCCAGCTTGCGCAGCGTGGCCCGCGTGGAACGGCTCAGCGCGATCGGCTGGAGCAGCGGCAGGCAGTCCGCCACCGCGTCCGGGCCGAGCACCGACACCGCCGAGGCCACCGCGCGCTGGGCGCCGACCCGCAGGCCGAGCGTGGTCAGCAGCTGTGCGATGTCCATCCGCAGCACCAGATCGCCGGCGGCGATCTCGCCGCCCCGCAGGTCGGTGAGGACGACATTGCCGGAACGATCCACCACCAGGGCGTCTCCGGTCAGCCGCCGGTGCGCGATCCGACGCGACTGAAGGGCCCGTACCTGCTTCCACGTGTTGTGGGTCAGGTCGTCCGTGATCTCCTCGTCGGGCAGGGAGTCCAGGGTCCGTCCGTCCAGGTGCTCGTACACGAGCATCACGGCGTCCGGGCCGAGCTCGGAGGTGGCGATCAGCTTCGGGGCGTTGGCCCCGGCCGCGATGGCGGCGTACGCGAGGAGCGCCTCCTGCTCCAGCGCCTGGCGCAGCGACTGGAGGCTGCGCCGGGTGGTGATGCCGCGCAGGGTGAGCCGGCGCCAGACCCGGTAGAAGAAGCCGTGGGCCTGCTGCTCGCGGTCGACGACGGTGACGTCGAGCGGAGGCCCGTCCTCCAGCGTGACGTGGTAGCGCCGGCCGCGGTCGCTCACCTCGGGGGCCTCCGGGCCCTCCGGCCCCTCCGCGCGCATCGCGCTGACCGGCTGGAAGCCGACCCGGCGCAGTCCGGCGAGGAGGTTCTGGCCGGTGGGCCGCACGTTGGGCGAGCCGACGGCGTACAGGGTCCCGTAGGCGACGCTCCAGCCGATCAGCACCGTGAGGATGATCGAGAAGGGGGTGGTGTAGCCGTTGACCAGCATGGTCAGGGCGTTGAGCAGGAGGACCACCCACAGCGCGACGCGCCAGTGGGGCCTGCGGGTCATGCCGACGGCGGTCATGTACGCGATGACGGGCGCGAGGTAGCCGTGCACCGGGTCGGTGAGGGCCCCGCCGCCCGCGGGGCGGGTGAGGGCGTCCTGGATGGTGCCGGAGGCGGCCTCGGAGACCCACAGGTCGGTGGCGAGGGTGACGCCGTGCGCGAGGACGGCGGCCAGGACGCCGTCGGCGATGCGCAGCCCGTCGCGTTTGATCAGCCGCTCGATGGCGAAGGCGACGGGGAGCAGCAGCACCGCGATGCTCGACACGAGTGCGGCGACCTTGATCAACAGGTCCGGCGCCTGGCCGGTGCCCTTGTTGATGTCCTCTTCCAGCCCGACGGTGGTGCCGTGGGCGAAGGCGGCGATGCCGAGCAGGACGGCGATGCCGAGGATGCCGACGAGCAGGCGTACGAGGTCGGAGGGCCGGTGCACGCGGGCGGCGAGGAGCGGTTCGTCGACCTCGACCCGGTCGGCGGCGGTGGGGGCGTGACCGTGCGGGCCCTCGGCGTCGGACTCGGCCCCAGGCTCGGCCTCGGACTCGGCTCCGGCCTCGGGCTCGGTGCCGGGTGCATGGCCGGTCCGGCCCGCGGCCTCGGTGGCGCCGTCGTCTGGGCGTGCGCCGTCGTCCGTCGCCGCGCCGTCCGGAGGGCTCACACCCTGCTCCTTCGTCGTCACTTCCGTCTCTTCGTGATCACGTATCACCAGTCACCGCCCGGAAGATGGTGGCACGGACCGACGGGCCGGCGGGGCATCAGGGTGCGAGCCGGTGTGGAACCGAAACCTCCGCCCGCGGGCGGCCGCCGTGCTGCACCATGTGCCGAATGAGTGAGGAGCTGCCCGCCTACGCGGAGCGCGTACTGGAGGTGGCCGAGCGTATTCCGCCCGGCCGGGTGATGACGTACGGGGACGTCGCCGAGTGGCTCGGCGAGGGCGGACCGCGCCAAGTCGGCCGCGTCATGGCCCTGTACGGGGGAGCCGTGCCCTGGTGGCGCGTGGTGCGGGCGGACGGCGTACCGCTGCCCGGGCACGAGCGGCGCGCCCTGGAGCACTACCGGACCGAGGGCACGCCGCTGCGCCTGACGGCCGGCGGCAGCGGCGCACCGCGGCTCGACATGCGCCGGGCGCGCTGGGACGGGGACCCCGGACAAGGCGGCACGCGCGACGAGGCTCACATCTGACAGCTTCGGCCATGCGCGGCCCGGGCGGGCGGTCGAGTGACCGCGTGAACGCCCGTACGGGGTACTCGGGGCGACTGCGCGGCGTCGGCCGGTTGCCGTAGCGTTGCCTCTTCGGCTTCTCCGCGAGCCGTCACGGCAGCACCCGCAGACCCACCAGGACCGGCACCTCACGTGATCACCTCTTCCTCCGACAGCCGCCGCACCGAACGGCGGCGTACGCGGACCCCTGACGCGTACCGCCTGGTGCGCACCAGGCCGGAGCGGGTGGATCCCCCTGTGCTGGACGCAGCGCAGCGGGCCGTGGTTGAGCACACCGCGGGACCGCTCCTGGTCCTGGCCGGACCGGGCACCGGGAAGACGACCACGCTGGTCGAGGCGGTCACGGCCCGGGTGGAGGCGGGGACGGACCCCGCGCGGATCCTCATCCTCACCTTCAGCCGCAAGGCGGCCGTGGAACTGCGCGACCGGGTCGCCCTGCGCCTCGGCGGTGCGCGGGCGCCGCAGGCCACCACCTTCCACTCCTTCTGCTACGGCCTGGTCCGCGCCCACCAGGACGCCGACCTCTTCGCCGACCCGCTGCGGCTGCTGTCCGGCCCGGAGCAGGACGTGATGGTCCGCACCCTCCTGGAAGGGCAGCGCGGGCTGCGCACGATCCGCTGGCCGGACGACCTGCGGGCCGCGCTCACCACGCGCGGCTTCGCCGACGAGGTCCGGGCCGTCCTGGCCCGCGCCCGTGAGCTGGGCCTCGGCCCGCAGGCCCTGTCCTCCTTCGCCGACCGCATCGGCCGGCCGGACTGGAAGGCGGCCGCGGCCTTCCTCTCCGAGTACCTGGACGTCCTGGACCTCCAGGGGATGCTGGACTACGCGGAGCTCCTGCACCGCGCGGTCCTCCTGGCGGAGCGCACGCCGTCGGTCGCCGCCTCCTACGACGCGGTCTTCGTGGACGAGTACCAGGACACGGACGCCTCGCAGCTGCGGCTGCTGCGGGCGCTGACGGGAGCGGGCGGCACGCTGGTCGCCTTCGGCGACCCCGACCAGTCGATCTACGCCTTCCGCGGCGCCGACATCAACAACACCCTGGACTTCGCGTCGGCCTTCCCCGGCGCGCAGGTCAAGGCCCTGACGGTCGGACGCCGCTCCGGCGCGGCCCTGCTGACGGCCACCCGCCTCCTCACGACCCGGATGCCGCTCCCGCGGCTGCCCGCGGCGGCGGTGCGCGCCCACCGGGACCTGCGGGCGACGCGTGACGGCGGGCGGGTCGAGGTCTTCACCTACCCGACGGCGGGCGCCGAGCTCGACAACATCGCCGACATCCTGCGCCGGGCCCACCTGGAGGACGGCGTGCCGTGGCAGGACATGGCCGTCCTGGTCCGCTCCGGCGGCCGCACCCTCCCGGCGATGCGCCGCGCCCTGATCTCGGCGGGAGTCCCCGCCGAGACGGACGCCACGACGATCCCCCTGCGCCACGAGCCGGCCGTGGCCCCCCTCCTGACGGCCCTGCGCCTCACCGCCACGGCCGCCTCGACCCCGCCCGGCCCGCCCGAAGCCACCGCCGAACCGGTTGCGGACGCGGACCCGGAGATCGTTCCCGAGGGGGCGGACGGTGCGGGCGAGGGCCCAGACGTCGACGCTGACGAGCCGGGCCAGCCAGATGCGGTCCAGGGCGACGGCCCCGACGGCGGCGTCGAGGCCGCCATCGCGCTGCTCGCCTCACCCCTCGGCGGGATGGACGCCGCCGACCTGCGGCGCCTCGGGCGGGCCCTGCGCGACGAGGAGCGCGCCGCGGGCGTCAAGGTGCCCGCGCCCTCCGACGTCCTGCTCGCCCGCGCCCTCGCCGAGCCCGAGCGGCTCACCGCGCACGACCCCGCCTACGCCCGCGGAGCGCAGCGCCTCGGCCTGCTCCTGCGCAAGGCCCGCGAGCTCCTCCAGGGCGGCGGCACCGCCGAGGAGGCCCTGTGGATCCTCTGGGACGGCACGCCCTGGCCCCAGCGCCTGGAGCGCAGCGCCCGCCGCGGCGGCCCGGCGGGCCGCAACGCCGACCGCGACCTCGACGCCGTCTGCGCCCTCTTCGACACCGCCGCCCGCGCCGAAGAACGCACCGGAGGCCGTGGCGCCCTCAACTTCCTCGAACAGCTGGAGGCGGAGGACATCGCCGCCGACACGTTGACGACCCGCGCCACCCGCCCCGACGCCGTCCGGCTGATGACCGCCCACCGCTCCAAGGGCCTGGAGTGGTCCCTCGTCGTCGTCGCCGGCGTCCAGGAGGGCCTGTGGCCGGACCTGCGCCGCCGCGGCTCCCTCCTGGAGGCCGACCGCATCGGCCGCGACGGCCTCGCCGAGCCCCTCACCCCCGGCGCGCTCCTCGCCGAGGAACGCAGGCTCTTCTACGTCGCCGCCACCCGCGCCCGGGACCGCCTCGTCGTCACCGCCGTCAAGGCCCCCGCCGACGACGGCGACCAGCCCTCCCGCTTCCTCACCGAGCTCGGGGTGACCCCGAAGGACGTCACCGGCCGCCCCCGCCGCCCCCTCGCGGTCCCGGCGCTCGTCGCCGAACTGCGCGCCACCACCGTCGACCCCGAGGCCTCCGAGGCGCTGCGCGACGCGGCCGCCCGCCGCCTCGCCCGCCTCGCCGCGCTCACGGACGAGGAGGACCGCCCCCTGGTCCCCGCCGCGCACCCGCAGCGCTGGTGGGGCCTGTACGAGCCCACCCGCAGCAGCGTGCCGCTGCGCGACCGGGACCGGCCCGTCGCCCTGTCCGGCAGCGCCCTGGACCAGCTCGCCAACACCTGCTCACTGCAGTGGTTCCTCGGCCGCGAGGTCAAGGCCGACGCCCCCTCCACCGCCGCCCAGGGCTTCGGCAACGTCGTCCACGTCCTCGCCGACGAGGTCGCCTCCGGCCGCACCCCCGCCGACCTGGCCGTCCTCATGGAACGCCTCGACTCCGTATGGGACGCCCTCGCCTTCGACGCGCCCTGGAAGTCCGCCCAGGAGAAGGAGAACGCCCGCGCCGCCCTCGAACGCTTCCTGCGCTGGCACACCACCGACCGCGGGGGCCGGGCCTCCGTGGCCACGGAGCACGCGTTCGACGTCACGCTCGAAGCCGGTGACGTCGCCGTCCGCATCCGGGGCTCCATGGACCGGGTCGAAGCGGACCCGCAGGGGCGTGCGTACGTCGTCGACTTCAAGACCGGCAAGTCCGCGCCGACCAAGGACGAGGTCGCCCGCCACCCCCAGCTCGCCGTCTACCAGCTCGCCGTGCGCGAAGGCGCCGTCGACGAGGTCTTCGACGGGCGGCGCCCCGCGCCCGGCGGCGCCGAGCTCGTCCAGCTCCGCCAGGGCGCCGCGGTCCGCGAGGGAGGCGACGCGGTGCCCAGGATCCAGGCCCAGCAGCCGCTCGACGGGGAGTGGGTCGGCGACCTGCTCGCCACCGCCGCCGGCCGGGTCCTGGACGAACGGTTCGCGCCCGCCGCGGGCAAGCACTGCGACCACTGCTCCTTCCGCAGCGCGTGCAGCGCCCGCCCCGAAGGCCGCCAGACCGTCGAGTGACCAGGCCGTCCGGGACTGTCGGCGGGGGCGGCTAGCCTCTTTACGTGTCCGCGCGTCCCCCCGTCCTCACCGACCCCGAGCAGCTCAAGGAGCTCCTCGGGATCCCTTTCACGCCCGAACAGATGGCCTGCGTCACCGCCCCGCCCGCCCCGCAGGTCGTCGTCGCCGGCGCGGGCTCCGGCAAGACCACCGTCATGGCCGCCCGCGTGGTCTGGCTCGTCGGGACCGGCGCGGTCGCGCCCGAGCAGGTGCTCGGCCTGACCTTCACCAACAAGGCCGCCGGTGAGCTGTCCGAGCGCGTACGGAAGGCGCTCGCGCGGGCCGGCATCACCGACCCGGACCCTTCCCCGGCCGACCCCGGCGCGGCGGGCGGCGAGCCGCGCATCTCCACGTACCACGCCTTCGCCGGGCAGCTCCTGAAGGACCACGGCCTGCGCATCGGCCTGGAGCCCAGCTCACGCCTGCTCGCCGACGCCACCCGCTTCCAGCTCGCCGCGAAGGTGCTGCGCGAGGCCCCCGGCCCGTACCCCTCGCTCACCAAGTCCGTCCCCGACCTGGTCGGCGACCTCCTCGCGCTCGACGCCGAGCTCTCCGAGCACCTGGTCGAGCCGGCCGAGCTGCGCGCGTACGACACCGAGCTGCTCGGCGCCCTCGCCGACGCCAAGCTCACCAACGACGACCTGCGCAAGGTCCCGCAGGCCGTGCGGGGCCGGCTCGAACTGCTGGAACTGGTCAGCCGGTACCGCGCCGCCAAACGCTCCCGCGACCTGTTCGACTTCAGCGACCAGATAGCCCTCTCCGCGCAGCTCGCCACCACCCGGCCCGAGGTGGGGGCGCTGCTGCGCGAGGAGTTCCGCGTCGTGCTCCTGGACGAGTACCAGGACACCTCCGTGGCCCAGCGCCTCCTGCTCTCGGGCCTCTTCGGCGCGGGCTCCGGCCACGCCGTGACCGCCGTCGGCGACCCGTGCCAGGCGATCTACGGCTGGCGCGGGGCCTCCGTGGCCAACCTCGACGACTTCCCCGAGCACTTCCCGCACGCCGACGGCGCCCCCGCCACCCGGCTCTCCCTCAGCGAGAACCGGCGCAGCGGCGGCCGCCTCCTGGACCTGGCCAACGGCCTCGCCGCCCCCCTGCGCGCCCTGCACGAGGGGGTGGAGGCGCTGCGCCCCGCGCCGGGAGCCGAGGGCGCCGGCCAGGTCCGCTGCGCCCTGCTGGAGACCCACGCGCAGGAGCTCGAATGGCTGGCCGACTCCGTCGCCCACCTCGTCCGCACGGGCACGGAGCCTCGGGAGATCGCGGTCCTGTGCCGCTCGGCCGGGGACTTCGCGCAGATCCAGGCCGTGCTGGTCGACCGGGACGTGCCGGTGGAGGTCGTCGGCCTCTCCGGACTGCTGCACCTGCCCGAGGTCGCGGACCTCGTCGCCGTCTGCGAGGTCCTCCAGGACCCGGGCGCCAACGCCTCCCTCGTCCGGCTCCTGATCGGTCCGCGCTGGCGGATCGGCGCCCGCGACCTGGCCCTGCTGGGCCGGCGGGCCCGCCTGCTGGTGAGCCGCTCGCCGGCCGACGCGGACCCGGACGAACGCCTCGCGGCGGCCGTCGAGGGCGTCGACCCGGTGGAGATCGTGTCCCTGGCCGACGCCCTGGAGACCTTCCTCGACGGCGCCGGACAGGCCCCGGACGACCTCCCCTTCTCGGCGCAGGCCCGGGTCCGCTTCGCGCACCTCGCCCAGGAGCTGCGCGACCTGCGGCGCTCGCTCGCCGACCCGCTGATGGACGTACTGCACCGCGTGCTGTCCGCCACGGGGCTGGAGGTGGAGCTGTCGGCGTCCCCGCACGCGCTGGCCGCCCGCCGGCGCGAGACGCTGTCGAACTTCATGGACGTGGCGGCCGGTTTCGCCGCCCTGGACGGCGAGGCATCCCTCCTGGCCTTCCTGGCCTTCCTGCGCACGGCCGCGCAGTACGAGAAGGGCCTGGACCACGCCCTGCCCGGCGGGGAGAACACGGTCAAGGTCCTGACGGCCCACAAGTCCAAGGGCCTGGAGTGGGACGTCGTCGTGGTCCCGGACCTGTGCGCGGGCTCGTTCCCGAAGGAGAAGGCGCCGGAGGCCTGGACCTCGTACGCGAAGGTGCTCCCGTACGCGCTGCGCGGCGACGCCGCGACCCTGCCGGGGGACCCGGCGTGGACCTCGGCCGGCCTGAAGGCCTTCAAGACCGCGCTCAAGGACCACAAGGCGGTCGAGGAGCTGCGCCTGGGCTACGTGACCTTCACCCGGCCCCGCTCCCTGCTGCTGGCCTCGGGCCACTGGTGGGGCCCGACGCAGAAGAAGCGCCGGGGGCCGTCCGCGTTCCTGACGGCGCTGTACGAGCACTGCGCGGCCGGTCACGGCGAGATCGAGGCCTGGGCGGACGAGCCCGACCCGTCGGCCGAGAACCCCGCCCTGGCCGAGGGGGCCGGCCGGGACCACTCCTGGCCCCTGCCGCTCGACCCGGACTCCCTGCGCCTGCGCCGCGCCGCGGCCGCCCTGGTGGAGTCCTACCTGGCGAGCCCGCCGCCGGAGCCCGCGCCGGCCGCGCAGGAGCCGTACCTCTGGCCGCCCTCGTGTGAAGAGCCGGCCTACGAGGACGAGCCGTGGCCGGAGCCCGAGCCGCCGGTGACGGGCGAAGGGCCGGGTGCAGGGGCCGCTGGGGAGGACCCGAATCCGGCCGATCCCGCCGGGCCGCTCGACGACGACCTCTGGCCGGAGGAGGACCTCTGGGCCCCGGCCCCGGCCCCGGCCCGGCCCGCCGCCGACGCGCCCGCCCGGCCGCAGGCCGACGGCCCAGAGCTCGACGGCCCCGAGGCCGACGACCCGTGGGCGGCCGACCCGTGGGCGGCGCAGCCCGGGCCGGCGGGGCCCCCGTACGCCGATGGCCGGGCCGCCGACCGGCCCGAGGGCCGGATGACTCCCGAGGACGCCCGGACCATCGCCTCCTGGGACCGTGACCTCGACGCCCTGGAGGGCGAGCTCCGCCGTGCCCGCGCGGCCGTCCGCGACGTCGAGCTGCCCGCCGCCCTGTCCGCCAGCCAGCTGCTCCGGCTCGCCGCCGACGAGCAGGGCTTCGTACGCGACCTGGCCCGCCCCATGCCCAAGCCCCCGCAGCCGGCCGCCCGCCAGGGCACGCGTTTCCACGCCTGGGTGGAGTCCCGCTTCGACGAGCTCCCGCTGCCGCTGCTCGACGTCCTCGACCCCGCCACCGAGCTGCCCGGCTCCGACCAGGACATCGCCGACGAGGCCGACCTCGACGCCCTCAAGGCCGCCTTCGAGCGCAGCGAGTACGCCGACCGGCCCCCGTACCGCATGGAGGCCCCGGTCCAGATCACGCTCGCCGGCCGGGTCGTCCGCGGCCGGATCGACGCCGTCTACCGCACGGACACGGGCTACGAGATCGTCGACTGGAAGACCGGCCGCACCACCGAGGCCGACCCCCTCCAGCTCGCCGTGTACCGACTGGCCTGGGCGGAGGCCACCGGCACCCCGCTCGACCAGGTCACCGCGGCCTTCCTGCACGTCCGCAGCGGCCGCGTGATCCGCCCCCGCGACCTTCCCGGCCGGGCCCGTCTTGAGCGGATCCTCCAAGGCGAAACGGGCCCCGACGGTGGCCGTCAGGCGGACGGTTAGGCTCGTGGGCATGAGCGACATCCAGCCGGACAACGTCGTCCGCACGTACATCGACACCCACCGCGACGCCTTCCTCGACGACCTCGCCGAGTGGCTGCGCATCCCCTCCGTCTCGGCCCAGCCCGAGCACGCGGGTGACGTACGGCGCAGCGCCGAATGGCTGGCTGCGAAGCTCAAGGAGACCGGCTTCCCGGTCGCCGAAGTCTGGGAGACGGGCCCCGAGGGCGGCCCTGCCGTCTTCGCCCACTGGCCGAGCGAGGACCCGCACGCGCCGACCGTCCTCGTCTACGGGCACCACGACGTCCAGCCCGCCGCCGTCGCGGACGGCTGGCACACCGACCCGTTCGAGCCGGTGATCCGCGACGGCCGCATGTACGGGCGGGGCGCGGCCGACGACAAGGGGCAGGTGTTCTTCCACACCCTCGGCGTGCGGGCGCACCTGGCGGCCACCGGAGCCGACGCCCCCGCCGTGAACCTCAAGATGATCATCGAGGGCGAGGAGGAGTCCGGCTCCGTCCACTTCCGCGAGCTCGTGGAGGCCCGCGCCGCCGAACTCGCCGCCGACGTCGTGATCGTCTCCGACACCGGCATGTGGTCCGAGACCACCCCCACCGTCTGCACCGGCATGCGCGGCGTCGCGGACTGCGAGATCGACTTCCACGGCCCGGACCAGGACATCCACTCCGGCGCCTTCGGCGGGGCCGTGCCCAACCCGGCCACCGCCGCCGCCCGCCTGGTCGCGGCCCTGCACGACGAGGACGGGCGGGTCACCGTCCCCGGCTTCTACGACAACATCGCCGAGCTCACCGACGCGGAGCGCGCGCTCATCGCCGAGCTGCCCTTCGACGAGTCCGAGTGGCTCCGTACGGCCAAGTCCCACGCGGCCTCCGGCGAGGCCGGGTACTCGACCCTGGAGCGGGTCTGGGCCCGCCCGACGGCCGAGGTCAACGGCATCGGCGGCGGCTACCAGGGCCCTGGCGGCAAGACCATCGTGCCCGCCTCCGCCCACGTGAAGCTGTCGTTCCGCCTGGTGTCGGGGCAGGACCCCTACGAGGTCGAGGCCGCCGTCAGTGACTGGGTCGCGGCCCGGATCCCCGACGGCATCCGCCACTCCATCACCTTCGGCGCCCCCACCCGGCCGTGTCTGACGCCGCTGGACCACCCGGCCCTGCAGTCGGTCGTGCGGGCCATGGGCCGCGCCTTCGGCCAGAAGGTGCGCTTCACGCGCGAGGGCGGCTCCGGCCCCGCCGCCGACCTCCAGGACGTTTTGGACGCGCCCGTCCTCTTCCTCGGAATCTCGGTACCGTCCGACGGCTGGCACTCCCCGAACGAGAAGGTCGAGCTGGACCTCCTGCTCAAGGGCGTCGAGACGACCGCCTACCTCTGGGGAGACCTGGCCGCCGCCCACCGCACGCCGCCCGCGCACACCGAGTAACGAGCACCGAGCACCGCACACCGCCGAGCACCGAGCCTGCCTGTCCCACCACCGGGGGAGTTGGAAGTACCAGTGAGCACCCATACCGAGCGCCCTCTCTCGCTCGCCGCGCCCAGCGGAATCGACCGCGCCGCGCACCACCGCCTCGACGAGGCCTGGCTCGCCGCCGCCTGGAGCCACCCGACGACCCGCGTGTTCGTCGTCTCCGGCGGCCAGGTCCTGATCGACGACACCCCCGACGGGGGCACCGCCATCGTGATGACCCCGGCGTTCGAGGCCCCGGCCACCGAGACGCACCGCTACTTCCTGGGGACCGACGAGGACGGCGTACGGTACTTCGCGCTGCAGAAGGACTCGCTGCCCGGCCGCATGGACCAGTCGGCCCGCCCGGCCGGCCTGCGCGAGGCGGGCCTGTTGCTGAACGACCGCGACGCCGGGCTGATGGTGAACGCGGTGGCGCTGGAGAACTGGCAGCGGCTGCACCGCTTCTGCTCGCGCTGCGGCGAACGCACGGTGGTCGCCGCCGCCGGCCACATCCGCCGCTGCCCGGGCTGCGGCGCGGAGCACTACCCGCGCACCGACCCGGCCGTGATCATGCTGGTCACCGACGAGCAGGACCGGGCGCTGCTGGGCCGCCAGGTGCACTGGCCGGAGGGACGTTTCTCCACCCTCGCCGGCTTCGTGGAGCCGGGCGAGTCGATCGAGCAGTCCGTCGTCCGCGAGGTGTGGGAGGAGGCGGGCATCCGGGTCGGCGCGGTCGAGTACGTGGCCAGCCAGCCGTGGCCCTTCCCGTACAGCCTGATGCTGGGCTTCACGGCCCGCGCCACCACCTGCGACATCACGGTGGACGGCGAGGAGATCCAGGAGGCCCGCTGGTTCTCGCGCGAGGAACTGCGCGCGGCGTTCGAGACGGGCGCGGTTCTGCCGCCCTCGGGCATCTCCATCGCCGCCCGACTGGTCGAGCGCTGGTACGGCGAGCCGCTGCCGAAGGCGGCCTCGTAACCGCCCGGGCCCCCGGCCCGTCGGCTTCGTCACACAAAAAGGCCCCCGCCGCGGCGGGGGCCTTCCTCGTGTCAGACGGCGAGGGCCTGCTTGACCTGCGCGAGGCTCGGGTTCGTCATGACGGACTCGTTGCCGGCGGTGGACTTCACCAGGACGGTGGGGACCGTCTGGTTGCCTCCGTTGGCCTTCTCCACGAACGCGGCGGACGCCGGGTCGAGCTCGATGTTGATCTCGTTGTACGCGATGCCTTCCCGGTCCAGCTGGGTCTTCAGCCGACGGCAGTACCCGCACCAGGTCGTGCTGTACATCGTGACGGTGCCCGTGTCCTGCATGCTGCGCTCTCCTTGGTGAAGGCTCGGTGGTACGCGTAGTCGAACGCACCGGACCCCCGCCGCCATTCCCGCAGGGCCCTTCCCGCGCCGCCGGTGTGACTCATACGACTGATGGCCCCGGCCTGTGGACGGTTTTCCCGCCCGACCCACCCGACCTGGCAGCATGGCGGGGTGACAGCAGCAACGCACTCCTCATCCTTCCCGGGCGGCCCCGCCATCGCCGACTCGGCCGACGCGGTGCTCCTGGGCCTGGACCCGGAGCAGCGGGAGGTCGCGACGACCCTGCGCGGCCCGGTGTGCGTGCTGGCGGGCGCCGGTACCGGCAAGACCCGCGCGATCACCCACCGCATCGCCTACGGCGTCCGCTCCGGCCAGCTCATGCCGGCCAGCGTGCTGGCCGTCACCTTCACCAACCGCGCCGCCGGAGAGATGCGCGGGCGCCTGCGCAGCCTGGGCGCGGGCGGCGTCCAGGCCCGTACCTTCCACTCCGCCGCCCTGCGCCAGCTCCAGTACTTCTGGCCGAAGGCGGTCGGCGGGGACGTGCCCCGGCTGCTGGAGCGCAAGATCCAGCTGGTCGCCGAGGCCGGCGCGCGCTGCCGTGTCCGCCTGGACCGGGGCGAGCTGCGCGATGTGACGGGCGAGATCGAGTGGGCCAAGGTCACCCAGACGGTGCCCGCCGACTATCCGGCGGCCGCCCTCAAGTCGGGCCGCGAGGTCCCCCGGGACATGGCCGAGATCGCCCAGATCTACGGGACGTACGAGCAGCTCAAGCGCGACCGCGCCATGATCGACTTCGAGGACGTGCTGCTCCTCACCGTCGGCATCCTCCAGGACCGCCACGATATCGCGGAGCAGATCCGCGCCCAGTACCAGCACTTCGTCGTCGACGAGTACCAGGACGTCAGCCCGCTCCAGCAGCGGCTGCTGGACCTCTGGCTCGGCGAGCGCGACAGCCTGTGCGTCGTCGGTGACGCCAGCCAGACCATCTACTCCTTCACCGGCGCCACCCCCGACCACCTGCTGAACTTCCGCACCCGCTACCCGCAGGCCACCGTGGTCAAGCTGGTCCGCGACTACCGCTCCACGCCCCAGGTGGTCCACCTGGCCAACGGGCTCCTGAACCAGGCCAAGGGGCGCGCCGCCGAGCACCGCCTGGAGCTGATCTCCCAGCGCGAGGGCGGCCCCGACCCGGTCTACGCCGAATACCCCGACGAGCCCGCCGAGGCCGAGGGCGTCGCCCACCGGATCCGCGACCTGATCGCCGCGGGCGTGCCCGCCGGCGAGATCGCCGTGCTCTACCGCATCAACGCCCAGTCCGAGGTCTACGAGCAGGCCCTCGCCGACGCCGGGGTGCCCTACCAGCTGCGCGGGGCCGAGCGGTTCTTCGAGCGCCAGGAGGTCCAGAAGGCGATCCTCGCGCTGCGCGGCGCGGCCCGCTCCGGCGGGAACGACCCGCTGCTCGACGACATCGTGGAGCTCGGATCCCAGGTGCGGGCGGTGCTCAGCTCCACGGGCTGGACCTCCGAGCCGCCCGCCGGCTCCGGCGCCGTGCGCGACCAGTGGGAATCGGTGGCCGCGCTGGTCCGGCTCGCCGAGGACTTCGCCCGGACCCATCCCGGGGCCACCCTGGCGGACCTCACGGTCGAGCTGGAGGAGCGCAAGGCCGCCCAGCACGCCCCGACCATCCAGGGCGTCACCCTGGCCTCGCTGCACGCGGCGAAGGGCCTGGAGTGGGACGCCGTGTTCCTGGCCGGCCTCACCGACGGCATGATCCCCATCACCTACGCGAAGACCGACGAGCAGATCGAGGAGGAGCGGCGCCTGCTGTACGTGGGCGTCACCCGGGCGCGTGCGCACCTGACGCTTTCCTGGGCGCTCTCCCGGGCTCCCGGCGGCCGGGCCTCGCGACGCCCCAGCCGCTTCCTGATCGGCCTGCGGCCGGGCTCCGCGGCCCCGGGAGGCGGGCCGGGCTCCGCGGCCGAGCGGGGCGCGCGCGGTAGGCGCGGCCGCCGGGGCCCGGTGCTGTGCCGGGTCTGCGGCAAGACCCTGACCGAGGCCGGCGAGCTGAAGCTGATGCGCTGCGAGGACTGCCCCTCCGACATGGACGAAGGGCTCTACGAGCGGCTGCGGGAGTGGCGCGCGGGCCAGGCGAAGCAGCAGGGCCTGCCCCCGTACTGCGTCTTCACGGACAAGACCCTCATGGCGATCGCCGAGGCCGCTCCGGGGGAGGCCGCAGAGCTCTCGATGATCTCCGGAGTGGGCGGCCGCAAGCTTGAGCGGTACGGAGCCGATGTCCTGGCCATATGCACAGGTCAGGAGCCCGGCGGCGAGGATCCTGACGACGCGTGAAAACTCGTCGTAAAAATAGTTTGCACATGCCCAGCGAAGACCCATAGGTTCTTAGCAACGGAAACGGTGGCTTCTCCGAAGCCCTGGATCCGTGCTGTACTTATCCGAATACGTATGGGACAGGCCCCCGGGCCGGGTCCCCGAGACGCCGAGAGGAGGCGAGACCAGTGACCAGCTTCATGACCTTCACCAAAATGACCGATCGCTCGGTCCCCGCTTCCTGCCTGCTCGGTTCCGTCTCCCTCCGGGGTACCGGTGTGTCCGCGATTTCCGCCGACCGCCGCGCCCTGCTGGCGACCCTTGCCGTCAGTGAGCGCAACGAGCGACCGACCCAGGCACCGGTGGCAGTACTGGCAGCAGAAGCTCAGGCGCACGGCGCCTATGGCTCCGGTGCCGCAGCCGGTGCCGGATCCAAGACGCAGCAGACGAAGAAGCAGCAGCACCACCTGATGTGGGCCTTCCGCGGGCTCGAACCCTGGAGTGATCCAGCCTGATCGCATGATCAGGCCGGCGCCTTCAGGGCCGCGGAACCCCACCCGGGATCCGCGGCCCTTCTGTTTGTCCCCGACCGGGGACGACGGAGCGAAGGGGCCACGGGACTGGCAGGACCAGTCGGTGTGAAACCAGCCCAGCCGACCCGGCCGACCGGCCGGAACGACTAGCCGACCAAGACGAGGAAGAAACCACCGTGCAACTCGAAGCGCACGCCCCGTCCGTATCGCAGACCCAAACGATCTCCCCGCCCGCAGTCCCGGAGGACCCCACCTTGACCCCGCTCACCGCGCTGACCGCGCTCGACGACGCCATCGAGAACCTCGGCGTCCCGGTTCCCTGCCGCACCTTCGACCCCGAGGTCTTCTTCGCCGAGTCCCCGGCGGACGTCGAGTACGCCAAGTCGCTCTGCCGCACCTGCCCGCTGGTCGAGGCCTGCCTCGCCGGGGCGACCGAGCGCCGCGAGCCCTGGGGCGTCTGGGGTGGCGAGCTCTTCGTCCAGGGTGTCGTCGTAGCCCGGAAGCGGCCCCGCGGCCGCCCGCGCAAGAACCCGGTCGTCTCGGCATGACCGCCCTCGGCACCATCGACCGCCCCGTCACGCACGACCCCTTGAAGCAGGCCCTCATGACCGCCCACACCACGAGCGAGCAGCCCCACGGCGCCGCCCACGCAGACTTCATCACCGCCGGCGCGAACACCTCGCGTCAGAACAGGACCCGCGAAATGCAACTCATCCCAGAAGCCCTGGCCCGTGCCCATATGGACGACCGCATGCGCGAGGTGGACGCCGAGCGTCACGCCCTGCGCCTGGTCGCCGCCCGCCGCATGCAGCGGCGAGCCGAGCGCGTCTCGATGCGCGCCCGCCGCGCGCTGGCCATGGCCGTCATGCACTAAGAGCTGAAGAACAGCACCTCCGGGGGGACCGGTCCGAACGGACCGGTCCCCCCGGGGCGTTGCGGACGGCTGTCCGCCCCCGACGGGGATATCGTCTGAAGGTGGACCATCCGACACCCCACCCCACCCCGTCGGGATCCGAGGCCCAGCCCGTCGTCTGCGCGCGCTGCGGCACCCAGGCTCCCGACGGCCCCCCGCCCACCTGGACCTGCTCCGTGGAGAACGGCACCAGACAGTTCTTCTGCGTCGACTGCGCGCGCGCCAACCTCCGGGCCATCGAAGGCAGGCTCGACTCCTCCTGGTGGTGACCCGCTACGGCCTCACTCCGAGGCGGCGAACCCCGGTAGCCAGGCGTCCAGTTCGTCCCGCAGCCGCACCGTCGCGCCCAGCTGGCACATCACGCCTATGGTGCTGAGCGTCACCCGGTGGATCAGCAGGTACGAGGGCGGCAGGTTGATCTGGCGGCCCAACTGGTGCGCGGGGGAGCGGGGATCGGCGATCCGCGCCGCCTGGCCGCGCAGCCACGGCCGCGTGAAGGTGAACTCCTCCGCCTCGGCCGGCTCCAGCATCGGCCTGAGGTAGTCCAGCACCGCCTCCGGGTCCAGGTCGACGGACTCCTTGACGAACCCCTCGGCGCGCAGGTGCCCGTAGACCCCCTCGGCGTCATCGTCCAGCGTCATCCGCAGCGAGCGTCCGATGGGCTTCGGCCAGCCGCCGGGGAGCCGGTCGACGGTGCCGAAGTCCAGGACGCCCAGCCGCATCCGGCCGTCCGCCCCCGTGATCAGCCGGAAGTTGCCCGGGTGCGGGTCCGCGTGCAGCAGACCGGTGCGCGCGGGACCGGAGAAGAGGAAGCCGGCCAGCAGCTGTCCGGCCCGGTCGCGCTCCTCCTGGGTGCCGTCGGCTATCACCTCCGACAGCGGGGTCCCCTCCAGCCACTCGGTGACCAGCACCTGGTCGCCCTGGTGCACCACGTCCGGCACGCACACGTCCGGATCGTCCACGAAGGCGTCCGCGTGCGTCCGCTGGGCCTCGGCCTCCAGCTCGTAGTCGAGCTCCTCCGAGACCCGGTCGCGCAACTCCTTGATGAGCGGCTTGATTTCCATGCCGGGGATCAGCGGCCCCAGCAGGCCCGCGAACCGGCCCAGCTGCTTCAGGTCCGACAGCAGCGCCTCTCCGGCCCCCGGGTACTGGACCTTGACCGCCACCTGCCGGCCGTCGTGCCACACGGCCCGGTGCACCTGCCCGATGGAGGCCGCCGCGGCCGGCTTGTCCTCGAACTCCTCGAACAGGTCCCGCCAGTCCGCGCCGAGGCGCTCCGCCAGCACCTGGTGCACCGTCGCCGCGGGCAGTGGCGGGGCCGCCTCCTGGAGCTTGGTCAGCGCCGCCCGGTAAGGTCCCGCGACCTCCTCCGGCAGAGCCGACTCGAAGACCGAGAGCGCCTGCCCGAACTTCATGGCACCGCCCTTCAGCTCCCCGAGCGTGCGGAACAACTGCTCGGCGGTGCGCTGCTGCAGCTCGCGCGCCACTATCTCCGCCGACTTGCCGCCTATCCGTTTGGTCAGCCCCCACGTGGCCCGACCGGCGATGCCGAGCGGCAGCACGGCCAGCTTGGCGGTACGGGTGACCGCCTTCCGGGGAAGATCAGACATGCGCCCCTCCATTTCCCAGACAGCTGCGCCGCAAGCGGCGGTTTCGGGAAGGCCCTTCGGCCCGACAGACCCAACCCACGCATCCTGTCATGGCCCTCCCGGCCGGTCTGCTGCCGATCCTCCCGCGACGTGCGCGAGCGCGGCCGGGGCGTCGCCCGTCGCGCGGCACGGACAGTCGGGGTGCGGGCGGACGGGGGTGGGCTCCCAGTGGAGGGCGGGCAGGGCCGCCTCCCAGCGGGACCCGGTGGAGGCGGGCAGTTCGCCGTCGAGGAAGGAGAGCGCGTGCGCGGCGGCCAGGCCGGCCACCGCCGTGGACAGGCCCAGGTCGCAGGCGGCGCCCGACCGGCGGCGGTGCGCCGAGCGCCACTGCACGAGCATGCGCGGCCAGGCCGTGTCCCGGTCCACGCGCTCGCGCTCCATGCACCCCGCGCAGGCGGTCGCCCCCGGCAGGACCAGCGGACCCACCACCCCGGTCCCCTCCAACACCCCCGCATACAGGTGGGGCACGCCCGAGGCGACCCAGTCGGCCGCGGTGTCCGGATCGGGGGCCCAGGCCTGCAGCCCGTCCCGCGGGGCGACGACCACCAGGGCCAGCCCCGGCTCCGGGCCCTCGGCCTCGCCCGCCCGCGGGGCACGCGCCGGGGCCGACTCCCGCACCAGTTTCCCCGCGGCCTCGGCCCGCAGCCGGCCCACGCTCCCGGGACCCAGACCGCCCGGCGCCACGTCGGCCGCCTCCACCCGGCCGCCGTCGAGCACCTCGACCCGGCCGACGCCGGCGCCGGCCAGCACCGCCGCGATCAGGGCCCCCACCCGGCCGCTCCCGCGCACCCGCACCCGTATCGTCCGGCGCGCGGCGACCCCCAGTAAGTCGCCGCCCGGCCGCCGGTGGACCAGGGACAGCGAAGCCAGATCGGGCCCGAGCCGTTCCAGGGCCTGCGGATGCCCCCGTACGGCCTGGGCCCGCGGGCCGCCCGCGGTGGCGTCGTCGAGCAGACCGGCCCCCGCCAGCCGCCTGACCAGTTCGTCGGCCTGCCTCTGCGGCAGTCCCATCGCCGAGGCCTCGGCCCGCAGCCGGTCCATGCCGCGCGTCCCGTCGATCCGGTCGAGCAGCGCACCCGTCGCCGTGTCCACGGGGCCGAGCACCACCGCATGCGCCGGGGTCACCCCGAACTGCACCGTCTGCATATCCCGCCAGGCCCGCGCCAAGGCCGGCTTCACCTTCGGATACATGTCCCGTCCCCCTCATTTCCCGTGCGGAGCGGGGCCGCCCCGTTTCCGCTTCTCCCGCAACACTGCCCGTCCTTGGGAATCCGTGCCGGAATTTGTCCACAGGTGGGGCGTATTAGGTATATGAGATGAAGAGAAATGCGGTTTCGGATAGCCGCCGTGAATCGGTCATGTTCGAACCCTGGACGCGCGGGACTTCCGTCACCGCTTACGGGTAACGTCGTGGCGTGTCCGCCGACCCACCGCAGAGCACCGTCGAAGTCCGCCGGAGCGCGCGCCGCCGCAGGACCGTATCCGCCTATCGCGAGGGTGACCGTACGGTCGTCCTCATCCCTGCCCGGATGTCCGAGGCGGAGGAGCGGCGCTGGGTGGGCGTCATGCTCGACAAGCTGGCGGCCCAGGAGAGCAAACGCACCTTCGGCGACGCGGAACTCACCGAGCGCGCCGAGCGTTTGTCCGAGCAGTACTTCAGCGGCCGCGCCCGCCCCCGCTCGGTCCGCTGGGTCACCAACCAGAACACCCGCTGGGGCTCCTGCACCCCGGCCGAAGGCAGCATCCGGCTCTCCCACCGGCTCCAGGGGATGCCCGAGTACGTCGTCGACTACGTACTCCTCCACGAGCTGGCCCACCTCCTCGTGCCCGGCCACGGCCCCCGCTTCTGGGAACTCCTGGAGGCGTACCCGCGCACCGAGCGGGCCCGCGGGTACCTGGAGGGCGTCGTGGCGGCCGAGCGTCTTCCCCAGGTCCCGGCCGCCCGCGAGGAGTGAGCCCGCAGGACCGCTCCCCACCCGTGACGTCACACGGCGACGTCACACAGCGTGATATGTACCGGGTCGGTACCGACTTGGCCCGATGTCGGCAGTTGCCGTTAGCCTGAGCGGCACGTATTCACAGTCGGGATGGGGGACGGTCGTTACGTATGGCCAGGGAATTCCAACGCGGCCACAAGGCCAAGATCAGTGACCTGACGGCGGGCACCGATCTGTATGTAGGCGTGCAGATCGCCGGGCCCGGACTCACCTTCGACATCAGCTGTTTCGGCCTCGACGCCAACGAGCAGCTGTCGGACGACCGGTACTTCGTCTTCTTCAACCAGCCGAAGTCGCCGGAAGAGTCCATTCAGCAGCTCGGGCCGCAGGCCGGTGACACCGAATCCTTCCGGGTGACCCTGGACCGGATTCCGGCGTCCATCCACAAGCTGTCCTTCACCGCCACCATCGACGGCGCCGGACAGATGTCGCAGATCGGCCCGGGCCACATCCGGATCGTGGCGGGCGGCGAAGAGGTCGTCCGGTACGCGTTCACCGGTGCGGAGTTCACCACCGAGCGGGCCGTGATGCTCGGCGACTTCTACCTGAAGGACGTGTGGCGCTTCGCCGCCGTCGGCCAGGGCTTCGACGGCGGCCTCGACGCGCTGCTGCGCAACTTCGGCGGCGAAGTCGCCGAGGAGGCGCAGCCGGCCCAGCAGGCCCCGGCCGCCGCCGCGCCCGGATTCGCGCCCCCGCCGCAGGCGGCCGCCCCCGCCCCGGCTCCGTCCTTCGGCGCCCCGGCCCAGGCGCCCGTCCCCGCTCCGGCCCCGGCCGCCGCTCCGGCTCCCGCGCCGTCCTTCGGCGCGCCCGCGCCCGCCCCGGCCCCGCAGCCGCAGGCGTATCAGCAGCCGGCGCCCGCCGCCCCGGTGCACGCCGCGCCCACCATGGCCGCGCCGTTCGCCCCGCCCGCCCCCGCCCCGTACGGCCAGCCGCCGCAGCAGCAGCCCTCGTACGGCCAGGTCCCGGGCCAGGTGCCGCCGCCCGCCCCGGCTCCCGCCCCCTACGGGCAGCAGCCGCAGCCGGGCTACGGCCAGGTCCCGGGCCACGTCCCCGGCCAGGTCCCGGGCTACGCCCCGCAGGGCATGGCCCCCGCCGGAGGCGGACTCGCCGCCGCGCTCCAGCCCTACAAGGAAGCCCCCACCGGCTCCCGCTGGACCGCGCAGAACCAGCAGCTCATGCGCGTCGACCTCGCGATGGGCGGCCAGGCCGTCCTCGCCCGCCAGGGCAGCATGGTCCTGTACCAGGGCAAGGTCGACTTCAGCTACAAGGGCGCGGGCTTCGCCGGCCGCATCGTCGGCAACGCCACCGGCCAGGAGATGCAGCTGATGCGCTGCACCGGCCGCGGCCAGGTCTTCCTCGCGGAGAACGGCGCCCACCTGCACGCCATCGAGCTCCAGGGCGACGGGATCTGCGTCTCCGCCGAGAACGTGCTCGCCTTCGACGAGTCGCTCCAGCACGAGGTCCGCCGCATCGAGGGCCACGGCATCCCCGGCGGCGCCCTGTTCACCATGCAGTTCCAGGGCACCGGCACCGTGATCGTCAAGACGCACGGCGTCCCGGTGGTCCTGCCCGTCACGCCGACCACCTTCGCGGACAGCAACGCCATCGTGGCGTGGTCCTCCGCCTCCCAGGTGATCCTGTCCAGCCAGGTCCGGCTGCGGCGCAACGCCTACCCCGGCCACAGCGGGGAGACCGTGAACCTCCAGTTCCGCGGCGCTCCCGGCAACTTCATCGTCGTCCAGCCGTACGAGGTCTGAGGGAGCCCGACATGAACGCAATGAACCAACAGCTCGCGGGCTACGCCCCGACCCCCGTCACGGCCCGCATGGAGAACCACGGCCGGTCCATGCTCAAGGTCGCCATGCAGAGCGGCCAGGACCTCTTCGCCCGCACCGGCTCGATGGTCGCCTACGAGGGCTTCGTGCAGTACGAGCCCAACCCGCCCGCCGTCCGCCAGATGGCGGCGCAGTGGGTCACCGGCGAAGGCGCACCGCTGATGAAGTGCACCGGCGACGGCCTGCTCTACCTCGCGGACTACGGCGCCGACGTCGTCGTCATCAACCTCAACAACGACTCGCTCTCGGTCAACGGCACCAACCTGCTCGCCTTCGACGCGCACCTCCAGTGGGGCGTCGAGCGGGTCAAGGGACTCGCCAAGTTCGCCGGCCAGGGCCTGTTCAACGTGCAGGTCGCGGGTACCGGCTGGGTCGCCCTCACCTCCCGCGGCACCCCGATGGTGGTCGACTGCGGCCGCGGCGAGGACGAGACGTACGTCGACCCGGACGCGCTCGTCGCCTGGTCGCCGAACCTCAAGGTGAAGGGCAAGCGCAGCTTCAAGGCCTCGTCGATGATCGGCCGGGGCAGCGGGGAGGCCTACCAGATGGCCTTCTCCGGCCAGGGAATCGTCGTCGTGCAGCCCAGCGAGGACAGCACCGACCGGCTCCGGGCCCGGGGCTGAGGGGGAGCGGACACATCATGCAGAGCACACTTTTCGCCCACGCCGAAGCGCAGTCCCAGGACCGCTACACCGTCCAGAACCCGCAGCTGCTGCGGGTCTCGCTGACCGGCTCCGACGACGTACTCGCCCGCAAGGGCGCGATGGTGGCCTACCAGGGGCTCATCGACTTCGACGGCGAGTACCAGAGCACCAGCCAGCGGGGTGCCCGCCGGCGCACCGGCGAGGGCCTGGACCTCATGCGCTGCTCCGGGCAGGGCACGGTCTACCTGGCCAACCTCGCCCAGTACGTGCACGTCGTGGACGTGGACCAGGAGGGCCTGACGGTCGACAGCAGCTACGTGCTGGCCCTGGACTCCACCCTGCACACCGAGGTCATCGCGGTGGACAGCCAGTACGGGATCTCCGGATCCGGCAAGTACCAGCTCAACATCACCGGCCGCGGCAAGGTCGCGCTGATGACCTCCGGCCAGCCGCTGATGATGCACGTCACGCCCGACAAGTACGTCAACGTCGACGCGGACGCGATCGTCGCCTGGTCGACCTCGCTGCGCGTGCAGATGCAGGCCCAGACGCACTCCAGCGGAGTCTGGCGCCGGCGCGGCAACACCGGTGAGGGCTGGGAGCTCAGCTTCCTCGGCACCGGTTACGCGCTGGTGCAGCCCAGCGAGGCGCTGCCGCCGCAGAACGCCCAGCTCGGACAGGGCGTCGCGGCGCAGTTCGGCATGGGACAGCACGGTTCCCACGCGCAGAACCAGAACAACGCCTGGAACTAGCCTTCCGGCAGGCGCCACGGCGAAGGGGCGGCCCCGTCAGGGACCGCCCCTTCGTCACGCCCGCGGGTCAGCCCCGCCGTCACGCCAGCGGCTCACGCGGGTCAGCCCCGCAGTCGCTCCAGGGTCGCCTCCATCAGCCGCACGACCGAGGCGTCGGCCACCGCCGCCACCTCCTCGTACGGGAACCAGCGCAGGTCCAGGGACTCCTCGCTGATCTCGGCCTCCGCACCGGCCGGAGCCAGCGCCGCGTACTGCACGTCCAGGTGCCAGTTGCACGGCGCCGGGATCGGATGGCGGTCCAGGCGCACCGGCCCGCCCGCGAGCAGCGTCAGCCCCGAGGCGATGCCCGACTCCTCGCGGGCCTCGCGCAGCGCCACGTCCGCGAGGGTGGCGTCGCCGGACTCGCAGTGGCCGCCCATCTGGAGCCACATGCCGAGCTTGCGGTGCAGGGTCAGCAGGACGCGCCCGCGCTCGGGGTCGATCACCAGCGCACTGCCCGTGACGTGCCCGGCCTGACAGGGCTTGTAGACCCCGTCCGGATGGGCCGCCAGGTGCTCCAGGTAGAGGTCGCGCAGCTCGGGCTGGCCCTCGTAGGTCTTCAGTACGAGGACCGCGTCTTCGTGCAGGCTCACTTCTTGTCGTCGCCGTCCTCTTCGCGCTTCTCGGCGGCCTCGCCGAGCATCTTGTCGATCTCGGAGAAGTCCAGCTGCTCGCGGTGCACGAAGCCGTCCGGGTCGTCCAGGTCGGAGGCCGTCGGCAGCATGTCCGGGTGCTCCCACAGCCCGTCGCGGCCGTCCACGCCCCGCGCGTCGGTCAGCGAGGCCCACAGCCGCGAGGCGTCGCGCAGCCGCCGCGGGCGCAGCTCCAGGCCGATCAGCGTCGCGAAGGTCTGCTCCGCCGGTCCGCCCGAGGCGCGCCGCCGGCGCATGGTCTCGCGCATGGCGTCCGCCGAGGTCAGGCGCGGCTTCGCGGCCTCGTGCACCACCGCGTCGACCCAGCCCTCGACCAGCGCGAGCGCCGTCTCCAGGCGGGCCAGGGCGGCCTTCTGCTCGGGGGTGTCCTCCGGCTGGAACATGCCGCCCTGGAGCGCCTCCTGCAGCTGCTCCGGATTCGACGGGTCCAGCTGGCCGACCACGTCCTCCAGCTTCGAGGTGTCGACCTTGATGCCGCGGGCGTAGCCCTCGACCGCGCCGAACAGGTGCGAGCGCAGCCACGGCACGTGCGCGAAGAGACGCGCGTGGGCCGCCTCGCGCAGGGCCAGGTACAGCCGCACCTCGTCCGAGGGGACGCCCAGGTCCTTGCCGAAGCCCTCGATGTTCAGCGGCAGCAGCGCGGCCTTGCCGGCCGGACCCAGCGGCAGCCCGATGTCGGTGGAGCCGACGACCTCGCCCGCGAGCACCCCCACGGCCTGGCCGATCTGCTGACCGAACATGGCGCCGCCCATGGAGCGCATCATGCCGAGCAGCGGGCCCGCCATCGCCTGCATCTCCTCGGGCAGCACGCTGCCCATGGCCGCGCCGACGCGCTCCGCGACCGGGTCCACCAGCTCCT
This sequence comes from Streptomyces sp. NPDC016562, assembly GCF_043076955.1. Lineage (NCBI taxonomy): Bacteria > Bacillati > Actinomycetota > Actinomycetes > Kitasatosporales > Streptomycetaceae > Streptomyces > Streptomyces sp. NPDC016562. The sequence goes on along the minus strand of NZ_JBIBRZ010000001.1, from coordinate 511,475 downwards.
TCCACACCGGCAGGGTGGCCTCCACCCACTCGGCGCGGCTCCACGCGACGGCCGTGGTGGCGCCCGACGGCAGCGAGGTCACGCCGTCCAGCCAGTGGTCCGCGAGGCGCACGGCCTCCTCCACGGCGGACTTCTCGGCGACGCCGACGCTCGTGTCCTTCACGCCGTCCGCCGTGCCCTGGGCGACGGTCCGGCGGGCGATGTCCTTGGCCATGTCCCAGTTCACGGGACCGCCCTCGTAGCTGAGCATCTGGCCGAGCTGCTGGAAGGCCGCGCCGAGGTCGTTCGGGTTCATCGCGCCGAACATCGCGGCGAACGGGTTGTCCGCACCACCGAAGCCGCCGGCGCCGCCCGCGCCGCCCGGCAGGCCCATGCCCGGGAACCCGAAGGGATTCGCAGGGCCGCCCTGACCGCCCTCGTTGCCCTTCTTCTTGCCCTCGTCGCCGTTCTCCGGCTCCTCCGGCGGAAGGCCGAATCCGAATGGGGTCTCGCTCACGGGTTTCCTCGGCTCGTAGGGCCGCCGGCGGGAGCCGACGGGCAATGGTCCGACAACACCACCCAGCGTAGACACCCGAACCGCATACGGGCTCGGTGCTCCGCCGGCTCCTGGGCTGCGGCAGGATGGACGTCAACTGGTAGGTACGCGTCACGGCGCGTCCCCACTGAAGACAACCGCTGGAGACGCCTGGTGAGTTCCCCGGATCCGCACGCTTTGGACAAGCACAGCTCGGACGAGCACAGGCCCGCGCCCAACGACGCCGAAAACCGCCCAGAGCGGGGCGACAGCGCCGACGGTGTTCGCCAGCCGCGTAACGCGGCCCTACGGGGCCCCGTGATCGCGGTGACCGGCGCCGCGTCCGGTGTCGGCGCGGCCCTGGTGAGCCGCCTGGCCGTCTCGGACGAGGTCAAGCAGGTCGTGGCCATCGACGAGCGGCGCGGTGACTGCGCGGCCGCGCAGTGGCACATCCTGGACGTACGGGACCCCGCCATCGCCGAGAAGCTGCGCGGCGCGGACGTCGTGGTCCACCTCGCCCTGGACCTCGACCTGGAGACGGACCCGGCCGCCCGCACCGCGTACAACGTGCGCGGCACCCAGACCGTCCTCACGGCGGCCGCCGCGGCCGGCGTGCACCGGGTCGTGCTCTGCACCTCGGCGATGGTCTACGGGGCCCTGCCGGACAACGACATCCCGCTGTCGGAGGACTCCGAGCTGCGCGCCACCGCCGAGGCCACGGGCGTCGGCGACCTGCTGGAGATCGAACGCCTCGGGCGGCGCGCCCCGCGCGCGCACCCGGGCCTGAACGTCACCGTGATCCGCCCGGCCGTCCTGGTCGGCGGCACCGACACGGCCCTGACCCGCTACTTCGAGTCCCCGCGCCTGCTCGTGGTGGCCGGCTCCCGCCCCACCTGGCAGTTCTGCCACGTGGACGACCTGGTCAGCGCCCTGGAGTACGCGGCCCTGGAAAAGGTCGAGGGCGAGCTGGCCGTGGGCTGCGAGGGGTGGCTGGAGCAGGAGGAGGTCGAGGAGCTGAGCGGCATCCGCCGCATGGAGCTGCCCTCGGCGGTCGCGCTGGGCGCGGCGGCCCGGCTGCACCGGATCGGCCTGACGCCGTCCCCGGCGGGCGACCTGGCGTACACGATGCACCCGTGGGTGGTCAGCGTCAGCGGGCTGCACGCGGCGGGCTGGCGGCCGCGCTGGACCAATGAGGAGGTGCTGGCCGAGCTCCTCCAGGAGGTGGCGGGCCGGCACACCGTGGCGGGGCGGCGGCTGGGGCGCAAGGACGCCACCGCCGCGGGCGCCGCGGGTGCGACGGTCGCGCTGCTGGGCGCCGCCGCGGTGGTCCGCGCCGCCCGTCGGCGCAGGGGGATCTGACCGGGCCGGGCCGGGGCCGGGTCCCGGGAGGTGCGGCGCCGTCTCCGGGGCGCCGCACCCGGCCCCCGGATCCCCGGGTTCGTAGGAGGATCCCAAGGTGGCGGGTGCGGCACGGGTGAAACTGCTATTTCGCCGCGTCAGCGGCTAGGGCACGATGGACGGTATGGCACCGCACTTCGATCACCCCGGCGAGCAGGCCGCTCAGGACCCGATCCGGCTGCTCGACATCCGTGACACCCCCCTCTCGATCGACGAGGTCTTCCAGGCCGTCGGCGACGACGCGACGGGCGGGACGACGCTCTTCGTCGGCACGGTGCGCAACCACGACAGCGGCGCGGACGTCGACTCCCTCGGCTACTCCTGCCACCCGACGGCCCAGGCCGAGATGCGGCGGGTCGCCGAGCGGGTCGTGGCCAAGTACCCGGTCCGCGCCCTGGCCGCCGTGCACCGCATCGGTGACCTGGCCGTCGGTGACCTGGCCGTGGTCGTCGCCGTCTCCTGCCCGCACCGCGGCGAGGCGTTCGAGGCCTGCCGGATGCTGATCGACGACCTCAAGCACGAGGTCCCGATCTGGAAGCACCAGACCTTCGCCGACGGCACCGAGGAGTGGGTCGGCGCCTGCTGACGCCGCCGGCGCGGACGTCCGGCGAACCCCGGTCGCGGAGCGCCCCCCGGATGGGGGTAGCCTCGCACCCGTTCGGCCGCGCAACACGCCCTCGATTTGCGTAACCCCCTTCCGGGCACGAGCGTTGAAGCCACCAACGACATGCACTTCGGGGTAGGGAGGCACGCCCATGGCGTCTCTGGTGTGGTTGCTGATTCCGCTGTTCGCGGCGATAGGCGCGGGCATATGGGGCAGCTGGGCGGCGCGTGACCGTACGCAAGGCGACATATCCGAGCTCGCCGGATACGCCCGCTTCCGCGAGGTCATGGGCAACGCCGAGACCAAGGTGAAGGCCCGGGCCCACTCCGGTTCCGACACCGTCTGAGTCCGGGATCCCGCACCCCGCACGACCGCGCAGGCCCCGTACGGACCGGCCCCGAAGGCCGCCCGCCAGGGCCGTCCCGTACTGTCGGATCCATGCCACGCCGCACCGCGACGATGCTCGCCTCCACCCTCGTGCTGTTCGCGCTGCTCATCGCCGGGGTCTTCATCAAGGTCCCGTACTCGGAGATGAGCCCGGGCCCGACCGTGAACACGCTCGGGGACTCGCACGGCGAGCCCGTACTGAACATCTCGGGGCACAAGACGTACCCGACCAGCGGTCACCTCAACATGACGACGGTCCGCGTCACGGGCGCCGACTACGACATGAACCTGGTGGAAGCGGTGTACGGGTGGCTGGCCGGCGACAACATCGTCGTGCCGCACGAGAACCTCTACCCGAACGGCAAGACGGACGCGGAGTCCACCCAGGAGAACGCCGAGGAGTTCAGCCAGTCGCAGCAGAGCGCCAAGGTGGCGGCCCTGAAGCAGCTCGGCATCCCGGTCACCGCCCGCGTGATCGTCGCCTCCGTGGTCAAGGGCAGCCCCTCCGAGGGCAAGCTGCACGCCGGTGACCTGATCAAGGCGGTGGACGGCGCCCCGGTCTCGGCCCCCGAGGACGTGGCCAAGCTCGTCACCAAGCACAAGCCCGGCGAGCCGGTCGAGTTCACCATCGTGCCGGCCGCGGAGGCCGCGCAGGCGGCGAAGGCGAACCGCGAACCCGTCGGCGAGAGCAAGGTCGCCATCACCGCGGGCAAGGCGGAGGGCGACGGCCACGCCGTCGTCGGCATCCGGGCCGGGACCGACCACACCTTCCCGTTCACGATCGACATCAAGCTCGCCGACGTCGGCGGCCCGAGCGCCGGTCTGATGTTCGCCCTCGGCATCGTGGACAAGCTCACGCCCGAGGACCTGACCGGCGGCAAGTTCGTCGCGGGCACCGGCACCATCGACGACGCGGGCAAGGTCGGGCCGATCGGCGGCATCCAGATGAAGACCATCGGCGCCCGCCAGGCCGGCGCCGAGTTCTTCCTGACGCCCGCCGAGAACTGCGCCTCCGCGGCGTCCCACGTGCCGGGCGGGCTGACCCTCGTGAAGGTCTCCACCATCGACGACGCCACGAAGGCGCTGGAGAAGATCCGCAAGGGGGACACGGCCGGGCTGCCGCAGTGCAGCGCCAAGCCCTGACCCCCCTGCGGCACCTCCGCGGGACCGGGACCGGGAGGGCCCCCGGGGCCTACGAGAAGGTCGCGGCCAGGGCCTCCGCCAGCCCGGGCACCAGACCCCCGCCGGTGAGGACCTCGGTCGAGGAGTCTTTCTCACGCAGCCGTACGGCCGACTCGCGCGAGCCGTCGCGCAGCACGGCCACGGTGATGCGGACCTCCTGCCGCTCCGGGTGCCCGGCGACCCACTTCGCGAGCTGCTTGTCGTTCAGCCCCTCCGGTACGGAGGCCTCCGCGGACGGCGGCAGCATCAGCCGCTCCACCGTCAGCGCGCAGCCGACCACCGCGTCGGGCCAGGCGATGGTGCCGAGGAACTTGTCGAGCGGGGTCCCGGCCGGGACCTCGTCCTGCTCGACGGGGGTGAGGGAGGACTTGCCGGCGTCGTCCTGGTCGAGGCCGAGCTGGCCCGCGAGGCGCGGCTCCTGCTTCTTGAGCCGGGCCGTGTCGACGAGGGCGAAAAGCCGCGCGGGCTTGTCCCAGCCGAGGCCGGCCGCGTACTCGTCGATCTCGAGGCAGGCACGGGTCAGCGGACTGGCCGCCATGGGAGTGCCGGGGGAAGGCGAAAGGTTGGACATGGACAACATCCTGCCTCCTTTCCACCGGATACCGGGAACTGACTAAAGCCTCAGTAAGTTGCATGAGTGGGCTCTACGATCGGGGGCCCGTTCACCACCAGACTCAGCGACTTTCGAGGTGCGCACCTTGGCTTTCCAGATGCCGGACCGCGGCGGAGGCCCTTCCGGGCCACGGATGAGAGTCGGCCGCCCGTCCCGGCGGGCCCGCACTCTCCTCATGACCCTGGGCGTGCTGGCCGTGCTCGCCATGCTCTTCATCATGTTCGCGGGCTTCTGGACGGACTGGCTCTGGTTCCGCTCCGTGAAGTACTCCTCGGTCTTCACCACCACCCTGTGGACCAAGATCGGTCTCTTCGCCGTCTTCGGCCTGCTGATGGCCGGGGCCGTGGGCTTCAACATCTGGCTCGCGCACCGGCTCCGGCCGCCGCTCAGCGCGATGTCGATGGAACAGCAGAGCCTCGACCGCTACCGGATGAGCGTCGCCCCGTACAAGAAGTGGATGCTCCTCGGCATCGCCGTGCTCGTCGGTCTGATCGCGGGCGCCTCGGCGGCCGGTCAGTGGAAGACCTGGCTCATGTACGTGAACGGGGTGACCTTCGGCACGAAGGACCCCCAGTTCCACATGGACGTGTCCTTCTACACCTTCGACCTTCCCTGGTACCGCTTCCTGCTCGGCTTCGGCTTCGCCGCGGTCGTGCTGTCGGTGATCGCCGCGGCCGTCGTGCACTACCTGTACGGCGGACTGCGCGTGACCAGCCCGGGCGCCCGGGCCACCGCCGCGGCCACCGGGCACCTGTCGGTGCTGCTCGGCCTGTTCGTCACGCTCAAGGCGGTGGCCTACTGGCTCGACCGGTACGGCCTCGCCGTGAAGTCCAGTGACTTCAAGGCCGCGGACAACTGGACCGGCCTGCGCTACGTCGACGCCAACGCCTACCTGCCGGCGAAGACGATCCTCGTCGCCATCGCCGCCATCTGCGCCGTGCTGTTCTTCGCGACGCTGTGGCGCCGGACCTGGCAGCTGCCCGTCATCGGCTTCGGCCTGATGGTGCTCTCGGCGATCCTGATCGGCGGGCTCTACCCGGCGATCGTGCAGAAGTTCCAGGTCCAGCCGAACGAGCAGGCCAAGGAATCCCCGTACGTCCAGAAGAACATCAAGGCGACGCGCGACGCCTACGGGATCGAGGGCTCCGAGGTCACGGACTACCCGGGCGGCCCGCAGACGCAGGACCGGACCAAGCTGCGGCCGCAGGCCGACACCACGGCCAGCATCCGCCTCCTCGACCCGAACATCGTCTCGCCCGCCTTCCAGCAGCTCCAGCAGGTCAAGGGCTACTACGCCTTCCCGTCCACGCTCGCCGTGGACCGCTACAGCGGGCAGGACACGGTGATCGGGCTGCGCGAGCTGAACATCGGCGGCATCCCGAAGAACAACTGGATCAACGACCACTTCAAGTACACGCACGGCTACGGCGTGGTCGCGGCCAAGGGGACCACGGTCGGCGACCAGGGCGCCCCGGACTTCACCCAGTCCGACCTCCCCTCCAAGGGGATGTTCGGCACGGACTTCGAGCAGCGCATCTACTACGGCGAGCAGACGAAGCAGTACTCGATCGTCGGCGGGCCGCAGAAGGAGCTCGACTACTCCGACGACAAGGGTGAGAAGGAGACGTCCTACAAGGGCGACTCCGGGGTCAACCTCGACAACCCGATCAACCGGGCCGCCTACGCGCTCACCTTCAGCGAGCCGCAGATCCTGTACTCGGGCGCCATCGGCGACGGCTCGCGGATCCTGTACAACCGCACGCCGAAGGACCGCGTGGAGGCCGTCGCCCCCTGGCTGACCATCGACGGCGCGCCGTACCCGGCCGTCATCGGCAAGCGGGTCGTCTGGATCGTCGACGCCTACACGACGACCAACGGCTACCCGTACGCCTCGCGCACCACGCTGGGCCAGAGCACCGCCGACTCGCTGACCAACAGCCAGCGCGCGGTGGTGGCGCAGGAGAACCAAGTCAACTACATCCGCAACTCGGTGAAGGCCACCGTCGACGCGTACGACGGCTCGGTCAACCTGTACCAGTGGGACACCGAGGACCCGGTCCTGAAGACCTGGATGAAGGCCTTCCCCGGCACGGTGAAGCCCAAGAGCGAGATCGCCAAGCCGCTCATGGACCACCTGCGGTACCCGCAGGACCTCTTCAAGGTCCAGCGCGAGCTGCTGACCCGCTACCACGTCACGGACCCGCAGACCTTCCTCAGCGGCAGTGAGGCCTGGGCCGTCCCGGACGACCCGACGACCAAGGCCGGCACGGCGGTTCCGCCGTACTACCTGTCGATGAAGATGCCGGGCCAGAAGGAGAAGGACCAGGTCTTCTCCCTCACCACGACGTTCACGCCGAACGAACGGCCCAACCTGAGCGCCTTCATGGCGGTCAACGCCGATCCGGGCACTCCGGACTACGGCAAGATCAGAATCCTGAAGATGCCGACGAGCAAGCCGCCGGACGGCCCCGGACAGGTGCAGAGCAAGTTCCAGTCCGAACCGAAGATCGCCGAGTCGATCCGCCTGCTGCGCGGTGGTGACTCCGAGATCGAGTACGGAAACCTGCTCGCGGTGCCGCTGGACGGCGGAATGCTCTACGTGGAGCCGGTGTACGTCCGCAGCTCCGGCCTGAAGTACCCGCTGCTGCGCAAGGTGCTCGTGACCTACGGGGGCCAGACCGCCTTCGAGGACACGCTGGAGAAGGCGCTGAACGTGGTGTTCGGGGCCGAGGCCGCGACGACGCCGGTGCCCCCGACCCAGCCGCCGGGCGACGGCACCACCACGCCGCCCAGCCAGGACCCGACGGTCAAGGCGGCCCTCGCCGACGCGCAGAAGGCCGTCGACGACGCCGAGAAGGCCAGGCAGGCCGGTGACTGGGCGGCCTTCGGCAAGGCGCAGGACGAGATCAAGGCGGCGCTGAAGCGGGCGATCGACGCGGAGGCGAAGCTGACGGCGCCCAAGCCGAGCGGCTGATGATCAAGGGGTAAGGGCTCCGTCCCGCGTCGTGATACTGTGGTTTCACCGACGCGGGGTGGAGCAGCTCGGTAGCTCGCTGGGCTCATAACCCAGAGGTCGCAGGTTCAAATCCTGTCCCCGCTACTGAAGACGAAGGCCCGGATCCATGGGATCCGGGCCTTCGTCGTGCCCGGGAAGGGACACGCGGTAGCTGATACGGGTGAGTTGTCGGTGGAGCGTGTTTGACTTACCCCACTGTGGGCATGTCGACAAAACGCTGTAGTGACCTCACTGGCTGCGACATACCAGGTGTACGCGGGTAGCAGGTGATGCGACGATGGGATTTATGGGGGACAGGTCAACTCTGCTGGAGACAGGGCGGTTTGTGAGGGCGGAGACCGAGCCGGGTACGGGAGCCGGTGACTCGGCTCCCGTCGTCAACGCGCAGACCCCGCTGACCGATGCGGAGTTCTTGGACAAGCACAGCGCGGAGGAAGTGTTCGCCGAGACCGACGCGGCGAGCGACGCCGAGCTGGAAGCCAGCCACCGGGTGGCCGCCGACCAGGGCGACCCCGGTGCCATGAGCGTGCTCGGTGCGCTGCTGCTGCGCCGCGGCGACCTGGCCGGGGCCGAGCCGTACCTGCGGGGGGCCACCGCCGCGGGGGACCGCGCCGCCGCGAACAACCTCGGCGTGCTCCTGCACCAGCGGGGCTACCCGGAGGAGGCCGCCGGCTGGTGGCGGGTCGCCGCAGTGGCCGGATCCGCCCCCGCCGCGCACGCCCTGGGCCGCTACTTCCGCGAGCGCGGAGACGAGCCCGCGGCCGAGTACTGGATGCGGCAGGCGGCGGAATCCGGCCACGCCCTGGGCGCGTACGGCCTGGCCGACCTGCTGGAGCACCGCGGGGACAAGGGGGTGGAGCGGTGGTTCCGCGCCGCCGCCGAACAGGGCCACCGCGAGGCCGCCTACCGGCTGGCGCGGCACCTGCGCAAGGGCGACCCCGCCGAGGCCGAGCAGTGGTACCGGCAGGCCGCCGCGCGCGGGCACCGGCGTGCCGCGCTGCACCTGGGCGCGCTCCTGGAGGCCCGCGGGGAGCTCAAGGAGGCCGGGCGCTGGTACCTGACCTCCGCCAAGCAGGGCGAGGCCCGGGCCGCGTGCGCGCTCGGCTTCCTGCTGCGCGACGCGGGCGACGAGGACAGCGCGGCCGCCTGGTGGCACCGGGCGGCGCAGGACGGCGACGGCAACGCCGCCAACGCGCTGGGCGCGCTGCACGCGGCCCGCGGGGAGACCCAGACCGCGGAGCGCTGGTACCGGGCCGCCATGGACGCGGGCGACCAGAACGGTGCCTACAACCTCGCGCTGCTGTGCGTCGCCCAGGAGCGGACCGCCCAGGCCGAGCAGTGGTACCGGCGCGCCGCCTACGCCGGGCACCGCGAGGCCGCCAACGCGCTGGCCATCATGCTGCTCCAGGTCGGGGACGCAGCGGGCGCGGAGCCGTGGTTCTCGAAGGCGGCGGAGGCGGGCAGCGTCGACGCGGCGTTCAACCTCGGGATCCTCTACGCCAGCCGGGACGACGACCGGACGGCGCTGAAGTGGTACGAGCGGGCCGCGTCGGCCGGCCACACCGACGCGGCGCTCCAGGTCGGCATCGCCCTGGTCCGCGACGGTGAGGAGCGGGCAGCCGAGCGCCACCTGCGGTGCGCGGCGGGCGGCGGCAGCGCGGAGGCGGCCTTCCGCCTGGCCGCGCTGCTGGAGTCGCTGGCCCCGCCGCCGGAGCCGGTCGCGCTGGGCGAGCCGGTGGGCGGCGCCCCGCGCACCGAGAGCGAGGAGTGGTACGAGCGGGCCGCCGAGCTGGGGCACCGCCGGGCCCAGGTGCGGGTCGGCATGCTGGCCGCCGCCCGCGGTGACCTGGCGGTCGCCGCGCGCTGGTACCGGGAGGCGGCCGAAGCCGGGTCCCGTAACGGGGCGTTCAACCTGGGGCTGCTGCTGGCCCGCGAGGGGAGCGAGCCGGAGGCCGCCCTGTGGTGGACCCGGGCGGCGGTGGCGGGCCACGGCCGCGCGGCCCTGCGTCTGGGTCTGCTGGCCGCGCGCCACGGTGACCTGGCGGAGGGGCAGAAGTGGTGCGTTCGCGCCATGGAGCTGGGGCCGGCCGAGGTCTCGGAGCGGGCGGCCCGTCTCCGGGAGGCGCTGGCGGAGGAGCTCTCGGCCTGACCGGGAGGCGGCCGGGGCCCGGCCGCCTCCCGGTTAACCGATTTGCATCTGCCGCGGGCGTTCACGTAACGTTGGGTTTACCGACGCGGGGTGGAGCAGCTCGGTAGCTCGCTGGGCTCATAACCCAGAGGTCGCAGGTTCAAATCCTGTCCCCGCTACTGAAGCCTCAGGGCCCGGATCCCATGGATCCGGGCCCTGAGTCGTTCCAGTGGTAAATCCGTGCGACAGAGCCGTGCAAGCGAGCCGTGCAAGCGAGCCGTGCAGCAGAAGGGCCCGGACCCCCGTGGGGACCGGGCCTTCGGCGTTCTCAGACGTCAGGCGCCCGCGCAGTTCGGGCAGATCCCGCGGTACGTCACCTCGGCCGCCGATACGACGAAGCCGAAGCGCTCGCTGTCCGGCAGGTCGGACAGGGGATTGCCGACGGGGTGGACGTCGCGGATCGCACCGCACTGGGCGCAGACCAGGTGCTGGTGCGGCTGGTGGGCGTTCGGGTCGTACCGCTTGGCGCGGCGGTCCGTGGAGACTTCCAGGACCTCACCGAGGGTGACCAGCTCACCCAGCGTGTTGTAGACGGTGGCGCGGGAGATCTCGGGCAGCTTCGCCACGGCGCGCGCGTGCACCTCGTCGGCCGTCAGGTGCACGTGGTCACCGTCGAGCACCTCGGCCACGACGCGCCGCTGTGCGGTCATGCGCCAGCCGCGTCCGCGAAGTCGTTCCAGCAGGTCACTCATGGACATCAGCCTAACAGCGAGGGGTTCGGTGCAACTCCCGAACCGGTGCGGACTTGGATGCTTGCTTGACTTAGACAAAGTCCATTGTAGGATCGATTACGGCGAAGGCCGAGGACAGGCATGCAGGAATGACGCAGGAGGCGCACGTGACGCAGGGACCGCTCACCACGGAGGCCGGGGCTCCGGTCGCCGACAACCAGAACAGCGAGACGGCAGGCGTCGGCGGCCCCGTCCTCGTCCAGGACCAGCTCCTGCTGGAGAAGCTCGCGCACTTCAACCGCGAGCGCATCCCGGAGCGCGTCGTCCACGCCCGCGGCGCCGGCGCCTACGGCACCTTCACGCTGACCCGCGACGTCTCGCAGTGGACGCGCGCCGCGTTCCTGTCCGAGGTCGGCAAGCAGACCGAGACGTTCCTGCGCTTCTCCACCGTCGCGGGCAGCCTCGGCAGCGCCGACGCGGTGCGCGACCCCCGCGGCTGGGCGCTGAAGTTCTACACCGAAGAGGGCAACTACGACCTCGTCGGCAACAACACCCCGGTGTTCTTCATCAAGGACGCCATCAAGTTCCCCGACTTCATCCACACCCAGAAGCGCGACCCGTACACGGGCTCGCAGGAGGCGGACAACGTCTGGGACTTCTGGGGTCTGTCGCCCGAGTCCACCCACCAGGTGACCTGGCTGTTCGGTGACCGCGGCATCCCGGCCTCCTACCGCCACATGAACGGGTTCGGCTCGCACACGTACCAGTGGAACAACGAGGCGGGCGAGGTCTTCTGGGTCAAGTACCACTTCAAGACCGACCAGGGCATCAAGAACCTCACCCAGGCCGAGGCCGACAAGCTCGCCGGTGAGGACCCCGACTCCCACCAGCGCGACCTGCGCGAGGCCATCGAGCGCGGAGACTTCCCGTCCTGGACCGTGCAGGTCCAGATCATGCCGGCGGCCGAGGCGGCGGACTACCGCTTCAACCCGTTCGACCTCACCAAGGTGTGGCCGCACGAGGACTACCCGCCGATCGAGATCGGCAAGCTGGAGCTCAACCGCAACCCGGAGAACGTCTTCGCCGAGGTCGAGCAGTCGATCTTCTCCCCGGCGCACTTCGTCCCCGGTATCGGTCCGTCCCCGGACAAGATGCTCCAGGGCCGTCTGTTCGGCTACGGCGACGCCCACCGCTACCGCGTCGGCATCAACGCCGACCACCTGCCGGTGAACCGTCCGCACGCCACCGAGGCGCGCACCAACTCCCGCGACGGCCACCTGTACGACGGCCGCCACAAGGGCGCGAAGAACTACGAGCCGAACAGCTTCGGCGGCCCGCAGCAGACGGACCGCCCGCTGTGGCAGCCGATCGCGCTGACCGGCGGTACCGGCAACCACGCCGCGCCCGTCCACCGCGAGGACAACGACTTCGTCCAGGCGGGCAACCTCTACCGCCTGTACTCGGAGGACGAGAAGACCCGCCTGATCGAGAACCTCTCCGGCTTCATAGCCAAGGTCTCCCGCGACGACATCGTCGAGCGCGCGATCAACAACTTCCGTCAGGCGGACGCTGACTTCGGCAAGCGGCTCGACGCCGCGGTCCAGGCCCTCCGCGGCTGAACCGATCGCTCGCCGTAGCGGAACGCCGGGCCGCGACCCTCCTCGGAGGATCGCGGCCCGGCGTCGTCGCGCGCCGGTGCCCGCGCCGCTCAGGCCGACACCGCGCGCCGCGCCGGCGCCCAGCAGCGGATGACGTCGCGCACGGACACGATGCCGACCGGGCCGCCGTCCTCCAGCACGATCAGATGCCGGAAGCCGCCGTGGGCCATGGCCTCGGCGGCTTCCTGGACGGTGGCCTCAGGGGTGCAGAAGACGACGTTGTTGGTGGTGTGCGCGCCCACGGACTCCCGGTCGGGATCGTGGCCCGCGCCAAGCGAGTTCAGGATGTCGCGCTCGGTCAGGATGCCGATGCCGCTGTGGTCGGGGTCGAGGACGACGGCCGCGCCGACGCGTCGGCCGGACATCAGGCAGGCCGCCTGACGGAGGGTGTGGGCGGGTCCGAGGGTGAGGATCACGGTGCTCATGGCGTCGCGGACGAGCATGAAGGGAGCCACCTCCTGGTGTGTCCCCCCACTCGGGTGGGGTGCGCCCGTGATCCCTGGAGAGCGGAATCCCTAGAGAAAGGATTCACAAGCGCACAAGCGGGGGGATCCTCAGATTCCCACTCCGGGGCGGTGCCAACAAGAGGGCGCACAGGGGGCACACGTTCGGGCCCGGCCCCGGCTCACGCCCGGGGCCGCCCGGCGCGCTCCCGGCTCAGGCCCGCGACCGGGTCAGGCCCGGTCCCGCATCAGCCGCGCGGGCGCAGCCGCTCCAGCATCTCCTCGTGGAGCAGCCCGTTGGAGGCGGCCGCGTTCCCGCCGTGCACGCCCTCCACCCCGTCCAGGCTGGTGAAGCGGCCCCCCGCCTCCTGGACCACGACCGCGATGGCCGCCATGTCCCACAGGTTCAGCTCCGGCTCGGCGCACAGGTCCAGCGAGCCCTCCGCGACCATCATGTACGGCCAGAAATCGCCGTAGGCGCGCGTACGCCAGCACGCCCGGGTCAGGTCCAGGAAGGCGGACAGGCGGCCCTGCTCCTCCCAGCCGCCCAGCGAGGAGTACGCGAACGAGGCGTCGCCCAGCGAGGCCACCTTCGACACGCCGATCGCGGTGGTCTCGCCCAGCGCGCCGCCCGCGTACGCGCCCCCGCCCTGCGAGGCCCACCAGCGGCGGCCCAGCGCCGGCGCGGACACCACGCCGACCACGGGGCGGAACTCACCGTCCGCGCCCTCGGTCATCAGGGAGATCAGGGTCGCCCAGACGGGCACCCCGCGCACGTAGTTCTTCGTGCCGTCGATGGGGTCCACGACCCAGCGGCGCGGGCCGCTGCCCTTCAGGCCGTACTCCTCGCCCAGGATCGCGTCGTCGGGCCGCGCGGCGGCGATACCGGCCCGGATGATCTCCTCGGCCGCCTTGTCCGCCTCGCTCACCGGCGTCATGTCCGGCTTCGTCTCGACCTTCAGGTCGAGGGCTCGGAAGCGCTCCATCGTGGCGGCGTCCGCCGCGTCGGCGAGCTCAAGGGCAAGGCGCAGGTCATCGTCATACTCGGGCATGTCCGAACAGTATCGACACTCCCGGACCGCGACCACCGAGGTCCACAGTGCGGCCCGAACACGCCCTTGACAGGATCTGTCGGCCCGTCAAGTCTGGCCGGAGAGCCGACAGCGGGGAGGCGAAGATGCCGGCAGCCCGGGAGTCCTTGCTGGAGGCGGCGGGAGCAGCGCTCTCGGTGCGCCCCTGGCCCTCCGTGCGGATGGTCGACGTGGCCGCCGCCGCCGGGGTGTCCCGGCAGACCCTCTACAACGAATTCGGCGGAAAGGCGGGCCTGGGCCGCGCCCTGGTCCGCCGCGAGGCCGAGCGGTACCTCGACGGGGTGGACCGGGCCCTGGCCGCTCCGGCCCGGACGGCCGAGCGGCTCGCCGCGGTCGCGGAGTGGACCGTACGGGCGGCCCGCGCCCACCCCCTCGTACGGGCGCTGCTCACCGGCGGCTGGGACGCGGGCCTGCCGGCCGCGGGCCGCAGGACGCCCGGCCCCGGCGAGCTGGCCCGGGCCGTGCGCGACCGGGCGGCCGCGGCGCTCGTGCCGGGGGAGGACGTCGAGCAGTGCGAGCTCGCCGTACGCCTGGCCCTGTCCTACGTGGTCGCCCCGGGGGAGGAGCCGGGGACGGGCGAGCTGCTCAGGCTGCTCAGTGCGCGGACCCGGACAGCTGGAGCCCGATGACGCCCAGGATGACCAGGGAGATCGAGACGATCTTCAGGGTGGAGACCAGGTCGCCGAGGAAGACCATGCCGTAGATCGCCGTCCCGGCCGCGCCGATGCCCGTCCACACCGCGTACGCCGGGCCCACGTCCAGCTTCTTGAGCGCCAGCGTCAGCAGACCGAAGCTGCCGAGCGCGAAACACGCGAAGGCGACGGTCGGCCACAGCCGGGTGAACCCGTGGGAGAGCTTGAGGCAGACCGCGAAACCGGTCTCCAGGAATCCCGCGACGACGACCAGCAGCCACGCCATGCAGAATGCCTCCCCGCGTCACGTGACATCGCGTCACTGGGTGCGATTATGCATTTACCAGACACCGTTGCCCGCACACCCCGCCGTGAACCGGCCGCCGATCGACGGCGGCCGGTGGGCGGTCAGTCGCCCTCGCGCCGCTCGCGCGTCTGCAGCAGCCGCCGCAGCGAGTACAGCCGCGCCGGATCCGCGTGGCCCTCCTCCACCCACGTGTCGAGCGCGCAGTCCGGCTCGTCGTGGCTGCAGGCGCGCGGGCACCCCTCCGTACCCGGCACCAGCTCCGGGAAGGCCAGGATCACCCGGGACGGGTCCACGTGGTGCAGGCCGAAGGACCGCACGCCCGGGGTGTCGATGACCCAGCCGTCGCCGCCCGGCAGCGGCAGCGCGAGCGCCGACGTCGTGGTGTGCCGGCCGCGGCCGGTGACCGCGTTGACGTGCCCGGTGGCGCGCTGGCGGCCCTCGGCGACCAGCGAGTTCACCAGGGTCGTCTTGCCGACGCCCGAGTGGCCGACGAAGGCGGTGATCCGGCCGTTCAGGCGCTCGCGCACCCGGTCGGCCGCGTCGCCGGTGGCCAGCTCCTCGCGGTTGGTGACGACGTAGTTCAGGCCGAAGGTCGAGTAGATCTCCAGGATCTTGTCGGCGGACGTCAGGTCGGACTTGGTGAGCACCAGCAGCGGCTCCAGCCCGGCGTCGTACGCCGCCACCAGACAGCGGTCGATCATCCGGGGCCGGGGCTCCGGGTCGGCCAGCGCCGTGACGATGGCCAGCTGGTCGGCATTGGCGACGACCACCCGCTCGTACGGGTCGTCGTCGTCCGCGGTGCGCCGCAGGACGGACTTGCGCTCCTCGATCCGCACGATCCGCGCGAGCGTGTCCTTCTTGCCGGACAGGTCGCCCACGATCCAGACCCGGTCGCCGACCACCGCCGCCTTGCGGCCCAGCTCGCGGGCCTTCATGGCGTGCACCGAGCGGCCGTCGACCAGGCAGGTCAGCCGGCCGCGGTCGACGGTCAGGACGAAGCCCTCGGCCGCGTCCTCGTGCTTGGGCCGGATGGTGGTCCGCGGCCGGTTGCCCTTGGGGTTGGGGCGCTGGCGGATGTCGTCCTCGTCGGTGTGCTTGCCGTACCTGCGCATGACCGGCCCTACGCTCCCGTTCCCCGCGGGGTTCGCCCGAGCATGTCGGTCCACATCGCGGGGAAGTCCGGCAGGGTCTTCGCGGTCGTCGCCACGTTCTCGATCTGTACGCCCTCCACGGCCAGGCCGATCACCGCGCCCGCGGTGGCCATCCGGTGGTCGTCGTACGTGTGGAACACGCCGCCGTGCATCCGGCGCGGCCGGATCCGCAGACCGTCCGCGGTCTCGGTGACGTCGCCGCCGAGCGCGTTGATCTCCTTGGTGAGCGCGGCCAGCCGGTCCGTCTCGTGCAGGCGCAGGTGCGCGACGCCGCGCAGCACCGACTCGGAGTCGGCCAGGGCCGCCACGGCCGCGATGCCCGGGGTGAGCTCGCCGACCTCGCTCAGGTCCACGTCGATGCCGTGGATCTTGCCCGAGCCCGTGAAGACCAGGCCCGCGTCGGTCAGCTCGCAGGAGCCGCCCATCTCGGTGAAGATCCGGCGCAGCGCGTCACCGGGCTGCGTGGTGCGGCGCGGCCAGTCCGGGATGGTCACCGTGCCGCCGGTGATCAGAGCCGCGGCCATGAAGGGCTGGGCGTTGGACAGGTCCGGCTCCACGACCATGTCGCGGCCCAGCAGCGCGCCGGGGGCCACCCGCCACACGTCCTTCTCGCCGCCCGCCTCGGGGGTGTCGACCTGGGCGCCCGCCGCGCGCAGCATCTCCACCGTCATCCGGATGTGCGGCATCGAGGGCAGCTTGCCGCCCACGTGCCGGACCTCGACGCCCTGGTTGAAGCGCGGGGCGGAGAGCAGCAGCGCGGAGACGAACTGCGAGGAGTTGCTGGCGTCGATCTCGACCGTGCCGCCCTCCAGGGCGCCGCCGCCCTGGACGGTCATGGGCAGCGCGCCGCGGCCCTCGTCGTCGATGCGGGCGCCGAGGGAGCGCAGGGCGGTGATGACCTGGCCGAGCGGACGCTCGTAGGAGCGCGGGTCGCCGTCGAAGCGGATGTCGCCGTCGGCGAGGGTGGCGACGGGCGGCAGGAAGCGCATGACCGTGCCCGCGTTGCCGACGTCCACGGTCGTCGGGCCGTGCAGGGCCGCCGGGATGATCCGCCAGGCCTCGCCGCTCTCGCCGTCACCGGCCGAGCTGGACGAGACGGTCTCCTCGATGCCCACGCCCATCGCGCGCAGGGCGTCCGACATCAGCTGGGAGTCGCGCGAGCGCAGCGGGCGGCGCACCCAGCCGGGCTCGGAGGCGAGCGAGGCGAGCACGAGCGCGCGGTTGGTGACCGATTTGGACCCCGGCACCGTGACGGTGGCGGTGACGGTCCCATCGGCGAGCGGAGCGGGCCAGAGGGCAGGGAGCGCGGGGGTGTCGGTCATGGCCCCCACTTTAGTGGCTTCCTCCGGCCCCAGATCTTGATCGCGCCCCCGTCTCGGAGGGCGGTCACAGGCCGAGCAGCCAGCGGCCGCCGCCGATCAGCGAGCACAGCGCGACCACGTGGAAGAAGAGGAGCCACACCACCGGGTGCAGGTGGGTGAGCCGCCCCAGCTGGTCTGCGTCGGAGTCCGGCGCCCCGCCGCGGCGGCGCTGGGCCCCCAGCTCGAACACCGGCCGCACCGCGCCCAGCAGCAGGAACCACACCACGCCGTACGCGAAGGCGGCCTGCACCTCGGCCGGGGTCAGCCAGGACACCAGCAGGAAGGTCCCGCCGGTCAGGAGCACGGTCATGGCCCCGTACGCGTTGCGGATCATCACCAGCATCAGCAGGAGCAGGGCGGTGGCCACCCACAGCAGCAGCGTGATCCGGTGCGCGGACAGCAGCGCCGCCCCGCCGAGCCCGAGCAGCGCGGGAGCCGGGTAGCCGGCCGCGGTGGTCAGGACCATCCCGGGGCCGGTGGCCTTGCCCCAGCTGACGGTGACACCGCTGGTGTCGGAGTGCAGCCGTATCCCGGCCAGGCGCCGCCCGCTCAGTCGCGCCACCAGACCGTGCCCGCCCTCGTGGGCGATGGTGACGGCGTTGCGCGACAGCAGCCACAGCGGGCGGGGCCCGACGACGGCCAGGGCGACCAGGCCGGTCACGATGACCAGCCAGCGGTCGGGAGCGGTCTGTATACCCGTGAGCCGGTCCCACAGGCCGGCCGTCGTACTGCTGTCCATGAGGTGGCGGACTCCTTGCGGTCGCGGTCAGGTGCCATGGCAGTGTGGCAGCCATGTGCGGAAGGTATGCGTCGAGCCGTAAGCCCGAGGACCTCGTGGAGGCCTTCGGGATCGAGAGGTGGGAGCCCGAGGAGGCGCTCGCCCCCGACTGGAACGTGGCGCCGACGAAAGAGGTCCACGTCGTCCTCGACCGTCCCCTGAAGGACGCCGCGCACCCGCGTCCGGTTCGCCAGCTGCGCGTCGTGAAATGGGGGCTGGTCCCCTCCTGGGCGGCCGGCCCCGACGGCGCCGCCCGGATGATCAACGCCCGCTCCGAGACCCTCGCCGAGAAACCGTCCTTCCGCCGCCCCTTCGCGCAGCGCCGCTGCATCGTCCCCGCCGACGGCTACTACGAATGGGTCACCGCCCACGACGAGCGGCAGCTCGAAGTGGAGGGCAAGCGCAAACGGGCCCGCAAGCAGCCCTACTTCGTCCTCCCCCAGGACGGCTCCGTCTTCGCCATGGCCGGAATATACGAGTTCTGGCGCGACCGGACCCTGCCCGACGGGCACCCCCAGGCCTGGTGGGCCACCTGCTCCGTGATCACCACCGAGGCCGAGACCGGCCCCCTGGCCGCGGCCCCGGCCGAGGGACCTCGCTCGCTGTCCGACATCCACCCGCGGATGCCGCTCATGCTGACCCCGGACCGCTGGGACGCCTGGCTGGATCCCGCGAACACCGACACCGAGGGGTCGCTGCGGCACCTGCTGGCACCGCCGCCGGGCGGACTGATGCGGGCCTACCCGGTGTCCACCGCCGTGAGCAACGTCCGCAACAACGGGCCGGAGCTGCTGGAGGAGCTGGCCGCGCCGCAGGAGGGCACCCTGTTCTGACCGGGGCAGGATGGGGGCATGAGCAGCCGCACCGAGAGCGTCACGACCCCGGCGGGCGAGGCCCGCGTCACCTGGCACACCGCCCGCGGGGCCCGGCTCGTGCTCGCCGTGAGCCATGGCGCCGGCGGCGGCATCGAGGCCAGGGACCTCCAGGCGCTGGCCGCCGCCCTGCCCGCCCGCGGGATCACCGTCGCGCTGGTCGAACAGCCCTGGCGGGTCGCCGGGAAGAAGGTCGCCGCCGCGCCCAAGGTGCTGGACGAGGGCTGGCGCGGGCTGTGGCCGGCGCTCGCCGGGCCCGGACTGCCGGTGGTCGCGGGCGGGCGCAGCGCCGGGGCCCGGGTGGCCTGCCGCACCGCCGCGGAGCTCGGCGCGGCCGGGGTCCTGGCCCTGGCCTTCCCCTTGCACCCACCGGGCCGGCCGGAGAAGTCGCGGGCCGCGGAGCTCACGGGAGCCGGGCGGCCCACCCTGGTCGTCCAGGGAGGCCGCGACCCCTTCGGGCGCCCTGAGGAGTTCCCTGCGGGGGAGCACACGCTGGTGGAGATCCCGTACGGCGATCACGGCTTCGCCGTGCCGAAGAAGGCGGACCTCACCCAGGACGAGGCCCTCGAAATGATCAGCGACGCGGTCGCGCGATGGCTGCTGGAGCTCCCGGCCGGGAAATGAACGGGATCAAAGGCAACAAAGACCGAAACCCTTCCCCTGCGCGGGAATGCGCGCCCCCGCCCTTCTGTTGTCCCGGATGTCGGTACGTACGGGAACTTGTCGGAGGAGAGGGAGCGCATGACCCAGGTCATCAGTCAGAACCGTCGGCAGGCCGCTGACCTGGACTGGACTGTTCTTCCTGCCCCCAAGCGCAGCACGCTTCGGGCGGCGGAGGAGCCTGATGGTCGACTATTCTCCGATTCGAGCGGAACCGCTTTCGGAGCCGCCACGCAGTCGGAGGAGGTGGGTCCTGTCGCTGGGACCGACGAAGGCCACGCGGAGGAGACGACCCCGGAGCGCAACGCGCGCTTCGAACGGGACGCCCTCGGCTACCTCGACCAGATGTACTCGGCCGCGCTGCGCATGACGCGCAACCCGGCCGACGCCGAGGACCTGGTCCAGGAGACGTACGCGAAGGCATACGCGTCCTTCCACCAGTTCCGCGAAGGCACCAACCTGAAGGCGTGGCTCTACCGCATCCTGACCAACACGTTCATCAACTCCTACCGCAAGAAGCAGCGCGAGCCCCAGCGCAGCGCCGCGGAGGAGATCGAGGACTGGCAGCTGGCGCGCGCCGAGTCGCACATGTCGACCGGTTTGCGTTCCGCCGAGTCGCAGGCGCTCGACCACCTGCCGGATTCGGATGTGAAGGAAGCCCTTCAAGCCATTCCGGAGGAGTTCCGCATCGCGGTCTATCTTGCCGACGTAGAGGGCTTTGCGTACAAGGAGATCGCGGACATCATGGGTACACCCATCGGTACGGTCATGTCGCGACTGCACCGTGGCCGCCGTCAACTCCGCGGAATGCTGGAGGACTACGCCCGTGAGCGCGGGCTCGTTCCCGCAGGCGCGGGAGAGTCGAACGACCGGAAAGGCTCGGACTCATGAGTTGCGGAGAGCCGCACGAGACGGAGTGCTCTGAGGTCCTGGACCACCTGTACGAGTTCCTCGACCATGAGATGCCCGACAGCGACTGCACGAAGTTCGAGACGCACTTCGAGGAGTGCAGCCCCTGTCTGGAGAAGTACGGCCTGGAACAGGCCGTCAAGAAACTGGTCAAGCGGTGCTGCGGATCGGACGACGTGCCGACCGACCTGCGGTCGAAGGTGATGGGCCGGATCGAGCTCATCCGGTCGGGACAGGCCGTCCCCGACCACGACGTCGCCGCCGACAACCCGGCTCCCGGCTGAGCGGGCCGGCCTGCGGAGAGCAGGTCGGCCGCCTAGGGAACAACCGCCCCCGGAAGAGCAGTTCATTCACCCGAATGCGCTAATCCGGGGGCGTCCGCATGCCGCAATACGACATTGCGGCCCCACCCGCCCGTGGCCCCGCCTATTCTCCCCATTCGGTGCCGGTCGGATTCGGCGTCCGGCGTGCACGGCACAGGGGAGGAGAGCGCCATGCGGGCACTTCCGCCGGGGGCGCGCGGATACATCCTGTGCGCCGTTCTCGCGGCCTTGGCGTGCGTCGCCCCCGCCCTCACCGGTTCCCCCACGCCCTGGGGGGCCGTGGGCCTGCTCGCCCTGCTCTCCCTCGGCTGCGAACTGGTGCGGCTCTGGCCGCCGCTGGGCGGCCGGGTGCCCGAGGGCATCGGCGCCTTCTTCCCCGTCGTGCCGGCCGCCGTCTTCCTGCTGCCGCCCGCCGCCGCGGCGCTCGTGGCGCTGCCCGGCGGCCTCGTCGGCACCGTGGTCCAGCGGCCCGTCGCGGTGCGCCGGGTGTGGCACTGCGCGCAGCAGTCCATAGCCGCCTGGGCCGCGGGGCAGACGTTCGGGCTGCTGCGCGGCCCCTCCGCCCTGGGCGGCGGGCCCTCCGCGGGCTCCGGGCCGCCGGCCGCGGTGGCCGACTTCCCGTACGTGATGCTTCCCGCGGCCGCCTCGGCCGTCGCCTTCTGCCTGGTGCTCACCGCGCTGGACTCGGGCGTCCTGGCCACCGCCGAACGCAGGCCCGCCGCCGTCGCCTGGCGCGGACTGCTCACGCTCTCGCTGGTCCCGCACTGCGTCCACGGCCTCGCCGGCCTGATGATGGCCGTCATGTGGCGCAGCCCGTACGGGCTCCCGGCCGCCCTGCTCGTCCTGCTGCCGATGTACATCTCCTGCTGGGTCTTCGCCCAGTACCACCGCGAGCGCGCCGCCCACCAGGCCACCATCCGCGCCCTCGTCCAGGCCGTCGACATCAAGGACCGCTACACCCGCGGCCACAGCGAACGGGTCGGCCAGGCCTCCGCCATGATCGCCCGCGAGCTGGGCATGACCGAGGACCGGATGGAGGTCGTGCGCATCGCCGGGATCCTGCACGACGTCGGCAAGCTCGGCGTCCCCACCCGGCTGCTGCGCAAGGACGGGCCGCTCACCCCGCAGGAGCGCCGGATCATCGAGCTGCACCCCGAGTACGGGCACGAGATGGTCCGCGGCATCGGCTTCCTGGGGGAGGCCCGGGCCGCGATCCTGCACCACCACGAGCGGGTGGACGGCACCGGCTACCCCTACGGGCTGACCGGCGAGCAGATCCCGGTCCTGGCCCGCGTGGTGGCGGTGGCCGACGCCTTCGACGCGATGACCTCGACCCGCTCCTACAGCCGGGCCCGGCCGGTGCCGACGGCCCTCGCCGAGCTGGAGCGGTGCGCGGGCGCCCAGTTCGACCCGGTGATGGTCCGGGCCCTGACGGGCGCCATCGGACGGCACGGCTGGCACCCCGTGGTCACCTCCGACGAGGACCTCCAGGTGATCGGCCCGTCCGCTGCCCCCGGGGGCGGCGGCGGTGCGGGGCCGGCGCTGTCCGCGCTGCCCGGCCAGGGCCCGCGGCAGGCCGCACCGGCGGCGCCGGCCGACGCGCCGGGCCCCCGGCGGGCGGGGGACGGGACATGAGGCCGACGGCCGTGTGGGGCGTGCGGGGGGCCGCGGCCGTGCTCACCGCCGTCGGGCTGGGGCACACCCTGTGGAACGGCGTCGCCGAGCCCGGAGCGGCCCTCGCCTTCGGGACCCTGATCGCCGTCGGGGAGCTCGCCCGCAGGGCGGACGGCGGCGACCGCCAGCCCGCCCCGCTCGGCTCCGCCGGCGCCCTCGCCTACGCCCTGCTCGGCCAGAACGCCGGCCAGCCCACCCACCACGGCGTGTTCCAGATCGTCGCGGTCGTCGTCGCGGCCGCCCTCCTCGGGATCGTCCCGCACGTGGCCCGCGGCCGCGGCCCCGCCGTGGACCACCTCTCCCGGCGGGTCCTGACCGTCGCCTTCGCCGCCGCCTGTTTCCAGCCGCTCTACAACTCCGGCCGGCTGGAGGAGCGGGTGGGCCAGGGGCCGTACCTCGTCCTGTTCCTGGTCGGTCTGCTCGGCCTCACCGCCCTGTGCGACGCCGTGCTCGCCGCGGCGCTGGCCGGGGCCCGCACGGGCTGGCCGTACGGTCCCCTGCTGCGCGACGAGCTGCGCGCCCAGCTCGGCATCGGCGCGGCGATCTGCGCCACCGGCGTCGTGATGGCCCTGGGCGTGGCCGTCGCGGGCCTGTGGGCCCTGCCCGTCTTCAGCGTGCCGCTGCTGCTGACGCAGCTGTCCTTCCACCGGATCACCGCGATCCGCACCACCTACCGCCAGACCATCACCTCGCTGGCCCGTGCCACCGAGATCGCCGGTTACACCCGGCCGGGCCACGCCCGCCGGGTCGCGGCCCTGAGCTGCGCCGTCGGCCGCGAGCTCGGCCTGTCGGAGCGGGAGCTCACGGTGCTGGAGTACGCCGCCCTGATGCACGACATCGGGCAGCTCTCCCTCGTCGACCCGGTCCCGGACGGGGCCACCGCCGAGCTGCCGGCGGCCGAGGCGCGCCGGATCGCCGGGCTGGGCGGGGAGGTGGCCCGGCAGACCGGGGTGCCCGCCGAGGTCGCCGTCGTGGTGGAGCGGCAGGCGGATCCCTACCGGGAGCAGCCCGCCCTGGCCCGCATCGTGCGTACGGTGAACGCGTACGACGACCTGGCCGGCGGGGGCCGTCACCCGGGTGGCTCACTGGCCGCCCTGGAGCAGCTCCGCCTGGGCACCGGGCACGATTACCAGCCGGAGGTCGTGGAGTGCCTGGCGAGGGTTCTGGCCAGGGGCGGACGTGACAGAGTTGTTCCCGTCCCACCTGGGTAACCCATGGGTAATGAGCGGCCGTCCGAGTGGGCATGGTTGGATGCCAGTAAGGGGGACCGTGAGAGTGTCCGCAAGGCTGCATCGTAGGACCGGCAGGCGGGAATCGTGAGGATCTTCGGGAAGGTACGGCATCGGCCCTCCGCCTCGTGGCGGCAGGCCACCGACCGCGCGTTCACGCTGATCGGCGACGGGCGGTACGAGGACGCGGGCGCGCTGCTCACGAGAGCCGCGGACCTGGAGCCCTGGCTGTCGGAGTCCTGGTTCAATCTGGCGCTGCTGCACAAGTTCCGGCACGACTGGGAGCAGGCGCGGGCCGCCGGGCTGCGGGCCGTGGCCCTGCTGGACCGCGAGACCGGCGCCCCGGACTGGTGGAACGTCGGCATCGCCGCCACCGCGCTCCAGGACTGGCCGCTGGCCCGGCGGGCCTGGCAGGCCTACGGGCTCAAGGTGCCCGGAGACCCGCACGGGGCGGGCGGCAAGGGCAGCGGCGAACCGGTCGGCATGGAGCTGGGGAGCGCCGCCGTGCGGCTCTCGCCCGAGGGCGAGGCCGAGGTCGTGTGGGGCCGCAGGCTCGACCCGGCCCGGATCGAGGTCCTGTCGATCCCGCTGCCCTCCTCGGGGCGGCGCTGGGGCGAGGTCGTGCTCCACGACGGGGTCCCGCACGGCGAGCGGGTGACCGCCGCCGGCCCCTCGTACCCCGTCTTCGACGAGATCGAGCTGTGGGCTCCGTCGCCGGTGCCCACCTGGGTGGTGCTGCTGGAGGCGGCCACCGAGGCGGACCGCGACGCGCTGGAGCAGCTCGCCTCGGACGCCGGTTTCGCCGCCGAGGACTGGTCCTCGTCGGTGCGGCTGCTGTGCCGGACCTGCTCGGAGAGCGAGATGCCGAGCGACGAGGGCGACGGCGAGCACCTGGATCCGCACGACCACAGCGAGCCGGGGCACCCGGGCCCGCTGGGGCACCGTACGGCCGGGTCCGGCTCCCTGTGGGTGCCCGAGCGCGAATGCGGCATCGCGGCGCCGGCCGGACTGGTGCGGGGCCTGCTCGACGGCTGGGTCTCGGACAGCCCGGGCACCCGGGAGTGGCGGGATCTCGAAGAAGTCTGCTGAGCCTTGGCCGTAGGCTGTACGGGCACATCGGTGGCCATAGGCGACCACCGGTGACCGGTACTTACGGAAGGCGTACGGCGGACATGTCGCAGCAGGAGAACGAGTTTGTCGGCGATGTCGGGGTCGCGAACGACGGGTACGTCGTGGACACGGAGGACTGCGCGGCGCGCGAGCTCGCCCACCGTGAGCGCGGCACCGCCCGCCCGATCACCGTCGTCGGCAACCCGGTCCTGCACCGGGAGTGCAAGGACGTCACCGAGTTCGGCGACGAGCTGGCGCAGCTGATCGACGACATGTTCGCGAGCCAGAAGGCCGCGGAGGGCGTGGGCCTGGCCGCGAACCAGATCGGCGTGGACGCCAAGGTCTTCGTCTACGACTGCCCGGACGACGACGGTGTGCGCCACACCGGTGTCGTGGTCAACCCGAAGCTCGTCGAGCTGCCGGCGGGTGCGCGGGTGCTGGACGACTCCAACGAGGGCTGCCTGTCCGTCCCGACGGCGTACGCCTCGCTGGCCCGCCCGGACTACGCCGAGGTCGAGGGCCAGGACGCGCAGGGCAACCCGATCAAGGTGCGCGGCACCGGCTACTTCGCCCGCTGCCTCCAGCACGAGACCGACCACCTGTACGGCTACCTGTACATCGACCGGCTCTCGAAGCGGGACCGCAAGGACGCCCTGCGCCAGATGGAAGAGGGCACCCCGCGCTACGAGACCGTCCCCAACGCCTAGTCCCCGCGCGGTGGCTAGGCGGCCTGCGGGCCCCGGAAGGTACGCCTGAAGGAATTCGGCGTGGTCCCCAGGGTCCGCAGGAAGTGGTGGCGCAGGGCCGCCGCGTTGCCGAAGCCGCAGCGGCCGGCGATCGCGTCCACCGTCTCGTCGGTGGACTCCAGCAGCTCCTGGGCGAGCAGCACCCGCTGGCGCAGCACCCACTGGTACGGGGTGGTGCCGGTCTCCTGGAGGAAGCGGCGGGCGAAGGTCCGCGGGGACATGTGCGCGCGCTCCGCGAGGTGCTCGACGGTGATCTCGTCCTCCAGGTGGCGGGCCATCCAGGCGATCACCTCGCCCACCGTGTCGCAGGCCGTGCGCGGCAGCGGCCGCTGGATGTACTGGGCCTGCCCGCCGTCCCGGTGGGGCGGTACGACCATGCGCCGCGCGATGGTGTTGGCCACCTCGGCGCCGTGCTCCTGGCGGACCACGTGCAGGCAGGCGTCGATGCCCGAGGCGGTGCCGGCCGAGGTGATCACCTGGCCCTCGTCGACGTAGAGCACGTCCGGGTCCACCATCGCCTGCGGGAAGCGCCGGGCCAGGGCCGGGGCGTGCATCCAGTGCGTGGTGCAGCGCCGGCCGTCCAGCAGCCCGGCCGAGCCGAGCACGAAGGCCGCGCTGCACACGCTGAGGACCCGCGCCCCCCGGTCCACGGCCCCGCGCAGGGCGTCGAGGAAGGGCTCGGGGTACTCCCGCACGGGCGCCCGCCGGTCGGCGGGCAGGCAGATCAGGTCGGCCTCGTGGAGCCGCTCCAGGCCGTGCGCGGGTGTGACGGCGAACCCGACGTCGGCCATGGTCAGGGGGCCTTCCTCGGCCGCGCACACGGCGAAGTCGTACACCGGCAGCCCCTGCTCGCTGCGGTCGATCCCGAAGACCTCGCAGAAGATCCCGAATTCGAAGGGGGTCACCCCGTCGACCAGCGCTACCGCCACGTTGTTCAGCATGACTCCAGTGTGGCAGTAATTCGCGCCTTCATGACAGTCCTGCCACTGTTTGATGTTGGTCGACCCGGCGAGAGTGGAGCCATGAACAGCT
Organism: Streptomyces sp. NPDC016562; assembly: GCF_043076955.1. NCBI lineage: Bacteria > Bacillati > Actinomycetota > Actinomycetes > Kitasatosporales > Streptomycetaceae > Streptomyces > Streptomyces sp. NPDC016562. Next base: position 484,926 of record NZ_JBIBRZ010000001.1, on the reverse strand, counting down.
TCCTGAACTACCTCGCCGTCCTCGCCGTCGCCGCCCTCCTGCTCGGCCCGGCGCTCTACGGCATCGCCCGCGACCGCCGGATCGACCGGCAGGTACGCGCCGCCCAGCAGCGCGAGCAGCTCATCCGCCACGGGCAGCCGCAGCCGCGGCCCCGCCCGCGCACGGCCGGCGCGGCCCGCATCGTCCTGCGGCACGCCCCCGGCAAGTGAACGCCGAAGGCCCGGCGGGTGAGGTGCTCACCCGCCGGGCCCGTGATCGGACGCCGTGCGCCGTCTGCGCCGTAGCGCGGTCTGCTCGCGCGGTCTAGAAGTCCTCGTCCAGGTCGACCGTGCCCTCGACCGCGACCTGGTAGGCCGACGGCCGGCGCTCGAAGAAGTTCGTCAGCTCCTGGACGCCCTGCAGCTCCATGAAGGAGAACGGGTTCTGCGAGCCGTACACCGGCGGGAACCCGAGACGGACCAGGCGCTGGTCCGCGACGCACTCCAGGTACTCGCGCATCGACTCGGTGTTCATGCCCGGCAGGCCGTCACCGCACAGGTCGCGCCCGAACTGCAGCTCCGCCTCCACGGCCTCCTTCAGCATGTCGGTGACCTGCTGCTGGAGCGCGTCGTCGAAGAGCTCCGGCTCCTCCTTGCGGACCGTGTCCACGACCTCGAACGCGAAGTTCATGTGCATGGTCTCGTCGCGGAACACCCAGTTGGTGCCCGTCGCCAGGCCGTGCAGCAGGCCGCGCGAGCGGAACCAGTAGACGTAGGCGAAGGCGCCGTAGAAGAACAGGCCCTCGATGCACGCCGCGAAGCAGATCAGGTTCAGCAGGAAGCGGCGGCGGTCGGCCTGCGTCTCCAGCCGGTCGATCTTCTCGACGGAGTCCATCCAGCGGAAGCAGAACTGCGCCTTCTCGCGAATGGAGGGGATCTCCTCGACCGCGTCGAAGGCGGCCGCGCGGTCGTCCGGGTCGGGCAGGTAGGTGTCGAGCAGCGTCAGGTAGAACTGGACGTGCACGGCCTCCTCGAACAGCTGGCGCGACAGGTACAGGCGCGCCTCCGGGGAGTTGATGTGCTTGTAGAGCGTCAGCACCAGGTTGTTCGAGACGATCGAGTCGCCCGTCGCGAAGAACGCGACCAGACGGCCGATCATGTGCTGCTCGGCCGGCGTCAGTTTCGCCAGGTCGGCGACGTCCGAGTGGAGGTCGACCTCCTCGACGGTCCAGGTGTTCTTGATCGCGTCCCGGTAGCGCTCGTAGAAGTCCGGGTAGCGCATGGGGCGCAGGGTCAGCTCGAAGCCCGGGTCGAGGAGGTTCTTCTGTTCGCTGGTGGTCATTACTGGCAGGCCTCGCAGGACTCGGGGTTCTCAAGGGAGCAGGCCAGCGCGTCGGCGTCGACGGCCTGCGGGAGCGGGGCGGCGGCCGCCGGGACGGCGGAGCCGGACGCGGCGCGGGCGATCTTCGTCGCGGGCCGCGAGCGCAGGTAGTAGGTGGTCTTCAGGCCCTGCTTCCAGGCGTACGCGTACATCGAGCTGAGCTTGCCGATGGTGGGCGTCTCCAGGAACAGGTTCAGCGACTGCGACTGGTCGAGGAACGGCGTACGGGCCGCCGCCATGTCGATCAGACCGCGCTGCGGGATCTCCCACGCCGTGCGGTACAGCTCGCGCACCTCGGCCGGGATCCAGCCGAAGCCCTGGACCGAGCCGCTGGAGTCGCGCAGCGCCTCGCGGGTCTGGGCGTCCCACACGCCGAGCCGCTTCAGCTCGTCCACCAGGTAGGCGTTGACCTGGAGGAACTCACCGCTGAGCGTCTCGCGCTTGAAGAGGTTGGAGACCTGCGGCTCGATGCACTCGTAGACGCCCGCGATGGAGGCGATGGTCGCCGTCGGGGCGATGGCCAGGAGCAGGGAGTTGCGCATGCCGCTCTCGGCGACGCGGGCGCGCAGCGCGTCCCAGCGCTCCGGCCAGTTCAGCTCCACGTCGTAGTGGTCCGGGTGCAGGACGCCGCGCGCGGTGCGGGTCTGCTCCCAGGCCGGCAGCGGGCCGCTGCGCTCGGCGAGGTCGCAGGAGGCCTCGTAGGCGGCGAGCATGATGCGCTCGGAGAGCTTGGTGGACAGGGCCTTCGCCTCGGGGGAGTCGAAGGGCAGCTTCAGCTTGAAGAAGACGTCCTGGAGGCCCATGGCGCCCAGGCCGACCGGGCGCCAGCGGGCGTTGGAGCGGCCCGCCTGCTCGGTCGGGTAGAAGTTGATGTCCACCACGCGGTCGAGGAAGGTGACGGCGGTGCGGACGGTCTCGTCGATCCGCTCCCAGTCGATCTCACCGTCGACGACGAACGCGCCCAGGTTGACCGAGCCGAGGTTGCAGACGGCCGTCTCGCCGTCGTTGGTGACCTCGATGATCTCGGTGCAGAGGTTCGAGGAGTGCACGACCGTGCCCGGCTCGGCGGTCTGGTTCGCCGTGCGGTTGGAGGCGTCCTTGAAGGTCATCCAGCCCTGGCCGGTCTGCGCGAGGGTGCGCATCATCCGGCCGTACAGGTCGCGGGCGGGCATGGTCTTGCGGGCCAGGCCCTCGGCCTCGGCCTTGCGGTAGGCGGCGTCGAACTCGTCGCCCCACAGGTCGACCAGCTCGGGCACGTCGGCCGGGGAGAACAGCGACCACTCGGCGTCCGCGTTCACGCGGCGCATGAACTCGTCCGGGACCCAGTGGGCGAGGTTCAGGTTGTGCGTACGGCGCTGGTCCTCACCGGTGTTGTCGCGCAGCTCCAGGAACTCCTCGATGTCCGCGTGCCAGGTCTCCAGGTAGACGGCGGCGGCGCCCTTGCGGCGGCCGCCCTGGTTCACGGCGGCGACGGAGGCGTCGAGGGTCTTCAGGAACGGCACGATGCCGTTGGAGTGGCCGTTGGTGCCGCGGATCAGCGAACCGCGGGCGCGGATGCGGGAGTACGACAGGCCGATGCCGCCCGCGTGCTTCGACAGGCGCGCGACCTGGTGGTAGCGGTCGTAGATCGAGTCCAGCTCGTCCAGCGGGGAGTCCAGCAGGTAGCAGGAGGACATCTGCGGGTGGCGGGTGCCGGAGTTGAAGAGCGTGGGGGAGGAGGGCAGGTAGTCGAGGCGGCTCATCAGCCGGTACAGCGAGGCCACTTCCTCGACGGCCTGGACGCTCTCGTCCGCGGCCAGGCCGCAGGCCACGCGCAGCATGAAGTACTGCGGGGTCTCGATGACCTGGCGGGTGATGGGGTGGCGCAGCAGGTAGCGGCTGTGCAGGGTGCGCAGGCCGAAGAAGCCGAAGCGGTCGTCGGCGCCCTCGGCGAGGGTGTGCTCGACCAGCGCGTCCAGGCGGGCGGCGTGGGCCGTCACGAACTGCGCGGTGCGGTCGGCGATGAGCCCCTCGCGGTGGCCGACCGCGACGGAGGCCGAGAAGGAGGTGGAGCCCTGCCCGGCGGCCTCGTCGCGGACGGCGAGCGTCAGCAGGCGGGCGGCGAGCCGGGAGTACGCCGGGTCCTCGGAGATCAGACCGGCGGCGGCCTCGGTGGCCAGGCCGCGCAGCTCGGCGTCGTCGGCGGCGGCGCTGCGGCCGCGCAGGGCGGCGGCGGCGACCCGGCCGGGATCGGTGTCGGGGAGGTCCGCCGTCAGTTCGGTGAGGGTACGCAGCAGCGTGGCCCCCGGGCCCTCGGTGTTGTCGCCAGAAGTGGACTCGGCGCGCGGTGCTGAAGGCGCGATGGTCACGGCGGGAGCTCTCCCTCGCTCGGCCCGGTCATCGGCGGAGCGGGGCGCGGGCGGGCGCATGCGGGCGCGCCGGAGCGCGACCTACCGCATGGCGTCCACCGGCCCAACCGCGAAGCCCGGACGTGTCGGCACCCGGTTCGGTCGAGCCGGGCGCGCTGTCGGCAGGTCCTCGGACTTCGTATCCGGTAGGCGGACACTTCATACCGTTGCGGGACAGTTCCGGATTCGCACCGGATTCCCCTGCGGCGACAGCAGCCATGAGCATACATGTGGTGGGCAGTTGATGCGTGACCCCCCACATGTTGTGTCCCCCGCGACGCGCCGTCCGCACGTGGTACCTCTCCGCTATCGCCGGGGACGGCGCCGCCGAGGAAGGCGGGCAGGCCGGTCCCCCAAGGGCCGCGCGCGCCGACGCGCACAGCCGAGGGGCCCCGCGCGGTCGTCCGGCGGGGCCCCTCGGGTGCGTGGCGGGCGGGGGTCAGCAGCAGCCGAAGCCCTCGCGGGGGTCGGCCTCGCGCGCGTCCGTGCGGGCGCGCTCGAACTCGCGGCGGGTCATGACCCGCGCGTCCGGGTCGTGGGAGCGCGCGTGGGCCGCGTAGCGGTCGTAGGCCGCCTCCCCGGAGAACTCCCGTACGTAGAACCGGGCCCGCGCCAGGACGTCCCGTACGGCGCTCACGCCACCGGCTCCTTGACCCGTCCGCCGCCCGAGTCGAGGCCCGCCGCGGCGAGCTCCGCCTTCTCCTCGGCGGTCGCGATCAGCCCGGCCGGGGCGATGATCTTCGACTCGGTCCACGGGACCTCGGCGAGCGTGACCGACTCCGGCGCGCGGACGGCCTTCAGGCAGGTCCGGGCGGCGTCCAGCAGCACGATGACGATCAGCAGGGCGAAGATCACGGACAGTACCCCGTCCACCGTGGCGTTGGTGACCACGGTGTGCATCTCGCCCATGTCCTTCGCGGGCTTGAGTACCTTCCCGGCGTCGATGCCGTCCTGGTAGGTGCTGCGCTGCGCGAAGAAGCCGATCTTCGGGTTGTCGGAGAAGATCTTCTGGTAGCTGGCGGTGAGGGTCACGGCCACGTCCCACACCAGGGGAACGGCCGTCACCCACGCCCACTTCAGCCGGCCCGACTTCACCAGCAGGGTGGTGCAGACGGCCAGGGCGACGGCGGCCAGCAGCTGGTTCGCGATCCCGAAGAGCGGGAACAGCTGGTTGATCCCGCCCAGCGGGTCCTTGACGCCCACCCAGAGGAAGTAGCCCCAGGCGCCCACGACGACCGCGCTCGCCAGCCACACGCCCGGCTTCCAGCTGACGTCCTTGAACGGCTTGTGCAGGTTGCCCAGGGTGTCCTGGAGCATGAACCGGCCGACGCGGGTGCCCGCGTCGAGCGTGGTGAGGATGAACAGCGCCTCGAACATGATGGCGAAGTGGTACCAGAAGGCCTTCATGCCGGCCCCGCCGAACACCGACGAGAAGATCTCCGACATCCCGAGTGCGAAGGTCGGCGCGCCACCCGTACGGGACAGCAGGCTGGCCTCCTCCACGTCCTTCGCTGCCTGCGTCAGCGCCTCGGGGGAGATGGCGAAGCCGAAGTTCGTCACCGCCTGCGAGGCCGACTCGACGGTGGCGCCGACGACGCCGCCGGGGGAGTTGACCGCGAAGAAGAGGCCCGGCTCGATGATGCAGGCCGCGATGATCGCCATGACGGCGACGAAGGACTCGGTGAGCATCGCGCCGTAGCCGATGACCCTGACCTGGGTTTCCTTCTGGATCATCTTCGGGGTGGTGCCGGAGGCGACCAGGGAGTGGAAGCCGGACAGGGCCCCGCAGGCGATGGTGATGAAGACGAACGGGAACATCGACCCGGCGAAGACCGGGCCGTCGCCCCGCGAGGCGAAGTCCGTGATCGCCGGCATCTTCAGCGTCGGCATCGCGATGACCACGCCCAGGGCGAGCAGGGCGATGGTGCCGATCTTCATGAAGGTGGAGAGGTAGTCGCGGGGCGCGAGCAGCATCCACACCGGCAGCACCGAGGCGACGAAGCCGTACGCGACCATCCAGAGGACCAGCGTCTCCTTCTCCAGCGTGAAGGTGTCGGCGAAGGAGGACTCCGCGACCCAGCCGCCCGCGACGATGGCGATCAGCAGCAGGACGACGCCGATGGTGGAGACCTCGGTGACCCGGCCCGGCCGCAGCACGCGCAGGTAGAAGCCCATGAAGAGGGCGATCGGGATGGTCATGCCGATGGAGAAGACGCCCCAGGGGGAGTGCGCCAGGGCGTTGACGATGACCAGCGCCAGCACCGCCAGCAGGATGATCATGATGGCGAACACGGCGACCAGGGCGGCGGCTCCGCCGACGGGGCCGATTTCGTCCCGGGCCATCTGGCCGAGCGAGCGGCCGTTGCGCCGGGTGGAGAAGAACAGCGTGACCATGTCCTGCACGGCGCCCGCGAAGATCACGCCCGCGACGATCCAGATGGTGCCGGGCAGGTAGCCCATCTGCGAGGCGAGCACGGGGCCCACGAGCGGCCCGGCGCCGGCCACGGCTGCGAAGTGGTGGCCGAAGAGCACCCGCCGGTCGGTCGGGTGGAAGTCGACACCGTTGTCGAGGCGTTCGGCGGGGGTGGCCCGGGTCTTGTCCACCTTCAGGACGCGGTGGGCGATGAAGCGCGCGTAGAAGCGGTAGGCGATCGCGTACGAGCCCAGGGCGGCGGCGAGCAGCCAGGCGGCGGAGACCTCCTCGCCGCGCGAGAGCGCCAGTACGCCCCAGCCCATCGCGCCGATGAGTCCGACGAGCACCCACGCGGCGACGGACTTCGGGGAGGGCGAGCCCGTCGTGGTGCCCGGACTCGCCGCGTCCCGTTCTGTCCCTGTTGCTTCCGGTTCGGCCATGACCCTCGTCCCCTCGTCGATCATCTGCGTAAGCGCAGGGAATCTACGGGGGATTGGCCGGTGAACGTAAGGCCCCGTCCGCATTGCGGTCTGTGAAGATTCCGGGCGGGACCGTGTGCCAAGCCGCGGGGGCGGGGGTCAGACGGCGGGGCGCTTGAGCCGGGCGACGAACTTGTACCGGTCCCCGCGGTACACCGACCGCACCCACTCCACCGGTTCGCCGTCCGCGTCCAGCGAGTGCCGGGAGAGCATCAGCATCGGCAGCCCGACGTCGGTGCCGAGCAGCCCGGCCTCGCGCGGGGTGGCGAGCGAGGTCTCGATCGTCTCCTCGGCCTCGGCGAGGTGGACGTCGTAGACCTCGGCCAGTGCGGTGTAGAGGGAGGTGTACTTGGCGAGCGAACGGCGCAGCGCCGGGAAGCGCTTGGCCGACAGGTGCGTGGTCTCGATGGCCATCGGCTCGCCGCTGGCCAGCCGCAGCCGCTCGATGCGCAGCACCCGCCCACCGGTGGTGATCTTGAGCAGCCCGGCGAGGGTGTCGTCGGCCGTCACGTAGCCGATGTCGAGGAGCTGGGAGGTCGGCTCCAGGCCCTGGGCGCGCATGTCCTCGGTGTAGGAGGTGAGTTGGAGCGCCTGGGAGACCTTGGGCTTGGCGACGAAGGTGCCCTTGCCCTGGATGCGCTCCAGCCGTCCCTCGACGACCAGTTCCTGGAGGGCCTGGCGGACGGTGGTCCGCGAGGTGTCGAATTCGGCCGCGAGCGTGCGCTCCGGCGGGACCGGGGTGCCGGGCGGCAGCGTCTCGGTCATGTCGAGCAAGTGCCGCTTGAGTCGGTAGTACTTGGGTACACGCGCCGTACGGGTGGCCGCCCCGCTCTCCGGCTCCGTGATCGCCCCTTCGGTGGCCATCGCCGCCCGCCTTCCCGACTCCAGTTTCGCTGCCGTCACCGGCTCCTCCGATATGTGCGGTCACATCGTGACACGTGTGGGGGGACAGGCCTTCTCTCTCCCCAGGTGTCGGTCCGATAACGGACCGAGCACCCGCTCATTAGACCCTTGACACCCCTAAAGGTCTAGGCCAAGCTCCAGCTACTGGTCTACACCAATATGGATCGGATCCCGGCCCCACGTGCAGTACTTCGCGTATGTCGCCGCGGCGGGCAAGGGAAGTGCAGGCAGGCATCCCTGAGGAGGGTGGCGTGAAGCGCAAGCTCATCGCGGCGGTTGGAGTCGCGGGCATGGTTATCGGCCTGGCGGCATGCGGTGATTCCGACAGCAAGGGGGGCGACAAGGCCTCCGGCGCCAAGGAGCTCACCGTCTGGCTGACGGTCGACGCCCAGAACAACTGGCCGGAGCTGGTGAAGGCGGCCGACGACGCGGTCGTCGCGAAGCACCCGGGCCTCACGATCAAGCACGAGTACTACGGCTGGCCGGACAAGAACGCCAAGCTGGACGCCGTGCTCGCCACGGACAAGGCCCCGGACGTTGTCGAGATGGGCAACTCCGAGATGATCGGCTACATGTCGACCGGCGCGTTCGCCGACGTCGACCCCTCGAAGTTCGAGAACTCCGGCGCCTGGCTGGACGCCCTCAAGCAGTCCGTCACCTACGACGGCAAGACCTACGGCGTCCCCTACTACGCAGGTGGCCGCGTGGGCACCTGGCGCAAGGACATAGCCGCCGAGGTCGGCGTCACCGCCGCCCCGAAGACCTGGGCGGAATACACCGCCGCCCTGGACAAGATCCAGGCCGCGAAGGGCGACAAGTTCAGCGCGCTCTACCAGCCCTCCCCGGACTGGTACGCCGCGATGTCCTACGTCTACGACGCCGGCGGCGCCATCGCCAAGAAGGACGGCGACAAGTGGAAGGGCGCCCTGTCCTCCCCCGAGTCGCTGAAGGGGCTGAAGCAGTACAAGGAGCTCCTCGACAAGTACATGCACGCGGACAAGACCAAGGACGAGGCCGACCGCCCGGTCGTCTTCGGCCAGGGCAACTCCGCCGCGATCTTCGCCGCCGGCTGGGAGGGCGCCACCGCGGCCGCCCCGGAGAGCGACAAGGTCGGCGGGCTCAAGGACAAGCTGGAGAACTTCGTCCAGCCCGGCCCGAACGGCAAGAACCTGCCCGTCTTCCTCGGCGGTTCGGACCTCGCCATCCCGGCCAAGTCCAAGGCCAAGGACGTCGCCGCCGAGTGGATCAACGTCTTCACCGGCGCCCAGGGCCAGAAGGGCCTGATCGCCAAGGGCAACCTGCCCAACAACAAGACGGACCTCGGCCCGCTGAAGGCCGACCCGAAGACCGAGGTCGCCGCCACCGCGGCCGAGTCCTCCTGGTTCGTCCCGACGGCGTCCGGCTGGGGCCAGATCGAGAAGGCCAAGGTCCTCCAGACGATGCTCCGTGACATCGGCACCGGCAACAAGTCGGTCGAGGACGCGGCCAAGGCCGCCGACGCCGAGATCGACAAGGTCATCAACACCAAGTGACCTGTAGTCGGCAGGGCCCCGCCCCCCGCCCGGTCCGGGCCGGGGCGGGGCCCTGCTGCCCGTCAAGAGAGGGACTCCCGAGGAGCGCGCGATGAGTGCCGCACAGACAACCACCGCCGACCTGCCGCCGGCGAAGCAGAAGACTTCTCCCGGAGCGAAGACGGGCGGGGCCGGCTCGCCGGGCCGTCCCGTACGCAAGGGCCCGGGCGCCACCCCATGGCTGCTGCTGGCCCCGTGCCTGCTCGTCATCGTCCTCGTCATGGGGTACCCGCTCTTCCGGCTGGTGTCCCTCTCCTTCCAGAAGTTCGGCAAGTCCGAGCTCTGGGGCTTCAAGGAGGCCGAGTTCGTCGGCTTCGACAACTTCACGAAGATCCTCGGCGACGGCGTGTTCTGGTCCGTCGTCCTGCGCACCGTGGTCTTCGCGGTCGGCGCGGTCGTCCTGACCATGGTCATCGGCATGCTCATCGCGCTGCTGCTGCAGAAGGTCTCCGGCTGGGTCAAGGCACTCATCAGCATCGCCCTCGTCGCGAGCTGGGGCATGCCCATCATCGTGGCCACCGCCGTCTTCAAGTGGCTCTTCGACGCCGACTACGGCGTCCTCAACTACCTGATGAGCAAGCTCCCCGGCGTCGACATGATCGGCCACAACTGGTTCGCCAGCGGCCCCCAGGGCCTCGCGGTGATCACGCTCCTGGTGGTCTGGGGCGCGGTCCCCTTCGTCGTCATCACCCTCAGCGCGGGTCTGACGCAGGTGCCCAAGGAGCTGGAGGAGGCCGCCCGCCTCGACGGCGCCGGCGCGTGGGGCGTGTTCCGGCACGTCACCCTGCCCATCCTCAAGCCGATCATCGTCATGCTGACGACCCTCTCGGTGATCTGGGACATGGGCGTCTTCCCGCAGGTCTTCGTCATGCGGAACGGCAACCCCGAGGCCGAGTTCCAGCTGCTGACCACCTACTCCTATCAGCAGGCCTTCGTGGTCAACGACTACTCGGGCGGCTCCGCCATCGCCCTGGTGACCGTCCTGCTGCTGCTCGGAGTGGTCGCCGTCTACATGCGCCAGATGCTCAAGATCGGAGAGGTGGAATGACCGTCACCACCACGTCGACCACGTCCACCGCGCCCCCGCGCGCCGCCGTACGCCTGAAGCAGAGGAAGAAGTCCAAGCTCGGCTGGAACCTCGTCGGGCTGCTGGTCTTCGTCATCGCGGGCTTCCCGGTCTACTGGATGCTCAACACGGCCTTCAAGCCGGCCAAGGACGCGATCGACCCGAACCCGCACTTCTTCCCGTCCACCTTCACGCTGGACAACTTCCGGCGCGCGCTGGAGATCTCCGACTTCTGGGGCCCCGTCGGCCGCAGCATGATCGTCTCGCTCGTCGTGGTCACCATCGGCATCGTCGTCGGCATGCTGGCCGCCCTGGCCATCTCCCGCTTCGCCTTCCGCGGCCGCAAGGTCGTGATCGTCGGCATCCTCGCCGTCCAGATGATCCCGCTGGTCGCGATGATCATCCCGGTCTTCCTGCTGCTGAACGACCTCGGCCAGTACGACAAGCTCACCGGCCTGATCATCACGTACCTGACCTTCATCCTCCCCTTCACGGTGTGGACGCTGCGCGGCTTCATCGTCAACATCCCCAAGGAGCTGGAGGAGGCGGCCATGGTCGACGGCTGCACCCCCACCGGCGCCTTCATGCGGGTCGTCTTCCCGCTGCTCGCCCCCGGCATGGTCGCCACCTCCGTCTACGGCTTCATCCAGGCGTGGAACGAGTACCTCTACGCGCTGATGCTCATGAGCCAGCAGAACCAGACGGCCACCGTGTGGCTCGGCAACTTCACCACCAAGAACGGCACCGAGTTCGCCCCGATGATGGCGGGCTCCACCATGATGGCGCTGCCCATCGTGGTCCTCTTCCTGATCGTCCAGCGCAAGATGGCCGCGGGCCTCACCGCCGGCGCCGTGAAGGGATGACGCCGTCATGACTGTCCTCGCGCACCGGGTCACCGCGTCTGATGCGAACGACGCCGTCACCCGCGACGCCCTCGCGGTCCTCCAGCCCGGCTTCGAGGGCACCACCGCCCCCGCCTGGCTGCTGCGCCGGATCGGCGAAGGGCTCACCGCCGTCGGCCTGTTCGGCCGCAACATCGCCTCCCCGGAGCAACTCGCCGCGCTGACCGCGCAGCTGCGCGCCGAGCGGGACGACGTCCTGGTCGCCATCGACGAGGAGGGCGGCGACGTCACCCGCCTGGAGGTCGGGGCCGGCTCGTCCTTCCCCGGCAACCTGGCCCTCGGCGCCGTCGACGACACCGGCCTCACCCGCGACGTCGCCCGCGAGCTGGGCCGGTGCCTCGCCGCCTGCGGGGTGAACCTCAACTGGGCCCCCTCCGCGGACGTCAACTCCAACCCGGACAACCCGGTCATCGGCGTACGGTCCTTCGGCGCCGACACCCACCTCGCCGCCCGGCACACCGCCGCCTACGTCGAGGGCCTCCAGGCCGCCGGCGTCGCCGCCTGCACCAAGCACTTCCCGGGCCACGGCGACACCAACGTCGACTCGCACCACGCCCTGCCGCGCATCGACGTGGACCTCGACACCCTCGCCGCGCGCGAACTCGTCCCGTTCAAGGCCGCCATCGAGGCCGGCACCAAGGCCGTGATGAGCGCGCACATCCTCGTGCCCGCACTCGACCCGACCCGCCCGGCCACGCTCAGCCCGCAGATCCTGACCGGGCTGCTCCGCAACGAGCTCGGCTACGAGGGGCTCATCGTCACCGACGGCATGGAGATGAACGCCATCGCCGGGACGTACGGGATCGAGCGCGGCTCCGTCCTGGCCATCGCGGCGGGCGCCGACGCCATCTGCGTCGGCGGGGGACTGGCCGACGAGGCCACCGTCCTGCGGCTGCGCGACGCGCTGGTCGCGGCCGTACGCGAGGGCACGCTCCCCGAGGAACGCCTCGCCGACGCCGCCGACCGGGTGCGCGCCCTGGCCGCGTGGACCCTCGGGGTACGGCCGGACGCGCGGCCGGAGGGGAGCCGCGCGTCCGGCATCGGGCTCACGGCAGCCCGCCGGGCCCTGCGCGTCACCGGCACGGCGGGGAAGCTCGACGCGCCGTACGTCGCCACCCTCGCGCCCGTCGCGAACATCGCGGTGGGGGACGAGACCCCGTGGGGCACGGCCGGTGAACTGGCCGCGCTGCTCCCGGGCACGCGGGCGGACGTCTACCCGCAGGGCGCCACGGCCGCCGACATCCTGGCCGCGGCGGGGTCGCGCACGGTCGTCGCGGTCGTCCGGGACGCGCACCGCCACCCGTGGATGACCGAGGCCCTGGACGCCCTGGTCGCCGCGCGGCCGGACACGGTGGTCGTGGAGATGGGCGTCCCCCTGGCCGCCCCGCGCGGAGCCCTCCACATCGCGACGCACGGCGCGTCCCGCGTGTGCGGCCGCGCCGCGGCGGAGGTCATCGCCGGGGTGTAGCGCCGCTGCCGGGACGGGATGGACGAAGGGCCGGGCTCCCCGAGGGGAGCCCGGCCCTTCGCGGTGTGCCGGTGTGTCTAGAGGCCCTGCCAGGCGGGCTTGTTGGCGTAGGCGTGGCGGAAGTAGTCCGCGAGCTTCAGCTTCGAGGCGGCCGCCTCGTCCACGACGACGGTGGCGTGCCGGTGCAACTGCAGCGCGGAGGCCGGGACCAGGGCGGACAGCGGGCCCTCCACCGTCTGCGCGACGGCGTCGGCCTTGCCCTCGCCGGTCGCCAGGAGCACCAGGTGGCGGGCGTCGAGGATGGTGCCGATGCCCTGCGTAATGACGTGGTGCGGCACCTGATCCATGTCGTGGTCGAAGAAGCGCGCGTTGTCCACGCGGGTCTGCTCCGTCAGCGTCTTGATGCGGGTGCGGGAGGCCAGCGAGGAGCAGGGCTCGTTGAAGCCGATGTGCCCGTCCGTGCCGATGCCGAGCAGCTGGAGGTCGACGCCGCCGGCCTCGGCCAGGGCCCGGTCGTAGGCCTCGCACGCGCCGACGAGGTCCTCGGCGCCGCCGTCGGGGCCCATGAAGGAGGCCTCCGACAGGCCGAGCGGCTCGACGACCTCGCGGAGCACGACGGCGCGGTAGGACTCCGGGTGCCCGGCCGGCAGGCCGACGTACTCGTCGAGCTGGCAGATGCGGGCACGGGAGACGTCGACCCGGCCGGCCGCGACCTTGGCGGCCAGGGCCTCGTAGATGGGCAGCGGGGTAGAGCCGGTCGCCACACCGAGCAGGGCGTCGGGCTTGCGGCGCACCAGGGCGGCCATGGCCTCCGCGATGAGCTCGCCGCCTGCCTTGGCGTCCGGGACGATGACAACTTCCACGCGGGGCCTGCCGATCTGGAGTGGGTGGTGTGGTATAGACCAATCTAGCAGAGCCTGCCGCCCGTGGCAGGGGGTGCGGGGCGGGAGAACCTTCAACCTTTTTGGTTGCCCTGTCTACAACTCTATTGTCCTTTACGGTGGTTTATGTAAGGAAATCATGGTATGTCCGATTGGAGTGGTAGTCATGGGTAGGGGCACCACGTACGCCTTCGAGACCTACAGTGCGGTCGCGGACGCCGGCCGCGCCGAGTTGCTCGCCGCGACCTCCTCCCCGTTCCAGATCGAGGTGCGCTTCATCGGGGGTCTGACGAGCGGCCAGAGGGACATCTTCAGTCAGGCGGCCGAGCGCTGGGCACGCGTCATCGTGGGCGACCTGGAGACCGCGATCATTCGCGACTTCACCGGCGAGGTCGTCATCGACGACCTCCTGATCGACGCCGAGGGAGTGCCGATCGACGGCGTCTTCAACACCCTCGGGGAGGCGGGTCCGCTCCGCTTCCGGCGCCGGACGGCGGCCAGGGGAGCACGCCTGCCCGCCCTCGGCATGATGCGGTTCGACACGGCCGACCTGGGCCAGATGGAGGACGAGGGCACGCTGCTCGACGTCATCACGCACGAGATGGGCCATGTGCTCGGCATCGGGACCATCTGGGAGCGGTTCGGCCTGCTGAAGGACTTCCCGGGCCCGAACCCCACCTTCGTCGGCCCCGGGGCCATGAAGGAGTTCGGCACGCTGATCGGGGCCGGGCCCACCCCCGTGCCGGTCGCGAACGTCGGTGGCGCGGGCAGCGCGGGAGGCCACTGGCGCGAGCGGGTCTTCGGCAACGAGCTGATGTCGCCGACCATCGGGGGCGTCGGGAACCCGCTGAGCCGGCTGACGGTGGCGAGCCTGGGTGACCTCGGCTACGAGGTCGACCTCGAAGCCGCGGAGCCCTACGAACTCCCCGACCCCTTCGTCACCGCGATGGCCGGAGACGGCGAGGTCACCCCCAGGGGCATCATGCTCCCGACCGTCCCCAGCGAAATCCCCGCCGACCGTCCCTGACCCGGAAGCCGGGGAAGCGCCGCCTAGAGCAGCGCCAGCTGGAGGCCGCCCGTCGCGTCCAGGTGCTGGCCCGTCACCCAGCGGGAGTCCGGCGAGGCCAGGAAGGCCACCACGTCAGCGACCTCCTGCGCCGTACCCACCCGGTGGAAGACGGAGCGGGCGGCCAGGTGGGCCCGGGTACCGGGGTCCTGGAGCAGGGCCGCGTTCAGGTCCGTCTCGGTGATCCCCGGGCCCACCGAGTTCACGGTGATCCCGCGCGGAGCCAGTTCCGCGGCCAGCGAGCGCGTCAGCGCGTTCGCCGCCCCCTTCGCCATGACCGTCGCCAGGATCGCCGGCAGTGCGAGGTCCGGGGTGCCGGTCACGTTCACGATCCGGCCCCCGTCCCGCAGCCGCGCCAGGCCGTGCTTGATGACGAAGAACGGCGCCTTGGCGTTGAGCGCGTGCGCCCGGTCGTACATCTCCTCGTCGGTCTCCGCGATGCCGGCGAAGACCGCCGCGCCCGCGTTGTTGACCAGGACGTCCACGCCCTCGGTGTGCGTGGGATGGGCCTCGTACGCCGCCCAGAGCGCCCGGGCGTCGCCGGGGACCCCCAGTTCGGCGCCGATGGCGAAGGCGCGTCCGCCGGCCGCCTCGATGGCGGCGACCGTCTCCTTCGCGGCCGCCTCGTTGCGTCCGTAGTGCACCGCCACGAGCGCCCCGTCCCGCGCCAGCCGCTCGGCCACGGCCCGCCCGATCCCCCGGCTGCCGCCCGTGACCAGCGCCGTCTTTCCCGTGAGCACGCCCATGACGCGCCCCCCTCCGCATTCAGTAGTGGTCGCTACAGAAAGGACCGTATCAGATTCCCTAACGCCCGCTATAGAATCTGCGCATGGTGACCGGACAGCGCGGCAGACCCCGCTCCTTTGACCGTGACGCCGCCCTCGACAAGGCGATGACCGCCTTCTGGGAGCGCGGTTACGAGGCGACGTCCATCTCCGACCTGACCTCCACGATCGGGATCAGCGCCCCCAGCCTCTACGCGGCCTTCGGCGACAAGCGCACCCTCTTCGGCGAGGTCGTGGCGGTGTACGCGAGCCGTTACGCGGACTTCGTGAGCGTGGCGTTCGCCGACGAGCCCACCGCCCGGGCGGCCCTGGAGCGCATCCTGCGCGAGGCGGCCGGGATCTACACCGACCCGGCCCACCCGCCGGGCTGCATGGTGCTCAGCGCGGCCGTCAACACCACCTCCGACGAGGTGGCGCAGGCGCTGCGCGAACGGCGCACGGCCAACCTGGAGCTGTTCGCGAGCCGGATCCGGGCCGACGTGGCCGCCGGCGCGCTGCCCGCGGACACCGACGCGGGGGCGTTGGCCCGTTATTTCGGAGCCGTGATCCAGGGGATGTCCCAGCAGGCGCGCGACGGGGCGAGCCGGGAAGAGCTGGAGGCGGTCGCGGCGCTGGCCCTGCGGGCGTGGCCGACGGCGTAAGCGCGGTGTGGAGGTGGGCCCTGAGGGCCGGGGAAGGCGGGCCCGGAGATTCCTCTGGGCCACGGTGCAAGGCGGGACCCTCGACCCGCCCCGCACCGTAGCCCGGAGTACTTACGGCCGACAGGTGTGCGGTTCCCGACGGCCGGTGGGAGGTGCCAGCGCGGTCAGGGCAGAGCGCGCGGCTTACCTCGATCCGTCCTCCTGTGCGGGGAGGACGGAAGCTGTACCTCAATTGTGGACTAGACCATCTTGTTCTGTCCATCCAATGACAGGGCCGAGAAACCCGTCACTTCCTCCAACAGTACGCGGAACGGCCCCCTCCTGGATACTCCTGAGTACAGTCGTGCGGAAAGTCATGGGGCGTACCCGGGGTACGCTCGCCACGTGCCCTCCATGAACGACCTCGTACGCCAGCACACCGCTCTCGGTGAAACCGACCTGGAGTGGCTCCACCTGCTGGTCTCGGAGTGGCAGCTGCTCTCCGACCTCTCCTTCGCCGACCTCGTGCTGTGGGTCCCCACCCTGGACGGGACCCGGTACGTCTCCGTCGCGCAGATGCGCCCGAACACCGGCCCCACCTCCTACCAGGACGACATGGTCGGCCACCTGGTCCCGCGCGGGCGCCGCCCCCTCCTGGACGCCGCCCTCGACGAGGGCCGGATCGTGCGCGAGGGCGACCCGGAGTGGCGCGAGGAAGTACCGGTCCGCGTCGAGTCGATCCCCGTCCGCCGCGAGGGCCGGGTCCTGGGCGTGATCGCCCGCAACACCAACCTGCTCACGGTACGCACCCCGAGCCGGCTGGAGCTGACCTACCTCCAGTCCGCCTCCGACCTGGCCCAGATGATCGCGGCGGGCTCCTTCCCGTTCCCCGGCCAGCAGGTCGACATGGACGCCTCCCCGCGCGTCGGGGACGGCCTGATCCGGCTCGACGCCGACGGCGTGGTCACGTACGCCTCGCCGAACGCGCTCTCCGCCTACCACCGCCTCGGCCTCGCCTCCGACCTGGTCGGACAGCACCTGGGCAACACCACCGCCGAACTCGCCCCCTCCCGCGGCCCGGTGGACGAGGCGCTGGTCAAGCTCGCCAGCGGCTGGGCCCCCCGGGAGACCGAGGTCGACGGCAACGGCGGGGTCATCCAGCTGCGCGCCATCCCGCTGAAGCCGAAGGGGACCCGGATCGGTTCCCTGGTGCTCTGCCGCGACGTGACCGAACTGCGCCGCCGCGAACGAGAATTGATTACCAAGGACGCGACCATCCGGGAGATCCACCACCGGGTGAAGAACAACCTCCAGACCGTGGCCGCGCTCCTACGGCTGCAGTCCCGCCGCATGGACTCGCCCCAGGGCCGCGAGGCGCTCAACGAGGCCGTGCGCCGGGTCGGTTCGATCGCCATCGTTCATGAGACGCTGTCTCAGAACCTGGACGAGCGGGTCGAGTTCGACGAGATCGCCGACCGGGTGATCGCGATGGTCTCGGAGATCTCGCCGGGCAAGGTCGACTGCCGGCGCACCGGCCGCTTCGGGATCCTGGACGCGGAGGTCGCCACCCCGCTGTCGATGGTGCTGACCGAGATCCTCCAGAACGCCCTGGAGCACGCCTTCACCCAGGGCGAGCGGGGCACCGTCGAGGTGGCCGCGACCCGCACCGGCACCGGCCGCACCGACGGCCGCCTGATGATCACCGTGCGCGACGACGGCAGCGGCCTGCCCGAGGGGTTCGACCCCCAGCGCGCCGGCAACCTCGGCCTGCAGATCGTGCGGACCCTCGTGGAGGGGGAGCTCGGCGGCACCTTCGACATGGTCCGGGCGCAGCCGCGCGGCACCAAGGTCGTCCTGGACATCCCGTCCAGCCCGCAGAAGTAGCCGCGCCCCTCTCGCCCCACCCGCCCCGTCACTCAGCGTGACGCGAGGCGCCCCGCACAGCACTGAGCCCCGGACCGAAGGGTGATCGGTCCGGGGCTCAAGAGCACGTTGCTGAGCGCTTGTACGGTTCTACGCGCTGCGCGTCGAGGCTCGAAAGTCGTTGTCAGGCGCTGGCGTTGCGCGCCCGGTTGCGAGCGGCGCGGCGCTTCATCGCGCGGCGCTCGTCCTCGCTGAGACCGCCCCAGACGCCGGAGTCCTGACCGGACTCGAGCGCCCACTGCAGGCACTGCTCCATGACGGGGCAGCGGCGGCAGACGGCCTTGGCTTCCTCGATCTGCAGCAGCGCAGGACCGGTGTTGCCGATGGGGAAGAACAGCTCGGGGTCTTCCTCACGACAAACGGCGTTGTGACGCCAGTCCATGGCTGCTACCTCTCTTGTGTGACATGCACGTTGCTTGTGAATGTGAACGCTTTCACGAATCCCTCCGCGAGGGAAGGGCCGACGCCCAGTCGCCTGGTGCGGTCCGAAGATTCGTGGTGGGGTTCTGGCGGTCTGAGTGGGTGCCGGTTCTGCGGGCTGTCCCGATCGCCATGAAGAGATTCGCAAACCTCGGACGGGGATACAACCCCTTCCGGAAAGTTTTTTTTGATTCGTCGGTGTCTACTAGGTCACAGCCCTACATCGTGAGGGTGGACCGGCGTGTAAACGTTCGAGTGAAAGGCCTTTTGGCCCTTCCACTCACACAATCACACGCAGTGCACGGCGTACGCCTGTGAACCGAACGCTGGTCCGCAGTCCGAGGTGGTCGCCGTCCATCTGGAACGGAAGGGGAACCTTGGAATGCAAGGTGAAGTCGGTCAGATCGTGTAGAGACACCGCGTGCTTCCCGTGTGGACCGCGCTCAGGAGTCGAGGTCAGCAGCTGTGTCGCGTACCGGGCGACGGACGGAGTTGACAAACGGTCCAGGGCCAATACGTCAAGCGCGGTATCGAACGACGCCTCCGGTGAGGCGTAAAGCGGACGATTGCCCAGATACGTCCACGGTGAGGTGTTGCACACTATGGACAGCACCAGGTCCCTCACCGGATCCGCGCCCGGGCGTTCCAACGTCACCGTGCCGTGCCGGCGGTTCGGCTCCTCCCAGAACTGCCGCATGAGCTGTCGTACGTAGAGGGCGTGCGTCGAACGTTTGCCGCGTTCGCGCTGTTGTTCGACCCTGCCGACCACACCCGCGTCGAAGCCGAAGCCCGCGCAGAAGGTGAACCAGCGCGCCGGGACCGACTCGTCCTCCGTGCCCGGGGTGCCCGCCGCCAGGCCCAGGCCCACCGTCCGCTCGCGCTGCTCGCGCAAAGCGTCCAGCAGCGCCCCGGTCGCCTCGACCGCGTCGTTGGGCAGGCCGAGCGCCCGGGCGAACACGTTGGTGGAGCCGCCGGGGACCACCGCCAGCCGCGGCAGGCGCTCGGGATCGGGGCCGTCGTGCAGCAGCCCGTTGACCACCTCGTTGACCGTGCCGTCGCCGCCGAGGGCGACGACGAGGTCCAGTCCCTCGTGGGCGGCCTTGCGTCCCAGGTCCCGTGCGTGCCCGCGGTACTCGGTGGTCACCGCCTCCAGCTTCATCTCGCTGGCCAGGGCATGGGTCAGGACGTCACGCGTGCGCGCACTGGTGGTGGTCGCTGCTGGGTTGGCCACGAGGAGTGCACGCATGAGCGCCAGCCTACCCAGCCCGTCCACCAGCATCGAATGCCGACCCTCCTGCCCGTCCCCTCCGGGGCCGGGGCGCGCCGCTACCCTGCTGGAGTGAGTAAGAAGAAGCCCGCGAAGGTCTCCCGCCCCGCCGGACGCGCCACCGGACCGGCCGCCGCCGCACCGGCTGCCGCCGAGCGCGCCACCACCGAGCGTCCCGCCGCCGCCGAGCGTCCCGCGCTGCCCGGCCGGCTGACCGGCGCCGCCGCGCTCACCGCCCTCGAAGGCCTGGCCCTGGCCGGCCTCGGGGTCTACATGCTCTTCGTGGGCATCGCGGGCGACCCCGACTCCCCGCAGCAGGCCGAGACCGGCGGGATCACCCTGCTCGCACTCGCCGCGCTGCCGCTGATCGCCGCCCGCGGGCTGCGCCTGGGCCGCCGCTGGAGCCGCGGCCCGGCGCTGATCACCCAGCTGATGGCGCTGCCCGTGGCCTGGACCCTCTACACCACCGGCGGGGCGATGACCGCCGCCGCCGCGGCCCTGGCCGTGGCCGCGGTGGCCGTCGTAGCGCTCCTGGTGAACCCGACGGCGACCGAGGCCCTCGGGATCGGGCCGGGGGAGCAGGCTCGCTAGAGCCCGTCCCCTCCCGCGCTCCTACTCCTCCACCAGGAGCTTCTCGCGGAGCTGGGCCAGGGTGCGGGCCAGCAGGCGCGAGACGTGCATCTGGGAGATGCCGACCTCCTGCGCGATCTGCGACTGGGTCATGTTGCCGAAGAACCGAAGCAGCAGGATCCGCTTCTCCCTCGGCGGCAGTCCCTCCAGCAGGGGCTTGAGGGACTCGCGGTACTCGACGCCCTCCAGGGCCTCGTCCTCCGCGCCCAGGGTGTCCGCGACCGCCGGCGACTCGTCGTCGGTGTCGGGGACGTCCAGGGACAGCGTGCTGTAGGCGTTCGCCGATTCCAGCCCCTCCAGCACCTCCTCCTCGGAGATCCCCAGCCGTTCGGCCAGCTCGTGCACCGTGGGGGAGCGGCCGTGCTGCTGCGACAGCTCCGCCGTGGCCGTCGTCAGCGAGAGCCGCAGCTCCTGCAGGCGCCGGGGCACCCGCACCGCCCAGCCCTTGTCGCGGAAGTGGCGCTTGATCTCGCCGACCACCGTGGGCGTGGCGTAGGTGGAGAACTCGACCCCGCGGTCGGGGTCGAAGCGGTCCACCGACTTGATGAGGCCGATGGTCGCGACCTGGGTCAGGTCGTCCAGCGGCTCACCGCGGTTGCGGAAGCGCCGCGCCAGGTGTTCGACCAGCGGCAGGTGCATCCGTACGAGCCGGTTGCGCAGCTCCGCCTTCTCCGGCGACCCGTCGGGCAGGGCCCGCAGCTCGATGAAGAGGGCCCGCGCACCACTGCGGTCGCGCGGGTCCGGCAGCGCCGGCGTCACCGGGAACACCGCCGCAGGCACCGCCGGGGCCGGCGGCGCAGCCTGCGGTGGCTGTGCTTGGTCGTGCTGGTTCTCGCTCATAGGGCCCGCCCGTCGCTCCGCCGAGTCCAAAAAGCCGTCTTCCGCATCCGCGTCAGCCGGGTGCGGCCGGGCGTGCTGCTGCTCCGGGATGCCGCCGTCGACCTCGTGCCGTACCGGGGGCCGATCCCCGCCCCGCACCGGGACCTCCCCGCCGCTCACGCCGGGCCTGGTCCCGCGCCGCGCTGTTTGTAGAGGCTGATGCTCACTGTCTTGTTCTCCTCGACCGTGGCCTCGACCTTGCCGGCCAGCGCCGACAGGACGGTCCACGCGAACGTGTCACGCTCCGGCGCGCGCCCGTCCGTGGTCGGTGCCGAGACGGTCACCTCCAGCGAATCCTCGATCAGCCGGAAGACGCAGCTGAGGACGGAGCCCGGCACGGCCTGCTGGAGCAGGATCGCGCAGGCCTCGTCCACCGCGATGCGGAGGTCCTCGATCTCGTCGAGGGTGAAGTCCAAACGTGCTGCGAGACCGGCCGTGGCCGTCCGCAGCACCGACAGGTAGGCACCCGCAGCGGGCAGCCGGACTTCCACGAAGTCCTGAGTCCCGGGCTCGCCTGCGATCTGGGACACCCTCACCTCCAAGGTGGTACGAGCTCTGTTCGCCGGTGACGCTATCGCGATCCGGGCGATCGTGTCGCGGCACCCCTCGTGGCACCCGCTGGGAGCGCCCGGCCAGCCATGCCTCTACCCAGTGACTGATGGTAAGCCCATGGGAACGCACAGTGGCTAGGGGTCGGCGCGGATCAAATCAGGGGAACCGGCGGAGGGTTGACCTACCCCGCCTCAGACGATCGAACCGTCGACAAAACACCACCGCCAGGTCTCGCCCGGCTCGAAGCTCCGCATCACGGGATGCCCGGTCTCCCGGTGGTGCGCGCTGGCGTGCCGGTGGGGCGAGGAATCACAGCAGGCCACGTGCCCGCACACCAGGCACATCCGCAGCTGTACGGGATGGCTGCCGAGTGCCAGACATTCGGGGCAGGTCTGGGCAGACGGGACCGGCTCGGGGCGCGGCAGTTCGGCAACGTGCGTGCACTCGCTCATGATGGCCAGCGTACGACCAGGGTGCGGGCGCGCGACGACTGAGGATGGATCTTCGATGGAGGTATTGCCGCTGGTGGCGCTGGTCGCTGGCAGCGCGGCCGTCGCCGGGCTGGCGCGGCGGACACCGGTGCCCGCGCCGCTGCTGCTGGTCGCGGCCGGGCTGATGGCCGCGTACGTGCCGGGCGTGCCCGCGTACACGCTGGACCCGCACATCGTGCTGCCGCTGCTGCTCCCGCCGCTGCTGCACACGGCCGCCGTGGACAGCTCGTACCTTGACCTGCGCGCGAACGCCCGGCCGATCGCGATGCTCTCCGTCGGCTACGTGCTCTTCGCGACGCTCGCCGTCGGATACGCCACGTACCTGGTGGTGCCGGGGCTGACGCTGCCGGTGGCGCTGGTCCTCGGCGCGGTGATCGCCCCGCCCGACGCCGTCGCGGCGACCGCCATCGCCCGCAGGCTCGGGCTGCCGAACCGGATGACGACCATCCTGCAGGGCGAGTCCCTGGTGAACGACGCCACCGCGATCACCGCCTACAAGGTGGCGCTGGCCGCGGCGATAGGGGTCAGCGCCGGCTGGGCGGGCGGGATCGTGGAGTTCCTGCTGGCCTCGGTCGGCGGGATCGGCGTGGGCCTGCTGCTGATGGTCCCCATCCACCAGCTGCGCAAGCGGATGCGCGAGCCCCTGCTCCAGAACACCCTCTCGCTGCTGATCCCCTTCGTGGCGTACGCGGCGGCCGAGCGGGTGCACGCCTCCGGAGTGCTGGCGGTGGTCGTCGTCGCGCTGTACCTCGGGCACCGGAACTGGCAGGTCGACTTCGCCACCCGGCTCCAGGAGGAGGCGGTGTGGAAGATGGTCTCCTTCGCGCTGGAGTCGGTGGTCTTCGCGCTGATCGGACTCCAGCTGCCGGTGGTCCTGAAGGGGCTGGGGGAGTACGAGGGCCTGCACGCGGCCTGGTACGCGACCGCCGTGTTCCTCGCGGTGGTGGTGGCGCGGTTCCTGTGGGTGTTCCCGGCGACCTTCCTGCCGCGCCGGCTGTCGGAGCGGATCCGCACGCGCGAGCCGGACACCGACTGGAAGGCCCCGGTGATCGTGGGATGGGCCGGGATGCGGGGCGTGGTCTCGCTGGCCATCGCCTTCTCCGTCCCGATCGACGTGCCGCACCGCAACCTGATCCTCTTCCTGACCTTCACGACGGTCATCGGGACGCTGGTGGTGCAGGGGCTGACGCTGCCCCCGCTCATCAGGGCGCTGAAGCTGCCGCCGAAGGACGTCCAGGCGGAGACGCTCGCGGAGGCGCAGGCGCAGAGCGAGGCTTCGCGGGCGGCGGAGGAACGGCTGGCGGAACTGCTGGAGGAACCGGAGAACAGCACCCTGCCGCCGCCGCTGGCGGACCGGCTGCGGACGGTGCTGGAGCGGCGGCGCAACGCCGTGTGGGAACGGCTGGGCGAGGTCAACCCGGTGACGGGGGAGTCGGCGGACGACGTCTACCGGCGCCTGGCGCGGGAGATGATCGAGGCGGAGCGGGAGGTCTTCGTCGCGCTGCGCGACCGGCGGCGCATCGACGACGAGATGCTCCGGGCGCTGCTGCGCAGACTGGACCTGGAGGAGGCGGCGGCCTACCGCGAGAAGGGCTAGGCCCTCTGGCGGGTCACGGCCGGCCGGTGATGACGGCGGCCAGGGTGGTGCCCCGCGGGAAGGCCCCGGAGTCGGTGAGCTCGGTCAGCGCCCACAGCAGCTTCGCGACGTAGACCCGCTCGACCGGCAGGCCGTGGCGGTCCTCGAACCCGGCGGCGAAGGCGTCCAGGGCGGCCGGGACACGGGCGTAGCCGCCGTGGTGGAAGTCCTCCGCGAGGGCCCAGGCCCCGGCCGGGCCCCCGAAGGCGGCCAGCTGGAGGGCCCGTATCTCCGCGTCCAGGAACCCGCCCGCCAGGACCGGTACGCCCAGCGCCCGCTGCCCCGGGCCCAGCCCGGCCGCCAGGCCCGCCAGGGTCCCGCCGGTCCCGCAGGCGACCGCGACCACGTCGGCCGCGCCCCGCAGCTCGCGGCCGAGCTCGGCGCAGCCGTGCAGCGCGAGGGCGTTGCTGCCGCCCTCGGGGACCACGTACGCCCCCTCGGCCCCGGCCTCCCGCACCAGCTCCGCCAGCGCCTGCGGATCGGCCTTGCGGCGGTACTGCGACCGGGACACGAAGTGCAGCCGCATCCCGTCGGCCGCGCACCGGGCGAGCGAGTCGTTGAGCGGCCGCCCGGCCAGCTCGTCGCCGCGCACGACGCCGACGGTCCCCAGGCCGAGCAGCCGCCCGGCGGCAGCGGTGGCCCGCAGGTGGTTCGAGTACGCCCCACCGAAGGTGACGAGGCACCCCCGCCCCTCGGCCACGGCGGCCCGCAGATTCGGCGCGAGCTTGCGCCACTTGTTCCCCGGAGGGTGCAGCTCCACGGGCCCGAGGAGGTCCGCGTCCCAGGGGACGGTGGTGTGGATCAGGTCGTCCCGCTTCAGCAGCAACCGAACCCCGTGCCGCTCGAACCGGTCGTCACGGACCTCCTGCAACGGGGACGGCGGACGCGGCTGCAGAAGCACGTCAACGTGCGCGGAACGCTTCACCCGCCCATTGTGCGCCGCCGTCCCCCCTGCGCCGCACGTCAGAGCCCCCCTCCCACACCGGCACTTCGCCAGGCGGGCGGCTCACCGGGATGAGCCGCGGCCGGTCCGGGCGGAGCGCGGGGTGGTCAGGTCAGGCGGTCCGCGATGCGGGCGCGGAGGGAGGACATGGTGAAGCCCTTCGGGTCGATCTTGCCCGGTTGCCATTCGAGGTGGCCGATGACCGAGCGGGAGGTCCAGGCGTGGACGCGGCAGACGGCCGCCGCCGCGCGGGTGATGGCTTCGAGCTGGACCGCCGGCCAGGGGTCCTTGCCGTCGCCGAGGTTCTCGCACTCGAAGCCGTAGAAGTGGCGGTTGCCGTCGGTGTCGGCCTCGTTGTCCGGGGGCAGGCGCCGTTCCGCGATGACCGCGGCCAGGACGTCCGAGTCGCCGGCGCCCGCGTGGTTGGCGCGGCCGTAGCCGACCAGGTGGACGCGGCCGTCCTTGGCGATCACGCCGTGGCACAGGGGGCCCGGCAGGCCCTCGTGGCCCTCGCGGCAGAGCTGGACGGTGTGCGGGGTGCCGTGGGTGACGGTGTGGTGGATCATCACCCCGTGTACGGGGCCCCAGGGGCCCTTGTGGTTGCGGTTGTGGGTGCGCCAGGCGCCGACCTCGACGACGGTCAGACCCTCGTTGCGCAGTGCGTTGATGAACCGGTCCGCGGACATGGGTGCGGCCATGGCCGCCTCCTTCGGTGCGGTGCGCGACGGACACCCTGTGTGTCCGTCCCGTCACGCTCCGGTTTAGTGGAGGCGACCCTTCCGCCGCTAGGGCGATATCCGGCCACTCGTCAGGCGGAGGCCAGCCACAGGTCCGGCCCGAACACCTCGTAGTGGACGTCGGCGGCCGGCACGCCCTTGGCGAGCAGCTGCTCCCGGACGGCCCGCATGAAGGGGAGCGGCCCGCAGAGGTAGGCCCGGGTGCCGGGCGCCACCGGGACGGCCGTGAGGTCCATGAGGCCGCAGCCGTCGCCCGGCTCCGCCGCCTCCTCGTACCAGAAACGGGCCGAGGCGTCGGCCAGCTTGTGCGTCAGGGCCCGGTGGTCGGCGCGCAGCGCGTGGTCGGCGGGGGAGCGGTCGGCGTGCAGGACCGTCACCGGGGCGGCGTGCCCCCGGTCGGCCAGGTCCTCCAGCATCGACAGCATCGGGGTGCAGCCGATGCCGGCCGAGGCGAGCAGGAGCGGCGCGTCGCAGTCCGCGAGCACCAGGTCGCCGTACGGGGCCGAGACGCGCACGGTGTCGCCGGCGCGGACGTGGGCGTGCAGGTGGGTGGAGACCTCGCCGTCCCGCTTGACGGTGATCGCGCGCACCGGGGAGCCGGGGGAGGAGGAGAGGCTGTACTGGCGGATCTGCCGCGCCCCGTCCGGGAGTTCGACCTGGACCGAGACGTACTGGCCGGCCTTGAAGGCGGGGGCCGGTGCGCCGTCGGCGGGGACCATCCGGAAGGTGGTGCAGTCCGGTGTCTCCTCGACGCGGTCGGTGACCGTCCACTCCCGCCACACGTCCCCGGCGGTGACCCGCTGTTCGGCGTAGAGGCGCTCCTCCAGGGCGATGAGGGCGTTGGCCATCAGCCAGTAGACCTCGTCCCAGGCCTGGGCCACCTCGGGGGTGACGGCCTCGCCGAGGATCTCGGCGATCGCCGCGAAGAGGTGCCGGTGGACGACCGGGTACTGCTCGCGGGTGACGCCGAGAGTGGCGTGCTTGTGGGCGATGCGGGTCAGCATGACGTCGGGACGCGTGTCCGGGTGCTCGACGAGGTGGGTGGCGAAGGCGGCGATCGACCCGGCGAGGGCCTGCTTCTGGAGGCCGGCGTTCTGGTTGCCCCGGTTGAACAGGTCGCGGAGCAGCTCGGGGTGGGCGGCGAACAGCTTCGCGTAGAAGAGCTCGGCGATGTCGCCGATCGCGGCGCCCACGGCGGGCAGGGTGGCTCGTACGGTCGCCGTCGACTTCTCGGAAAGCATCTGGAGCTCCTTGCGTGATCTACTGAATTGGAATCTAGGATGCGTATTTTTGGGCGGAAGAAAGGCCCGCGGCCATACGGACTTGCGTTCGACCTCCGGGGCGGTTCGAGCCTAGGGGTGTGGACGGCCGACGGGAATCGGCCATCCGGCCCCCGGGGTCAGGGCCCTTCGGCCCTCGACCCCGCCGGGCTACCCGGACTGCCCGGCCTGCTTGGACTGCCGGTGGCGCCGGGGGCGCTGCTCGAAATGCCCAGCAGGAGGGGCCCCGTCGGGGACGCCACCAGGTCGTTCACCGTCAGCGGGTCCAAGGCGGCGAAGAAGGCCTCCTGGGCTCGGCGCAGGGCGCTGCGCAGCAGGCAGGCGCCGCGCAGGGGGCAGGGGGTGGTGCCGTCGCAGTCCACGACGTCGCCCGCGCCCTCCAGTTCGCGCACCACCCCGCCCACCGAGGCGGCCCGCCCCGCGGGCGTCAGGGTGAGCCCGCCGCCGCGGCCGCGCCGGGCCTCGACCAGCCCGAGGTGCTGCAGCCTGGCCACCACCTTGGCCGTGTGCGTGTAGGGAACCTCCATGGTCGCCGCCACGTCGCGCGTGGTCGGGGGGTCCGTCCGCACGACGGCCAGGCGCATCAGGACGCGCAGCGCCAGGTCGGTGAATCGGGTCAGCCGCATGCGGGTCACCGTAGAGAAACTTGCATCCAGCATGCAAATTAAACCGCCCCGCGACGCCGACTTGGCTGAAAACCGCGGGCGACGTGGGGCGCAAGGGGCGCGTGGGACGGGAGTGGACCCCAAAGAGTGCCCCTTACTCGGACGGAGTAGTCCCACCCTTTTGTGTAATGGTCCCACCACGCACGGTGCTGAAACGCTGGCCCCGCAGATCCATGGAGTGATCGAAAGGGAAATACATGTCGGTCCAGGCAGGTTCCGAATCCGAGGCCCAGGCACCGCAGCGCAGTCTTGGGACATCGGCCGCGCGGAACTTGGCAACCACGACCAAGTCCGTGCCGCAGATGCAGGAGATCACCTCGCGGTGGCTCCTCAAGATGCTGCCGTGGGTGTCCGTGCAGGGCGGCACGTACCGCGTCAACCGCCGGCTCAGCTACTCCGTCGGCAACGGCGTCGTCGAGTTCATCAAAACCGGGACCCAGGTCCAGGTCATCCCCGCCGAGCTCGGCGAGCTCCCGTACCTGCGCGACTACGAGGACGAGGAAGTCCTCACGGAACTCGCCCAGCGGTGCCGCCAGGTCGACTTCGAGGCGGGCCAGGAGCTCACCTCCTTCGGCAGCCCCTCGGACCAGGTGTTCCTCCTCGCCCACGGCCGCATCGACCAGATCGGCCCCGGCCCCTACGGGGACGACGCCGTCCTGCGGACCGTCGCCGACGGCGCCTTCTTCGGAGAGGACTCCCTCCTCGATGAAGAATCGATTTGGGAGTACACCGCCCGCGCCGCCACCTCCGGCACCGCCCTCGTCCTGACCCGTCAGGACTTCCAGCTGCTCGCCGACCGGGTCGACTCGCTGCGCGAGCACCTGGAACGCGTACGGACTCTGCCCGCCCAGCGGACCAACAAGTACGGCGAGGCCGCCATCGACCTCTCCGCCGGCCACGAGGGCGAGGCCGTCCTGCCCGGCACCTTCGTGGACTACGAGGCCCGCCCGCGCGAGTACGAACTCTCCATCGCGCAGACGGTCCTGCGGGTGCACACCCGCGTCGCCGACCTGTACAACCACCCCATGAACCAGACCGAGCAGCAGTTGCGGCTCACGGTCGAGGCGCTGCGCGAGCGCCAGGAGCACGAGATGCTCAACAACCGCGACTTCGGCCTGCTCCACAACGCCGACTACGACCAGCGCATCCAGCCGCACGACGGCGCCCCCTCCCCCGACGACATGGACCAGCTGCTCAGCATGCGGCGCGGATCCAAGCTCTTCCTCGCCCACCCCAAGGCCATCGCCGCCTTCGGCCGTGAGTGCAACAAGCGCGGGCTCTACCCGGAGACGGTGGACATCGGCGGCCACCGGGTGCCGGCCTGGCGCGGCGTGCCGATCTTCCCCAGCAACAAGATCCCGATCAGCGACGCCCGCACCACGTCCATCCTGTGCATGCGCACCGGCGAGGACGAGCAGGGCGTGATCGGCCTGCACCAGCCGGGCATCCCGGACGAGATCGAGCCGAGCCTGTCGGTCCGCTTCATGGGGATCAGCGAGCAGGCGATCATCTCGTACCTGGTCACCGCGTACTTCTCCGCCGCGGTGCTGGTGCCGGACGCGCTCGGCGTGCTGGAGAACGTCGAGATCGGCCGCTGGCGCTGAGTGCGGTGAGCGCCATCGCGACCGGCGAGGGGCAGGAGGCCGCGGCCCTGCTGGAACGGACGAGGGAGACGGTCAACCCGCACCTGCGCAGGACGGTCGAGAGCCTGCCCGGCGGGATGCGGCGCGTGGCGATGTACCACTTCGGCTGGGAGCGCGCGGACGGCACCCCGGCGGCGGGCAACGCCGGGAAGGCCATCCGCCCGGCCCTGGTCCTGGCCGCGGCCCAGGCCCTGCGGGGGCCGGAGGGTGGACGGGACGAGGAGGTGGTGCGGGCCGCGGCGGCCGTGGAGCTGGCGCACAACTTCACGCTGCTGCACGACGACGTCATCGACAAGGACGTCCGCAGGCGCGGCCGGGCCACCGCGTGGACCGTCTTCGGGACGGCGGACGCGATCATCGCGGGCGACGCCATGATGGCGCTCGCACTGCGGCTGCTCGCGGAGGATCCGCATCCGGCAGCGGCGGCGGCCTCGTCGAGGCTCGCGGCCTGCGTCATCGAGCTGTGCGCGGGCCAGCAGGCGGACTGTGCCTTCGAGCAGCGCGCGAGCGTCTCGCTCGACGAGTGCCTGGCCATGGCCATGGCCAAGACCGGGGCGCTCCTGGGGTGCTCCTGCGCGCTGGGCGCGCTGTACGCGGGAGCCGGTCCGGACGAGGTCGACGCCATGGACGCCTTCGGACGGGAGGCCGGGCTGGCCTTCCAGCTGATCGACGACCTGATCGGCATCTGGGGGGACCCGGGGCACACCGGCAAGCCCGCCGGAGCCGATCTGATCGCCCGCAAGAAGTCCCTTCCGGTCGTGGCCGCCCTCACCTCGGGCACCGCGGCGGGGGAGGAACTGGCCGCCCTGTACGCCGGTCCCATGACCGGTGACGACGTACGCAAGGCGGCCGACGCGGTGGACCGGGCCGGTGGGCGCGACTGGGCGCAGGCCCATGCCGCGGACCGGATGGGCCGGGCGGTGCAGCAGCTGTCCCGGGCCGTCTCCGACCTGGGGGCGGCCGGCGGGCTGCTGGCGCTGGCGGAGTTCGTGACGCGCCGCACGAGGTGAAGGCGTAGGGATACGGGGGAGGCCCGTTCCGGCACCGCACGGTGCCGGAACGGGCCTTACGCCGCTTCCGGCGCAACTCTAGGATCGCTTGCGGTGGTTGAGACGTGAGCGAAAGGTGTGGAGCGGTGGCGCTGGAGATACGTCAGGCGGATCAGTCGGACCGGGACGCGGTGGCCCGACTGCTCGACGAGGCCTTCCGCGCCGACCCGGTGAGCTGCTGGGTCTTCCCGGACCCCGCCCACCGGGCCGCCGTGCACGGCAAGTTCCTCGGGGTGTTCGTGGACGTGGCGCTCGCCGAGGGCCGCATCGACTACGCGGCGGACGGCTCGGCGGCGGCCCTGTGGCTGCGGATCCCGGCGGGCGATCCGGACGCGGAGCCCGCCGAGGACGAGGTGCCGGCCAGGATGCGGGAGGCGGCCGACCCCGACAACGAGCGGTGCGAGCTGGTCGGCCGGCTGACGGGCGCGGTGCACCCGACGGCCGAGGAGCACGAGTACCTGCTGATGATCGCGGTCGACCCGGCCCGGCAGGGGGAGGGGCTGGGCACCGAGCTGATGCGGCCCGTGCTGGAGCGCTGCGACCGCGAGGGCGTGGCGGCGTACCTGGAGGCGAGCAGCGAGCGCAGCAAGGAGCTGTACGAGCGGCTCGGCTGGGAGTTCACCGGCGAGGCGGTGCGGTTGCCCGAGGGGCCGCTGATGTGGCCGATGTGGCGCAAGCCCCGGGCGTGCCCCGAAGGCGAGCCCTTGCAGAACCACTTCAGCTGAAGTACTTTACCTGGCGTGTCCGCGGTGCGCGGGCGCTGCCGAACGGAAGAGAATCGCTTGCGCAAGCTCACGTACTTCATCGCCACGTCGGTCGACGGCTTCATCGGGGCCCCGAACGGCGACGGCGATTTCTTCTACGCCCACCTCGACCGCGAGTTCATCGACTTCCTCAAGGCCGAGTACCCGGAGACCATCTCCTCCCCGGCCCGCGCCCAGCTCGGCATCGAGGACGCCGAGCCCCGGCACTTCGACGCGGTCCTGATGGGGCGCGGCACCTACGAGCCGGGCCTGAAGCAGGGCGTCACCAGCCCCTACGGCCACCTGCCCGAGCAGTACGTCGTCTCGCGCTCCCTCGCCGCCGCGCCGGACCCGCAGGTGCGGCTGATCAGCGGGGACGTGGCGGCCGAGGTCCGCGCGCTCAAGGCCCGGGACGGGCTCGGCATCTGGCTGTGCGGCGGGGCGGACCTCGCCACCCAGCTGATCGACGAGATCGACGAGTTCGTCGTCAAGACCTACCCGGTCTTCGCGGGCACCGGCATGCCGATGACCCGGGCCGGTTTCGGTGCCCGCCCCCTGGAGCTCACCGGGGTCAAGGTCCTCGGCGGCGGCCAGATCGTCACCACGTACGCCGTTACGCGCTGACGGCCTCGCACGGACCCGCCGAAACGGGCGAAACCGGCCTACCGTGGAGGTATGGCCGGTGAACAGCAGCAGCACGCACACGGGGCGCACGCGCACGGGCGGCACGGGCGCGAGGAGCACGAGCACCCGCACGAGACGGTCGCCCCGCAGGCCGGGCACGAACAGCACACGTGCCCGGCCTGTGGGCGCCCCGTCGAGACGGTCGTCAAGCGGCGCAAGTCACTCGGGATCTTCGTACCGGAATGGGGGCCGGGCCCCTGCCGGAACCCGGAATGCCCGCGGTACGCCCCCGCCGAGGGCGGGCGGGTCTAGCCCTTCGTGTCCAGACCGGAGGCGGCGAACCCGTTGGCCCACAGCTGGTTCACGCGCGAGCGCTCGGTGGAGTTCGGCGTGGCGTTCGTGCACGAGGTGCCCGGGCCGCCACCCGACATCAGCTCGCTGCACGGGCCCGAGTAGTGGTCCGGCAGGCCCAGCACGTGGCCGGTCTCGTGCGAGGTCACCCGGGTGGAGTTGTAGATCTGGTTCTGCTGGTAGTCGAGGAAGATGTAACCCCGGCCGTGCCCGTCCGTGCTCGCGTACGAACCGCGTGAGTCATTGCCCTCGCGGTAGGAGAAGTTCCCGCCGGTGGACACCTCCTGCAGCTTGACGTTGGTCACCGAGCTGTTCCAGATCTGCGTGGAACGGGCTATCTGGGTGCGGAAACTGGGCGCGTTGCGGGTGTTGTAGGTGACGGTCACGGCCAGCAGGCCGGGGTTCGCGGCACGCTGCTCGGCCACCGAGCGCTGCACGGCCTCGAAGAAGGCGCGGTTGGCGGCCTCGTTCTCCTGGGAACGCTCGTACGCGGTGTAGCTGGCGGGGCTGCCGACGGGAGCGGGCGCGGCGCTGGCGGTGGGGACGACGCCGAGGGCTGCGGCGAGGCCGAGGCCGATGGTGGTGGCCAGCACGGCCTTACGGGAGTGGCGCATGTGGGGGAGCTCCTACTCGTCCGGTGCGGTGGGGGGTGGATCGTTCGGTACCGGAGTCTGCGGGAGCGGAAGTGCCCGGCGGATGATGTCACTGCCCGATAGCGCGGGCCTATCGGGAAGATTTCGACAGATCAACTAGGGTGAGAATGGCGGGATTCGGGGGGCTTTTGGTGGCTGGTGCGGGCCACGGGCCGCGGCCTACCCTCGGGTCATGGAGCTTGAGGTCAGGCACCTGCGTGCGCTGTGTGCCATCGCCGACGCCGGCAGCCTGCACAAGGCCGCCCGGCAACTCGGCGTGAGCCAGCCCTCCTTGACGACCCAGCTGCGCCGGATCGAACGGGCCCTGGACGGCGAGCTGTTCCTGCGCGAGCGCACCGGCTGCCGGCCCACCCCCTTCGGCCGCACCGTACTGGGCCGGGCCCGCCCGCTGCTCGCCGACATGGCCGCGCTCGTGGCGGAGGCCCGGGCGCTGTCCCACGGCCCGCGGCTGCGCATCGGCTCCACGGCCAGCCGGGCCCTGCCGGGCTGGCTGCGCAGGCTGCACCGGCGGCTGCCCGACACCGAGACCTCGCTGGTGGTGGACGTCTCGGCCAACGCGCTGCTCAGGATGGTGGACGCCGGGCAGCTGGACGTGGCGTTCGTGCACGAGGTGGAGGGCAGCCCGCTGCGGGTGCCGGCGGGGCTCCAGATGCACGTCCTGATGGAGCGCGAGCCGCAGTTCGTGTCGATGTCCCCGGACCATCCGGCCGCGCGGCAGGAGGTCGTCTCCTTACGGGACCTGGCCACCGACCGCTGGATGGTGGACCCCTCGGTGGACGGCGAGTGGGACGGGCTGCGGCGCGTCTTCGCCGGTGCGGGGCTCGATCCGCCCGTGCTCCAGGCCGACTACCACACCGCGACCTCGCTGATCATCTCCGGCGAGGCCGTCGCCCCCTGCCAGCCGACCTCCGGGCCGCGCGAGGACATGGCGATCCGGCCGCTGTCGGGGGACCCCCTCGCGGTGCGGCTGCTGCTGGCGACGAGGCCGGGCGCGCACGCCGAGGTCTACGAGGACCTCCGCTCCGCCTACCGTGAGGCCGCCCTGCGGACACCCCCGTACCGGGCCTGGCTCCACCACCACGCGAGCCCGCTCCTGGAGGCGGTGTGACCGGGCGGCGCGGGGCGGGCGGGGCCCTCGCCTAACGCCGGGCGCGGGCGCGGTCGTACGCGAGGGACAGGCCGCCCTGGGCCATCAGCAGGGCCCCCGCGCCCGCCCAGCCCGGGCTGCGCCGGCGGGCCGCCCAGGCCAAGAGGGGTGCTCCGGCGGCGACTTGGGCCGCGCCGAGCAGCCGGGCCCTCGGGCCGCGGACCCACGGGCCCAGCGGGCCGGCCTCCACCGCGTCGAGCTCGGCCCGCACCGCGTCGCGCCAGCCGGACCACTGCACGGCCTCGGCGCCGGGCGCGACCCGGGCCGAGGCCCGCAGCCGGTCGGCCGGCTCGCCCGGGCTCAGGCCGGGGGGCAGGGCCAGGCCGGCGCGCGCCAGCAGGGCGATCAGCCCGAGCAGCCGGGCCTCGCCGTCCTCGGCCCCGGGCCGGGTGAGGCGCTCCAGATCCTCCAGGTCGAGCACGGGGTCCAGGCCGAGCCGCGCCGCCAGGGCCCGCATCGCATCGGGCTCGCCGGAGGGGCGCCCGGCCGCGTCCCACGCGTAGGAGGCGGTCCGCCGGAAACCGCTGAGCAGGGCGAAGCCGGCCCGGCCGCCGTCCCACCACAGGCTCAGCACGGGCCAGTGGGCGCCGATCGCGAGCGCGGAGCCCCAGCCGGAGAGGGTCTCGGCCACGGTCTCCTCCCCTTTCAGCCACGGCTTGTCCTCGGGGACGAGCGCGGTCCATTCGCCCGCCGGGGCCAGGAGCAGGCGTACGCGCAGCAGGTGCGCCGGGGGACGGACGGCACGGGGTTCGGCGCGGCACAGCAGCATTCCGCCGGTCGCGGTCCTGGAGATTGACATGCTCACACAGTAAGGCAAATAGCCTCCAAAGGGCGGATTTCAGGACCCTGCTTGACTTCCCCCGACCGCGATATATCGTGTTAACGAGAAGACGCGATATGTTGCGTGCGTCGAGCCAGCCCGGTCGTGAACGCACGAGGAGGAGCAGCACCATGGCAGAGCAGTCGTCTCAGGCATCCCGGTCGACTTGGCAGGTCGCCGGACCGCAGAAGCTCACCTTCGAGGAGCCGCTCACCGAGCTCCGCGTCCGCGTCGTGAGCGGCACGGTGAACGTGGTCGCCGCCGAGGACGGCCCGGCCCGCCTGGAGGTGACCGAGGTCGACGGACCGCCCCTCCATGTCGTCCAGGACGCCGGCGTCCTCACCGTCTCCTACGAGGACCTGCCCTGGAACGGCTCCCAAGGCCTGAAGGAGTGGATCGAGGCCAAGCCCTGGAAGGCCTGGTCCGGTTCCTCCGCCCGCCGCAAGGCCTGGGAGCGCAGCGCCGCGATCACCCTCACCGTCCCTGCCGCGACCCGGGTCCAGGTGGCCACGGTCGACGCCACCGCGTTCGTCTCGGGCATCAGCGGCGGCACCGACGTCAACGGGGTCTCCGGCGACGCCACGCTGGTCGGCCTGTCCGGCAGGGTCAAGGCGCACACCGTCTCCGGCAGCGTCGAGGCCCAGTCCGTCACCGGGGAGCTCGGCTTCCACTCGGTCTCCGGCGGCCTGACGCTGGTCGACGGCGCGGGCGTGAGCGTACGGGCCGATTCGGTCAGCGGCGACATGCTCATCGACCTGAACCTGGACCCGGACGACGACGGGGCGGCCCCGCGCCCCGTGGACATCGCGCTGAACTCCGTCTCCGGCCAGGTCGCGATCCGCCTGCCGCACCCCGCCGACGCCCGCGTGGAGGCCAACACGGCCACCGGCGGCGTCTCCAACGCCTTCGAGGACCTGCGGGTCTCCGGCCAGCTGGGCGCCAAGCGGATCACCGGCACGCTCGGATCCGGCACCGGCACCCTGCGGGCCACCACCGTCTCCGGCGGCATCGCCCTGCTGCGCCGTCCGGCCGACGCCGACGGCCCGGCGCCCGGCGCCGCCCCCACCCCCCTCGCGCTCGACAAGAAGGTGCTCTGAGATGCCGCCCGTCTTCGCCCATGGCCGCCTGCGGCTCTACCTCCTCAAGCTGCTGGACGAGGCTCCGCGCCACGGGTACGAGGTGATCCGCCTGCTGGAGGAGCGCTTCCAGGGCCTGTACGCGCCCTCCGCGGGCACCGTGTACCCGCGCCTGGCGAAGCTGGAGGCCGAAGGCCTGGTCACGTACGCCACCGAGGGCGGGCGCAAGGTGTACTCCATCACCGAGGCGGGCCGGGCCGAACTGGCCGACCGCGGCGGCGAACTGGCCGACCTGGAGCTGGAGATCCGCGACTCGGTCACCGAACTGGCCGCCGAGATCCGCAGCGACGTCCGGGGCGCGGCGGGTGACCTGCGGCGCGAGATGCGGGCCGCGGCGGCCGCGTCGGCGTCCTCGACCCGGGTCGAGGACGAGTCCTGGAAGGCGGCGAAGGAGGAGCTGCGCAAGGCGAAGCAGGAGTGGAAGGAGCAGGCGCGGCGGGCGAAGGACGAGAGCCGTCGGGCGCGCGAGGAGGCGCAGCAGGCCCGTCGGCAGGCCAAGGAGGCCCAGGAGCGGGCGCGGGAGGAGGTCCAGCGCATAGCGGGGCAGCTGCAGGAGCAGTTCGCGAAGTCCGGGGGTGTGCTGGGCAGTCTGGCAGGGGCCTGGCTGGGTGGCGTGGCGCCGGCGCCGGCTTCGGACTCGGACTCGGACTCGGCTCCGGCCTGGGCCGAGGATGTGGTGCCCACCGGTGATCCGGGGCGCGATCTGGACCGGCTGCTGGACCGTTTCCGCGACGAGGTCCGCGATGCGGCTCGGGACCACGGCGTGACCCCGGCCCAGCTGGCCGAAGCCCACCACCACCTCGCGGCCGCCGCCGCCCGCCTGAACGCCACCCTCCGCCCCGGCTCCTAGCCGGGCCGCCTCTCGGGGCTCCGCCCCGGACCCCGCGCCTCAAACGCCGGCGAGGCTGAATCTGTGCGGCGGGGCTGAAAGAGCGGGGCTCCGCCCCGGACCCCGGGCCTCAAACGCCGGCCGGGCTGAATGTGTGCGGCGAGGCTGAGTGTGCGGCGGGGCCGCAGATTCAGCCTGCCCGGCGTTTGAGGGCACGGGCGCGGAGCGCGCGTATGGGGTCCGGGGCGGAGCCCCTGGAAACGGTGAAAGGGCGGGGTGGGGGAGAGCAAAAGCGGCCCCCGCCCCGGGAGGAGGGCAGGGGCTGTCGCAGCCACCGCCCCGGCAAGGCACCGCCCCGGGGGACGGCAGGCGGGCATGGCCCGGACCGGCAGGGCTCCGCCATGGGCGCCGCCAGGGAAACGGCCCGGCGGCCCGGCCCCACGGCGGGGCTACGGCTTCAGGACGATTTTGCCGAAGAGGTCGCCCGACGCGAGCTTTTCGAAGCCCTCGCGGGCCCGGTCCAGCGGCAGGACCTCGTCGATGACCGGCCGCAGGCCCGTGGTCGCGCAGAACGACAGCAGGTCCTCCAGCTCGTCCTTCGAGCCCATCGTCGAGCCGACCACCTTCAGCTCCAGGAAGAAGATCCGGGTGAGTTCGGCGTGCGCCGGGCGGTCCCCGCTCGTGGCGCCGGAGATGACCAGTGTGCCACCGGGCCGCAGGGACTTCACCGAGTGCGACCACGTGGCCGCGCCCACCGTCTCGATCACGGCGTCCACCCGCTGCGGCAGCCTCGCGCCCGGCTCGTACGCCTCCACCGCGCCCAGCTCCACGGCCCTCTTGCGCTTGGCCTCGTCCCGGCTGGTGGCGAACACCCGCAGGCCGGCCGCCTTGCCGAGGGCGATCGCGGCGGTCGCGACCCCGCCGCCGGCGCCCTGGACCAGTACGGAGTCCCCCGGGCGCACGCCCGCGTTGGTGAAGAGCATGCGGTACGCCGTCAGCCAGGCCGTCGGCAGGCAGGCGGCCTCTTCGAAGGACAGCTCGGCGGGCTTGCGCAGGACGTTCCAGGCGGGGACGGTCACCTGCTCGGCGAAGGTGCCCTGGTAACGCTCGGTCAGGATCGAACGAGGCTCGTCGGGGCCGACTCCGTGGCCGCTCTGCCCGATCACGGAGTGCAGGACGACCTCGTTGCCGTCCTGGTCGATCCCGGCGGCGTCGCAGCCGAGGATCATCGGGAGTCTTTCCTCGCCGAGGCCGACCCCGCGCAGCGACCACAGGTCGTGGTGGTTGAGGGAGGCGGCCTTGACGTTCACGGTCACCCAGCCGGGCCGGGCCTCCGGTGCCGGGCGTTCGCCCAGCTCAAGGCCGTTCAGCGGCTGGTCACGGTCGATTCGGGCGGCGTAGGCAGCGAACATGCCGCGACGCTACCGCTCGGTAGGGCCCGGGTTCCAGACCTTCCGCGACCGGGGGAGTGAGGTCTTCGTCGCATACGGATCGGGACACCCACCACAGGCGCCCGCCAAGGCGAAGGCCCGGCCGGATCCTGGTGGATCCGGCCGGGCCTTCATCCGTACGGCTCAGCGTGACGGTCGGGCCGTCAGGCCAGGCGGGCCACGCCGTCGGCCTTCGCCGCGGCCGCGACGGCCGAGGCGACGGCCACGGCCACGCGCGCGTCGAACGGCGACGGGATCACGTAGTCCGCGGCGAGCTCGTCACCCACGACACCGGCGATGGCGTCGGCGGCGGCGATCTTCATGCCCTCGGTGATCCGGGTGGCCCGGACTTTGAGGGCGCCCTGGAAGATGCCCGGGAACGCCAGCACGTTGTTGATCTGGTTCGGGAAGTCCGAACGGCCCGTGGCCACGACGGCCGCGTACTTGTGCGCGACGTCGGGGTGGACCTCCGGGTTCGGGTTGGCCATGGCGAAGACGAAGGCGTCCTTCGCCATCGAGGCCACCGCCTCCTCCGGGACCGTACCGCCGGAGACGCCGATGAAGACGTCCGCGCCGGCGAGGGCCTTCTCCAGCGAGCCGGTCTGGCCCGTCTTGTTGGTCAGGCCCGCGATCTCCGCCTTGACGTCCGTCAGGTCGGTGCGGTCCGCCGAGACGACGCCCTTGCGGTCGGTGACGCAGACGTCGCCGATGCCCGCGTCGACCAGGATCTTGGCGATGGCGATGCCCGCCGCGCCCGAGCCCGAGATGACGGCGCGCAGGTCGCCGAGGGTGCGACCGGTGAGCTTGGCGGCGTTGCGCATGGCGGCCAGCGTGACGATGGCCGTGCCGTGCTGGTCGTCGTGGAAGATCGGGATGTCCAGCGCCTCCTGGAGGCGGCGCTCGATCTCGAAGCAGCGGGGGGCCGAGATGTCCTCGAGGTTGACCCCGCCGAAGGAGGGGGCGAGACGGATGACCGTCTCGATGATCTCCTCGGTGTCCTTGGTGGCGAGCGCGATCGGGACCGCGTCCACTCCGCCGAACTGCTTGAACAGAATCGCCTTGCCCTCCATCACGGGGAGGGACGCCTCGGGACCGATGTCCCCGAGGCCGAGCACGGCCGTGCCGTCGGTGACGACGGCGACCACGTTGGACTTCCAGGTGTACTCGTTCACCAGCTCCGGCTGCTCGGCGATGGCGCTGCACACCTTCGCCACGCCGGGCGTGTACGCGAGGGACAGGTCGTCCTTGTCGTTGACGGGCACCGTGGCCTGGATGGCCATCTTGCCGCCCCGGTGCAGTGCGAACACCGCGTCCGGGTTGTTGTCCGTGACGCTGTCACTGCGAGGGTTGATGATCTCCGCTGCCACTGTGTGTGACCCCTTAAGTCCTTTGAATCGTTGAGGGTGGCCACTCCTGGTTAAGGGGTGGGCGGGCACCGCGTCTGTACTCCGCATCGACGGTTGGCCCGTCTCCGCGAAGGGGAGGTTTCGTACGCGCGGGCGCGCCGCACGCGCGCCCTGAGCCCCGGATGAGGGGTGTAAGGATCTGTTCTACCCGAAGAACACTCGCCCAGACGAGTCGATTCCCGCTCAACTGTAGGTCGGTTGCCCTGCTTTTGGTGAAAAGTCCAAACCTTGGCGTCCGATGGGCGAGACGGTCCGCAGAAACTGCGGTCAAAGGGGCAGGTCACGGCAGTATCTGCGGTCTCGAACCCGCATCCCCGCAGTCCTGTTGGGCTACCCCCGTCGCCCGTTATGCGATTTTGACCTGACGGGCACCCTGAATGTCTCAGTCCGAATGGCAAGATGCCGTAATCACACGAGGTCGTGACACTCGATGGTGCGTGTCCGACCGTTTTTCGATGCTTTTCCACCAGCCGGAGGAACGAAGCCATGACCGCAAGCACCACCCGTCGTACGACCGCCGCCCGGTCCCGGATCGCCGCGGTCGGCGCGATCGCGGTCGCCGGCGCCCTGATCCTCACCGGCTGTGGTGACCAGACGGACAGCGGCACCAAGTCCAAGGACAAGACCAGCGACGCCCCGCTGTTCTCCAAGCTGCCCAAGAAGATCCAGGACGCCGGGGTCATCAAGGTCGGCACGGACGCCGCCTACGCCCCCATGGAGTTCACCGAGGGTGGCAAGATCGTCGGCGTCGACCCCGACATCGCCGACGCCATGAGCAAGCAGCTCGGTGTGAAGTTCCAGTTCACGTCCGGCACCTTCGACGGCCTGATCACCTCCCTGGAGACCGGCCGCCAGGACGTCGCCATGTCCTCCATCAGCGACAACAAGCGCCGCCAGGAGGGCCTGGACGAGAAGGGCGCCAAGATCGGCAAGGGCGTCGACTTCGTCGACTACTTCTCCTCCGGCGTCTCGCTCATCGTCAAGAAGGGCAACCCGGACAACATCAAGTCCCTCGACGACCTGTGCGGCAAGACGGTCGCCGTCCAGCGCGGCACCATCTACGAGGACACCTTCAAGGCGCAGGCCGAGAAGTGCGGTGACAAGAAGCTCACCATCGAGGCGTTCGACACCGACGCCGAGGCCCAGACCCGCGTCAAGGCCGGCGGCGCCGTGGCCGACCTGAACGACTACCCGGTCGCCGCGTACATCGCCAAGACCTCCGGTGGCGGCAACGACTTCGAGGTCGGCGGCCAGCAGAGCGACGTCGGCCTCTTCGGCATCGCGGTCGCCAAGGAGAACACCCAGCTGCGCGACGCCCTCAAGGAAGCCCTCGACGCCATCATCAAGGACGGCTCCTACGCCAAGGTCCTGGAGAAGTGGGACGTCAAGGGAAGCGCCGTCCCGTCGGCCACCATCAACGCCGGCAAGTAGTTCCGCGCGCTCCACTGAAGGGCAGTCATAGTGACTGACAAGATCGACAAGGGTCCGGCCACCGCACCGGCCGGACCCGGCCCCTCGGGTTCCCCCTACGAGGCCATCAAGGCCATCCCGGTACGGCACTACGGGCGCTGGGTCAGCGCCGTCGTCGTGGCCGTGCTGCTGGGCTGGCTCATCTACGCCTTCTCGCAGGGCAAGGTCATCTGGGCCACCGTCGGCGACAAGCTGTTCGACGCCTCGGTCATCGACGGCCTCTGGAACACCATCGTCATCAGCGTCCTGTCGATGCTGCTCGGCCTCGTGCTCGGCATCCTCTTCGCGGTGATGCGGCTCTCGAACAACCCGGTCACGAGCTTCGTGTCCTGGCTGTACATCTGGTTCTTCCGCGGCACCCCGGTCTACGTGCAGCTGCTGGTCTGGTTCAGCCTCCCGCTGATCTTCCAGTACATCAACCTCGGTCCGATCTACAAGAACGAGACCGTCGACGTCATGACGCCGTTCATGGTCGCCCTGCTGGGCCTCGGCCTGAACGAGGGCGCCTACATGGCGGAGATCGTCCGGGCCGGCATCCAGTCCGTCGACGAGGGCCAGAGCGAGGCCTCGCACGCCCTGGGCATGACCCGCACGCAGACCATGCGCCGCGTGGTCCTCCCGCAGGCGATGCGCGTGATCATCCCGCCGACGGGCAACGAGTTCATCAACATGCTGAAGACCTCGTCCCTGGTCTCGGCGGTGCAGTACACCGAACTGCTGCGGGCCAGCTCCAACATCGGCTCCACGGCCGGCGCGGTGATCGAGATGTACTTCGTCGCCTCCATCTGGTACCTGGCTCTGACCAGCGTGTTCAGTGTCGGCCAGTACTACCTGGAGCGCCGCTACGCCCGCGGTTCGCTGCGCAGCCTGCCCCTCACCCCGTTCCAGCGGCTGAAGGCAAACCTGAACATGTTCCGCCGTACGGAGGTGGCGAAGTGACCGCCCAGCCGATGGTCAAGGCAGAAGGCGTCCACAAGTCCTACGGCGCCGCCCACATCCTCCGGGGCATCGACCTGGAGGTCGCCCCGCGAGAGGTCTTCTGCCTGGTCGGTCCGTC
The DNA here is from genome assembly GCF_043076955.1 of Streptomyces sp. NPDC016562. Lineage (NCBI taxonomy): Bacteria > Bacillati > Actinomycetota > Actinomycetes > Kitasatosporales > Streptomycetaceae > Streptomyces > Streptomyces sp. NPDC016562. Next base: position 443,245 of record NZ_JBIBRZ010000001.1, on the reverse strand, counting down.
CGGCTCCGGCAAGTCGACCTTCCTGCGGTGCATCAACCACCTGGAGCGCATCAACGCCGGCCGGCTCTCGGTCGACGGCCAGCTGGTGGGGTACAAGCAGAAGGGCGACAAGCTCTACGAACTGAAGGACAGCGAGGTCGCGGCCCAGCGCCGGGACATCGGCATGGTCTTCCAGCGCTTCAACCTGTTCCCGCACATGACGGCCATAGAGAACGTCATGGAAGCCCCGGTCATGGTCAAGGGCGAGTCCAAGGCGGTGGCGCGCGAGCGCGCCGTGCGCCTGCTGGACCGCGTGGGCCTCGGCGACAAGGGCGGGAACTACCCCACCCAGCTCTCCGGCGGCCAGCAGCAGCGCGTGGCGATCGCCCGCGCGCTCGCCATGGAGCCGAAGCTGATGCTCTTCGACGAGCCCACCTCGGCGCTCGACCCGGAGCTGGTGGGTGACGTCCTCGACGTCATGCGGGACCTGGCCGAGTCGGGCATGACCATGATCGTGGTCACGCACGAGATGGGCTTCGCCCGCGAGGTCGGCGACAACCTCGTCTTCATGGACGGCGGCGTGGTCGTCGAGTCCGGCAACCCGCGCGACGTGCTGGGCAACCCGCAGCACGACCGCACCAAGGCGTTCCTGTCCAAGGTGCTGTAGCCGCGGTCGCACGCGTTCACGGCGGAGGGGCGGTACGGAATCCCGTACCGCCCCTCCGCCGTGCGCGGCCCTTCCGGGCGCCTGCCTCCGGCTGCCCGTCTCCGGGCCCCTGTTCCAGGTCCCTACTTCAGGCCCAGGACCAGCGCGTCCGAGGGCGAGCGCCAGACCGTACGGGCCTCCGCGAACCCGGCGTCGAGCAGGGTGCGGACGTGCCACGCCTCCGAGGGGGTGTCACCGTCCGCGTGCTCCCCGTAGATCGCGAAGCGCGCCTTCACCGGCTCGGCCAGGACCGGGTCCGCGGCCGCGAGGGCCCACCACTCGCGCCAGTCCGCGGCCCCGGCCGCCTTGGCCCGGTCCATGCCGGCGTGCCGGTGGGCGCGCTCGGCGGCGTCGATGCGGGGGGTCGCCGGGTCGGGCATGTGGTCGGCGTTCATGAACACCCCGCCGGGCGCCACCAGCGGTGCGAGCTGCCCGTACAGGACGGTGAGGTCCTCGCCGTGCAGCCAGTGCAGGGCGGTGGCGGTCAGGACCGCGTCGTAGGAGTCGTGGGGCAGGGCGGAGCGCCAGCCGGGGTCCTTCAGGTCGGCCGTGACGAGGGTGACCCGCTCGTCCCCGGCGAAGTGGCCGCGGGCGATGGCCAGCAGGGCGGGGTCCAGATCGAGGCCGGTACTGGTGGCCTCCGGGAACCTCTTGAGGACGCGGTCCGTGATACTTCCCGTACCGCACGCGAGATCCAGTACCCGGGGGGCGGGGCCGACCAGGGCTTCGACCATGTCGAGCATCACCCGGAACCGTTCCTCGCGGTCGGGCATGTACCACTCCTGCTGGCGGTCCCAGCTGTCCTGCCAGGCCTGCCAGTACGCCGCGGTGGGTGCCGTTTCGGTCGTATCCGCGCTCATGAACCCCTCCATAAGTAATACCCTCGAAGACGTCTCAGCCGTTACCGCAGACATTAATCCGCAGCCGTAAGGACTACAAGTGGAACTGGCCCATTACTCGGACTTCGCCGTGCGCCTGGTCAACACCGAGGAGCCGGCCCGCAACAAGGACGCGCTCACCTCCGTGGACGCCGTGCGCGCGCTGTTCGGCGCCAGTGTGCAGATGGCGCGGCGTGTCACCGACACCGACGTCACCCGCTTCCGCAACGTGCGGGCCCGGCTGCGCGCCGTCTTCGAGGCCGCCGACGGCGGCGACGACGTCCTCGCGGTCGACCTGCTGAACTCGCTGCTCATGGAGTTCCCCGTCAGCCCCCAGGTCTCCGGGCACAAGACCATCGGCGAGGACGGCCGCCCCGACTGGCACATCCACCTCGCCGAGCACCCCTCGAACGCATCGGCGGGCTACGCCGCCATGGCGGCCATGGGCCTGGCCTTCGCACTCACCGAGCACGGCCCCGACCGCCTGGGCCTGTGCCAGGCCGCGCCCTGCCGCAACGCCTACCTGGACACCTCCACCAACCGCTCCCGGCGCTACTGCTCCGACCGGTGCGCCACGCGGGCCAACGTGGCCGCCTACCGAGCCCGCAAGCGGCTGGAGGCCGAGGCGTCCGCCGGCAGCGGGCGCAGCGCCGAGACGGCCCAGGACAGCCGGGCCCTCAGCGAGCGCTGATCCTCCTCGCGGGGCCGGAAGCGCAGGACCGCCGTCGCCAGCACCAGCTCGTCGGGCACCGGCCCGTAGACGGTGCTGTCGCCGGTCTCGTTGTAGGGGTTGTCGCCGAGCACCCACCAGGAGCCGCCGGGCCGGCGCTCCACCGCCCGCTTGACCACCAGCAGGTCCTGCTGGAAGGGGTGGCGCAGCACCACCACGTGTCCGGGCCGCACGGCGGCCCCGTAGCGGACCAGCAGCCGGTCGCCGCTGAGCAGGGTGGGCACCATCGACGCCCCCTCCACCTCCACCACCTCGAACCGCCTGCGCGGGCGTCCGTACTCCACCATGCGTGTCCTCCTCGTCACCCCGCATGCTGCCGCACGGTCCCGTACATTCGCTCACCGGTCCGGCCGAGACCCTGGACTTTTGTCCTAAGCCCCCGGGGGCGCCCGCGAAATCCGCTTCCCCAGCGAGTAATCTCCCCCTTGAGAAGACGATCACGAGGAGGACACTCCATGCTTTCCCGCCTCTTCGCCCCCAAGGCGAAGGTCTCCGCCCACTGCGATCTTCCGTGCGGCGTGTACGACCCTGCCCAGGCCCGCATCGAGGCCGAGTCCGTCAAGGCCGTGCAGGAGAAGTACCAGGCCAACGACGACGCCGACTTCCGCGCGCGCGCCATCACCATCAAGGAGCAGCGCGCCGAGCTCGCCAAGCACCACGTCTCGGTGCTCTGGAGCGACTACTTCAAGCCGCCGCACTTCGAGAAGTACCCGCAGCTGCACACCCTGGTCAACGACACCCTGAAGGCCCTCTCGGCCGCCAAGGCGTCCAACGACCCGGCGACCGGCGCCAAGGCTCTTGAGCTCATCGCCGAGATCGACCGCATCTTCTGGGAGACCAAGGCCGCCTGATCCGGGCGCCCGAAGGATCCTCCCGCGCTGCCGGACCGAGCGCACATGAGAACGGCCCGACCGCCTTCGTGGCGGCCGGGCCGTTCTCGTTCTCGTTCGCACACTTCGCAGGAGCCGGGGCGGTCACTCGTCCGCGTCGTCGTCCTCGTCGTCCAGGCGGGCCAGCCAGGTGGCCAGGCGTTCCACCGGGACCTCGAAGTCCGGGTTCAGGTCGACGAAGGTGCGCAGCTGCTCGGCGAGCCACTCGAAGGTGACCTCCTCCTCGCCGCGCCGCTTCTCCAGCTCCTCGATGCCGCGATCGGTGAAGTACAAGTCGGGCTCCGTGCCGTGAGGTGACGCCGGTCGGTTTCGACCGGTCGATCGGGTGTTTTCCGCCAGGATAATCCGTCCCGTCACGAGACCTCCCGCCCGTCGCGCCCCCGGCGCTAGCCTGGACGTCTCACCAGTGGGGGGCGCGGATGACCGACGGGCGCACGAGCGGCTCCGCGCGCGCCTTCGAGCTCCTGGAGCCCCTCGTCCTGGCCGCGACCGTACGCGTTCACGCCCCGCCCGGCGGGTATGGAACCGCTGGAGCCGGACCCACCTGGGGGAGCGGTTTCTTCATCGCCCCCGGCTGGGTCCTGACGTGTGCGCACGTCGTCGGTGAGGGGGGTGGGGCCACCGTGCGGATCGCGGGACGCGAGGTCGGCATCAGCTTCTCCTCGGGGCGCCGGACCGGAACCGTCGCCGGGCGCGTGGAGTGCGTCATGCCCGAGCGGCTGGAGGAACGCCGGCCCCGGCGGGGAGCCCTGTGGGACCTGCCCGATCTGGCGCTCGTACGGGTGCTGGCGCCCGTCTCGCACTCCTGCGTCTGGCTGACCGACCGCTCCCGGCCCCGCTTCGACGAGGTCGCCTACTTCGGCTGCACCGAGGAACTGGGCATCCCCGAGATCACCGGCCGCACCACCCGGTTGCGCGGCACCGCCGGGAACGGCGCCGCCATCCGGCTCGGCGACGACGACGAGATCGACCCCGGCATGTCCGGCGGCCCCGTGGTGGACCTCGCGCGCGGGGAGGTCGTCGGCGTGCTCAAGGCCCGGCGGCACGCGGGAGGCGGCGGGCTCGCGGTCTCCGTCGTGCAGCTGAGGACCCTGCCGATGGCGGCGCGGGGCCAGGCCGGGCTCTACCGGCGGGTCATGCAGGCCCACGACCTGTACCACTACGACCAGCACCTCAGCGACCTCGACAACCGCCGTACGTGGACGGACGTGCACGGCGAACTCCCGCCCGAGGAGGGTGACCCGTACGCCGGCCGCGGGCGGCTCACCCCCGGCGAGCGCACCACCCTGTGCGGGCTCCTGGCCGAGCTGCCCCCGCCCGGTTCCTCCGAGACGGTACGGGCCCTGGTCGAGGCCGCCCGCGGGGAGGAGCCGGACCCCCAGCCGCCGGCCCCGCTGAGCTGGCGCGACGGGCTGGGGCTGCTGCACGACCCGCCGGGCGGGGCCGCGGAGGCCGCGGCGATGCTCCGGTACGCCACGGACGTGAGCGTGGCCGACTACCGCGAGCCGCCGACGCCCGGCGCGGACGAGGAGCTCTGGGAATGGGTACGGGCCACCGCCGAGCGGCTCTGGCGGCCCCTGCGGCGCGAGCTCGGCGAGCGCCACGAGCGGGGCCTGGCCGAGCGCGAACGGCGCCGGCGGGCCACGGCCGGGCGGGCGGCGCACGGCCCGGCCCCGCGCTCGGGCGGGCTGCCCGCCGGGGCCTCGGCGCTGCTGGAGGTGTGGGCGCACGGCTGGGAGGACCTCTACGACTGGCGGGTGTCGGTGCTGGCGGGCCCGGCCCGCCCCGGGCGGGTGACCCCGGTGGACTCGGGTGTACGGGCCACCCTGGCGGGCCTGCCCCAGGCGTTGCGCGCCCCGCTCGCCGAGGCCTTTCGGCGGTGCGACACCCACGAGGCGGCGGCCCCCCTCGAAGTGGCCGTGTCCCCGGAGCTGTTCGGGCTGCCGGTGGACGAGTGGACGGTGGCGGGCGGCGTACCGCTCGGGGTGCAGCGGCCGGTGCTGCTGCGCCACGGCGCCGGGGCGGGGGAGCACCCGGCGGACCGTGAGGGCGCCGAGGGCTCCGCCCGCTGGGCCCGGGTGCAGGCGGGACCGCTCCAGGACGAACGGGCCGACTGCATAGGGGGACGCCCCCGCACGCCCGCCGCCGAGTGGCTCTCGGGCCTGCCGGACAACACCGTGCCCGTGCACTGCCGCGCGGCGGACCAGGAGCCCACGCTGGGCTCGCTGCACGCGGTACGGGACGCCGGGTACGGGGTGGCCGTGACCCGCAGGCCCCCGCCGGGTGCGGGCGGCTCGTGCGCGCCGTTCCACCGCGGGCTGCGGGAGGAACTGGCCGAGGCCGGGCGGGGCGAGGTGCTGCCGCTGCGGTTGCAGGAGCTGCGGGGGCGGGCGTACGGGGCGGACCCCGACGCGTACTGGGCGGCCGGGGCGGGGCTGGTGTGGGAGGACCCGGCGCGGCCGCTGCCCCACGACGAGCCGCTGCAAGGCGACCTGTGACACCGCCGCGCCGGCGGATGCGAGGAAGGGAGCGCTTATGAACGACGAGTGGCTCATCTACCGCGGGGTCGGCGAGCCCCACGACGGGATCGACGCCCTGCCCGACCCGCCGCCCTGGCGGGACTTCGACGGCGGGCCCGTGGCGGAGGCGGGCGGCCCCGCCGCGGTGGCCGACGGCAACGTGGCCCGGCGGCTGGGGGCGCACCGGCAGGCGGCCGAGCTGCACCGGCCCGAGCCGGAGGAGCTTGAGGCCATCAACGCGGCGCTGTACCTGCGGCGGCCGCTGCTCGTCACGGGCTTTCCCGGCACCGGGAAGTCCACCCTCGCGCACGCCGTCGCCCACGAGTTGAAACTGGGACGGGTGCTGCGCTGGCCGGTGGTCTCGCGCACCGTCCTCCAGGACGGGCTGTACCGGTACGACGCCCTCGCCCGGCTCCAGGACGTGCAGATCGCCGCGAGCGGGTGTGGTCACGGCGCCGGCCCCGCCCCCGGCAGCGGCACCGGCACCGGCATCGGGAAGTACATCAGGCTCGGGCCGCTCGGCACCGCGCTGCTGCCCACCTCCCGGCCCCGCGTCCTCCTCATCGACGAGCTCGACAAGAGCGACATCGACCTCCCCAACGACCTGCTGAACGTGCTGGAGGAGGGGGAGTTCGCGCTCCCCGAGCTCGAACGGGTCGCCGACACCGAGCCCGAGGTCCAGGTGCTCACCGACGACGGGACGAAGGTGACCGTGCGGGGCGGCCGGATCCGCTGCCGGGCGTTCCCCTTCATCATCCTGACCAGCAACGGAGAGCGGGACTTCCCCGCCGCCCTGCTGCGGCGCTGCATCCAGCTGGGGCTCGGGCAGCCCGGCGAGAAGCGGCTCGCCACCCTGGTCCGGGCCCACCTCGGCGAGGAGGCCGCCCGGCTCGGGTCGGACCTGATCCGGGAGTTCCTCAGCCGCTCCCAGACCGAACTGGTCGCCGCCGACCAGCTGCTCAACGCCGTGTACCTGACGCACTACGCCGCCCCGCCGACCCGGGAGGACCTCGCCGACCTGCTCATCCAGCGCCTCGACCGCCCGAGGTGAGGTCCGTGCCGAGCGCCGGATCGTCCGGCATCCGGGACCTGGCCGCGCTGTTGCGCGCGGCCGGGCTCGACCCGTCCGCCGAGGAACTCGCCGACGCGCTGTGGCTGGCCGGGCACATCCGGGGCCCGGCGCGGGTGGTGCCGGGCCCGCCGCCGGGCCCCGAGGAGGAGGCCGGGGATCCGGTCACCGAGCGCGAGGAGCCCGTACGGGAAGAGCCGGAGGCTGAGGATCCGGTCAGGCTCTACGCGCCGGGCCAGCGCCGGGCCGGCGGGACCGAAGGGGCGTCGCCGGAGGAGTCGCCCGAGGAGTACGGGGTGCCCGTACGGGTGCCCGGCGCCGCCGCGCTGCCCCGCATCCTCGCCGTCCAGCGCGCCCTGCGCGCCCTCCAGCGCCACCGCCCGCCCGCCCCGCCCACCCGGCTGGTCCTGGACGAGGCGGCCACCGCCGAGGCCAGCGCCCGGGCCCTCGGGCTGGTCATCCCCGTGCTGCGGCCGGAGAGCCGGCGCGAGGCGACCGTACGGCTGGTGATGGACGCGTCCGCGTCGATGGCCGTCTGGCAGGACATGTTCGAGGAACTGCGCTCCGTCTGCGAGCGGTTGGGTGCCTTCCGCGACGTCCAGGTCCACTACCTGCACCGGCTCGCGGACGGCGGTGCGGCGCTCGGACGCGGCCCGTCGCCCGGCTCCGGGCTGCGCTCCGGGGACCAGCTGCGGGACCCGACCGGCCGGGCCCTGACCATGGTGGTCTCCGACTGCGCCGGGCCGCTGTGGCGCGAGGGCACGGCCCAGCGGCTGCTGTACCGGTGGGCGCAGTGCACTCCGTGCGTGGTGGTCCAGCCGCTGCCCCAGCGGCTGTGGGGCCGCAGCTGGCTGCCGACCGAGCGGGGCACGCTCTCCCGCATCGAGGGCGGGGCAGGGAAGCTGAAATTCCGCTCGGACCGGGCCCCGCTGCCGGGGCGACCGACCGGTGGGCTGAGCGTCCCGGTGCTGCCGCCGAGCGCGACCGCCCTGGGGGCCTGGGCCCGGCTCGTCGCCGGGCTCGGCACCGGCCCGGTCCCGGCCGAGGTGGGCCGGGTGCTGGCCGACCACCCGGCGGCGCCGGTGCCGCCGCCGCGTACCGTACGGCCGCCGCGCGAGCTGGTGACGCGGTTCCGGTCCTCGGCCGCGCCCCGGGCCGTACAACTGGCGGTGTACCTGTCGGCGGCGCCGCTGAACCTGCCCGTGATGCGGCTGGTGCAGCGCACGATGCTGCCGGACTCCGAGCCGTCGGACCTCGCGGAGGTGCTGCTCAGCGGGCTCGTGCGGCGCAGCGGGCCGGGGCCGGGGCACTGGTACGAGTTCGCGCCCGGGGTGCAGGACGTGCTGCTGGGGCCGCTGGGGCGCGACGAGGCCACGCTGGTGCTCAAGCACTGCTCGGAGTACGTGCTCGCGCACTTCGGGCGGGGCGTACGCAACTTCCCCGCGCTCGCGGTCACCCAGCTGACGGGGGCGCCGCCGATGGTGGCCGACCCGGGCTGCGAGGACGACGAGCGCGTGCCCGCGGGGCGGCTCCCGCGGGCCTTCGCGCAGGTTTCGGCCAAGGTCGTACGCCGCTACCTGCCCGGGATGCCGCAGGAGGGGACGGAGCCGCGCCCGCCCACCGCGGCCGCCGCCCCCGCCGCGCCCCGGGCGGCGGCGGTGCGCGCGGCCCGGGACCGCCTGGCCGACGCCGACGGGGTGGGCGGCGGGGGCGCGCGGGCCCTGTACGAGGCCGTGGCGGTGCTGCGGCGCGCGGTGACGGCCCCGCTGGGGCCGGGCGATCCGCCCGAGGAGGCGGAGACCGAGCTGGGCGCGGCGCTGCTGCGGCTGTGGGCGGCCCAGCGGGACCCGGAGGTGCTCGCCGAGGCGGACAGGGTGGTGACCGGGCTGCGCACGGCCGAGGGGCGGGCGCTGCGGGGCCGGGTGCTGTACGAGCGGGCGCTGACGGGCGCGCCGGACGCGGAGCTGCCGGCCGCGGAGCTGCTGGCCGCCGCGGACCGGGAGTTCGCGGCGGCGGGCGCGGCGGGCGCTGCGGGCGCGTCCGCGGACCCGAGGCTGGTGCGGGACTGCGCGGTGCGGCGGGCCGAGACCCTGATCCGGCTGAGCGAGCTGCGCGGCGACGCGGGGGCGCTCCGCGAGGCCCGCACGGTGCTCGAACCCCTGACGGGCCCGGCCCCCGGCCTCGCCGGCGCTGCCACCGGCTCCGCCGGTCCCGCCCCGGGCGTGGACGCCGGGCCGGCCCCCGCCCCGTACCCCGAGCTGCACCTGGCCCTGGGGCGGGTCCTGTTGGCCCTCCTGGCCTTCACCCCCGACCCGGCCGGCCGCACGGCCCTGGCCGAACAGGCCGCGGCCCGCCTGTCGACGGCCCTGGCCCACCCGCCGCGCACCCCGCGCACCCCGCGGGCCGCCCAGGTCCGGGTGGAACTGGCCGGCGCGCTGCGGTATCTGCCCGGCCGGCTGGAGGAGGCGGCCGGACAGCTCCACGCGGCCCTGCGGGAGGACGGCGGCGACCCGGAGCTGCGGGTGGCCGCGCTGGTGTGCCTGGCCCGGGTGCACCGGGAGCGGTACGCGCGGGACGCCGATCCGGGGGCCCTGGAGGACGCGGCCGAGGCGTACGGCCGCGCCCGCAGGCTGATCCCCCGGGACGCGGAGGCCATCGGGGAACTGCTGCCCGAGTGGGGCGAGGTGCTCCTGGAGCGGGCCCGCACCGCCGACGGGCGGCGGTTCACCGGGGCCGCCGTGCGGGTACTGCGCGACAGCCGGGCGGCGGTCCCGCAGTCCGACCCCGATGCGGCCCACCGGCTGCTGCGACTGGCCACCGGGCTGCGGCTGCGGCACGCCTACGAGGGCGACCCGGTGGACCTGTGGGAGGCGGAGTACCTGCTGGAGCTGGCCGTCCGGCAGAGCCGCGAGCCGCTGGAGCAGGCGCGGGCCTGGCGGGACCACGGCGACGTACAGCAGGAGATCTACGGCCACACCCGCGCGCCGGACCGCCTCGACCGGGCGGCGGACTCCTACCGGCGGGCCTGGCGGGCCGCGCTGGAGGCCGACCACGAGGAGCGCCGGGCCACCGGCACGGCCGTCCAACTGGCCGCGCGCGTACAGGAGTTGCGCGGCGAGGTGCTGGAGCTCCTCGCCCGGCCCCGGGCGGCCCTGGACGCGTACCGCTCGGCGCTGGAGCTGTGGGCGCGGACCGGGCCGGGCGCCGAGGTGCGCTCGGAGGCCCTGCGCGTGCGGATGCGGATGCTGGAGGCCGGGCAGTGACCGAACCGCCGCAGAACACGCCGCGCTGGCCGCCGCCAGGGCCGCCGCGACCGGCGCCCCCGACCGGAACCGCCGTTTCCGGGGACCGGTCGCAGGGGAAGGGGCAGTGGACCGTCCGGTCCGCGACACGACAGGGGGAGCAGCGGCACATGGTGACCAACCATCAGGAAGCGGTGGCCGAAACCCGGCAGTGTCCCGGGCGGCTGCCCGACCTCTCCGGGCTGGACCTGGCCGCCCTGCGCGGGATCGACCATCCCGTGCTGGCCCAGGTGATCGAGGGCATGGTCGAGCGGGTGACCCACCCGGCCGAGATCCTCAACGCGTTCGACTCCGGCGTGGTCTGACCGGACGGAGGCCGGGATGCCTGATCCGCCCCGACGAGAAACGAGTTGACCACTTTCCGCCGTTAGCGCGGACCGCCCGAGGGGCAGGGATGGACCGTCCGCTGGGGGTCCCCCGACGAAGTCCGGGGGAGGGAGGGGCAGCGATGGGCCGAGCGATCACGACCGACTCCGCCGCGGCGACCGCGCACCACGCCCGGCACGCGCCCTGGCCCTACACCCGCCTCGACCTGCCCGCGCTGCGCACCGCGGGCCACCGTCCCCACCCACTGCGGCAGTTCGTGCTCAAGACCCGCAGCCGCTGCAACCTCGCCTGCACCTACTGCTACGTCTACGAGATGGCCGACCAGGGCTGGCGCGGCCAGCCGGCCGCCATGACCCCCGCCATCGCCGCACGCGCCGCCCGGCGCATCGCCGAACACGCCGCCGCCCACGACCTGCCCCGCGTCGACCTCGTCCTGCACGGCGGCGAACCGCTGCTCACCGCGCCCGCCGCGCTGGCCGGGCCCGTCGACGCCGTACGGGCCGCCCTCGCCGCAGCCGCCCCGCGCACCCGCGTCACCGCCACCGTGCAGACCAACGCCACCCTGCTCACCCGGGGCCGCCTCGCCGCCCTCGCCCGAGCCGGGATCCGCGTCGGCGTCAGCCTCGACGGAGGGCTGCCGGAGCACAACGCCCGGCGCGTGGACCGCGCGGGGCGGCCCGGCTTCGGCGCCGCCGTCCGGGGCCTGCGGCTGCTGGCACGGCATCCGGAGAGCTACGCCGGTGTGCTCTGCGTCGTCGACCTCGCCCAGGACCCGGTGGAGACCTACGAGTCCCTGCTGGCCTTCGCCCCGCCCAGCGTCGGGCTGCTGCTGCCGCTCGCGCACTGGAGCGCCCCGCCCCCCGGCCACCGCCCGGGCCGGACCCCGTACGCCGACTGGCTCGTCGCCGTCTTCGAGCGCTGGTGGCACGACGGGGTGCGGCGCACCCGGCTCCGACCCTTCGAGGAGATCATCGCCCTGCTGCTCGGCCTGCCCGCCGCCACCGAGACCCTCGGGCTGCAGCCCGCCGCCACCGCCGTGATCGAGACCGACGGCTCCATCGAACAGGCCGATTCACTGAAATCCGCGTACGAGGGCGCCGCCACCACCGGCATGAGCCTGGACACCCACAGCTTCGACGAGCTGCTCGACCACCCCGGGCTCGCCGCCCGCCAGCTCGGGCGCGACGCCCTCGCCGCGGGCTGCCGCGCCTGCGAGCTGGTCGAGGTGTGCGGAGGCGGGCACTACCCGCACCGCTACCGCGCCGGGGAGGGCTTCCGGCAGCCGTCCGTCTACTGCGCCGACCTCCAGGTCCTGATCCGGCACGTCGCCGCCGCCCTGGCCGCGGCGACGGCCGGGCGGGCGACGCGACGGGCCGCCTCATGACCGCCGCCCTCGCCGCCTTCACCGTCTCCTCCCGCACCCTGCGCGCCCTGGCCTCCACCGAACCGTCCGCGGAGGGCACCCGCCTGGTCCGCGACGTCCGCCGCTCCCGGCGCCTGGTCCTGCTGCGCGCGGTCCTCGACGCCGCCCCCGGCGGGCGCCGCGGGGAGACCGCCGACCACTGGGCCCTGCTGGAGGAGGCCGAGCGGCGCGACCCGGGCGCCGTGCGCGACGTACTGCACTACCCGGCCACCGGGGTGTGGGCCGAGGAGACCCTGCGGCGGCTGCACGCCCCGTACGGGCCCCCGCCCGACCTCGGCCACCTCGGTGTCCTCGCCGTCGCCGCGGCCCTGCGCGCCGGGATCGCCTTCACCCACACCCTGCGGCCGCTGCACGGCCGGCTCGTCCTGCCCACCCTCGGACTGCTGCGCCCCGCCCGTCCCGGCCCGCTCGCCCTCACCGAGCGCTCCTGGGACCCCGAGGACCCCGCCACCCTGCCCCTGCACAGCCTGCCGGGGGGCGGGACGGCCCTGGACGACCTCGACCCGTACCGGGCGCCCGGTCCCGCACAGCCCGCCACCGTCCGCGCGGCCCGCCGCCTCACCTCCAAGGGGCACAAGCGGTGGGACACGCAGTGGTCCGGCGCGCTCACCCTGCTCCAGCGCTACGACACCGCCCGCGCGGAGGAGACCGTGCACCTGCTGCGCTCCGTCGTCCCGCTGGCAGGCGGCTCCCGCTCCAGCGGCGCCACCCTGCCCGCGGCCGCCGGCTCCGTCCTGGCCCGCGCCCAGGCCCCGCCCGCGCTGGCCGCCACCCTCGTCCACGAGGTCCAGCACGGCAAGCTGTCCGCCCTCGCCGACGTCCTGACCCTGCACACCGCCGACCGCACCCCCCGCCACTGGGCGCCCTGGCGCAGCGACCCCCGCCCGCTGGAGGGGCTCCTGCACGGCGCCTACGCGCACCTGGCCCTGGCCGGTTACTGGCAGCGCGCCGCCCTGTACGGGGCCCGCGGCGCCTGGGCCCAGCACGCCCGGATCCGGGCCCAGGTGGCGGCCGTACTGCCCGTCCTGCGGGCGCACGAGCGGCTGACCGACGCGGGGCGGGAGTTCACCGAGGCCATGAGCGCCGCCGAGCGGGCCATGGACGAACTGCCGCCGCCCGGGGACCAGCACACGGCGGCCCGCCGCAGCGTCGAGCGGGACCGGCGGGCCTGGTGCGAGGCCCATCCCGAACTCGCCGTGTTCACAGAAGACTGAAGCGCGCGGAGGGCTGACGGACCGTCCGCTGCGGTACGTTTTCAGTCCCGTCCACTGCCCGGAGCCCAGGGAGACGGCGCCATGACCACCGGTAGTCGACAGGACCGCGACGCGGCGGCCCAACAGCAGCACCAGCACCAGCACCAGCACCAGACCCAGCGCTTCGTCATCAGCTTCGCGGGCTTCAACCGCCCCTGGGCCGTGTGGATCGCGCACCGCCTGGAGGAGCACGGCCACCGCGTCGCCCTCCAGCGCTGGGACCCGCAGAGCAGCCCCGGCCTCGTCCAGGCGCTGGACGACCTCGCCCGCTCCGGCAGCCGGGTCCTCCTCGTGCTCAGCGAGCGCTACTTCTTCGCCGGCACCCACTCCGACGAGGAGTGGAACACCGCCCTGCGCACGGTCACCGACCGCCACCCCGACCGGTTCGCCGCCGTCAGCCTCACCGACGACCCGCTGCCCAGCGCCGTGGCCGTGCTGGAGAAGACGGACCTGTGGGGAGTGGACGCGTACGAGGCCGAGTACCGGGTGCTGCGCCGCCTGGAGCTGTGCACCGACCGCATCGGCGCCGACACCGGCCGCCGCGGCCCCCGTTTCCCCAACGACCCGCCCGAGATCTGGGGGCGGGTCCCGCGCCGCAATCCGCGCTTCACCGGCCGCAACGACGTCATCGGCACCCTGCGCGCGGCACTGACCGACGCCCCGTCGGGCGCGTCCACCGTCACCCTGCTCGGGCTGTCCGGCGTGGGCAAGACCCAGGTCGCCACCGAGTACGCCTACCGCTTCGCCTCCGAGTACGACGTGGTGTGGTGGGTCCCCGCCGAGGACCGGCCCACCCTGCGCGAACGCCTCGCCGACCTGGCCCCCGCCCTCGGGCTGCCGCGCGGCGCCGGCAGTTACGGCGAGCAGATCCGGGCCGTCCAGGAGGCGCTGCGGCGCGGATCCCCGTACGGGCGCTGGCTCCTGGTCTTCGACGGCTGCGACAACCCGGACGACCTGATCGACCTGCTGCCCTCCGGCGCCGGCGACGTGATCATCACCTCCCGCAACCGCGAGTGGGCCGCCCGGCACACCAGCCTCGTCGAAGTGCCGCTCTACGCCCGCCCCGAGTCGGTCACCTTCATCCGCCGCCGGGCCCGCCGCCTGACGGCCGACGAGGCCGACCAGCTCGCCGAGGCCCTGGAGGACTACCCCCTGGCCCTCGACCAGACCGCCGGCTGGCTGGCCGACTCCCCGCTGACGGTCGGCGACTACCTGGCGCTGCTGCGGCGCCGGCTGGACTCCCGCGAGGCCGTCACCGTCTCCGACGACTACCCGCTGCCCTTCCCCACCGCGCTGGCGATACTGCTCAACAACGTCCGGGAGAACTTCCCCGACGCCCTCGCCCTGCTGAGGCTGTTCGTCTTCTTCGCCCCCGGACCGGTGCCGCTGCGGCTGCTGCGCGAGTTCCCCGCCGAGGACGTGCCCGAGGAGCTCGCCGGGCTGATCAACGACCAGATCCGGTGGAACGCGGCCCTCAACAAGCTCGTCCAGTTCTCCGTGGTGCGCCTGGAGTACTCGGACCTGGCCGTGGAGGAGGGCGGCGGCGGGCTGGAGACCGTACAGCTGCACCGCATGGTCCACGGCATCGTCCGCGAGAACCTCTCCGAGGAGGAAGCCGAACCGCTGGCCCGGGCCGTCCGCCAGGTCCTCGCCGCCGCCGACCCCGGCCGGCCCTCCGACGCGCGGCTGTGGCCCCGGTACGCCGAACTCGTCCCGCACCTGGACACCTCCGGCGTGCTCACCAGCAGCAACCCGCGCATCCAGAACTTCCTGCTGCACTGCCTGCGCTACCTGATCCTCGCCGGGGAGTACCGCACCTGCCTGCGGCTCTCCGAGGAGACCGACCAGATCTGGCGGGCCGCGCTGGGCGAGGACCACCCCAAGGTGCGCGAGCTCAGCTACCAGTACGGAAACGCCCTGCGCAACCTCGGACTGTTCCGCCGCGCCGAGACCCTCACCAAGACGGTGGCCGACCGGCTCACCGAGGAGCGCGGCAACCGGGACCTGGAGAGCCTGCGCGCCACCAGCGCGTACGGCGGAGTGCTGCTGTGCATCGCCAAGTTCGAGCCGGCCCGGGAGATCTTCGAGCACTGCCTGGCCACCTACCGCGAACTGCTCGGCGAGGACGACACCACCACCCTGGACGCCCAGAACAACCTGGCCGCCACCTACCGCCTCCTCGGCCGCTACCAGGACGCCTACGACCTGGACCTGGACACCCTGCGCCGCCGCGAGCGGGTCCTGCGGTCCCTGCACATCTCCACCCTCGCCTCCGGCATCGCCTGTGCCATGGGCCTGCGGCTGATGGGCCGCTACCGCGAGGCCCAGACCCGCCAGGAGCAGGGCGTCAAGCTCAACACCCAGGTGCTGGGCCTGGGTCACCCCCAGACCCTGCGGGCCGAGCACAACCTCGGGCAGTGCCTGCGCCGCTCGGGCGACATCCCCGGGGCGGGGCTGCGGCTGCGGACCGTGTGGGAGCGGGCGACGCGCGTCTTCGGCGTCGACTACCCGTGGACCCTGATGGTCGCCTCCGACTACGCGACGTACCTGCGGGAGTACGGGGACGTCGGCGAGGCCCGCCGGATCTCCGAGGACGTGGTCCGCGGCTACCAGTCGCAGCTCGGCCTCGCCCACCCGTACAGCATCGGCACGGTCGGCAACCTCGGCCTGGTGCTCCGCGCGCAGGGCGAGCGGGCGGAGGCGCTGTCCCTGGCGGAGCAGGCACTGGTCGGCATGCGGGGCGCGCTCGGCGACCGGCACCCCTGGACCCTGGGCTGCGCCCTCAACGCCACCGGCCACCGCAACATCACCGGACGGCTGGAGGACGCACTGTCCCTGAGCCGCGAGACGCTGCGCACGGCCGAGCAGGTCCTGGGCGCGGACCACCCGATGACCCTGAGCGCGCAGATCGCGCTGGCGGCGGACCTGCGCGCGGTCCGCGAGGACGCGGAGGCGGCCACCCACGAGGACGCGGGCATCAAGGGCCTGACCCGCACCCTGGGCCCGCAACACGTCCACACGATCGCGGCCAAGCAACAGACGCGCCCGTACTGGGACTTCGAGCCGCAGCCCTAGCCGAAGCCTTGGCCGCGGCCCCAGCCGCGGCCTTGAGCCGCAGCCGGCTGTCAGTGGCCCCAGGTGACGTCGGTGATGTCCTCCTTGTCGCCCTGGGGGGTCGGGTCCAGGGGGACGGTCACCGAGCCGAAGTCGAAGGCCGAGACGTGGGGGGACTGCGACGGCTCCCCGGTGGACGCGTGCGCCGCGCCCAGGACGCCTACGGCGATGACGGCCGCGGCCGCGGTCTTGGCGATGCGAGTGGCGAGCGTGGACATCGGGTTCCCCCTGGGAGCGCAATCAGTTCTGTCAAGTCTCCGGGCACCTGCCCGGTTCCCGGTTCCGGCCGGTTCCCCCTGCCGATGCCCCTACTCTGCTGGGCCGTCAGAACGGGTGGAAGAGGTTCCTGGTGGACGGATCCTGCATCTGCATATCCCGTCCATCGGACTGCAGGAGGGAGTTCCAGTGCTGGGGGACCAGCGCCGCCCCGAAGGACACCACGGTCCACGCGGCGAACGCGGCGTGCGCGAGGAGCGTGCGGTGGCACAGGGCCGACGCTGCCCGCTCCGCGAGGGCGAGCGAGGGCGCGGTCAGGTAGAAGCCGACGACCGGGCCGCCCACCGCGTCGCCGTGCGCACTGACGTGTTCCAGGCCCTCCCCGTCGCGGGCGCACCCCAGGAACAGCTGGGCCGCGTCCGGGGGGAGGGAGATCTGGTCCGGGGCTCGAAGTCGGACATGTACGAGATACATACGGCCATCCTGGGCAGCGCCCGCGCCCGCAGTACAGACCGGCACAGGGGACTGTTTATGCCAGAACAGGAAGTGACCAGGGGGTACTTGGCGCCTTCGTATGGTTCTCTACTGGCGCACGTGTACTAATATCCGGGGGTATCGCCATGCTGGAACTGCTCGGGCTCGACGCCGAGGCCGAACGCGTCTACCGGGCACTGCTCGCCCACCCCAAGGACGGGGTGACGGCGCTCGCTCAGCGGCTGGCGCTTCCCGAGAGCGACCTGCGCGCCTGCCTCGACCGGCTCAGTCGTCTCGCCCTGGTCCAGCCCTCCTCCCGGGAGGGCATCGGGTTCCGTGCGCTGAATCCCGAAGACGCCATGGAACTGCTGCTGGCCCGCCAGCAGGCCGAACTGGCAGCCCACCAGCAGAAGGTGGAGGCCTCCCGGGCCGCCGCCGCGCAGCTCATCGCCGAATGCTCGGCGATGCGTCCGCCGGGCGCCACCGCCGGCGCCGAGAGCCTGCAAGGGCCGGAGGAGATACGCGACCGCCTCGCACGGCTGGCCGCCAACACCCGCCACGAGATCATGACGTTCGCGCCCGGCGGGGCCCACAGCGCCGCCGACCTCGAAGCCAGCCGCGGCCCCAACGCCGCACTCCTGGACCGGGGCGTCGTCATGCGCACCGTCTACCTCGACAGCGTCCGCAACCACCAGCCCACCCTGGACCACGTGGACTGGCTGCACCGCCACGGCGGGCAGGTCCGCACCGCCCCCACCCTGCCGGTGCGGATGATCATCTCGGACCGCCGCGAGGTCGTCCTGCCCCTCGACACCAACGACGCCCAGACCGGCGCGGTCGTCCTGACCTACGACGGGACCATCGCCGCGCTGTGCGCCCTGTTCGAGAGCGTCTGGCAGAGTGCCAACCCGCTGGGCACCGCCGTCGAACGCACGATGGACGGACTGACCCGTCAGCACCGGGAGTCCCTCCACCTGCTCCTCCAGGGCCTCACGGACGAGGCCATCGCCAAACGCCTCGGGGTCTCCCCGCGCACCGCCCGCCGCATCGCCGCCGAGCTCATGGAGGCCCTGGAGGCCCGCAGCCGCTTCCAGGCCGGCGCGCACGCCGTCCAGAACGGCTGGCTCCCCGCCACCCGCGTCTGAGGCCCTCCCCGCCCCCGCCCCCTCCTCCTTCCCCTTCTCCGAAAGCCGCGTCCTGTCAGGACGCGGCTTTTCGTCGTTCAGTGGCCCAATTTGCCCTTCCCCGTCGCAGGTCGAGGTGGACGGGTTATGCCAGTGCAGAATCCGTCCACCGGAAAGGCCTTCCAGTGATCGCCGGGGACCGGCACAGTAGAGACATCGGCAGGGAGAACCGGCCGAGACCGGTGAAGCCGGAAACCCTGCAAGGGAATTCGGAAAACTTCGCCCCGTCACACGTCATATCCGGCAAGGAGGTGAAAGAAATGATCGACATCCAGGACATCGAGGTCATGGCCGAGGCGCTGACCTGCGGCAGCTACAACAAGGGCTGAGCCTGCGCAGGGTGATCCCTGCCCAGTGCGTGTGCGGCCAACGCGACGAATCACGGCGAGGAGGTGAAGGAAATGATCGACATCCAGGACATCGAGGTCATGGCTGAGGCGCTGACCTGCGGCAGCTACAACAAGGGCTGAGCCATCGTGAGGGCGCGCTCCGGATGCGGAGCGCGCCCCCGCCGTACGGGGAATCCGGGGGGAGAGGAAAAGAAATGCAAGCGACGGTTCAGCCGGTTCACGACGACTTCCTGCGCGTGGGTGGGGCGTTCACTCCGGGGTTTCTCGACCCCGACCCGGACAGGAGGCTCGCCCTCGTCGGCGAAAGCCCCTTCCTGGAGTTCGGATTCAACGAATGGCGGAAATGGGAAAGCCTTGAGGAAGTGCCGGACATCCCGGAATTCTCCCTCCACCTGGGGCGTACGGCGATCTGCGAGGGCCCGCGCGAACAGGCCCGCTACATCGACTACGTGATGGACCAGTCGGCCACCCGCCGCAGCAAGCCGACCTCCATCGGCGTGCACGTCACCGGAGACCGGGCGCTGGGCGGCGGCTCCTTCGGACTGCACTCGTACTTCACGGGCACCAAGGAGGAAGAGGAACGCGCCGTCCGCTTCCTCACCGACCTCCACAAGACCTCGGGCCTGCCCGTCTGGGTGGAGAACGCCAACTGCTACTCCGCCTCCGCCCGGGGCATCCTGGACGCCTGGCAGGCGGTGACGCGCATCTGCGAGAAGACCGGGTCCGGCCTCATCGTCGACCTCGCCCACCTCTACATCGACGCCGTCAACTGCGGTGTCCCCGTAGAGGTGCTCCTCGGCGCGGTCCCCTGGTCCCAGGTGGTCGAGCTGCACCTGTCGGGCGTCCGCACGGGACGCGACGGAACGCTCCACGACGGCCACTCCGAGGCGGTCCACGAAGGGGTGTGGTCGCTGCTGGACACCGTGGTGAGCCAGCGGCTGATCACCGAAACCGAGCCCGTCACCGTGATCGTCGAACACGCGGACCTCACCTGGACGGACCGGGCGGACCAGTACTACGCCGACTTCGCCCGCGCCGCGTCGTTCCAGGAACGGCACCGCCGGGCGGCCCTCGCGGGAGCCGCGGACGCCCAGCCGCACGACTACGGCGTCCCCTACTGCCGCGCCTACCTCCGCCAGCTCTGCAAGGGCTGGATCCCGGGCCTCGCCGAGGCATCCGAACAGCGCGGTCTGTCGTACGTCGACCTGTTCGACCAGTGGGTGGACGACGTCCGCGCCCGCGGCAAGCGCATCGTCCTCAACCTCGACGAGATCCCCCCGGCCGAACGCCCCGGGGCGGTCAGCGCCCCCCAGGACCTGCTGGCCTACGCCAAGGAGAAGCTGCGCTGATGCTGATCGGTGTCAATGTGACCTCGCCGGACACCCTGGAGATGGCGTGCCGGCTGCGCGACTCGGGCCACGTCGACTTCGTCGAGGTCCTGATCGACGGCTTCGCCCACCTCGACCCGAAGGAGTTCCGCCGCACGGTCGGTGACCTCCCGGTCGGCTGCCACATCATGCTCTCCCGGTTCCTGGACCCGGACCGGGCACGCCTCGACCACTACCTGGACCTGGTGAACCAGTGGCAGGTGGACTGCGGCCTGCTCTACGTCAGCGACCACATCGCCCACTTCTCCCACAACGGCCAGCCGCTGCCCGTCGCCCTGGAGGTCGACTACACCGACTGGCAGCCGGTGATCGACTCCGTGCGCGCCTGGCAGGACCAGCTCGGCACCGTCCTCGCCGTGGAGAACTTCCCCTCGCAGAGCGCGAGCGACATCCCGCAGGCCCGCGCCTACGCCGAGCTCACCGCGGCGACCGGATGCGAAGTCCTCATGGACGTGTCCAACGCCATGGTCGCCCAGCTCAACACCGGGCAGCCCGCCGCCGCATGGGCCGAGGTCCCGGGCGTGGGCCGACGGTTCCACCTGGCCGGCTACAGCCCCTCCCCGGCGGCCCCCTCCCTCATCGTCGACAGCCACGACGCCCCCGTCAGCGACGACACCCTCGATCTGGTGGCCCTGTTCGCCGGCCGCGCCGCACCGGACGCCACGCTCGTCGTCGAACGCGACGCCAACCACGACCTGGACGAATGGAGAACGGACCTTGACCGCACGCGCGCCGCAGTCGTCGCGGCTCAACGCCTGCATCAGCCCCACCGCCCGTGACGTCCTCACCCCGGGCTCCCGTGACCGGCTGATCGCCCAGGAATCGCTCCGCATCCGCTGGCACCAGCTCTTCGACCGCATCCCGCAGCTGGCCGAACGCCTGCCGGACACCACCGACCTCTACGAGGCCTTCCTGGAATGGGCCCTGGCCGCGGGCAGGCGGCTCGACTGGCGCATGCACCTGCACTTCCTCGCATTCCTGAACGCCGAAGGCATCGCCCTCCAGCCACAGGACCACATCGAACTGCTCGCCGCCTCGGCCGCACGCTGGTTCGCCTCCCCCGAGCACCGGCAACGGGGCCTGGCCCTCACCACCGCCGCCACCGCCCCCCGCGTCGTCGTCGCGCTGAAGGGGCAGTCGCCGCTGGAACGCGGCCGCGTGAAACTCGCCGCGGTGCCGGGCCTGGAGCCGGAACCGGGCATCCGGTGGACGCTCTCCCGCACCGGCGACTTCGCCACCCTCGCCTGGAGCCCGCTGTGACCGCCGCGACCACGGCCACCCGCACCACCGCCGCCACCCCCTCGCTGGGCCGACGCGTCCTCGCCCTGATGGGCCCCATGGTGGTGGCGTCCGTCATGGGCCAGGCCATCGCCCAGACCGATCTGTGGGTGATCAGCACGCTCGGCGAGCAGGCCGTGGCCGCCGCGGCGGTGCCCCAGCGCCTGCTCCTCCTCGACGCGATCACCGCCATGGCCATGGGCCCCGTCGTCGGGCTGTCCGTGGCCGGGGCCGTATCCGCCCACGCCCGGCGGCGCGCCGTCCAGGGCGGGCTGATCGGTGCCACGGCCGCCGGACTGCTCATCGCGGCACTCGGCCTGGCCGTGCTGCCGTACCTCGTGGACGCCCTGGTCGCCGCACCGGCCATCCGCGCCCACACGCAGTCGGCCCTGGTGTGGCTGCTGATCGCCACTCCGGTCCGCCTCGCGCAGTTCGTCGGCGCCATGGCGCTCTTCGCGCTCCGGCGCTCCCGCCCCCTCCTCGTCCTGTACGCCGTCGCCGTCGTCGCCAACGCCGCGCTCGACCTGCTCCTCGTCCACGGAGCCGGACTGGGTTTCGCCGGTGCCTACGCCGCCACCTCCGTCATCGCCGCCCTCGAATGCGCCGTCACCGTATGGCTGTTGCGCGACCACCTCTCCGTCCCCCTCCGCATCCGCGACAGCGCGCGCTGGCTGCGTCAGGTGGCGCGCAGCATGCTCACCGAGTGGGGCCACATGCTCTCGGTGATCGGCTTCGAGCTGCTGCTGGTCCTCCTCCTGACCCTGCACGCCTCCTGGGCGGACCGGCTCGCCGCGTTCTCCGCGGGCGCCGTGCTCACGGCGACGCTGCACATCCCGATCACGGCGCTGGTCAACGCGACCGGCATGGTCTGCAAGGGGGCGACCCCCTCCCCCCGGGAATGGCGGCACCTGCGCCGATGGATCCTGGGCGTGTCCGCGGGCGTCTGCGTCCTCGTCACGATCACCGCCTGGACGGTGCTGCCCGCGCTCTACGGCCTGCACGGCCCGGCCGCGACCTGGTTCACCTGGCTGATGGCCGGACAGGCCGCCGCCTTCCCCTTCCGGCTGCTGGCCGCCACCGCCGAAGGCCGGCACAAGGCCGCCGACCGCTTCGGGGTGGTGCTGCGCCTGCGGCTGCTCCAGGAGTTCGCCATCGCCCTGCCGGTCTTCCTCGCGGGCCTGCTGACGGACAACGCGGCGCTCGCCTGGTCGGGCATCGCACTGGGCTGCGCGGTCAACTACTGGCTGCTGCACACCGCCGACCCGCACCGCGTCAGCCGCTCCTGGGAGTGACCGTCGTCCCCGATCGGCCCCACCGTGCTCTCCCCCCGCCCGCTCACACGACCTCGTCCAGGAACGGTGTGATCGCGTCGAGGAAGTGCTCGTTGCGATCGCCGACCACCATGTGCCCCGCTCCGGCCACCTCGACGCGCCGCGCCCCGGGCACCCGGGCGCAGAACTCCTCGGCGACCTCCTCCCGCAGTACGTCGCTGCTCCCGCCGCGCACCAGCAGGACCGGTACGTCCGCCCGGCGCGCGGAGTCGAGGAGACGCGTCGCCATGCCGGGCGGGTCCGCCCGGCTCTCGAAGTGGTCCACGATGCGCGGGTCCCAGTGCCAGACCCACCGGTCGCCGCGGCGCCGCAAGTTGGTGCGCATCCCCTCAGAGCCGGACGGACGCGGGCGGTGGGTCAGGTGGGCGGACACCGCCGCGGCCGCCTCCGCCGGGTCGGCGAAGCCGTCCGGATGGCCGCGCATGAACGCCGCGATCCGGCGGAAGCCTCCCGGGTCGGGCCGGTGGGCGACGTCGACGAGCAGCAGCGCGCGGATCGGCGCTCCCGGTGGCTCCCCGGCGGCCAGCAGCGAACCCAGACCTCCGAGCGAGGCGCCGACGAGCACCGGCCGGCCGCCGAGGCCCGCGACGACCGCGCGGACGTCCTCGGCGAACAGGCCGAGACCGTAGTCACCGTCGGGCGACCATCCGCTGTCTCCGTGCCCGCGCAGGTCGGGGGCGACGACCCGCCACCCCAGAGCGGCCAGCCGGGGGCCGGTGCGGCCCCAGGCGTGGCGCGTCTGGCCGCCGCCGTGCAGCAGGACGAGCGGGGGAGCCGACGCCCCGCCCCACACGTCCGCCACCAGCGGTATCCCACCGTGGCCCACGAAGGTGCAGGACCGCGGCGCGGCCGAGGCCGTCACACCGCGCCCCGGGTGCCCCGGGCGACCGGTGGCTCCGGCACCCGGACGCGGCGAGGGTGCGCGGCGTCCGGCGCGGACGGGCGGCGGGCGGGGAACCGGGTGTCGGCCATGCCGAGAGCCTTCCCGCGCACACCGACGGCGACGCCCCCGGGGCAGGAGCAGCGGTCGACGCCGCGGCCGCGTCCCCGTACCGGCTACGCGGGGGAGCTCTCCTCGGCGACCCACGCCAGGTAGGCGTCCGAGCCGCCCTCCACCGCCACCACGATCCACTCGGGCACTTCGTAGCTGTGCTCCCGCTCGATCCACGCGCCGAGGGCGGGCAGCCGGTCCCGGGTCGTCTTGAAGGAGACGCGCCACTCGGTGGCCGTCTCCACGCTGCCCTGCCACCGGTAGACGGCGGTGAGGGGCCCGTCGACGTGCGCGCAGGCGGCCAGACGGCCCTCCACCGCGCCCCGGGCCAGCTCCCCCGCCCGGCGCTCGCCGTCGACGGTGGTCTGCGCGATCACGATGCCGGTCGCCATGGCGGTCCTCCCGCGGTGTCGGATTCCGCGACGGACACTACCGGGACCAAGCCGGAAGGCCCGGCCCCCAAAAGGGAGCCGGGCCTTCCACCACGTGCTGAGGCGGCGCGGTGCCTGCGCCTGATGGCCCTGCGCCTGGAAGCCCTACGCCTCGAAGACCTCCGCCATGAGGAGCTGCTGCTCCGCCTGGTGACGCTTGGCCGAGCCCACCGCCGGCGACGAGCCGTGCGGGCGGGAGACCCGGCGCAGGCGCTCGCCCGCCGGGACGTCCGCGCCGACCGCCAGGTCGAGGTGGTCGATCAGGTTCAGCGCGATGAACGGCCACGCACCCTGGTTCGCCGGCTCCTCCTGCGCCCAGATGTACTTCGCCGCGTTCGGGAACTTGGCGATCTCCGCCTGGAGCTCCGCACCCGGCAGCGGGTACAGGCGCTCGATGCGGATGATGGCGGTGTCGGTGATGCCGCGCTTCTCCCGCTCGGCCTCCAGGTCGTAGTAGACCTTGCCCGCGCAGAAGACGACCTTGCGGACCGCGTTCGCGTCCACCGTGGTGTCACCGATGACCGGACGGAACGCGCCCGAGGTGAACTCCTCCGCCTTCGACGCCGCCGC
Organism: Streptomyces sp. NPDC016562; assembly: GCF_043076955.1. Lineage (NCBI taxonomy): Bacteria > Bacillati > Actinomycetota > Actinomycetes > Kitasatosporales > Streptomycetaceae > Streptomyces > Streptomyces sp. NPDC016562. The sequence continues at coordinate 418,842 of NZ_JBIBRZ010000001.1, read as the reverse complement.
CTTCAGACGCAGCATCGACTTCGGGGTGAAGACGATCAGCGGCTTGTGGTGCGGGTTGTGCACCTGCCAGCGCAGCAGGTGGAAGTAGTTGGAGGGCAGGGTGGGCATGGCCACCGTCATGTTGTCCTGCGCGCACATCTGGAGGAAGCGCTCCGGGCGGGCGGACGAGTGGTCCGGGCCCTGGCCCTCGTAGCCGTGCGGGAGGAGCAGCGTGACGCCGCTGGTCTGGCCCCACTTCTGCTCCGCCGAGGAGATGAACTCGTCCACGACCGTCTGCGCGCCGTTGACGAAGTCACCGAACTGGGCCTCCCAGAGGACCAGCGCGTCCGGACGGGCCAGCGAGTAGCCGTACTCGAAGCCCATGGCCGCGTACTCGGAGAGCAGCGAGTCGTAGACGTTGTAGCGGGCCTGGTCGTCCGACAGGTAGAGCAGCGGGGTGTAGTCCTCGCCCGTCTCCCGGTCGATGAGGACCGCGTGGCGCTGGCCGAAGGTGCCGCGGCGGGAGTCCTGGCCGGACAGCCGGACCGGGGTGCCCTCCATCAGCAGCGAACCGAAGGCCAGGGTCTCGCCCATGCCCCAGTCGATGGTGCCCTCATCGATCATCGCCGCGCGGCGCTGCAGCTGCGGCAGCAGACGCGGGTGGACGGTGACGCCCTCGGGGATGTTGACCTGGGACTCTGCGATCCGCTTGACGACGTCCTGCGAGATCGCGGTGTCCACGGCGACCGGGAACTGCTGCGCGACCTGCGGGGGCGTCACCGGGGCGCCGGCCGCGGGCTGCGTGGAGGCCTCGCGGACCTCCGCGAAGACCTTCTCCAGCTGGCCCTGGAAGTCCTGGAGGGCCTGCTCGGCCTCTTCCAGCGTGATGTCGCCGCGACCGATGAGGGACTCGGTGTACAGCTTGCGCACCGAGCGCTTCTTGTCGATCAGGTCGTACATCAGCGGCTGCGTGAAGGCCGGGTTGTCGGACTCGTTGTGACCGCGGCGGCGGTAGCAGATGAGGTCGATGACCACGTCCTTGTTGAACGCCTGACGGAACTCGAAGGCGAGCCGCGCGACGCGGACCACGGCCTCCGGGTCGTCGCCGTTCACGTGGAAGATCGGCGCCTCGATCATGCGGGCCACGTCGGTCGCGTACATCGAGGAACGCGAGGACTCCGGGGCGGCGGTGAAGCCGACCTGGTTGTTGATGACCACGTGCACGGTGCCGCCGGTGCGGTAACCGCGCAGCTGCGACATGTTCAGCGTCTCGGCGACCACACCCTGGCCCGCGAAGGCCGCGTCGCCGTGCAGGGCGACGGGCAGGACGGTGAAGTCCGTGCCGCCCTTGTTGATGATGTCCTGCTTGGCGCGGGCGACGCCCTCCAGGACCGGGTCCACGGCCTCCAGGTGGGACGGGTTCGCGACGAGCGAGACCTTGATCTGCTCGCCGTCCAGGCCCGTGAAGGTGCCCTCGGCGCCCAGGTGGTACTTGACGTCGCCGGAGCCGTGCATGGACTTCGGGTCGAGGTTGCCCTCGAACTCGCGGAAGATCTGCGCGTACGACTTGCCGACGATGTTCGCGAGCACGTTCAGGCGGCCGCGGTGGGCCATGCCGATGACGACCTCTTCGAGGCGGGCCTCGGCGGCCGAGTCGATGACGGCGTCGAGCAGCGGGATGACGGACTCGCCGCCCTCCAGCGAGAAGCGCTTCTGGCCGACGTACTTCGTCTGCAGGAAGGTCTCGAAGGCCTCCGCCGCGTTCAGGCGGCGCAGGATGCGCAGCTGCTCCTCGCGCTCCGGCTTGGAGTGCGGGCGCTCGATGCGGTCCTGGATCCAACGGCGCTGCTTCGGGTCCTGGATGTGCATGAACTCGACGCCGGTGGTGCGGCAGTACGAGTCGCGCAGCACGCCGAGGATGTCGCGCAGCTTCATCATCGACTTGCCGGAGAAGCCGCCGACCGCGAACTCGCGCTCCAGGTCCCACAGGGTGAGGCCGTGCTCGGTGATGTCGAGGTCGGGGTGCTTGCGCTGCTTGTACTCCAGCGGGTCGGTGTCGGCCATGACGTGGCCGCGGACCCGGTAGGAGTGGATCAGCTCGAAGACGCGGGCGGCCTTCGTGACGTCGTCGTCGTGCGAGGCGTCGATGTCGCGGTTCCAGCGCACCGGCTCGTACGGGATGCGCAGCGCCTCGAAGACGTCGTCGTAGAAGCCGCTCTCGCCGAGCAGCAGGTTCGCGACGATGCGCAGGAACTCGCCGGAGGCCGCGCCCTGGATGACCCGGTGGTCGTAGGTCGAGGTCAGGGTCATGACCTTGGAGATGCCCAGCTTGTTCAGGGTGTCCTGCGAGGTGCCCTGGAACTCGGCGGGGTAGTCCATGGAGCCGACGCCCATGATGACCGACTGTCCGGGCATCAGACGGGGCACGGAGTGCACGGTGCCCAGGCCGCCGGGGTTGGTCAGCGAGACGGTGACGCCCGTGAAGTCGTCCATCGTCAGCTTGCCGACGCGGGCGCGGCGGACGATGTCCTCGTAGGCCTGCCAGAACTCGAAGAAGTTGAGGGTCTCGGCCTTCTTGATGCCGGCGACGACGAGCTGGCGGTCGCCGTTGGGCTTCACCAGGTCGATCGCGAGACCGAAGTTGATGTGCTCCGGCTTGACCAGGGTCGGCTTGCCGTCCTTCTCCGCGAAGGAGTAGTTCATGGCCGGCATGGCCTTGATCGCCTGCACCATCGCGTAGCCGATGAGGTGCGTGAAGGAGATCTTCCCGCCCCGGGCGCGCTTGAGGTGGTTGTTGATGACGATGCGGTTGTCGAACAGCAGCTTCACCGGGACGGCGCGCACGGACGTGGCCGTCGGCACCTCCAGGGAGGCGTTCATGTTCTTGGCGACGGCGGCAGCCGGGCCGCGGAGCGTCACCAGCTCGGGGCCCGTGGGGGCCTCGGTGGCGGGCGCGGCCTGCTTGGGGGCTGCGGAGGAGGGGGCGGGCGCGGCCGGTGCGGCGGCCGGGGCCTGGGAGGTGACAGTCACAGCAGGGGCACCAGAGGGGGTGGCAGGAGCAGGGGCAGGAGCTGACACGGGCGTGGGCGCGGCTGGCGAGGGGGCTGCGGCGCGCGCCGCCCCCGTGGCGGCGGCGTCGGCGGCCCGGGGGGCTGCGGCGACGGGGGTGGCGGCCTGTGCGGAGGCGCCATCCGTCGTCGGGGACTTCAGGGGCTCGTCCGACGTCACCGGAGCGACAGCGCCCCCCGGCTTGTAGTCGGCGAAGAAGTCCCACCAGGCCCGGTCGACCGAGTTCGGGTCCTGGAGGTACTGCTGATAGATCTCGTCGACGAGCCACTCATTCGCGCCGAAGCCTGAGGCGGGGTTCTTCCCGCCTTCTCCTGCTTCGGTCGTGGTGCTCGGGTTACTGGGGGACTGTGGCGACACGGCGGCAACCGCCCTCTTCCGCTTCACAAGGTATGGACAGCGGGAATAAAGGCTACGCCTCCTGGACCGCGAGATGCAGACCGGGCGGTACATCCGTCATGCAGGTCACATCGAACGGCGGGTTTCACCACCTGGAATGGCGGGAAACAAGTGTGGTTCGGGTAGGGGGCACCGAGGTTGCGGCCCCCTTGGCTTCGCACCCCTGACGGACCCCGGGTACGTGTGGCCGAGATCATGTCCTTCCCACTCGAACCCTACGTCAACACGGCGCCTGCGAGCTGCCCGGAAGCGTGACGAGCATGCGGCAGCCGCGTGACGATTCGGCCACTGCGATCCGGCCCCCGTGCAGTTCCACCGCCCACCGGGCGATCGCCAGCCCCAGCCCCGTGCCGCCGTCGCCCCCGCGCGCACTGCCCCGGTTGAACCGCTCGAAGACCCGGTGACGCTCCGCCTCGGGGATGCCGGGACCCTCGTCCACGACCTCCAGGGCCAGGCTCCCGGGCGCGTCGCCGGCCCGGGCGCGGACCGTGACCCGGCCGTGGGGCGGGCTGTGCTTGACCGCGTTGTCGATCAGGTTGGCCACGACCTGGTGCAGCCGCTCGGCGTCCGCGTACGCCCACAGCTCGGACGGGAACACGTCCAGGTGCAGGTGCACGTCGTTGCGGGTGTGCCCGCCCGAGCCGGAGAGCAGCCCCGGCCGGCCGGCCGCCGCCAGTCCCGACTCCTTCAGCACGCCCGAGAGGTACGGCCACACCTCGAAGCGGCGCGCCCGCAGCGGGACCACCCCGTTGTCGACGCGGGACAGGTCCAGCAGCGTCTCCACGAGCCGCCCCAGGCGCTCGGTCTGCTTCAGCATCGTCCGCATGGTCTCGGGATCGGCGGCCGAGACCCCGTCCACCACGTTCTCCAGCACCGCCCGCAGCGCCGCGATCGGCGTGCGCAGCTCGTGCGAGACGTTGGCGACCAGCTCCTTGCGGTGGCGGTCCACCGCCTCCAGGTCGTCCGCCATCAGATTGATGGTGGAGGCCAGGTCGCCCAGCTCGTCGCGGCGCCCCGCCTCCCGGACCCGCCGGGTGTAGTCACCGTGCGAGATCGCCCGGGCCACCGTCGTCATGTCGTCCAGCGGCGCCGTCAGGCTGTGCGCCACGAACTGGGTGATCAGCATCGAGGCGATCACGGAGAAGACCGTGATGAAGCGCAGCTCGGTGTCGGTGCGCAGGGCCACCAGCAGCAGGCCCGTCGTGATGAAGACCGAGACCACCACGAGGATGCCCAGCTTGGTCTTGATCGAGAAGGGCGAGAAGGGCCGCAGGCCCCCGGAGGACCGCTGCCTCTGCCGTTGTATCTGCTGCTGTCGCTGCTGTCGCTGCTGCCGTTGCTTCTCCTGCCTCTGCCGCGGCTGCCGCGCCGGCCGGCCGCTCATGCCTGGGCCGGGGTCTCCAGGGCGTACCCGACGCCGTGGACCGTACGGATCCGCTCCGCGCCGATCTTGCGGCGCAGGGCCTTGATGTGGCTGTCGACCGTACGGGTCCCGGACGCGTCGGCCCAGTCCCACACCTCGGCCAGCAGCTGCTCCCGCGAGAGCACCGCCCGGGGGGTCCCGGCCAGGCACACCAGCAGGTCGAACTCGGTCGGCGTCAGGTGCACGTCCTCGGCCTGCACCCGGACCCGGCGCTGCGCGTGGTCGATCTCCAGGTCGCCCAGGCGCAGGGTGGCCCCGCGCGGGGCGTGCGCCGCGATCGTCGCGCGCTCCACCCGCCTCAGCAGGACGTGGACCCGCGCGGCGAGCTCGCGCATCGAGAACGGCTTCGTCATGTAGTCGTCCGCGCCGACCCCGAGACCGACCAGCAGGTCGGTCTCGTCGTCCCGCGCTGTGAGCATCAGCACAGGGACCGGCCGCTGCGCCTGGACCCGGCGGCAGACCTCCAGCCCGTCGAAGCCGGGCAGCATGACGTCCAGGACCAGCAGCTCGGGCAGCCAGCTCTCGGCCGCGGCCACGGCGGCCGGGCCGTCCGGGGCCGTCTGCACCTGGAAGCCCTCGGCGCGCAGGCGGGCCGCGATGGCCTCGGCGATGGTGTGGTCGTCCTCGACGACGAGCACACGCCGCTGGGCGCCGGGTGTCGCTGCGGCGCCGTTGTGAGTGGTGTGCGTCTGTTCCATTTCCGCCCCTGAAGATCCCGCGTGAATGGGGTGCAGCGTAGAGGAGGCACCGGCCTGCGGCTACGTGGGGTGGGAGTCACGGCAAATGTGCGGGACCTCTGCAAATGGAAGGGGATGTACCGGGTGTCCCGGGCGGAATCGGGGCTAAATCAAGGCCGCATCGGGGTCAGGAGGAGGCGCCCTGAGGCGCCGTGAACGGCGGCAGCGCGTCCAGTACCTTCGTCAGGGTCCGCGGCAGGGACCCCTCGTCACCCGCCACCTCGAAGCCGCCGTGCGCGAACGCGTAGAAGAACCCGTCGTAGATCTTCGGGCCGCCCGTCGAGATCCGCGGCAGCCGGGCGAAGTCCGCCTCCCGGAGGGCGGTGCGCAGGGCCGCCAGCTCCGCCTCGGACAGCTTTCCGGTGCCCTGCGGGCCCGCCTTGGCGTCCAGCCGGGTCCACGAGCCGTCGTCCTTGACGACGAGCGTGTGGGTCTGGCCGGCGAAGCCGCCGCTGCGGGTGACGCGGACCAGGGTCGCGGAGGGGTCGGGGAGCGGCTCGGCCGACGGGCTCGCGCCGGGGGCGGGGGCCGTGCTCGGACCCGTCGCGGTGGAGGTGTTCGGGGGCGCGTGCGAGGGCGCCTGCGGGGTTGCCTTCGGGGGCGCGCCGTCGCCGCTCCCGGAACCACTCGGCCCGCATCCGGCCACCAGGAGCGCACCGAGCAGCAGCAGGAGAACCGCCGCCACCGACCGGAACGCGCGCACACCCACCTCCGCAGGCACTGGGGTCCAACCCCGAGTATGGAGTGCGCACACCCGTTCCGACAGCTACCGGAGGCCGACATCAGCCGGATCGCCCCCTGGCGACTGCTCCCGCCGCTGCTCGCCGCGGTCCTCGGCCTCTGGGGTCTGGAGCGGGGCGCCAGCATGTGGCGCGACGAGTCCGTCACCTGGCAGGTGGCCCACCGGCCGCTCGGCGGGATCTGGGAGCTGCTGGGCCAGGTGGACGCGGTCCACGGGCTGTACTACCTGCTCATGCACGCCGTCTTCCAGACCTGGGACGGCGGCCTGTGGGCCCTGCGACTGCCCTCCGTCGCCGCCACCGCCCTCGCGGCCGCCGGGGTGGCCGCCGTCGCCCACCGGCTCGCGGGGGAGCGGGCGGCGCTGCTCGCCGGCTCGGCGTACGCGCTGCTCCCGCCGGTACAGATGTACGCGCAGGAGGGGCGCTCGTACGCCCTGGTCGCCGCCGCGGTGGTCTGGTCGACGTATCTGATGCTGCGCGAGCGCTGGGCGGCGTACGCGGTGGTCCTGCTGCTCGGCTGCTGGCTGCACGAGTTCGCCGTGCTGGCCCTGCTCGCCCACGGTTTCACCGCCTGGCGCTCGCGCGGCTGGCGGTGGAGCGCCGCGGCCGTCGTGGCGCTGCTGCTGCCGCTGGCCGTGGCGAGCGCGCGGCAGGCCGAGCAGCAGCTCGGCTGGCTCGGGCGGCCCAGCGGGCAGGACTGGGCGGCGTACGCGGTGCTCGCGGCGGCCGTGCTGCTGCTCGCCCGCGGCGCGTGCGGGGAGCTCGTACGGGTGGCGCTGCCGCTCGCCCTGCTGCCGCCCGGGCTGCTGATGGTGATCTCGCTGGTCCACCCCTGGTACGTCGACCGGTACGTGCTCTACGCGCTGGCCGGGCTCGCCCTGCTGGCCGGGGCCCGGCTGGCGCAGGCCCGCGGGTGGTGGCCGTGGCTGCTGGCCGGGGCCCTGCTGGTGCCGTTCGGCTTCTGGTCGGTGTGGCTGCGTACGCCCGAGAGCCGCAAGGACGACGTCCTCGCGGTGGCCGCCGCCGTGCGGGAACGGGCCGGGCCGGGGGACGCGGTGGTGTTCATGCCGTCGCGGCGGCGCGAGTGGCTGCTGTCCTCGCCGGGGGCGTACGAGCCGCTGCGCGACGTGGCCCTGGACCGCACCCCGGCGGCTTCGCACAGCCTCCAGGGCACCGAACTCCCCCCGGACCGCATCCGCGCGGCCCTGCTCACGGCCCCCCGCGTCATCGCCCTGCTGGACCCGCCCGGACAGCCCCTGGACCCGTACCCCCAGGAGGCGGTCAAACGCGACACCCTCGCGGCCCGCTTCGACCTCTGCTCCATCACCAAGCTCCACGGCGCCCGCGTGGCGGTCTACGCCCCGAGGGGCGCGTGCGGCTAGCGCCTGCGGCGTGCCGTGCGGGTGTGGCGGCCCGCCTGCGGCGACGCCTGCGGCTTTGCCCGCGCTGACCCCTGCGGCCGGGCCGGCCGACGCGGCCCCGATCCGGTCCGGCCCGGCGTGCGTGCCGCGGGCTCTGGGGGCGAAGCCCCCGGGCCACCCGGCTCCGGCCGGCACTGGGCTCCGCCCGCGGCCTGGGCTCTGCCTGTAGCCCGGGCCGGGCCCGAAACCGGGCTGGGCCCGTGGCCCGGGCTGGCCAGGGTCCCGTGATGGGCCCGCAGCCGGGCCCGGCCGGTACTGGGCTCCGCCCGTGGCCCGGGCCGGGCCCGCAGCCGGGTTCGGCCGGGGCCTCGTTCAGGCTTCGCCCCGGGCCCCGTTCGCACGCCGCGAGGCCGAGTCCGGGCGGGTGGGGGCGGGTTGGGGTGGAGTGCAGCGGAGGATGGCATGGTCCACATCGCTCACACGGAGGTGCCGAATGACCATGCCGCAGAAGGCCGCGACCCCGCTGACCGTGCCCGGACCGCTCGTCGGGGCCGAGTGGCTGGCCGCGCGGCTCGGGGCGCCCGGGCTGGTGCTCTTCGACGCCTCCGTCGGGGCCCACCGCGGCGCCGGCCGGCGCATACCCGGCGCGCGGCCGTTCGACCTCGACGGCGCCCTGTCCGACCACGACGCGCCCGCTCCGCACACCATGCCCGGCGCCGCCGCGTTCACCGAGGCGGTGCGCGCCCTCGGGCTCGACGACTCCGACACCGTCGTCGTCTACGACGGCGCCGGCGTCTACTCCAGCGCCCGCGCCTGGTGGATGCTGCGCGCCATGGGCTTCGACCGCGCGGCCGTCCTCGACGGCGGGCTGCCCGCCTGGACCGCCGCCGGGCTGCCCGTCGAGGCGACCGGTCCCGCGTACGAGGGCCCGCGCGGCTCCTTCACCGCCCGGCCCCGCCCCGGGCTGCTGGTCGACAGCGCCGCCGTCACCGACGCCCTGGCCGACCCGGACGCGGCGGTCCTCGACGCCCGCACCCGCGAACGCTTCGCCGGCACCGCCCCCGAACCCCGCCCCGGTCTGCGCGGCGGCCACATGCCCGGCGCGGTCAACCTCCCCTTCGGCGAGCTCCAGCGGCCCGGCGGCCTGATGCGCCCGGCCGCCGAACTCCGCGCGGCCGTCGAGGCGGTGGCCGGAGAGCGGCAGCGGCTCTACTTCAGCTGCGGGTCCGGCGTGACCGCCTGCGTGCTCGCCCTCGCCGCCGACCTCGCCGGCTACCGCGACCTGGCGGTGTACGACGGCTCCTGGAGCGAGTGGGGCACGCCGTCGGCGCTCCCCGTGACCACCGGGTGAGAGCGCTCCCGGCCGTCGGGCCGGTCGTGAGGTCCCTTATGCCCCGCCGCCGCTGACGCCCGGGGCGACGAAGCGCCTGTGCAAGGGGAAGAACTTCGGATCGGGATCGCTCTGCACGCCCAGTTCACCCTTGAGCACGGGGGCCACCCGGGCGGCGATGAACCGGCTGAAGTGCTCCTCGGACTCCCAGATGTCCATCACGTTGAGGCCGCCGTCGACGAACCACGCGGCGTGCAGGACGCAGCCGTCCGGAGCGTCCTGTTCCCACCGCACCCGTTCACGGACCGTGTCGTAGACGTCCGGTGTGATTTCGGGCCAGGAAAAGGTCATCACGACTGCCATGGAGATCCCTTCGAGCGCCTGCGGCGCGGTAGGCGGATGGCACACGGGCTTCGCCGCCGACGCTAAGCCGCCACCCCCACCCCGGCACTCCGGGTCGCCCATCCGTGCCGACGGAGGCAGCTGTTCGCCGCCGGCGAACGCGCGTTGGGGAACATTGGGTGACGCATGAGCATTGAGTCGGCATAGCTCAACTTCACTGCCGGAGGGAAGATCATGGCTTCGACGTCCGTACCGCTCACCCTGCCCGTGTTGCCACTCGACGACGAGGTCGTGCTGCCCGGCATGGTCGTTCCGCTGGACCTCTCCGACGCCGAGGTGCGCGCGGCCGTCGAGGCCGCGCAGGCCGCGGCCGGACAGGGCAAGCCCCGCGTGCTGCTCGTGCCGCGCGTCGACGGGAAGTACGCCGGGACCGGGGTGCTCGGGACGGTCGAGCAGGTGGGGCGGCTCTCCGACGGGGACCCCGGCGCGCTCATCCGCGGCCGCGGGCGGGTCCGCATCGGCGCCGGGACCACCGGGCCGGGCGCCGCGCTCTGGGTCGAGGGCGAGACCGTGGAGGAGCAGGTCCCCGACCCGCTGCCCGGCGTGGTGGCCGAGCTCGTCAAGGAGTACAAGGCGCTCGCCACCAGCTGGCTCAAGAAGCGCGGCGCCTGGCAGGTCGTCGACCGGGTCCAGCAGATCGACGGGGTCTCCGCCCTCGCGGACAACTCCGGATACTCGCCGTTCCTCACCGTGGCCCAGAAGGTCGAGCTGCTGGAGACGGCCGACCCGGTCGCCCGCCTCCGCCTCGCCGTCAAGTGGCTCAGCGAGCACCTCGCCGAGCAGGACGTCGCCGAGTCCATCGCCAAGGACGTGCAGGACGGCGTCGACAAGCAGCAGCGGGAGTTCCTGCTCCGCCGCCAGCTGGAAGCCGTACGCAAGGAACTGCGCGAGCTGGGCGGGGAGAAGGAGGGCGAGGAGTCCGACGACTACCGGGCCCGCGTCGAGGCCGCCGACCTCCCCGAGAAGGTGCGGGAGGCCGCGCTCAAGGAGGTCGAGAAGCTGGACCGGGCCAGTGACCAGAGCCCGGAGGGCTCCTGGATCCGCACCTGGCTGGACACCGTGCTCGAACTGCCCTGGAACGAGCGCACGCAGGACCAGTACGACATCCAGGGCGCCAGGGCGATCCTCGACGCCGAGCACGCCGGGCTCGGCGACGTGAAGGACCGCATCACCGAGTACCTCGCCGTCCGCAAGCGGCGCGGCGAGCGCGGCCTCGGCGTCATCGGCGGGCGCCGCGGCGGCGCCGTCCTCGCACTCGTCGGCCCGCCCGGCGTCGGCAAGACCTCCCTCGGGGAGTCCGTGGCCCACGCCATGGGCCGCAAGTTCGTCCGGGTCGCGCTCGGCGGCGTACGCGACGAGGCCGAGATCCGCGGCCACCGGCGCACCTACGTCGGCGCGCTGCCCGGCCGGATCGTCCGGGCCATCAAGGAGGCCGGGTCGATGAACCCCGTCGTCCTCCTCGACGAGATCGACAAGGTGGGCTCCGACTTCCGCGGCGACCCGGCGGCCGCCCTGCTGGAGGTCCTGGACCCCGCGCAGAACCACACCTTCCGCGACCACTACCTGGAGGTCGAACTCGACCTGAGCGACGTCGTCTTCCTGGCCACGGCCAACGTCCTGGAGGCCATCCCGGAGGCACTGGCCGACCGGATGGAGCTCGTCCGCCTCGACGGCTACACCGAGGACGAGAAGGTGGTCATCGCACGCGACCACCTGCTGCCGCGCCAGCTGGAACGCGCCGGCCTCGGCTCCGACGAGGTGGTCCTGGAGGAGGCCGCCCTGCGCAAGCTGGCCGGGGAGTACACCCGCGAGGCGGGCGTGCGCACCCTGGAACGGTCCCTCGCGCGCCTGCTGCGCAAGGTGGCCGCGCAGCACGAGCTCGGCGAGCGGGAACTGCCCTTCAGCATCGGAGCCGACGACCTGCGCGGCCTCATCGGGCGGCCCCACCACGTCCCGGAGTCCGCCCAGGACCCGTCGGAGCGGCGCACCGCCGTCCCCGGCGTGGCCACCGGCCTCGCGGTGACCGGCGCGGGCGGCGACGTCCTCTTCGTGGAGGCCTCACTGGCCGACCCCGAGACGGGCGCGGCCGGCCTGACCCTCACCGGCCAGCTCGGCGACGTCATGAAGGAGTCGGCGCAGATCGCGCTGAGCTTCCTGCGCTCGCACGGCGCGGAACTGGAACTCCCCGTCGCCGACCTGAAGGACCGGGGCGTGCACATCCACTTCCCGGCGGGCGCGGTCCCCAAGGACGGCCCGAGCGCCGGCATCACCATGACGACCGCGCTCGCCTCGCTGCTCTCCGGGCGCCAGGTCCGCACGGACGTGGCAATGACCGGTGAGGTCTCGCTGACCGGGCGGGTCCTGCCGATCGGCGGGGTCAAGCAGAAGCTGCTCGCGGCGCACCGGGCCGGGCTGACCACCGTGATCATCCCGAAGCGGAACGAAGCGGACCTGGACGACGTCCCGGCGGAGGTACTGGAGGGGCTGGAGGTGCACCCGGTGACGGACGTGCGCCAGGTACTGGAACTGGCCCTGGCCGGCGCGGAGGTGCCGGTCACCGTCGCCGCGTAGCCACCCGCTGCGAAATACTGGCCCCCCACCCATCGAAGGAGCGGTACGTGCACGGGAGCGAAGACCAGGAGTTCCTTGCCCTGGAGCGGGAGCTGTCGGTCTTCCTCCGGCGGGCCCGGGCCTCGTCCGGCGAGATGGCCCGCGAGCTGCACCCCGAGCTGGAACCCGCCGCCTACGGGCTCCTCGTACGCCTGGAGGCGGCGGGCCGCCAGCGGGCCACCGAGCTCGCCGCCTACTTCGGCGTGGGCAAGGCCACCATGAGCCGCCAGCTGCGCGCCCTGGAGGTTCTCGGCCTGGTGGCCCGCGAGCCGGACCCCGCCGACGGCCGCGCCTTCCTGGTCGGCCTCACGGAGGAAGGCCGCGAACGCTTCCTCCGCGTACGGGGCGCACGCCGCGAGCAGTACATGCGCAAACTCGCCGACTGGGACCGAGGCGAAGTAGCCGAACTGGCCCGCCTCCTCAACCAACTCAACGCCGGCGAGGAATAACCCCACCCAGCGGTCGTGCGCCGAGCGGTCCACCGGGCCGTGTCGGCGGGGCCGGGTGTGTGGCGGGGTGTCCCCGCAGGGCGTCGAACGCACCACCGCCGTACCCCCCGACCCCCCGAACCGTTCGGCGCCCGAGGAGACACCCCGGCGCGCGCCCGGCCCCGCCGCCACCCCCTGCGAGCCCGCCCGAGCCCCCACCCCCGCCGACCCAGCCCGGCCCGGAAGCACCGGCCAAGCCCACGGCCGACCCAGCCCGACCCGGCCCGACCGCGGAAGCGTCGGCCCCGACCGGCCCTCACAGCTCCGCATACACCGCCGACGCATCGTCATGCCGCTTGTACCGTCCCACCGGCCGCGCCGGATCGGACTCAAGGGTCCGCACCCGGCCGATCAACCCCTGCGCCCCCTCCTTCCGCAGCACCGCCAGGCACTCCCCCCAGTCACCCTCCCCGAACGTGTCCGTCCACCGGCTCGCCCCGTCCGTCAGCGCCGCCACCGCCCGCACCCGCTCACGCGGAGTCCGCCCCGTCACCGCCCGCGCCGCCACCGCAGGATCCGCGGCCGCCGTGAAGAAACCACCCTCCGCGTTGCGCAGCGCATCCGTCGCGGACACCGACCCCAGCACCTCCCGCGGAACCCGGTCGAGGCGGTCGTCGAGCACCGCCGTCACCTCGCCCTCCGGCGCCTGGAGGAGCAGGACGGAGTCCGACAGCACCAGGTGCTCCACGTACGCCTCGTCCCAGCGGACCATGACGACCGTCGCCTGGGGTGTGCGCACGTGAGAAAGGTCACAGGTGTCGCGGTGGGCCTCGGCCGTGGCGCGCACCGCCTCGGCCAGAATCCGGTCCAGCGGCATGTCCCGCCGGGATCCGGACAGTTCGGTCAATCGACCCCCGAGCCGGGCCGCGAACCACGGCACTCCGTGCACGCACCCGTCCTCGCCGACCGGCGGCGTGACCCCGTCCAGCGCGACCAGGACCCCACCGCCGGAGGCGGGGATCGCGGCCGACAGCCAGTCCTCATTGGGGCGTTCCGGGTGGCCGGGGGCCGAGGCGAGGTCGATGCGCATACGGGCATTCTGCCCGCCGGGGCCCGCGACGCCCGAGCAGGTCCGTACCAAAGCGGGAGGACCCGGATCCGGCCGCAGCGCCCCCCACCCGGCCGGCGGACAGCCACGCCGCCACCCCCGGCGCGGATGTGGGCGGGCATCCTGCCAAAGCCCGTATCGATCTTTCAACCACCTGTCCACCGACGGCGCTCTGGGACGAGGTGTCCGAGTTGGTCGCCAACTCATCCGTGATGTTCACTCGTTCGAGTGGCCGGGTGGGCGATGTGCGGCTCTCTCCCCAACACGCTGCAAAGGTCTGAGGCGGTACGAGGGAGCAGGGGGCGTTTACTTGTTGACCGGCCGTTACCTCGGCCACACGAGTAGACGAGCAGAAGCACACGTACAGGATTGCGAGCACCGGTGCAGAAGAAGCGGTCTCGGAAGAACGGCACCGCCGCCGACGGCCCGGCCCCCGCAGGACGCCGCGTCCGCGTGCGCCGCAGGCTGGTCGTAGGTGTGGCCGTCGCCGGCCTCACCGTCCTCGCGGCAGGCAGCCCCGCCGTCATCTCCGCATCAACCGAACTGAACGACTCCCAGCGCCTGGTCACCCTCGCGGAACGCACCCGGCAGACCCTCACCCTCGCGCACCTGCTCGGGGACGAGCGCGACGCCGTCGTCGAATACGCCGCCAAGGGCCGGCCCGGCGCCGCCAAGGGGCCCGTCCAGGAGCGCGCCGCCCGAACCGACCGGCAGCTCGGCGAGGTTCAGGCCGAGGCCGACGAGGAGACCGCCCGCGCGATCGCCCGCATCCGGGCCGTCCGCAGCGAGGCCGTCGACGGCAAGGGCAGCGCCCTCGCCGCCCACCAGGCCTACGCGGGCGTCATCGCCGAACTCCAGGCCCCCGGCGACCGGCTCGCCGAGCTGACCCCGCCGCGCGCCGGGGCCGCCCTCAGCACCACCCGCCCGCTCGCCCCGCTCGGCCAGGCCGTGGAACAGGCCTCGGCCACCCGTGGACTGCTGCTCGCCGCGCTGGCCGTCCCCCGCGGTGAGCAGCTCCCCAACTCCGCCGTGGTCGACGAGCTCACCGCCGCCGCCCAGCGTGCGCGCGTACGGGAGCAGGCCGCCCTGGACGACTTCGCGCGGGCCGCGCGGCCCGACGTGCGCCAGACCCTCGCCGCGACCGTCACCGGCCCCGAGGTCAAGACGGCCGACGACTTCCTCAAGCGGCTCACCGACCGGCCCACCCTGACGGCCGCCGACCGCAAGGCCGACGGGCCCACCGTCGGCGCCGCGCTCACCGCCCGCATCGACCGCATGCGGTCCGTGGAGTCCACCCTCGCGGGCCAGCGGGCCACCGCGCTCGCCTCCCTGCGCGACGACGACGTGACCCGGCTGGAGACCCTGGTCGCCCTGCTGGGCGTGCTGTTCCTGGTCGCCGTCGGCGTCTCGACGGCCGTGGCGCGGTCGCTGACGCGGCCGCTGTCGGTCCTGCGCCGCGGCGCGGAGCGGCTGGCGACGCCGGAGGGCTCGGTGGAACCGGTCCGCTTCACCGGCCGCAACGACGAGTTCGCCGAGGTCGTACGCCACCTGAACGCGGTGCGCGACCAGACGGTCTCCCTGCACACCCGGATCGCCGGACTCGACGCCGACCGGCGGCGGATCATCGGCCGCAACGAGGCGCTGAGCTCCAGCCGGGACGTGCTGGAGGAGGAACTGACGAAGCTGCGGACGGGGCTGGAGGAGCACCGCCGCATCGTGTCGACGACCTCCGTCTCCCTCTCGCTGCGGACCCTGGGCCTGGTGGAGCGCCAGCTCGCGGTCATCGAGGAGCTGGAGTCCAAGGAACAGGACCCGGACCGGCTCGCGACCCTCTTCAAGCTGGACCACCTGGCGACGGTGATGCGCCGCCACAACGAGAACCTGCTGGTCCTGGCCGGTCAGGAACACGGCCACGGGCAGGGCCTGCCGGTGCCGCTGGTCGACGTGATGCGGGCCGCCGTCAGCGAGATCGAGCGCTACGAGCGCGTCGACCTCGCGGCGCTGCCCTCGTACACCCACGTCGCGGGGCACGCGGCCGACGACATCTCCCACGTGCTGGCCGAGCTGCTGGAGAACGCGACGACGTTCTCGCCGCCGGACGTCAAGGTCAAGGTCTCCGGCCGGCTGCTGGACTCCGGTGACGTCGTGCTCTCCGTCGTGGACGAGGGCATCGGGGTCACCGAGGACCGGCTGGAAGCGCTGAACTCCCGGCTCTCGACGCCCGAGGCGTACGACGAGGAGCCCGAGTCGGAACACGGCCTGGGCCTCGGCCTGTACGTGGCCGGCCGCCTCGCGGCCCGG
Organism: Streptomyces sp. NPDC016562; assembly: GCF_043076955.1. NCBI lineage: Bacteria > Bacillati > Actinomycetota > Actinomycetes > Kitasatosporales > Streptomycetaceae > Streptomyces > Streptomyces sp. NPDC016562. The sequence continues at coordinate 402,958 of NZ_JBIBRZ010000001.1, read as the reverse complement.
CACGGGGTCACCGCGGAGCTGCGCGCCCCGCGCCACGGCGGCACGGAGGCCGTGGTCGTCGTACCGGCGTCCCTGCTGCCCGCCGCCCCGCCGATGTCGCCGGTCCACACCCTGGCCACCCCGGGCGGGCCCGCGCTGCACCTGCCGGGCGTGATCGCGGAGGCGAACGAGAACACGCTGCCGTCGCGCCCCCGCGGCGCCCACGCCGCGCACGAGGCCGAGGTGCCCGCCGCGTCGGCTGCCGCGGAGGCGGACCACGCGGCTGCGGCGCAGCCCGCGGCGAACGCCGCCGCCGACGACGCCGCCGACGACGCCGTCGGCACGGCCGCGCCTGACGCCGCGCAGGCCGCTGACGCGGGCCTGCCGCCCGCCGACCAGGTGTTCACCGTGCCGGCCCCGGCGCCGGAAGGGGCCGCCGCCCCCGTCGAGGAGATGCTCGCCCGGGTCGTCCCCGACGCGGACGCGGGCGCCTTCCAGGTACGGGAGAGCGCGCCGGAGCCGGACCCGCACAGCCACGCCCCCGCCGAGGGGAACTGGCTCCCCCGCCAGGGCAGCCACCCCGCCGAGACGGAGCCCGCGACATCGGCCGGAACACCGGCCGCGGCGCAGGACCGGCCCGGGCACGCCCCGGAGGCCCTCACCGACAAGGGCCTGCCGAAGCGGACCCCCCGCAACGTCACCGCGGTCCGCGCGCCCGCTGACGCGGCACCGCCCGCCGCCCCGCACCGCGTGGACGCCGACGAGCTGCGCCGCCGCCTCGGCGGCTTCTACCAGGGGGCCCAGGACGGGCGCCGCGTCGTCGCCGCCGAGTTCGCGCAGGACCAGGGCCAGGCGCTGGACCAGCGGCCGGGCCAGGACCAGGACCAGGACCAGGACCAGGGGCGGGGGCAGGGCCCGGACCGGGGCCACAGCAAGACCGACCAGGGGGACACCGCACAGGAGGCACGCACATGACCGCGCCCAGTACGTACGGACTGAGCACCCAGGCCCGCAACCTGCAGTGGCTGCTGACCGACCTGGTCGAGGAGGTACCCGGCGTCAACTCCGTCGCCGTCGTCTCCTCGGACGGGCTGCTGCTCCTGTCCTCGGACCCCGGGGCGGGCACCGGCGCGGCCGAGCAACAGCCCGAGCGCAAGGGCCCGCGCGGGGCCTGCGCCGACCTCGCCACCATCGTGTCGGGCCTCGGCAGCCTCACCACCGGCGCCGCCGCCCTGATGGACACCGGCTCGGTCAAGCAGACCATGGTGGCGATGGAGCACGGCTCCGTCTTCGTCATGGCCATCAGCGACGGCTCGCTGCTGGGAGTGCACGCCACACCCGACTGCGACATGAGCGTCGTCGCCTACCACATGGCCCTGTTCGTCGGCCGAGCCGGCCACGTCCTGACCCCCGAAGTCCGCAGCGAGCTGCGCCAGTCGATGGAGAACACCCCGTGAGGAGTCCGGCCTCCGACCGGCTGCCGATACGCGGAGCCGACCGCCGCCCCGCCCGCGTCCGCCCGTACTCCCTCACGGGCGGCCGCACCCGCTTCACGCACGTCCTGCTGGTCGAGACCTTCGTCGCCGCCCTGGACACCAAGGCGTCGGAGCCCCAGAAGCCCGACCGCATGCCCGAGATGCCCGCCATCGTCGAGGTCTGCCGCCGCATGCGCACGATCGCCGAGATCGCCGCGCTGCTGAAGCTGCCGCTCGGCGTGGTCCGCGTACTCGTCAGCGACCTCGCGGACCAGGGACGGATACGCGTCTACGGGACGGGCCACGGCACGGGCCGTCCCGAACGCGCGCTGCTGGAAAGGGTGCTCAGTGGTCTTCGCCGTCTCTGACAGCCAGGTGCCCCTGCCGGAGGCCGACGACGAACCGGTCCAGCCCTGGCAGTACGACCGCTCCCGCGCCCCCGTCGCCGTCAAAGTGCTGGTCGCGGGCGGCTTCGGCGTCGGCAAAACCACCTTCGTCTCCTCCGTCTCCGAGATCACCCCGCTGCGCACCGAGGCGGTGATGACCCAGGCCAGCGCCCCCACGGACGACCTGTCCGCGACGCCGGAGAAGAGCACCACCACCGTCGCCATGGACTTCGGCCGCGTCACCCTCGACGACGATCTCGTCCTCTACGTGTACGGGACGCCGGGCCAGGAGCGGTTCTGGTTCATGTGGGACGACCTGGTGCGCGGCGCCATCGGCGGCATCGTGCTGGCCGACACCCGCCGGCTGCGCGACTGCTTCCCGGCCCTCGACTACTTCGAGAGCTGCGGACTCCCGTACGTCGTCGCCGTCAACCACTTCGAGGGCTCGCGGTCCTACGAGCCCGAGGACGTCCGCGAGGCGCTCTCCATCGCCCCCGGGGTGCCCGTCGTGATCATGGACGCGCGGCGCCGCCGGACGGTGGTCGAATCCCTGCTGACCCTGGTGGGCCACGCCCTGGACAGCACCCCCGAGTAGAGCAGCCCGAACGCAGCAGCACCCCCGCACCCCGCACCCCCGAACAGAGAACGTGAGAGATGCGCAAGATACTTGTCGTGGGCGCCGGCCAGTCCGGTCTCCAGCTCGCCCTCGGACTCCAGTCGAAGGGGTACGAGGTCACCCTCATGTCCAACCGGACGGCGGACGAGATCCGCACCGGGCGGGTCATGTCCACGCAGGTCATGTTCGACACGGCGCTCCAGCACGAGCGCGACCTCCAGATCAACTTCTGGGAGCAGCAGGCCCCGAAGATCGAGGGCCTCGGCGTCTCCGTCGCCGCCCCCGACTCCTCCCGCGCCATCGACTGGCTGGGCCACCTCAAGGGGTACGCGCAGTCCGTCGACCAGCGCGTGAAGATGGCCGGCTGGCTGGACACCTTCGTACAGCGCGGCGGACAACTGGTCGTCCACGGCGCCTCCGTCGCCGACCTGGACTTCTTCTCCCGTACGTACGACCTGGTGCTGGTCGCCGCCGGCAAGGGCGAGCTGGTCTCGATGTTCGGGCGGGACGCGGCGCGTTCCCCCTACGACGCCCCGCAGCGCGCGCTGGCCGTCTCCTACGTGCACGGGCTCGGGCCGCGCCCCGAACACCCGCAGACGGAGGCCGTCCGCTGCAACCTGGTCCCGGGTGTCGGCGAACTGTTCGTCATGCCCACCCTGACGACCTCCGGGCGCGCGGACATCCTGTTCTGGGAGGGCATCCCGGGCGGTCCGCTGGACGTCTTCACCGGCGTCAAGGACCCGGGGGAGCACCTGGCGCTCACGCTGGAACTGATGGAGAAGTTCACGCCCTGGGAGTACGCGCGGGCCACGAAGGTGGAGCTGACGGACGCAGGCGGCACGCTCGCCGGCCGTTACGCGCCGGTGGTCCGCAACCCGATCGGCCGCCTGCCGGGCGGTGGGCTGGTGCTGGGCGTCGCGGACGTGGTCGTGTCCAACGACCCGGTCACCGGCCAGGGCGCGAACACCGCCGCCAAGTGCGCGGCCTCCTACCTCTCCTCGATCCTGATGCACGGCGACAAGCCGTTCGACGAGGCGTGGATGAAGGCGACCTTCGAGAAGTTCTGGTTCACCACCGGCAAGCCGGTGACCCAGTGGACGAACGCGATGCTGGGCGTCCCGCCGGAGCACGTCCTGAACCTGATCGGCGCGGCCGGGCAGCTCCAGCCGGTGGCGAACCGATTCGCCAACGGCTTCGACAACCCGGCCGACTTCGACGCGTACTTCTACGACCCCGAGGACGCGGCGGACTACCTGGCGGAGGTCTCCTCGGCCGCGGGCGCCGCGCCCGAGGACTCCGCCTCCTCCGGGGCCTCCTCGGCGGAGTAACCGGCGTCGTCCCCTTCCGTCGCCGCCCCGGCGTCCGCGGGCAGCGGCGGAAGGGTGAACTCCGTCAGCGGGGTCCCGTCGGGATCCGGCCGCACGGCCCCGAGCAGCGGATTCGCGGCGATCGGCGAGAGCTTGACCTTCGCCCCCGGCCGCGGCGCCTGGATCACCTTGCCGTCTCCGACGTACAGGCCCACATGGGTGGCCTTGGGGAAGTAGACCACCAGGTCCCCGGGCCGCAGCTGGTCCAGCGGCACCTTCGGCAGCCGGGCCCACTGCTCCTGGCTGGTCCGCGGGATGACCCGCCCCCCGTGCGCCCACGCCTGCGAGGTGAGCCCGGAGCAGTCGAAGGACCCTGGCCCCTCGGCGCCCCACACGTACGGCTTGCCGATCTGGGCGGCCGCGTACGTGAGGGCCGCGCCGCCCGCCGCCGTGGGCGTCCCGGTACGGGCCGGCAGGCGGCCGGAGTCCACCAGGTCGCGCTGCGCCGCGGCCGTGTCCTCGGCCTCCTTCGCACCGATCCGCGCCAGCTGCTCCGGGGTCAGCGAGGCCAGGACCCGCTCGACCTCCTTGAGCTGTGCGGAGACCTCCTCCTGGTGACGCTTGCGCCGGGCGGCCAGGGCCTGCTGGGTGTCCAGCACCTTGCGGGCCCGCACGGCGAGCACGTCGGCCTCCCGCTCGCCGCGCCGGAGCCGGTCCAGTACGCCGGCCCGCCGGGCGCCCTCGCGGGCGACGAGCCGACGCTGGTCCAGGGCGGCCTGGGGGTCGCCCGCGAGCAGCATCCGGGCGTAGGGGGACAGGCCTCGCGTGGCCTGGTACTGCTCCCGGGCCAGCCGCCCGGCGAGGGCCTTCTCGGACGCCAGGGCGGTACGGGCCTGACCGAGCTCGGTGGCGCGCTGCCGCTCCTCGACCTGGCCGGACTTGAGGGCCTCCTCGGTGGCGTTGTAGGCCTCGGTGGCCTCCTCGGCCTTCTGGTAGAGCCCCTGCAGACGGGTGAGCAGGACCCCCACGGACTCCGTTTCGGGCAGCCCCGGCTCGGCGCCGGCGTCCGGAGCCGGCCCGGCGACGAGGAGCACTGCGGCGATACAGGCGGCGCGAAGCGGCCGATGTGACATGCGATCACCTCCGGGACGAGACGCCCGATGCTGCCACGAGCGATATGACAAATCGCCCAGGCGGGTCAGGGGTCGCGCGCCGGCCACCCGGTTGGGGGTACAGCTTTCAATCCCGCAGCAGGCGCGCCTTGGCCGACGCGAACTCCTCCGGGGTGAGCAGGCCCTCGCGGGCGAGGACGGCCAGTTGGGTCAGCTCCGCCGCCAGGCCCGTCCGGGGCGCCGGTCCGCCTGACGGTTCCCCCGGTGGAGGGAACTCCGAGAAGCCGGCCTCCAACCATTCCCCGGGCTCCGGCTCGGGCTCCAGGTCCGGCTCGGGCTCCGGTTCCAGCTCAGGCTCCAACTCCGGCTCCGGCTCGCGCCTCGGTTCGGCCCGCTCGATCCGCTCCGCCGGCCGCCACCGCACCCCGTGCCGGGGCTGGTCCGCCACCACTCCCTGCGCGGATCCCGCCGCCCGGGCCAGCAGGCCCTGGAGCAGCGGACGGCCCGCAGGGCGGTCCGCCGAGCGGACCGTCACGCCCACCGGTCGGATGAACATCACGCCACCCCCGTCCGCGGGTCCGAGGCCATCCGGTCCAGCGGGATGCGGACCGAGCCGACGATCCGCCCGCCCGCCGCCCGTACGGCGATCGCCGCGTCCTCGGCCCACACGTGTTCGACCACCAGCAGCAGCGCGCAGCTCCCGCGCTCCAGCAGCCCCGCGGCCTCCTGCACGTCCTCCGGCCCGATCAGCCGTGCCACGTCCCGCCCCGTCAGCAGCCCGTGCAGTTCGACGAACTCGTCGAACTCGGCCGCCAGCACCTCGCCCGCCGCCGTCTTCGTCGCGAGGAGACCGTCGATCAGCCGGACCACCCCGGCCTTGCGCAGCCCCATCACCGCCTCGACCGCCTGGACCCGCAGCTGCTCCTCGGGAAAGGCGAGGACGATGAATTCCACAGGTCCCATAAGGCTCGGCTCCTGATTGCGACCGTTTCTGACGACTCTTCGGCACACTATGACATAAGCGGACATACCATCCGCCGGCTTGCTACGTTTGCCGTATGACCGCTCTGACGGCGAAGGTGACGGAGCCCGCCCCGCCCCCGCCTCCCGACGCCCGCGCCCCCATGCGCCGCGGCGTCGAGCTGACGCTCCTCGCCGGAGCCGTCCTGATCGCCGTCCTCGGTCACCTCCACGTCGGCCTCGCGACCGCCGGGCACGTCCCCGGCTCCGCCGCCCGCTACGCCGCCGGCCTCGCCGCGGCCGCCCTGATCGCGCACCTCGCCGTCCGGCTCAGGGCCCCGTACGCCGACCCCCTCGTGCTCCCGATCGCCGTCCTGCTCAACGGGCTCGGACTCGTCCTCATCCAGCGGCTCGACGCGACCACGCCCGCCCACCTCACCGCCGGGGACCAGCTCCTGTGGTCCGGGCTCGGGTTGGCGCTCTTCGTCGCGGTCGTCGCGCTGCTGCGCGACCACCGCGTCCTGCAGCGCTACGCGTACCTCTCCGTGGCCGCCGCCCTGGTCCTGATGCTGGTGCCCGTCTTCTTCCCGGCGGTCAACGGCGCGCACATCTGGATCCGGTTCGCGGGACTGTCCTTCCAGCCGGGGGAGTTCGCCAAGATCCTGCTCGCCGTCTTCTTCGCCGCGTACCTCGCCGCGAACCGCACCGCCCTCGCGCTCACCGGCCGCCGGCTCTTCTGGAAGCTGCGCCTCCTTCCCGGCCGGGTGCTCGGCCCGATCCTCGCGATCTGGCTGCTCAGCGTGGGCGTACTGGTCCTGGAGCGGGACCTGGGGACCTCGCTGCTGTTCTTCGGCCTGTTCGTGATCATGCTGTTCACGGCCACCGGGCGGATCGGCTGGATCGCGATCGGGCTGCTGCTCGCCGCCGTCGGCGCGTACGCCGTCGGGACGTTCGAGCCGCACGTGCACAGCCGCGTGGAGGACTGGCTGAATCCCTTCGCGTCCATCGAGCGCGGCGAAGGCCCCGGCCAGCTCGCCCAGTCCCTCTTCGCCTTCGGCGCCGGCGGCCTGCTCGGCGCCGGGCTCGGCCACGGCCAGTCCTTCCTCATCGGCTTCGCCGCCAAGTCGGACTTCGTCCTCGCCACCGCCGGCGAGGAGCTCGGGCTCGTCGGCCTCACCGCGATCCTGCTCCTCTACGGGCTCCTCGTGGCCCGCGGCTTCCGCGCCGGGCTGTCGCTGCGGGACCCGTTCGGGCGGCTGCTGGCCACCGGGCTCGCATCGATCGTCGCCCTCCAGGTCTTCGTCATCGCGGGCGGAGTCACCGGGCTGATCCCGCTCACCGGCATGGCCATGCCCTTCCTGGCGCAGGGCGGCTCCTCCGTCGTCACCAACTGGATCATCGTCGCCCTGCTGGTCCGGCTCAGCGACAGCGCCCGCAGACCCCGCCCCGCACAGGAGCCGGCCGAGTGATCCGCTACATCCGCTGGTGCGCGTACTTCTGCGCGGCCCTGCTCGTCGCCCTGCTGGTCAACATCACCCGCGTACAGGTCTGGGAGTCGGCCGGCTACGGCGCGAACCCGGCCAACAAGCGCCCCGCCATCGAGCGCTACGCGCAGCCCCGCGGGGACATCCTGGTCGACGGCCGCCCCGTCACGGGCTCCCGCGACAGCGGCCAGCTGCTGCGCTACGAACGGACGTACGAGAACGGCCCGCTCTATGCGCCCGTCACCGGCTTCTCCTCCCAGACGTACGGGACCAGCTTCGTGGAACGGGCCGAAGACGCGCTCCTGTCGGGCACCGACCCGGGGCTCTCCGCCTTCCCGCTCTGGTACGACCTGGCCCGCGGCCGCCCGGCCGGCGGGAACGCCGTCACCACCGTCCGCTCCGGCATGCAGACGGCCGCGTACGTCGGGCTCGCGGGCAAGCGCGGGGCGGTGGCCGCCGTGGAACCGGCCACCGGGAAGATCCTCGCCCTGGTCAGCAGTCCCTCCTACGACCCCTCCGTGCTCTCCGGCACGGGCGAGAAGGTGAAGGAGGCCTGGGCCGCGCTGAACGCGGACCCGGCCCGGCCGATGCTCAACCGGGCGCTGCGCGAGACCTACCCGCCCGGGTCCACCTTCAAGATCGTGACGGCGGCGGCCGCCCTCGACGCGGGCGTGGTCTCCGACGTGGACGCGCCGACCCGGACCCCCGACCCGTACCCGCTGCCCGGGACCAGCACCCTGCTGCCGAACGCGGGCACGGGCTGCGAGGACGCCTCGATGGCCGACGCGGTGCAGTGGTCCTGCAACACGGTGATGGCCAAGATCGGCGTGCAGGTCGGGCTGCGCGGCATGGTGGAGGCGGCGCGGCGCTTCGGCTTCAACGGCGACGGGCTGCGGGTCCCCTCGTGGGTGTCCCGGTCGAACTTCGACACCGACATGAGCCAGGACCAGCTGGCCCTGTCCTCGATCGGCCAGTTCAACACCAAGGCCACACCGCTGCAGATGGCGATGGTGGCGGCCGCGGTCGCCAACGGCGGTGAGCTGAAGGCTCCCTACCTGGTGGAGCGCACGACCCAGGACAACGGCTCCCCGGTCCGTCGCGGCAGCCAGCGCAGCCTGGGCCGGGCGATGAGCCCGGTCACCGCGCTGCGCCTCCAGGAGCTGATGGTGAAGGTCGTGGAGAACGGCACGGGCCGGAACGCGGCGATCCCCGGCGCGGTGGTCGGCGGCAAGACCGGCACCGCGCAGCACGGCGTCGGCAACGCGGGGACCCCGTACGCGTGGTTCATCGCCTGGGCCAAGGCGGAGGGCGAGGCGGTGCCGTCGGTCGCGGTGGCCGTGGTGGTCGAGGACGCGGCCGCGGACCGCGGGGACATCAGCGGGAACCTGGCCGCCGCACCGATCGCGCGGGCGGTCATGGAAGCGGCCCTGGCCACGCGCTGACGGCGCGGCCCGTTCCCGCTGCGGCTCCCGCAGCCGCCCGGCTACGCGTCGGCGCCGTCCGAGATCGCCGCCTCGACCTCCGCCACCCGCTCCGCCTCCTCGGCCGCGAACCGTTCCCGGTCCAGGGCCTCGGCGATCTCCTCGTCCTGGCTCATCAGCAGGTCCAGGTTCGAGTCGCCCATGTCGAAGACGCCCATGTCCAGATACGCCCGCTGGAGCCGCTCGCCCCAGAGCCCGATGTCCTTCACGCACGGCACGATCCGGCTGAAGAGCAGCTTGCGGAACAGCTGGAGGAACTCGGCCTCCTCGCTGTACTGCTCCGCCTCCTTCTTCGGGATGCCGAAGTTCTCCAGCACCTCCACCCCGCGCAAGCGGTCCCGCATCAGGTAGCAGCCCTCGATCACGAACTCCTCGCGCTCGCGCCGCTCGGCGTCCGTCAGCTGCTTGTAGTAGTCGCGCAGGGCCATCCGCCCGAATGCCACGTGCCGGGCCTCGTCCTGCATCACGTACGCCAGGATCTGCTTCGGCAGCGGCTTGTCGGTCGTGTCGCGGATCATGCCGAACGCGGCCAGCGCGAGCCCCTCGATGAGCACCTGCATGCCCAGGTACGGCATGTCCCACCGCGCGTCGCGCAGGGTGTCGCCGAGCAGCGCCCGGAGGCTGTCGTTGACCGGGTAGAGCATCCCGACCTTCTCGTGCAGGAAGCGCCCGAAGATCTCGGCGTGCCGTGCCTCGTCCATGGTCTGGGTGGCGGAGTAGAACTTCGCGTCGAGGTCCGGCACGGACTCGACGATGCGGGCGGCGCACACCATCGCGCCCTGCTCACCGTGCAGGAACTGGCTGAAGTTCCAGGAGGCGTAGTGCCGGCGCAGCTCGCCCTTGTCCTTCTCGGTGAGCTTGGCCCAGTGCCGTGTCCCGTACAGCGTCAGGGCCTCGTCCGGGGTGCCGAGCGGATTGAAGGGATCCACCTCGATGCCCCAGTCGATGCGCTTGGCGCCGTCCCATTGTTTGTCCTTGCCCTTCTGGTACAGGGCGAGGAGCCGCTCGCGGCCGTCGTCGTATTCCCAGCTGAAGCGGGCGGAGCCGGTGGCGGGCACCTGCCAGACGGCCTCGCGCGGGTGGGTGGTGTAGAGCTCGTGCGTCGACATTGACGCCCCCTCGTCTCACGTACTGCGGTGTGGGACCGGATAGTTGGCAGGGTCACACGTTGGTAGACGCCGGGTCAACAAGTCGTGCGCGGGGGATTGACGGCCTTGCTGACAAGCAGTCTCATAACTGGTGACCGCCGGAAACCCGATGACGAGGTGTCCCCGCCATGACGACCGTGCCGACCGAACGAGCCGCGCTCAGGGACGCCCTCGGCCTGCTCAAGGACCGTGAGCAGATCGCCGAGCGCCTGCTCGAATCCTCGGCCAAGCACTCCTTCGACCCCGACAAGGAACTCGACTGGGAAGCCCCACTCGTCGAAGGCAAGTACTACTGGCCGCCGGAGCTGCTCTCCCTCTACGACACCCCGCTCTGGCGGAAAATGGGGGAGGAGCAGCGCATCGACCTCTCCCGCCACGAGGCCGCGGCGCTCGGCTCGCTCGGCATCTGGTTCGAGATCATCCTGATGCAGCTGCTGGTCCGTCACATCTACGACAAGTCCCTGACCAGCAATCACGTCCGTTACGCCCTGACCGAGATCGCCGACGAGTGCCGCCACTCGATGATGTTCGCCCGGATGATCCAGAAGTCCGGCGCCCCCGCGTACCCGGTCTCCCGCCTCAACCACAACCTCGCGCGGGTGCTGAAGACCATCTCCACCACCCCCGGCTCCTTCGCCTGCACCCTCCTCGGCGAGGAGATCCTCGACTGGATGCAGCGCCTGACCTTCCCGGACGAGCGCGTCCAGCCGCTGATCCGCGGGGTCACCCGCATCCACGTGATCGAGGAGGCCCGGCACGTCCGCTACGCCCGCGAGGAACTGCGCCGCCAGATGCTGACCGCGCCGCGCTGGGAGCAGGAGCTCACCCGCATCAGCTGCGGCGAGGCCGCGCGCGTCTTCTCGCTCGCCTTCGTGAACCCGGCCGTCTACGACCACGTCGGCCTCGACCGCCGCGAAGCCGTCGCCCAGGTCCGGGCGAGCGGCCACCGCCGGGAGGTCATGCAGAGCGGCGCGAAGCGGCTCACCGACTTCCTCGACGACATAGGCGTCCTGCGGGGAGTCGGCCGCAAGCTGTGGCAGAGCTCGGGCCTCCTGGCGTAGCGCGCCCCGGCCGTCGGGTCGTCCCCGCGCTGCGGTCTTTCTTTCGGACCGGGCCGGGCGTCGCGTCAGGCCGGCCCTGCGCCCGCGGGGCCGATCGGAAAGAGAAGGCCGCGCGCGCCCTGCGTGGGGCTACCCTGCGGACATGACCGTACGCGCCTACCGCAGGCTGAGCGTCGAGGAGCGGCGAGCCCAACTCCTCGACGCCGCCCTCTCGCTGTTCGCGCACCGGGCGCCGGAGGAGGTCTCGCTGGACGACGTCGCCGAGGCCGCCGGGGTCTCCCGCCCGCTCGTCTACCGCTACTTCCCTGGCGGGAAACAGCAGCTGTACGAGGCCGCCCTGCGCTCGGCGGCCGACGTCCTCAAGCTCTGCTTCGCGGAGCCCCAGTACGGCCCCCTGACCCAGCGCCTCTCCCGGGCCCTGGACCGCTACCTCGCCTTCGTCGACGAGCACGACGCCGGCTTCGCCGCCCTCCTCCAGGGCGGCAGCGTCGTCGAGACCTCCCGCACGACGGCCACGGTCGACGGCATCCGCCGGGCCGCCGCGGAGCAGATCCTCTTCCACCTCGGTGTCCCGGCCCCGGGCCCCCGGCTGCGCATGATGGTCCGTACGTGGATCACGGCGGTCGAGGCGGCCTCCCTCATCTGGATCGACGAGGGCAAGCAACCGCAGACCGACACCCTGCGGGACTGGCTGCTGGACCAGTTCATCGCCCTGCTGACGGCCACCGCCGCCACGGACCCGGAGACGGCCGCGGCCGCCCGCGCCGCCCTCGCCCTGGAATCGGCGGACGGGCCGGTCGGGGTCCTGGCCCGCCGCGTGATACCGGTGGTCTCCGAGGCGGCCCACCTGCTGTGACACTGGTGGGGTGAGAAGCGAACCGACCCCGTTCGAGGGCGGCCCGATGGACGGCCGGGTCCTCCCGATCCTCCTCGGCCCGACCGGCCACCCCCCGAAGTGGTACGAGATCCCGGTCCCGTCGCAGGACGGCGGTCCGCCGACGGTCCTCCTCTACGAACGCGTCCCGGCGGGTTACTCCAAGCGCCTGGGCCTCCAACAGGGCTGGAAATACCTCCACCGCCCCACGGGCACCAAACCCAGACCGCGCTGGCCCTGGACGAAGACCCCGCGGGCGTGAGCGCTGGGCCGGCCCGGGTGTGACCGCCGGGTCGGCCCGGGCGTGACCGCCGGGTCGGCCCGGGCCTGACCTCGGGCTCGGCCCGGGCTTGACCCTGCGGCCCGGCCCCGGGTCCCGTCTTATGCGTCGGCGGGGCTGGACGACGCAGCCGGGAGGGTCAGTACCGCGAGGCCGCCGCCGCCCCGCGCCTGCCGGAACTCCAGTCGGGCGCCGATCACCCGGGCCTGGCCCACGGCGATCGTCAGGCCGAGGCCGTGGCCCTTGCCGCCGCTGCGGAAGCGTTGCGGGCCGTGCGCCGGCAGGTAGGCGGGGAAGCCGTCCCCGTGGTCCCGTACCGTCACCACCGGCCCGTCCACCGTCAGGACCACCGGCGCCCGCCCGTGCTTGTGCGCGTTGGCCACCAGGTTCCCCAGGACCCGCTCCAGCCGCCGCCGGTCCGTCTCCACGTGCGCGTCCCGGACGACCACCACCTCCGTGTCCGTCCCCGACGCCCGCACCACCCGCCGTACCAGCCGCCCCAGCTGGTGCAGGTCGCTCTCCACCACCTCGCTGCCCGAATCCAGCCGCGAGATCTCCAGCAGGTCCTCCGTCAGCTGCCGCATCGTCCGGACCCGCTCGCGCACCAGCTCCGTCGGCCGGCTCTCCGGCAACAGCTCCGACGCCGCCTGCAACCCCGTCAGCGGCGTACGCAGCTCGTGCGCCACGTCCGCCGTGAACCGCCGCTCGCTCTCCAGCTTCGCCTGCAGGCTCCCCGCCATCGTGTCCAGCGCCCCGGCCACCGTCGCCACCTCGTCCTGGTGCCGCGAGGGGTCCTTCGTCCGCGGGTCTCCCACCCGCGCGTCCAGATCGCCCTGGGTGATCCGCCGCGCGACGGTCGCCGTCTGGTGCAGCCGCCGCGTCACCCGGGTCACCGCGAACGCGCCCACCAGCAGCGTCCCGCCGATCGCCAGGACGGACGAGCCGATGATCGCGTTGTCCAGCCCGCTGATCGTGCGCGCGCTCTGCCCGTAGTCGACGGCGGCCGCCAGCGCGCGCCCGTCCGCCGGCGCCGCCGCCCACATCGTGGGCCGGCCCCGGTAGTCCGCCACCACCGTCGCGCGCTGCCCGCCCACGGCCAGGGCCCGCAGATCGGGCGGCAGCCCCACGGGATCCAGCCCCGCGTCGGGCGGCAGGGCCTCGCCCGCCTCGTAGGCGCGCGACGCGTCGTGCAGCTTGCCGAGGGCCTTCTCCCGCGCCGTGGCCACCGTCTGGCGGGTCACCTCCACGTGCACGAGCGCACCCAGTACGGCGGCCAGCGAGCAGCACATCACCACGATGAAGCACGCCGACTTCCAGGTCAGCGTGGCGGTCCAGGCGGGCGGCCGGAGCCGCAGCCGCGGTCTCACGGGGCGCTCGGAGCCGTGGAAGCCGCCGGAGCCGTGGGAGCCGTGGAAGCCGAGGGCGGGGCAGTGCGCGAGGGCTTCGTGAGCGCCGGCTTCGGATTGCCGGGCACCCGTACGATCTGCTCGCGCGTCGGCAGCATGGTGAGCTGCTTCTCGTCCCAGGACCAGGCGGTGATCAGCTCGTAGCCGTGGTTCCCGCTGGGCACCCGCAGGATCACGTCCCGTGCGGCCAGTTCCACCGAGATGACGGTCTCCGTGGTCGCCATGATCCGGTTGAGCCGCCCGTCCGGGTCGGCCGTGTACACCCGTACGGACATCATCTTGTCGGGGAACTCGATGCCGACGATCAGCTCGTCCGTACCGTTGCCCGTGAGGTCCCGGTAGTACGGCTTGAGCACCGGGCACGACCCGGGCTCCTCGTCCTCGTCCTCCCCGCACGCCTGAATCGCGGCGGCGGTCTCGGGAGGCATCCCGTCCGTGCCGACCTCCGCCCCCGGGCGGGCCCGCAGCTCCGCCTGGACGAGGGCCACCGGATCGACGGCGTGCACGTCCTGGTCCCGGACCGGCGGGATCCCCTGGATGTACTCGGGCGGCGCCCCACCCGGATCGGCGGGCGGTACGGTCGCCCCCCGGCGGTCCGGCCACAGGTGTACGGGCCCGCTCGCAGTCGGCGTGGCCCCGGCGGCGACCAGCCCGCCGGTGTTCCCGCAGCCCGTCACCAGGGCGAGCGGCGCCAGCAGAGCGAGGGCCGGCAGGGCGTGGGTCGGCAGGCCGTGGAGCGCGGCCGCACGGAAGCGAAACCTGGTCACGGCCCCTTGTGCCCTTCTGTCCGCGCTGGACGACGATCGGTCGATCGCGCCAACCCTATGCACAGGTACATCCCTTTTCCCCGGTCGACGGCGCGGCCGCGCCGGGCGAGCCGCTGACCGGTCGCTCGGCGGCCTGTCAGCTGTCGGTGCGCCCGCGGCGCAGCATCGCGAAGCCGAGCCCGGCGGCGCCGACGGCCGCGATGGCTCCGCCCGCCGCGAGCAGCAGCACGCCCTCGCCGGGGCCGTCGGCCAGCGTGCTCAGGCGCTGCGCGTCCTCGGACCCGGTCGCGACCTCGCGCCGGTCGGCCCCCGTCTGGCGCTGGGCCGTGGCCGGGACGACGTGGCCGTCGCGGGTCCCGGTCTTGTGCCCGTCGGTGCCCGGGACCGAGTGGTCGGCGCCCGCCGCGGGGACCTCGCCCATCCAGGAGGTCAGCCGCCCGTCGGAATCCAGCGTGGCGTGCAGGTCCCCGGCGGTACCGACGGCGGTGATCCCGTCACGGCTCGTCAGGGTGACGGCCTTGTCGCCCGCGGCGGTCAGGATGTCGGCCTGGTAGGCCCCCTTGGCCGTGCGGTAGACCTTCGCCGTCGACACCCCGTCGGCGAGGGCGAGGCTCTTGACCAGGACCCGCTGCGGGGCCGCGGAATGCGCGGACGAGGCCGCCGGCACCCCCTCGGCCAGGGCGGCGGCGGTGGGCAGCGCCAGCAGACTTCCGGCACATGCGGCCACGGCGGCGGCGCGAACGAGAGTGCGGCGGCTGACGGTGCTCACGGGAAGTCCTTCCGTACTGGTGGGCTGAGAGGTCCGGAGTGGGGACGGTCCGGGGCGGGACAGTGGACGGCTACGTGGATGAACCTAGGCGCCGGCCGTTGCGGCGGAGCGCCGGATGTGTAACAGCGAAGCGGCAACGTCCCGTCGGAGTCGTTACACAACCGAGGGATTGCCCTGCGAGGTCCCGGCTGCTCCCATGGACGGCGGGGGTGAGGGCGATGCGCGGACTCAAGGTGCTGCCGAGCGGCCGGCCCGGCCGTGGCCGGCTGTACGTCAACCTGCCCGACGGGCAGGCGGTGGCCTGGTACGACCGGCAGGCCAACCGGATCAGCGTCCTCGCGGACGATCACCGTGAGGCGGTCCTGGCGGCGTTGCGCCCGTACTTGACCGGCGCCGTCTCGATCGGCCCGCCGCCGGTCCCCACGGCCGCCGACCTGCGGCGCCTCGCCCTCCCGCCGGACGCGGACCTGGCCCCGAACCGCCCCGGCGAGACGCTACTGGGGGAGCTGACCCACGCCCCGGCGGGAAGCCGCGCGCGGCACCGCATGCGCCAGGAACTGACCGCCCGGCAGCGGATGGGCGACGCCTTCGACGCCCTGGAGCCGGAGGGCTGGCGGGTCCTGCACTGCGTTCCGCTCCCCGGCTTCGGCCGCATCGACCACCTGCTCATCGGCCCGGCCGGGATCTTCTGCGTCCGCACGGTCCCGGGCCGTCGTCAGCGCGCGGTGGTCGGCGACCTCCTGCTGACCGTCGGCCGTACGGACCCCCGCCCGGACCCCCGCTGGACCCGCCGCGCGGCGGCCGCCGCCGGCCGCACCCTGAGCGCGACGGTCACCCCGGCCCTGGCCCTGCCGGACGCCTCCCGCATCGACGTGGCCCCCACGCTCCGCGACATCCACGTCCTCCACCCCCCAACAGCCACCCCACACCTCACACATGCCCCCACCACCCTCCACCCCCCGGACATCGAAGCCCTGTTCACGTTGGCCCGCGACACAAGAACCTGGCTCCGCCGTTAACCACTGTCCAGCCCCTCCGGCGTTTGAGGAGCGGGGTCTGGGGCGGAGCCCCAGGGAACGGTGGAAGGGCGGGGCGGGGAGCAGCGCCGCAGGCACACCCCGCCGCCCCGCCGCCCCGACACCCCGTCAGGAGCCGTCAGGCAGACGACCGCTTCCGCGGCGCAGCCGCCTTCTTCGCGCCCGAGGCCGCCTTCTTGGCGGAGGCAGAAGTGGACTTGGCCGCCGCACCCCCCGACTTGGCCGACTTCGTCCCCTTGGCGGCCGTAGTGGTCTTCTTCTTCGAAGCGGCCGAAGCCGCAGTCTTCTTGGCCGACGCCGCCGTCGACTTCTTCCCGCCCACCGCCTTCGGCGCAGCCGCCCCCGCCCTCGCCCCCGCACCGCCCCGCCCCGCCTTCCGCCGCATCGGCGTAACCTCGGCCTCGGCCTCCACCTCGGCCGCCCCGGCCGCCCCCACCCCCTCCCCCCGAGACTCCTTCGCCGCCCGCACACTCTTCTCCAGCGCCGCCATCAGGTCGATCACCTGCCCACCGGCCGGCTCCACCACAGGCTCCGTCGGCTCGAACGCCCCACCCGCCTTCGCCGCGATCAACGCCTCCACGGCGTCCCGGTAGTCGTCGTGCAGCGAGGACATCTCCACCTCGCCGAGCGTGGCCATCAGCGCGTCCGCCAGGTCGAGTTCGGCCTCCCGTACCGATACGTCCGCCTCCGGCGCCACCCCCTCCGGCACCCGGATCTCGTCCGGCCACAACAGCCCGTGCATCGCGATCACGTCGTCGACGACCCGCAGCATCCCCAGCCGCTCCCGCCCCCGCAGCGCGTACTTGGCGATCGCGACCTTCCGGCTCCGCTTCAGCGCCTCCCGCAGCAGCGTGTACGGCTTCGCCGCCGTCGGCCCGTTCGCCGCCAGGTAGTACGCCGCGTCCATCTGCAAGGGGTCGATCTCCTCCGCCGGGACGAACGACATGATCTCGATCGTCTTGGCGGTGGCGATCGGCAGCTGCGCCAGGTCCTCGTCGGTGATCGGGATGATCGACCCGTCCGCCTCCTCGTACCCCTTGCCGATCTCGGCGCTCGACACTTCCTCGCCGTCGAGCTCGCACACCTTGCGGTAGCGGATGCGCCCGCCGTCGCCGAGGTGGATCTGCCGGAAGGAGATCGAGTGGCTCTCGGTGGCGTTCACGAGCTTGATCGGAATGCTGACCAGACCGAAGGAGATCGCGCCGTTCCAGATGGATCGCATAGCCCGGTTCCTCCCGTTTCGTGGCAATCTCATCGTATGACGCCGATCACTTTGGTGGAGGGCCGTCGCATCGCGCTCAGCAACCTCGACAAGGTCCTGTACCCGGAGACCGGTTTCACCAAGGGCGAGGTGCTCCACTACTACGCCACCGTCGCCGACACCCTCCTCGCCCACGTCCACGACCGGGCGGTGTCCTTCCTGCGCTATCCCGACGGACCGCAGGGCCAGCTCTTCTTCACCAAGAATCCGCCGCCCGGCACACCCGACTGGGTGAAGACCACCCCCGTGCCCCGCTCCGACGAACCCTCCGCCGAACAGGTCGTCGTCGCCGACCTGCCCTCCCTCATGTGGGCCGCCAACCTCGTCGTCGAGTTCCACACCCCCCAGTGGCCCGCCGGCCGCCCCGCCGTCGCCGACCGCCTGATCCTGGACCTCGACCCCGGTCCGCCCGCCACCGCCGTCGAGTGCTGCGCCGTAGCCCTCTGGCTGCGCGACCGGCTCGCCGCCGACGGCCTGCACGCCTGCGCCAAGACCTCCGGCTCCAAGGGCGTGCACCTGGCCGCACCGCTGGAGCCGACCCCGTCCGCGCGGGTGTCCGCGTACGCGAAGCTCCTCGCCCAGGAGGCCGAACGCGAGCTCCCCGGCCTCGTCGTCCACCGCATGACCAAGGCGCTGCGCCCCGGCAAGGTCTTCGTCGACCACAGCCAGAACGCCGCCGCCAAGACCACCGCCGCCCCCTACACCCTGCGCGCGCGGGCCCGGCCGACCGTCTCCGCGCCCGTCTCCTGGGAGGAGGTGTCGGCTTGCCGGACCCCGGACGACCTGGTCTTCCTCGCCGACGACATCCCGCCGCGGCTGGCCCGCGACGGCGACCTCTTCGGCACCCTGCTCGACCTTGACCTGGCGGGACGGCTGCCGTGATCCGGGTCGCGCTGGCCGCGCCCGTACGCACCCTGCCGCGCGGGGCGGGGCTGGCGTACGAGCCGAAGTTCGACGGGCACCGCCTCGTCGTCCTGCGCACGGAGGAGGACGTCGTCCTGCAGGCCCGCTCGGGCCGCATCGTGACCAGCGCCTTCCCCGACCTGGCGGCGGCCGCCCTGCACCTGCCCGCCGGGACGGTGCTCGACGGCGAAGTGGTGGTCTGGCACGCGGGCCGTACGGACTTCGCGCTCGTACAGCGGCGGGCGGCGGCCACGGCGGCCCGGGCCGCGGTGCTCGCGCAGAGCCTGCCGGCCTCGTACGCCGCCTTCGACGTGCTGGAACTGGCCGGGCTCGACGTACGCGGCCGCCCGTACGAGCGCCGCCGCGCGCTGCTCGTCGACCTCCTCCTCCCGCTCGGCCCGCCCCTCCAGCCGGTCCCGATGACCACGGACCCGGAACTGGCCGCCACCTGGTACGAGACCCTGCCGGCCAACGGCGTCGAGGGCCTGGTCATCAAGCGCCTGGACCAGGCCTACCCGGCCGGCCGGCGGGGCTGGCAGAAGCTGCGGCACACGGACGTCCGCGACGCGGCGGTGGTGGGCTACACCGGCACCGCGCGCCGCCCGCTCGCCCTGGTGCTGGTCCTGCCGGTGGGCGACCAGACCCCGCTCGTGTCGAGCCCGCTGACCGGGGCCGTGCGCGCAGAGGTGGCGGCGGAACTGGCGGCGCGTACGACGTCGACGTCAGGCGCGGCCTCGCGTACGGCCGCCCCACGCACCCCGACGGCCGGCCCGCCGGCCACGGTCACGGCCATCGGACTGGGTGAAGTCCCCTTCCACCCCCTCGACCCACCCCTGACGGCGGAAGTCCGCCACACGTCGACCCGCCACCCGCCACCGGAGGTGCTCCGACTCAAAACGGCCCTCTGACCCGCGCGGGGGCGCGGATCAGAGGGCCGGAGGCTAGGGGGGGCCGGAGACTACGGAGGTCGAAGGATCTGTAGGTCTTCAGGTCCTCAGGCGTGCGCACCGCGCCCGGCGTCCGGGGGAGCCCCCGGCTGCGGGTGCGGACCCGGGCCCTCCACCTGCTCGTACCCGGACTCCCGCTCCGCCCGGACGTCGTCCGGATGGGTGGAGGTGGTGGAACCGAAGTTCCCGTAGCCCTGCATCTCGTGCGGCCTCAGACCGCCCTCGGGGAACTCCACCGGGTCCCGCTCCTCGCGGACCTCGTGGACGGCCCCGCCGTCGGGCAGGTGCGGCTGCTCCTCGGTGGTCGGCGGCGGCGGCTCCTTGGCCCGCACCCGCTGCCCCAGCTTGAAGCCCCCGAGCAGCAGGGCGACGACGACCAGGCCGACGACCAGGAACCACGCGATGTCGGTGAGGACCGGGTCCACACTCAGGATCATGTCCATACCGACCATTTTCCCGCACTAAGCCCCAATATGCGTACTTCTCTCCCCGGCTACCCACTCAGCCCCGGCCACCCCTCAGCCCGGCTACCCCCTCAGCGGGCCGTCGGAGTCACGCAGCCCCCGCACCTCCTCCCGCCCGCTCAGCACCCCGAGGATCTCGGCGCAGATCGCCAGCGCCGTCTCCGCCGGGGTCCGGGCACCCAGATCCAGGCCGATGGGCCCGTGCACCAGAGCCAGCTGCTCCTCGCCCACCCCCGCGGCGACCAGCCCGTCGCGGCGCCTCGCCGTGGTCCGCCGCGAACCCAGCGCCCCGACGTACGGAACCTCCAGTGCCAGCGCCGTGCACAGCGTCGGCACGTCGAAGTCGGGCTCGTGGCTGAGCAGCACCAGGCAGGCGGAGTCCCGGTGGTCCGCGAGCACCTTCCCAGCCTCCGCTGCGGACTCCACGATCTGCGCACCCCACTCCAGCAGCGCGGCCTGCCGCGCGATGAGGCCGGCCAGCTCACCACCACCGCCGATCACCAGGTACGGAGCCGACGGGTACGCCTCGACCAGCACCAGACCGGACTCCCCGTACAGCGCGTCCCGCCCGGGCCGCCGCGTGCGCAACAGCTCACCGGCCCGCCGCCCGGCATCATCGCGCGCCGCGTCGGTGGCCCGTACGACCTCGCTCACCACGTGGTCCGCCCGTTCGCCCAACCGGGTGACCAGAGCCACCCCGGCCCCCTGCCCGAGCAGCTCCCACCACTCGGCGGGCACCGAATCGAGCGACTGGAGCAGGATCTCCGCCTGCCCGCCGCACGTCAGCCGCGCCTCGACGGCCTCGCCCGCCCCCACCGAGACCTCGCACACCCGCGCGTTCTCCCGGGCCCCCATCGCCCCGGCCTCGGCCACCAGCTCGGCGTCGAACACCCCCCGGTATAGCGCCCCGACACACTCCCCGCGCGCATCGACGAGCACGGCCCCGGCCGGATCCCGCGGCCCGAACCCCTGCTCGGTCACGGGCCGGGCCAAAAAAGCGGCCCGCCCCTCAGCCACCCACAGCCGCGCCGTCTCCACCAGCTCACGCATCCGCACCGCCTCATCCTCTTGCGCGCAACTCCCCGCAAAGCACCAGGTCAACGGCACAAAGCGGCCTCAGATTCCACCCTAATCACGCCCGCCCCCGCTCCCCACCCCCCAAACCCACAGACCCCACCCCACCCCCTCGTACAGACCACCGGATCCGTGCGGCGGGATGGTGGCCGAGGGGTGGCAGGCCAGAAGTTCGGGAACTGGCTGGGTCTCAGCGGATGAGAGAGGTCAGCGCGGAGAGCCAGGCACCGGGTCCGTAGGGCGCGGGAGGATCGACCTCCATACCCAAGTCTGCGAGAGCGACGGCGTAGTCGGACTCGTCCAGGGGCAGTGAGAGCAGGTCGTGCAACTCCCCGCGGAGCTGGGCGATCATTCCGGAGTCGGTGCCGTCGAGGTAGTCCTGCAATGCCGCGTCGTGGTCCTCGAACTCGTCCGGCATGTCCTGGGAGAACCAGCCTCCGAGCAGCTGCGCGAGTTCGGGGAAGCGGGCGCGCCACTCCCAATGGGTCTGGGGCGTGGCGGGGGCCGGTGCCGAGCCTGTCTCCACGCTTTCCTTGAGCCGGTCCGCCAACCGGACGAGCCAGTCCTGGACCTCCCCGTCGGACAGTCCTACATCAGGCACGGGATAGAACTCGCCGAGGCGCAGCCGGAGCCGCCCCGGCGGGTTCTGCGCGTACTCGCGGAGCTGGTGTTCGGCGATCGCGATGGCCCACGGCCGGGTGCGCCAGCAGTGCCGGAGGTAGGCGGTGAGCGCTTCCTCGTCATCGGCGGTGCGGCCCAGGTACGCCTGGATGACCTGGTCGAGTTCGCCGTACTTCCGGTCATGTTCGAGGGGCTTGAGGGACACGGGGCTGCCTCTAGAGGTAGATCGGGAAGGTGCCGTGGACGGTGAAGCCGTGGGGGCTCGCGGTGTTCCGCTTGAGGATGACGCGGGCGGCGCGTACGTCCACCGCGTCGCGGCCGGCCAGCATCATGGCCTGGAGCAGGACCCGGCCGACCGGCTCGGGGCGGGAGGGCCAGGCGGCCTCGATGGTGAGCCGCTGCCGCGTGGACTGGGCCAGCCACCGGTGGATCACCTGCTCGTTGCGGGTGACGACGTGCTGGGTGGCCCACTGGGCCGTCTCACGATCCGGGTAGGTGGCGGACCGGTTCGGAACGGCTGCCGTGTTCTCGACGGGGGTCATGCGTGCTCCCGCTGCATGTGGTCGTTGATGGTCTCGATGAGCTCACGCATGCGATCGCGGGTGCCCCAGTAGTTGTGGCCTTCGAGGCACTTCTCGCCCGGGAAGAGGACGAGGGCACGCTGCGCCTCTGTGGTGAGCCCGACGGCACGGTCGAAGCAGTACGGATGCTCGTTGGTCACGAACCTCTGGACGATACCCGCGAAGGGCAGGTCCCCTTCGTCCATCAGAACGGCGTCGAGCCCGAACAGATTCGGGAACAGCTGAAGGAACTCCCAGCCGGACATGGGGAGTTCCTCGTACTCGGGCGGCGGTTCGCGGTCGAGTATGCGGACCATCTCAGCGAGAAGGTGCAGGTACTCCACGGGCTCCATCGAGCCCGCCGCCTTGACCACCTTTTCCCGAAATTCAGACGGATAGCCGTCGAGTGAGCCCGATACCGCGATCGACTCGGCAACGAAATCCAGAACGGCAGCAGAAGCGTATACCGAGCAGTTCCAATGTGCGGTCCAGTCGTTACCGATCACTCGAATGTAACGCCGGATTTCGTCGTCCAGCGACAGTTTCCCACTCGACTCCTGGACCGAGATGGCCAGATCGATGAGCCGAAGTGCCGGCCCGCCTGAGAAGAGGGCGGAAAGGGATGGCTGCACGTGGCTGCGACCTTCCTAAGGGGTGCTGGATGTGGCAGGGGGGCCCTTGTGTGGCATGGCGGTCAGGACGATGAACGGTGGCTCCAGGCCTTCCTTGTAGATCAGTCGCACCTGGACCCAGTTCTTCTCCGTGGCTTGGGCGTTCATGCCGTCCGTATTGTAGTCCTCGCGCGAGACACTACGTCCGACGGGCTCTTTGAATTCCAGGTATACCGGAGGGATCTCGGATTTGTTCGGATCATAGTTCGGGTTGTTCTGCTTCTTCTTCTCGACGCTCTCGATCCACTTCGCGATGCGATCCGCATTGTTGATGTCCTCAAGTGCGGCCTGCGTGAACTTCTGTGCGGAGGCGAGATCCTTGAAGGAGGAGGCGGCGGGTGCGCCCGGCTGGTCGCGCAGGCGCTGCCTGAGCTGGTCGTCGGTCAGGCCGACGTGCTTGTCGATGGGATGACTGTCGTAGAGCCCCTCCTGGTTGGCGAGATCCAGGGGGTAGAACATATTGTCCGGGTCCTGACCCGGGACGGTGAAGCGGTGCTCCGGTTTGAATTCGTTCAGCGAGCGGGCGCCGAAGGCCTGGGCCCGCCCTTCCTCCGCCTGGAAAGTCGGCGCGCTCCGGTACGCCTCGTCCAAGGCGGGCAGCAGCGCGGTGAGTCGACTCTCCACGCCGCGTAGCTCGCCCTCGTACAAGGAGACCGCCCGGTTGATCGCGGCCGTGTCCACCTTGAGCGTGATGCCGATGGCCACTTCCTTGCCTATGCCGAGCAGGCGCTTTCCGATCTTCTTGACGTCATCGAAATCGGGCAGCTGCTTCAGATCGGCCAACGCGTCCCGGATGGCCTTCTTGTAGATGCGCCAGACCTCGTGACGCATCTTCTCGGCTGACTCGGCGAAGGCGCGCATCGCCTTGCTGACTTCCTGAGTGGTGTCGAAGAGCACGCTCATGACGGGATGACTGCCCGTGCCCTGTCCACCGGCGGTGTCGTGCTTCCACTGGTAGTTGGCCGTCGAGGTGCCCCACGCCGTCGTTCCCCACAGAGAGCTCGCGAACTGGCGCATCGCGGCCTGCCACTCACCGTTGTTGGGATCCGAGATGGACCCGACCAATCCGGTCAGCGCGCTCTCCACCTGCGTGACGGCGAACCCGGGCTGCAGCCAGGCCAGAGCGATCTTGTCGATCTGCAGATAGTCGGGAAGCGGAAGGATGTCGGCAGCCTTTCCCCACCTGCCGACGTGGTGCAACAACCCCCGCACGATGTCCATCGCCCAGTCGGGGACCCCCTCCAGCAGCCACGAGATGAAACCGCTGCTGTAGTCGTCCATGTCGCCCCACCGCAGATCAGTGATCTGCTGGTACTTCGGGGGTGTCTCGATGACTTTGGGAACGGGGAACTGGACAGGTTTGGCAGTGCCCGACGGGTGGCTGGCCGCCTCCGCCTTGGAGTAGTTGTTCGCAGTCGTGACGAATCCGACCGCAACGCCTCCGACGCTGGCGACGCTCTTGCCCCATACGTCGAGAAAACGGTTCCCCACCTTCACGTACGCGGCGGACACGGCCTGCGCCGCGCTTCCGTACCCGCCGCAGTCCATGTACTCCACGAGCTCGTAGAGGAAATCGTTCGCGGCCTTGTGGAGCATGTTCTGCTGGAGGACCACGTTCCCGGCCACGCCGTTCAGCTGGGTCGGCGTCACATCGAACCCGCCGGCCTGCGCCGGCGCCGGGGGACCGGCCATCAGGCCGCCCCCCAGCCGCGCAGCACCGCTCGGTGTGCGGCGGTGTAGTTCGCCTGCCCCGTCGCCACCACCTCGTGGAGCCACTTCTGGGCCCCTTGCAGCTCCTGCATCTGCCGGTCCCAGCGGTCGAGTTCGTCGACAAACGCCTCGCGGGCCTGGCCGTCCCAGCTCAGGACCGCTTTCTCGGTGCGTTCGTAGAGCGCCTCGAGCCTTTCGTCGAGCTCCCGGAGGATGCTCTCCAGCTCCTGGGCAAGCCCCTGTAGGGTGCCGAAGCTGACCCCTATGTGGTCGTCGGACATCGAAAAGTCCGCCCTCTCCCTGAAATCGTGTCCTTAGATGTCGAGCAGGCCGCTGCGCGGCACCGGCGGCGCCGTACCCTCGGAGAGTCTGTCGACCTCAAGGGCGACGTCCACCGCACTGTGCACCCTGCGAAATGCCTGGAGAGTGTCCAACTCCTGCTGGGTGAACCCATCACGGCTCATCCGTACGGCCTTCTCCAGGACGACGAGGATCTCCCGGATGCGCACGGTGTCCTCGGCGGCCGCCCGGTGCAGAGCCCGGTACGCCGCGCCTGTCTCGCCTTTCCACCCCGCCTCGATCCGGTCGACGACCGCGTCCATCCGCCGTACTTGGCGGTCGAGGTATCGCTGCATCGAATCCATGTCGTCAGCGAGCTTCGTCAGTCCGTCCTCGGACACGTTCAGATCGGCGTTGATTGTCATGGCCCCCGCCCTTCATCGCGTGTGCAACCATAACAACAGGTGATGTCAACGAGGGGGCTGGTCTTGCCCCTTGTCTTTGCGCGGCCAGCCCGCCATGAGGAGATCGGCGGTCTGCCAGCACCAGGCGTTCTCGCCCTTCTCCTGTCCTCCGTGTGCGTCGGCCCTGCCGCCCCGTGGATCAGTTCCCGCCCGATCCGGCTCGGCTGCTCAGCCGAGCCGGGAGACGAACTCCCGCCAAGCCCGCGCCCCGAGCCCGACTAGGGGGCCGAGAGGCCGCTTGCGGTCCCGGACGGGAACGAGACCGGGGACCCCGGGGGCGATTTCGAGGTACTCGCCTGGCCACCCCATAGCTCCCGACCCGCCACGTTGCGCGGCTGGGAAGTCGGAGCCGGAGTGACCTCCTGGAGCTCCATCGCGTCAATGAAGGAAGATCACACACTCCAGGGTCTTGAGGTCCGTACCCGTCGCGATCATGTCGACTGTGACCACCACCCGCATCCGGGGGAGGTCCGCAGCGCACGGATCAGCTCGTCCGGGTCCTCGCCGGCCTGACGACTCCTATAGGTGATCTTCTTCGCGAAGTCGTCACCTGGCCCGAGAATTTCCCTCACCTGAGCCAGAGCAGTTGCCCCGGCACAGGGTCAGCACGGCCCGGACCTCGTTAACAGCCACCACCGACCGGCCGGCTGCCCGGTCGTGTACGTGAAGTCGTCGTCCAGTTCACACCTTCGGGACCGCCGAGAAGGTGAGTCACTCGGCGCTCTCCACCTGGCTCAACGCGGGTGTCGACCCAACCGAGGCCGTGGCGCGAGCCGGCAACAGCGTGGAGGTTCTGCTCGGCTGGTACGCCAAGTGCCTCTACGGTCGGCAGGAGGTCGGCGATCGTCGGATCGAGGAGCTGCTCCGCGAGTACGAGTGGGAGGTGAGCCGTTGCGGCTGCATTGCCTGGCACATGGCTGCACATACGCGAAGACCCCGGCTTCAGCGTTACCGCTGATGGCGGGGTCTTTGGGCACTTCCTGCGAAGTGCCCCCGGCAGGATTCGAACCTGCGCACACGGCTCCGGAGGCCGTTGCTCTATCCCCTGAGCTACGGGGGCGCGGTCGCTGGTGTTGCTGCGACGGGTTGAACACTACCAGCTTCCTCGGGGTGATCAGGAACCGGTTTGCGGGGGAGGGGAGGGTGGGTCGCCCGCAGGGGGTGGAAGTGGCGAAAACCCGGACGCGGGGGCTCGGGGCGACCTACTCTCGAGTTGTGCCAGGCGCCTCAGGTCGGGTGCTTGTTGTCGACGACAACAAGGTCATCCGGCAGCTGATCAAGGTCAATCTCGAGCTGGAGGGCTTCGAGGTCGTGACCGCGAATGATGGTGCCGAGTGTCTCGACATCGTCCATCGCGTGTCCCCTGACGTGATCACCCTTGATGTGGTCATGCCACGGTTGGACGGGTTCGGGGCGGCCGCGCGGTTGCGGGCCGATCCGCGGACCAGGGACGTGCCGCTGGCCATCGTGAGTGCCTGCACGCAGCACGACGTGGACGAGGGGATCGCCGCCGGGGTGGACGCATTCCTCGCGAAGCCCTTCGAGCCGGCCGAGCTCGTACGCGTCGTGCGGCGGCTGGCCGAGCGCAAGGACCGGCGTGACGGGAGGAAAGGGGCGCCCGCCGGGAGGGGGAGGGGATGACGCCTGATCGCCCCCCTCTTGTTCACATGGCGAAACCCTTCGGCTGAGGGCGGGGCGTCTCGCCTAGGCTGGTCCCGTGATCCCCGCTGACCTCTCCCGTTGCGTCGTACGCGCCGTGCGCTGCGCCGTCGAGGACGGGGAGCTGCCGGCGGAGGGGGTCGTTCCGCAGCGAGTCGTCGTCGAGCGGACCCGGCCCGGTGGGGTGGGGGACTACGCCACCCCCGTGGCTTTTCAGATCGCCAAGAGCGCCGGACGTCCGCCTCGTGACGTGGCGGACGTACTGGCCCGCCGGCTCCGCGCCGAGGCCGGCATCGAGCAGGTCGAGGTCACCGGGGCCGGGTTCCTCAACTTCGTGCTGCCGGCGCCCTGCGCCGCCTCCCTCGTCCGGGAGGCGATCGTCTGGGACATCGTGATCCGGGACGTGCGCGGAGGGGCCGCCTTTCTCACCGCCGCCGATCACCGCGCCGCGGCCGGGCTCGGGCTGCGGGAACGGGTCGTGGGGGAGAGCGTCCTGCGGATCGTTCGTGCCGTCCATGGGGCCCATGTGCCTTCCGGGGTCCCTGCCGCTTCCGGTGCCCGTGCCCGTACCGATGCCTGTACCGATGTCCGTGCCGGCGCCGTGGACCGTGAGGGGGACACCATGCCCGTCGCCCCCGTCGCCCCCGTCGCCCCCGTCGCCCCCCTCGCCCCCCGCGACGCCGACGTCCTCGCCCGCTACGGCCCCGACGCCGCCGCCTGGGCGATGCTCACCACCCCGGCCCGCGAGACCCCCGTGTTCTCCGACGCGCTGCTCGTGCAGGGCGAGAGCAGCGAGTTCTTCCGGGTCCGCTACGCCCACGCCCGCAGCCACGCGCTCACGCGCAACGCCGCCCTGCTCGGCTTCGCCGCCGAGCCCGGTGACGTCGACGCCCCCGAGCTGCTGCGGGCCCTCGCCGACCACTCCCTCGTCCTTGAGGCCGCCGCGCACCACCGTGCGCCCGAGCGGCTCGCCCGGCACCTCGTCGAGCTGGCCGACGCGCTGCTCGACTTTCAGCACCGCGTCCTGCCCCAAGGGGACGAGAAACCCTCGGCCGCCCACCGTGCCCGGCTGGCTCTTGCCGAAGCCGCCGGGACGGTGCTGGCCGGCGGCCTGGCCCTGCTCGGCATAGACGCCCCGACACGCCTGTGACCCGCGAAGAGAGATACCGATGAGCCGTTCCGCGCACCCCGCCGGGCCCCGCCACGCCGACGTCCTGCCCGAGGGGCACTACTCCCCGCCGCCCGCCGACCTGAACGCGCTGGACGAGAAGGTCTGGGCCCGTACCGTCGAGCGCAACGCCGACGGTGTGGTCACCGTCGGCGGGGTCGAAGTGACCAAGCTGGCCGAGGAGTTCGGGACCCCCGCCTACTTCCTCGACGAGGAGGACTTCCGGGCGCGGTGCCGGGCCTGGGCGCACGCCTTCGGCAAGGACGCCGACGTCTTCTACGCCGGCAAGGCGTTCCTCTCCAAGGCCGTCGTGAAGTGGCTGAAGGAGGAGGGGCTGAACGTCGACGTGTGCTCCGGCGGGGAGCTGGCCACCGCGCTCGCCGCCGGGATGCCCGCCGAGCGGATCGCCTTCCACGGCAACAACAAGTCCGAGAGCGAGATCCGGCGGGCGATCGGCGCCGGGGTGGGGCGCATCGTCCTGGACTCCTTCCAGGAGATCGCCCGCGTCGCGCACGTCGCCCGCGAGATGCAGGTGCGCCAGCCGGTGCAGATCCGCGTGACGGTGGGCGTCGAGGCGCACACCCACGAGTTCATCGCCACCGCTCACGAGGACCAGAAGTTCGGGATCGCCGTCGCGGACGGGTCCGCCGCCGAGGCGGTGCGGCGCGCGCTCGGGCACGACAGCCTGGAGCTGCTCGGCGTCCACTCCCACATCGGCTCGCAGATCTTCGACATGGCCGGCTTCGAGGTCAGCGCCAAGCGCGTCGTGCGGCTGCTGGCCGCCGTGCGCGACGAGCACGGCGTGGAGCTGCCCGAGATCGACCTCGGGGGCGGCCTGGGCATCGCCTACACCTCCGGCGACGACCCGCGCGAGCCGCACGAGATCGCCAAGGCGCTCACCGAGATCGTGGCCCGCGAGTGCGAGAGCGCCGGGCTGCGGGCGCCGCGCATCTCCGTCGAGCCGGGGCGCGCCATCGTCGGCCCGACCGCCTTCACCCTGTACGAGGTGGGGACGATCAAGCCGTTGGAGGGGCTGCGTACGTACGTCAGCGTCGACGGCGGGATGTCCGACAACATCCGCACCGCCCTCTACGACGCCGAGTACTCCGTCTCCCTCGTGTCCCGTACCTCCACCGCCGAGCCCATGCTCGTGCGCGTCGTCGGCAAGCACTGCGAGAGCGGCGACATCGTCGTGAAGGACGCCTTCCTGCCCGCCGACCTCGCGCCCGGCGACCTGCTCGCCGTCCCCGCGACGGGCGCTTACTGCCGCTCCATGGCCAGCAATTACAACCACGCGCTCCGTCCGCCGGTCGTCGCCGTGCGTGACGGAGCGGGCCGAGTGATCGTCCGCCGGGAGACGGAGGAAGATCTCCTGCGCCTCGACCTCGGATGATGAAATAGGTGTCTCACTCAATGGACCGAGGATGGAAACTGCTGTCCATTGAGTGAGACTGGTTCCACCCCGGTGTGCAAACCGCGCGCGGGGTACTGATGGAAGATCGAAAGGCGTAGGTCGAATGATGCGTACGCGTCCGCTGAAGGTGGCGCTGCTGGGCTGTGGAGTGGTCGGCTCGGAAGTGGCCCGCATCATGACGACGCACGCCGACGACCTGACGCAGAGGATCGGCGCGCCGGTCGAGCTCGCCGGCGTGGCCGTGCGCCGTCCCTCCAAGGTGCGCGAGGGCATCGACCCGGCCCTGATCACCACCGATGCGACCGCCCTCCTCAAACGCGGCGACGTCGACATCGCCATCGAGGTCATCGGCGGCATCGAGCCCGCCCGTACGCTGATCACCACCGCCTTCGAGAACGGCATCTCCGTCGTCTCCGCGAACAAGGCGCTGCTCGCCCAGGACGGCGCCGCCCTGCACGCCGCGGCCGAGCAGCACGGGCTGGACCTGTACTACGAGGCCGCCGTCGCCGGAGCCATCCCGCTGGTCCGCCCGATGCGCGAGTCCCTCGCGGGCGACAAGATCAACCGTGTGATGGGCATCGTCAACGGCACGACGAACTTCATCCTCGACAAGATGGACTCCACCGGCGCCGGCTACCAGGAGGCGCTCGACGAGGCCACCGCCCTCGGGTACGCCGAGGCCGACCCGACCGCCGACGTCGAGGGCTACGACGCCGCCGCCAAGGCCGCGATCCTGGCCGGCATCGCCTTCCACACCCGCGTCCGTCTCGACGACGTGTACCGCGAGGGCATGACCGAGGTCAGCGCCGCCGACTTCGCCTCCGCCAAGCGGATGGGCTGCACCATCAAGCTCCTCGCCATCCTGGAGCGCGCGGCGGACGGTGCGTCCGTCACCGCCCGCGTCCACCCGGCGATGATCCCGCTCAGCCACCCGCTCGCCTCCGTCCGCGAGGCGTACAACGCCGTCTTCGTCGAGGCGGAGGCCGCCGGGCGGCTGATGTTCTACGGGCCGGGCGCGGGCGGTGCGCCCACCGCGTCCGCGGTCCTCGGCGACCTCGTCGCCGTCGCCCGCAACAAGCTCGCCGAGGCAACGGGGCCCGGCGAGTCGGCGTACACCCAGCTGCCGGTCAGCCCCATGGGCGAGGTCGTCACGCGCTACCACATCAGCCTCGATGTGGCCGACAAGCCGGGCGTCCTCGCCCAGGTCGCGACGACCTTCGCCGAGCACGGCGTCTCCATCGACACCGTGCGGCAGCAGGGCAAGGACGGCGAGGCCTCCCTCGTCGTCGTCACTCACCGCGCACCCGACGCCGCCCTCTCCGGGACCGTCGAGGCGCTGCGGATGCTGGACACCGTGCGCGGTGTCGCCAGCATCATGCGTGTTGAAGGGGAGTAAGGACCCATGAGCAGCAATCGCACCCACCAGTGGCGCGGCATCATCGAGGAGTACCGGGACCGCCTGCCGGTGACGGACACGACTCCCGTGGTCACGCTCCGCGAGGGCGGCACTCCCCTCGTCCCCGCGCAGGTGCTCTCCGAGCGCACCGGCTGCGAGGTTCACCTGAAGGTCGAGGGGGCGAACCCCACCGGGTCCTTCAAGGACCGCGGGATGACCATGGCCATCACCAAGGCCAAGGAGGAGGGCGCGCAGGCGGTCATCTGCGCCTCCACCGGCAACACCTCGGCCTCCGCCGCCGCCTACGCGGTGCGCGCCGGAATGGTCTCCGCGGTGCTCGTGCCCCGCGGCAAGATCGCGCTCGGCAAGATGGGCCAGGCCCTCGTGCACGGCGCCCAGATCCTCCAGGTGGACGGCAACTTCGACGACTGCCTGAACCTGGCCCGCGCGCTCTCCGACAACTATCCGGTGGCGCTGGTCAATTCGGTCAACCCGGTGCGCATCGAGGGCCAGAAGACGGCCGCGTTCGAGATCGTCGACGCGCTCGGCGACGCCCCGGACATCCACGTCCTGCCCGTCGGCAACGCCGGCAACATCACCGCGTACTGGAAGGGCTTCAAGGAGTACAAGGCCGACGGCCTGGCCTCCCGTACGCCCCGCGTATGGGGTTTCCAGGCTTCCGGTTCCGCGCCGATCGTGCGCGGCGAGGTCGTCAAGGAGCCGCACACCATCGCCACCGCGATCCGCATCGGCAATCCGGCCTCCTGGGACTACGCGCTGGCCGCGCGCGAGGAGTCGGGCGGTTTCATCGACGAGGTGACTGACCGCCAGATCCTCGCCGCCTACCGGCTGTTGGCCGCTCAGGAGGGCGTCTTCGTCGAGCCCGCCTCGGCCGCCTCGGTCGCCGGTCTGCTCAAGGCCGCGGAGCTGGGTCTGGTCGACCCGGGTCAGACGATCGTGTGCACCGTCACCGGCAACGGCCTGAAGGACCCCGACTGGGCGATCGCCGGCGCTCCGCAGCCGGTCACCGTGCCGGTGGACGCCGAAGCCGCCGCGGTCCGCCTCGGCCTGGTCTGACGCACGGCCGAGTGAGCCGCGCCGGGTTCCGCAGGCCCTCCCCGGAGGGCCTGCGGAACCGGGCAACTCACCCCGTACGACGACAAGAGTGCGGCCGAATACCGTCGAAGCCGGTCGAAGTCGACGACACGCATCGTGCGCCTCCTGTGCGCCCTATGTCGCGAGAGAACCTTCCTTCGATACGCTGTACTTACATCCGCCCCGCGCATATGACTGCGGTGCTGCCCCGAGGGCCTTCGGGTGTCGTACGTTCTCCAGTACATTCGCAGCGAGCCAGCGAAGAGCGAAGATCTCGCACAGTCACAAGGAGTGTCATCGGACGATGGCCGGTCCAGCGTTCCGCGCCGCCGCCGTACGGGTGCGCGTCCCCGCCAGCAGTGCCAATCTCGGTCCGGGCTTCGACGCCCTCGGCCTGGCCCTGGGGCTCTACGACGACGTAGTCGTCCGGGTGGCCGACTCCGGCTTGCACATCGACATCGCGGGCGAGGGCGCCGACACCCTCCCCCGGGACGAGAGCCACCTGCTCGTACGCTCCATGCGCACCGCCTTCGACCTGCTGGGCGGACAGCCGCGCGGCCTCGAGGTCGTCTGCGCCAACCGCATCCCGCACGGCCGCGGCCTCGGCTCCTCCTCCGCCGCCATCTGCGCCGGCATCGTCGCCGCCCGCGCCGTGACCATAGGCGGCGAGGCCAGGCTCGACGACGCGGCGCTGCTGGAGCTCGCCACCGAGATCGAGGGCCACCCCGACAACGTCGCCGCTTGTCTGCTCGGCGGTTTCACCCTGGCGTGGATGGACGGGGGCAGCGCCAAGGCCATCCGGATGGAGCCCGCGGAGTCCATCGTTCCGGTGGTCTTCGTCCCCTCCAAGCCGGTCCTGACCGAGACGGCGCGCGGCCTGCTGCCGCGCACCGTCCCGCACGTGGACGCGGCCGTCAACGCGGGCCGCGCGGGCCTGCTCGTGGAGGCCCTGACCAGGCGTCCCGAGCTCCTGCTGCCGGCCACCGAAGACCGGCTCCACCAGGAGTACCGGTCCCCGGCGATGCCCGAGAGCGTGGCACTCGTCAACCGGCTGCGGGCGGACGGGATCCCCGCGGTCATCTCCGGCGCGGGCCCCACGGTCCTCGCGCTGGTCGACAGCGGCGCGGCCGACAAGGTCGCGCGGCTCGCGGGCGAGGGGTGGGCGGCCAACCGGCTCGCCCTCGACGCCGCGGGCGCGAGCGTCCTTCCGCTGGGCACTCAGGGCGGCTAGGTCCCCCTCCGGGAGGACGGGCTTCCTTTCGCGAACAACAGGAGAAGAGGGTTCCCGGAGGTCACGGCCTCCGGGAGCGCAGCCGGCCACGGGCGGGCGGTCAGGGCAGGCCGCCCGCGCGGAACAGCGCGATTGCCGGTGATGGAGAGGGGGAATATCTATTGGATCCGGTAGTGTTAGTCTCAAGTGCGCATCGGCAGCCGCCATGGCTCCGTGCTCAGTGTCCCCCTTCGGGACCACATTTCTTCCGGGAGCCTCCCCGACTGCTTTGATCACTTCCAGCAGTTTCGAGCACGCTCCGGAATCGGCGTGACATTCCCACGCTTCCAGCTCGGGGGCTTCTCGCCGGAACCACCCACGCACGTCTCTCTCCGCCGTATCTCTTCGGCGGACCACCGCCCCGGCACGGTCCACACCTAGGACTGTTGTCGGACAGCACAACCGGTCGCCGAGCCAGACAGGCCGACGTCCGCTCCAGGGAAGGACCCTTCGTGAGCGACACCACCGATCTGATGGGCGCTGCCGACACCTCTGTCGACACCAGTGCCCCCGCCGCGGGCGCCGCACCCAAGCGTCGACGCACCGGCACCGGCCTTGACGGCATGGTCCTGGCCGAGCTGCAGCAGGTCGCGTCGGGCCTCGGGATCAGGGGCACCGCGCGGATGCGCAAGAGCCAGCTGATCGAGGTCATCAAGGAGGCGCAGGCGGGCAGCGGTGCCCCCAAGGCCGCGGCCTCCGCCGACGCCGCCGAGGCCAAGCCGAAGCGCCGGGCCACCAGCAAGGCCCGTACGGGTGAGGCCGCCGCCGAGGCGCCCGCCGAGAAGCCTGCGGTGCAGGCGCAGATCGAGATCCCGGGCCAGCCGGCCGGTGGCCCCTCCCGCGCGAGCGAGGCCGAGCGCGTGGCGGAGGACGCCCCCGCCGGCGAGCGCCGCCGCCGTCGTGCCACGGCCCCCACCGGCAGCCCGGAGGCCTCGGCCCCCGTCGCCGTACAGGTCGAGCAGAAGACCGAGACCGCGACCGTCGCCACCGCCCCGGCCGAGGTCAAGGCCGAGGCCGCCACCGCCGTGGGCGCCGGCCAGGCGCAGGGCCAGGACGGCGAGGGCCGTGGCCGTCGCGACCGCCGTGACCGCGGGGAGCGCGGGGACCGCGCCGAGCGCGGTGACCGTCAGCGCGACCGCCGTGAGCGCGGTGCCAAGGCCGACGACCAGGGCCAGGGCGCCCAGGGTCAGGGCCAGGGCGCGCAGGGCGGCCAGGGCGGACAGGGCGGCGGCCGTCAGGACCGCGCCGACCGCCAGGACCGCCAGCAGCAGGGCGGCCGTGGCCAGGGTCAGGCGCAGGGCCGTCAGGACCGTCAGGACACCGGCCCGCAGGACGACTTCGACGACGAGGGCGGCCGCCGTGGCCGTCGCGGACGCTACCGCGACCGCCGGGGCCGTCGTGGCCGCGACGAGTTCGCGCCGAGCGAGCCGCAGGTCGCCGACGACGACGTCCTGATCCCCGTCGCGGGCATCCTCGACATCCTCGACAACTACGCGTTCATCCGGACGTCGGGCTACCTGCCCGGCCCCAACGACGTGTACGTGTCCCTGGCTCAGGTCCGCAAGGCCGGCCTGCGCAAGGGCGACCAC
Organism: Streptomyces sp. NPDC016562; assembly: GCF_043076955.1. NCBI lineage: Bacteria > Bacillati > Actinomycetota > Actinomycetes > Kitasatosporales > Streptomycetaceae > Streptomyces > Streptomyces sp. NPDC016562. The sequence goes on along the minus strand of NZ_JBIBRZ010000001.1, from coordinate 368,271 downwards.
ACCACCGGCGCCGTGCGCCAGCCCAAGGACGGCGAGCGCCGCGAGAAGTTCAACGCCCTCGTGCGCCTGGACTCGGTGAACGGCATGGCGCCCGAATCCGGCCGCGGCCGACCGGAGTTCCAGAAGCTGACGCCGCTCTACCCGCAGGACCGGCTCCGCCTGGAGACCGACCCGGGTGTGCTGACGACCCGCATCATCGACCTCGTGTCGCCGATCGGCAAGGGCCAGCGCGGCCTGATCGTGGCCCCGCCGAAGACCGGTAAGACCATGATCATGCAGGCGATCGCCAACGCGATCACCACCAACAACCCCGAGTGCCACCTGATGGTCGTCCTGGTCGACGAGCGTCCGGAAGAGGTCACCGACATGCAGCGGTCGGTCAAGGGCGAGGTCATCTCCTCGACCTTCGACCGCCCGGCCGAGGACCACACCACGGTCGCCGAGCTGGCCATCGAGCGCGCCAAGCGTCTCGTCGAGCTGGGTCACGACGTGGTCGTCCTGCTGGACTCCATCACCCGTCTGGGCCGCGCGTACAACCTCGCGGCGCCCGCCTCCGGCCGCATTCTGTCCGGTGGTGTCGACTCGACCGCGCTGTACCCGCCGAAGCGCTTCTTCGGTGCCGCGCGCAACATCGAGGACGGCGGCTCGCTGACCATCCTGGCCACCGCGCTCGTCGACACCGGCTCGCGCATGGACGAGGTGATCTTCGAGGAGTTCAAGGGCACCGGCAACATGGAGCTCAAGCTCGACCGCAAGCTCGCCGACAAGCGCATCTTCCCGGCCGTCGACGTCGACCCGTCGGGCACCCGCAAGGAGGAGATCCTCCTCAACGCGGAGGAGCTCGCCATCGTCTGGAAGCTGCGCCGGGTGCTGCACGCGCTCGACTCGCAGCAGGCGATCGAGCTGCTGCTCGACAAGATGAAGCAGACGAAGTCGAACGCCGAGTTCCTCATGCAGATCGCGAAGACGACCCCGTCGGGCAAGAACGACGACTGACGTCCGGACGACCGGCACCACGGCCGCCCCCGCCGCACCCGCGGCGGGGGCGGCCGTGCGTGTACGGGAGCTCGTGGGCCGCGTACGCTGGACGGCCCGGTCCGAGGCCCGGTCCGACCCGCCGTATGGGCCCCCGGTGCGAGCTTCGCCACACCCCTGCGGCCGGTGACCCCCGCGCCACCGGGGCGCGCCCCGCCGGATCCAGCGGAAGACCCGCAGGTGGACGCCTCATCGGGGAGCGTGCGCCCCGGCGGGTGACCCTCCGGCGGCGGCCCGGGGCCGCGCCGGCCGTGGAACCCGGGAGGACGTTCCTCCGTCTGTGTCAGAGGAACCGCGCAGTGGAGGCGGGCCGGAACGACCAGGGGACCCGACTCAGGACTGAGGAGAGCATGACCGAGGACAGCAAGGGCCGTGGCCGCCGCGCCGCGGGCCGGCGCCGGCGCAAACCGGCGAAGGGCCGCAGGGCCCTCGTCATCGTCGCCTGGAGCGCCGCGGGAGTGGTCCTGCTCGGCGGCGCGGGCCTCGGCTACTTCTACTTCAAGCTCAACGGCAACCTGAAGACCGTCGACATCGACCAGGCCCTCGGCACCGACCGCCCGCAGGACGTCGACAACGGCTCGATGGACATCCTCGTGCTCGGCTCCGACTCCCGCGGCGGCGCGAACGCCGCGTACGGCTCGGACGACGGCGGCTCGGCGCGCTCCGACACGGCGATGATCGTCCACCTCTACGAGGGCCACGAGAAGGCCAGCGTCATATCGATTCCCCGCGACCTCATGACCGTCCGGCCCGAGTGCCCGACCGGCAAGGGCAAGACCGACCCGGGCGGCCCGCGCAAGCAGTTCAACGAGGCCTTCACGATCGGCGGGGCCGCGTGCGCGGTCAAGACCGTCGAGAAGATCTCGGGGATCCGCATGGACCACTACCTGGAAGTCGACTTCACGGGCTTCAAGAAGATCGTCGACACCCTCGGCGGCGTCCAGGTGACCACCTCGAAGCCGATCAAGGACAAGCTCGCCCACGTGGACCTCCCGGCCGGGCCCAACCTCCTGAACGGCGAGCAGGCCCTGGGCCTGGTCCGTACCCGCCACGGTGTCGGGGACGGCGGCGACCTCGGCCGAATACAGCTCCAGCAGGCCTTCATCAAGGCACTGATCAAGCAGGTCAAGGGCATCGGCCTCTTCGACAACCCCAAGCAGCTGCTCGACCTCGCCGACACCGGCACCAAGGCGCTCACCACCGACCGGGCGCTCGGGGACGTGAAGTCCCTCATGGGCTTCGCCCAGAGTCTCAAGGGCATCGACGCCCAGGACATGCAGATGATCACCATGCCGGTGACCACGGACGCGATCGACGAGAACCGCGTGGCCCCGCTCAAGAAGGAGTCCCAGCTGGTCTGGGACGCCCTGCTGGCGGACCGGCCCGTCCCCGCCGAGGCCACCGCGAACTCCACCGGCGACAAGGGCACGGCGGGCGCCGTCGTCCGCTAGGCGAGCCCCGCCCGGTGCGCGGGGAAGCCCCGCTCGAGCCCCCCGGAATACCCGGAGGCCCCCTGCCGTTGAGGGAGGCGTCCTCAGAATTTTGACAGGCAGCCCGGTCCTGGCAGACTGGTCTGTCGGCCCCGGTTCACGCAGTGCGCAATTCGGCTCCTGCGACCCGGCGCCCTCCCGAATCTAGGAGACACCTTGAAGCGCGATGTTCACCCCGAGTACGTCGAGACCCAGGTCAGCTGCACCTGTGGCGCGTCGTTCACCACCCGCAGCACCCTGACCGAGGGCTCCATCCGAGCCGAGGTCTGCTCCGAGTGCCACCCGTTCTACACGGGCAAGCAGAAGATCCTCGACACCGGTGGCCGCGTGGCCCGCTTCGAGGCGCGCTTCGGCAAGGGTGCGGCCAAGAAGTAGCGCGACCCAGGCGCCGGTCACCGGTCGCCCCCTGTCCACTCGGGGGCGGCCGGACCGGCGCCTTTGTCGTCCGTCTGCCACGTCACCCCTTTCGTACTTTCACCACAGGAGCCCCCGATGTTCGAGGCGGTCGAGGAATTGGTCGGCGAACACGCCGATCTTGAAAAGAAGCTCGCCGACCCTTCGGTCCACTCCGATCAGGCCAACGCGCGCAAGCTGAACAAGCGCTACGCGGAGCTGACCCCGATCATCGCCACCTTCCGTGCGTGGAAGCAGGCGGGGGACGACATCGAGACGGCCAAGGAGTTCGCGGCCGACGACCCCGACTTCATCGCCGAGGTCAAGGAGCTGACCCAGCAGCGCGAGGAGCTCACCGAGAAGCTCCGCCTGCTGCTGGTCCCGCGCGACCCCAGCGACGACAAGGACGTGCTCCTGGAGGTCAAGGCGGGCGCGGGCGGTGACGAGTCGGCCCTGTTCGCCGGCGACCTGCTGCGCATGTACCTGCGCTACGCCGAGCGCGTGGGCTGGAAGACCGAGATCATCGACGCCACCGAGTCCGAGCTCGGCGGCTACAAGGACGTCCAGGTCTCCGTCCGCACCAAGGGCGGCAACGGCGCCACCGAGCCCGGCCAGGGCGTGTGGGCCCGCCTGAAGTACGAGGGCGGCGTGCACCGCGTCCAGCGCGTTCCGGCCACCGAGTCCCAGGGCCGCATCCACACCTCCGCCGCGGGCGTGCTCGTCACCCCGGAGGCCGAGGAGGTGGAGGTCGAGATCAACATGAACGACCTGCGCATCGACGTGTACCGCTCGTCCGGCCCCGGCGGCCAGTCCGTCAACACCACCGACTCGGCCGTGCGCATCACGCACATCCCGACCGGTGTGGTCGCCTCCTGCCAGAACGAGAAGAGCCAGCTCCAGAACAAGGAGCAGGCCATGCGCATCCTGCGCTCGCGCCTGCTGGCCGCCGCGCAGGAGGCCGCCGAGCAGGAGGCCTCCGACGTGCGCCGCAGCCAGGTGCGCTCCGTGGACCGCTCCGAGAAGATCCGGACGTACAACTACCCGGAAAACCGGATCTCGGACCACCGGACCGGCTTCAAGGCGTACAACTTGGACCAGGTGCTCGACGGCGACCTCGACGCGGTCATCCAGGCGTGCGTGGACACCGACTCGGCGGCCAAGCTCGCGGCCGCGCACTGACCCGCCCCCGCTCCACCCCCCGTACGACAGCAGCCCGGAGGACCAGCGTGAACTTGCTGCTTGCCGAGGTGGCCCAGGCCACCCAGCGGCTGGCCGCCGCCGGCGTGCCCTCACCGCGCTTCGACGCGGAGGAGCTCGCCGCTTTCGTGCACGGCGTCAAACGGGGGGAACTGCACCACGTCAAGGACACCGACTTCGACGCCCGGTACTGGGAGGCCGTCGCCCGCCGCGAGGCGCGCGAGCCGCTCCAGCACATCACCGGCCGCGCCTTCTTCCGGTACCTGGAGCTCCAGGTCGGGCCCGGGGTCTTCGTGCCCCGGCCCGAGACCGAGTCGGTCGTGGACTGGGCCATACACGCCGTCCGGGCGATGGACGTGGTCGAGCCGCTGATCGTCGACCTGTGCACCGGTTCCGGCGCCATCGCGCTGGCCATGGCGCAGGAGGTGCCGCGCTCGCGCGTGCACGCGGTCGAGCTGTCCGAGGACGCCCTGCGGTGGACCCGTAAGAACGCCGAGGGCTCACGGGTCACCGTCCACCAGGGCGACGCCCTGAGCGCCCTGCCGGAGCTGGACGGCCAGGTCGACCTGGTCATCTCCAACCCGCCGTACATCCCGCTCACCGAGTGGGAGTACGTCGCCCCCGAGGCCCGCGACCACGACCCGGAGATGGCGCTCTTCTCCGGCGAGGACGGCCTCGACACCATCCGCGGCATCGAACGCACCGCCCACCGGCTGCTGCGCCCCGGCGGCATCGTCGTCATCGAGCACGCCGACACCCAGGGCGGGCAAGTCCCGTGGATCTTCGCCGAGGAACGGGGCTGGGCCGACGCGGCCGATCACCCCGACCTCAACAACCGCCCCCGCTTCGCGACCGCGCGCAAGGCACTGCCGTGACCGGCGCGATGATTCCCGCCACCCCCCTGCTGCACGAGGAGGCCCGCTGATGGCCCGGCGATACGACTGCAACGACGCGACGGACCGTAAGACGGGACTGCGTGAAGCCGCATCCGCCGTGCGTCGCGGCGAGCTCGTCGTGCTGCCCACCGACACCCTGTACGGGATCGGCGCGGACGCCTTCAGCCCGGAGGCCGTCCACGACCTGCTCGCCGCCAAGGGCCGCGGCCGCGGCATGCCCACCCCGGTGCTCATCGGCTCCCCGAACACCCTGCACGGCCTCGTCACGGACTTCTCCGAGCAGGCCTGGGAGCTCGTCGACGCCTTCTGGCCGGGGGCGCTCACGCTCGTCGCCAAGCACCAGCCCTCGCTGGCGTGGGACCTGGGCGACACCCACGGCACCGTGGCCGTGCGCATGCCCCTGCACCCCGTCGCGATCGAGCTGCTGACCGAGGTCGGCCCGATGGCGGTGTCCTCGGCGAACCTGACCGGGCAGCCGGCCCCCGAGGACTGCGACGCGGCGCGCGAGATGCTCGGGGACTCCGTGTCGGTGTACCTGGACGGCGGGCCCACGCCCGGCATCCAGCCCTCGTCGATCGTCGACGTCACCGGCAAGGTCCCCGTGCTGCTGCGCGAGGGGGCGCTGACCGCCGAACAGCTGCGCCAGGTCGTACCCGACCTCGAGGTCGCCCCGTGAGCCCTGAGGGGCGTGGCATAGCCCGGGGGCACCACCCAGCGGTGGCTGGGGGAGACTCCTTCCGCATACTCCACGTCAGCACCGGCAACGTGTGCCGCTCGCCCATCACCGAGCGGCTGACGCGGCACGCCCTGTCCCACCGGCTGGGCGGGCTCGTGACCGGTGACCTCATCGTGGAGAGCGCGGGCACCTGGGGTCACGAGGGCGCGCCCATGGAGGCCAACGCGGCCGCCGTGCTGGCGGACTTCGGGGCGGACGCGAGCGGATTCACCGGGCGCGAGCTGCTGGACGAGCACGTCATACGGGCCGATCTGGTGCTGACGGCCACCCGTGACCACCGGGCCCAGGTCATCTCCATGGGCCACTCGGCGGGGCTGCGGACCTTCACGCTGAAGGAGTTCACCCGGCTGGTGCGGGCCATAGACCCGGCCACGCTGCCGCCGCTGGACGACGGGATGGCGGAGCGGGCCCGGGCGCTGGTGCGGGCGGCCGCGGCGCTGCGCGGCTGGCTGCTCGCGCCCTCGCCCGACGCGGACGAGGTGTACGACCCGTACGGGGCGCCGATCACCTTCTTCCGTTCCATCGGCGACGAGATCAACCAGGCGCTGGACCCCGTCGTGACGGCCCTGACGGGCGTGACGGCCTCCCGCTGACCCGCGGCGCCGCGCATCGCGTGCCTGAAATCGGGCGTACCCGCGGGGGCGGCCCTACAGTGGCTGGTACCCGGTACCCCCTGGAGCCGCGCCATGAGCGTCATCACCCCGCCCACGGACCTCCTGCGCGCGCAGGACCCGCAGATGGCCGACGTACTCGACGGGGAGCGCCGGCGCCAGGCCGGCACGCTCCAGCTGATCGCCGCCGAGAACTTCACCTCCCCCGCCGTGCTCACCGCGCTGGGGTCCGTCCTGGCCAACAAGTACGCCGAGGGATACCCCGAGAGGCGCTACCACGGCGGCTGCGAGTACGCCGACCAGGCCGAGCGTCTGGCCGTGGAGCGTGCCAGGGCGCTGTTCGGCGCCGACCACGCCAACGTGCAGCCCCACTCGGGTTCCTCCGCCGTGCTGGCCGCGTACGCCGCGCTGCTGCGGCCCGGGGACACCGTGCTGGCGATGGGGCTCCCGTACGGCGGCCACCTCACCCACGGCTCGCCCGCCAACTTCTCGGGGCGCTGGTTCGACTTCGTCGGCTACGGGGTCGACGCCGAGACGGGTCTCATCGACTACGAGCAGGTGCAGCGACTCGCCCGCTCCCACCGGCCGAAGGCGATCGTGTGCGGGTCGATCTCCTACCCGCGCCACCCCGAGTACTCCGCCTTCCGGGAGATCGCCGACGAGGTCGGCGCCTACCTGATCGCCGACGCCGCCCACCCGATCGGCCTGGTGGCCGGCGGGGCCGCGCCCAGCCCCGTGCCCTACGCCGACGTCGTCTGCGCGACCACGCACAAGGTGCTGCGCGGGCCGCGCGGCGGGATGATCCTGTGCGGCGCCGAGTTCGCCGAGCGCATCGACCGGGCGGTGTTCCCGTTCACGCAGGGCGGGGCCCAGATGCACACGATCGCCGCCAAGGCCGTGGCCTTCGGCGAGGCGGCCCGCCCGGCGTTCACCACCTACGCCCACCGGGTCGTCGCCAACGCCCGGGCGCTCGCGCAGGCGCTGGAGGACCGCGGCTTCGCCGTCACCACGGGCGGCACCGACACGCACCTGATCACCGCCGACCCGGCGCCCCTCGGCATGGACGGCCCCACCGCCCGCGGCCGGCTGGCCGCCGCCGGGATCGTGCTCGACACCTGCGCCCTCCCGTACGGGGACCAGCGCGGTGTGCGGCTGGGAACGGCCGCCGTGACCACCCAGGGGATGGGGGAGGCGCAGATGGTCCGGATCGCCGCGCTGTTCGCCGCCGCGCTGCACGGCGACGTCGCGCGGACCCGTACGGAGGTCGGTGAACTCACGGCGGGATTTCCCCCTTACGGGGAGTAAGCAGGGCAAGCGGGGTGCGCCGCAACCGGGAAGCGGCCCCCTCGCGTCCTCGGGGGAGGGGACATCGCAGCTAATGTGTGGGGCTGAGATGGCCGGCGATACATCTGGGGCAGCCCGTGCGTGAATATCTGCTGACGCTTTGCGTCACGGTCGCGGTGACCTACCTGCTGACCGGGCCCGTGCGGAAGTTCGCGATCGCGGCCGGGGCCATGCCGGAGATCCGCGCCCGCGACGTGCACCGCGAGCCCACACCACGGCTCGGCGGCATCGCCATGTTCGGCGGTCTGTGCGCCGGCCTGCTGGTCGCGGACCACCTGCGGAACCTCAACGGCGTGTTCGAGCTGTCGAACGAACCACGGGCGCTGCTCTCCGGAGCGGCCCTGATCTGGCTGGTCGGCGTGCTCGACGACAAGTTCGAGATCGACGCCCTGATCAAGCTCGGCGCGCAGATGATCTCCGCCGGCGTGATGGTCATGCAGGGCCTGACCATCCTGTGGATCCCGGTCCCCTTCATCGGCCCGGTCTCGCTCACCCAGTGGCAGGGCAACCTGCTCACCGTCGCCCTCGTCGTGATCACCATCAACGCGGTGAACTTCGTGGACGGCCTCGACGGCCTCGCCGCCGGCATGGTGTGCATCGCCGCCGCGGCGTTCTTCCTGTACTCGTACCGGATCTGGTTCGGCTACGGCATCGAGGCGGCGGCGCCCGCCACCCTCTTCGCCGCGATCCTCATGGGCATGTGCCTCGGCTTCCTGCCGCACAACATGCATCCCGCGCGCATCTTCATGGGCGACTCCGGGTCGATGCTCATCGGCCTGGTGCTCGCCGCGGCCGCGATCTCGATGACGGGTCAGGTGGACCCGGACGCGATGGCCCTGTTCGCGGGTGGTGAGCGCAACGCGACGCACGCGATGCTGCCTGTCTTCATGCCGCTGATCCTGCCGCTCACGATCATCGCGATCCCGGTGGCGGACCTGATCCTGGCCATCGTGCGGCGTACCTGGAAGGGCCAGTCGCCCTTCGCGGCGGACCGCGGGCACCTGCACCACCGGCTGCTGGAGCTCGGGCATTCGCACAGCCGCGCGGTCCTGATCATGTACTTCTGGTCGGGGCTGATCGCCTTCGGGGCGGTCGCGTACTCGGTGCACTCCACCTCGATGTGGATCGTCCTGGCGATCGCCGCGCTCAGCGCGGTGGGCCTGATCCTGCTGCTCCTGCCGCGCTTCACGCCGCGTACGCCGCGGTGGGCGCAGGGCCTCGTACCGCCGCGTTACCGGCACGCCGTACGCGCGGCGGAGGCGGCCGCGGAGGCGGCCGCACAGGATGCCTCGGGCGCGGAGCCGCAGCCCGCCAGGCCGATCGCGGCGGGTGTCTCCGGCGTCAACGGCGCGACCGCCGTGGGCCCCCGTTCGCGCTTTCCCGAGCGGCGTAAGGCTGAATCCACGCGCTGACGCCCCGACCGCATGTCGGACATGAACTGCCTTTACCACGCAAGGTGGTCGCCTGTCCTGCACACACGCGCAGGGTCCCTCTCATGTGTGACAGTCAGCACACCCCGCAGGTAAAGCTCTCATCAAATAGTTTGTGATACCGTTCACTAAACCCGGCGACAGAGCCGAAGGACCGTAGTGCGACGGTCCCTTGGCCCGAGGTTCCCTCTCGGACCGGGCTTACGCTCGTCCCGTGCGAGTCCAGTGCCCCCACCACCACGCGGAGCAAACCGCCATGCGGTCAGATGATGTCCGACCCCTGCTTCAAACCGCCGTACCCACCGCTGCCGCCGGCGCCGTAGCCGCCGCGATCAGCGCATTCGTGGTCGGCGGAAAGGGAGCGGTCGGGTCTGTTGTCGCCACGCTGGTCGTGATCCTGTTCATGGGCATCGGATTCATCGTTCTGCAGCGCACGGCGAAATCACTGCCGCATCTCTTCCAGGCCATGGGGCTCATGCTCTACGCGGCCCAGATCCTGCTGCTCTTCGTCTTTCTCGCCGTGTTCAAGAACACGACGCTGTTCCACCCCAGGGCTTTTGCGATCACGCTCGTGGCCACCACCCTCGTGTGGATCGGCGCGCAGACCCGTGCTCATATGAAGGCCAAGATCCTTTACGTCGAACCGGACTCGGTGAAGGGCGACAAGCCCGAAAATCCGGGGTCGAAGTCGTGAGGGGTAGGGTCGGGATAAGTACGCGTTCGGGGTCCTGCTATCGTCCGGTGCCAACTGCGGCACTGCGGGCGCGGGCATCTGAGCTGACGCCTGTCCCATCGCGAGGCTCGATGCCTGACTGCCGCCCCACCATCCGTAACACCAGTCCAGTGCCGAACCGCGGCTGCGCGCCGCGCCGACACAACGAGGTTGCCGTACCTATGCGCCACGCTGAAGGAGCCCGCGGTGAGTGCTGACCCGACGCAGGTCCTCGCTTTCGAGACCGACTGCCACATCTTCGACGGTTGTGGCTTCCCCGGCCCGGGCCTGCACTCGTTCCTCTTCGAGCCGCTGTGGGGCGATGCCGACAGCAACCTGTACTTCAACAAGCCGATGCTGCTGGCCCTGCTGGGCACGGTCATCATCCTCGGCTTCTTCTGGGCCGCCTTCAGCAAGCCGAAGGTCGTCCCGGGCAAGCTGCAGATGGTCGCCGAGGCCGGCTACGACTTCGTACGCCGCGGCATCGTGTACGAGACGCTGGGCAAGAAGGAGGGCGAGAAGTACGTCCCCCTGATGGTCTCGCTGTTCTTCTTCGTCTGGATCCTGAACGTCTGGTCGATCATCCCCGTCGCGCAGTTCCCGGTGACCTCGATCATCGCGTACCCGATGGTGCTGGCCCTGCTGGTCTACGCCGTCTGGATGTCGGTCACCTTCAAGCGCCACGGCTTCGTGGGCGGCCTGAAGAACCTGACGGGCTACGACAAGACCCTCGGTGGCGTCCTGCCGCTCATCATGGTCATCGAGTTCTTCTCGAACGTCCTGGTGCGCCCGTTCACCCACGCGGTCCGACTCTTCGCGAACATGTTCGCCGGTCACACCCTGCTGCTGCTCTTCACGATCGCCAGCTGGTACCTGCTGAACGGCATCGGCATCGCCTACGCGGGTGTGTCGTTCGTGATGGTGATCGTGATGACCGCCTTCGAGCTCTTCATCCAGGCTGTCCAGGCGTACGTCTTCGTCCTCCTGGCCTGCAGCTTCATCCAGGGCGCGCTCGCCGAGCACCACTGAGCCAGGCCCGCCCAAGCTCAGCCCCCCGTATTCGTCCGGTGGCCAACCCCCACCGGTCCGTGAAAGAGAAGGAAGAACTGGCATGTCCCAGACCCTTGCCGCCGTCACCGGCTCCCTCAGCTCCGTTGGTTACGGTCTCGCGGCCATCGGCCCCGGCGTCGGCGTCGGCATCATCTTCGGTAACGGCACCCAGGCCCTCGCCCGTCAGCCCGAGGCTGCCGGTCTGATCCGCGCCAACCAGATCCTCGGCTTCGCCTTCTGTGAGGCGCTCGCCCTGATCGGTCTGGTCATGCCGTTCGTTTACCCGAGCTCCTGATCTTCGGTCTCGACGAACAGCCCATTAGACGAAAGGCACTGATGTGAACCTCCTGGTTCTCGCGGCTGAGGTGGAAAACCCCCTCATCCCGCCGATCCCCGAGCTCGTCATCGGTCTGATCGCCTTCGTCATCGTCTTCGGCTTCCTCGCGAAGAAGCTCCTCCCGAACATCAACAAGGTTCTGGACGAGCGTCGCGAGGCCATCGAGGGCGGTATCGAGAAGGCTGAGGCCGCTCAGACCGAGGCTCAGAGCGTGCTGGAGCAGTACAAGGCCCAGCTCGCCGAAGCCCGGCACGAAGCCGCGCGCCTGCGCCAGGAAGCGCTGGAGCAGGGCACTGCGCTCAAGGAAGAACTGCGCGCAGAGGGCCAGCGGCAGCGTGAGGAGATCATCGCTGCCGGCCACGCCCAGATCGCGGCAGACCGCAAGGCCGCCGCTCAGGCGCTGCGCCAGGACGTGGGCAAGCTCGCCACCGACCTGGCCGGAAAGCTCGTCGGCGAGTCCCTTGAGGACCACGCCCGGCAGAGCCGCACGATCGACCGCTTCCTCAGCGAGCTTGAGGAGAAGGCCGAGGCGGCCCGATGAACGGAGCGAGCCGCGAGGCGCTGGCCTCCGCGCGCGAGCGTCTCGACGCGCTGACGGACAACACGTCCGTCGACGCGGCGAAGCTCGCCGGCGAGCTGGCAGCCGTCACCGCGCTGCTCGACCGTGAGGTCTCGCTGCGTCGGGTCATCACGGACCCGGCGCAGTCCGGCGAGGCCAAGGCCGAGCTGGTGAGCCGGCTGCTGGCCGGCCAGGTGGGCGGGGAGACCCTCGACCTGGTGTCCGGCATGGCGCGGTCGCGCTGGTCGCAGTCCCGTGACCTGGTGGACTCGCTGGAGGAGCTGGCGGCCACCGCCGACCTCACGGCGGCCCAGCAGGGCGGCGCGCTCGACAACGTCGAGGACGAGATCTTCCGGTTCGGCCGGATCGTCTCCTCCAACACGGAGCTGCGCTCCGCGCTCACCGACCGTGCGGCCACCGTCGCCGCCAAGAGCGAGCTGCTGCGCAGCCTGCTCGGCGGCAAGGCGAACGCCGTCACCGAGCGCCTGGTCACGCGTCTGGTCACCCGTCCGCGTGGACGTAGCCTGGAAGCGGGACTCGAGTCCCTTTCCACGCTCGCCGCCGAGCGCCGCAACCGCATGGTCGCCACCGTGACCACCGCGGTTCCGCTCAGCGACGTGCAGCGGGCGCGTCTCGGCGCGGTGCTGGCCAAGCTGTACGGCCGCCAGATGCACCTGAACCTCGACGTGGACCCCGAGGTCCTCGGCGGGATCGAGGTGCGCGTCGGCGATGAGGTCATCGACGGCACCATCGCGGAGCGCCTCTCCGAGGCGTCCCGCCGCATGGCCGGCTGACCAGCCACCAATAGAACAAAGCATTCCTAGCGGCCCGGTTGGGCCGTGCAGAACTTGCAGAAGATTCCTGGGGGTCGCCCCCAGACCCCAAAGAAGCTTCAGGCCCAACAAGGAGAGCAGGGAACCCAGATGGCGGAGCTCACGATCCGGCCGGAGGAGATCCGGGACGCACTGGAGAACTTTGTCCAGTCGTACCAGCCGGACGCGGCCTCGCGCGAGGAGGTCGGAACGGTCAGCGTTGCCGGCGACGGCATCGCGAAGGTGGAGGGCCTGCCCTCCGCCATGGCGAACGAGCTGCTGAAGTTCGAGGACGGCACCCTCGGTCTCGCCCTCAACCTCGAGGAGCGCGAGATCGGTGCGATCGTCCTCGGCGAGTTCAGCGGTATCGAGGAGGGCCAGCCGGTGCAGCGCACCGGTGAGGTTCTCTCCGTAGGCGTCGGCGAGGGCTACCTCGGCCGCGTCGTCGACCCGCTCGGCAACCCGATCGACGGCCTCGGCGAGATCGCGACCGAAGGCCGCCGCGCCCTCGAGCTGCAGGCCCCGGGCGTCATGGTCCGCAAGTCGGTGCACGAGCCCATGCAGACCGGCTACAAGGCCGTCGACGCGATGGTGCCGATCGGCCGTGGCCAGCGTCAGCTGATCATCGGTGACCGTCAGACCGGCAAGACCGCTCTGGCCGTCGACACGATCATCAACCAGCGCGACAACTGGCGCTCGGGCGACGTGAACAAGCAGGTCCGCTGCATCTACGTCGCCATCGGCCAGAAGGGCTCGACCATCGCGTCCGTTCGCGGCGCCCTGGAAGAGGCCGGCGCGCTCGAGTACACGACGATCGTCGCCGCCCCGGCGTCCGACCCGGCCGGCTTCAAGTACCTGGCGCCGTACACCGGTTCCGCCATCGGCCAGCACTGGATGTACGCCGGCAAGCACGTCCTGATCATCTTCGACGACCTGTCGAAGCAGGCCGACGCCTACCGCGCCGTGTCGCTGCTGCTGCGCCGCCCGCCGGGCCGTGAGGCCTACCCGGGTGACGTCTTCTACCTGCACTCGCGTCTGCTGGAGCGCTGCGCGAAGCTCTCCGACGAGATGGGTGCCGGTTCGATGACCGGTCTGCCGATCGTCGAGACCAAGGCGAACGACGTGTCGGCGTTCATCCCGACCAACGTCATCTCCATCACCGACGGCCAGTGCTTCCTGGAGTCCGACCTGTTCAACGCGGGCCAGCGCCCGGCGCTGAACGTCGGTATCTCGGTCTCCCGCGTCGGTGGCTCCGCCCAGCACAAGGCCATGAAGCAGGTTTCCGGCCGTCTGCGCGTGGACCTCGCCCAGTACCGCGAGCTGGAGGCGTTCGCCGCCTTCGGTTCCGACCTGGACGCCGCGTCGAAGAACTCGCTGGAGCGCGGCAAGCGCATGGTCGAGCTGCTGAAGCAGGGCCAGTACCAGCCGATGCCCGTCGAGGAGCAGGTCGTCTCCGTCTGGGCCGGCACCACCGGCAAGATGGACGACGTCCCGGTGAACGACATCCGTCGCTTCGAGGCGGAGCTGCTGGAGCACCTGCGCCGCGAGCGCAAGGACCTCCTCACCTCCATCGCCGAGGGCGGCAAGATGTCGGACGACACGCTGACGTCGATCGCTGACGCCATCGCCGGCTTCAAGCGCCAGTTCGAGACCTCGGACGGCAAGCTCCTGGGCGAGGACGCACCGGCCGTCAACGTCTCCAAGTGACGACGGAAGGGACCTGACTCATGGGAGCGCAGCTCCGGGTCTACAAGCGTCGCATCCGTGCCATCACGGCGACCAAGAAGATCACCAAGGCGATGGAGATGATCTCCGCCTCGCGCATCGTCAAGGCGCAGCGCAAGGTGGCGGCATCGATGCCGTACGCGACCGAGCTCACCCGTGCGGTGACCGCGGTGGCGACCGGTTCGAACGCCAAGCACGCCCTGACCACCGAGGTCGAGACGCCGACCCGCGCCGCGGTCCTGCTCATCACGAGCGACCGCGGTCTGGCCGGCGGCTACTCCTCCAACGCCATCAAGCAGGCCGACCGGCTCACCGAGCGGCTGCGCGCTGAGGGCAAGGAGGTCGACGCCTACATCGTCGGCCGCAAGGGTGTCGCGTACTACGGGTTCCGCGAGCGCAAGATCGCGGACTCGTGGACCGGCTTCACCGACCGGCCCGAGTACGCCGACGCCAAGCGCGTCGCGGGCCCGCTGATCGAGGCCATCCAGGCGGACACCGCCGAGGGCGGCATCGACGAGCTGCACATCGTCTACACGGAATTCGTGTCGATGATGACGCAGAACGCGGTCGACGGCCGGATGCTGCCGCTCAGCCTCGACAAGGTCGAAGAAGAGTCCGGTGCGAAGGGCGAAATCCTTCCGCTGTTCGACTTCGAGCCGTCGGCGGAGGACGTCCTCGACGCCCTTCTGCCGCGCTACGTCGAAAGCCGCATCTACAACGCACTGCTGCAGTCGGCCGCTTCCGAGCACGCCGCCCGCCGCCGCGCGATGAAGTCGGCGACCGACAACGCCGGGGATCTCATCAAGAGCCTCTCCCGGCTTGCCAACGCGGCCCGCCAGGCCGAAATCACCCAGGAAATCAGCGAGATCGTCGGTGGCGCCAGCGCCATGGCTGACGCGACCGCGGGGAGTGACAAGTAATGACGACCACTGTTGAGACGGCCGCCGCCACGGGCCGCGTCGCCCGGGTCATCGGCCCGGTCGTCGACGTGGAGTTCCCCGTCGACGCCATGCCCGAGATCTACAACGCCCTCAAGGTCCAGGTCGCCGACCCGGCCGAGGACGGCAAGCTCAAGACCCTGACCCTCGAGGTCGCGCAGCACCTGGGTGACGGCCTCGTCCGTACCATCTCGATGCAGCCGACCGACGGCCTGGTCCGCCAGGCCCCGGTGACCGACACGGGCGAGGGCATCACCGTCCCCGTCGGTGACTTCACCAAGGGCAAGGTCTTCAACACCCTGGGTGAGGTGCTCAACTACCCCGAGGCGAACGCCGAGGTCACCGAGCGCTGGCCCATCCACCGCAAGGCGCCCCGCTTCGACGAGCTCGAGTCGAAGACCGAGATGTTCGAGACCGGCGTCAAGGTCATCGACCTTCTCACCCCGTACGTCAAGGGTGGAAAGATCGGTCTGTTCGGTGGTGCCGGTGTCGGCAAGACCGTTCTGATCCAGGAAATGATCTACCGCGTCGCCAACAACCACGACGGTGTGTCGGTCTTCGCGGGCGTCGGTGAGCGTACCCGTGAGGGCAACGACCTCATCGAGGAGATGGGCGACTCGGGCGTCATCGACAAGACGGCCCTCGTCTTCGGCCAGATGGACGAGCCGCCGGGCACGCGTCTGCGCGTCGCCCTCGCCGGTCTGACCATGGCGGAGTACTTCCGCGATGTGCAGAAGCAGGACGTGCTGTTCTTCATCGACAACATCTTCCGGTACACCCAGGCGGGTTCCGAGGTGTCGACCCTGCTCGGCCGCATGCCCTCCGCGGTGGGTTACCAGCCGAACCTGGCCGACGAGATGGGTCTCCTCCAGGAGCGCATCACCTCGACCCGTGGTCACTCGATCACCTCGATGCAGGCGATCTACGTCCCCGCGGACGACCTGACCGACCCGGCGCCGGCGACCACCTTCGCCCACCTCGACGCGACGACGGTTCTCTCCCGTCCGATCTCCGAGAAGGGCATCTACCCGGCCGTGGACCCGCTGGACTCGACGTCCCGCATCCTCGACCCGCGGTACATCGCGGCGGACCACTACGCGACCGCCATGCGTGTCAAGGGGATCCTCCAGAAGTACAAGGACCTCCAGGACATCATCGCGATCCTCGGTATCGACGAGCTGGGCGAGGAGGACAAGCTCGTCGTCCACCGTGCCCGTCGCGTCGAGCGCTTCCTGTCGCAGAACACCCACGTGGCGAAGCAGTTCACCGGTGTGGACGGTTCGGACGTCCCGCTCGACGAGTCGATCACCGCGTTCAACGCGATCTGCGACGGTGACTACGACCACTTCCCCGAGCAGGCGTTCTTCATGTGCGGTGGCATCGAGGACCTGAAGGCCAACGCCAAGGAGCTGGGCGTCTCCTGATCCGGCGCGCTCCTCGCGGAGCGCATCCGGTTCGAAGGCCCGCCGGCCCGGCCGGCAGGTGTCTCGGCGGAGAGGGGCGGGTGTGTCCCGTCCCTCTCCCCACGCCCATTAGAATTTGACCCAACACCCGGCTGACCCGCCGGGTGGTGACCCGAGGAGCCACCTTGGCTGCTGAGCTGCACGTCGAGCTGGTCGCGGCGGACCGCAATGTCTGGTCCGGCGAGGCCACCCTTGTTGTCGCCCGCACCACGTCCGGCGACATCGGCGTCATGCCCGGTCACCAGCCGCTTCTCGGTGTGCTGGAATCGGGCCCTGTGACCATCCGCACCAGCGACGGCAACACCGTCATCGCCGCGGTGCACGGCGGTTTCATCTCGTTCGCGGACAACAAGCTGTCCCTGCTGGCCGAGATCGCCGAGCTCGCGGACGAGATCGACGTCCAGCGTGCGGAGCGGGCACTGGAGCGCGCGAAGGCGGAGGCCGATGCGGCCGCCGAGCGTCGCGCGGATGTCCGGCTGCGCGCCGTAACGGGCTGAACACCCGTCGGAGTTTGAACCGCTGAGTACCGGGGGGCGACCGCCGGTACGCAGCAGACCTCAGCCGCGGTCCGTTCTGGAACATTCCAGACCGGGTCGCGGCTGAGGCGATGCAGGTCGTTTTTCGTTGCGTGTCGATGAGCGAGGAGGTCGGTGAAGATGCTCCTCGCTCTGCTTGTGAGCGGCCTGGTCGTAGCCCTGGTGGTGATCGGGCTGTTTGTCTTCGGGCTGCGCCGCAGGCTCATCCAGCGTTCCGGCGGCACCTTCGACTGCAGTCTGCGCTGGGGTGTGGCCGATACGCCCGACATCTCGGGCAAGGGCTGGGTCTACGGGGTCGCGCGCTACAGCGGTGACCAGATCGACTGGTTCCGGGTGTTCTCGTACTCCCCGCGCCCGCGCCGGCTGCTGGAGCGCTCCTCCATCGAGGTGGTCGCCCGTCGCGCCCCGGAGGGCGAGGAGGAGCTGGCCCTGCTCTCCGACGCCGTCGTGCTCGGCTGCGTCCACCGGGGGACGCGCCTGGAGCTGGCGATGAGCGAGGACGCGCTGACCGGGTTCCTCGCCTGGCTGGAGGCGGCGCCGCCCGGGCAGCGGGTGAACGTCGCGTGACGTGGCCCGGGGCCACGTGAGACGTGAAGAACCAGACGTGAAGAACCAGACGTGAAGAACCAGACGTGAAGAAGCCGGGAAGACGGGGGCGGACCCGTCTTCCCGGCTTCGGTCTCTACCGGAGCTCTTACTGGAGACCGGTGTGGATCGCGTTCGCGAGTTCACCGTTCGTGGTGTCGCCGCTGAACTCCCAGAAGAAGGCTCCCTTGAGGCCCTGCTGCTTGGCCCAGGTCATCTTCCCGGCGATCGTGGCCGGGGTGTCGTAGCTCCACCAGTTGCTGCCGCACTTGGCGTAGGCCGTCCCCGCGATGGTGCCGGTGACCGGGCAGCTGGTCTTGAGGACCTTGTAGTCCTCGATGCCCTGCTCGTACGTGCCCGGAGCCGGTCCGGTGGCGGTGCCGCCCGGGGCCGCCTGGGTCACGCCGGTCCAGCCGCGGCCGTAGAAGCCGATGCCGAGGTTGAGCTTGGCGCCGGGTACGCCCTTGGCCTTGAGCTTGGCGATGGCGTCGGCCGAGTTGAAGCCGGCCTGGGGGATGCCCGCGTACGAGGTGAGCGGGGAGTGCGGGGCCGTCGGGCCCTGCGCCGCCCAGGCGCCGAAGAAGTCGTACGTCATCACGTTGTAGAAGTCGACGTACTGCGCGGCGCCGCCGTAGTCGGCCGCGTCGATCTTGCCGCCGCTGGAGGCGTCGGCCGTGATGGCCGCGGTGACCAGGTTGTTCGCGCCGAACTTGGCGCGGGTCGCCTGCATCAGGTTCTTGAAGGCGGCGGCCCCGCTGGTGTCGCAGGACAGACCGCAGGCGTTGGGGTACTCCCAGTCCAGGTCGATGCCGTCGAAGACGTCGGCCCAGCGCGGGTCCTCGACCAGGTTGTAGCAGGAGTTGGCGAAGGCGGTCGGGTTGGCGGCGGCCTGCGGGAAGCCGCCGGACCAGGTCCAGCCGCCGAAGGACCACAGCACCTTGATGTGCGGGTAGGCCTTCTTCAGCTTGCGCAGCTGGTTGAAGTTGCCGCGCAGCGGCTGGTCCCAGGTGTCGGCGACGCCGTCGACGCTCTGGTCGGCGGTGTAGGCCTTGTCGTAGTCGGCGAAGGCGTCCCCGATGGTGCACTGGCCGTTCTGGACGTTGCCGAAGGCGTAGTTGATGTGGGTGATCTTGGCGGCCGTACCCGAGGTGACCAGGTTCTTCACGTGGTAGTTGCGGCCGTAGATGCCCCACTCGGTGAAGTAGCCGAGCTTGACCTTGCCGCCCGGGTCGGGCGGGATGACGCCGCCGGTGGTGGTCACCGAGACGGAGCCGGAGGAGGGGCCGGTCTGGTCGGCGGTGTCGCGAGCGGTGACGCTGTAGGTGTACGTCGTGCCCTTGGTCAGGCCGGAGTCCGCGTAGCTGGTCCCGGTCACGGTGGCGACCTTGGCGGAGCCGCGGTAGACGTCGTAGTTCTTGACGCCCTTGTCGTCCGTGGCCGCCGTCCAGCTCAGGGTCAGCGAGGTGTCGGCGACGTTGCTCGCCGTGGGGGTGCCGGGCGCGGTGGGGGGAGCGTCGCCGGGCTGGGTGCCGCCGTCACAGGAGGCACCGTTGATCTTGCAGCCGCTGGGGGCGCCGGAGCCCGCGCCGTTGAAGCCGAAGCTGGCGCTCGCGCCGGGGGCCAGGGTGCCGTTCCAGCCGACGTTCTTGGCCGTCCAGTGGGTGCCGGAGCTGGTGACGGTGGCGTCCCAGGCGGAGGTGACCGAGGTGCCGGCCGGGTAGTCCCACTCCACGGTCCAGCTGCTGAGGGTGGTGGTGCCGGTGTTCTTGACCACCCACTTGCCCTCGAAGCCGCTGCCCCAGTCGGAGACCTTGGTGTACGTCGCGGTCGCGGAGGCGGCGGCCTGGGCCGGGCCGGCCAGGGCGACGAGCCCGGTGACGGGCAGGGCGAGCGCGGCCACGATCGCCGCGACTCTGGTGAAGAACCGGGCACGCCCGGTGCGCGGTGGGGATGCTGTGCTCAACGGTGATCCTCCGTAGGTCCGTCGCGGTCGTGGGGCCGACGACGACATGGGGGTGGGACCTGCGCCGCCCGTGAGCACGCTTTGTCATGGCACGCTCACCACAGTGTTGTGCCGGTGAGACTAGAAAGGTCTGGACCAACCGTCAAGAGGTCCAGACCGGTGCGCCTAGAGGCCCAACTCCTGAGCCAGGACCGCCGCTTGGACGCGGCTGCGGAGATCGAGTTTGCCCAGCAGGCGGCTGACGTGCGTCTTCACCGTCGCCTCCGCCATGTCGAGGCGGACGGCGATCTCCGCGTTGGACAGCCCTTCCCCCAGACAGGACAGGACCTCGCGCTCCCGGCGCGTCAGCGTCTCCAGGGCCGGCGGGGGCGCGGGCCTGGCCGGGGCCGCCGGAGCCGCGAACTCCGCGATCAGCCGCCTGGTCACCGCCGGTGCGATCAGGCCCTCCCCGCCCGCGACGGTCCGTACCGCCGCGATCAGCTCCGCCGCCTCCGCGTCCTTGAGCAGGAAGCCCGCGGCGCCCGCCCGCAGCGCCCCGAACACGTACTCGTCGAGGTCGAAGGTGGTCAGCACCAGGACGTCCGCCAGGCCCTCGGCCACCACCTGGCGCGTCGCGGACACCCCGTCCAGCCGGGGCATCTGCACGTCCATGAGGACGAGGTCCGGCCGCAGCTCCCGGGCCAGTCGCACGGCCTCCTCCCCGTCGCCCGCCTCGCCGACGACCTCGACGCCGCCCGCGCTGCGCAGGATGAGCACCAGCCCGGCCCGTACCGCCGCCTGGTCCTCCGCCACCACCACCCGGATGGTCATGCCCCCACCGCCTTCTCCTCCGCGGGCAACGCCGCCCGCACCCGCCACATCGCGCCGGCCGCGCCGGCCGTGAACTCCCCGCCCAGCAGCTCCGTCCGCTCCCGCATGCCGATCAGCCCGGCCCCGGAGCCCGGCGCGCGCGGGCCGGGCCGTTCGCCGTACGGCGAGTCCACCGTCACCGTCAGCACCCCGGCCTCGCGGCCTACCTGGACCGTGACCGTGCCCGGGACGGCGTGCTTGAGGGCATTGGTCAGCGACTCCTGGACGATCCGGTACGCGGCCAGCTCCACCGGGGCCGTCACCGGCTCCCCGGGCGGCCGGTCGTCGCGCAGGACGAAGCCCAGGCCGCTCGCCGAGCCGTTGGTGCGGGCCTGCGCCACCAGGGCCTCCAGACCGTCCAGCGAGGGCACGGCGACCGGCTCGCGCTCGGCCCCCGCGTCCCGCAGCAGCCCGATCAGCCGGCGCATCTCGGCCAGGCCCTGGACGCTGTTCTCGCGGATCACCCCCAAGGCGTCACGGCTCGCCCCGGCCGTGTCGATGGAGAGCGCGGCCGTGGAGTGGATGGCGATGGCCGAGAGGTGGTTGGCCACCATGTCGTGCAGCTCCCGGGCCATCCGGGCGCGCTCGGCGACGACGGCCTGCGCCCGGTCCATCTCGGCCAGCAGCGCGGTCTGCTCGGCGCGCAGCCGGGCCGCCACCGCGGCCTCCCGGTGGTTGCGCAGGGTGGCGCCGGTCACCGCCGGGCCGAAGCTGACCAGGCCGGTGACCACGCCGATCAGCAGCGCCTCGGGCGTGCGCAGCCAGGCCAGGGCGGCGATGGTGACGGCCACGGTGATCAGACCGGTGCTGACGGGCAGCCGCCGGGCCGCTGCGGGCTTGCCGTAGACGACGGCGGCGTACATCAGGTCGGTGAAGATCAGGATGGCGGCCAGACTGCCGACCGTGAACTCGTTGGCGATCACACAGAGCGTGCCGACGGCCAGGGCCAGCGCGGGCCGGGTGCGGCGCAGCAGCTCCAGGGCGCTCAGCACCACGAGCGGGACGAGGGCGACCCAGGCGGGCAGCAGGTCCCGGACGGAGCTGCTGTAGACCCCGCAGGACCACAGCACCAGGCCCGACAGGGCGCCGGCCACGGCGAGCAGGACGTCGTGTCGGTGGGGGCGCGGGCGCTTCGTGGTCACGGTCCCATCCAACAGGGTGTGCGGGGCGCCGGCCTCGGCGCGCAGGCCGAGTTGCCGGTACATCGAAGGATGCAGTCGCAGGTCGTCACCGCAGACGACGCCCCGGCCCGGCGGGGGCGGGAGGCTGGGAGCACGTCGCACCACCCGAGGGGAAACGGAGGATCTCGTGATCGTCGCGCTGATCATCGCCTGTGAGGTCGGCTTCTGGGTACTGCTGGCCGCCGGACTGGGCCTGCGCTACCTCGCGCGGATGCCCCGGCTGGGCGCCGCCGTCCTGCTGTGCGAGCCGCTGATGGAGCTGGCCCTGCTGGTGGTCACCACCCTCGACCTCAAGAACGGCGCCGAGCCGGACTGGAAGCACGGCCTGGCGGCGCTGTACATCGGCTACACCGTGGCCTACGGGCACTACACGATCACCTGGCTGGACTCCCACGCCGCGTACCGGCTGGCCGGCGGGCCCAAGCCGGCGGGCGCGGGGTACGGGAAGGTGCGGGCCGTCCACGAGTGGAAGCTGTGGGGCCGTACCGTCGTCGCGGCCGCCGTGGCCCTCGGCCTGCTCCAGGCCGCGATCTGGTACGTCGGGGACGCGGGCGACGTCGCCTCGCTCAAGGCCTGGCAGACCGGCGCCCTGCGGGCCGTCGCCATCCACGGCCTGATCGCCCTCACCTACACGGTCTGGCCGAAGAAGGCCCCCGCCGGTAGTGCGGGGGAGCAGCCGGAGCCCGTGCGGACCGGGCGGTAGGGCGCGTACGGCGCAAAGAGGCCGTACGGCGCGTAGGCCGCGTTCGGCGCGGGCTACCGCTCGCCCCCCGGCACCCACAGGACGTCCCCGACCTCCTTGTTGGCCACCCGGGCCAGGATGAAGAGGAGGTCCGAGAGGCGGTTGAGGTAGGTGGCCGTCATCGGGTTCATCACCTCGCCGTGCACCTCCAGCGCCGCCCACGTCGACCGCTCGGCGCGCCGGACCACCGTGCAGGCCTGGTGCAGCAGGGCCGCGCCGGGGGTGCCGCCGGGGAGGATGAAGCTGCGCAGCTTCTCGACCTGCTCCAGGAAGCGGTCGCAGTCCGCCTCCAGCTTGTCGATGTAGAACTGCTCCACCCGCAGCGGCGGGTACTGCGGGTCCTCGACCACGGGCGTGCACAGGTCCGCGCCCACGTCGAAGAGGTCGTTCTGCACCCGGACCAGGACCTTGACGATCTCCGCCGACAGCCCGCCGAGCGCGATGGCCGTCCCCAGGGCCGCGTTGGCCTCGTTGGCGTCGGCGTACGCGGCGATCCGCAGGTCGGTCTTGGCCGTGCGGCTCATGTCGCCGAGAGCGGTCGTGCCCTGGTCACCGGTTCGGGTGTAGATGCGCGTGAGGTTCACCATGCCGCCAGCGTAATGCGCGGCCAACTGGGCGCCCCTCGCCGAGCGGTGGGCCGTACCGGTGTGATGTCCGTCATCTGAGACGTGACGCGTGTTACTTCGCGGTCACAGCGCACCGCCCGGACGCTAGTCTCCGCCGGAGGGGCCAGGAGACGGTGCCGTTCCGAGGCCCGGCGGGCCGTGTCCACGCCGGGCCGGGTCGACGCCGGGCCACATCGACGCTGGGCCAATTCGACGCTGGCCCATTCGAATACATGGGGTGTGCAGTGGCTGGGAAGCTTGCCGTCATCGGTGCCGGACTGATGGGTTCCGGGATCGCTCAGGTCTCCGCTCAGGCGGGTTGGGACGTCGTGCTGCGCGATGTCACCGACGCCGCGCTGACCCGCGGGACGGACGGGATCAAGGCCTCGTACGACAAGTTCGTCTCCAAGGGCAGGATGACCGCCGAGGACGCCGAGGCGGCGCTCGCGCGCATCACGACGACCACCGACCTCGACGCCGTCGCCGACGTCGACATCGTCGTGGAGGCCGTCTTCGAGAAGATCGAGATCAAGCACGAGATCTTCCGCGCCCTCGACAAGATCGTCCGCGAGGACGCGATCCTGGCCTCCAACACCTCCGCCATCCCGATCACCAAGATCGCGGCCGCGACGGAGCGTCCGGAGCGGGTCGTCGGCGCGCACTTCTTCTCGCCCGTCCCGATGATGCAGCTGTGCGAGCTCGTGCGCGGCTACAAGACGAGCGACGAAACCCTCGCCACCACCCGGGCGTTCGCCGAGTCCGTCGGCAAGACCTGCATCGTCGTCAACCGCGACGTCGCCGGTTTCGTGACGACCCGTCTGATCTCCGCGCTCGTCGTGGAAGCCGCCAAGTTGTACGAATCGGGCGTGGCCTCCGCCGAGGACATCGACATCGCGTGCAAGCTGGGCTTCGGACACGCGATGGGGCCGCTGGCCACCGCCGACCTCACGGGTGTCGACATCCTGCTCCACGCCACCAGCAACATCTACACCGAATCCCAGGACGAGAAGTTCGCGCCGCCGGAGCTCATGCGCCGGATGGTGGACGCGGGCGACATCGGCCGCAAGAGCGGGCAGGGCTTCTACAAGCACTGAGGCCGGGCCGGCCGCTGAGCACCATCGTTCGAACGCCCTCACCCCTCAGGGTGATTTAGGTATCGGTTCGCTCACGGTCGGCAACTTCCCTGCCCGTGCGGCAGTCAGTTGCAGTGAGAGTTGCCGATCACGGACCAGTCGGACCATACGTACGCAGTACCGCCGGGAGTACACATGCACATCAGGGGCGACCACGCCGAACTCGCTGTCGGGGGTCGCCTCGACGTGCGCAGCGCGGCGGACGCCCGTACGGTCCTGCACACCGCCCTCGACGACGGCCAGGGCGACCTCGTGCTCGACCTCACCGGGCTCGACTCCTGGGACGCGACCGGCCTCGGCGTGATCATGGGCGCCCACCGCAGGGCCGGGCGGACCGGACGGCGCCTCGTCCTGCGCGGGGTGCCGCCGCAGATGCAGCGGCTGCTCGTGGCGACGAGGCTGCACCGGATCCTCGCCATCGAGGGCGGCCTGGAGGCCGAGTCCCTGCCCCGGGTGTGATCCGGGCGGCCGCAGTCGCAGCCGCAGCGCGCTGACCTTTGCATTTCCTGCGGAAACGTAACGGTCCGGTGGTGATCGCACCCCTGCGGTTTCCCGCACGACCGGCCACCGTCTAGGGTTCGGGCGGAAACCGGACCAGGAGCGCCCGCGGGTGCGCGACGGCCGGGCGGTACGACGGCGAGGCGCGCGGCCCGCGATGGGGGACTTGGTCATGGACCTTACACAGGGGCATACCGGGCAGGACGAGCCGTCCGCGGGCAGCTCCGTGCCGCCCGGGCCGTCCACGTCCCCCTCCACGACGGGCGCGGCGGGCACGACGGGCGCGGCGGCCGGACCCGCCCGGGTCGTCAGCCTCGTCGCGGGCGACTTCCTCCTCACCGTCAACCCGGTCGACGGCAGCGAGATCGAACCGCTGCGGCCCGGTACGCAGAACGCCCGCCCCGCCAAGCGCGACGCGGGCGCCCGCCGCGCCGCCGAGGCCGCCGCACGGCCGCCCGCGCTGCCGGGCACCTCCATACCCGTCCGGCACCGGCCGGTGCGCGAGGAGGAGCGCGACCGCCTCGTCCGGCTGCTGGGCCGCGGCCGCTCCGTACGACTGACCGGACCTTCGGGATCCGGACGCAGCGCGCTGCTCGACGCGGTCGCGGCACGCTGCGAGGGCCTCGCGCCCGACGGCGTCGTCCGCCTCTCCGGATACGGCCACCAGCAGCCCGCCGAGCTGCTCCAGGCGCTCTACGCGACCGTGTACGAGGCCTCGCGGGAGCGGCCCGAGCGCGACGAACTCCTCGCCCGCGTGCGCGGCATCGGCGCGATCGTCCTCCTCGACGACCTGGAGATGGGGGGCGGCGCCCTCGACGAACTGCTGCACGCCACCCCCGAGTGCGCCTACCTGCTGGCCGCCACCCCCGACACCCGCGCGCCCTCCGACGACTCGCACGTCGAGGAGGTCTTCCTCGGCGGGCTCGACAAGGCGGAGTGCCTGGACCTGCTGGAGACGGGCCTCGGACGGCCGCTGACGGACGTCGAGACCGCCTGGGCGGAGGACCTGCGGTTCGCCTCCGAGGGCTTGGCTCTGCGCTTCGTACAGGCCGCCGCGCTGCTGCGCCAGCGCGATGAGCTCAACCACCTCGCCGAGGACGACGAGGAGGACGAGCCCGGCGTCTTCGAGGAGCGCCCGCGCGAGGCCGCCCAGGTGCCGCTGCCCACGCTGGCCGAAGGCGCGGCCCCGGCGGAGCTGCTGGCCTCCCGGGTCAGCGAGTCGGCGCGCGCGGCCCTGCGGATCGCGTGCGCGCTGGGCGGGGAGATGCCGCACCACACGCACCTGCCGGCGCTGGTGGGGGACACCCACGCCGACACGGCGGTGGCGGAACTGCTGGCCTGCGGGCTGCTGACGCCCGTCGGAACGCGCTACCGGCTGGCCGCGGGGGTCGCACGGCAGCTGGAGGAGGCCGGGTACGGGGACACCGCGGCCGAGCAGGCCCGTACGGCCGCCCGGCACTACGCCTGGTGGACCGGGCACGCCTCGGTGACCCCCGAGCGGGTCGCGGCGGAGGCGGACGCGGTGCTCGCGGCGCTGGCCGGCGCGGACGTGGTGGCGGCGGTGCTGCTCGCGCGGACGGCCGCCGCGGCGTTCGCGGCCTCCCTGCACTGGGAGGCGTGGGAGCGGGTGCTGCGCTCGGGCGCGGAGGCCGCGCGCAAGGCGGGGGAGGTCGCCGAGCAGGCGTACTTCCACCACGAGCTCGGCGTCCTGGCCCTGTGCGAGGGACGCCTCGACCGGGCGCGGGCCGAGCTGGAGACCTCGATCGGACTGCGCGGCGCGCTCGCGGACAAGCGCGGCACCGTGGCCGGGCGGCGGGCGCTGGCGCTCGTCGTGGACCGGGAGGCCGCGGCCGTGGCGGCGTCCCCGCCCCTGCGGCTGGAGGCCCCGGGGCTGCCGGCCCTGCCCGCCGCCTCGGGGGAGGCGCCGACGGTGGCCCTGGAGGCCGGGCCGGCCGCCCGGGCGGCGCTCCCGCCGGCCTCGGCTGCGCCGCTGACCCCCGCGGCTCCCGCCACTCCTGCCGCTTCCGCCGCCCCGGGGGGTCGGACCGCCCCGGCCGTCCCCGTCCGCGTGCCCGTCTCCGCCGAGGCGGTGACGCGGATGACGCCGGTGGTGCCGGTCAACCGCTCCACGGAGCCGCCCACGACGCTGTCCGAGGTGTTCGAGGACGCCTTCCCGCTGTCGCCCAAGCCCTCCCCGGCCCCCGCCCCCGCGCCCGCCGCCCGGCCGGCCCCGGATCCCCGCCGGCGGCGGCTGGTCCTGCTGGCCGGAGCCGGAGCGCTGACGGTCGTGGCGCTGGGCACCGTCGTGAGCCTCGCGCTGGGCTCCTCGGACACCTCGCCGCCGGCGAAGGCGCCCGCGGTGTCCTCGACCCCGGGGGCGACGACCCCGTCGTCCACGACGGGAACCGGAGGGAACGATCCTGCACCGGAGCCGCCCGCCTCGGGGTCGCCGTCGCAGTCCACGGCGCCGGGGGAGAGCGTCGCCCCGAGCCCCGGCCGCACGCCCGGCAAGACCCCCTCCCGCCGACCCTCCACGACGCCGCAGAACTCCGCGCCGGCGTCCTCGCCCGTCTCGCCCCCGCCGACGACGGCCGGCCCGTCCGTGCCGCCCACGGAGAGCACCGCGCCGACGCCGACGGACACCGCCACGGGTCCGGGCACGGCCACCGCGACCGGGCCCTCCACGCCCACCGCCCCGTAGAACGCCGACGGCTCCGTCCCTCGCGGGACGGAGCCGTCGTTTCGTGGGGCCCGGGCGGGCCGAGGGTCAGAACAGGCGGAGCTTGTCGTCCTCGATGCCGCGCAGCGCGTTGTAGTCCAGGACCACGCAGTCCATCCCGCGGTCCGTCGCCAGCACCTTGGCCTGCGGCTTGATCTCCTGAGCCGCGAACACCCCGCGGACCGGCGCCAGGTGCGGGTCGCGGTTGAGCAGCTCCAGGTAACGGGTCAGCTGCTCGACGCCGTCGATCTCGCCGCGGCGCTTGATCTCCACCGCCACCGTCGCGCCGGAGGCGTCCCGGCACAGGATGTCCACCGGGCCGATCGCCGTCATGTACTCGCGCCGGATGAGGGTGTAGCCCTCGCCCAGCGTCTCGATGCGGTCCGCGAGGAGTTCCTGGAGGTGCGCCTCGACGCCGTCCTTGATGAGCCCCGGGTCGATGCCGAGCTCGTGGGAGGAGTCGTGGAGGACTTCCTCCATGGTGATGATGAGCTTCTCGCCCGCCTTGTTGACGACCGTCCACACACCGGCCTCGTCACCGCTCCCCTCTTTGAGGGTGCACGGGGGCGACATCCAGTTGAGCGGTTTGTACGCCCGGTCGTCCGCGTGGATCGAGACACTGCCGTCGGCCTTCACGAGGATCAGACGGGGTGCCGAGGGCAGATGGGCGGTGAGCCGGCCCGCGTAGTCGACGGAGCAGCGGGCAATGACGAGACGCATGGTCGGCAACGCTACTCGACCGACAGCCCTCCACGCGATTCGCCCCTGAAAGCCCCCTTCGCCGATGGCGCGTTGTATGCGCATTCTCCTGGTGCGCCACCCATGGGGCGCCTACCGTGGTGAGCGGGAGGTTGCGAAGCGTGCACGCTGCGTCGCGATCTCCTTCCCTGCCCGTAAGGCTCCGGCAACCCAAACAGCCGGGGTCGCGAGAGGAGAACCCATGTCGCTCGACGTCTCACCGGCCCTACTCGAACAGGCCGAGCGAGGCGAGGTCGACGAAGCCGCCTTCGTCGACTGCGTCCGGACCTCCCTGCCCTTCGCATGGGAGATGATCAGCTCGCTGGTGGCCCAGCTGAAGGTGGACGGCGGACAGTTCGCCGACAACCAGACGCCGCCGCCCGACGAGCAGGCGCGCGGGCAGCTGCTGCGCGCCCTCGCGAGTGACGCGATACGCGGTGCCCTGCAGCGGCACTTCGGAGTGCGCCTGGCGTTCCAGAACTGTCACCGGGTGGCGGTCTTCCCGCTGGATCCCTCGGTGGACGACCGGCTGGCCAAGTTCACTTCGATCCGCGGTCAGCTGCTCAACCAGTCGCCGGAACTGCGCGACTGCTAAACCCTGTCGGGGACCTGTCCGGTCGGTCAGGTACGGAGCGCCGCCGGTGGATCTCAGCCGAGACGGGGCAGGACTTCGGCGCCGAGTCGTCGTACGTTCTCCTCCGTCGCGGCGAGATCGCCGGAGCCCTCCGTCAGGAGTGCGAAGCGCGTGATGCCCGTCCGCTCCGAGGTGGCCGCCAGCCGGTCCGCGGCCCACTCCGGGGTGCCCACCGGGTGCAGGTCGCACAGCAGTTCCGTGTACGCGTGGGGATCGCGCATCGCGCGCTCCCGGCCGTCCACCGTCACATGCGCGTCCAGGCCCTGCTTGAGCCAGCCGGGCATCGCCTTCAGCAGCGCCTCGCGGGCGTCCGCCGTGCTGTCCGCCAGCTGGCACACCCCGGCCGAGACGTGGCCCGCGCCGGCCACGTGCTCCGGCGAGTGCCCCGCCGCCCGCGCCTCGGCGCGCCACAGCGCGACCATCTCCGCCTTGTCCTCGTCCCCGCAGTGCATGCCGAGCAGCATCGGCAGCCCCCGCCGAGCGGCCAGCCGTACCGACGCCGGCGAGGTGCAGGCCACGATCACCTCCGGGCCCGTCCCGTCCCCGTCCAGAGCCTCCGACGGCCGTGGTACGACGGGCACCTCGCGGAAGCCGTACCGCTCGCCGTCGGCTCCCACCCGGGCCTGCGTCAACCAGCGCCGCAGCAGGTCCAGGGCCTCGGGGAAGCCGTTCTCGTACGCGTCCAGGCCGCCCCCGAACACCTCCAGGTCGACCCACGGCCCGCCGCGGCCCACCCCCAGCGAGAAACGGCCCCCCGAGGTCACGTGCAGCAGGGCCGCCTGCTCCCCGAGGACCACCGGGTGGGTGCTCGGCAGCACGCTCACCGCCGTGCCCACCCGCAGCCGCCGCGTGCGGCCCAGCAGCAGGGCGGCCAGGGTCACCGCCGAGGGGCAGACCCCGTACGGGACGAAGTGGTGCTCGGCGAGCCACACCGAGTCGAGCCCCGCCTCCTCGGCCACCTCGGCGGTCCGCACCGCCCGGTGCAGTGCCTCTCCCTGTCCCTGACCCGGGAACTGGGCCGCCAGTACAAACGCTCCTACGCGCATCGCCTTTAGCCTCCTCGCGGCTGACGCGGCCTCCCCAGGTGGACCGGTTCTTCCTATGGCAACAACGTCTGACACGTGCCAAAGGCACGGTCTGTCAGGAAAGTTATTGGGATTGTCGGGCCATCCCTCTGCGTACGGCAGCCGCTACCCGCAACCCTGCGGTTACCCGGCCTCGCTGCGCGTAGTCTGGGAGAAAGTCACTGCCGTCCGCCCATCCGTGAGGTATACGTGTCACCGCGCAACAACCGCCCCAAAGGCGGGGAGACTCCGGACGAACGCCCCAGCACCGGCCTCGACCGCTACGGGCTGGAGCGCACCGAGGAGTACCAGGGCGAGGACTGGAAGGTCCGGCACGTCGCGGGCGCGAGCGCGGCGGGCAAGCGCTACCGCTGCCCCGGCTGCGACCAGGAGATCCCCTCCGGCACCCCGCACCTGGTGGCGTGGCCGGAGTACGGCGGCGTCGACGACCGGCGGCACTGGCACAAGGCCTGCTGGAACGCGAAGGACCGCCGCACCTCCAAGGTGCAGCGGTCCCGCAACGCACCCCGGTACTAGGGGTCTCCCGGCAGTCGGCTAGACGTCCCGGCGGCCGACCGAGACGTACGAGGCGGCCACCGCGGCTCCCGCGACCAGCACGATCAGCACCATGTGGGACAGGGCGCTGGGCGTCCCGCCCGTCTCGTCACCGTTCGGCAGGCCGAACAGCTGCATCAGGGCCACCGGCGCGTTGTACTGGATGATCACCCGTCCGACGGACGCCATGGCCTGCCACATGCTGAGCATCGCCCCGATCACCGGCGGCAGCGTGACGACGCCGAGCATCACGGCGATCGCCCCGGCCGAGTGCCGCACCAGCGCGCCGACGGCGAGCCCGAGCACCCCGAGCAGCGTGACGTAGAGACTGCCCGCCAGGGCGCCGAGCCACTCGCTCGTCGCATGGCGTCCGGCGGCGGCCCCGCTGTGCGTGATCCGCGCCGCCACCCCGATCACGAAGACGGCCGCCCCGGTCGTCAGGAAGGCCGTGACGCTGAAGACGAGGTACTTGGCGGTGAGCACCCGGTAGCGGTCGGGGGCGGCGGTGAACGTGGTCCGCGCCAGGCCGGTGGCGTGCTCCGAGCTGATCGTCAGCACGCCCAGGACCATCACCGCGATCTGCCCGATCAGCAGGCCGAAGAGGGCCGGCGTGACGAAGGAGATCTGGTCGTAGTCCTGGTCGTCGGTCTGCACGACGAAGAGCAGCCCGATGCCCACGACGGTCAGGACGAGCGAGCCGAGCGTCCACAGCGTGGAGCGGACCGAGACCATCTTGGTCCACTCGGAGGCCAGGGCGTGTCCCAGATGCGGCCGCGGCGTGGGCAGCGGCGAGCTGTACGGCAGGACGGGCTGCGCGCCGCGGGGACTGGTCACTTGGCTTCCTCGGGGTCGTTCTCGCGGGCGCCGGCGAGCTCGCCGGGCTTGCTTGGCATCAGGAAGGGCCGGCCGCCCGCCGCCGGAGGCGGGGGCGCGAAGAAGCCCGTCCGCGGGACCTCCGGGACCGCCGGCTCCTCCTCCCAGGCCGGGACGGTGAGCGGCTCCGGCTCCCACAGCTCGGCCCGCGGGTCGTCGGTGGAGGTGTACTCGAGGGCGGACTGGGTCATCCGCATGTACGCCTCCTCCAGCGAGGCCCGGTGGGGGGAGAGCTCCCAGAGCCGTACGCCGGCCCCGTGGGCGAGGTCCGAGATGCGGGGGAGGTCCAGCCCGGTCACGCGCAGTGCACCGTCGGGCTCCTGGAGGACCCGTCCGCCCGCCTGCGTGAGGACCGCACCCAGCGTGTCCCAGCCATCCGGATCAGTGTCGGCCGCGCGCACCCGAGCGAATCCGGCCGAGTTGTGCGCGATGAACTCCTGGGTGCCCATGTCGGCCAGCAGCCGGCCCCGGCCGATGACGATCAGGTGGTCCGCGGTCAGCGCCATCTCGCTCATCAGGTGCGAGGAGACGAAGACGGTGCGGCCCTCGGAGGCGAGCCGGCGCATGAGGTTGCGCACCCACAGGATGCCCTCGGGGTCGAGCCCGTTGACCGGCTCGTCGAACAGGAGCACCTGCGGGTCGCCGAGCAGGGCGGTGGCGATGCCGAGCCGCTGGCCCATGCCGAGCGAGAAGCCCTTCGTACGCTGCCGGGCGACGTCCTGGAGGCCGACCACGCCCAGCACCTCGTCCACGCGCCGCGTGGGGATCCCCGAGAGCTGGGCGATCGACAGCAGGTGGGTGCGGGCCCGGCGGCCGCCGTGCACGGCCTTGGCGTCGAGCAGGGCGCCGACGTGACGCTGGGCGTTCGGCAGCTCCCGGAACGGGTGGCCGTTGATCGTGACCCGGCCGGACGTGGGCCGGTCGAGGCCGAGGATCATCCGCATGGTGGTGGATTTGCCGGAGCCGTTGGGCCCCAGGAAACCGGTGACGTGACCCGGCTTGACCTGGAAGGACAACTGGTCGACGGCGGTCTTGGCGCCGAAGCGCTTGGTCAGGCCGACTGCCTCGATCATCTTGCTGCCCCTTACCAGGCCGGGACGACTTTCGCCCGCGTAAGGGTTAAGAGGATATCGACCCTCCTGCGGTTCCGTCCCCCGCCGGATCCCTGAGCCGCCCCTGAGACCGACCCGGGCATCTCCCGTAGTTCCCGAGGAGGGTGCGGGCGTCGCTCTTCTTGAGGATTTCCTCCGGGCTTCCTCCGGATTTCCTCCAACGGCCAAGATCATGAAGGTGATTTCCAGGAGAAAATCCCGTCGACGGGCATGAGCCGACGCGGGAACGCCCGAGGGCCCTACGTCGCCTCAGGGGTGACATAGGGCCCTCGATCAGGCAGCTCGATCAGGCGGAGCGGGAGCTCAGCGGCTCTGCTGCGCCGGAACGCCGCGGGTGACCGGCTCGTCGTCGACGATCGGGTTGGCCGCCGCGACGGCCGCGCCGGTGAGCGTCGCCAGCATCTCGCGCACGTTGGTCAGCTGCGCGTTGATCGAGTCGCGGCGGTTGGTGAGCGCCGCCAGCTCGCGCTCGGACTCGCTGCGGATGCGGTCCGCCTTGGCGTTGGCGTCGGCCACGATGTCCTCGGCCTGGCGCTGCGCGGTCTCCACCGTCTGGCGGGCCCGGCGCTCCGCGTCCGTACGCAGCTTCTCGGCCTCCAGGCGCAGCTGCTCGGCACGGTGCTCGATCTCCGCGAGCCGCTTCTCGGCCTTGGCCTGACGCGACGCCAGGTCCCGCTCCGACTGCTCGCGGCGCTTGGCCAGGTTGGTCTCGAAGTCCGCGGCGGCCTGGGCGGCCTTGGCGCGGGTCTCCTCGAACAGCGCGTCGGCCTCCTCGCGCTTGGACGCCGCGTCCTTCTGGGCCTCGGCGCGCAGGGTGGAGGCGTCGCCCTTGGCCTTCTCGACGATGCGGACGCCCTCGTCCTCGGCCTTCGACTTGCGGTCGGCGGCGAACGACTCGGCGTCGTTGCGCACCTGCTGGGCGGCCGACTCGGCGAGCTCGCGGTGCTGCTCGGCCGCGCGACGGGCCTCCTCGCGCAGGTCCTTCGCCTCCTCCTCGGCCAGTCGCAGGATCTTCTCGACCCGGGCGCCGAGGCCGGCGTACGACGGCTCGGCGTCGTTCACCTGGGCCTGGGCGTTCTGCGTTTCGAGGTGCAGTTCCTCGATCCGCTTTTCCAGAGAGTTGATGCGTCCAAGGGCGCTGTCGCGGTCGGAGACCAGCTTGGTAATGCGGTCGTCCACCTGACCGCGGTCGTAACCGCGCCGCACGAGCTCGAAGCCGAAGGGGGAGGAAGGGTCGCTCATGGGGTTCCTGTCGAATGAGACCGATGAGGTACTGCGTGAGGTGTTAGGGGAATCCTAGGCGCCAAGGCGGCGTGTCTTCGAGTCAATCGGCGATTGATCTGGACAATGACACCCCTTTTGAGTGGCAAGGCGGCAGAATGCTTGTCACTCGTTCGCCTGAACCTCCATCAGGAGCACACATCCCTGGGCGCCGACTACCCCTCCGACGACTTGCCACCCGAACGAGTGGAACCCGCTGTCGCGCCGGCCTTCGCGCCCCCCGCGCCCTGGCCGCCGACCGTGGGCTTTCCGCCACCCGAAGGCGCCTCGAATGATTCCAACGCCTCAAGAACGTCCTGGACACGGGAGATCTCCCCCTGAATGTCCTGCCGCCTGCGGACCAGGACCTCCAGTTCGCGGCGGCCCTCGTCGACGAGGCGTTCGGCCTCCGCCTTGGCCTCCGCGAGGGCCTTCTCGGCCTCCCGGGCCAGCTCGGCCTTCTTCTGCTCGGCCTCCTTCAGGAGCGCCTCCGCCTTGCGCACCGCCGCGATGCGGACCTTGCTCGCCTCGCTGCTCGCGTCCGACACCAGCGCCTTGGCCTTCGCCTCGGCCTCGACGCTCTGCTCGGTCGCCGCGCGCACCAGCTTGTCCACGCGCTCACCGGCCGACTTCATCTGCTCGGCCGACTCCCGGCGGGCCCGCTCGTGCAGCTCCTCGACCTCGCTCTCGACGCGGCCGCGCAGCTCCTCCGCCCGCTCCCTTATGGCGGCCGCGTCCGAGCGCGCGCCGACCAGCAGCTCGTCCGCGTCCGTACGGGCCTTCTCCACCATGGAGTTGCCCTCGATGGTCGCCTCCGAGGTGATCCGCGCCGCCTCCTTGCGGGCCGCGTCCACCATCGCGTCGGCCTGCTCCTCGGCCGCCGTGGTGGCGGCGAGGGCCTTCTGCTGCGCGTCGCTCGTGAGCTTCTCGGCTTCCGCCGAGGCCTCGGTGATGAGCCGGTCGACCTGCTCCGCGGCCTCGCTGCGGCGCTTGTTGGCCGCCTCGCGGGCCTCGTCCAGCAGCCGCTCGGACTCCGCGCGGGCCTCGCTGCGCAGGCGCTCCGCCTCGGCCGCCGCCTCCGCCTTGACGCGCTCGGCCTCCGAGCGGGTACGGGTCGCGTGCTCCTGCGCCGAGGACAGCGCCTCCGAAGCCTCCGCGCGCAGCCGCTCGGCCTCGGCCGCGGCCTCGCCGACCGTGCGCTCGTTGGCCTTGCGGGTCTCGGCCGTGAGCTTGTCGGCCTCGGCCGCCGCCTCGGTGATGAGCCGGTCCGCCTGCTCGGCCGCCTCGGTGCGCAGCCGGTTGCCCTCGGCGCGCGCCTCGTCCAGCGTCCGCTCGGCCTCCCGCTCCGCGCTCTCCAGCGTCTCGTTCGCCGCGGCCGTGACGCGCTCCGCCTCCGCGGTGGCCTCGCCGATGATCCGGCCGCCCTCCGCCCGGGCGTCGTCGAGGGCGCGGTGCGCCTCCGCGCGCAGCCGCTCGGCCTCGGCCGCGGCCTCGCCGACCGTGACCTCGTTCGCCTTGCGGGTCTCCTCGATCAGACGGTCGCCCTCGGCACGCGAATCGACCATGATCTTGGCCGCGTCCCGCTCGGCGCTCGCCAGGGTCTCGGCCGCCTGCGTCTTGAGCCGCGCCGCCGCGGTGCGCAGCCGCTCCGCCTCCGCGGCCGCCTCGCCCACCGTGGCCTCGTTGGCCGCGCGGGTCTCTTCGGTGAGCCGCTCGGCCTCGGCCGCCGCCTCGGTGATGAGCCGGTCCGCCTGCTCCGCTGCCTCGGTGCGCAGCCGGTTGCCCTCGGCGCGCGCCTCGTCCAGGGCGCCGGCGGCCTCGGCGCGGGTGGCCTCGGCGGCCTCCTGCGCCTCGTGGGTGATCCGCTCGGCCTCGGCCGCGGCCTCGCCGACGGTCGCCTCGTTGGCCGCGCGGGTCTCCTCGGTGAGCCGCTCGGCCGTCGCCGTCGCCTCGGCGGTGATCCGGGCACCCTCGGCGCGCGAGGCCTCCAGGGACTCGGCCGCCTCGCCGCGGATGCGGTTCGCGTCGTCGCGGGCGTCGGCCCGGGTGCGCGCCGCGTCCCGCTCGGCCGCGGCCAGGGCGTCCGTGGCCTCCGTACGCACCCGCTGCGCGTATTCGGCGGTGTCGCTGCGCAGCTGCTCCGCCTCGGCGATCGCGTCGCCGACGGTGCGCTCCGCCAGGGCCTTCGCCGCGTCCGTCTCCGCGCGCGCCTCGGTGCGGATCCGGTTGGCGTCCTCGGTGGCCCGCTCCCGCTCCGCGTAGGCGTCCGAACGGACCCGTCCGGCCTCTTCCTCGGCCTCCGTCTTCGTACGCTCCGCCGCGTGCTCGGCGGCGCTGCGCAGCCCGGCGACCTCCTCCTCGGCCTGCTCGTGCAGCCCGGCCACGGCGTCGCGCACCTGCTGGGCGGTGGCCTCGGCCGCCGACACCAGCTCCGAGGCGCGCCGTTCGGCCTCCTCGGTCAGGCGGGCCGCCTCGGCCTGCGCCTCCTCCGAGCGGCGGCGGGCCGCGGCCAGCAGCTCCTCGCTCTGCTCGCGGGCCTGCGCCCGCTCCTGCTCGGCGTCCGTCCGCGCGGACGCCAGGGTCTCCTCGGACTCCCGGCGACGCCGGGCCGCCTCCTCCTGTGCGGCGGCCAGGGCCTCCGCGGCCTCCGCCGCGACCCGCTCGGCCGCGCCCTTCGCCTCGGCGCGCAGCCGGTCCGCGGTCTCCTGCGCCTCGGAGCGCACCCGCTCGGCCTCGGCCTCGGCCTCGCCGCGCAGCCGTACGGCGACCTGCTCGGCCTCCGCGCGCACCCGGCCGGCGTCCTCGGCCGCCTCGGTGCGCAGCTGCTCGGCCTCCGCCTGCGACTGCGCCTGGAGGGCGCGGATCCGCTCCGCCGACTCGGCGCGCTGGCGGTCGGTCTCCTCCGTGGTCTCGCGGCGGATGTTCTCCGCCGCCGCGCGGGCGTCGCGCAGGGTCTGCTCGGCCGTGGTCAGCCGGCTCTCGGCGTCCGTGTGGAGCCGTACGAGCTCCTCGTCGGCCTCGGCGCGCTTGGCGGCCAGGGCCTGCTCGGTCTCCGCGCGCCGCGCGAGGGCCGCCGCGTCCGCCTCGGCCCGAACAGCCTCGGCCTGCTCCTCGGCCTCGGCGCGCAGCCGCTCGGCCTCGGCGCGGGTGCGCTCCAGGGTCTCCTCGGCCTGCTTGCGCAGCGTGCCGGCCCGCTCGACGGCCTCGGCGCGGACCCGCTCGCTCTCGGCGTTCGCCCCGCCGCGCAGTTCGTCCGCGTCGGCCTTGGCCTTGCCGAGCAGTTCCTCGGCGGTCCGGGCCGCCTCCTCGATCTGCTGGACCGCCTCGCGGCGGGCCTCACCGCGGATCCGCTCGCCCTCGGCGACGGCCTCCGCGCGCAGCTGCTCGGCCTCCCCGCGCAGCCGCCGGGCCTCCTCCTGGAGTTCGACCGTCCGGGCCCGGTACTCCTCGGTGTCGTCCTTCGCGGCGCCCTTG
This sequence comes from Streptomyces sp. NPDC016562, assembly GCF_043076955.1. Lineage (NCBI taxonomy): Bacteria > Bacillati > Actinomycetota > Actinomycetes > Kitasatosporales > Streptomycetaceae > Streptomyces > Streptomyces sp. NPDC016562. Next base: position 331,022 of record NZ_JBIBRZ010000001.1, on the reverse strand, counting down.
AGCTCGTCGGCCGTGGCCGCGGCCTGCAGGCGCAGCCGGTCGGCCTCCGCCTCGGCCTCGCGGCGGATCCGCTCGGCCTCCTCGGACGCGGCCCGGGTGGTGGCCCGGGCGTCCTCCGAGGCCTTGTTCAGCACGTCCTCGGCGGTGCGGGCCGCCTTCGCCAGCTGGGCCGCCATGTCCTCGGCCGCGGCCGTACGGGCCTGCTCGCCGGCCTCGGTGCGCAGCCGCTCGGCCTCGGCGCGGGCGTCGGCCAGGGCCTGCTCGGCCTCGGCCTTGAGGACCTCGACCTCCTTGGTGGCCTCCCCGACCAGCCGGGCGACCTGCTCCTTGGCGGTGCGGGTGCGCTGCTCGTTGACGGACTCCGCCGACGCGAGCTGGCGGGCCGCGCTCTCCTTGGCCTCGGCGAGCACCTTCTCGGCCTCGGCGCGGGCCTCACGCAGCGCGGACTCGGCCTCCTGCACGCGGGATTCGGCCACCCGGCCGAGGTTCATGGTCTGCTGACGGGTCTGCTCGGCCTCGGCGGAGGTGGTCGAACGCAGCCGCGCCGCGTGCTCGCTGGCCTCCTGGGCCTGCGCGGAGGCGGCGGTCAGCAGCCGCTCGGCCTCCTTGCGGGCGCGCAGCAGGGTGGCCTCGGTCTCCGCGCGGGCGGCCTCGGCGTCGGCGGCAATCCGGCGCCGGGTCTCCTCGGCGACCCGGGCGGCCTCGGCGCGGGCGGCGTTGAGGGACTGCTCGGCCTCGGCGCGGGACTCCTCCATGAGCCGGCGCGCCTGGGACTCCGTACGGGCGCGCAGCTGCTCGGCCCAGGCCACGTTCTCGTTGACGTGCGCCTCGACGGTCTGGCGGCGCTCGTTGAGCTCCTGGTCCAGACGCTGGCGGCGGTTGACGGCCTCGGCGTGCAGCTCGGCCTGGAGCCGCGCCTGGTGCTCGGCGTGCTCCTGGAGGATGCGTTGGGTCTGCGCCCGGGCGTCGCGCAGCTCGCGCTCGGCGTCGGAGCGCATCTGGTCGGCCTGGATCTGGGCATTGCGGAGCAGCTGCTCCGCCTGGTACCCCATGTCCGCGCCGTCGTAGGCGGGGCGGGACGCCAGAGACCGGCGTACCTCGTGGAGCTTGGCGCGCAGCACCTCGACCTGGTATCCCAGGTCCTCAGCGTGCTGGACGGCCTTCCCGCGCTCCTTCTTCAGCCGCTCCATCTCGGCCTCGAAGCGCGAGAGATGGTCGGCCTCGGCCTGATGGCTCTCCTGGCTTTCGTAGCCCCGCACAGCGCGGTCCCATCCGTCCCCTGGTCGCAAGCTCACTCCCAATGAGCATCGCTCGCCCGCTGAACGACGCCCCCGGGGGAATGGTGTCAGATACCGGGGCAGGGGTCACAGGCCCCGACCCCGTCTCCGCACCGAACCCCGGCCGAGCCATGGCCACTCTACCGGCCGGGGAATGGCGGCATCAGTGCTCAGGGTTGCTGGTGACCAGTTCGGTCAGGACGCCGTGGCAGTCCTTGGGGTGGAGGAAGGTGATCGAGGAGCCCATCGAGCCGGTGCGGGGCTGGTCGTAGAGGACGCGGACGCCCTTGCCGCGGATGGCCTCCGAGTCGCCCTGGACGTCCTCGGTGCCGAAGGCGATGTGGTGGACCCCCTCGCCGTTCTTGGCCAGCCACTTGCCCACCGCGGAGTCCTCGCGGGTGGGCTCCAGGAGCTGGAGGTAGGAGGCGCCGCCGTCGGACGTCTCGTTGATCTTCAACATGGCCTCTCGGACGCCCTGCTCCTCGTTGACCTCGGAGTGGAACACCTCGAAGCCGTACGTGGCACGGTAGAACTCGACGGTCTTGTCCAGGTCGAAGCAGGCGATCCCGATGTGGTCGATTCTTGTCAGCATGGGGACAGTGCACTCCCGAAGGGGGTCGTCACGCAACGTGCGCGCGATCACACCGGCACCCCGGTGACCGCTGCGGTACCGCCCAGTACATTCACGTAAACCCTCGTTCACTCCTCATCCAAGGGGCTGTGCCTCATGTCCGGATCGAACAACACCACTTCCGTGATCGTCGCCGGGGCCCGCACGCCCATGGGGCGGCTGCTCGGCTCGCTGAAGTCCTTCTCGGGCGCCGACCTCGGCGGCTTCGCCATCAAGTCCGCGCTGGAGCGGGCCGGGATCTCCGGCGACCAGGTCCAGTACGTGATCATGGGCCAGGTGCTCCAGGCCGGCGCGGGCCAGATCCCCGCCCGCCAGGCGGCGGTCAAGGCCGGCATCCCGATGAACGTGCCCGCCCTGACCGTCAACAAGGTGTGCCTCTCGGGCCTGGACGCCATCGCGCTGGCCGACCAGCTGATCCGCGCCGGTGAGTTCGACATCGTGGTCGCGGGCGGCCAGGAGTCCATGACCAACGCCCCGCACCTGCTGCCCAAGTCCCGCGAGGGCTTCAAGTACGGCGCGATCGAGATGCTGGACGCGATGGCCTACGACGGCCTCACGGACGCCTTCGAGAACATCGCGATGGGCGAGTCCACCGAGAAGCACAACACGCGCCTCGGCATCGAGCGCGCCCCGCAGGACGAGTTCGCCGCCACCTCGCACCAGCGCGCCGCCGCTGCCCAGAAGAACGGTGTCTTCGAGGCCGAGATCACCCCGGTCGAGATCCCGCAGCGCAAGGGCGACCCGGTGATCTTCTCCACCGACGAGGGCATCCGCCCCGAGACCACGGCGGAGTCCCTCGGCAAGCTGCGTCCCGCCTTCGCCAAGGACGGCACGATCACCGCCGGCACCTCCTCCCAGATCAGCGACGGCGCGGCCGCCGTGGTCGTGATGAGCAAGGCGAAGGCCGAGGAGCTCGGCCTGGAGTGGATCGCCGAGATCGGCGCCCACGGCAACGTGGCCGGCCCCGACAACTCCCTCCAGTCGCAGCCGTCCAACGCGATCCTGCACGCCCTGAAGAAGGAGGGCCTGGAGGTCTCCGACCTGGACCTCATCGAGATCAACGAGGCCTTCGCGGCGGTCGCCGTGCAGTCAATGAAGGACCTCGGCGTGACCCCGGAAAAGGTGAACGTCAACGGCGGCGCCATCGCCCTGGGACACCCGATCGGCATGTCCGGAGCCCGTGTGGTGCTGCACCTGGCGCTGGAGCTCAAGCGCCGCGGCGGCGGGGTCGGCGCGGCCGCGCTGTGCGGCGGCGGCGGCCAGGGCGACGCGCTGATCGTCCGGGTGCCCGGCGCCCAGGCCTGACAGCACCTCCGTACCGTACGAGAACCCGAGGAGCGCAGCACGTATGACGGCGGTGGACGTCCCCCAGCTGGTGGCCCAGGCACGTGAGGGCAGGCCGAGAGCGGTGGCCCGGCTGATCTCGCTGGTGGAAGGGGCGTCCCCGCAGCTGCGCGAGGTGATGGCGGCGCTGGCCCCCCTCACGGGCAACGCGTACGTGGTGGGCCTGACCGGGTCGCCGGGCGTCGGCAAGTCGACGTCGACCTCGGCGCTCGTGTCTGCCTACCGCAAGGCCGGCAAGCGGGTCGGCGTCCTTGCCGTCGACCCGTCCTCGCCCTTCTCGGGCGGGGCGCTGCTCGGCGACCGGGTGCGGATGTCGGACCACGCCTCGGACCCGGGCGTCTACATCCGGTCCATGGCCACCCGCGGGCACCTGGGCGGACTCGCGTGGGCCGCCCCGCAGGCGATCCGGGTCCTGGACGCGGCCGGCTGCGAGGTGATCCTGGTCGAGACGGTCGGGGTCGGGCAGTCGGAGGTGGAGATCGCCTCGCAGGCCGACACCTCCGTGGTGCTCCTGGCGCCCGGGATGGGCGACGGGATCCAGGCCGCGAAGGCGGGGATCCTGGAGATCGGCGACGTGTACGTGGTCAACAAGGCGGACCGGGACGGCGCGGACGCGACCGCCCGCGAGCTGAACCACATGCTCGGGCTGGGCGAGGCGCGGGGCCGCGAGGACTGGCGGCCCCCGATCGTCAAGACGGTCGCGGCGCGGGCCCAGGGCATCGACGAGCTGGTCGAGGCGCTGGAGAAGCACCGGGCGTGGATGGACGAGCGGGGCGTGCTCGCCGAGCGGCGCGCGGCGCGGGCCGCTCGGGAGGTGGAGACCATCGCCGTGACGGCGCTGCGGGCGCGGATGGCCGATCTGCACGGGGACGCGCACCTCGACGCGCTGGCCGCGCGGGTGGCCGTGGGCGAGCTGGACCCGTACGCGGCGGCCGACGCGCTGCTGGCGACGCTGACGGAGGGCTGAGGCGGGCGCGGGGGCGCGGGTGCGGCCGCCCTTCGGGGCGCCGCCCCGGCCCCCGCGCCGTGCGCCGGCCGGGCCGGAGACCGCGTCATCCGGCGGGGTTCGGGATGGGTCCGTAGTCGTCGTCCGAGTCGCCGGAGTCGGTGGATTCGGTGACCTTGCCGGTGCCGGGGTCCACGTGGCCGGTCCAGGTCTTGCCGTCGGCGCCCTTGACCTCGACTTCCCAGTACTTGGCGCCGCCGTCGTCGTCCCAGCCGACCGACTCGACCGCTCCGGGATGGCTGGTCAGGGCCGCCTTGATGGCCTGCTGTGCGGTGACCTTGGCTTCGAGCAGCTCCTCGTTCTCGGTGCTGTCCTCGCTCTCGCGGTTCCGCTCGGTGACCGCGCCGTTCGCGGCGACCTCCAGCTCGGCGTGCTCCTTGCCGTCCTTGCTGATCACGTCCACGTGCCAGGTGTCGCCGTCCTTGTCGAGGGACTCGACGACGCCCGGATACTTCTTCACGGCCGCCGCGGCGGCGGCTTCGGCCGTCACGTCGGCGCGGACGGCGGCGGTCGCGCCGACGCTTCTCGCCGTGTCGGCGGACGCCGCTGTCGCGGCCGCCACCGGGCCTCCCACCATCAGGACGACGGATGCGGCCGCGGAGATGTACGCAGTGCGCTTCATGGGTTCGACCTCCTCAGGCCGGCCACGGCGCTTGCTGTGCGCGGCGGCGGCCGGCAGCGGGCGGATACTGCCCATTGTCCGGCCGACCGCCGCGCGGGGCGCGTCGGGCGCCCGGGGCTCAGCCCTTGCCGCGGTTTTCGCGCAGGTGCTCGGCCACCGGGGTCAGGGAGGCGCGCAGCGCCGCCAGGGCCTCCGGCGGCAGCAGGTCGATGAAGTGCTGGCGCACGGACGCCACGTGGTGCGGGGCGACCTTGCGCATCGTCTCCATGCCGTCGTCCGTGAGCACCGCGTACAGGCCGCGGCGGTCGGACTCGCAGTTCACCCGGCGGACCAGGCCCGCCGTCTCCATGCGCGTGATCTGGTGCGACAGCCGGCTCTTGGACTGCAGGGTGGCGGTCGCGAGATCGCTCATCCGCATCCGGTGGTCCGGCGACTCCGAGAGGTTCACGAGGATCTCGTAGTCGTTGTTGGTGAGTCCGAAGGGCTGGAGATCCTTTTCCAGCTGGTGCATCAGCAGTCTGCTGACGTCCAGGTGGGTGCGCCAGGCGCACTGCTCGGCGTCGGTCAGCCAGCGCGTGGCCGTCTCGGTCTCCATGGTCTCCATGAATGAACTCTACCTAAAAAGTTGAATTACGTACAAAAATCGGATGGTCTGAGGATCACAGTCCGAAGCGCCGCTGGAGATCACCCAGCTGCCCCGGCATCCGCGGTACGCCCAGCTGCCCCAGCGGACCCTGGCCGGCCCCCGGGACGCCCTGCGCGTTGCCCGTCGCCGCGCCGGCGCCGACGGCCCCGACGTTCTGCTCCGCCATCAGCATCTCCGAGGACTGCAGCAGCACCGTGCCCGCGCCGACGAACTCGAACTGGTGCTCCTCGCCCGAGGTGCCCCCGATGCCCGTCAGCGAGCGCAGCCCGCCCATCACGCCCGACATGTAGCCGTGGTCGTAGTGGTGACAGGGGGAGGGGCAGTCGGCCCAGCCCACCAGCGCCTGCGGGTCCACGCGCAGCGGCGGCTCCATGAACACCACCGGTCCGTTGGACGCGGCCACGAACTTCCCGGTTCCGATCAGCGTGAGGAAACCCGGCACGATCGACTGCTTCAGCGCCAGGGTGGGCTGGTAGGCGAGCAGGTTGCCCGACCGGATCGTCAGGTTCCCCTCGTCCAGGTCGTACGAGTTCACGTCGAAGGCGCGGTCGGCGAGCAGCATCTTGCCCTGCCCCTCGGCCACCACCCAGTCCGCGGCGTGCAGCGGCGAGTGGAAGCTGGTGCGCAGCAGGCGGTCGAAGCGCCCGTTTCCGATGCCGTTGAACTCGATGCTCCCGTAGTACGAGATCATCTTGCCCTTCTGGAGGAACCACTGGCTCCCCTTGAGCTCCACGCAGAAGGTGTACGGGTTCACGTTGTCGTCGGAGGGCAGCGTGTACGGGTCGAAGACCGTCGGGCCACCCGGTCCGCCGGTCACAGGGCCAAAGTTCACAGCTTCTCCTCCGAGGCCTGTACGTACACCGCGCCCTGGCCGGACAGCTCCAGCTGGAACGCCTCGCCCGAGCCGCGCCCCACCATGTCCCGCCAGCCGAGCGCGGTGGAGAGCTTGTTGCGGACCTCGCCGTGGTGGGCCACGTACGCCTGCGGGTCCACGTGGACCGGCCGCTGGGGGGTGATGGGCAGCTCGATCACCCCGCCGTGGGCCATCACGGCGACCGAGCCGTGGCCCTTGAGGGTGGTGGTGAACAGGCCCTGGCCCGTCACCTGGCCGCGGACCATGCCCATGACCCCGCCCTGGGAGCCCATGAACATGGTGCCCTGCTGGAGGGTGCCGTCGAAGGCGAGCAGCCGGTCGGCCTCGACGTAGAGGGTCTCACCGGTCAGGTTGATCACCTGGATGTGGTGGCCGCCGTGGCCGAACATCACCGTGCCGCTGCCCTCGACCGTCATCAGCGGGGTCTGCTCGTTCGCCACGCGGCGTCCGATCATGCCCATCACCCCGCCCTGACCGCCGGTCAGGCTCGGGGTGAAGGAGACCTCGCCGCGGTACGCGAGCATCGCGCCGCGCTGGCTGTACATCTTCTGGCCCGGGACCACCTGGGCCTCGACCATCTTCGAGTTGATCTCGCGGAACGGCATCAGACGTCGCCCCCGATGGTGTTGCGCTCGCTGGGCTGCACGTACACCAGGCCCTCGCCCTCGAAGCGGATCTGGAACGACTCGCCCGAGCCCTCGCCGATCAGCGTGCGGAAGTTCACGCCCGACTGGAAGGACTGCTGGAGGTTGCCCGTGTGCGCGATGTACGCCCCCGGGTCGACGGAGAGCGGGTACTGGGCGCTCACGCGCAGCACCACCGCCGGGCCGTCGGACATGATCGCCGCCTGCCCGGAGCCCTCGACGGTCGTCGTGAACAGGCCGTTTCCGGTCGTCGCACCGCGCAGGCCGGTGAAGGTGGTGCCGGTGCGCAGGCCGGCGTCGGTGCACAGCAGGTTGCTGGACTCGACGTAGAGCTTCTCGCCGCGCAGATTGACCAGATTGATCTCACTTGCGCGGTCGGCGAAGAAGCAGGTGCCGTGCCCCTGCACTTCCATCACCGTCATCTGTTCGCCGGTCAACCGGCGGGTCACCATGCCGCGGAGGCCTTCGCCGCCGCCGGACATCTTCTTGAAGGCCATCTGCCCGTCGTACGCGACCATGGAGCCGTTCTTCGCTTTCACGGCGTCCCCGGTCAGGTCGACGGCCAGCACCTTGCTGCCTTGGAGTCGGAACTGAGCCACGGGATGACGTTATCGGCAGCGGGCGAGCCCGAACAGTGCCCCCTGGCCGATATGTGCCCCACAGGTGGTCCTGGGGGCTGGCCGGGGAGGAAGGGGAGGGGGCCGGTCAAGCTCCCGCAAAGCGGCTGAGACACTGGACCGGACCAGGCCGCCAGAGACCCCGAAGGTTCCACGTGGACATCAAGACCGCCTCCGCCCTGCACCGGCTGCGCCTCATCTCCGTCCCGGAGGCGTTGTCGTTCCCGGCCCTGCTGATCTTCGGCTCGCTGCTGAGCCGGATCTCGGACATCGACTACCTGATGATGCCGCTCGGCGTCCTGCACGGGTTCCTGTTCGTCATCTACGCGGTCTTCCTGCTGGACGTCTGGACCAAGGCGAAGTGGCCGTTCAAGAAGGCCCTGCTGTTCTTCGTCCTCGCGCTGGTGCCCTTCGGCGGGCTGTACGGCGACAAGCTGCTCAAGCGCGACGAGGCCGACAGCGTGATAGCGGCCCGCGCGCGTGAGGCGGCCGAGGCGTGATCGTCGCGTTCTCCGTGACCCCGCTGGGCGTCGGTGAAGAGGTCGGCGAGTACGTCGCCGACGCGGTGCGGGTGGTCCGTGAGTCCGGCCTGCCGAACCGGACCGACGCCATGTTCACCACCCTTGAGGGCGAGTGGGACGAGGTCATGGACGTGATCCGGCGTGCCGTGGCCGCGGTGGAGGCGCGGGCGCCCCGGGTGTCCTTCATCCTGAAGGCCGACATCCGCCCCGGGGTCGTCGACGGACTCACCTCCAAGGTCGAGACGGTGGAACGCCACCTCGCGGGCTAAACCTTCCTGTTCCCTCACTCCCGGGCGCGGCGGGCCAGGCCCAGGGCGTAGTCCGGCCACCACCTGCCCGCCGCCGGCCCGCCGCGGCAGGTTCCGTCGGAGACGCCGGGCCGCCCGATCCACAGGTACGCGTCGACGAGCGGGTCGCCGGTCCGGTCGGTCGGCGGGGTGCCCAGCGCGCGGCCCGGGGGATTGCAGCGGGCCTGCTCCCCTTCGCCGGGCAGCGGGCCCTCGCCGTTGCGGCCGGTGTCCACCACGAAGTGCTTGTTCCCGCTCGCCCGGGAGATCGCGGCGCCGTACGCCCGGACGGCCGCGTCGCCCTGGAAGCCCGAGACGTTGAGGGCGAAGCCGTCCGCGCGCTCCAGGCCGGCCTTGCGCAGCGGCTCCACCAGGTCCTTGGGGCGCGGGATCCGGGCCGGATCGCCCGCGTCCAGGTAGACCTTCGTGTTCTTGTTCCTCTTGAGGCGGTCGACGGCCTCGGAGAGCAGCCGGTAGCGCTCGGCGTGGTGTCCGGCCGCCGTGCAGCCGTCGACGAGGTGCGCGAGCGCGCCCGGCTCCAGGACGACGACGGCCTTGGTGTCCTTGAGCGTGTCGGCCAGGGCACCGATCCAGCCGCGGTAGGCGCGGGCGTCCGCGGCGCCGCCGGCCGGACGGGGCACGCAGTCGCGGTGCGGGATGTGGTGTGCGGCGAGCAGGAGCGTGCGGCCCGTGGCCCGGGCGCCCGCCACGGCCCGGCGGACCTCGGGGCCCACGTCGCCTCCCGTCAGCCACAGGGTCGTCGGCCGCTCGGCGATCCTGCGCAGCACCTGGGCGTCGTCGTAACGGCCCGCGGCCTCCCAGGCGGTGACCTGGCGGGCGGCCTCGCTGCGCGGGTCCACCCAGTACGGGGAGCCGTCCGGGCCGGCGGCGACGGGGGAGGGGCCATGGGCGGCGGGAGCTCCCGCCTGCGGCGCGGACGCGTCCGTGCACGCGGGGGCGGAGGCGAGGAGCAGGAGGAGGCCGAGGCAGGCCCGGAGGCGGCGGCGTCGAGCGGCGGGGTGCATCCGGCTTCCTCGGGACGAAGGGACGGGCAGCCAACCGGGATATCGTGACATAACGGCCAGGTGACGGGCCCTCACGACACCGTCGGCCCTCACGGCGGCGTCGGCCTTCACGACACCGTCGGCCCTCATGACGCCGGCGGCCCCCCGGTCGTCAGGGCGATGGCCAGCGGCGTGCGCTCGTAGCGGACCTGGTGGCCGTGGCGGGCGGAGATCAGCAGGCCCGCCGCGTGCAACACCTTCAGGTGGGCCGAGACGGTGGAGGGCGCGAGCCCCAGCCGGTGGGCCAGCGCGCTGGTGGTGGCCGGTTCCTCCAGCGCGCACAGCACGTCGGCCCGGGCGCGGCCCATCAGGCGGGCGAGCGCGGCCGGGGTGTCCTCCCGGGCCGGGGTCCACAGCGCGCCGATGCCGCGAGCCGGGTAGACGACGGTCGGCTGCCAGGGAGGGTCGAAGCCTCCCGCGATGCTGGGCCAGATGAAGGCGCTCGGCATGAGGAGCAGGCCCTGACCGCCCAGGACGCGCTCGTGCGCGCTGGGCCGCTCGATGGTCAGGGTGAGCGAGGCGGAGTCCCAGGAGAGGTCCGGGTGCAGCCCGTCGAAGAGCGACTCCAGCCCGCCGTCGGCGAGGCGGCGCGAGTGGAAGAGGACGTCCGCCTCCAGCAGGGCCCGCAGCCGGGGCCAGTGCGGCTCGATCAGGACGCTCCACGCCCGTTCCAGCAGATCGGCCAGCTCGCGCACCGCGCGCGCCGGATCGGCGAGCAGGGCCCGGCCCGTGTCGCTGTCCAGCGCGCCCGGCGTACAGGCCAGCGACCTGCGCATGTCCTCGCGGGCCACGGCCGGATCCGACGCGCGGATCAGGGCGATCTCCTCCTCGAAGGAGACACCGGGTCCGCTCGGCGGCGGGCTGATGAAGTCCGTACTGTGCCCCCGCCGCGGCATCAGCAGCCACAGCGGCCGCAGGTCCAGCCCGGCGGCGGCGGCGCGGATCCGCTGGAGCCAGGGCAGGTGGTAGCCCTGCCGGTCGGGGCGGCTCAGGGTGCGGATCGCCTCCTGCGTCTCCCACGCCGGCGACAGCGCGAACCGGCACCGCAGCAGGTCCCTGTGTCCGAACCGGTGGTGCAACGCCATGCCGCCCGCCCCTCGCGCCGGAAGATTCGGCCCGGACCGAATCTCTACGCCCGCCAGCCTAGGCCCGCGAAGCTCACGCCATGCCCACCCTCACCCCCGCCCCCGGCGGGTACCGCTCGGTGTTCGGGATCCGGGAGTTCCGCCCCGTCTTCGCCGCACACCTGATGTCCGTGCTCGGCCTCGTCGTCGCCGAGATCTCGCTCACCGTCCTCGTCTACCGCGCCACCGGCTCCCCCCTGATGAGCGCGCTCACGTTCGCCCTCGGCTTCCTGCCGTACGTCCTCGGCGGCGTCCTGCTCGCCCCGATCGCCGACCGGCACCCCGCCCGGCGGGTGCTCGTCACCTGCGACCTCGTCTGCGCGGCGTGCGCGGCGGCCATGGTCCTGCCGGGCACGCCCGTGGCCCTGCTCCTCGTCCTGCGCTGTGCGTTGGCCTTCGTGGCCCCGCTGTTCGAGGGCACGCGCAACGCCTCCCTCGCCGACATCGTCGGCACCGGCGACGCCTTCGTCCTGGGCCGCTCCCTGCTGCGCATGGTGGCCCAGAGCGCCCAGCTCGTGGGCTTCGGCCTCGGCGGGCTGCTGCTCGCCGTCGTCGCACCGCGCGGGGCCATCGCGATCACCGCGGCCGGCTTCCTCGGATCCGCGCTCCTGCTGCGCCTGGGCACCCGCAGCCGCCCCGCCCGCACGAGCGCGCGCACCTCGCCGCTCGCCGGAGCGCGCGCCGTCCTCGGCCGGCGCCGGCTGCGGGCGCTCACCCTGCTGTTCTGGCTGCCGCCCGTGTTCCTCGTCGTGCCCGAGGCGCTGCTCGCCCCGTACAGCGCCGGCATCGGCGCCGGCACCGCCACCCTCGGCCTGCTGATGTGCGCCATGCCCGTCGGCACCATCACGGGCGAACTCGTGGCCGGCTCGGTCCTCACCGCCCGAACGCGATCGCGGATCGTGGCCCCGCTCGCCGCCGCCGGTCTGCTGCCGCTCCTGCTCTACGCCGTCCGCCCGGGCGCGCTCCTCGTCCTCGCCGCGCTCCTGCTCGCCGGCCTGGCCCACGCGTACACCCTCGGCCTGGACCAGTGGTACGTCGACGCCGTCCCCGACGAGCTGCGCGGCAGCGCGATGACCCTGCTCGGCGCCGGTCTGATGACCCTCCAGGGCGGCGGCATGGCCCTGGCCGGCCTCGCCGCCGAGTTCTTCCCCGTGCACGCGGTCGTCACCGGATCCGCGATCCTCGGCACGGCCGTCGTCCTGCTGCTCCTGGCCGAACTGCGCGCGGCGGTCCGGGAGGAGGAAGGACTGAGGAATGAGACGGCCCTCGCCGTGAAGTGACGGCCCGGTAGGGTCGGTGCGTGCCCAAGCCGCTCAGTCTTCCCTTCGATCCCATCGCCCGCGCCGACGAGCTCTGGCAGCAGCGGTGGGGGCCGGTGCCCTCGATGGCCGCCATCACCTCGATCATGCGCGCGCACCAGATCCTGCTCGGCGAGGTCGACGCGGTGGTCAAGCCGTACGGACTGACCTTCGCGCGCTACGAGGCGCTGGTGCTGCTCACCTTCTCCAAGGCCGGCGAACTGCCGATGTCGAAGATCGGCGAGCGGCTGATGGTCCACCCGACCTCGGTGACCAACACCGTGGACCGGCTGGTGAGGTCCGGGCTGGTCGACAAACGGCCCAACCCCAACGACGGCCGCGGCACCCTCGCCTCCATCACGGACAAGGGCCGCGAGGTCGTCGAGGCGGCCACGAAGGACCTGATGGAGATCGACTTCGGCCTCGGCGTCTACGACGCGGAGGAGTGCGCGGAGATCTTCGCGCTGCTGCGCCCGCTGCGGGTGGCCGCCGCCGACTTCGTGGAGCCCTGAGCCGGACCCTCGCGGTCCGCGCAGAGCCCGGGGCCGCGTCAAGATCTCGCAAAACGGACGGTTAGGCTCGTCCGCATGAAACCAAGCGTGCTGACCCGCTACCGCGTCATGGCCTACGTGACCGCGGTCATGCTCCTGATCCTCTGTGCCTGCATGGTGGCGAAGTACGGCTTCGACACCGGCGCCGACCTGACCTTCGCGGTCTCGCAGGCCCACGGCGTCCTCTTCATGATCTACCTGGTCTTCGCCTTCGACCTGGGCTCCAAGGCCAAGTGGTCCTTCGGAAAGCTCCTGTGGGTCCTCGTGTCGGGCACGATTCCGCTGGCCGCGTTCTTCGTCGAGCGCAAGGTCCGCGCCGAGGTGGAACCGCTGGTCAGGCGCTCTTTCGCCACCGCCGACGCCTAGGACCCGGCCCGCGTCGCCCACCCCCGGGGACGACTCCCCGGGGGTTGCCCATCGACATTTACTAGGACGTCCTAGTAAATTCATGGGTATGGACGCTGACGCCATCGAGGAAGGCCGCCGTCGCTGGCAGGCCCGTTATGACAAGGCCCGCAAGCGCGAGGCAGACTTCACCACGCTCTCCGGGGATGACGTCGATCCCGTCTACGGGCCCCGGCCCGGCGACACGTACGAGGGATTCGAGCGGATCGGGTGGCCCGGCGAGTACCCGTACACCCGCGGGCTGCACGCCACCGGCTACCGCGGGCGGACCTGGACGATCCGGCAGTTCGCGGGCTTCGGCAACGCCGAGCAGACCAACGAGCGCTACAAGATGATCCTGGCCGCCGGCGGCGGCGGGCTCTCCGTGGCCTTCGACATGCCGACCCTCATGGGACGCGACTCCGACGACCCGCGCTCCCTGGGCGAGGTCGGGCACTGCGGGGTGGCCATAGACTCCGCCGCCGACATGGAGGTCCTGTTCAAGGACATCCCGCTCGGCGACGTCACGACCTCCATGACGATCTCCGGCCCCGCGGTCCCCGCGTTCTGCATGTACCTGGTCGCCGCCGAGCGGCAGGGCGTGGACCCCGCCGTGCTCAACGGCACGCTGCAGACCGACATCTTCAAGGAGTACATCGCCCAGAAGGAGTGGCTCTTCGAGCCGGAGCCGCACCTTCGCCTCATCGGCGACCTCATGGAGTACTGCACGAAGGGCATCCCGGCCTACAAGCCGCTGTCCGTCTCCGGCTACCACATCCGCGAGGCGGGGGCGACGGCCGCCCAGGAGCTCGCCTACACCCTGGCCGACGGCTTCGGCTACGTGGAGCTCGGGCTCTCGCGCGGCATGGACGTCGACGCCTTCGCGCCCGGGCTCTCCTTCTTCTTCGACGCGCACCTCGACTTCTTCGAGGAGATCGCCAAGTTCCGCGCCGCCCGCCGCATCTGGGCCCGCTGGATGAAGGAGGTCTACGGGGCGAAGAGCGAGAAGTCCATGTGGCTGCGCTTCCACACCCAGACCGCCGGGGTCTCCCTGACCGCGCAGCAGCCGTACAACAACGTCGTACGGACCGCCGTGGAGGCGCTCGCCGCCGTCCTCGGCGGCACCAACTCCCTGCACACCAACGCCCTGGACGAGACCCTCGCGCTGCCGAGCGAGCAGGCGGCCGAGATCGCCCTGCGCACCCAGCAGGTGCTGATGGAGGAGACCGGCGTCGCCAACGTGGCGGACCCGCTGGGCGGTTCCTGGTTCGTCGAGCAGCTCACGGACCGCATCGAGGCCGAGGCCGAGAAGATCTTCGACCAGATCAAGGAGCGCGGGCTGCGCGCCCACCCCGACGGTCAGCACCCCATCGGGCCGATCACCTCGGGCATCCTGCGCGGCATCGAGGACGGCTGGTTCACCGGCGAGATCGCCGAGTCGGCCTTCCAGTACCAGCGGTCCCTGGAGAAGGGCGACAAGCGGGTCGTCGGCGTCAACGTCCACCACGGCTCGGTCACCGGCGACCTGGAGATCCTGCGGGTCAGCCACGAGGTGGAGACCGTCCAGGTGCGGGAGCTGGCCGAGCGCAAGGCCCGCCGCGACGACGCCAAGGTGACGGCTTCGCTGAAGACCATGCTCGACGCCGCCCGCGACGGATCGAACATGATCCCGGCCATGCTGGACGCCGTGCGGGCCGAGGCCACGCTGGGCGAGATCTGCAACGTGCTGCGCGAGGAGTGGGGCACGTACACCGAGCCGCCGGGCTTCTGACCCGGCCACGGTCCCCCCGGGGGAAGGCCGGTCACGGTGCCCGCGAGGCGCCGTGGCCGGCTTTCCTGTGTGCGCGGGGCGCGTCAGCCCGCCGCGGGACCGCGCAGTCCGTGCATCAGCAGGGCGGTGAAGGTGGCCACCCAGAGCTCGTCCACCGGCTCGGAGCTGACCAGGGCGCGGTGGACCACCGTCCCCGCGATCACGTCGAAGATCAGGTCCGTGGTGCGGCCCGCGAGCAACTCGTCCGCCTCGTACGGGAGTTCGCCGCGGGCCTGCGCCCGCGCGCGGCCCAGTACGACGAGACGTTTCTGCCGGTCCACGATCGCCGACCGGATCCGGTCGCGCAGGGCCTCGTCGCGGGTGGACTCGGCGACGACCGCCATCAGCGCGGTACGGGCCTCCGGGCGCCGCAGCAGCTCCGCGAAGCGCAGCACCACGTACTCGACGTCGGCTTCGAGGGAGCCGCGGTCCGGCAGTTCGAGCTCGTCGAACAGCTCCGCGACCGCGTCCACGACCAGCTCGTTCTTGCCCGCCCAGCGGCGGTACAGGGTGGTCTTGGCGACGCCCGCGCGAGCCGACACGTCGCCCATCGTCAGTTTCGACCAGCCCAGCTCGACCAGTGCGTCCCGCGTCGCGGCGAGGATGGCGGCGTCCGCGGCGGCGCTGCGGGGGCGACCGGTGCGGCCGGGGCTGGGGCTGTGCATGGCCGAGACCATACCCGCCAGTAGCACCCGCGGCGTCTGTGGTTCAGATCACGCGGCGCGTACGGACCAAGGGGGGAGCGCCGAGGGCCGCCGCGAGTTACGCTACGGGTCGTAGCGTAAGAGCGACAACCACGCGAAGAGCTACAGGCGCCAGGTGGGGACCCGGCGCCGCCGTTCCACAGCACGATCCGGCCAACGCGAGAGTACGGCCAATTCACGCGATCTTTTTCGTCGGCGCGCGCACACGGGGGAGGATGTACGCATGCAGCCCAGAAACATGTCCATGAGCGGCGTCGTCGACCTCGCCGCGGTGAAGGCGGCCGGCGAGGCCAAGGCCAAGGCCGAGCAGGCCCGCGCCGAAGCGGCGCGCCAGGCCGGCCAGGGTGGCGGGGCGGTTCCGGCCGCCGGCGCCGTGCCGCCGTCCGCCCTCGTGATCGACGTCGACGAGGCCGGTTTCGAACGCGACGTGATCCAGCTCTCCGCCGAGGTCCCGGTCGTCCTGGACTTCTGGGCCGAGTGGTGCCAGCCGTGCAAGCAGCTCGGACCGCTGCTGGAGCGCCTGACGATCGAGGCGAACGGCCGCCTCGTGCTGGCCAAGATCGACGTCGACGCCAACCAGATGCTGATGCAGCAGTTCGGCATCCAGGGCATTCCGGCCGTCTTCGCCGTGGTCGCCGGGCAGGTGCTGCCGCTGTTCCAGGGCGCCGTCCCCGAGCAGCAGATCCGCGAGACCTTCGCGCAGCTCGTCCAGGTCGCCGAGGAGCGCTTCGGGATCCTCGGCATCGAGGTGGACGCGAACGCCACCGGGACCGCCGCCGTCTCCGACGCCGAGGCCCCGGTTCCGGTCAGCCCGCACGACGCCCTGCTGGAGGCGGCCGTCGACGCGCTCGACGCCGGTGACCTGGGCGGCGCCGTGCAGGCGTACAAGAACGTCCTCGCGGACGACCCGGGCAACACCGAGGCCGCGATGGGTCTGGCCCAGGCCGAACTGCTCGCCCGCGTCCAGCACATGGACCCGCAGGCGGTGCGTGCCGCGGCGGCCGAGAACCCGCGCGACCCGGCGGCCCAGATCGCCGCGGCCGACCTGGACCTGGCCGGCGGTCACGTGGAGGACGCCTTCGGGCGTCTGGTGGACACCGTGCGCGTGACGTTCGGTGAGGACCGGGACGCCGTGCGGCTGCGCCTGCTGGAGCTGTTCGAGGTGATCGGCGCGGACGACCCGAGGGTGTCCGCGGCGCGTACGGCGCTGGCGCGGGTGCTCTTCTAGAGCGACGGGAACGGGCCCCGGCAAGGGGGCCGCAAAGCACCCGATCTGTTGACACGGAGATAAACAGCGGCCGCACTTTGCCAAAACTTGGCAATCGCGGCCGCTGTTACTCGCAGTAAATCGAACCCCGTGAACTGTCCGGTGTGTTCACTCTTCCACCGGTCTGTCGTGGCCCTTGGTGACACACTGTGTCGCTGCCCGACGGCAGTGGGTCGTCCCCCGGTTATCTGGCCGTTACCCGCCAGTAACGAACCCCCTTGTGCCCTGGCCGGGAATGGACCACGATCGGCCACGCTCGGTCCTTCCCGCAGAGCCGCTCACTCGGAGCCGCGGTGAAGGGTCCCCACCGAGCCGGCCGGTGGCAGTGGCACCGGCCGTGGGACAGGGGGGTCTCCGCCACAGCGGCGGGGCCTGTCCTCAGGTTGCGCGAACGCGTGGCCCAGTGGTTGTCGCTCGGGGGTGATCGCCGGTGTACCGGACGTGGCACAGCCGCGGCTCGGCCGCCTGCGCTCCTTCCCGAGGACGTAGCACTTCTCCCATCCCAGGACGGGCACGGCCCGGACCGGAGATGTACGTCCGAGAAGGAGGAACGAAATGAGTTCTCAGGTTCGTGGTGGGACCAGATGGAAGCGCTTCGCGCTCGTCATGGTGCCGAGCATCGCGGCCACGGCCGCGGTCGGTGTGGGTCTGGCGCAGGGTGCCCTCGCGGCGTCCTTCAGCGTCTCCGGCCAGGACTTCAAGGTCTCGGCCGACAAGCTCGACGGTGACAACCTCATTCAGTACGGCGGTATCGCCGAGGGGCACGACCTCAAGGGCAACCCGCAGAAGCACCCGGTCACCATCTCCGGGTTCAGCCACGCGGAAATCACCAACATGTGCCAGTCACTGGTGACGCCCACGCCGCTGGGCAACATCACGCTGCAGCTGCGCACCGGTCACAAGGGCAAGCCGGCCGTCGCCGACAACATCTACCTGGATGTCGCGGAGCTCGACACCGACGCCGAGTTCAAGAACCTGGACATCGGTGTCGCGGTCGGTGACCCGAGCCACAAGACCAAGCCGCAGGCCGGCACGGTCGCCAGCCCGTACGCGTTCTCGCAGCGCGCCGACAAGGCGATCCTGACGAACGTGCGCCAGAAGGCGTGGGCGACCACGGCGGGCACGTTCAAGCTTCCCGACCTGAAGCTGCGTCTGCTCGGCGGCGACCAGCCGTGCTACCAGGACATCAAGGACTGACGTCCGTCCTGACGCGTGACCGGCCGGGCGGGCGACGCCGACCCTCGTCGCCGCCCGCCCGGCCGGGCTCCACCGAGTTCTCAAGTACCACCGTTTCCAGGGAGCTGTTGTCCATGAACCCCCAGGCCCCGGTTTACGTTCGCGCAGAAGACGACGCCTGGCTCACCGTGGTGTACTACCACTTCCGTGCCTGGCGCGGACACCGCCCCTTCTGGGCCGGGCTGTTCACGTTCGTCAGTGGCTTCCCGATCGCGTACTTCCCGTACGCCGACCTCCGCCTGGGCAACCTCAGCCTCGCCATGGCCACCACCGGTGGTGCCGGAGCCCTGATCATCGGGGTCCTGCTCATCACCCTGGGCCTGGCCCTCTGGTTCCAGCAGAGCATCCGCGTCTTCGCCGGGGTCGCCTCGATCCTGCTGGCCCTGGTGTCCCTGCCGGTGTCCAACCTCGGCGGCTTCGGCCTCGGCTTCGTACCCGCCCTGATCGGCGGCGCCCTCGCGCTGTCGTGGGTCCCGGCGCCGCCGGCGGACGAGGAGCCCGCGGACCGTCAGCCGGCCGCGGCCGGCCTGGGCAAGACGGAGGCGATGGCGGGCATGGCGGGCCCGGGCATGGCCGGGATGCACGGCATGAACGGCATGCACGGCATGAACGACGGCATGACCGCCGCGGCCGGTCCCCAGGGCTTCCCGGGACAGCGCGACACGGAAACGCCTGCACACGCGAGCGAGACGACTGCCCACGCCGATGGCGGGAGGAACAGTGCGGGGTGACGAGACGCAGCGGGGCGTGGCCCCCGGCGCAGAGTCCCGTGAGATCAAGGGGCCGCGCCACGCGGCGCCGAAGAAGTCGCTGCTGAACAAGTTCCAGATACCCGTCGGCAAGACGATGGCCCTGGCGGCGATGCCGACCGCGGTGTTCGTCGGGATGGGCATCGCGCCGAAGCTGGCGATGGCCGACGAGACGGAGATACCCTTCGCGCCCGGACCGTGCGTCACGCGGTCCGACGAACCCGCGCAGAGCGAGTCCAAGTCGCCGTCCCCGACGCCTTCGACGACGTCCTCGCCGAGTGCGTCGCCCAGCGCGACCCCCTCGCCGTCCGCGTCCGCGAAGCCGCAGCCGAGCACGTCCCCGTCGGCGACCAAGCCCGCGACGACGAACCAGACGGCCCCGGCCGCCTCGCCGTCGCCCACCAAGACCGTGAACCCGCTGGACCCGCTGGGCCTCGGCGACGCGCTCAAGGGGCTCGTCGACGAACTCGGCCGCCCGCTCCAGGACCCGAAGGCCACGCCGACGCCCACGCCGACGCCGACGCCCACCGCCTCCAAGACCGCCACGCCGACCCCCGACCCGACCGCGGACGCGATCCGTGACGCGGCGAAGAAGGCGGGCGTCGACGTCGCGGACCTGTCCGACGAGGTCAAGGACACCGCGAAGACCCCGAAGGACGAGACGGGCAAGGCGGCCGAGGACGAGGACGAGGCGAAGAAGGACCCGGACGGGAAGCAGCCCTTCCCCTGCCCGACCTACGACGCCAAGGCGCTCGCCGACGCCGAACTGGAGCAGGGCGTCCCGCTCCTGCCGGACGAGCCCTGGTACCTCGACAGCTCGATGCTGACCCTCTACGGCCTGGACTACCACGGCATCGTCGAGGTCAAGACGGGCAGCGGCAAGATCAAGAAGGTCCTGAAGTTCACCGCGGACTCGCTGGACATCAAGGACCTGTACCAGACGGTCGGCAAGGAGGGGCACGTCGCCCACCTGAAGTCCCGCCCGGGCTCCACGTCCAAGATCCGCGGGGGCACGGTGACGATGTACACCGAGAGCCTCAAGGGCAACCTGTTCGGTCTGATCCCGATCGAGTTCACCCCGAACAGCCCGCCGCCCCTGAACGTCCCCTTCGCGTTCTTCACGGACGTCAAGGTCGTCCAGGCCGGCCAGTTCGGCGGCACCCTCACGGTGCCGGGCCTGAAGAACTACATCGGCCCGCCCGAGTAGTCCCGTACGGCCCACCACAGGCGAAACACCGAGGGCGGCGCCCCGCAGTGATGCGGGGCGCCGCCCTCGGTCTCTGTGCGGCAGAGGTCGGTCAGGCCTGCGGGGCGTCGCCGCCCAGGTGGTGGACCCGGACCATGTTGGTGGTGCCCGGGACGCCGGGGGGCGAGCCGGCCGTGATGACCATGGTGTCGCCCTGGTCGTAGCGGCCCAGCTTCAGCAGCTCACCGTCCACCAGGTCGACCATCGCGTCGGTGGTGTCCACGTGGGGGACCACGTACGAGTCGACGCCCCAGCTCAGCGTGAGCTGGTTGCGGGTGTTGACGTCCGTGGTGAAGGCCAGGATCGGCTGCGTGGCGCGGTAGCGCGACAGGCGGCGGGCCGTGTCTCCGGACTGGGTGAAGGCGATGAGCGCCTTGCCGTCGAGGAAGTCCGCGATCTCGCAGGCCGCGCGGGCGACGGAGCCGCCCTGGGTACGGGGCTTCTTGCCCGGGACCAGCGGCTGCAGGCCCTTGGACAGGAGCTCCTCCTCGGCCGCCGTGACGATCTTCGACATCGTCTTGACGGTCTCGATCGGGTAGGCGCCGACCGAGGACTCGGCCGACAGCATGACCGCGTCCGCGCCGTCGAGGATCGCGTTGGCCACGTCGGAGGCCTCCGCGCGCGTCGGGCGGGAGTTGGTGATCATCGACTCCATCATCTGGGTCGCGACGATCACCGGCTTGGCGTTGCGGCGGCACATCTCGATGAGCCGCTTCTGGACCATCGGGACCTTTTCGAGCGGGTACTCGACGGCGAGGTCGCCGCGGGCCACCATGACCGCGTCGAAGGCCGCGACCACGGCCTCCATGTTCTCGACGGCCTGGGGCTTCTCCACCTTGGCGATGACGGGGACCCGGCGGCCCTCCTCGTCCATGACCTTGTGGACGTCCTTGACGTCGTTGGCGTCGCGGACGAAGGACAGGGCGACCATGTCGCAGCCCATCCGCAGGGCGAAGCGCAGGTCGTCGACGTCCTTCTCCGACAGGGCGGGGACGTTGACGGCGGCGCCCGGCAGGTTGATGCCCTTGTGGTCCGAGATGACACCGCCCTCGATGACGATGGTCTTGACCCGGGGGCCCTCGACCTCGGTCACCCGCAGCTCGACGTTGCCGTCGTTGATCAGGACCTGGTCCCCCTTGGCGACGTCGCCGGGCAGGCCCTTGTAGGTGGTTCCGCAGATGGACTTGTCGCCCGGGACGTCCTCGGTGGTGATGGTGAACTCGTCACCGCGCACCAGCTCGACGGGACCCTCGGCGAAGGTCTCCAGACGGATCTTCGGGCCCTGGAGGTCGGCGAGGACGCCGACGGCGCGCCCGGTGTCCTCGGAGACCTTCCGGACGCGGTCGTACCGCTCCTGGTGTTCTGCCTGGGATCCGTGGCTGAAGTTGAATCGGGCCACGTTCATACCTGCCTCGATGAGCGCTTTCAGCTGCTCATACGAGTCGACGGCGGGGCCCAGCGTGCAGACGATTTTGGAACGGCGCATGGAGCGGATCCTATCGGGTTTGTTTCGCAGTGGAATATTCCGTCTGGTGGAAAGTCCAAGATGTGGCTACGGGGTCTCGGTAACGAGCGCGTACGCCTGGGTGGCGATCTCCAGTTCCTCATCGGTCGGGACCACCGCGACGGCCACCCGCGCACCGTCCGCCGAGACCAGCCGCGGCCGCGGGGAGCGCGCCGCGTTGGCCTGCGGGTCCAGTACGAGGCCCAGCTCGGCCAGGCCCTCCAGCGCGGCTTCGCGGACCCGGGGGGCGTTCTCGCCGACCCCGGCCGTGAACGCCACCGCGTCCACCCGCCCGAGCACCGCCGAGTACGCCCCGATGTACTTCTTCAGCCGGTGCACGTACGCCGAGAAGGCGAGGCTCGCCGCCTCGTCCCCCTCGCCCGCCCGCCGCAGCACCTCGCGCATGTCGTTGTCGCCGCACATGCCCAGCAGACCGCTCTTCTTGTTCAGGAGCGAATCGATCTCATCCACTGAGAGGCCGCCCACCCGCGCCAGGTGGAAGACGACCGCCGGATCGAGGTCGCCCGAACGGGTCCCCATGACCAGACCCTCCAGGGGCGTCAGCCCCATCGAGGTCTCCACGCACACCCCGCCGCGGACGGCCGAGGCGGAGGCGCCGTTGCCCAGGTGCAGGACGATCACGTTCACGTCCTCCACCGGCCTGCCGAGCAGCGCGGCCGTCGCCCGGGACACGTAGGCGTGGGAGGTGCCGTGGAAGCCGTACCGCCGGATGGCGTACTTGTCGGCGGTCGCGGCGTCGATCGCGTACCGCGCCGCGTACTCGGGGATCGTCGCGTGGAAGGCGGTGTCGAAGACGGCGACCTGCGGGAGGTCCGCGCGCAGCGAGCGCGCCACCTCGATGCCCGTCACGTTCGCCGGGTTGTGCAGCGGAGCCAGGGGGATCAGCGCGCGGATCTCCGCCAGCACCTCGTCGTCGATCACCGTCGGCCGCGTGAACCGCGTCCCGCCGTGCACGACCCGGTGGCCCACCGCCGCCAGGTCGGGGGAGTCCAGGCCCGTTCCGTCGGCGGCGAGCTCCGCCGCCACGGCCCGCAGCGCGTCCGCGTGGTCCGCGATCGGGGTCGGCGTCTCCCGCTTGCCGCCCTCGGCGCCCGGCCCGGTCAGCGGCTCGTGCACCAGCCGGGAGCCCTCCTCGCCGATGCGCTCCACCAGGCCGACGGCGAGACGGGACCGGTCGGCCATGTCGAGGAGCTGGTACTTGAGCGACGAGGAGCCGCAGTTGAGGACGAGTACGCGCGATGCGGTCACGGTGGGGTCTTTCCCTTTCACGGACGGGGAGGGGCAGGGGCAGGGGGAGGGGAGGGAGGTCAGGCGGTGGGCGCCGGCGCGCCCTGTGCCTGGATCGCGGTGATCGCCACGGTGGTGACGATGTCCTGGACGAGCGCACCGCGCGAGAGGTCGTTGACCGGCTTGCGCAGGCCCTGGAGGACCGGTCCGACGGCGACCGCGCCGGCCGAGCGCTGCACCGCCTTGTACGTGTTGTTGCCGGTGTTGAGGTCGGGGAAGATCAGCACGGTGGCCCGCCCGGCCACCTCGGACCCGGGCAGCTTGGTCGCGGCGACCGAGGGCTCCACGGCCGCGTCGTACTGGATCGGCCCCTCGACGGCCAGGTCGGGGCGCTGCTCGCGGACGATCTCGGTGGCCTTGCGGACCTTGTCCACGTCCGCGCCGCTGCCCGAGGTGCCGGTCGAGTACGAGAGCATCGCGATCCGCGGCTCGACGCCGAAGGCGGCGGCGGTGGCGGCCGACTGGACGGCGATGTCGGCGAGCTGCTCGGCGCCCGGGTCCGGATTGACCGCGCAGTCCCCGTAGACGAGGACCTCGTCGGCCAGGCACATGAAGAAGACCGAGGAGACGATGGAGGCGTCCGGCTTGGTCTTGATGATCTCGAAGGCGGGGCGGATGGTGGCGGCGGTGGAGTGCACCGAGCCGGAGACCATGCCGTCGGCCAGGCCCCGCTGGACCATCAGGGTGCCGAAGTAGTTGACGTCGGTGACCACGTCGGCCGCCAGCTCGACGGTCATGCCCTTGTGGGCGCGGACCTGGGCGTAGTACTCGGCGAAACCCTCCCGCAGCGGCGAGGTCGCCGGGTCGATGATCTGGGCGCCCGAGATGTCGACGCCGAGGTCGCCGGCCTTCTTCAGGATCGCCTGCTCCTCGCCCAGCAGGGTCAGCTCGCAGACGCCGCGGCGCAGCACCACGTCCGCGGCGCGCAGCACGCGCTCCTCCGTGCCCTCGGGCAGGACGACTCGCCGGCGCTCCGCCCGGGCCCGCTCCAGCAGCTCGTGCTCGAACATCATCGGGGTGACGCGCTCCGAGCGGGCCACCGACAGCAGGTCGCGCAGTTCGGCCGTGTCCACGTGACGCTCGAACAGGCCGAGCGCCGTCTCCAGCTTGCGCGGGGTCGCGGAGTTCAACCTGCTCTGCAGGGCGAAGAGTTCCGCCGCGGTGGGGAAGCTGTTCCCGGCGACCGACACCACGGGGGTGCCCGGCGCCAGCTTGGAGGCCAGCGTCAGGACCTCCCGGGTGGGGCGCTCGTTCAAGGTGAGCAGCACCCCGGCGATCGGCGGGGTGCCCGAGGCGTGCGCGGCCAGCGCGCCGACGACCAGGTCGGAGCGGTCCCCGGGGGTGACGACCAGGCAGCCGGGGGTCAGGGCGTTCAGGAAGTTCGGCAGCATGGCGCCGCCGAAGACGAAGTCCAGGGCGTCCCGGGCCAGCCCGGCGTCGTCGCCGAGGAGCACCTCGCCGCCGAGCGCCCGGGTGATCTCGGCGACGGTCGGGGCGGACAGCGACTTGTCGTCCGGCAGCACGTAGCAGGGCACGGGCAGCTGGACGGCCAGCCGCCCGGCTATGTCCTCGCGGTCCTGGGCGGCCACCCGGTTGACGACCATCGCGACGACGTGGCAGCCCAGGCTCTCGTACGCCCGGTAGGCGTTGCGGGTCTCGGCGCGCGCGGCCTCGGCCGGCTGCGCGGTGGCGCCCACGACGGGGACGACGACCGCGCCCAGCTCGTTGGCGATGCGGGCGTTGAGCGCCAGCTCGTCGGGGAGGTTGGTGTGCGCGTAGTCGGTGCCCAGGACCAGCATGACCTCGTAGTCGCGGGCCACCCGGTGGTAGCGGTCGACGAGGCGGGAGACGAGCTCGTCGGTACCCTTCTCGGCCAGGATCGTCGAGGCCTCCTGGTAGTCCATCCCGTGGGCCGTCGCGGCGTCCTGGTCGATCCGGTAGCGGGCCTTGAGGAGGTCGAAGAGCCGGTCGGGGGCGTCGTGGAGCAGCGGACGGTAGACACCGACCCGGCCGGTCTGCCGCGTCAGGAGCTCCATGATCCCCAGTTCGACGACCTGCCGGCCGTCCCCCCGCTCGATACCGGTCACGTACACGCTGCGCGTCACGCCCGCTCTCCGTCCCGTGGTGTGAATGTCTGTTTGATCTCGCCCGACCCCTTGACAATACCTCTGCCAGTAGCTAGGGCGCCGCCCGGGAAAAGGCCCGCCCGGGAGGGCCGAAAGGCCCGCGGGGCGGAGCTGCGGAAAGCGCGCGGCCCCCCTGCCCCGTGGAAGAATCGGACACGCTTCACCAATACGCCCTTCATATGTACGGCAGGAGACACAGGACGATGCGTATCGGAGTACTCACCGCAGGAGGCGACTGCCCGGGCCTCAACGCTGTCATCCGGTCGGTCGTACACCGCGCCCTGGTCGGCCACGGGGACGAGGTCATCGGTTTCGAGGACGGGTTCAAGGGCCTGCTCGACGGCCACTACCGCCCCCTGGACATCAACGCCGTCAGCGGCATCCTCGCCCGCGGCGGCACCATCCTCGGTTCGGCCCGCATGGAGCGCGCCCGCCTCCACGAAGCCGCCGAGAACGCGCAGGAGCTGGCGACGCGCTACGGCATCGACGCCCTCATCCCGATCGGCGGCGAGGGCACCCTGACCGCCTCCCGGATGCTGTCGGACGCCGGGATGCCGGTCGTCGGCGTACCGAAGACCATCGACAACGACATCTCCTCCACCGACCGCACCTTCGGCTTCGACACCGCCGTCATGGTCGCCACCGAGGCCATCGACCGCCTCAAGACCACCGCCGAATCGCACCAGCGCGTGATGGTCGTCGAGGTCATGGGCCGCCACGCGGGCTGGATCGCCCTGGAGTCCGGCATGGCCGGCGGCGCCCACGGGATCTGCCTGCCGGAGCGCCCCTTCGAGGTGGACGCCCTGGTGAAGATGGTGGAGGAACGCTTCGCGCGCGGCAAGAAGTTCGCCGTCATCTGCGTCGCCGAGGGCGCGCACCCGGCCGAGGGCTCCATGCCGTACGAGAAGGGGGCGATCGACCAGTACGGTCACGAACGCTTCGCCGGCATCGGCAACCGTCTCGCGGTGGAGCTGGAGCACCGCCTCGGCAAGGAGGCCCGCCCCGTCATCCTGGGCCACGTCCAGCGCGGCGGCACCCCCACCGCGTACGACCGCGTCCTGGCGACCCGCTTCGGCTGGCACGCCGTCGAGGCCGTCCACCGCGGCGACTTCGGCAACATGACCGCCCTGCGCGGCACCGACATCGTGATGGCCCCCCTCGCCCACGCGGTCACCGAGCTGAAGACCGTCCCCGAGAACCGCATGTACGAGGCCGAGTCGGTGTTCTAGGCCGCGTCGGCGTTCCAGGCCGCGACGCGGCCTACGCCGCACCGCCCGCCACGTGCCAGAAGCGGTCCACGATCCCGCCGAGGAACTCCCGGCCCGAGTCGCCGTTGCCGGCCTCGCCCTGGCCGCCGCCCCAGCTGAGCGTCGCGACCATCCGCGACTGGTACTCCCCGTGCAGCTGCTCCAGCACCCGCTCCAGGTGCGCCTTGGGGATCGGCAGCAGCTTGCCCAGCGGCTTCACGTACGCCTGCCAGCGCGTGGTCACCGCACTGCGCAGCAGGTCGGCCAGCTCCTCGTGCTTGCCGGTCGCCGTCACGAACTGGGCCAGCGTCAGACCCAGCACGCTCGCCAGGGCGGCGGACTGCCGCTCGTTGCCCCGCCAGCGGCCGGTGTCCTCCATCTTCTGGTACGAGGGCGTGTCCAGCCCGATCCTGCGGGCCAGCTCGTCCGCTGCCAGCCCCCGCGAGATCCGGTGCTCCCGCAGGGTGACCGGCTCGGCGAGCAGCTCCCCGGGAGAGCACCACAGGACGCCGGCGAGCGCCGTGAGCTCGACGGAGGAGGGCGATATCTCGCCACGCTCCCACGCCAGCACGGTCTCGGGCGCGACGACGAGTCCGTACTGGGCGCGCAGGCCGTAGGCGACATGTCCGGGAGCCATGCCCAGGGCCGCGCGGAGACGACGCGCGGCGGGGGCATTGAAAGGTGGGCTGGAGTGCACAGGGCACACGGTAGGAGTGGCCGGGCTGCGGCGCCTACAGACCAAACAAACAAGCCCATACCTCGTAGGAACGTCCTAGGAAGCGTGGGGGCTTTCGCCGGGTTCTGCGGCGACTGTCCGGTAACCGGTGCGCTCGAAGATCCTTTCCATGGGTACGGTTCCAGCCAATGCCCGCCGACGCAAGAGCCGTCACACCTTCCACACGATGTGAACCGGACACCTCTCCCGTCCGTGCACCTTCAAGGGGCCCCCGCATACGGGGGTGGCGGGGGCCCCGCTCGCGCCCGCGGCGGACGCTACGGCCTGAACCAGAGCGTCGCCAGGGGCGGAAGCGTCAGGCGCAGGCTCACCGGGCGGCCCTGCGCCGGCACCGGCTCGGGCCGCAGCGGCTGCGCGTGGTGGATGCCGCTGCCCCCGTAGACCTCCAGGTCGGTGTTGAGGACCTCCCGCCACTGCGGGACCTCCTGCGGAACCCCGAGCCGGTAGCCGTGGCGGACCACCGGCGAGAAGTTCGACACCGCGAGCAGCGGCGAGCCGTCCTGCGCGTACCGGAGGAAGGCGAAGACGTTGTCCTCCGCGGCGTCCGCCTCCACCCACGCGAAGCCCTCCGGCACGCTGTCCCGCTCCCACAGTGCGGGCGCCGCCGCGTAGGCGCGGTTCAGATCGCGCACCAGGGTGCGCACGCCCCGGTGGTCACCGGCCGCCACGTAGGAGTCGTCCAGCACCCACCAGTCCGGCCCGTGCTGCTCCGACCACTCCGAGCCCTGGGCGAACTCCTGCCCCATGAACAGCAGTTGCTTGCCCGGATGGGCCCACATGAAGCCCAGGTAGGCCCGGTGCGAGGCCCGTTGCTGCCACCAGTCCCCGCCGGGGATCTTGGACACCAGCGCGTTCTTGCCGTGCACCACCTCGTCGTGCGAGATCGGCAGGACGAAGTTCTCGCTGTAGGCGTAGACCATGCCGAAGGTCATGTCGTGGTGGTGGTACTTGCGGTGCACCGGCTCCTTCGACAGGTAGCGCAGCGTGTCGTGCATCCAGCCCATGTTCCACTTCAGGCCGAAGCCGAGCCCGCCGGCGTCCGTCGGCAGCGTCACGCCCGTCCACGCCGTGGACTCCTCCGCGATCGTCACGACGCCCGGGCAGCGCCGGTAGACCGTGGCGTTCATCTCCTGGAGGAAGGCCACCGCGTCCAGGTTCTCCCGCCCGCCGTGCTCGTTCGGGCTCCACTCGCCCTCCTGGCGCGAGTAGTCGAGGTAGAGCATCGAGGCCACCGCGTCCACGCGCAGCCCGTCGATGTGGAACTCCTCGCACCAGTAGACGGCGTTGGCGACGAGGAAGTTGCGGACCTCCTTGCGCCCGTAGTCGAACTCCAGCGTCCCCCAGTCCGGGTGCGCGGCCCGCCGCGGGTCCTGGTGCTCGTACAGCGGCCGCCCGTCGAACTCCGCGAGCGCCCACTCGTCACGCGGGAAGTGCGCGGGCACCCAGTCGACGATCACCCCGATCCCGGCCTGGTGCAGTGAGTCCACGAGGAGGCGGAAGTCGTCCGGGGAGCCCATCCGCGAGGTCGGGGCGTAGAAACCGGTGACCTGGTAGCCCCACGAGCCGCCGAAGGGGTGCTCGGCGACCGGCATCAGCTCCACGTGCGTGAAGCCCAGCTCCTTCACGTACGCCGGGAGCTGCTCGGCGAGCTGGCGGTAGGAGAGCCCGGGCCGCCAGGAGGCCAGGTGCACCTCGTACACCGAGAAGGGGGCCTGGTGCGGGGGCCGGTCGCCGCGCCGCTCCATCCACGCCGCGTCCTGCCATTCGTACCGGGAGGCGGTGACCACCGAGGCGGTCGCCGGGGGCACCTCCGCGGACCGGGCCATCGGGTCGGCGCGCAGGGTGTGGCTGCCGTCCGGGCGTGCGATGTCGTACTTGTAGAGCGCGCCGGCCTCCACGCCGGGCAGGAACAGCTCCCACACGCCCGTCGCGCCGAGCGAACGCATCGGGTGGGCGGTGGGGTCCCAGTACGAGAAGTCCCCGGCGACCCGCACCCCCTGCGCGTTCGGCGCCCAGACGGTGAAGCGGGTCCCCGCCACGCCCTGGTGCTCCATCGGCTGGGCGCCCAGCGCCTTCCACAGCTGCTCGTGGCGGCCCTCGCCGATCAGGTGCAGGTCCAGCTCGCCGAGGGCGGGCAGGAACCGGTACGGGTCGTGCACCTCCACCTCGGCGCCGTCGTACGTCACCAGCAGCCGGTACTCCGGGACCGCGCTCAGTGGCAGCAGGCCGGAGAACAGCCCGTCGCCGTCGTCGAACAGCTCGGCCCGCAGCCCCTTGGCGACGACGCAGACCGCCTTGGCGTAGGGGCGCAGCACGCGGAAGATCACCCCGTCGCGCTGGGTGCGGGCGCCCAGCACGGCGTGCGGATCGTGGTGGCGGCCCTCCAGCAGGCGCGCCCGCTCCTCCCCGCCGAGCGCGGGCGCCCGCCGGACCCCGTGGGACGGGGCGGCGCTGCGGGCCCGGGGCGCGCGGGCCTTCTTCGGGGCGGACGCTCCCGCCGGGTCGGCCGCGGGGCCCGGGTCGGCCGGGGCGGCCGGGACGGTTGCGGCTTCGGCGCGGACGGTCGGTGACGGCTGTCGTGCGGCGCTCACGCGAGCGGCCTCCTCGGGGGCTTCGGTCGGGGGGTGACCCCCGGGGTGGACGGGGGCATGCGGTGGGCGGGGCGCTGCGGCTCCGAGAGCCGCCGGATCGCGGCCATCGGGACGTGCAGCCAGTCGGGGCGGTGCCGGAACTCGTACCGGGCCTCGTACACCGCCTTGTCGGTCTCGTACGCGCGCAGCAGTACGGGGTCCTCGCGGGGGTCGCGGCCCGTGGTGCGGGCGTAGCCCTCGCAGAAGGCGGCCCGGCAGTCGTCCGCCCAGGCGGGGGCGAACGGCCGGTGGGAGCGGGCGGCGTAGTCGAAGGAGCGCAGTATCCCGGCGATGTCGCGGACCGCCGGTTCCGGACGGCGCCGGTCGGCCAGCGGCCTGGCCGGCTCGCCCTCGAAGTCGATCAACGACCAGCTGCCGTCGAGGGTGCGCAGGGTCTGACCCAGATGGAGGTCCCCGTGGATCCGCTGGGCCGGTACCCCCGCCCCCCGGGAGGCCGCCAGCGCGTCGAAGGCCCCCCGCAGCCCCGCCTCGTAGGGCCGCAGCGCGGGCACCTCCCGGGCGGTGGCGGCGAGCCGCGCCGTCATCCCGGCGGCCAGCCGGGCGGTCTGCTCGGCGCCGAGCGCGACGGTGGGCAGGGCCGCGGCGAGCGCGCTGTGCACCTCGGCGGTGGCCCGGCCGAGCGCGTGCGCCTCGGCGGTGAAATCGCCACCGGCGTCGAGCCGGCGCAGCGCGAGCTGCCAGCCGTCGTCGGAGCCGCGCAGATACGGCTGGAGCACTCCCAGGGTCAGCGGCTCGCTGCCGGGCAGCTCGGCCTCGTACCAGGCGACGGGCGCCGGGACGCGGGTGCAGCCGGCGGCGGCCAGCGCTCTGGGCAGCTCCAGGTCCGGGTTGACCCCGGGGCCGACCCGGCGGAACACCTTCAGGATGAACGAATCTCCGTAGATGAGCGAGGAGTTCGTCTGCTCGCCCGACAGCGGCCGGGGCGTGAGGGCGGCCGGGATCTCCGTGCCCGGGTCCCGGTCGAAGCGCAGCGGGCCCAGTGCGCCCGGCGAGCGCAGCCGCTCCAGCAGCATGGCCGCGAGCCGGGGGTCGCCCAGCGCCTCGTAGACCACCCGGCCGGCGTAGGGTCCGTGCTCGGCCTGCCCGATCAGGGTGGGGGCGAGCGCGGGCGGCAGGGACGGGCGGATCCCGAGCAGCAGTTGGTAGCAGTCCCCGTCGACGTCGAGGAGCAGGTGCAGCAGTCCGGGGGTGGAGCCCGGCGGCAGCAGCTCGGCCGCCGAGACGGTCCTGAGCCGTTCGATCGCGCGGCCCTTGCCCGCGAACCAGCGCTGGGCGGGCAGCCAGGCCCTCAGCATCGGTTCCAGCGGGCCGATCCCGGCGGCCCGGTCGGCCGTGAGCCGGCTCCGGGCGGATGCAGCCTCCGACATGGCGTCGCGTCCTTTCCCCGGGCCGTCACAGAATGCGCAGAGTGTCCCGGATGCGCGGCAGTTGCTTATCCGGCATGTGCGAGTGTCGGGTCAGGATGATCCGTACAGGGGCGGGCGCTTGACCCATCCGAGTGACCCGCCCCGTACGCGCGGCTATTCCTTGCGCAGCCGGAACCAGTAGAAACCGTGTCCCGCCAGCGTCAGCAGGTACGGCCACTCGCCGATCGGCGGGAAGCGCACGTCACCCGTGAGCTCCACCGGGACCCGCCCGTTGAACGACTGCAGGTCGAGCTCGGTGGGCTGCGCGAAGCGCGAGAAGTTGTGCACGCACAGCACCTGGTCGTCCCCGAAATCGCGCAGGAACGCGAGCACGGCCGGGTTGGACGAGGGCAGCTCGGTGTACGAGCCGAGTCCGAAGGCGGGGTTCGCCTTGCGGATCTCGATCAGCCGGCGGG
This sequence comes from Streptomyces sp. NPDC016562, assembly GCF_043076955.1. Lineage (NCBI taxonomy): Bacteria > Bacillati > Actinomycetota > Actinomycetes > Kitasatosporales > Streptomycetaceae > Streptomyces > Streptomyces sp. NPDC016562. The sequence goes on along the minus strand of NZ_JBIBRZ010000001.1, from coordinate 299,726 downwards.
TCCAGTGCAGCAGCGAGGAGGGCGAAGCCGAGGCCGCCTCCACATTGGTGACCTGGTACCCGTAGACCGGGTCCATGATGACCGGCAGGTTCAGCCTGCCCGGATCGCACGAGGAGAAACCGGCGTTGCGGTCCGGGGTCCACTGCATCGGGGTGCGCACGCCGTCGCGGTCGCCCAGCCAGATGTTGTCGCCCATGCCGATCTCGTCGCCGTAGTAGAGGATCGGCGAGCCGGGCAGGGACAGCAGCAGGGCGGTGAACAGCTCGATCTGGTTGCGGTCGTTGTCCAGGAGCGGGGCGAGCCGGCGCCGGATGCCGATGTTGGCCCGCATCCGCGGGTCCTTGGCGTATTCGGCGTACATGTAGTCGCGCTCTTCGTCGGTGACCATTTCGAGGGTCAGCTCGTCGTGGTTGCGCAGGAAGATGCCCCACTGGCAGCGGTCCGGGATCGCCGGGGTCTTGGCCAGGATCTCGGAGACCGGGTAGCGGGACTCTCTTCGGACGGCCATGAAGATGCGCGGCATGACGGGGAAGTGGAAGGCCATGTGGCATTCGTCCCCGCCCTTCGCGTAGTCCCCGAAGTAGTCGACGACGTCCTCGGGCCACTGGTTGGCCTCGGCGAGCAGCACGGTGTCCGGGTAGTGCGCGTCGATCTCCGCCCGGACCCGCTTGAGGAGCTGGTGGGTGCGGGGCAGGTTCTCGCAGTTGGTGCCCTCCTCGGCGTAGAGGTAGGGCACGGCGTCGAGGCGGAAGCCGTCGATGCCGAGGTCGAGCCAGAAGCGCAGGGCGGAGACGATCTCCTCCACCACGGCCGGGTTCTCGTAGTTGAGGTCCGGCTGGTGGGAGAAGAAGCGGTGCCAGTAGTACTGCTTGCGCAGCGGGTCGTACGTCCAGTTCGAGGTCTCGGTGTCGACGAAGATGATGCGGGCGTCCTGGTACTGCTTGTCGTTGTCGGCCCACATGTAGTAGTCGCCGTACGGGCCCTCGGGGTCCTTGCGGGACTGCTGGAACCACTCGTGCTGGTCGCTCGTGTGGTTCATGACGAAGTCGATGATCACCCGCATGCCGCGCTGGTGTGCGGCGTCCACGAACTCCACGAAGTCGGCGAGGTCGCCGAACTCGGGGAGGACCGAGGTGTAGTCGGAGACGTCGTAGCCCCCGTCGCGGAGGGGTGAGGCGAAGAAGGGCGGCAGCCAGAGGCAGTCGACGCCGAGCCACTGGAGGTAGTCCAGCTTGGCGGTGAGCCCCTTGAGGTCCCCGACGCCGTCGCCGTTGCTGTCGTGGAAGGAGCGGACGAGGACCTCGTAGAAGACGGCCCGCTTGAACCAGTCGGGATCGCGGTCCTTGGCGGGGGTGTCCTCGAAGGTGTCGTGGACGGGATCGTTGATCATCATGTGGTGGGTGACCCTCCGGTGGGCGGGGACGGTCGCAGAGCGGCCAGTACGTGCGCGGGCGTGCGGCCCGGCTCTAGGCGCACGTAGTTCGCCCTGCCCCAGTGATAGGTCTCGCCGGTGAGCTCGTCGCGCACCGCGAGGGACCCGTGCCAGTCGAGGCCGAGTACCGGCATGTCCAACGAGACCGTCGCCTCCTGGGTGTGGTGCGGATCGAGGTTGACGACCACCAGTACGGAATTGGCTCCGGCGTGCTTCGAATAGGCGATCACCTGTTCGTTGTCGGTCGAATGGAAGTGCAGGTCGCGCAGCTGCTGGAGCGCGGGGTTCTGGCGCCGCACCCGGTTGAGGGTGGTGATCAGAGGGGCGATGGTGCGGCCCTCGCGCTCGGCGGCCGCCCAGTCGCGGGGGCGCAGCTCGTACTTCTCGGAGTTCAGGTACTCCTCGCTGCCCTCCTTGACCGCCTCGTTCTCGCAGAGCTCGTAGCCGGCGTAGACGCCCCAGGTGGGGGAGAGGGTGGCGGCGAGCACCGCGCGGACCTCGAAGGCGGGGCGGCCCCCGTGCTGGAGGTACGCGTGGAGGATGTCGGGGGTGTTGACGAAGAAGTTCGGCCGCATGACGCAGGCCGAGGGGGTGGCCGCGAGCTCGGTCAGGTACTCGGTGAGCTCGGCCTTGGTGTTGCGCCAGGTGAAGTACGTGTACGACTGCTGGAAGCCGACGGCGGCGAGCGCGCGCATCATCGCGGGCCGGGTGAAGGCCTCGGCCAGGAAGATCACGTCGGGGTCGGTCTTGTTGATGTCCGCGATCACCTTCTGCCAGAAGACGACCGGCTTGGTGTGCGGGTTGTCGACGCGGAAGATGCGGACCCCGTGCTCCATCCAGTACCGCAGGATCCGGCAGGTCTCCGCGACGATGCCGGGCATGTCGGTGTCGAAGTGGATCGGGTAGATGTCCTGGTACTTCTTCGGCGGGTTCTCCGCGTACGCGATCGTCCCGTCGGCGCGGTGGCGGAACCACTCCGGGTGCTTCTCCACCCAGGGGTGGTCGGGGGAGCACTGGAGGGCGAAGTCCAGGGCGATCTCCAGGTGCAGCTCGCGGGCGCGCGCCACGAAGGCGTCGAAGTCCTCGATCGTGCCGAGCTCGGGGTGGACGGCGTCGTGCCCGCCCTCGGTCGAGCCGATGGCCCAGGGCACACCGGGGTCCCAACTCCCTGCCGACAGCGTGTTGTTGGGACCCTTGCGGTGGGTGGACCCGATCGGGTGGATGGGCGGCAGGTAGACGACGTCGAAGCCCATCCCGGCGATCGCGGGCAGCCGCTCGGCGGCGGTGCGGAAGGTCCCGCTGACGGGGGTGCGCCCGGGCTCCACCACCGCGCCCTCGGAGCGCGGGAACATCTCGTACCAGGAGCCGAACAGGGCCCGCTTGCGCTCCACGACCAGCGGCAGCGGCTTGGAGGAGGTGACCAGCTCCCGGTAGGGGCGCCTGGCCAGCGCCGCGTCCACCGCGGGGTCGAGCGCGACCGCGTACCGCTCCGCGGCCGGCCGGTCCTCGTCCCGCATGATCTCCGCGGCGGCCAGCAGGGCCTGGCGGCCGTCGCGCTTGGGGATCCGGGAGCCGGCCCGCGCGTAGAGCTCCGCGCCCTCCAGCAGCACGAGCCCGGTGTCGATGCCCGCAGGGATCTTGATCGCGGCGTGGGAGCGCCAGGTGGCCACCGGGTCGCTCCAGGCCTCGACGGCGTACGTCCACCTCCCCTCGACGTCGGCGGACACCCGCGCCCCCCACCGGTCGGTGCCGGGGGCGAGCTCGCGCAGGGGCACGGGGGGCCGCAGCCGCCCGCTCGGATCTCTCAGGACGAGGTGGGCGGAGACCGCGTCGTGCCCCTCGCGGAACACGGTGGCGGAGATCTCGAAGACCTCGTCCACGACCGCCTTGGCGGGTCTGGTGCCGCAGTCGACGGCGGGGCGGACGTCCAGCACGGGAATGCGACCGATCATGATGGGATCACCTGGGGGCAGTTCGCAGGGCTCGGTGACAACAGGCCAACCGGTATCACGGCTGGTAGTGCACGCTCTGTTCGCTCTGTTTCTAGCCGCTCGGAAGACGGCTGGGCTGCGGGCATGGCCGCTCCTGTCCGCGTTCACTCGGGTGGCGGGGAGAGGGTTTGTAAGCGGGTGCGCCGTGCGTGTACGACGTGTACCCGGGGAGCCCTTCCCACTCTCGTCCGGCCCAATCCGCGCCGTCGGTCAACTACTCGTACGTAGGGCACGACTCGCCCAGGGACCCGGATCGACATCCGGAGCGGATGCGTCAACTGCGCCGGGGCCAAGGGGTGGGGAGAGGCGCACCACCCGTCCCACCAGCCACTCGGGCCCCTGTGGAGAGCGCCGTACGGGCCGCACGCGACCCAGTGGCCCGTCGTCGCGGGTGGTGGAATCGGCCAAGGGCGCGGGGCGAGGAGGCTGAAAACATATGGTCACAAAGGTCCCCGGCGGCGACGCCGGACCCGCCCGCCCCGTCCGCCCCCGGAGGGGCGCACGGGGCTCCCGCGAGGGTCACCCGTTCGCCTGTCGCGGGCGGAGAGGGCCCGGTTGACGCCGTCACGCCCCGGGGCGCGGGAGAGCGCTCCCCTTGACGCCCGGTACCCCCGGCGCACCGGCGGCGCCGTGGCCGCGGGCAGGGGTGCTCGCTAGCCTTCCGGGGGTGATGCGTGGACGCACAGCGTGGTGCGACCGCTCCGACCCGTCATCCCCTGCGAAGGTGGAACACGTGAAGGCTATCCGTCGATTCACCGTGCGCCCCGTCCTCCCGGAACCCCTGTCTCCGCTCGCCGACCTCGCGCGCAATCTGCGCTGGTCGTGGCATACCGAAACACGCGAACTCTTCCAATCCGTCGACCCCGAGGGCTGGCAGGCCGCCGGGGGCGACCCCGTCCGGCTGCTCGGCGCCGCCTCCGCGGCCCGCCTCGCCGAACTGGCCGCCGACCGCCGGTTCCTGCGGCGGCTCGCCGTCGTCGCCGCCGACCTCGACGACTACGTCAACGGCGGGAGGTGGTACCAGGCGCAGGAGTCCGAAGGCGCCCTGCCCACCGCCATCGCCTACTTCTCCCCCGAGTTCGGCATCACCGCCGCACTGCCCCAGTACTCCGGCGGCCTCGGCATCCTCGCCGGGGACCACCTGAAGGCCGCCAGTGACCTCGGCGTCCCGCTCATCGGCGTCGGCCTGCTCTACCGGCACGGCTACTTCCGGCAGTCGCTGTCCCGCGACGGCTGGCAGCAGGAGCACTACCCCGTACTCGACCCCGACGAGCTCCCGCTCGCCCTGCTCCGCGAGGGCGACGGCTCACCCGCCCGCGTCTCGCTGACCCTGCCCGGCGGGCGCGCCCTGCACGCCCACATCTGGCAGGCCCGCGTCGGCCGGGTGCCGCTGCTGCTCCTGGACTCCGACGTCGAGGACAACGACGCCGCGGCCCGCGAGGTGACCGACCGGCTCTACGGCGGCGGCAGCGACCACCGGCTGCTCCAGGAGATGCTGCTGGGCATCGGCGGCGTGCGCGCCGTCCGCCTGTACTGCGGGCTCACCGGCCACCCCGACCCCGAGGTCTTCCACACCAACGAGGGCCACGCCGGCTTCCTCGGACTCGAACGCATAAGGGAACTGGAGAGGGAGCAGGGGCTCGGCTTCGACGCCTCGGTGGAGGCGGTCCGCGCCGGGACCGTGTTCACCACACACACCCCCGTGCCCGCCGGGATCGACCGCTTCGAGCGGGCCCTGGTCGCCCGCCACTTCGGCGAGGGCGGGGAACTGCCCGGCCTGCCGGTCGAGCGGATCCTGGAGCTGGGCGCCGAGACCTATCCCGGGGGCGACCCCGGGGTGTTCAACATGGCCGTGATGGGACTGCGCCTGGCCCAGCGGGCCAACGGGGTGTCCACGCTGCACGGGGCCGTCAGCCGCGAGATGTTCGCCGGCCTGTGGCCCGGCTTCGACCCCGCCGACGTGCCCATCACCTCGGTGACCAACGGCGTGCACGCCCCGACCTGGGTGGCTCCGGAAGTCGTGCGGCTCGGCGCCCGCCAGATCGGCGCGGGCCGTACCGAGGACGCCCTGTCGGTGGGCGGCTCCGAGCGCTGGGACGCGGTCGCCGAGATCCCGGACCAGGACGTGTGGGACCTGCGGCGCGTGCTGCGGGAGCAGCTGGTGCAGGAGGTACGGGACCGGCTGCGGGCCTCGTGGCGCCAGCGCGGGGCCGCCGCGGCCGAACTCGGCTGGGTGGACTCCGTCCTCGACCCCGACGTGCTCACCATCGGCTTCGCCCGGCGCGTGCCCTCGTACAAGCGCCTCACGCTGATGCTGCGCGACCCGGACCGGCTGCGCAGGCTGCTGCTGGACCCGGACCGGCCGGTGCAGATCGTGGTGGCGGGCAAGGCGCATCCGGCCGACGACGGCGGGAAGCGGCTCGTGCAGGAGCTGGTGCGGTTCGCGGACGACCCGCGGGTGCGCCACCGGATCGTGTTCCTGCCCGACTACGGCATGGCCATGGCGCAGAAGCTCTACCCCGGCTGCGACGTCTGGCTGAACAACCCGCTGCGGCCGCTGGAGGCCTGCGGGACCAGCGGCATGAAGGCCGCGCTGAACGGCTGCCTCAACCTGTCCGTCCTGGACGGGTGGTGGGACGAGTGGTTCGAGCCGGACTTCGGCTGGGCCATCCCGACGGCGGACGGACTCGGCGCCGACGAGGACCGGCGCGACCACCTGGAGGCCGGCGCCCTCTACGAGTTGATCGAGAACCGCGTCGCGCCCCGCTTCTACGACCGGGCCGGCCGCAGCGGGCTTCCGGTGCGGTGGATCGAGATGGTCCGGCGCACCCTCGTCTCCCTGGGGCCGAAGGTGCTCGCGGGGCGGATGGTGCGGGAGTACGTCGAACGGCTCTACGCGCCGGCCGCGCTCGCGCACCGCACCCTCACCCCCGAGGCGGCGCGCGACCTCGCCTGGTGGAAGGGCCGGGTCCGGGCGGCCTGGCCGCGGGTGTCGGTCGAGCACGTGGAGGCGCTGGCCGCGGCTCCCGTGAACGGCACCGCCGAGCTGGGCGCCACGCTCACCCTGCGGGTGCAGGTGGCCCTGGACTCGCTCGCGCCCGAGGACGTGGAGGTGCAGGCCTTCGCCGGGCGGGTGGACGCCCAGGACGTGATCCGGGACGGGCGCAGCTTCCCGCTCAAGCCGGCCGCCGGGCCGGACCTGGACGGGCGCTGGGTGTACGAGGGCCCGCTCGCCCTCGACCGTACGGGGCCCTTCGGCTACACCGTCCGCGTCCTGCCCACGCACCCGCTGCTGGCCACCCCGGCCGAGCTGGGCCTGGTCGCGGCTCCGGTGGACACGGACGCGGGAGGCGGCGTACTGCTGCGCTGACGCCGCGGCGCCCATGGGACAGGGCCGCCCGGGGAGGTCTTCTCCCGGGCGGCCCCGTGTCTATCTGCTCAGCCGTCCTTCACAGCACCCTCGGTGAGGGTCAGAAGGTGAGCTTCCAGCTGTCGATCTTGCCGGTGTCGATGCTCGCGTTGTCGTTGACCCGGAGCTTCCAGACGCCCTGGGCCACCTCGGAGGAGGCGTCGACCGTGTAGGCCTTGACGATGTTGTCCGCGCTGCCACCGGAGCGGTTGTGCAGGTTGTACACGGTGCCGTCGGGGGCGACGAGGTCGACCTTCAGGTCACCGATGTAGGTGTGGACGATGTTGACGTCCACCTTGAGCGTGCTCGGCGCGTTGCCGGTGCGGTTCACGGTGATCGGCGACTCGACGGTCGCGTTGTCCGCGATCGCGTAGTCCGTGGTGTTCTCGAAGACGGTCTGCTGGCTCGTGCCGACCGTCCAAGTGAACGACGCGGTGCCGGTCTGGTTCTGCGAGTCCTTCACCGTCACGGTCACGTTGGACGTGCCCGCGGTGGTGGCCGTACCGGAGATCAGGCCGGTCGAGGCGTTGATCGACAGGCCGGCCGGGAGGCCGGTCGCCGAGTAGGTCAGGGCACCGGCGTTGGTGCTGGTGGCCTGGATCTGGAGGCTGACGGCGCTGCCCGTGACGGTGTTCTGGTTGCCCGGGTTGGTGACCGAGACGCCGACCTGGATGCGCGGGCCGACGTTGATGGCCGCCCAGGCGTTGGCCGCGTTGTTGTAGGTGGCCGAGCCGGCGCCGTAGAGGTCGGCGGCCGCCTGCAGGGTGGCCACACGGGCCGCCGCGTAGTCGGTGTTCGACCGGAACAGACCGGTGGTCAGCGCGCGGAACCAGATCTTCGAGGCGGCGTCGCGGCCGATCGCGGTGACCGGGAGACCGTCGGAGGTCGGCGAGTCGTAGCTCACGCCGTTGACGACCTTGGCGCCCGAGCCCTCGGAGGCCAGGTAGTACCAGTGGTTGGCCGGGCCCGAGGAGTAGTGGACGTCGATGGAGCCGATGCCCGAGTACCAGGCGTCCTTGGACGAGCCGTCCTTGCTGGGCTTGTCCATGTAGCGCAGCGGGGTGCCGTTGCCGCGGATGTCGATCTTCTCGCCGACGAGGTAGTCGCCGACGTCCTGCGGGTTGTTGGCGTAGAACTCGACGGCCGCCGCCATGATGTCGGAGGTCGCCTCGTTCAGACCGCCGGGCTCACCGGAGTAGCTCATGTTGCCGGTGACCGAGGTCAGGCCGTGGGTCATCTCGTGCGCGGCGACGTCGGTGGAGGTCAGCGGCTTGACGTTGCCGTCACCGTCTCCGTACGTCATGCAGAAGCAGCTGTCGCTCCAGAACGCGTTCACGTAGTTGTTGCCGTAGTGGACCCGGCTGTACGGGGCCACGCCGTCGTTGCGCAGGCCGTTGCGGCCGTGCACGTTCTTGTAGTAGTCCCACGTGACCGCGGCGCCGTAGTGCGCGTCGGCGCCGGCCGTCTCCAGGTTCTGCGGCGTGTTGTTGCCCCAGATGTCGTCCGGGCCGGAGAAGAGCGTGCCGGTGCCGGAGGTGCCGCGGTTGAGGTTGTAGGTCTTGTGCCCACCGCGGGCGGCGTCGGTCAGGTTCCAGGTGCTGCCCGACTGCGTGGAGCCCAGGGTGACCTGGCCGCTGTACATGGTGTTGCCGGTGCCGGTCTCGATGGCCTGCCACTCGGTGATCTTGGCGCCGGTCTTGGCGTCGGTGACCACGTGCAGCTCGTTCGGCGTGCCGTCGTGCTGGAGGCCGCCGACGACGGTCTCGAACGCGAGGACCGGGACGCCCGAGGCCGCCCAGATCACCTTACGGGCGCTCTTGGAGGCCTTGAGCTCCTTGGAGCCCTCGGCTCCGGCGGCGGCGACGGCCTGGCTCTCGGCGGCCGCGGGGGTGACCGAGGCCTCGGTGTCCGCGACCTTGATCGCGTGCTGGGTCGCCTTGGTCACGCTCTTGGTGACGCCGCCCTTGGCGTGGACCGTGAGGTCGCCGCCGAGGACCGGGAGTCCGTTGTAGGTGCGCTCGTACATCGTGTGCGTGGTGCCGTCGGCGTCCTGGACGACCTCGCGGACGACGAGCTGCTCGCCACTGCCCAGGCCGAGCGCCTTGGCGGCCTGTGCGGTGGTGGAGTTGGCCTCGGCGAGGAGCGTCGCACGCTCCGACGCGCTGAGGGTGCGGTTGGCCGCGCCCGGGTTGGACTTGACGGCCGTACGGGCCTCTGACGCGGTGGCGTCGGCGGTGGCGGTACCTGCCTGTATGCCTACGGCGAGCATGGCTGCCGCGGCAACGAGTGCGCCGGCCGCGGTGGCACGCCGCTGGGGGGTGGACCTCAACGCAGACTCCTTCTGCAAGGGGGGTTCCGGATGGCTGGGTAGGGCCTCCGGGCAGAACAGTGCTGGTGCGAAGAACGGTCGAAGATTGCCACTTGCGGAGCTGAATGTCAGGGCCGCGTCAAAGGATTGGCCGGAAATCGTTCGTTGTTCGAAGATACGTATCCGGTATGCGGACCATTCACCTTCGTGTGCGATAGGGGGCGTCCGGCATTCGGAAGCGCCCATACCGGTTGCTAACACTTGGGCAAAGAGAGGCCGTATTGCCCCGAACGGCATTTCCCGTACTGGTGTTTGTCGTACTGTTTGCCGGTGCGGCAGATGTTCGTTGCCTGGGGAAGCCATGGACACCCGCCACAGTCGTTGACCACGTGCCAGGGGGGCCCATGAGGCATGTCCATTTTCCTGCGCAAAGAGTGGCTCGTACCGCCGTGGGGTCCGCAGCGCCCGTGCGGCGCCTCGGGGACAAGGCCCGCTGGTACCGCCCGGCCGCCGTCGCCGCCGACTTCCTCGGGGCCGCCCTTCCGGTAGGGCTCGTCTTCGAGGCCGCGCAGCAGGTCAGGCCGCTCTTCTGCGCCCTCGCCGCCGCCGTGGCGTGGACCGGCGTGCAGGCGCTGCGCCGCCGGTACGCGTCCCGTGTGCTCGGGGAGTCCCGCGGAGTGCTGCCGGTCGTGCACGACTGGCTGATTCTGATCGGCGTACTGGCCGTGGCGCGCGTGGTGACCGAGGAGGACACCCCCCGGCTGTCGGCCCTCGGGGCCCTGCTGCCCGCCCTGCTGATCACCGTCGCCTGCCACAAGCTGACCTACCGTCACCTCTCGGCCGCCCGCCGCGAGGCCCAGGCCGTCAGCCGGGTCCTGGTCGTCGGCGAGCCCGACGCGGCCGAGGAGGTCATCGCCCACCTCTCCGCCCGCACCGACCACCCGTACGTGGTCGTCGGCGTGGTCCCGGTCGGCGGCGGGTCGCTCGTCAGTGGCGTGCCCGTCGCGGCCCGGCTCGACGCCGAGGCGCCCTCGGCCGCGGGCGGCGACGCCGCGGCCGTGCTCGGCGCCGTCGCCAGCCACCACGCCGACCTGGTGCTGGTGGCCCCGGGCGTGCGGATCGCGGGGGAGCGGCTGCGACGGGTCGCCTGGGCCCTGCACGACGCGGGGCTGGAACTCGCCGTCTTCACCGGGCTGGTGGAGGTCTCCGTCAAGCGGCTGGAGACCCTGTCCGCGGGCGGACTGGCCGTGCTGCGGGTCGCGCCCCCGGTCAGCCGCGGCGTGCAGACCCTGCTCAAGTCGGCCCTGGACCGGGTGGGGGCCGCGGCCGGGCTGCTGCTGCTCTCGCCGCTCTTCCTCGGCATCGTCGTGGCCATCCGCACCGGCTCGCGCGGCCCGGCGTTCTACCGCCAGCGGCGCATCGGCCGCGACGGGGTCTCCTTCGTCATGTGGAAGTTCCGCACCATGGTCGTGGACGCCGACGCGCGCAAGGAGGAGCTGAGCGGGGCGAACGAGAACGACGGCCTGATGTTCAAGATCCGCCGCGATCCCCGGGTGACCCGGGTGGGCCGGCTGCTGCGCCGCACCTCCCTGGACGAACTGCCGCAGCTGATCAACGTACTGACCGGCCACATGTCGCTGGTCGGCCCGCGTCCGCCGCTGCCCGAGGAGGTGGCGCGCTACGACGAGGTCGAGCTGCGCCGGCTCACCGTGCGGCCCGGGATGACGGGGCTGTGGCAGATCAGCGGGCGCTCCGACCTGTCCTGGGACGAAACGATTCAGCTGGACCTGCAGTACGTCGACAACTGGTCGTTCACCAGTGACGTCGACGTGATGGGCCGTACGCTCCGCGCCGTCGTCGACGGTCGCGGAGCCTACTGAGGGGGCCGTGGCCGCCCGTGCGTTCAGCTCTGCCCGCGCCACCACGCGTAGGTGGCGGCGACGCCCTCCCGCAGCGGGATGCCGGGCTTCCAGCCGAGCGAGGTCAGGCGGCCGACGTCCAGCAGCTTGCGCGGGGTCCCGTCCGGCTTGGAGGTGTCCCAGGCGAGGCGGCCGCGGAAGCCGGTGACCTCGGCGACGGTCTCGGCCAGCTCCTTGATGGTCAGGTCCTCGCCGCAGCCGATGTTGACGGGCTCGTCCCCGTCGTACGTCTCCAGCAGCACGGCGCAGGCGGCGGCCAGGTCGTCCACGTGCAGGAACTCCCGGCGCGGGGTGCCCGAACCCCACAGGGTGACCTCCTCGCGGCCCTCGGCGGCGGCCTCGTGGAAGCGCCGGATCAGGGCGGGCAGGACGTGCGAGGTCTCCAGGTCGAAGTTGTCGCCGGGACCGTAGAGGTTCGTGGGCATGGCCGAGATGTACGAGGCCCCGTACTGCCTGCGGTACGACTGGACCTGGACGATGCCGGCGATCTTCGCGAGGGCGTAGGCCTCGTTGGTCGGCTCCAGCGGGCCCGTCAGCAGGGCGTCCTCGCGGATGGGCTGCGGGGCGAGCTTGGGGTAGATGCAGGAGGAGCCGAGGAACAGCAGCCGGCCCACGCCGGCGGCGTGCGCGCCGCCGATCACGCTGAGCTGGATCTGCAGGTTCTCCTCCAGGAACTGCACCGGGTAGGTGCTGTTGGCCATGATCCCGCCGACCTTGGCGGCGGCCAGCACGACGGCGTCCGGGCGCACGTCCTTCAGGTACGCGGCGGTCGCGGCGGCGTCGCGCAGATCGAGGTCGGCGCGGCCCCGGGTGAGCACCTCGTGGCCGTCGGCGGTCAGCCGCCGGGCGACCGCGGACCCCACGAGGCCGCGGTGGCCCGCGACGAAGACGCGGGCGTTCGGGGGCAGGAGCGGCAGCGAACTTGTCATACCGCCGATGATGCCAGTCCGCTCCCGCGGTGGACGCGGCAGTCCGGGCGCAGCGGGCCGGGCACGGGCGGGCGCGACCCCGCCCGGGGGTCCGGGGCCGGACCCGGGCGGGCCCGGCGTGTACGGTACGCATCCGGCCCACGGGCCGTCACGGGCGCGCAGGGGAAGCGCGCCCGGCACCACGAACAACGCATCCCAGGGGGACCCGTATGGGCAAGACCGCACTCATCACCGGCGTCACCGGGCAGGACGGCTCGTACCTCGCCGAGCTCCTGCTCTCCAAGGGCTACACGGTGCACGGGCTCGTGCGGCGGTCCTCCAGCTTCAACACGGAGCGCGTCGACCACATTTACCAGGACCCGCAGACCGAGAACCGGTCCTTCGTCCTGCACCACGCCGACCTGTCCGACGGCGTGGCCCTGGTGAACCTGCTGCGCGAGATACGCCCCGACGAGGTCTACAACCTCGGCGCCCAGTCGCATGTGCGGGTGTCCTTCGACGCCCCGCTGTACACCGGTGACGTCACCGGCCTCGGCGCGCTGCGGCTGCTGGAGGCCATCCGGGCCAGCGGTGTCGACACCCGCATCTACCAGGCGTCCTCCTCCGAGATGTTCGGCGCCACCCCGCCCCCGCAGAACGAGGGCACCCCGTTCCACCCGCGCAGCCCGTACGGCGCCGCGAAGGTCTTCGCGTACTGGACCACGGTGAACTACCGTGAGGCGTACGGCATGTTCGCCGTCAACGGGATCCTTTTCAACCACGAGTCCCCGCGCCGCGGCGAGACCTTCGTGACCCGCAAGATCACCCGCGCGGTCGCCCGCATCAAGGCCGGTCTCCAGGAACACCTGTACCTCGGCAACCTCGACGCGGTGCGGGACTGGGGCTACGCGCCGGAGTACGTGGACGCCATGTGGCGGATGCTCCAGCAGGACGAGCCCACCGACTACGTCGTCGCCACCGGAGTGGCCGCCACCGTCCGCGAGTTCGTCGAGTCCTCCTTCGGCCACGCCGGTCTCGACTGGACCGAGCACGTGCGCTACGACCCCAAGTACGAGCGCCCCAGCGAGGTCGACGCCCTCATCGGCGACGCCTCCAAGGCCCATGAGCTGCTCGGCTGGAAGCCGACGGTCCTGGTGGCGGAACTGGCCCGGATCATGGTGGACGCCGACATCCGCCAGGTGCAGGACCAACTGGCGGGCGTGACGGTCCGTATCGACCGCTGAGGGCTTATATTTCCCCTACGATTGGCCGTGTCCGGCCATGTCCGCAGGTCCCTGTGGGTGTGGCCGGGGTAAACCTGCCGTATGTCCGTAGTGCGCCCCTCCGCGGCGAGCCGTTGATTCCAAGTTGGTATGCAATGGGTCAAGGGAGGTGACGGGTCCTCGCGTGAGCCCTAGTCTGCGCCAGTACATATGGCTGTTCGGATAGTTCCAGCCATCAAACCGGGCAATTGCCCTGGGGGGCTCATGCGTAGATCCAGAGGGCTGACTGCTGCCCTCGTCCTGTCACTGGCCGGTGCCGGCACCGGTATAGGCCTGGTGTTGATGCCTCAGGCGTCCGCCATCACGCCGCCGGTGGCATTCACCGCCGACGAACTGCCCACCTGGCAGACGAACGGCGTGGTCTGGGCGATGGCCCAGGCGAACGGCACCGTCTTCGCCGGCGGTACCTTCTCCGCCGTGCGCCCGCCCGAGGGCGCGGCCGGCGCCGAGCAGGAAGCCGTGAACTTCGTCGCGCTCGACGCCGCGACGGGCAACCCCACCTCCTGCAAGCTCGCCTTCACCATCGGCGACGGCACCGCGACCGTGCGGTCGCTGGCGGTCTCGAAGGACCAGAAGACCCTCTACGCGGGCGGCTCCTTCGGCGCCGTCAACGGCACCCCGGTCTCCAACGTCGCGGCCATCGACATCGCGGCCTGCACCCCCAGGGCGTCGTTCCACCCGGGCTTCTCCGCCACCGTGCGCGCGCTCGCCGTCACCGACGACACCCTGTACGCGGGCGGCGACTTCCCCACCGTCCAGGGCCAGACCCGCGAGCGGTTCGCCGCGGTGGACGCCACCTCCGGTGACCTCAAGCCCTTCGTCGCCAACGTCGACGAGCCGGGCCGCGCCGTCGAGGTGACCCCCGACGGCAAGAACGTGCTGCTCGGCGGTGACTTCTTCACCGTCAACGGCAAGACCAGCCACGCGCTGGCCGTGGTCAACGCCTCCACCGGCGCGCTCACCAAGGCCTACACCAACATCCCGTCGAACTCGGTCGTCAAGGACATCTCCACCGACGACACCGGCTTCTACACGGGCAACGAGGGCTCCGGCGGCGGTGTCTTCGACGGCCGCATCGGCCTGAACCTCAGCGACTTCAACGAGAAGTGGCGCGACCGCTGCCTCGGCGCCACCCAGTTCGTCCTGCCGTACCAGGGAGTGCTCTACAGCTCCTCGCACGCGCACGACTGCTCCACGGAGCTGGAGTTCCCCGACGGCAAGCGCAACTTCCTGCTCGCCCAGCCGACCAACCACGAAGGCGCCGCCCCCGCGCCCGTGGACGGTTTCGTGCGCGGCCCGGGCAAGCTCGGCTGGCACCCCACCGCCAACGACGGTGCCATGGCCGACATCGAGGGCATCGGTCCGCGCGTCATGGCCGTGGCCGAGAAGAACGACGTGAAGTACATGTGGGTGGGCGGTGAGTTCACCCTCATCAACGGAAAGACGCAGTGGGGCCTGACCCGCTTCGCCTCCACCGGTGACGTCGGCGCCCCGACCACCCCGGTGGCCAGCGCCGCGAGCGTCAAGCCCGGCGAGGCCCAGGTCCGCTGGCGCACCAGCTACGACGCGGACGACAGCAAGCTCACCTACCGCATCTACCGCAACGGCTCGGCGACCCCGGTGGCCACCGTCACGGCGAGCTCGCTGGAGTGGGAGCGCCCGCAGGCCTCCTGGACCGACACCACCGTCAAGCCCGGCCAGACCTACACCTACCGGGTGACCGCGACCGACGACGCCGGCAACACCAGCGCCCTGTCGGCCAACGCCTCGGTGACCGTCCCGGCCTCGGTCCAGTCCTACCCGAACCAGGTCCGCGCCGACGGCGCCCAGCTGTACTGGCGCTACGACGACACGGTCAGCCCGTACACCGCCGACTCCTCGGTGTCGGGCAACACCAGCGGCATCCAGCTCAACGCCCCGGCCCTGCGCCAGACGCCCGGCGCCGTCTCCGGCACCAGCACGGCGATGGGCTTCAACGGGACGAGCCAGCAGGTCTACAGCGACCACCGCCAGACGGTCGGCAGCACCTACACCATCGAGACCTGGTTCAAGACGAACACCACCCGCGGCGGCAAGCTGATCGGCTTCGGCAACAACACCGCCCGCTCCAGCGGCTCGTACGACCGTCACCTGTACATGACCAACACCGGCCGGCTCGCCTTCGGTGTCTACAACGGCTCGGCCAAGGCCGTCACCACCGGTCTGTTCGACACGTACAACGACAACAAGTGGCACCACGTGGTCGGCACCCAGGGCCCCGCCGGCATCACGCTGTACGTCGACGGCCAGAACAAGGGCACGCTGAACGCCGGCAGCAACACCACCTACGCGGGCTTCTGGCACGCCGGTGGCGACAACCTCTCCGGCTGGCCGAACCGCCCCACGAGCAACTTCTTCGCCGGGCAGCTCGACGAGACGGCCGTCTACCCGACGGCGCTCACCCAGGCCCAGGTCAAGAGCCACTTCGACCTGGCCAACGCCCCCACCGACACGGTCTCCGCGGTCAAGGCGACCGAGGACACCTACATCAACCAGGGCGCCCCGAGCACCGCCTACGGCACGTCGACCTCGCTCGCCGTGCGCGGCACCTCGGCGTACGAGTCGTACCTGCGCTTCACCCTGCCGGCCGCTCCGGCCGGCCAGGTCCTGAAGTCGGCGACGCTGCAGTTCAAGACGACCACGCAGACGGGCGCCGGCACCGCCGACACCGTGTCCGTGGTCCCGGTCACCGGCACCTGGAGCGGGGCGGGCACGACCTTCAACACCAAGCCCACGCTCGGCACCACCCCGCTCGGCAGCATCACGGGCGTCCCGGACGGCTCGGCGATCCACAACGTGGAGCTGGACACCACCGCGCTCTCCGCGGTGCTGGGCAGCAGCTACAGCCTGGGCCTGACGAGCACGGGCACCGACCCGCTGTGGCTCTGGTCCTCGGAGTCCACCGCGGCGGAGGGCGCTCCGCAGCTGGTCCTCACCTTCGGCGTGAAGTAGCGACACCGAAGCAACCGCCCGACGGCGTGCGGGGCCCGGCTCTCACCGGCCGGGCCCCGCACCCCTGTCCCACCCCCAGTAAGTACGGGAGCCATCCGATGTACCGACGCTCCGCAGCGGCTGCTGTCCTGCTGACCGCCGCCCTCACGCTCACCGCCTGCAGTTCGGGCGGGGACAAGGCCGACTCCGGCGCGAAGGCGAAGCCCCCGGCCTCCTCGGCGGCCCCCGACCCGGCGGACACCCCGGCGCCGTCCGCCGACCCCGACGCCAAGCCGACGGGGCCCGTCCTGCCCGACGCGAAGCTCACCCCGAAGACGGGCAGTTTCACGGCGCAGGAGAAGAAGTACCTCAGCGGCCGGGTCCCCGAGAAGATGGACCCCGCGGCCGTCCTGCAAAGCGGCCAGGAGGCCTGCCAGCGGGTGGAGCGCACGGCGAAGCGCGACAAGGACGCGGCGACCGGAGCGGTCATCGCCGGGGAGATCCCCGGCGCGAAGGACGCCATCACCTTCCTGTGCCCGGAGCAGAAGCCGATCCTCGCGGCGGCCGAGAAGGGCTTCCGGGAGGGCTCCCGCCCGTCGCCGGCGGCCGGCACCTACCGGGCCCTGACCCAGGCCACGAACTGCACGTGGGAGGCGCGGGGCAAGGACGGCGCCGCCCTCGCGTCCGGTCCGCAGATCCCGCCCAAGGCGGGCGAGCCGATCACGGCGCAGATCCCGGCGGGCACGGCGGAGTTCACCTCCACCGGCTGCTACGCCTGGGTGCCCGCGTAGGGCCGCCACCGCCTTACGAGAACGCCCCCGGGGCCGGACTGCCGGTCCCCGGGGGCGTTTTCGCGTGCCGGGGCGGGGTACCCGCGTCAAGACACGACGACACACCGGCAAGCGGAGGCGATCCTATGAGTGGCCTGGGCGGTTGCATCGGCCTGATCGTGGTGGGGGCCATCCTGACCTTCGCCACCGACTGGGAGATGAGCAGCGTCGACCTCGACCTGGTCGGCCTCATCATGATGGCGGCGGGGGCCATCGGCCTCGCCGTGTACACCAGCGTCCTCAAGCGCCGCCGCGCGGCGGGCGCCATCCCGGTGGTGGAGGAACGGCCCCGGGACGTCATCTAGGCGCGCCCCCGCGCGCATCAGGCCGGTCGGGCCCGTCAGGCCGGTCCGTGCGCGGCGGCCGCCGCCTCGTACACCGGGAGCAGGGTGTCCAGGACGGCGTCCATCGAGAAGGAGCCGGCGGCCAGTTCGCGCGCCGCGCGCGAGGCCGCCGCGTTGGCCGCCGGGTCCAGCAGGGCCAGGACGGCCGCCGCGACGCCCGCCGGGCCGGACTCGACCGCGTGCCCCGCGCCCGCCGCGCCGACGTCGCGGGCCAGGCCGTTGGAGTGCGTCACCACCGACGGGACGCCCACCGCGAGGGCCTCCAGGACCGACATCGGGAACGGCTCGTCCACGGAGGGCAGGACGTAGACGTGCGCCCGCCGCAGCTCGGAGAGCACCTGCGCACTCGACAGGGCGCCCGGGACGGTGAAGTGCGACGAGAGGCCCAGCGCCGTGACGCGGGCCCGCACGGCCGCCGCCTCGCCCTCGTCCGGGCCCGCCACCACGAAGTGCGCGTCCGGGTGCGCCGCGAGGACCGCCGGGGCCGCGTCGACGAAGTCCACGGGCCGCTTGCGGGCCTGGAGCCGCGCCGAGTACAGGATGCGCGGCGGACCGCTCAGCGCGGGCCGCTCCTCCTGCGCCGGGGTTCCGTTGACCAGGCGCACGGTCCGCGGGAGGGGCGCGCCGACCACCGCGTCCAGGCCCTCGCGCTCGTGCGGCGTCAGGTACAGCACCGCGTCCGCGCCGCGCAGCAGCCGGCGTACCGCCACCGCGTCCAGCACCTTGGCCAGCAGCTTCTCGCTCGGGTCCACCATGCCGTGGGTCTGGAGCACCAGCGGCTTGCCCGCCCGCAGCGCGGCCAGGGCCACCGGCAGGGTCACCAGGTCGCGCGCCAGGTGGACGTGCACGACGTCGGCGTCCCGCACCAGGCGGCCGGCCGAGGCCAGCAGCGCCGGCGAGGTCATCCCGCTGAAGCCGAGGGGGAGCAGGCGGCGGGCCGGGAACAGCTTCGCCGGGACGCCCTCCACCTCGGCGGGCCACTGCTCGAAACCCTCGCCCAGCGCCAGCAGCCGCGCCTCGTGGCCCCGGGCCCGCAGGCCCTTCGACAGGTTCAGCGCGACCCGGACCGGGCCGCCGAAGGCGTGGGAGGGGGAGTGCAGCGTGACGGCGTGCAGGACTCTCAAGGCGCTCACTTGGGCTCCTCCACCGGGCGGCGCCGGCCGTCCCCCGTCTGCAGGGTCAGTTCGGGCAGGTCCTTGTGGACCACCGCGCCCGCGCCCGCCACCGCGCAGCGGCCCACGGTGACCCCGGCCAGCACGGTCGCCCGTACGGCCACCCACGCGCCGTCCTCGACGGTGATCGGCGCGTTGCGGTAACGGAAGTCGGCGGCCCGGTGGTCGTGCGAGCCGGTGCACAGCATGGCCTCCTGCGAGAGGCACACGTGCGAACCGATCGTCACCGGCTCCAGGTTCAGCAGCCAGGCGCCCTCACCGATCCAGGTGTGGTCCCCGACGGTGAGTTTCCACGGCCACAGCACCCGCACCCGGTGCCGGATCAGCACGCCCTCCCCGATCCGCGCCCCGAAGGCGCGCAGCAGCGCCACCCGCAGCCGCGGCGGACAGAACCAGCTCATGAACAGCGTGTTCATCACGGCGAACCAGAGCGCCTGCGTCAGCAGCCCGCGCCCCTTGTCGTATCCGGCCAGCGTGAAGGCAGGAAGGTCACGCACCTGAAGCCCCGATCGTCCAACCACCCCCGGACGCCGCCGGGGGACCCCCACCGGCGCCTCCCCGGGCGCCGCCCGCTCAGACTAGACTGCGCGCGAGTCAGGCACATGGGGTGGGGGCGGCAGTGGCAACGGACATACGCAAGCCCTCCGTCGCACCCCCGCCGCCGCTCGTCGGGGACGAGGCGCAGTGGGGCCGGGTCACCACCCCGCGCACCCTGCTCTCGCGGGCGCTGTCCGTCCCGCTCGTCCTCGGATTCACCGTCTTCCTGCCGCTGTTCGTCGCCGCCCAGACCGGCGCGGGCCGGCGCGACGCGGCCTTCTGGCTCCAGCTCCTGCTCACCATGTACGCGGGCGCCCGGCTCTCCGCGATGGTGCTCACCAGCCGCCGCAAGCTGCTCCAGGGCTCGTTCTGGCTGTTCGTCTACATGGCCATGGGCGTGGCCCCGCTCGCGCAGGCCGTCCTCGGTCAGGTCCCCACCCCCGTCGTCGGCCCCCGCTCCGACCTGACCGTCGCCATCGGCCTGGTGCTCCTGGGATGCACGGCCTACGACGTCGGCGTCCTGCTCGCCCGGCACCGGCCGGCCGGCCGCGCGGGCGGCTCCCAGAAGGAGCCGCGCCCGCTCATGGCCCACCGGCGGCGCCTCCAGCTGCTGACCGCACTGGCGTTCCTGTGCAGCGCCGCCTTCGTGATGAAGCTCGGCGGTCCGGCGGTCTTCTTCTCCAGCCGCCAGGAGATCATCGCGGGCATCGAGGAGGCGGGCGTCTCCAACGGCGACGGCCAGGCCGGGCAGGCCCTGCTGCGCGGCTTCGGCACCGTACCGGCGCTGCTCGCCCTGCTGCTCTACACGCGCTGGCTGATCACCTCGAAGTTCGCCCGCCGCAAGGTGTCGATCATCGTGACCTGGTCGGCGCTGGCCGCCCTGAACCTCGTGGTCAACAACCCGATCTCGAACCCGCGCTACTGGTTCCTGACGGTCATGTTCGCGCTGCTGTTCACCGTCTTCCCGGTGAGCGCCGCGATGTACCGGGTGGCGCTGTCCATGGCCGTGGTCGTCGCCCTCCTCGTCTTCCCCTTCGCGGACCGCTTCCGCTACGACGAGAAGAACTACAAGCCGGTCGAGACGACGTCCTTCCTGGAGCCGATGGCCCTCAAGGACTACGACCAGATCGGCATGTTCGCGAACACCATCACCTTCTCGAACTCCGGCCCCGGCCACTCCTACGGCCGCCAGCTCGCCGGATCGGTCTTCTTCGCGGTGCCGCGCTCGATGTGGCCGGGCAAGGCGCGCGACACGGGCGTGATGGTCGGTCAGTGGATGGGCACGGTCAACACCAACCTCTCCTCCCCGATCTGGGCGGAGCTGTGGATCGACTTCGGTCCGCTGGGCATGGGCGCCGGACTGCTGGGCATGGGCTACGCCTCGGCCCGCGTCGACCGGCGCTACGCGAAGCGCGCGACCCGCCGCAGCCCGCCCGGGAGCCTGATCTCGGTCGTGGTCCCGCTGGTCGCGGGCTACTCCTTCATCCTGCTGCGCGGGCCCCTGCTCCAGGCCTCGGGCCGCGTCGCGATCGCCGCGCTGTGCCTGGCGCTGGTGGCGACCTACCGCCAGGACCGGGCCACGACCCTGCGCTGAGGAGTCCTCCCGGGCGCGCCGGGCCGCCGTTACGCGGCCGAGGCCGCCGGGGCGGGCTGCGGCGCGGGGGCCGGGAGCCGGCTCACCCGCAGCCAGCCGGCGCCCGCCTTCGCCGCCGAGCCGGCCGCCAGGCCCCAGGCGGCGCCCGCCACGCCCCACACGGCGTAACCGCCCAGCAGGAGGCCCACGGACAGCAGCGAGAAGACCACCTGCAACGACAGCGTGGCCTTCGGGGCGAGCACGCGCAGCGTGAGCAGCGCGCAGGTGCCGAGCCCCATGACGGCGTACTGGGCGCCGGTGGCCGGCAGCAGCGCGGACGTCGCCGCCCAGGTGTCGCCCAGCAGCGAGGAGCCCGCCCGGTCGGGCAGCGCGTACAGCACGGCTCCCCAGCCCGCGCCGACCGCGGCCAGCACCAGGCCCAGCGCGGCCGTCGCCCGGACGGTGGCCCGCTTGCCGCCGAGCCGCCCCAGCACCGGGGGGCCGAAGGCGTTCGCGGAGTTGAACAGCACGTTCAGCGGCCCGAACAGGGTGGTCGCACCGCGCAGCGCGCCGACCGACAGGGGCGTCGCGAAGACCCCGAGGCCCAGTACGGCGAGCTGGCTGGAGCCGTTGCCCACCGCGAACTCGACCACGAACCGCTGCCCGAGGTGACCGCGCCGCAGGTACGGCCGCAGGTCGGCGCGGGCGCCGCGTACGGACGGCCGCAGCAGCCACAGCCCGAGGGCCAGCGCGGGCAGCGCCGAGAGCCCCCACACCAGCACCAGGCGCCCCGCGGAGGCCCCCTCGGGCTGGACGGCCAGCGCCGCGACCGCGCACGCCAGGCGCAGCGCGTCGGCGGCCAGCGCCCGTCCGGGGGCGCGCAGCGCGGAGAAGCAGTACCGCAGCCCGTCCTGGAGGAGCACCAGGGGCAGTACGAGGCCCAGCGCGAGGAAGGCCCGCCCGCCGGCCCCGGGGAGCGCGAGGCCCGCCACCGCGAGCACCGCGCCCACGACGGCCGACGCCGCCCCGGTGAAGCCCACGGCGGAGCGGCACAACGCACCGAGCCCGCCCGGGACCCGGCCCGGGGAGGTGTCCGCGCCTTTCTCCAGGACCAGGCTCTGGCCCACGTAGGCCATGTTCAGCCCGAGGAGCACGCTGAAGGTCACGTACACCATCGAGAAGTCGGCGAAGGCGGACGCCGACGACAGCCGGGCCGCCAGCACCAGCACGAGGATGTTCGTGGCGCTGGAGGCGGCCTGGTCCAGGACCGACAGGGCCGCCGCGACAGCGCGCCGGCTCACCGCCGGCCCGGGCGGACCGTACGCAGCGCGACCGTGTCCGTACCGTCGCCCGGGATGTGCTGTTCGGGCTCGTCGTCCTCGCGGGTGATCGGCTGGGGCTGCGGGGCGGAAGGGGCGTGCGGTGCGGCGGGGGCGGCGGCGCCGCGGTCCTTGCCGCGGCCGCGCTTCTCGCCGGGCAGCGGCGCGTGCAGCACCGCGCCGAGCACGGTGCCGCCGGCGCCGCTGATCAGCTCGCGGATCCGGGACAGGTCGGAGCGGTGCACGGCGCGCGGGTCGCAGACGACCAGGACACCGTCGACGCGGTCGACGAGCGCGAGGGCGTCGGCGTAGGAGAGCACGGGCGGCGCCAGCACGACCACCGTGGCGTTGGGGGAGTCGGCCTCGGAGATCAGCCGGGTGGCGCGCGCGGAGGTCAGCGAACGGGCGACGTTGCGCACCCGCTGACCCGGGATCAGGTCGAAGGCGCCCGACTCACCGGCGTCCACGACCAGCTGGCGCCCGTCGGGCCACTCCGTGTCGCCGTGCTGCGCGGGACGCTTCCCGGCGGCCGGGGAGCTCGCCGACTGGCTCCAGCGCGGCCGGCTGCCCGCGTCGGTGGGCAGCTGGCTGGCGAGGACCGGGGTGCGCAGGTCGGCCTCGATGAGCAGGACGTCCTTGCCGGTCTCCGCGAAGGAGGCGCCGAGGTTCACGGCCACCGCGGCGGCGGTCTCGCTGCTGCCGCGCGGGGCGACCACGAGGAGCCGGCGCCGGTCGGCGAAGCGGGAGTCGTAGGCGAGCCGGAAGGCCACCGAGCGGTATTCCTCCGCGAGCCGCGGATCGGTCTCGCCCGCGGCGAGCAGCGGCCCGCCGCCGGTCCGGTCCCGCGGCAGGTAGCCGAGGACGGGAGCGCGCAGCGCCCGGGCCACGTCGCCCTCCGACCGCGGCGCCGGGTCGAAGACGAGCCGGACCCAGGCGGCCAGCAGGCCGAGCGCGAGGCCCACGGCCGCGCCGAGCGCCAGGGACATCACGATGCCGGGGCCGTCCGCCCCGGCGGGCGGGGTCGCGGCGCTGGTGACGCGGCCCGGGGTCATGTCGAGGGCCTGGAGCTTGGCGATGTTGCTGTTGAGCGTGTTGACCTTGCTCTGCAGGTCGGTCTTGGAGGAGTAGGCCGCGTCGCGCGCGGTGCCCGCCGGCATCGAGTTGATCGACTTGACCAGCTCGTCGAGCTGCTTGGCCACCGGGTCGCGCTGCTCCTGGTAGCCCGTGACCATCTTGTCGCGGGTGACGTCCAGGGCCTCCTGCCGCTTGAGCAGGTACGCCTCCGTCATGGCGTTGGCCCGCTTGGCGGCCTCCTTCGGGGAGGACGCGGTGTAGGTGAAGCGGAGCACCATCGTCTGCGGCGGATTGGTCACCTGCAGCCCGCTGCGCAGGGAGGCGAAGCCGGAGGCGGAGACGCCGAGTTTCTTCGCCGCCTCGTTGGCTATGGAGGAACTGAGGGCGACCTGGCGCTCCGAGCCGATGTTGATGGCCTTGTCGGGGGCCAGGCTCGGGTTGAACGGGTCGTCGGTGGGCGCGCGCAGCACCACGTCGGCGGTCGCGACGTAGGTGTCGGCGGTGGAGACGCCGAGGTAGACGCCGCCCAGCAGGCCGATCCCGATGCCCGCGCCGATGAGCCTGCGGTAGCGCAGGAGCTGGCGGAACTGGTCTCTGAGGAGATCCGGTTCGTCGTCGGCCGGTGCCGCTGCGGGGCGGTTCGTCTCGATCACGGCCGGGGTCCCCCAAGTGCTTCGTCGATCAGGGCGTCGATGCGGGCCAGGCCCGCCTCACGGCTCAGGTGGGCCGCCACGTGGCGGGGTCCGGCCGCTCCGAGCGCGTCCGCGCCTTCCGGGTCCTCGGCCAGGGCCCGTACGGCCTTCAGCAGGGCCTCGGGGTCCTCCGGCGGTACGAGTACCCCCGCACCCGAGCGTTCCACCTCCTGGGCGGTCCCGCCCTCCGCGGCCACGGAGGCGACGACGGGCCGGCCGGTCTGGAAGTAGGAGGTGAGCTTGGACGGCACGCTCATGTCCAGCACGGCGGCGTGCTGCGTGACGGCGAGAACGTCCGCCGCGGCGAGGATATCCGGGAACTCCCCGTCAGCGGCAGGGGGGATGATGTCCAGATTGGGGACGTCGGCCGCGAGCGCGGCGAGCGCCGCGCGCTGACTGCCGTCGCCCATCAGGACGAAGCGGACGCCGCGGTCCAGCCGGGCGGCCCCCACGAGGACTTCGAGCCCCTGCTTGAGCCCCATGTTCCCGGAGTGCAGGACGACGGTCTCGCCCGGCGCCCAGCCGAGGTGACGGCGCGTCTCGCCGCGCGGCTTGGTGGGCACCGGCACGTGGGACCAGTTGGGGACCAGGCGGATCCTGGCCGGGTCCACGCCCATGCCGACGACCCGGTCCACGAAGGTCTCGTGGATGACGCCGACGAGGGTGGCCCGCTTGAGGGCGTACGCCTCGGCGCGCCCGGCGATCGCGGCGGCCTTGTCGCCGCCGCTGATCCCGCTCTGCGCGGCGGCGGCGCCCATCAGGTCCTGGACGACCGGGACGTAGGGGACCTTCCACCGCGCCGCGAGCCGGGCGGCGAGCACTCCGCCGGCCAGGCTGGGCATCTGGGCGAGGACCGCGTCCGGCTTCGGCATCCTGGGCGGGGCCAGGGCGCCGTGCAGCAGGATCGATCCTTCGAACAGGGCCCGCTTCACGGCGGTCTGCTTCTGCGGCACCGTGTGCGCACGCCGGTGCACGGTGACCCCCGCGCGCTGTTCCGTGCGCCGTAGCGCCCCCCGGTACTCCGGTTCCAGGGACCACGCCGGGTAGTGCGGCATGCCCGCGAGGACATGGGTCTCGTGGCCGAGATCCGCCCAGTGCTCCGCGATCTGGGTGGCGTAGGGCCCAATCCCCGCGTGCTCGGGAGCGTAATTGGTGGAAACCAGCAGCATGCGCCGGTGACCGGATCTCGACACTGAACGTCCTCTTCTCCCCTGGATGGTGCGCTCGTCACCCTATTCGTTCACCCGCACGGTGTGGAACGCGCACGCTATTGTCTGCTAATCCGCTGCACCGGGGGGTGTGGCAGCTGGGGGTAACAGATGACGGAGCGGGACATGTCCGACTTTGGCGCGCCGCCGCGCAGACCGTACCGAGTCGGCTATGCGCCGGGCGCCTACGATCTGTTCCATATCGGCCACCTCAACATCCTTCGCCACGCCCGGAGCCGGTGCGACTACCTGGTCGCGGGCGTGGTCTCCGACGAGATGGCCGAACTGGCCAAGGGGCGCCGCCCGATGATCCCGCTCGTGGAGCGGCTGGAAATCGTCCGCAGCGTGAAGTACGTCGACGCCGCCTTCGTCGAGACCGTCCCGGACAAGGTGGAGACCTGGAAGCAGGTCCGCTTCGACGTCATCTTCAAGGGCGACGACTGGCGGGGCACGCCCAAGGGCGACCGGCTGGAGAAGGACTTCGCCGCCCACGGGGTCGACGTCGTCTACTTCCCCTACACCGTCCACACCTCCAGCACCCAGCTGCGCCGGGCCCTGGACGCGCTGGCACAGCCCCCGGCGCTGCCGGGCCAGGTCACCGGGGAACGGCGCTGAGCTCCCGGAACCACTTGGCGAGGAAGGCCAGCAGGAACAGACCGGCGACCACGCCCAGCCCCGCGTAGGCGTACGCGAACAGCTTCCCGCCGCCCAGCAGCAGGAACACCAGGCAGAACACCCCGTAGTCCACGGGCAGCAACGCCACCGCGCGCACGGTCGACGGCGCGGCGGCGGGGCTCCCCGGGGCCGGCTTGGGCTTGAGCTTCTCGGTCAGCAGCCCGCCGAAGAAGGTGACCACCGCCGCGAACTGGAAGCCCAGCGGCACCAGCAGCCAGCCGCGCGCGCCCGCCGTACCCGCGCCGACCCCGTACGCCTCGGGGAAGCGGTAGAAGGCGATCAGCACACAGGTGTGCAGCGCCGTGAGTTTGGCGCAGTCCACGACGTGGTCGAGCCACTCGCCCGCGGCGCTGCCGCCCCCGCGCAGCCGGGCCAGCTGCCCGTCGGCGGAGTCGAAGGCGAACCCGACGGCGAGCGCGCCCCACACCGCCACACCCAGGCCCCACGAGGGCGCGGCCAGCGCGACCGCGGCCACGGCCGCGAAGCTGAAGGCGGCGCTGACCAGCGTCACCTGGTTCGGGGTGAGCCCCAGCGCGTACGAACCGGCGGCCAGGTAGCGCCCGGTGGGCCGGTTGACGAACCGCGAATAGAGCGACACCCCCTTCGCCGACTTCTGCGCCCCGCGCAGCTCCCGCAGCGCGGCTTCGACTCTGCCCATGCAGGGACCCCCTCCGTGATGATGTCGAACACATCATCGCAGGGCGGCTCCGGCCGCCGCGCTGACGACCCGGAGCAGCAGCACCGAGCGGGCCGGAACCGTCAGGGTCTCGCCGCCGCGGCAGCGGCTCAGGGGAGCGGCGGCCTGCTCCTCCAGCGAGGTGTCCAGGACGAGTTCGTAGGACTCCGCCCACGGCTCACCCGGCAGCACCCACGCCACCGGCCGGTCACCGGCGTGCAGCAGCGCGAGGAAGCTGTCGTCCGTCACCTGCCGGCCCCGCTCGTCGCGTCCGGGGATGTCCCGCCCCGACAAGTACATGCCGAGCGCGGCGGCCGGCGCGTACCAGTCCCGCTCCGTCATCTCCGCGCCCGCCGGCGTGAACCAGGCCAGGTCCCGCAGCCCGTCCACCCCCTGGGGCCGCCCCGAGAAGAACGCCCGCCGCCGCAGCACCGGATGGGCGTGGCGCAGCGAGATCAGCCGCGAGGCCAGGGCGAAGAGCGACTGCCAGGCCGGATCCGACAGCAGCGACCAGTCCACCCAGCCGGTCTCGTTGTCCTGGCAGTAGGCGTTGTTGTTGCCGCCCTGCGTGCGCCCGAACTCGTCTCCCGCCACCAGCATCGGCACGCCCGTCGACAGCAGCAGGGTGGTCAGGAGGTTGCGCAGCTGGCGGCGGCGCAGGACCCCGATCCGGACGTCGTCGCTCTCGCCCTCGGCCCCGCAGTTCCACGACCGGTTGTCGTGCGTGCCGTCCCGGCCCTCCTCCCCGTTCGCCTCGTTGTGCTTGCGCTCGTACGACACCAGGTCGCGCAGGGTGAAACCGTCGTGCGCGGTCACGAAGTTCACCGAGGCGTACGGACGCCGCCCGCCCCACGCGTACAGGTCGCTCGACCCCGACAGCCGGTACCCGAGGTCCCGCACGTCGGGCAGCGCGCCGCGCCAGAAGTCCCGTACGGCGTCGCGGTAGCGGTCGTTCCACTCCGTCCACAGCGGGGGGAACGCCCCCACCTGGTAGCCGCCCGAGCCCACGTCCCACGGCTCGGCGATCAGCTTGACCCGGCGCAGCACCGGGTCCTGGGCGATCACGGCCAGGAACGGGGACAGCATGTCCACGTCGTGCATCGAGCGGGCCAGGGCCGCCGCCAGGTCGAAGCGGAACCCGTCCACCCCCATCTCCGTCACCCAGTAGCGCAGCGAGTCGGTGATCAGGCGCAGCACGTGCGGGCGCCCCGCGTGCAGGGTGTTGCCGCAGCCCGTGTAGTCGGCGTACCGGCGCTGGTCCGACTGGAGCCGGTAGTAGCCCCGGTTGTCGATCCCGCGCAGTGACAGCGTCGGACCGAGCTCGCCCGCCTCCGCCGTGTGGTTGTAGACCACGTCGAGGATGACCTCGATGCCCGCCGCGTGCAGGGCGCGGACCATCCGCTTGAACTCCCCGACCTGCTGCCCGGCCGTGCCGCTCGCCGAATACGCCGCGTGCGGGGCGAAGTAGCCGATCGAGTTGTAGCCCCAGTAGTTGCGCAGCCCGCGGCGCAGCAGGTGGTCCTCGTGCGCGAACTGGTGCACCGGCAGCAGCTCCACCGCGGTGACCCCGAGCTTGACCAGGTGTTCGATCGCCGCCGGATGGGCCAGCCCCGCGTAGGTGCCGCGCAGCTCCTCGGGAACACCCGGATGGCGCATCGTGAAGCCGCGCACGTGCAGCTCGTAGATCACCGAATCGGCCCACGGCGTCTTCGGCCGGACGTCGTCCGCCCAGTCGTCGTCATCGTGGACGACGACGCCCTTGGGGACGTACGGCGCGGAGTCCCGGTCGTCGCGCACCGTGTCCGCGATGTACTGCTGCGGCCAGTCCCGCACGTGCGCGTACACCTCCGGCGGCAGCGTGAACTCCCCGTCGACCGCGCGCGCGTACGGGTCGAGGAGCAGCTTCGCCGGGTTGTACCGGGCGCCCGTCCAGGGGTCCCAGCGGCCGTGCACCCGAAATCCGTACCGCTGCCCGGGGCGCACGCCGGGCACGAAGCCGTGCCAGATCTCGTGCGTGAGCTCCGTCAGGGCGCAGCGGATCTCCGTACCCCCGGACCCGTCGGCGTCGAAGAGGCACACCTCCACCGCCTCCGCGCCCTGCGCCCACAGGGCGAAGTTGGTGCCCGCGGTCCCGTCCGGACCGTGGTGGAACCGGGCCCCCAGGGGGTGCGAGGACCCGGGCCACACCGGCGGGCCGCCCGGGCGCGCCTGCGCCCGTGACACCTGGCCCCTGACCTGGCCGTTGACCTGCCCGTTCACCTGGCCGTTCTTCACCTGCCCGTTGGCCTGCCCGTCGCGTGTGCGCTCCGGTGGGCCGCCCGGTCGGTCGTCGACCTGCGGTACGGGCGCGGCCTGGCCGCTCCGCACCACGTCGACGGCGTTGCTGACGGCTTCCACCGCCTCTTGCTCGGCTGCGCTCGACACTGCCCGCCTCCACGGCTCTCGGTACGCGGGGGTAGGGGAGTGCGACCCCGGCGTCCCGGCCTGGGCCCGCCCCCGTCTGGTCCTTCACACTGTTCTGCCCGGAGAGATCTGCCCGGAACGTGGCCCGCGCTCACGTTTCCCCGGAGGGGGCCGGTCGTTGGAGGGATCGTGACACTTCTGACGAGGCGGGCAGGGGCGGGCTTGGCCGCCATGGCGGCATGGGCGGGCCTGCTGGGCGGCCTGTCCGGATGCACCGGGGACGGCAAGTCCCCGGTCGAGATCCAGCTGCCCGGCAAACCCCGCTCGCCGGACGAGGCCATCCGCATCACCCCCGACGACAACGCCAAGGGGGTCCCGGCCGACGGACGGCTGTCCGTCACCGTCCCCGAGGGCCGGCTGGAGCGGGTCGTCGTCACCAAGGTGGAGGACGCGCAGGAGGAGGAGGTCCCCGGCACCATCGCGGCCGACGGGCTCAGCTGGAGCCCCGACCCGGATTCCGGCCGCCTCGCGCTCGCCGCCAAGTACACCGTGGACGCCGTCGCCCTCGACGGGCACGACCGCCGCCAGGCCCGGCACACCACCTTCACCACCTACGTGCCCGAGGAGCGTTTCATCGGCTACTTCAAGCCCGAGAACCGCTCCACCGTCGGCACCGGCATGATCGTCTCCTTCAACTTCAACCGCGCCATCGAGCGCCGCGCGGAAGTGGAGCGGGCCATCGCCGTCACCTCCGACCCGGCGGTGGAGGTCGTGGGCCACTGGTTCGGCAAGGAGCGGCTCGACTTCCGGCCCAAGCAGTACTGGAAGCCCGGCACCCGCGTCACCGTGAAGATGAACCTGCGCGACGTCGAGGGCGCCCCCGGCTCGTACGGCATCCAGTCCAAGACCATCACGTTCACCGTCGGCCGCTCCCAGATCTCCAGGGTCGACGCGGCCGCGCACACCATGGAGGTCCGCCGGGACGGGGAACTGCTCTCGACCGTGCCGATCAGCGCCGGAGCGCCGAAGACCACCACCTACAACGGCAAGATGGTGGTGATGGAGATGTTCGACGTCACCCGGATGAACGGCCAGACCGTCGGCTTCGGCGGCGAGTACGACATCCCCGACGTCCCGCACGCCATGCGGCTCACCTCCTCCGGGACCTTCCTGCACGGGAACTACTGGCTCAGCCCCGACACCTTCGGCACCAGCAACATGAGCCACGGCTGCGTGGGCCTGCGCGACGACCGGGGCGGCGGCTCGGACACCCCCGCCGGCTGGTTCTTCGACCGGACCCTGATCGGGGACGTCGTGGAGGTCGTGAACTCGCAGGACAAGACGGTCGCGCCCAACAACGGGCTGGGCGGCTGGAACATGTCCTGGGCGGACTGGGTCGCCGGCTCCGCCCTCGCCTGAGCAGCACGCACGGGTGATTCGTGTGACCGGAATGCCGTAGCGGCCGAGTGTCCTGGCCCAGGGGCGTACGAGGCTCCCCGCAGCCTGTGCAGGGCAGAGCAGCCCCGGGCGACGGACGGAGAGTCATGGCAGCCAGGACATCGAGGGCGTGGCCGCTGGGCCTCGCCGCCGCAGCGGTGATCGCCGCGGCGGGGCCGGTGCACGCCGCGGGCCCGGACGGGCCACCGCCCGCGGCCGCGGCCGCCGCGGACGGCGTCAGGGTGGCGTTGCGCGCCGCGGACGCGGACACCGGAGCACCCCTGTCCCGCGTCCGGTTCGAACTGTGGCGGGAGCTCAACGACCGTTCGGGGCTCCAGACCACCGGCGAGGGCGCCGACGAGAGGTACGACGGCGTCTGCGTGACCGACGCCAAGGGCGGCTGCACGGTGGAGCTGCCCGCCGGCGAGACGTACTACTGGGTGCAGACCTCGTTCCCGGCGGGCTACGAGCGGCCCGAGGAACCGGTCACCGGCTTCGACCTCCCCCAGGGCGCGGCGAAGGACTTCGTCGTCAACGTGACCAACCGGCGTACGGACGCCGTGTACGACGGCTCCGTCCGGGTGTTGAAGAGGGACGCGAAGACCGGGTCCCCGCTGGCCAGCGCCGTGTTCGAGCTCTGGAAGGAGACCAACTCCACCGACGGGCTCCAGCGGCGCGGCATCAACGCCGACCACCAGGTCAGGCCGGGCTGCGCCACCGACGACGACGGCGTGTGCGACTTCGACGGGCTGCCGGACGGCGCGTACTACCTGGTCGAGACGGACGTCCCCGAGGGCTACCTCCAGCCCGAGGACCCGGTGACCGGTCCGGGCCTGCTGGACGAGGACTCCCCGGGCCACCGGCTGGTGGTCAGGCTCTCCAACGAGCGGGACAACTACGGGCTGAACCCCGAGGCCGACAAGGAGAAGGAGAAGGAGAGGGAGGAGGACCGGGACGAGGACGAGGAGGGCCGCCGGGCCTGAACCGTCCCGGGTCAGCGCGGGTGTCCCGGCCCCGGACCCGTCCCGCTGCGCCGGTGGAGTGACCTCCTCACCCCACCGGCGCATCAGCACGGGCCGTACCCCGCCCGTCCGGGTTGGCTGGGACGCGACGGCCCGGTCCGCGGCCCCCCGAGGAGGCACTGATGGCTACGGGACAGTGGAAAGGCCCCCGCTCCAGGGCGGCCGCCCTCGCCGCCCTGCTCGCACTGGCGGGCTTCGCCCCGCTGCCGGCGGCCGCGGCGGCCCCGGAGCCGGAGAGCGCCTGCCGGGTGCGTACCGGCCCCTACCAGCGGGACATGGAGGCCCACCTGCGCCGCACGGTCGACGGCGTGCAGTCCGCGGCGGACTGCTACGCGATCCGCGCCTTCCAGCGCGAGAACGGGGTCGTCCCGGCCGACGGCTACGCGGGCGTGCCGACCTTCCGCACGATGCTCGTCGTGGCCGCCCGCCCCGACCCCAACGCGGCGGGCCAGTGCCCGGTGCGCTCCTACCGCGTGACCTGCGTCGACATGGACCGGCAGCTGCTCTGGGTCCAGCGCGACCGCCGGATCGTCTTCCCGCCCGTGCCCGTCCGCACCGGCCGCGACTACCAGGAGACCCGCCCCGGCTGGCACGAGGTGTACTGGCGCAGCAAGGACCACAAGTCCTCGCTGTACGACAACTCGCCCATGCCCTACGCCCAGTTCTTCGACGGGGGCCAGGCCCTGCACGGCCGCTCCGAGTACCTCTACGCCCACGGCGGCTCCGCCGGCTGCGTCAACCTCAAGGAATCCGACGCGAAGGCCCTGTGGAACCTGCTGGACGAGGGCGACGCCGTCTACGTCTGGGGCACCAAGCCCGGCACCGCCGACTGACCCGCGCCCCTGCCAGACCCGCACGTCAGTTGGGACGGAACGGTGACAAGACCGTGGCTCGTCGTGATCCCCCCGTGTGATTTCCTGTCGACATGCGCGCGACTGTCCGCGCGCGGGGGACATGGGGAGAACACGAGTGAACCTGCAGCCGATACGCGGCCGCGCCCGCACCGGCCTGCCGGCCCTTCTGCTGGGGGCGGCCCTGCTGTTCACCACCGCGTGCAGTGGTGGCGGCGGCGGCAACAGCAGCGGCAGCGGCGACGACAAGGCCGGGGGCGGCAAGACCGGTACCGAGGCCTCCAAGGCCGTCGTCAGCGTCAAGCCCGACGACGGGGCCAAGGAGGTCGCCACCAGTGGCGTCCTGAAGATCACGAGCACCGGCGGCAAGCTGGCCACCGTGACCGTCGCCGACACCAAGGGCAACGCGGTCGAGGGCAAGCTCGCCGATGACGGCGCGAGCTGGGAGCCGGCCCGTCACCTGGCCTCGGCCACCGAGTACAAGGTGCACGCGGTCGCCAAGGACGAGGCGGGCCGGGAGTCCGCGAAGGACACCACCTTCACGACCCTGACCCCGACGAACACCTTCGTGGGTCACTACACGCCCGAGGACGGCGCGACCGTCGGCGTCGGCATGCCGGTCTCGATCAACTTCACCCGCGGCATCACCAACCCCGAGGCCGTCGAGAAGGCCATCACCGTGACGGCCGAGCCGCCCGTGCCGGTCGAGGGCCACTGGTTCGGCAACGACCGGCTCGACTTCCGCCCCGAGAACTACTGGGCCGCGGGCACCAAGGTCACCGTGAAGCTCGCCCTCGACGGAGTCGAAGGCCGCCCCGGGGTCTACGGCAAGCAGACCCGCACGGTCACCTTCACCATCGGCCGCTCGCAGGTGTCCACGGTCGACGCCAGCGAGAAGGAGATGCAGGTCGTCCGCGACGGCCAGGTGCTCAAGACCGTCCCGATCACCGCGGGCGCCCCATCGACGACCACGTACAACGGGCAGATGGTCATCAGCGAGAAGTACCAGGTGACGCGGATGAACGGCGCGACCGTCGGCTTCGGCGGCGAGTACGACATCGCGGACGTCCCGCACGCGATGCGCCTGTCGAACTCGGGCACCTTCGTCCACGGTAACTACTGGGCCTCCTCGGGCACCTTCGGCTCGGCCAACGTCAGCCACGGCTGCGTGGGCCTGCGCGACCAGCGCGGCGGCGGGGACCCGGACGCCCCGGCGGCCTGGTTCTTCAACGAGTCGCTGATCGGCGACGTGGTCATCGTGAAGAACTCCAAGGACAAGCAGATCGCCCCGGACAACGGCCTCAACGGCTGGAACATGCCGTGGGCGGAGTGGACGAAGTAGCCCCGTCCCGACCGTAGGCACGTGGCCCGGCGCTGTGACCCACAGCGCCGGGCCCCTTCACGTAGGCGTCCTACACTTCCGGACGTGCATTCCGTCGCCCTGGCCGTCACCGACGGCATGCTGCAGTTCGAAATGTCCCTGGCCATCGAGGTGTTCGGGTCCGACCTGACCCATCTCGTGGACCCCTGG
This sequence comes from Streptomyces sp. NPDC016562, assembly GCF_043076955.1. Classification (NCBI taxonomy): domain Bacteria; kingdom Bacillati; phylum Actinomycetota; class Actinomycetes; order Kitasatosporales; family Streptomycetaceae; genus Streptomyces; species Streptomyces sp. NPDC016562. Next base: position 266,162 of record NZ_JBIBRZ010000001.1, on the reverse strand, counting down.
TACGCGTTCTCCCTCTGCGGCCCCGGCCCCGTGCGGATCGACCGCTACCGCCTGGAGACGGACCACGGACTCGACCACCTCCCGCACGCCGACACCGTGATCGTCCCCGGCTGGGCCGACACGGACGTGGACCCGCCCGTGGAACTCGTCGAGGCGGTGCGCGCGGCCCACGCGGCGGGCGCACGCGTCGTCTCGCTGTGCACCGGGGCCTTCGTCCTGGCCGCCGCCGGCCTGCTGAACGGCAAACGCGCCACCACGCACTGGGCGCACACCGGTGAACTGGCCCGGCGCCATCCCGAGGTCACGGTGGACCCGGACGTCCTCTACGTCGACAACGGCGACGTGCTGACCTCCGCCGGCAAGGCCGCCGCCATGGACCTGTGCCTGCACCTCGTCCGCCTCGACCACGGCTCGGCGAACGCCAACAAGATCGCACGCCGGCTGGTCGTCCCGCCCCACCGCGACGGCGGGCAGGCGCAGTTCATCTCCACTCCGGTTCCCGGCCCCGGCAACCACCCCCTCGCCGAGCTCTTCCCCTGGGTCCTCCAGCGCCTGGACGAGCCGCTCACCGTGGAGGACCTCGCCCGCCAGGCGCGGATGAGCTCGCGCCACCTGGGCCGCCACTTCAAATCACTGACCGGGACCACCCCGTTGCAGTGGCTCCACGTCCAGCGCATCCGCCACGCCCAGGAGCTCCTGGAGACCACCGACGACACCGTCGACACCATCGCCACCGCCACCGGCATGGGCACGTCCACCACCCTGCGCCGCCACTTCCACCGAACCGTCGGAGTCCCTCCGGACACCTACCGCCGCACCTTCCGTTCCCACGCCCACCCCGGACCGGAACGCGACACCGGCAGGTGACACCACCGCGCGGGGCTGTGACCCACGGCACCGGGCCACTTCACGTTAACCGGCGCTAACCTGGCCCGTATGACCATCTCTCTCGAAGTCTCCGAAGGCGTCGGCACCATCCGCCTGGACCGGCCGCCCATGAACGCCCTGGACATCGCCACCCAGGACCGGCTGCGCGAGCTCGCGGTGGAGGCGACGGACCGGTCCGACGTCCGCGCGGTCGTCCTCTACGGCGGCGAGAAGGTGTTCGCGGCGGGCGCGGACATCAAGGAGATGCAGCAGATGGACCACGCGGCGATGGTCGCCCGGTCCCGTGGGCTGCAGGACGCCTTCACCGCTGTGGCCCGGATCCCCAAGCCCGTGGTCGCGGCCGTCACCGGCTACGCGCTGGGCGGCGGTTGCGAGCTCGCGCTGTGCGCCGACTACCGGATCGCCGCCGACAACGCGAAGCTCGGCCAGCCCGAGATCCTGCTGGGCCTGATTCCGGGCGCGGGCGGCACCCAGCGCCTCTCCCGGCTGGTCGGCCCCTCCAAGGCCAAGGACCTGATCTTCACCGGGCGCATGGTCAAGGCCGACGAGGCGCTCACCCTGGGTCTGGTCGACCGGGTCGTGCCCGCGGCCGAGGTGTACGAGCAGGCGCACGCCTGGGCCGCCAAGCTCGCGCAGGGTCCGGCGATGGCGCTGCGCGCGGCCAAGGAGTGCGTGGACGCCGGCCTGGAGGCCGACATCGACACCGGGCTCACCATCGAACGCAACTGGTTCGCGGGCCTGTTCGCGACCGAGGACCGCGCGCGCGGCATGCGCAGCTTCGTCGAAGAGGGCCCGGGCAAGGCCAAGTTCGTCTGAGGCCGGTCCGTCGGTCCTCCCTGTGGGTGGATTAGCCAGGTCTTAAGGGGACCTTAAGGAGCGACGGTGATCGACTCCCCGTGATCGTTTCGGGGCGTTCCGTCACCGCAGGTCACGACGCATATGGCGGGCGCCGCGTTGCCCTCCGCATATGACAGGACGCCCCCCGGATTCGCCGGATCCGGGGGGCGTTTTCCCGGGGAACGGCCCGGAGGGACGGTGCGGCCGTCCATGATGGGTCCATGGCGGGCCTGGAGGGTGTGGAACAGCCGCGGCAGCGCGGCAACGCTTCGGCGGTGCGGCTCACGGCGGCGGTGGAGGACGAACAGGGCCTCAAGGCACTGGAGACGCACGGGAATCCGGCGGAGGCGGAAGTGACCCTGCCGTCCATGCCCGAGTCGGCGAGCACCGCGCGACGGCTCACCCAGTGCGTGGTGGTCCGCCTCTGGGGCCTCTCCCCGCAGATCGCCGAGCACGCCGTCCTGCTGGTCTCGGAGCTGGTCGGCAACGCCGTCCGCCACACCGGGGCCCGCTCGTTCGGTTTACGCATGCTGCGCCGGCGTGGCTGGATCCGCGTGGAGGTGCGCGATCCCTCGCGCGGACTGCCCTGCCTGATGCCGGTCCACGAGCTGGACACCACCGGCCGGGGCCTGTTCCTCGTCGACAAGCTGTCCGACCGCTGGGGCGCGGACCTGCAACCGCGCGGCAAGATCACATGGTTCGAGATGCGGGTCGCCGACCGCCAGAACGCCTGAAGCCCCCGGCGCCGTGGTGGGGCGTTGTGGGGGCTTCATGGGTGCGCCGAGGATCTGAAGGGGGTGTGATCCTCGGCGTGGCGACTTCGCTCGGGTCAATGGGAAGCCGTGACGTCGACTATGGCAGACGAGGGCCCAAACGCCAAAACTCCCTAGTCGGACATAAGTGGGCAAATACTAAGACTTTCTAGCTAAATCCTAGGTGAGGTGGGCCACTCACCTCGCAATCAATGAATAAATATCGACTGCTCTGAGTGAATCGTTGATCACGTGGGGGAGGGGCCACTCGTTCGGCCCCTTGTGGTGAACATCGCGAATTGGGTCAATCATTACCTTCCGGCCCATCCACCCCTTAAATGGGCAGGTGCTCTCACATCCAGGCCGCCGAGCGGCCCTGCGAGCGGCGCTGCGCACGGCCGGCCTCGGGGCGGCCGGCGCCGCCGCGGCCGGTCTCACCGCCGCCTGCGGATCGGGCCGCCCCGCCACCGCGTCCTCCGCCCCGCCCACCGGCCCGGCCCGAGCGGCCCGCCCCGTGCAGGCGGCGCCGGCCGCCCCGCGCCGGTACGCCGGGCAGCCCGTCGAGATCGGCCACGGCCCGCGCGACCGCCCCCGGGTCGCCCTCACCTTCCACGGCAACGGCGACCCCGCCATCGCCCGTGCGGTCCTGGCCGCGGCCGAACGCGGGGGCGCACGGGTCACCGTACTGGCGATCGGCAGCTGGCTCGACGCCCACCCGGACATGGCCCGCCGGGTCCTCGACGGCGGGCACGAGCTCGGCAACCACACCCAGCGCCACCTCGCGGTCAACGACCTGCCCGAGGCGCAGGCGTACGCGGAGATCGCCGACTGCGCCCGGCGGCTCAAGCGGCTGACCGGCTCCATCGGCACCTGGTTCCGGCCCTCCCAGACCCAGCACGCGACCCCGCTCGTCAGCAGACTGGCCCAGCGGGCGGGCTACCCGCACGTCCTCTCCTACGACGTGGACTCCCTCGACTTCACCTCGCCCGGCGCCGCGGCCGTCGTCCGCACCGTCACCGGGACGATCCGGCCCGGATCGGTGGTGAGCCTGCACTTCGGCTACGCGGACACGGTCGACGCGATGCCACCCCTCCTCGAAGAACTCGCGCGCCGCAAGCTGCGCGCGGTGACCACCACGGAGCTGCTGACCCCATGACGACCACCCGCCTTCTCCGGAAGGCCACCGTGCTCCTGGCCGGTCTGGCCCTCGCCGCCCTGGCCGGCTGCGGAAACGCCGGCAAGGGGGCCGAGGCCGTGGGCACCAAAGGCCCGGCCAAGCCCGTCAAAGCCGTGCCGGCCGTCCCGCCCGGGCTGCCGGGCATGCCGCCGCTCCTCGATCCGAACGACGTCTACGCGGCGGACCGTCCGGGGCGGCTCTCGCCGGTGGTCAAGGACTTCCCGTCCCGGGTCTACGTACCGAACACCACCTCCAACACGGTGTCCGTCATCGACCCGGAGACCTACAAGGTCATCGACACCATCCCCGTCGGCGTCCAGCCCCAGCACGTGGTCCCCTCCTGGGACCTGAAGACCCTGTGGGTCAACAACAACCGGGGCCACACCCTCACCCCGATCAACCCGGCCACCGGTGAGGCCGGAAAGCCCGTCGAGGTGCACGATCCGTACAACCTGTACTTCACGCCGAACGGCAAGTACGCCATCGTCATGGCCTCGATGGACAAGGAGCTCGTCTTCCGCGATCCGCACACCATGGACCGCGTCAAGACCGTCCCGGTGACCTGCTACGGCGTCAATCACGCGGACTTCTCGGCCGACGGGCGCTACTTCATCGTCAGCTGCGAGTTCTCCGGCGAGCTCCTCAAGGTCGACACCGAGAAGATGGAGGTGATCGGCCAGCAGAAGCTCCCCTTCGAGGGAGCGATGCCGCAGGACGTGAAGGTCTCCCCCGACGGCAAGACCTTCTACGTCGCGGACATGATGGCGCACGGCATGTGGGTGCTCGGCGGGGACACCTTCGAGACCCCGAAGCTGCTGCCCACCGGCAAGGGCTGCCACGGCCTGTACGTCAGCCGCGACTCCAAGGAGATGTACATCTCCAACCGGGGCGAGGGGACCGTCTCGGTCTTCGACTTCCCGAAGAACAAGCTCACGAAGAAGTGGACGCTGCCGGACGGCGGCAGCCCCGACATGGGCGGCGTCTCCGCCGACGGCAAGGTGCTGTGGCTGTCGGGCCGCTACAACTCGGAGGTCTACGCGATCGACACCGTCACCGGCAAGCAGCTCGCCCGGGTCCCGGTGGGCGGCGGACCGCACGGCCTCGCCGTCTACCCGCAGCCCGGCCGCTACTCGCTGGGGCACACCGGCATCTTCCGCTAGAGCGGTCCTAGGCGGACCCGAGGCGGGGGCGGGCGGGGGTGGCCGCTACCCTGAGCCGGTCAGCAGGCATCAAGAAGGAGTGGACCCAGTGGCGGACATCGAGAGCGCACGGACGACGTTCGGCAAGTTCGACGTGAACGGTGACGGCTTCGTCACGGCGGACGAGTTCAAGGCGGCCATGGCGGCCATGGGCGACCCGTTCGTCACCGGCCCGATCGCGGACGCCGTGATCGCCTCCAAGGACGCGAACGGCGACGGCCTGCTCAGCTTCGACGAGTTCTGGGGCTCCCTGAACAAGTAGTCACCAGCCCGTGCCCCTGCCCCGGCCGCGAAGGCCGGGGCAGCGCTGTGTCCCGCTCGTGCCTCAGGCCTGTGGCCCGGACATGTCCTCGACCTCGGCGAGGGCCTCCTCCAGCCAGTGCAGCCAGAACGTCTCCAGGGCGATCCCGCCGTGCAGGACGAGCCGGCGCAGCCGGTCCTCCACGGCGTCGCGCCCCGGCGGGAAGTCCTTCTCCTCGATGGCCTCGTACTGCGCCAGCTGGCGCTGGTGCAGGTCCAGGTGGCGCCGCAGCTCAGGGCCGAGCCCCTGCGGCCCCACGACGCCCGCCGCCCGGATCCGCAGCAGCAGCGGGTCGCGCATCGGCTTGGGGTCCTGGCTCTCGGCCACCCAGCGCGCCAGCTCCGCGCCACCGGCGGGCAGCACCTCGTACTCCTTCTTCTGTCCCCGCACGGGAACCTCGCTGGGCAGCGCCCTGATCAGGCCGCCCTCCTCCAGCCGGCCGAGCTCGCGGTAGATCTGCTGGTGCGTGGCCGACCAGAAGAAACCGATCGACTTGTCGAACCGCCGGGTCAGCTCCAGCCCGGACGAGGGCTTCTCGAGCAGGGCGGTGAGGATGGCGTGCGGCAGGGACATGGCGCCCATCCTAGGTTTGCGGCGGCCGTCCCCGTACGGGCGAGGCCCGGTGGCGGGCGCGCGCGGGGGTGCGCAGGCTGGGGGAGTGCCCGCCGACTACGACTACTCCGACCTCACCGCCCTCTTCGTGAACTGCACGCTCAAGCGATCGCCCGAGGTCAGCAACACCGAAGGCCTGATCGACCGGAGCCGTGCGCTCATGGAGGCGGCCGGTGCCCGGACCTCGCTCGTCCGCGCCGTGGACCACGACATCGCGACCGGCGTATGGCCGGACATGACCGAGCACGGCTGGGAGAGCGACCAGTGGCCGGTCCTCTACAGCCAGGTCATGGACGCCGACATCCTCGTGCTCTGCGGCCCGATCTGGCTCGGGGACAACAGCTCCGTCATGAAGCAGGTCATCGAGCGGCTCTACGCCTGCTCCTCCCTGCTGAACGAACAGGGCCAGTATGCCTACTACGGGCGGGTCGGCGGGGCGCTGATCACCGGCAACGAGGACGGCGTCAAGCACTGCGCCATGAACGTCCTCTACAGCCTCCAGCACCTGGGCTACGCGATCCCGCCGCAGGCCGACGCGGGCTGGATCGGCGAGGCCGGGCCCGGGCCCTCCTACCTGGACCCCGGCTCGGGCGGCCCGGAGAACGACTTCACCAACCGCAACACCGCCTTCATGTCCTGGAACCTCATGCACCTGGCCGCCCTGCTCAAGCGCTCCGGCGGCATGCCCGCGCACGGCAACCAGCGCTCCGAGTGGGACGCCGGCTGCCGCTTCGACTTCCCGAACCCCGAGCACCGCTAGCGCGCCGCCCGGGGCCTCGTCGGCGGGGGGCAGGGGCTCAGTGGGCGATGTCCACGACGAACCGCTCCGGTGAGTGCAGGGAGTAGGCACGGTAGTACGGCAGGGTGTCGAAGGCGGCGCCGAAGGTCACGTACCCCTCGTAGTCGCCGGTCAGGGCGATGCCCTTGAGCTTGCTGAGGTAGATCTTCTGGAGCTTGGGCCCGACGTAGACGCTGTTGCCCGCGTCGTCGTGCGCGGCGGCGGGGTTGAGACGGATCTCCAGGAAGTACTTCCCGGCGAGCGGGACCGGCGCGCCGGACCCGTCGTAGCGCAGCTGGGGGACGGGGGTGACGGTGACCGTCGGCACGTAGGCCTGCAGGTCGATGACGATCCGGTCATAGGTGGGGTGCCCGGCCCAGCGGGCGTTCACCACGAGCGGCGTCTGGGTGGTGGTGGACGGTGCGGCGGCCGAGGCCGGAGCGGCGAAGGAGAGTCCGGCGACGAGCAGGATGCCCGAGGCCAGGCCCGCGATCCGCCGGCGGTGCGGACGGAGCCGGAGCAGGGGATGTGGGCGTTTCATGACGTCCCCCCGATTCTCAGAGACGGGGACGGGTTGTCGTCATCTAAGACACCCCCCACCCGCCCCCGGTTGCAACCGGACCCCCTCGGATACGAAGAGGGCTCCGTGCGGTTGACTTCGTGCCCGGAATTCAGGCTGAGCCGGGCGGAGCGTGGGGAAGATGACGAATCGACTGGAACTCGTGGAGCTTGAGATCCAGCGCCACAAGTGGAGTGACATGCTCTGTGGCTGTGGCGAGTCGGCCGCGCACGTGCCGGCGCTGCTCCTTGAGCTCGCCGGGCAGGCCGAAGAGGGCGGCGGGATCGACTACGACGGCGTCGCCCGGCATGTCGTGTCGCCTGCCAGCATGTTCCTGGAAGTGGCCCCGCCGGTCGTTTCGGTCGGCATGGCGGTCCTGGCCTCGGAAACACCCGTGTACGCCCGCTACGCCTATCTTCAGATGGTGCTGTTCCTGCTGTCGGCGGAAGGTCAGGCACAGGTCCCGGCCCTGGAGGGGCGTGACGTCGCGGCTGAATGCGAGGCCGAAGCCCGACGGGGCCTGTGGACCCTGTACAGCGAAGTGCTGGCCGGCGGATCCATCGACACGGCCGGCTACGCGTACGAGATCCTCACCCTGATCGAGGAGGACGAGGACAGGCTGGAGCGGCTGCAAGCGGCCGCGGGGGAACGGCTTCCCTGGGACCTGAGGTCCTGATCCGCCGTCCGGAATGACGAACGAAGGTCCCTTGCCTCGCACCAGCGAGGCAAGGGACCTTCGTCATTCCGGCCCGGAGCGGGTCAGGTCAGCACTCGATGACGTTGACCGCGAGACCGCCGCGGGCGGTTTCCTTGTACTTGACCTTCATGTCGGCGCCGGTCTCCTTCATGGTCTTGATGACCTTGTCGAGGGAGACCTTGTGGCTGCCGTCGCCGCGCATCGCCATCTTCGCCGCGGTGACCGCCTTGACGGCCGCCATGCCGTTGCGCTCGATGCACGGGATCTGGACCAGGCCGCCGACCGGGTCGCAGGTCAGGCCCAGGTTGTGCTCCATGCCGATCTCGGCCGCGTTCTCCACCTGCTCCGGGGTGCCGCCCAGGACCTCGGCGAGGGCGCCGGCCGCCATCGAGCAGGCCGAGCCGACCTCGCCCTGGCAGCCGACCTCGGCGCCGGAGATCGAGGCGTTCTCCTTGAACAGCATGCCGATCGCGCCCGCGGCGAGGAGGAAGCGGACCACGCCGTCCTCGTCCGCGCCGGGCACGAAGTTCGTGTAGTAGTGCAGGACGGCGGGGAGCACGCCCGCGGCGCCGTTGGTGGGGGCGGTCACGACCCGGCCGCCCGCCGCGTTCTCCTCGTTGACCGCCATCGCGTAGATCGTCGTCCACTCGCTGCGGTGCATCATCGGGTCGCCCTCGGTGCGCAGCTGGCGCGCGGTCGAGGCGGCCCGGCGCTTGACCCGCAGGCCGCCCGGGAGGATGCCCTCGCGGGACATGCCGCGCGCGACGCAGGACTGCATGACGCGCCAGATCTCCAGGAGGCCCTCGCGGATCTCGTCCTCGGTGCGCCAGGCCTTCTCGTTCTCCAGCATCAGCGAGGAGATCGACAGGCCGGTCTCGTTCGCCAGGCGCAGCATCTCGTCGCCGGAGCGGAAGGGGTACTTCAGCACCGTGTCGTCGAGCTTGATCCGGTCCTCGCCGACCGCGTCCTCGTCCACGACGAACCCGCCGCCGACCGAGTAGTAGGTCTTCTCCAGCAGTGGGGCGCCGGCCTCGTCGTACGCGAAGAGCGTCATGCCGTTCGCGTGGTACGGCAGCGAGCGCCGGCGGTGGAGGATCAGCTGGTTCGGCTCGTCGAAGGCGATCTCGTGGCCATCGCCTATCTCCGCGCCCAGCAGCCGCAGCCGGCCGCTCTTGCGGATGCGCTCGACCTCGTCGTCCGCCGTCTCGACGTTCACCGTGCGGGGGGAGTGGCCCTCCAGGCCCAGCAGGACCGCCTTGGGGGTGCCGTGGCCGTGGCCGGTCGCGCCGAGGGAGCCGAACAGCTCGGCCCGGACGGAGGCCGTCTGGGCGAGCACCCCGTCCTTCTTCAGCCGCGTCACGAACATGCGCGCGGCCCGCATCGGGCCGACCGTGTGGGAGGAGGAGGGACCGATACCGATGGAGAAGAGGTCGAAGACGGAGATGGCCACGGTGGCGGACTCCCTTGTCTGCTCGTGGGGTGGGAGGTGCAGGAGAGGCGGATTATTCGGATTTTGTCCGACAGTCGAGCTTAACGCCGTGAGGTGAACGGCTCGGCCGCCGTACGACGTGGGAAGGATTACGCGGACGGGTCGGGCCGGGGTCGGCCGGCCCGCCCGTTCCCAGGCCGCGGTCACGGGGAAGGGCCCGGCCCTGTGCGCAGACGAGGCCGGGCCCTTCGGACGATCCGCTCAGAGGGACGGGTACAGCGGGAACTTCGCGGCGAGCGCGGAGACGCGCGCCTTCAGGTCCTCGCTGTCGTACCCGGGCTTCAGCGCGGTCGCGATGATCTCCGCGACCTCGGTGAACTCCTCGGCGCCGAAACCGCGCGTGGCCAGCGCCGGCGTACCGATCCGCAGACCCGAGGTGACCATCGGCGGCCGCGGGTCGTTCGGGACGGCGTTGCGGTTGACCGTGATGCCGAGCTCGTGGAGGAGGTCCTCGGCCTGCTGGCCGTCCAGCTCGGAGTTGCGCAGGTCGACCAGGACCAGGTGCACGTCCGTGCCGCCGGTGAGCACGTCCACGCCCACGGCCTTGACGTCCGGCTGCACCAGGCGCTCGGCGAGGATCTTCGCGCCTTCCAGGGTGCGCACCTGGCGCTCCTTGAACTCCTCCGAGGCCGCGACCTTGAAGGAGACGGCCTTGGCCGCGATCACGTGCTCCAGCGGGCCGCCCTGCTGACCCGGGAAGACGGCCGAGTTGATCTTCTTGGCCAGCTCCTGCGTCGACAGGATGACGCCACCGCGCGGACCGCCGAGGGTCTTGTGCGTGGTGGTGGTGACGACGTGGGCGTGCGGCACCGGGTTGGGGTGCAGGCCCGCGGCGACCAGGCCGGCGAAGTGCGCCATGTCGACCATCAGGTACGCGCCGACCTCGTCCGCGATGCGGCGGAAGGCGGCGAAGTCCAGCTGGCGCGGGTAGGCGGACCAGCCGGCGACGATCAGCTGCGGCTTGGACTCCTTGGCGAGGCGCTCGACCTCGGCCATGTCCACCTGGCCGTCCTCGCCGACGTGGTACGGGACCACGTTGTAGAGCTTGCCGGAGAAGTTGATCTTCATGCCGTGGGTCAGGTGACCGCCGTGGGCCAGGTTGAGGCCCATGATCGTGTCGCCCGGCTTCAGCAGCGCGAACATCGCGGCGGCGTTCGCCTGCGCACCCGAGTGCGGCTGGACGTTCGCGGCCTCGGCGCCGAAGAGCGACTTGATGCGCTCGATCGCGATCCGCTCGATCACGTCGACGTGCTCGCAGCCGCCGTAGTAGCGGCGGCCGGGGTAGCCCTCGGCGTACTTGTTGGTCAGGACCGAGCCCTGGGCCTCCATGACGGCGACCGGAGCGAAGTTCTCCGACGCGATCATTTCCAGGGTGGACTGCTGACGGGCCAGCTCGGCGTCGACGGCGGCGGCGACGTCCGGGTCCAGCTCGTGGAGAGGGGTGTTCAGTACAGACATCAGGGTCCCCTGGGGTCAGTTACCGGCGGTGAGGGCGGTGTACTCACCGAAGGACAGGGCGTCCTTCGGCTCCTCCGAGAGGCGCACCTTGAACAGCCAGCCGCCCTCGAACGGGGCGGTGTTCACGAGCGCCGGGTCGTCGACGACGTCCTGGTTGAACTCGACGATCTCACCGGAGACGGGGGAGTACAGGTCGCTGACCGACTTGGTCGACTCCAGCTCGCCACAGGTCTCGCCCTCGGTCACGGTCTCGCCGACCTCGGGGAGCTGGGCGTAGACGACGTCACCGAGCGCGTTGGCCGCGAACTCCGTGATGCCGACCGTCGCGACGCCGTCCACGGCGTCCGACAGCCACTCGTGCTCCTTGGTGTAACGCAGCTTCTCGGGGTTGCTCATGACCTGATTCTCCTGGATGCGGGGGAGTGGATACGAACGGTGGTCTCGGGTACTGAGACGGCGCCGTACGGGCGTCCGTACGGCGGATGTCGTGTGCGGAACTACTTCTGCCGCTTGTAGAACGGCAGCGCCACGACCTCGTACGGCTCATGCGTACCGCGAATGTCGACGCCGACGCCGGAGGTGCCGGGCGCGGCGTGCGCCGCGTCCACGTACGCCATCGCGATCGGCTTGCCCAGCGTCGGGGAGGGGGCGCCCGAGGTGACCTCGCCGATGACCTGACCGTCGGCGACGACCGGGAAACCGGCGCGCGGGACGCGGCGGCCCTCGGCGATCAGGCCGACCAGCTTGCGCGGCGGGTTGGTGGCGGCGCGCTCGGCGGCGGCCTCCAGCGCGGCGCGGCCGACGAAGTCCCCCTCCTTCTCGAACTTCACGACCCGGCCCAGGCCCGCGTCGAACGGGGTCAGGGAGGTGCTCAGCTCGTGCCCGTACAGCGGCATGCCCGCTTCCAGGCGCAGGGTGTCGCGGCAGGACAGGCCGGCCGGGACCAGGCCGACGCCCTCGCCCGCCTTGGTCAGCGCCTGCCACAGCTCCACGGCGTGCTCGGGGGCGACGAACAGCTCGAAGCCGTCCTCGCCCGTGTAGCCCGTACGCGCGATCAGCGCGGGCACGCCCGCGACGGTGCCGGGCAGGCCGGCGTAGTACTTCAGCCCGTCCAGGTCGGCGTCCGTGAGGGAGGCGAGGATGCCGGGGGACTCCGGGCCCTGCACCGCGATCAGCGCGTACGCGTCGCGGTCGTCGCGGACCTCGGTGTCGAAGCCGGCGGCGCGCTCGGTCAGGGCGTCGAGGACGACCTGGGCGTTGGAGGCGTTGGCGACGACCATGTACTCGCTCTCGCCGAGGCGGTAGACGATCAGGTCGTCGAGGATCCCGCCGTCGGCCTGGCAGATGTGCGTGTAGCGGGCGCGGCCGACGCCGACGGTGGAGATGTTGCCGACCAGCGCGTAGTCGAGGGCCTTGACGGCCTCAGGGCCGGTCAGCGTGATCTCGCCCATGTGGGACAGGTCGAAGAGACCGGCCTTGGTGCGTACGGCGTTGTGCTCGTCGCGCTCGCTGGCATACCGCAGCGGCATGTCCCAGCCCGCGAAGTCGGTCATGGTCGCACCGAGCGAGCGGTGCAGCGCGTCGAGCGCGGTCAGACGGGGGGCAGTGCTCATGGGTGTGGCTCCCGAGTCCCAGGGCATGACATGACGAGGAGGGTCCTCCCCATCTGTCATCGGAACCTGAGAGGTTCGCCGCAAGTCCCGGAGGACGTCGGCTTGCACCTTGGGTGGAGCTGTCGAGCAGCTCGCTTTTCAGATCTGCCTCATCCACGCGGTACGGGGCCTGAGAGATTCAAGGGAGGATCTTGCTCCTTCGGCGCCCACGCACGGCCTCGCGGCGTGCCGGGACTCTCCCGCGCGGATTCAAGCGGCCGGTATGCAGTTGGTCCAGATGGCGCACATCATTGCACGCCATGTCCGTGATCGGGCGTTCGGGTCCGCAAGTGCGTACGGGCCGGCGGTGGGCGGACCGGAACCAGAGCTGCCGGATTACCGTCTCTTTACACTCAGTGGATAAGGGTCCTGGCGGCCCGATTCGGGGGAGGCGAACACTGTGCGGAGATTCGGGGTAGTGGCGACGACGGCGGGGGCCGTGGACGCGGTGCCGGCGCAGCGCGGGCCGCGCGGCCGCAAGGGCGCGGTGGACGCCGCCGCGGCGGCCGGGACGGGCCTCGGCCGCGGTCCCGTACGCGATCTGCGCGGCCCGGCGGTGCGCGGCCCGCAGCGGCTCGGCTTCGCGGAAGGGGACATCGTCGTGGTGTCCGGCCTGCCGGGCGGCGGCAAGAGCACGCTGATCAAGCGGGCGACGGCCGAGGGCGCCGCCATCGACTCCCAGGACACCCGCGAGCGCTGGGAGCGCCGGATGCCGCCGTCCCTGCCGTACGCGGTGTACCGGCCGCTGGTGCGGATCGCGCACTACTGGGGGCTGGGGCGGGCCCTGCGCTCCGGAGCCTCCGTCGTGGTGCACGACTGCGGCACGCAGAGCTGGGTGCGCGGCCTGCTCGCGGCCGCCGCGCGCCGCCGGGGCCGGGCGCTGCACCTGGTCCTGCTGGACAGCAGCCCCGAGGAGGCCCTCTCGGGCCAGGCGGCGCGCGGCCGGGGGGTCTCCGCGTACGCCTTCGCCCGCCACCGCGGCGCGGTGGGCCGCCTGCTGCGCGAGGCGGAGGCGGGCCGCCCGCCCGCCGGCTGCGCCTCGGCGACCCTCCTGGACCGCCGCTCGGCCGCCACGGTGACGCGGATCGCGTTCCACGGCTAGCCCGCCGGTCGGCCAATCCAGCCCCTCCGGCGTTTGAGGAGCGGGGGTCCGGGGGCTGGCCCCCGGCAGCGGCGCCCCGCCACGGCGGATAACCTCGGCCACGACATCGCGGCGCAACACACGGAGGCACACGCACATGCACAGCGGCGGCTGGCCGGCAAATGAGCTGGAGCAGGTGCTCGGGGCGGCGCTCGGGCAGCCGGACGCCGGGGGGCGGATCCTGGAGGTGCTCGGGCGCAGCCAGGTGTGGGTGCCCCTGCCCGGCGGCGGCGGGCCGGACTCGGCCGCCCTGGACCTGCCCACGATGGAGATCGGCGGGGCGGCGTACGTCCCGGTCTACAGCTCCGAGGCGCAGTTCCTCGCCTGCGCCGGCCCCGGCATGGACTTCGCGGTGGCCCCCGCCGTCGACTTCGCCCGCGGCCTGCCCCCGCAGCTCGGCATCGCGCTCAACCCCGAGGGCGCCGTCGGCGTCCCGCTGCCCCCGCCCGCCGTCGCGGAGCTCTGCCGCACCGGCCGGACCCCCCTCGACGGCCCGGCCACCGGCGGCCGCGTACGGCTCTACGAGCCCGACTGGCAGGAGGACCCGGTCGACTTCCTGGCCGCCGCCGCCGAGGAGTTCCGCGCCACCGGCGTGATCGCCGCCGCCTTCCGCTGCCTCGCCAGCATCGAGGGCGGGGCGCCGGAACTGTTCATCGGTGTCCGCCTGCTGGGATGGGAACCCGAGATGCGAAACGCCCCGATGGACGCCCTGGGGCGGGCCCTGAACCGGGTCGCGCCGCCCTGGCCCGTGCAGTTGATCCTCCTGGACGCCGCCCAGGACCCGGTCACGGACTGGATTCGTGAGCGCGTACGCCCCTTCTACCTCCCGTAGGGCCGCTTAAGCTGTTCACGCGTTGACGACGGGCGGAAGAAGAGACGAAGAGGGGTACCGGGTGAGTGCGTCAGGCACGGCCGCGGCCGGGCAGGTCGAGCACATGCTGCGCCAGGTGACTCCCGGGCGCTACGAAAGCTACGAGTCGCTCCTGCACGCCCTGTGCGAGGGTCGGCTGTGGATGCTGCTCTGGCAGGGGCAGCCGGGCTCCCCCGACGCCCAGTACGGCGGCATGGAGGTCGAGGGCTTGGGGTACGCGCCCTGCGTCACCTCCCCGCAGGAGCTGGCCGCCAGCGGCTGGAGCCGGGGCTACGAGGTGGTCACCGGGCGGGACATCGCCCGCGCGCTCTACCCGGACCGCTGGGGCCTGTGGCTCAACCCGCACGCCCAGGGCGGCGGTCTCGGCATCCCCTGGGCCGACCTGCGCCGGATGGCGACCGGCCTGGACCGGATGCCGGCCGGGCCGCTGCGGCTCTCGGAGCCCGCCCTGGAGCTCCCGCAGTTCTACGGGCTGCTGACCCAGCACGCGCACCGCACGCCCGCCGTGCGCTCGCTGCGCCGCGCCTGGGTGCAGCCCGCTCTCGGCTCCCCGTACCTCGCGGTCGGGCTCGACCTGTACGACGCCTCCGCGCCCGCGCTGGAGTCCGTACGGGAGATGATGCGCCAGTCGGTCGGCGTGGTCCCCGAGGGCGTCCCGGTGTGCACGGTGGCGCTGGCGGACGAACACGACCCCGTCGCCATGTGGCTGCGCGCGCAGACCCGCCCGTTCTACGACCGCGAGGGCCAGGCGCCGGCGTACTGACCCGCTCCGGGACCCTTGAGTCCCGTACATCCGCACATCCACAGAGCGAGACATCTCATCTCGAAGGCCGCACCGGACCCACCGGTGCGGCCTTCGGCATATCCGCTGATTACGCCCAAGATCCAAGTGGTCCACGGCAGTTGGGCCGGATGTCCGTTCCGCGGCTAAGGGGCGGTCTTTCACCGCTGATAGGGCCGCGTCGTTCGGATAACGGAAGGACGCGGCACAGATCACGGTTGCGCATCACATCCCCGGCAGGTCTGGCGGGCGCTTGAGACGGCGTTGAAGACTCCACCCCACCGAAGGCAGGTCCATCCCGCAACCACCAGCTCTTCACGTGCACTTCAGGCACATTTCGCGCCATTCGCACCATCAGCGACGCCGATAGAACCAAAGCCGCCACAGCGGCGGGCATGGGCCGGCCACAGTCGGCCGAGAGGGGTCCCCACCACGATGACGGCACCACTGCACGACACCAGCGCGGCCGAGCCCGCGGCC
Source organism: Streptomyces sp. NPDC016562 (assembly GCF_043076955.1). NCBI lineage: Bacteria > Bacillati > Actinomycetota > Actinomycetes > Kitasatosporales > Streptomycetaceae > Streptomyces > Streptomyces sp. NPDC016562. Next base: position 250,490 of record NZ_JBIBRZ010000001.1, on the reverse strand, counting down.
GTGGCCGCCTCCGACGTCCCGCCGAAGGCGATCGAAGGGCGCTCGCCGTGGCAGATCGCCTGGCTGCGCCTCAAGCGTGACAAGGTCGCACTGGCAGGCGGCGTCATCGTGCTCCTGCTGATCCTCGTCGCGATCTTCGCGCCGCTGATCGTCAAGGCCTTCGGCCACCCGCCGGAGGAGCTGCACGAGGACCTGCTGGACCCGCTGCTCGGCCTGCCGGCCGGCGACTACGGCGGCATGAGCGGCGACTTCCTGCTGGGCATCGAGCCGGTCAACGGCCGCGACGTCTTCAGCCGGATCGTCTACGGCGCCCGGATCTCGCTCCTGGTCGCCTTCCTGTCCGCCTTCGTGGCGGTCTCGCTCGGCACCTTCTTCGGCATCGTCGCCGGCTACTTCGGCGGCTGGGTGGACGCGGCCATCAGCCGGGTCATGGACCTGTTGCTCGCCTTCCCGCAGCTGCTCTTCATCATCGCGCTGATCTCCGTCATCCCCAGCAAGCTCTGGGGGTTCGAGGGGTCGGGCCTGCGGATCGCCGTACTGGTGCTGGTGATCGGCTTCTTCGGCTGGCCGTACATCGGCCGCATCGTCCGCGGCCAGACCCTGTCACTGCGCGAGCGCGAGTACGTGGAGGCGGCGCGCAGTCTCGGCGCGGGCCGCGTCTACATCCTCTTCCGCGAACTGCTCCCCAACCTGGTGGCGCCCATCACCGTCTACGCGACGCTGATGATCCCCACCAATGTGCTGACCGAGGCCGCCCTGAGCTTCCTCGGAGTCGGCGTCAAGCCGCCCACGCCGTCCTGGGGAGAGACCCTCTCCACGGCCGTGCGGACCTACGAGGACGATCCGCTGTTCATGATCTTCCCCGGCGTAGCGATCTTCATCACCGTGCTGGCCTTCAACCTCTTCGGCGACGGCGTCCGTGACGCCCTCGACCCGAAGGGCTCCCGCTAGCCATCGCAGGGCAATTCAGGACCCGGCTTCATGCCGTAAGTGCACCGGAACTACAACGGAGGGTTGCGAGCATCGTGACTACCCATCGCACGTCGAAGCGACGACTTGCCGCCGGCACCGCCGTCGTGCTCGCGGTCATGCTGACCGCGACCGCCTGTGGCGGAGACGACAAGAAGGACGAGAAGACCTCCGCCGGCGGCGGTGGCTTCAACGCGGGCATCGGCAAGATCGCCAACCCTTCGGACAAGAAGGGCGGCGAGCTGAAGTTCGTCGGCACCCAGGAAGCCGACTCGTGGGACCCGCAGCGCGGCTACTACGGCTTCATGTGGGACTTCTCCCGCTACTACGCCCGCCAGCTGGTGAGCTTCAAGCCGGGCCCCGGCACCGAGAGCACCGAGCTCGTCCCCGACCTCGCCACCGCCAAGGCCGAGATCACCGACGGCGGCAAGACCTACAAGTACACCCTGAAGGACAACGTGACCTGGGAGGACGGCACCCCCGTCACCGCCCAGGACATCAAGTACGGCATCGAGCGCACCTGGGCCCAGGACGTCATCTCCGGCGGCCCGGTCTACCTGATGCAGGTCCTCGACCCGAAGACCGAGTACCCGGGCCCGTACAAGGACCCCTCCCCGGACAAGCTCGGCCTCAAGGCGATCGAGACCCCGGACGCGAAGACCATCATCTTCAAGCTCCCGCAGCCCAACGGTGACTTCGAGCAGATGCTGGCCATGCCGGCGGCGAGCCCGGTCAAGCAGGAGAAGGACACCGCGGCCAAGTACGGCCTGCGGCCCTTCTCGAACGGCCCGTACAAGATCGACTCGTACGAGCCCAACAAGAGCATGAAGCTCTCGCGCAACGAGAACTTCAAGCCCGAGTCGGACACCATCCGCAAGGCGCTCCCGGACACCATCTCGGTCACGTTCATGGCGAACGCGGACGACATGGACAAGCGCCTGATGAACGGCGAGTTCGACGTCGACATCAACGCGACCGGCATCGGCCAGGCGGCCCGCGCCACCGCGCTGAAGGAGCACAAGGGCAACCTGGACAACGGCCAGACCGGCTTCATCCGGTACGCGGTCATGCCCCAGACCGTCGCGCCGTTCGACAACATCGAGTGCCGCAAGGCCGTCATCTACGCGGCCGACAAGAAGTCCCTGCAGACCGCCCGCGGCGGCCCGCAGGCCGGTGGCGACATCGCCCCGAACATGCTCCCGCTCGGCATCAAGGGCTCGGACGCCAAGTACGACCCGTACGAGGTCCTGCAGAACGACGGCAAGCCGAACCTGGAGAAGGCCAAGGCCGCGCTGAAGGCCTGTGGCAAGGAGACCGGCTTCAAGACCACGATCGCGGTCCGCAACAACAAGCCGGTCGAGGTCGCCACGGCCGTCTCGCTGCAGAACGCCCTGAAGCAGGTCGGCATCGAGGCCGACGTCGACCAGTTCGACGGCGCCCAGACCTCCGGCATCATCGGTTCGCCGAAGGTCGTCAAGGAGAAGAACTACGGCATCATCATCATGGGCTGGGGCGCCGACTTCCCGACCGGTCAGGGCTTCTCGCAGCCGCTGGTCGACGGCCGCTTCATCCTGCAGAGCGGTAACAACAACTTCTCCGAGCTGAACGACCCGGCGATCAACAAGCTGTTCGACGACGCCATCGCGGAGACCGACCCGAACAAGGCCGGCGAGATCTACAAGCAGATGAACCAGAAGGTCTCCGAGGCCGCGGTCTACCTGCCCTTCGTCTACGACAAGACGATCACCTGGCGCTCGAGCCGTCTGACGAACGCCTACACCACCGACGCCTACAACGGCCGTTACGACTACGCGTCGCTCGGCGTCATGAAGTAACGATCCGTCAGTCCAGTTCCGATGTTCCAGTGCCACACCCGCTAGGCACGAAGGGCAGGTGATGGCCGCGGTTACGGCGTGGGGGTGCCCTCCAGAAGAGGGCGCCCCCGGGCCGCAGCCAGGCCGAGCGCAGTGCTTGCATATCTCCTCCGACGGATCTTCGCCGTCATCGTCATGCTGTTGGTCATCACGCTGGTGACCTTCGGAATCTTCTTCCTCTTCCCGAAGATGATCGGGACGGATCCGGCGCTCTACTTCGTCGGCAAGCAGTCCGACCCTGCCGCCATCGAGGGCATCCGGCAGAAGATGGGTCTCGACGACCCGATCCTCGTCCAGTTCGGCAAGTTCGTCGTCGGGCTGGTGGCGGGTCGCACGTACGCCAACGGCTCCGACGTCACGCAATGCGCCGCGCCCTGCTTCGGCTACTCGTTCAAGACCGAGCAGGAGGTCTGGCCGCTGCTGACCGACTGGCTCCCGGTCACCCTCTCCCTCGCCATGGGCGCCGTCGTGCTCTGGGTGATCGGCGGGGTCGCCACCGGCGTCCTGTCCGCCCTCAAGCGCGGCACCGTCCTGGACCGCTCGGCCATGGGCGTGGCCCTGGCCGGCGTCTCCCTCCCCATCTACTTCACGGGCATGCTCGCCATCGCCTTCTTCTCCGACCAGCTCGGCTGGTTCGGCAGGCCCGAGGCGACCTTCGCGGACGATCCGGGCAAGTGGTTCAACGGCATGGTCCTGCCGTGGGTCTCGCTCGCCTTCCTCTACGCGGCCATGTACGCGCGGCTCACCCGCGCGACCATGCTCGAAGTCCTCAACGAGGACTACATCCGCACCGCCCGCGCCAAGGGGCTGACGGAGCCCGTGGTCATCGGCAAGCACGCCATGCGCTCGACGATGACGCCGATCCTGACCGTCCTGGGCCTGGACCTCGGCGCCCTGATGGGCGGCGCGGTGCTGACCGAGTACACGTTCTCGCTGCACGGCCTCGGCTACAGCGCGGTGCGCGCCATCAGCGAGCACGACCTCCCGGTCATCCTGGGCATCACCCTGATCTCCGCCTTCTTCGTCGTCGCGGCGAACCTCATCGTTGACCTCATGTACGCGGTGATCGACCCCCGAGTGAGGCTGTCATGACCGATCTGACCAAGACCGGAGCCCTCAACCAGCCGGTCGGCGCGGTGGAGCCCGCCACGGCCTTCCTGGAGGTCCGCGACCTCAAGGTGCACTTCCCGACCGAGGACGGCCTGGTCAAGTCGGTCGACGGGCTCTCCTTCACGCTGGAGAAGGGCAAGACCCTCGGCATCGTGGGCGAGTCCGGATCCGGCAAGTCGGTCACCTCGCTCGGCATCATGGGCCTGCACCGCGTGGGCCAGTACGGCCGCCAGCGGGCCCGGATCTCCGGCGAGATCTGGCTGGACGGCAAGGAACTGCTCTCCGCCGACGAGGACGAGGTGCGCAGGCTGCGCGGCCGGGAGATCGCCATGATCTTCCAGGACCCGCTGTCCGCGATGCACCCGTACTTCACGATCGGCAAGCAGATCGCCGAGGCGTACCGGGTCCACAACAAGGTCGACAAGAAGGTCGCCCGCGCGCGGGCCGTCGAACTCCTCGACCGCGTCGGCATCCCCGAGCCGCACAAGCGCGTCGACAGCTACCCGCACGAGTTCTCCGGCGGCATGCGCCAGCGCGCGATGATCGCGATGGCGCTGGTCAACAACCCCGAACTGCTCATCGCGGACGAGCCGACGACGGCCCTGGACGTCACCGTCCAGGCCCAGATCCTCGACCTCATCCGCGACCTGCAGAAGGAGTTCGGCTCCGCGGTCATCATGATCACGCACGACCTCGGCGTGGTCGCGGAGATGGCCGACGAACTGCTGGTCATGTACGGCGGCCGGTGCGTCGAGCGGGGCACCTCCGAGAAGGTCTTCTACGAGCCCCGGCACCCCTACACCTGGGGCCTGCTGGGCTCGATGCCGCGCATCGACCGCGAGCAGACCGAGCGCCTCATCCCGGTCAAGGGCTCCCCGCCCAGCCTCATCAACATCCCGAGCGGCTGTGCCTTCAACCCGCGCTGCCCCTACGCCGACGTGCCCAAGGGCAACGTGACCCGCACGGTACGGCCCGAGCTGGTCGAGGAAGACGGCACCCACCACTGGTCCGCCTGTCACATGTCGCAGGAGGAGCGGACCCGGATCTGGACCGAAGAGATTGCGCCGAAGCTGTGACCGAGACGCCTGACCCCAAGAAGACGGACACGGCCGCGGCCGGCATCCCCGCGCAGGCCACGGACGCACCGGGCGCACCCCAGGCCGCCGAGGCCCCCGAACTGCTGCTGAAGGTCACCGGCCTGACCAAGCACTTCCCCATCACCAAGGGGCTGCTGCGGCGGCAGGCGGGCGCGGTCAAGGCCGTCGACGGCATCGACTTCGACGTCCGGCGCGGGGAGACCCTCGGCGTCGTCGGCGAGTCCGGCTGCGGCAAGTCGACCATGGGCCGGCTGATCACGCGGCTGCTGGAGCCGACCGGCGGCACCGTCGAGTTCGAGGGCAAGGACATCACGCACCTGGGGGTGTCGGGCATGCGCCCGCTGCGCCGCGACGTGCAGATGATCTTCCAGGACCCGTACGGATCGCTGAACCCGCGCCACACGGTGGGCACCATCGTCAGCGCGCCGTTCAAGCTCCAGAACGTCACCCCGGAGGGCGGGCTCAAGGCCGAGGTGCAGCGGCTGCTGTCGCTCGTGGGCCTCAACCCCGAGCACTACAACCGCTACCCGCACGAGTTCTCGGGCGGCCAGCGCCAGCGCATCGGCATCGCGCGGGCCCTGGCGCTGAAGCCCAAGCTGGTGGTCGCGGACGAGCCGGTCTCGGCGCTGGACGTGTCGATCCAGGCCCAGGTGGTCAACCTGCTGGACGACCTCCAGGAGGAGCTCGGCCTCACCTACGTGATCATCGCGCACGACCTGTCGGTCATCCGGCACGTCTCGGACCGCATCGCGGTGATGTACCTCGGCAAGATCGTCGAGCTGGCCGACAACAAGTCGCTGTACGGGGCGCCGATGCACCCCTACACCACGGCCCTGATGTCGGCCGTGCCGGTGCCCGACCCGCGGCGGCGCGGCGTGAAGAGCGGCCGCATCCTGCTCAAGGGCGACGTGCCGTCGCCGATCTCGCCGCCGAGCGGCTGCCGCTTCCACACGCGGTGCTGGAAGGCGACGCAGATCTGCACGACGCAGGAACCGCCGCTGCTGGCCCTGAAGACGGGCCACCAGGTGGCCTGCCACCACCCGGAGAACGCGCCCGACCAGGCTCCGGGCGACGAGCCGCTGCCCGGCGCGGCGGACGCGGTGGCCACGGTCACGCCGTAACGGTCCGCGGGTGCCCGCCGGGGAGGGCGCGCTGGTCGCGCACCCCGGCGGGCCCATGCGGCTCGGCCCGCTCGCCGGGCCCGGGCCCCGGCCCGGGCGGAATCCGGCCGCCGGTGTGTGAGGCGCGCGGTCCGGGCCGGGTACTGATTCCCGAACCCGCAGGTCCGCCGCCCGAGCCCCGTGATCCCCGAGCGGTGGCGAGGGGCGACAATGAGCCAGTGCTCCACGATCTCTTCCCGCCCGGGATCCAGCATGCCCTGGACCTCGCCGGCATCTTCGTCTTCGCCACGGCGGGCGCCCTGCTCGCCGTCCGCAAGAACTTCGACGTCTTCGGCATCGCCGTCCTCGCCCTGGTCACCGCCCTCGGCGGCGGCCTCTTCCGCGATCTCGTCATCGGCGCCACCCCGCCGGCGGCCTTCGGCGAGCTCAGCTTCTTCGTCACCCCGCTGATCGCCGCCGGGCTCGTCTTCTTCCTCCACCCCGAGGTCCAGCGGATCAACCGGGCCATCAACGTCTTCGACGCCGCCGGCCTCGCGCTGTTCTGCGTGTCGGGCACGACCAAGGCCTACGAGTACGGCCTCGGCCTCACCGCGTCCGCCGCGCTGGGCCTGGCCACGGCGGTAGGCGGCGGCGTCCTGCGCGACGTCCTGGTCAACGAGGTGCCCTCGCTGCTGCGCGACCGGGAGATGTACGCCGTGCCCGCGACCGTTGGCGCCGCGATGGTCGCCGTGTCGATCGCGCTCGACTCGCTCAACGCCGTCACCACCGCCCTGGCGATCGTCACCACGTTCGTGCTGCGGCTCCTCGCCATGCGCTACCACTGGCGCGCGCCGCTGGCCTGGAACCGCCGGTCCTCCGTGTCCGAAGAGCCGTAACACAAGAAAGCTACCGCTTAGTAGTAAGCCGGTGTACCGTCGTTTACATGTCACACGCAGCTGCCCAGGCCTCCATCGGCGACAGTGAGTTCGACCGCGACACCACCATCACCCCCCGCGCCGACGAGCCCGGGGTGTACGACGCGCAGCTCTCCGCCGGCTGGACGATCATCGCCGCCGTCAACGGCGGCTATCTGCTGGCCCTGGTCGGCCGGGCGCTGGCGGCGACCCTGCCGCACCCGGACCCCTTCACCGTCTCCGCGCACTACCTGACCTCCTCCGTGCCCGGCCCCGCCGTGATCCGCACCGAGGTCGTTCGGGTCGGCCGCACCCTCTCCACGGGCCAGGCCTCCCTGTTCCAGTACGACGAGAACGGCGCCGAGGTCGAGCGCATCCGCGTCCTCGCCTCCTACGGCGACCTCGCGGCCCTGCCGGACGACGTGCGCACGGTCGCCGTGCCGCCCGTCATGCCCGCCTACGAGGACTGCATCGGCCCCGAGGCCGGCCCGGCCCCGATCCCCGGCAGCTCCGCCATCGTGGACCGCCTCCGGCTCCGGCTGGACCCGGCGACGGCGGGCTGGGCCCTGGGCGCGCCCTCCGGCAAGGGCGAGATGCGGGCCTGGTTCGAGCTGGCCGACGGCCGCGACGCCGACCCGCTCTCCATGCTGCTGGCGGTGGACGCGCTGCCGCCGACCGCGTTCGACCTGGGCCTGGTGGCCTGGACCCCGACCGTGGAGCTGACCACCCACATCCGCCGCCGCCCGGCGCCGGGCCCGCTGCGGGTCTCCATCACCACCCGCAACCTGGCCGGCGGCTTCCTGGAGGAGGACGCTGAGGTCTGGGACTCCACGGACCACCTGGTCGCCCAGTCCCGCCAACTCGCCCGCGCGCTGCGTTTTTGACCCCGCGGGGCGAAGCCCCGGCAGACGGCCCGGCGGGTGCGCGACCCGCCGGGCCCCGCCGGCCCGGACTCCCGCCGGGCGGAGCCCCGCCCGCGGGCTCGTAGAATCGGGGGATCATGGCCTACCTCGACCACGCCGCAACCACTCCGATGCTGCCGGAGGCCGCCGCGGCGATGACCGCGCAGTTCGCCGCCACGGGGAACGCCTCCTCCCTCCACGCCGCCGGCCGCCGGGCCCGCCGTACCGTCGAGGAGGCCCGTGAGGCCTTCGCCGAAGCGGTCGGCGCCCGGCCGAGCGAGGTGGTCTTCACCGCCGGCGGCACCGAGGCCGACAACCTCGCCGTCAAGGGCCTCTACTGGGCGCGGCGCGACGCCGACCCCGCCCGCACCCGGGTCCTCGCCAGCCCCGTCGAGCACCACGCCGTGCTCGACGCCGTCCACTGGCTCGCCGAGCACGAGGGCGCGCGGGTGGAGTACCTGCCCGTGGACCACTACGGCCGCGTGCACGCCGACGCCTTCCGGGAAGCCGTCGAGCGCAACCCGGACGACGTGGCCCTGGCCACGGTGATGTGGGCCAACAACGAGATCGGCACCGTCATGCCGGTCCGCGACCTGGCCGCCGTCGCCCGCGAGCACGGGATCCCCCTGCACTCCGACGCCGTCCAGGCCTTCGGACAGCTCGACGTCGACTTCGCCGCCAGCGGCCTCGCCGCCATGACCGTCAGCGGCCACAAGGTCGGCGGCCCGTACGGCATCGGCGCGCTGCTCCTGGGCCGCGACCAGAGCCCCGTACCGGTCCTGCACGGCGGCGGCCAGGAGCGGCACGTCCGCTCCGGCACCCTCGACGTGCCGGCCGTCGCCGCCTTCGCCGTGGCCGCCGTCCTCGCCGCCGAGCGGCGCGAGCGCTTCGCCGCCGAGATCGGCGCCCTGCGCGACGAGCTGATCGCCGCCGTCCGCGCGGCCGTGCCCGACGCCGTCCTCGGGGGAGACCCGCACGAGCGCCTCCCGGCGAACGCGCACTTCAGCTTCCCCGGCTGCGAGGGCGACTCGCTGCTGCTCCTGCTCGACGCGCAGGGCATCGAGTGCTCCACCGGCTCCGCCTGCACCGCCGGCGTGGCCCAGCCCAGTCACGTCCTGCTGGCCGCCGGCACCGATCCCCAGCTGGCCCGCGGCACCCTGCGCTTCTCGCTGGGCCACACCTCCACCAAGGAGGACGTCGCCGCGCTGGCCGCGGCCATCGGCCCGGCGGTGGAACGCGCGCGCACGGCAGGCCTCAGCTAGCCGCCCGCCGCGCCTCGCCGACCATGCGCAGATAGCGCTCCCAGTCCCAGTGGGGGCCCGGGTCGGTGTGGTCGGTGCCCGGGACCTCGCTGTGGCCGACGATGTGCGTGCGGTCCGCCGGTATGCCGTACCGGCGGCAGACGTCGGCCGCCAGGCGGGCGGAGGCCGCGTACATCGCGTCCGTGAAGTCCTGCGGCCGGTCCACGAAGCCCACGTGCTCGATGCCCACGCTGCGCTCGTTCATCGAGCGGTTGCCGGAGTGGAAGGCCACGTCCAGCTCGCGCACCATCTGCTCGATGTGGCCGTCCTGGCGGACTATGTAGTGCGCCGACGCCTTGTGCCACGGGTTCTTGAAAGCGTCCACGGAGGACTGGAACCCGCCCTGGGTGACATGGACGACGATCCGGTCCACCCGGTAGTCGTCGGGCCGGTCGGCCAGCCGCCAGTTCGCCGGGGAGGCCGCCGTCCAGCCCGCGCCCGCATGGTCCAGCTCGCCCTCCTTGCGCGGCTTGGCCACCCCCGGCAGCAGCCACCAGGCGCGGCCGATCTCCTCCCGGCCGGCGACCGCCGCCACCGCGACGACCCCGAGCCCCCCGAAGAGCACGGCCCTGCGGGTCCGGCTCGGCGGCTTCTTCGCCGCATTCCCCTGCTCGGCCATGTGATCCACCCCCCGTACCCCACAACGCGCTGTGACCCCGCCCGGTTCCCCCGTACTCTGGACGGTGCTATGACTGAGAACCTCCCGCGCACCGCCCGCCCCCTTCGCGTCCTGGCCGCCATGTCCGGCGGCGTGGACTCCGCCGTCGCCGCCGCACGCGCGGTCGAAGCCGGGCACGACGTGACCGGCGTGCACCTCGCCCTGTCCGCGAACCCGCAGTCCTTCCGGACCGGCGCCCGCGGCTGCTGCACGATCGAGGACTCCCGCGACGCCCGCCGCGCCGCCGACGTCATCGGCATCCCGTTCTACGTCTGGGACCTCGCCGAGCGCTTCCGCGAGGACGTCGTCGAGGACTTCATCTCCGAGTACGAGGCCGGGCGCACCCCGAACCCCTGCCTGCGCTGCAACGAGAAGATCAAGTTCGCCGCGCTGCTCGACAAGGCGCTCGCCCTCGGCTTCGACGCCGTCTGCACCGGTCACTACGCCACCGTCGTCGAGAACGAGGACGGCTCCCGCGAGCTGCACCGCGCCTCCGACATGGCCAAGGACCAGTCGTACGTCCTCGGCGTCCTCGACGAGAAGCAGCTCGCCCACGCCCTCTTCCCGCTCGGTGACACCCTCACCACCAAGGACGAGATCCGCGCGGAGGCCGAGGAGCGGGGCCTGGCCGTCGCGAAGAAGCCGGACAGCCACGACATCTGCTTCATCGCCGACGGCGACACCCAGGGCTTCCTCGCCAACCGCCTGGGCAAGGCCGAGGGCGACATCGTCGACGAGACCGGCGAGAAGGTCGGTACCCACGAGGGCGCCTTCGGCTTCACCATCGGCCAGCGCAAGGGCCTGCGCATCGGCCACCCCGCCGCCGACGGCAAGCCGCGCTACGTCCTGGACATCTCCCCGGTGAACAACACCGTCACGGTGGGACCGGTCGAGGCCCTCGACGTCACCGCCCTGACCGCGATCCGCCCCCGCTGGTGCGGCTCCACGCCCGCCGCCCCGGGCACCTACACCGCGCAGCTGCGCGCCCACGGCGGCGAGACCGAGGTGTTCGCCGAGGTCGTGGACGGCGAGCTGCGCGTCTCCTTCACGGAGCCGGTCCGCGGCGTGGCCCCCGGCCAGGCGATCGTGCTCTACGACGGCACGCGCGTGGTCGGCTCGGCCACCATCGCGACGACCCAGCGGGCGGCCGCCACCGTCTGAGGCGGCCGGCCCGGCTCCGGTCTCAGACCACCGTCAGGACGATCTTGCCGGTGGTGCGGCCCCGCTCGCCGATCTCGTGGGCCTTCGCGGCCTGCGCCAGCGGCAGCACCGTGTCGACCAGCGGCCTCAGCAGGCCCTGCTCGACGAGGGCCGCGATCTCCTGGAGGCCCGCCAGGTCCGGCTCCACCAGGACCCAGGCCGCGTGCACGCCCTGCGGGTCGGCCGGGATGCCGTCCGGGCCGGGCAGGGTGATCAAATGGCCGCCCGGCTTGAGCACCTTCAGGGAGCGCTGCCCGTAGTCCCCGCCGATGGCGTCGATCACCACGTCGACGTCCTTGACGGCGTCCTCGAAGTCGGTGGTGCGGTAGTCGATCACCTCGTCGGCCCCCAGACCGCGCAGCAGGTCGTGCTTGCCCGCACTCGCGGTGCCGATCACGTACGCGCCGCGGGCCTTGGCGATCTGCACGGCCAGGTGTCCGACCCCGCCGGCCGCCGCGTGCACCAGCACGCGCTGCCCGGCCGAGACCCCCGCCGTGTCCACCAGCGCCTGCCAGGCGGTGAGCGCCGCCAGCGGCAGCGCCGCGGCCTGTACGTGGTCCAGGGAGGCGGGCTTGCGGGCGAAGTGCCGGGCGGGAGCCGTCACGTACTCGGCGTAGGCGCCGGCCTGCTGCGGGAAGCGGGGCATCCCGTACACCTCGTCGCCCACCCGGTGCAGGGTGACGCCGGGGCCGACCGCCTCGACCGTGCCGGACACGTCCCAGCCGACCGCCGGGACCGGGCCCCAGGGGATGAGGGCGCCGGAGGCCCGGGTCTTCCAGTCGACCGGGTTCACCCCGGCCGCGTGGACCCGTACCAGGATCTCGCCCATGGCCGGCTCGGGCCGCTCCAGCTCGGTCTCGGTCAGTACCTCGGGTCCGCCCCACTGGCTGACGACGACGGCGCGCATGTGTTTCTCCTCAGGTGTGTCCGGTGGTATCCGGTGGTGCTGCGGAACCAGCTTCGGGGGCGGAGCCGAGCCGTGGTGTTGGCCGGACGGCCACCATGTGTCAGGATCTGGCCATGCACCGGATCGCCGTACTCGCCCTCGAAGGCGTCCCCCCGTTCGAGCTCGGGATCCCCTCGCGGGTCTTCGGCAACGCCTTCGACGAGGCGGGGAAGCCGCTCTACGAACTGACCGTCTGCACCGCCGACGGGCAGCCCGTGACCAGCGACGCGGGCTTCACCGTCGGCGTCTCGGCGGGCCCCGAGGCCCTCGCCGCGGCCGACACCGTGATCATCACGCCCACGCACGCCATGGACGACCTCGCCCAGGGGGCACCCCTGCCGTCGGCGCTGGCCGACGCCCTCGCCGCGATCCGCCCCGGCACCCGGCTGGTTTCCCTGTGCACCGGCTCCTACGTCCTGGCCGCCGCCGGACTGCTCGACGGCCGGCCCGCCACCACGCACTGGGTGCACGCGCCCGAGTTCCAGCGGGGCTTCCCGCGCGTACGGCTCGACGAGGAGGTCCTCTTCGTCGACGACGGCGACATCCTCACCTCCGCGGGCGTGGCCGCCGGCGTCGACCTGTGCCTCTACATGATCCGCCGCGACCACGGCTCCGCCGTCGCCAACCGCGCCGCGCGGCTGTGCGTCGTACCGCCCTGGCGCGACGGCGGACAGGCCCAGTACATCGACCGGCCCGTCCCCGAACCGACCGTCGCCACGACCACCGCGACCCGCGCCTGGGCCCTGGAGCGGCTCGGCGAGCCCCTCACCCTCGCGGAGCTCGCCTCCCACGCCCGGATGAGCCTGCGCACCTTCACCCGGCGGTTCCGCGACGAGGTCGGCATGACCCCGGTGCAGTGGCTCACCGCCCAGCGCCTGGAGATCGCCCGCCACCTGCTGGAGTCCAGCGACCTGCCGGTCGACCTGGTCGCCCACCGCTCCGGCTTCGGCTCGGCGGGCTCGCTGCGCCAGCACATGCGCGCCGCCCTCGGCATCTCCCCGATCGCCTACCGGCGCACCTTCCAGCCCGCGCCCGCTCGCGTCCCCATGACCTCGGAGGTAATCGTCACCGCGGTCACGTCCTGACAGGATCGGGTCAACGGCCCGAACCGACGGGCCGGTTGACTGGGGAGAGCACCATGACCGCCTACGCCATCGCCCACATCCGCCCCGAGACCGTCAACGCGGACGTCCTGCGCTACATCGAGGAGATCCAGCCGACCATGGACCCCTTCGGCGGCCGCTTCCTCGTCCACGGCGCGGAGGTCGAGGTCATGGAGGGCCCCTTCCCCGGCACGGTCGTCATGATCGGCTTCCCGGACATCGAGAAGGCCCGCGCCTGGTACGCCTCGCCCGCCTACCAGGAGATCCTGCCCCTGCGTACCGACCACATCGCGGGCGAGGTCGTCCTGGTCGAGGGCGTCCCGGCCGACTACGACGCCACCAAGACGGCCGCCCGCCTGCGCGAGGCCGCCGGTCTGTGACGGCCTCCCAGGGGGCAACGCCGAGGCGGCCCACCACGCGGCCGCCGCAGGGCGGCGGGGTGCGAGCATGGGGCCTATGGCTACTCACCTGATCACCGGTGCCGGGTCCGGCATCGGCGCCGCCGTCGCGGCCCGGCTGCACGCCCGCGGCGACGACCTCGTCCTGCTCGCCCGCGACGCCGGACGCGGCAAGCAGCTCGTCGAGCGGTACCCCGGAGCGCGCGCCCTCGTCGGCGACCTCGCCGACCCCGACCGCCTCTCGTGGGCCTTCTCCAAGCAGCCCGTTCCGGAGCGGATCGACTCGCTCCTGCACATCGCGGGGATCGTGGACCTCGGACCGGTCGGCGACCTGCGGCCCAAGACCTGGCACCAGCAGCTCAACGTGAACCTGATCGCCCCCGCCGAGGTCACCCGGCTGCTGCTGCCCACCCTGCGCGCCTCGCACGCCGACATCGTCTTCGTGAACTCCGGCGCCGGGCTCCACGCCCACGCCGAGTGGAGCGCGTACGCCGCCTCCAAGCACGGCCTCAAGGCGCTCGCCGACTCCCTGCGCGAGGAGGAGAGGCCGCACGGCATCCGCGTGACCTCCGTCTACCCCGGCCGCACCGCCAGCCCCATGCAGGCCAAGGTGCACTCGCAGGAGGGCAAGGAGTACGACCCCTCCCACTGGATCGACCCCGAGTCGGTGGCGACGACCATCGTCATGGCCATCGACCTGCCGCGCGACGCCGAGGTCAACGACCTCAGCGTGAGGCCGGGCCGATGAGCGCCGGCGCCACCGGCGTCGGCTCGCTGCCCGGCGGCGACGCCCGCGAGGCCGCGAAGACCGTCACCGGTTCCTTCGAGGACTTCCCCTACCTCGCCGAGCTGCCCGCCCGGGGGCCCGGCGCCGACATGATCGGCCGTTCCCTGGGCCTGCTCGTCGACATGTACGCGCACGTCGAGCCCAGCGGCTGGCGGATCAGCGACCGCCCCGGCCGCGACAGCAAGCGCGCCCGGTCCTGGCTCGGGGAGGACCTCGACGCCCTGGAGGAGTTCACCCAGGGGTACACCGGCAGGCTCAAGGTCCAGGCCGTCGGCCCGTGGACGCTGGCCGCCTCCCTGGAGATGCACGGCGGCGAGGCCATGCTCCAGGACCCGGGCGCCTGCCGCGACCTGGCCGGATCGCTCGCCGAGGGGCTGCGCGAGCACCTCGCGGACGTGCGCAGGCGCGTCCCCGGCGCCGAGATCGTCCTCCAGTACGACGAGCCGTCCCTGACCGCCGTCCTGCTCGGGCGGGTGCGCTCCGCCAGCGGCTACCGGACCTACCGGGCCGTCGACCGGCAGGTCGTCGAGGGCACGCTGCGGGACCTGTTCGGCGTGCACGACGGCGAGGTGATCGTGCACTCCTGCGCGCCCGAGGTCCCCTTCGGCTTGCTGCGGCGCGCGGGCGCCACGGGCGTGTCGTTCGATTTCTCCTTGCTCACCGAGCGCGAGGACGACGCCATCGGCGAGGCCGTCGAAGGCGGCACGAAACTCTTCGCCGGAGTGGTGGCGGGCACCGACGGCCCGTTGTCGGACCCTGCCGGTAGCGTCATGGGTGTCAGGAAGCTTTGGCGCAGGCTGGGGCTGGCCCCGGGGACTCTGGCGGAGTCCGTCGTGGTCACCCCCTCGTGCGGTCTGGCGGGCGCTTCACCCGCCTACGCCCGAGCGGTGCAGGCCCATTGCGTCAGGGCGGCGAGGTCGCTCGCCGACAACCCTGAGTGACGGTCGAGACGGGGCACGGGAGGACACGGCATGGCAGCCGAACAGCAGGACACGGCGGTACCGACGGCGGTGCGTGAGCAGCACCAGCTGCTTGCCGAGCAGGTCGAGGAGCACCGCTTCCGGTACTACGTGAACGACCAGCCGGTCGTCAGCGACGCCGAGTTCGACAGGCTGCTGCGCTCGCTGGAGGCGCTGGAGGAGGAGTATCCGCAGCTGCGCACGCCCGACTCGCCCACCCAGAAGGTGGCCGGGGCGTACGAGACGGACTTCGCCTCCGTCCAGCACCGCGAGCGGATGCTCTCCCTCGACAACGCCTTCGACGACGAGGAACTGGCCGCGTGGGCCGAGCGGGTGGCCCGCGACGTGAACACCTCGGACTACCACTACCTGTGCGAGCTGAAGGTGGACGGCCTCGCCGTCAACCTCACCTACGAGAACGGCCGCCTCACCCGCGCCGCCACCCGCGGCGACGGCCGCACCGGCGAGGACATCACGCCCAACGTCCGCACGATCGCCGACATCCCGGACCGGCTCAAGGGCGACCGCATCCCGCCCCTGGTCGAGGTCCGCGGCGAGGTCTACTTCCCGATGGAGAAGTTCGAGGAGCTCAACGCCCGGCTCGTCGAGGCCGAGGGCAAGCCCTTCGCCAACCCGCGCAACGCCGCCGCCGGTTCCCTGCGCCAGAAGGACCCCAAGGTCACCGCGAGCCGCCCGCTGCACATGGTCGTGCACGGCATCGGGGCCCGCGAGGGGTTCGAGATCGAGCGCCAGTCGCAGGCGTACGAGCTGCTGCGCGAGTGGGGTCTGCCCACAGCCCAGCACAACAAGGTGCTCTCCTCGCTCGCCGAGGTCCGCGAGTTCATCGCGTACTTCGGCGAGAACCGGCATTCGGTCGAGCACGAGATCGACGGCGTGGTCGTCAAGCTCGACGAAATCGCCCTCCAGGGCCGGCTCGGCTCCACGGCGCGCGCCCCGCGCTGGGCGATCGCCTGGAAGTACGCCCCCGAAGAGGTCAACACCAAGCTCGTCGACATCAAGGTCGGGGTCGGCCGCACCGGGCGCGTGACCCCGTACGCGCAGGTGGAGCCGGTGACGGTGGCCGGTTCGGAGGTCGAGTTCGCGACCCTTCACAACCAGGAGGTCGTCAAGGCCAAGGGCGTGCTCATCGGGGACACCGTGGTGCTGCGCAAGGCGGGCGACGTCATCCCCGAGATCCTCGGGCCGGTCGTGGACCTGCGGGACGGCACCGAGCGCCCCTTCGAGATGCCGACGCACTGCCCCGAGTGCGGTGCGGAGCTGAAGCCGATGAAGGAGGGGGACATCGACGTCCGGTGTCCCAACGCCCGGGCCTGCCCCGCCCAGCTGCGCGAGCGGCTCTTCTACCTGGGCGGCCGGCAGAGCCTGGACATCGAGAACTTCGGCATGGTGGCGGCGGCCGCGCTGACCGCCCCGCTGGAACCGGCCCAGCCGCCGGTGCGGGACGAGGGCGACCTCTTCGGCCTGACCATCGAGCAGCTGCTGCCCATCAAGGCGTACGTCCTGGACCAGGACAGCGGGCTGCCCAAGCGCGACCCGAAGACGGGCGAGGAGAAGATCGTCACCGTCTTCGCCAACCAGAAGGGCGAGCCGAAGAAGAACGCCCTGGCGATGCTGAAGAACATCGAGGCGGCCAAGAGCCGCCCGCTCGCCCGCATCATCAACGGCCTGTCGATCCGTCACGTCGGACCCGTCGCGGCGCAGGCTCTCGCCCACGAGTTCCGGTCGATCGACGCGATCCGCAACGCCACCCTGGAGGAGCTGACGGCCACCGAGGGCGTCGGGGCCATCATCGCCGCCTCCCTCAAGGAGTGGTTCGCCGAGCCGTGGCACGAGGAGATCCTGCGCAAGTGGCGGGAGGCCGGAGTGCGGATGGAGGAGGAGGGCTCCGCCGAACAGGAGGGGCCGCGGCCGCTGGAGGGGCTGACCGTGGTCGTCACCGGTACTTTGCAGAGCCACACCCGGGACGGCGCGAAGGAGGCCCTGCAGAGCCGCGGGGCCAAGGTCACCGGATCGGTGTCGAAGAAGACCTCGTTCGTCGTGGTCGGCGACAACCCGGGCTCGAAGTACGACAAGGCCGTGCAGCTGAAGCTGCCCGTGCTCGACGACGCCGGTTTCGCCGTGCTGCTGGAACAGGGCCCGGACGCGGCGCGCGAGGCCGCGCTTCCTGTGGACGGCGCGCCCGAAGGGGAGTAGGACGGACAGGGCGTTCGCCCCGGGGGAGTAGCGAAGGCGAACGGATGCGTGGGGTGCGGCCGTACGGGCGGGCGCACGCCAGGCGCGCGAGCCGGTGTAAACGGCCGGTACAAGGCTGTTGGCAGGGCGATGACCTGTCGGATCATCGGACGGGTGACACAGGGGGGCCCGGTCCAAACTCGCCCGTTCGGCGGATACCGTACTGATGAGGATGGCTGGGTCGCATTCGGGCAACCCCTGCCGACCGCTGCCCCTGGGAGCCTCCCGCGGCCTACTGTTGAGGGGTGCGCCTGTCGTGCACGGCCGCAGGATGCGACTTCGGCCGTGGTGGCACGACATCGGGGCCATCGCGTGACATCGGCATCGCCGGCTGTGAGAGGTACGGGCATGAAACCCACCGAAAGCGCCGACCCGTCACCTGAGTTCGGCGGGGAGGTCCCGTCCATGCGGGCGGGCAGGCTCGGTCTCCTGGGGGCCAGGACACCGGACACCCGACCGCTCGACACCGGCGCGGGCGGCCAGGAGCGGCGCGGCGTGCTGCCCTTCCTCGTCGTCGGGCTCGCGGTCGTGGTCCTCGGCAGCGGCATCGTCTCCGCCCTGAACGACCGTCAGGCGCTGTTCCCCGGCGGGACGGTCGGCTGGGCGCTCGCCCTGCTCACCGGAATCATCGTCGGCCACCTGGTCGCGCTGGGCCGCGACCGCTGGTGGGGCGGCACCGGTTCGGGCGCCGCGCTCACCCTCGGCGTCCTCCTCCTCTACGGGTGGGTGCCCGCGGGACTGGTCTCGCTCGCCGTCGTCTCCCTGGTCGGGGCCGCACGCCGGCACCGCTGGCGGCAGGGGCTGCTGCACGGCTCCGTGGACCTCCTCGGCATCGGCGCGGGGGCCCTGGTCCTCACCGCCTTCGGCGTGAGCCCCTCGGTCGAGACCCCCTGGCTGCCCACCACCTGGGACGTGGAGGCGGCCCCCGAGGTCGTCCTCGTCGCCGTCGCCTACCTGCTCTCCACCCGCGTCCTGCTCCGCCTCGCCCTGGCCCCGCGCGGCGGCGGCCTGCGCACCGTGGCCCGCACCGCCCTGCTGCGCCAGGCGTTAGTCGCCGTCGCACTGCTGGGCATCGCCCCCCTGATCTGCGTCGTCGCCGCCACGCAGCCGGTCCTGCTGCCCCTGTTCGCCGTACCGCTGATCGCGCTGGACTCCACCCTGTGGATCGCCCGGGCGCGCGCCGAGGAACAGCTGCGGGACCCGCTGACCGGACTGCCGAACCGGCAGTGGCTGCTGGAGCGGGCCTGGAGCGCCCTCGACGAGGCTGAACGTTTGGGCACCCGGGCCGCTCTCGTCCTGATCGACCTGGACCGCTTCCGGGCGGTCAACGACACCCTGGGCCACCTGGCGGGCGACCGGCTGCTCCTCCAGATCGCCGACCGGCTGCGCCAGGCCCTGCCCGAGGACGCCGAGGCCGCCCGGCTCGGCGGTGACGAGTTCGCCGTCCTGCTGCCCGTCGCCGACTCCACCACCAGCGCCCAGCGGATCGCCCGGCACCTGGTCGCGGAGCTCAGCTCACCCCTCGACCTGGACGGCCTCACGCTCGTCCTGGAGGCCAGCGCCGGCCTCGCCGTCTTCCCCGACCACGCGCTGGACGCGGAGGGCCTGCTGCGGCGCGCGGACGTGGCCATGTACCAGGCCAAGCGCGACCGTACGGGCGTGGAGGTGTACGAGTCCAAGCGCGACAGCAACACGCCCGACCGCCTCGGCCTCCTCGGCGACCTCCGCAGGGCCCTGGACGCCGGCGAAGTGGAACTCCACTACCAGCCGAAGGTCCGCTTCGACGGCCAGGTCGCCGGCCTGGAGGCCCTCGTGCGGTGGGTGCATCCGGAGCGCGGCCGGGTCCCCCCGGACGAGTTCATCGCGATCGCCGAGACCTCCGGGCTGATGCCGCACCTGACGGAGTACGTCCTGGAGACGGCCCTCGCCCAGGTGGCGCGCTGGCGGGCGCAGGGCCTGAAGGTGCCGGTGGCCGTCAACGTCTCCCCGCGCGACGTGCACACCCCGGGCTTCGCCGGGGCGGTGGCCGCGCGCCTGGCCCGCCACGGCGTCCCGGCGAGCGGGCTCCAGCTCGAAATAACGGAACACGTCCTGCTCGAAGACCCCCAGCGGGCCGCGGACACCATGGCCGGGCTCACGGGCCACGGCGTGAAGATGTCGCTCGACGACTTCGGCACCGGCTACTCCTCCCTGGTCCACCTGCGCCGGCTGCCGGTCAGCGAGCTGAAGATCGACCGGTCGTTCGTGGGCCGCCTCGCCGTCGACGCGCAGGACGCGGAGATCGTCCGCTGCACTGTGGACCTGGCGCACTCGCTGGGCCTGCTGGTCGTGGCCGAGGGCGTCGAGGACGACGAGACCTGGGAGCGGCTGCGGGACCTGGGCTGCGACGCGGTACAGGGGTGGCTGGTCGCCGCCGCGATGCCGCCGCAGGAGGCCACGGCGTGGCTGCTCGCCCGCGGGGAGCGGGGCTGGCGGCGCCCCGCGGACATCACGGCGGAGCTGGCGGCGGCCGAGGCCGACGCCGGCTGATCCTCCCGGTGCGGGGCCGCCGCGCCGCCGCCGGGGCCGCGGCTGCGGGCCCCGGGCGGCGGCCCCGCACCCCCAGCCGTACGGCACCAGCGCAAACCGTTTCGTGGGTCGGGCGCCGGGCCCCATAGGATTGGGTCCGAAACGAAACATCCGCCCACCCCCAGAGGATCGCTGCATGCCTGGCATTACGCGCGAGGAGGTCGTCCACCTCGCTCGGCTGGCGCGCCTTGAGCTGTCCAGCAACGAGCTGGATCACTTCGCCGGACAGCTCGGCGACATCATCGGCGCGGTCGCCCGCGTCTCCGAGGTCGCCGACCAAGACGTCCCGCCGACCTCCCACCCGCTGCCGCTGACCAACGTCATGCGAGCGGACGAGGTCCGTCCGTCGCTCACCCCCGAGCAGGCGCTCTCCGGTGCTCCCGCCCAGGAGCAGCAGCGTTTCAAGGTGCCGCAGATCCTGGGGGAGGACTAACCACCATGGCCACCGAAAAGACCGAACACATCATCAGGCTCACGGCCGCCGAGACCGCCGAGAAGATCGCCTCCGGCGAGCTCACGGCCGTCGAGGTCACCGAGGCCCACCTGGCCCGCATCGACGCCACCGACGAGAAGGTCCACGCCTTCCTCCACGTCGACCGCGAGGGCGCCCTCGCCCAGGCGGCGGCCGTCGACGCGAAGCGCGAGCGCGGCGAGAAGCTCGGCCCGCTGGCCGGCGTCCCGCTCGCCCTCAAGGACATCTTCACCACCGTCGGGGTCCCGACCACCGTCGGTTCGAAGATCCTCGAAGGCTGGATCCCGCCCTACGACGCCACCCTGACGCGCAAGCTCAAGGAAGCCGACGTCGTCATCCTCGGCAAGACCAACATGGACGAGTTCGCCATGGGGTCCTCGACGGAGAACAGCGCCTACGGGCCCACCGGCAACCCCTGGGACCTCACCCGGATCCCGGGCGGCTCCGGCGGCGGCAGCGCGGCGGCCCTCGCGGCCTTCCAAGCGCCCCTCGCCATCGGCACCGACACCGGCGGTTCCATCCGCCAGCCCGCCGCCGTCACCGGCACCGTCGGCGTGAAGCCCACGTACGGCGGCGTCTCCCGCTACGGCATGGTGGCCTTCTCCTCCTCCCTCGACCAGGGCGGCCCCTGCGCCCGCACGGTCCTGGACGCGGCCCTGCTGCACGAGGTCATCGCCGGGCACGACCCGCTCGACTCGACCTCCATCGACGCCCCGGTCCCGCCGGTCGTCGAGGCGGCCCGCAACGGCTCGGTCGCCGGCATGCGCGTCGGCGTGGTCAAGCAGTTCGCCGGCGAGGGCTACCAGGCCGGCGTCGTCCAGCGCTTCAACGAGTCGGTGGAGCTCCTGCGCGAGCTCGGCGCCGAGATCGTCGAGCTGGACTGCCCCTCCTTCGACCTCGCCATGGCCGCGTACTACCTGATCGCGCCGTCCGAGTGCTCCTCGAACCTGGCCCGCTTCGACGCCATGCGCTACGGCCTGCGCGTCGGCGACGACGGCACCCGGTCCGCCGAGGACGTCACCGCGCTCACCCGCGAAGCCGGCTTCGGCGACGAGGTCAAGCGCCGCATCATCCTGGGAACGTACGCGCTCAGCTCCGGCTACTACGACGCGTACTACGGCTCCGCCCAGAAGGTCCGCACGCTCATCACCAAGGACTTCGAGAAGTCCTTCGAGCAGGTCGACGTGATCGTCTCCCCGACGACCCCGACCACCGCCTTCCCGATCGGTGAGCGCACCGACGACCCGCTGGCGATGTACCTCGCGGACCTGTGCACCATCCCGACCAACCTGGCCGGCAACGCCGCCATGTCGCTGCCCTGCGGCCTGGCGCCGGAGGACGGCCTCCCGGTCGGGCTGCAGATCATCGCCCCGGCGATGAAGGACGACCGGCTGTACAAGGTCGGCGCGGCCGTCGAGGCCGCCTTCGTCGCTCGCTGGGGTCACCCGCTGCTTGAGGAGGCACCGTCGCTGTGAGCACCAGTGCACTGTCCAAGGCCAAGGGCTTCAAGAAGTCCAAGACCGGCACCTACCTGTCGATCGGCACCACCGCCTTCGGCGCCATCAGCGTCATCAAGCAGGTCAAGAAGGCCCGCAGCGAGAACGACGTGCTGAAGCTGGTCGACGCCGCCGTGTCCGCCGCCGCCATCGTCACCGGCCTCGCGATCCTGTACCGCGAGCTGAAGCGTCTGGGCGACGACGACGTCCTGCTGGGCTGAGAGGGAAAAGTTTCACCGTGAGCACCTACACCGAACTGATGTCGTACGAGGACGCTCTCGCCTCGTACGACCCCGTCATGGGCCTTGAGGTCCATGTCGAGCTCGGCACCAAGACCAAGATGTTCTGCGGCTGTTCCACCGAGCTGGGCGCCGAGCCCAACTCGCAGACCTGCCCCACCTGCCTCGGTCTGCCCGGCTCCCTGCCCGTCGTCAACGCGATCGGCGTCGAGTCCGCCATCAAGATCGGTCTCGCGCTGAACTGCGAGATCGCCGAGTGGTGCCGCTTCGCCCGGAAGAACTACTTCTATCCGGACATGCCGAAGAACTTCCAGACCTCCCAGTACGACGAGCCGATCGCCTTCAACGGCTTCCTCGACGTGCAGCTGGAGGACGGCGAGATCTTCCGCGTGGAGATCGAGCGCGCCCACATGGAGGAGGACACCGGCAAGTCGCTGCACGTCGGCGGCGCCACCGGCCGTATCCACGGTGCGTCCCACTCCCTGCTGGACTACAACCGCGCCGGCATCCCGCTCATCGAGATCGTCACCAAGCCGATCGAGGGCGCGGGCGAGCGCGCCCCCGAGGTCGCCAAGGCGTACGTCGCCGAGCTGCGCGAGGTCATCAAGGCGCTCGGCGTCTCCGAGGCCCGCATGGACAAGGGCCAGATGCGCTGCGACGTGAACCTGTCGCTGCGCCCCGGCCCCGAGGCGCCCTTCGGCACCCGCAGCGAGACGAAGAACGTCAACTCGCTGCGTTCCGTCGAGCGCGCGGCCCGCTTCGAGATCCAGCGCCACGCGGCCGTGCTGAGCGGCGGCGGCTCGATCGTGCAGGAGACCCGGCACTTCCACGAGGAGGACGGCTCCACCACGGCCGGCCGCATCAAGGACAACGCCGAGGACTACCGGTACTTCCCGGAGCCCGACCTGGTCCCCGTGGCCCCGGCCCGCGAGTGGGTCGAGGAGCTGCGCGCCGGTCTGCCCGAGATGCCGCGCGTGCGCCGCAACCGGCTCCGCGAGGAGTGGGGCGTCACCGAGCACGACATGCAGTCGATCCTCAACGCGGGCGCGGTGGACTCCATCGTCGCCACGATCGAGGCGGGTGCCGACTCGGCCGCCGCGCGCAAGTGGTGGATGGGCCAGCTGGCCCGCAGCGCCAACGAGCAGGGCGTCTCCGTCGACGAGCTGCCGATCACCCCGGCCGACGTCGCCCGGGTGGCGGCCCTGGTCGCGGACGGTTCGCTCAACGACAAGCTGGCCCGCCAGGTCATCGACGGCGTCCTCGCCGGCGAGGGCACCCCGGACGAGGTCGTCGAGAAGCGCGGCCTGAAGGTCGTCTCGGACGAGGGCGCGCTCGGCGCGGCCGTGGACGAGGCCATCGCGGGCAACGCCGCCATCGCGGACAAGATCCGCGGCGGCAAGGTCGCGGCGGTCGGCGCCCTGGTCGGCGCGGTCATGAAGACCACGCGCGGCCAGGCCGACGCGGCGCGCGTCAAGGAGCTCATCCTGGAGCGCCTGGGCGTCTCCGAGTAGAGCCCGTACGCGAAGGGCGGCCCCGCACCGGCATCCGGTGCGGGGCCGCCCTTCGTCGTACCGGGCCCGCCCCGGCGGCAGGGCTCAGCGCGTCAGCTGCGGGGCGGCGATGACCACCTTGCCCATGTCGCACTGCGCGTCCACCTTGATGCGCAGGCGCAGGGCCCCGTTCACGTCCACCCTCTTGGTGATCGGCTTGCCGAGCGCGACGAGCTCGGAGAACGCGGCGGGCTGGCCGTCGAGCGAGACGCTCACCCGGCCCTTCTCATGGGCGGAGCCGTCCTCGATCCCGGCGGTGAAGTCCAGGTACTTCCACTCGCGGTTGAGGTCGAACTCCGCGATCGCGTCGCCGTTGCAGCCCAGCTCGGCGAGGAACGCCGCGCCGTACTGCTTGGTGTTGATCTTCGCGGCTCCGACGGTGAACTCGCCCAGTCCGTCGACCGGGTTCATGACCGTAAGATCGGCGGCCTTGATCGCGAAGCCCGAGGGCGAGGCGGACGCCGTCGCGCCGGGCCCGGTGGTCGGGTCCTCGCCGCTCCCGCCGCTCTCGCTCTGCGACGGGGAGGGGGCCGGGGAGTCCGCTCCCGTCGGGTCGGCCGTGGAAGCGGAGTCGGCGGACTGCTTGTGGTCCGCCGCCCGGCCGGTCCCCTCGTCCCGGTCGCCGAGCAGCCGTACGCCGAGCACCGCGAGCCCGGCGACGACCACGACGGCGGCGATGGCGCCCAGGACCAGCCCGGTCCGCCGTTTCCCGGGGCGGGGCCGCTCGGGGGCCGGTGCCGAGGCGGGTGCGGGTGCGGGTGCCGGTGCCAGGCTGTACGCCGGCCCGTACCCGGTGGGCACCGTCGCGGGCAGGGCCTCCTGTACGGGCTCGGGCACGGGCTCCGGCAGGGTCTGCGGCAGGGGCTCCGGGACGGGCTCCGGCAGGGTCTGCGGTACGGGGTGGGGCGCGGGAGCCGGGGCGTGCGCAGGCGTCGGTGGCGCCGGGGCGTACGCGGGCGGCGGCGGCAGCGGCGGAGCCGTCGCGGGCTGCGCCGGGACCGCGTCCCGCACGGACCGCTGCGAGGTGGAGGAGGCGGTCGTGGACACCACCGCGTGCCGGACGTCCTTCATCCATCCGGCCAGGCTCACCGGCCGCTCGGCGGGATCGCCCGCGTAGATGGAGGTGATCCGGGCCCGCTGCCCGGCGTCCAGGACGGCGAACTGCGGGAGCGCGGCCATCGCCCGGGCCAGCTGGTCCGGCGCGTTGGGCGGGGACTCGCCGCTGAGCATGAAGTACGCGATCGCACCGAAGGCGTAGCGGTCCGTGCCCGGGGTGCGCTTGCCGTCGAAGACCTCGGGGGCCGCGTAGCCGGGGGTGAACCAGACCTCCGCCGTCTGGTGGTCGGCGGTCAGTTTGCTGAGGCCGAAGTCCACCAGCGTGGCCTGGCCGTGCGCGTCGACCATCACGTTGCCCGGCGAGAGGTCGCCGTGGATGACCTGGCGCCCCGACGGGGTGGCCTTGCCCGAGTGCAGCCAGTCCAGGACCTCGGCCAGCTGCTCCAGCGTGCGCATCACCTCGCGCCGCTCGGCGGCGGTGGCCAGCGTGCGCTCGGCGCGCCAGTCGCGCAGGTCGAGCCCGTCGACGTGGTTCATGACGAGCACGAGCGCCCGCCCCGTCAGGGTCGAGGACTCGCCGGGCCGGTGGATCGGCGGCCCCTCAAAGTGCTCCCGTACGCCCACGACGCCGGGCCGGTGGACGAACCGCAGCAGTTCGGCCTGCTCGTTCCACTTGTGGCTGATCCGGTCGAAGACGTCGGGCGTGATCGTCGTCTTGGAGTCGAGGACCTTGACGACGACGGGCTCGGATCCGCCGGCGAGCTCGATCTCCGCCAGATAGAGCACGGCCTCCCCGCCGCGCCCGATCGACCGGAGCAGGCGATAGCGGTCGGCTGCCGAATCCGGTCCGATGTGCAGGTTCTGGCTGGTCAATTTCCCCCCAGCGCCAGTGATGTGAGTGGGGATCAGCTTCCAGCCGTCAGGGCCGCGCGGTCAATGGCCACCGGGATCCCTTTAGGGTGACGATATGAGCGGACCCCGCGCCGCCCGTCGTGTGGCCGGGGCGGCGGACCGCCCCGGCGCCGGTCAGCGGGCCCCGCGCAGGGACGCCGGTGCGTCGAAGAACGCGAGGCGGGCCTTCTTGGCCGGGATGTAGACCTCGGGGAGGTCGACCTCCGGGAGCTCGACCTCGGGGCCGAGGGCGAAGCCGGTGCGTTCCATGAGGGCGATGGCCTTGTCGTTGCGGGCGTCGGGCTCGACGACCACGCGCCGGACGGTGGGGTCGGAGAACACGAACGCGATGAAGGCCGACATCAGGTGCGCGGTGAAACCGTGCTCCCGCTCGCCCGTGCCCGGGCCGATCAGCAGGTGCACGCCGATGTCGCCGGGCTGGACCTCGTAGCACTCGCTGACCCGGTCCTCGGCGCACTCGTACGTCTGGAACAGCGCGACCTGCTCGCCGTCGCGGCTGACCATGAACGCGTGGTGGGTGGTGCGGCGGTCCACGTCCTCGTAGATCTCCTGGACCAGTTCGCGGCTGGCCCCGCCCATTCCCCAGAAGTGGGCCCGCTCCTGCGTGACCCAGCTGTGGATCAGGGCGGAGTCGGCGGCCGGGTCGACGGGGGTGACGCGGACCGTGCCGAAGCCCTCGACGTGGTGGCGGTACACGGGCTCCCGGCCGGAGCCGGTGGCGGTGGAGACGGGGGAGGCGGTCATATCGATTCCTTGGTGAGCCGGGTCCAGTCGGTGACGACGGGGACGAGTTCGCACCGCGCCCACAGGGGGAGCTGATCGCGGTGGTGGGGGGATCCGGTGACGCCGTCCGCGCCCAGCGGGACCGCCCAGAGGCTGTCCTCGCGGCGGGCGAGGTCCCAGACGTAACGGGCCGCCGAGGCCCGGGCGGTGAGGTCGGTGAAGCCGGGGACGGAGGAGGTGGCGTTCACGCAGTCGTGGTCGCCGCCGAGGCCGGGCCAGTCGGGGGCCGGTTCCCCGGGGTCGGGCAGCGCCTGCCAGGGGGTGAGCCGGTGGACCTGGGACCACGGGGTGTCGGGGGCGCCCGCCGCGGCCGTCTCCTCCAGGGCGGCGCGGACGTGCGCGGCGCGGTCCAGGTCCGGCAGGAGCGGGGTGGCGAGCAGGCCTTCGAGGGCGTAGCCGATGCGGGGGACCAGGTACAGCCAGGGGTGGAACACCTCCGGGCCGGTGGGCGCCCCCCACAGGCCGGCGAAGACGGGGTCGGCGGCGAACCGGCGTACGACCGCGCTGCGCAGGGCCGCGAACAGGGTGGCCTCGGCGCTGTCGGCCGCCATGTGCCGGTCCCAGGCCAGCAGCCGGGCGCGCAGCTCCCGTGCCGCCGGGGACAGCCCGTCGAAGGCCGGCAGCAGGGCCAGCAGGGGCGCGGCCGAGGCCAGGTAGGTGTCCGCGTGTACGCAGGCCATCGCCTGCGGGGACCAGTCCGCGGAGCCGCTGAGCAGCTCGCGGATGCGGTCGGCGCGGTGCGGCGGCGCGAACTCCACGCCGAGGGGGGAGGCGATCCCGCGCGCGTTCGCCATCACGGCGAAGCCCTGCACGGGCTCGGCGGGGGTCGGGGCCCAGCCCTGCCAGGCGTGCTGCGGGTCCCAGGCGGGCACGGGGCGCAGCCGGTTGGAGCGGTGGCGCAGCGGTACGGCGCCCGCGACGCGGTGCAGCAGGCCGCCCGCGGAGTCGGCGGCGTGGACGACGTTGACCGGCTCGGCCCAGCCGTCGAGGGCGCGGTCGACGTCGGCGACGGTGCGGGCGCGCAGGAGGGCGGGGAGGGCGGCGAAGCCGAGGTCCTCGCGGACGCGGGGCGGGTAGCGCAGGGAGAGGGTCTGCGCGCCATCACCGTCCGTGGTGCCGGTATCGGCTTCGGCGCGGATGATCACCGGGCCGCGGGCGGTCTCCAGGATCTCCACCTCGACGTCGTCACCGCCGGCCACGGTGATCGTCTCGGTGTGGCGGTGCACCGGCTCCCACCGGCCGCCCGGACCGCGTGCCTCCACGCGGGAGCCGGACCGGCGCAGCCGCTCCACGTACAGGTCCTGGTAGTCGGCCATCGCGTTGGTGATCGCCCAGGCGACCGCGCCGGTGTGCCCGAAGTGGGCGAGGCCGGGCACCCCGGGGACGGCCAGGCCGACGACGTCGTAGTCCGGGCAGGAGAGACGTATCTGCTGGTAGACGCCCGGGTCCTCGATGAACCGGTGCGGGTCGCCCGCGATGATCGCCGCACCGGTGGTGGTGCGGTCGCCCGGCACGAGCCAGCCGTTGCTGCCCGCGGTGCCGGGACCGTCCGTGGCGAACAGGGTGACCGCGTCGTCGCCGAGGGCGCGGGCCACGCGCTCGCGCCACAGCTTGGTGGCGAAGCCCGCGAACAGGATGTGCGTGGCGATCCAGACGGCGAGCGGAACCCACGGCTCCCAGGGGGTGGGGGCGAGGCCGGAGCGCGCGAAGCGCTCGTCGCGGGCCGCACCGATCGTGAGCCCGTCGTTGACCCCGTCCACGTACGCGCGGACCCAGGCGGCGGTCTGCGGGTCCAGGGCCTCGTAGCAGCGGCGGGCGGTGTCGGCGAGCCGGCACTGGCGCGCGAAGCGGTCCCAGGGGACGCAGTCGGGGCCGAGGAAGGAGGCGCTGGAGCCCTCGGCGCGGTGCCGCTCCACCTCGATCTGCCAGGCGCGGTCGAAGGCGGTGACGCGGCCCTGGGCGTAGGCGAGGCGCAGCTCGTCGAAGGCGCGGACGTGGGGGATCCCCCAGGGGTCGCGATAGACCTCGTACGCGTCGCTCTCGCTGTTGCTCGCTTGGGTCCCGCTGCTCACGATGCTCACACTCTTCCCCCGAGACGCATTAGGTTAGGCTGGCCTAACTATAAAGGTGTCAGGGGAGGGGTTGGCCATGGCCGGCGGCAAGGGTTGGGAGGGCGTGGTCCTCAAGCTCATGAGGGGCAAGGACTTCACGTTCACGGTGACGGGGGCGCAGGACGTCACGGCGGACTACCGCCGGGTCGACTTCACGGACGGCGGGCTGCTGGCCGCGGCCGGGGAGTCCCTGCATCCGACGATGTGGGTGCGGGTCTGGTTCGAGGGCGCGGGGCGGCCGCACCAGCGGGCCTACACGCTGGTGGACCCGGATCCGGCCGCGGGCACGTTCTCCTTCGAGTTCGCCCTGCACGACGGGGTCGCCAGCGACTGGGCGCGCGGCGCGAAGCCGGGCGACACGATCGAGGCCACCGTCCAGGGCACCGGCTTCACCGCCCCGGCGCCGGCGCCCGAGCGCCTGCTGGTCATCGGCGACCCGGCGTCCCTGCCGGCGATCAACTCGCTGCTGGACGCGCACCCGCGGACACCGGCGACCGTCTGGTTCGAGACGCAGCACGCCTCGGACGCGCAGCTGCCGCTGCGGGTGGAAGCGGGCCGGCACGACGTCCGCCGGGTCCCCCGGGGCGGCACGGCCCTGGCCGACCGGGTCAGGGCCGAGCTGCCGGAGCTCCTCGGGGACCCGCAGGCGGCGTACGTCTGGCTGGCCTGCGACACGGCGACCACGCGCGCCCTGAGCGGCTACCTGCGCAAGGACCTCGGCCTGCCGAAGCACCGGGTGAACGCGCTGGGTTACTGGCGGGCCGAGGCGTAACGGGGAAGCCGGGGCAGGACCGGGCATCACGGCACGCCTAGGCGCCCGTGGCGCCGTCGAGCGCCTCGCGGAGGAAGTCGGCGTGGCCGTTGTGGCGGGCGTACTCGTGGATGAGGTGGAGCATCACCAGCCGCAGGGAGGCCTCCTCCTTCCAGCTCGGCACGTACGCCGTCACGTCCAGGGAGGGGGCGGCGGCCTCGATGCGGCGGGCGTGCGCGACCTCCTCCTCCCAGGCCGTGAAGGCCTCGGCGCGGGTGGAGCCGGAGGCGTCGTAGGCGGCCTGGAAGTCGTGGGTGTCCGACCACCGGTGCGGGAGCTCCTCGCCGTTCACGACGCGCCGGAACCAGTGCCGCTCGACCTCGGCCATGTGCCGGACCAGACCCAGCAGGGACAGGGTGGACGGAGGCATGGAGGCCAAGCGCAGCTGCTCGTCGGTCAGGCCCTCGCACTTCAGGGCCAGGGTGGCCCGGTGGTAGTCGAGGAAGGCCCGTAGGGTCTCGCGCTCCTGGCCGGTGAGGGGCGGGCTGATGCGTTCCATGCGGCGATCCTGCCCGTTGATCACCAGTGGGGGAACCCCTTGCACGGCGGCCACCGTGCACCACAATGGCCGTTTGGCAGCAGGCGCCGGCCTTGTGGCGGCAGGCGACGGGGCCCGCCGCCGCGTCCCTGCCCGACCGCCCACGCGAGGAGACGCCGTGACGACCGAGGAACTCAGCGCCCTGTCCGGCCTGGAACTGATGCGCTGGGTGCAGACCGAGCAGCCCGCGGACTTCCCTTCGCTGCGCCGGCTGCTCGGCATGCGCTTCGACGAGGTGGAACACGGCCGCAGCGTCGTCTCGGTGGACACCCAGCCGGACTTCGCCAACACCCTCGGCACCGTCCACGGCGGCATCGCGGCCACCCTGCTCGACACCGCGATGGGCTGCGCCGTGCACACCACCCTTGCCGCCGGGGTCGGCTACACCACCCTGGAGCTCAAGGTGAACTACGTGCGGGCCGCCGGGACCGACGGGCGGATCCTCAGCGCGGAGGGCACCGTCATCCACTGCGGGCGCCGCACCGCGACGGCCGAGGGCAGGGTCGTGGACGAGCGGGGCAAGCTGATCGCCCACGCCACGACCACGTGCCTGATCCTCCCGGCCACCGGCTGACGCCCGCGGAGCCAACACCCCCGGCTCAGACCCCGGTCCACAGGTACGGCACGGTCACGCCCAGGACCCCGAAGCCCAGCCGCTCCAGGATCGGGCGGCTGTCGTCCGACGCGTCGACCTGGAGGTACGCAATGCCCCGCTCGGCCGCGATGCGGGCACGGTGGGCGACCAGCAGCCGGTAGATCCCCCTGCCCCGCCATTGCGGGACCGTGCCGCCGCCCCAGAGGCCCGCGAAGGAAGCCCCCGGCCGCATCTCCATCCGGGCCGCGCTCACCGGGGTGTCACCCGCCATCGCGAGCACGGCCGCGATGGTCTCCGGCTCGTCCCGCAGGGCGCTCAGCAGGTGCTCCCGGATCCGCGGCCGCTCCGTCCCGAAGGCCGCGGCGTGCACCTCCATCATCAGGTCGACCCCGGCTTCGTCCGTCACCGTCCGCAGGGTGATCCCCTCCGGCGGCTCCACCGGCAGCTCCGCGAGGTCGGCTGCGGGCGCCACCAGCAGTGTTTCGGCCGGCTCGGGGACGAAGCCCGCCGCCCGCAGCCGCTCGCCGAGGTCCGCGGGCCGGTCGTAGTCGTACAGCTTCCACTCGAACTCGGAGTGCTCGCGCCGCGCGAAGAACTCCACCTGCGCCGCGATCTGGGCGTCCGCCGTCCGCTCGTCGAGGTCCGACCAGAGCACGCCCTGCCAGCCGAGGCCGGTCACGCTCTGGCGTACGACCGGGCCCACCCGCTCCACGTGCGCGGGCCCCGCGTCCGCCTGCGCGCCCTCGCGCATCTCGGCGTCGTACAGGGCGCGGACCTTCAGCAGCTCATCAGCAGTCATCGTCTTCGTCATCGGTGCAGCTCATCAGGGCGCGAGCCGTCGTACAACTGCATTAACCTCGCCCCGTGAACGACGACTCCACCCCCCGCACCGGCGACTGCGTCATCTACACCGGCAAGGCCACCCCCGACGCCGCCGCCGACCGCGGCTGGCTCCTCGGCCACTTCAAGGACCCCGCCGATCCCCGCCACAGCGAGGACGTGGAGATCAAATGGGGGGTCCACCCGAAGGGCGACGAGCGGGACCGCTGGGCCACCGGTGAGCGGCGCACCGCACTGCTGGTGCTGATCAGCGGACGCTTCCGGCTGGAGTTCCCCGGGCGGACGGTCGTCCTCGCCGAGCAGGGGGACTACGTGCTCTGGGGGCGCGGCGTCGACCACTCCTGGTACGCGGAGGAGGACGCGGTGGTCCTCACGGTCCGGTGGCCCTCCATCCCCGGCTACCGGACGGACGAGCCCGAGGGCGCGGCGGACGCTCAGCCCCAGGCCGCTGCGGACGTCCAGCCCGAGGACGCGGCCAGCGCCCAGCCCGCGGTCCACGCGCCGGTGTAACGAACATAGCACCGCCCGCCCCTGTGACGATGCACACGAAAGGGGCCAACGATCACGAAACGCTGGGATCGTGACGGCGTTGACCAAGTGGGGCCGAATCCCCCGGGGTGATCCCCCGGCGGCCGGCCGGGTCTTCACGCGTTCACGTTCTTTGCGACGGGCTGATCCCGGTAAAGACGAACCACCAGGGAGCACGTCCGTTGGCAGTAATCGCACGGTGGTGCATGCGCCACCGTCTCCTCGCCGTCCTGATCTGGCTCCTCGCACTCGGTGGGACCGCGGTCGCCGCGGCAACCGCCGGAGCGGCGTTCTCCACCGATTACGAGGTGCCCGGCACCGAGTCCGGCAAGGCCAACGACCTCCTGCGCGAGGGCTTCCACGGCCAGGGCGGCGACACCGACACCATCGTGTGGCGGGCCCCCGACCACCAGAGCGCGCGCACCCCCGACATCGAGCAGCGCATGACCCGCGCGCTCGACGCCGTCGCCGAGCTCCCCGGCGTCGGATCGGTCGCCGGCCCCTACGGTCCCGGCCCCGAGAGCGCCGCGCAGATCAGCCCCGACGGGCGCACCGCCTACGCCGTGGTCACCTTCGACCGGCAGGCCGACTCCGTGCCCAGGGCCCAGGCCAGGGCGGTCGTCGCCGAGGCGAAGAACCCGGACACCGAGGCCGGCGGACTGCAGGTCGAACTGGGCGGGCGCGCCATCCAGCTCACCGAGGCTCCCACCGCCCACCTCGCCGAGGTCATCGGCGTCGCCGTCGCCGCCCTGGTGCTCTTCCTCGCCTTCGGCTCGCTCGCCGCGAGCCTGCTGCCCATCGCGACCGCCCTGGTCAGCGTGGGCACCGCCTACTTCGGCATCACCCTGCTCGGGCACGCGATGCCGGTCGCCGACTTCGCCCCGATGCTCGGCACCCTCATCGGGCTCGGCGTCGGCATCGACTACGCGCTGTTCATCGTCACCCGGCACCGCAAGGGCCTCGCGCGGGGACTGCCCGTCGAGGAGGCGGCCGCGAACGCCGTCGCCACCACCGGCCGCGCCGTCGTCTTCGCCGGCGCCACCGTCTGCATCGCACTCCTCGGCATGCTGGTGCTGCGGCTGGACTTCCTGGACGGCGTGGCGATAGCCGCCTGCGTGACGGTGGTCCTGACGGTCGCCGCCTCCCTCACGCTGCTGCCCGCCCTCCTGTCGTACATCGGTCCGCGCGCCCTCTCGCGGCGCGAGCGCCGCACGCTCGCCGCCGAGGGACCGCAGCCCGAGCGGGCCTCCGGCTTCGCCGCCCGCTGGTCCGTCTTCGTCGAGCGGCACCCCAAGCTGCTCGGGGCCGCCGCCACCGTCGTCATGCTGGTGCTGGCCCTGCCCACGCTCTCCCTCCACCTCGGCACCTCCGACCAGGGCAACAACCCGGCCACCTCCACGACCCGCAAGGCCTACGACCTGCTGGCGCAGGGGTTCGGCCCCGGTACCAACGGCCCGCTCACCGTCGTCGCCCGCCTGGACGGCGCCGGTGACCGCCTCGCCGTCGACGGGCTGGCCCAGGCGCTCCGTACGACGGAGGGCGTCGCCTCCACCGGTCCCGCCGTCTTCAACCGCAGCGGGGACACCGCCTTCCTGACCGTCGTGCCCGACTCGGCCCCGCAGTCCCGGGCCACCAGCGAACTCGTCGACACGCTGCGCCAGGACGTCATCCCGCGCGCCGGACACGGCAACTCCATGGAGGTCCACGTCGGCGGCGTGACGGCCGCCTACGACGACTTCGCCGAGGTCATCATCGGCAAGCTGCCGCTGTTCGTCGGCGTGGTCATCGCCCTGGGCTGCGTGCTCCTGCTGCTGGCCTTCCGGTCCCTCGGCATCCCGCTCAAGGCGGCGGTCATGAACGTCGCCGCGGTGGCCTCCTCCTTCGGGGTCGTCGTCGCGGTCTTCCAGTGGGGCTGGGGGAGCGAGCTGCTGGGCCTGGGCAGCGCCGGGCCCGTGGAACCCTTCCTGCCCGTGATCATGGTGTCCGTCCTCTTCGGCCTGTCGATGGACTACCAGGTCTTCCTCGTCAGCCGGATGTACGAGGAGTGGCTGGCGACGGGCGACAACCAGCGGGCCGTACGCGTCGGCCTCGCCGAGACCAGCCGGGTCATCAACTCGGCGGCCGTGATCATGATCTCGGTCTTCCTCGCCTTCGTCCTCAGCGGCGACCGGATCATCGCGATGTTCGGCATCGCGCTCGCCGCGGCCGTGGCCCTGGACGCCTTCGTGCTGCGCACCCTCCTGGTCCCGGCCCTGATGCACCTGCTCGGCGGCGCCAACTGGTGGCTGCCCGCCTGGCTCGACCGGCGGCTGCCCCGGATCAGCATCGAGCCCCCGGACAACCTCGCGCATGCGAAACTTCCGGCACAGCGGCCCGGCCTGACGGCCGCGAGCGAGGACGGCGCCGAGCCGGCGACGGCCTCCCGGTGATCCGGCGACAGCGCCGCACGAGACCGAAGGAAGACCCGCATGTTCTCGATACCGCTGACCGATGACGCTCGGCTGTTCCCGCTGGAGGCGCGGCACGCCGAGGAGTTCTTCGCGCACATCGAACGCGGACGCGCCTTCATCGGCCAGTACGTCTCCTTCCCGGACCGCTCCCCGGACGTCGAGTCCGCCCGGGCCCTGCTCGCCACGTACGCGGTGAAGGCCGGCGAGGACGGCGCGCGGTTCTTCGGCATCCGCCTCGACGGCACCCTCGTGGGCGGGGTCCTCTTCCCCGCCTTCGACGCCGCCACCGGCAACTGTGAGATCGGCTGCTGGCTGGAGCCCGCCGCGGCCGGCCGGGGCCTGGTGACCAAGGCCTGCCGCGTCCTGATCGACTACGCCTTTGGCGAGCGCGGCATGCACCGCGTCGAGTGGCACGCCGCCAGCGCCAACAAGAAGAGCCTCGCCGTCGCCGAGCGCCTGGGGATGACCCGCGAGGGCGTCCTGCGGCAGAACCACCTCCACCGCGGCGTCCGCCAGGACACCGAGGTCTGGTCGATCCTCGCCCCCGAGTGGGCCGCCGCCACGTCGGCCTGAGCCCGGTCCCGCGCCGCGCCGGCCACGGCGCGGCACACGACCTCGGCGGGAGCGGCGGATTCTCAGAAGACTCTCAGACAAGACGCCTACGGTGCCCCGCATGGACACCACCAAGACCCCCGCCCCGAACGCCCCCGAGGCGGAGACCGCGCCGGCCGACCTGGCCAAGACCGAGCACGACCAGCCCGCCGGGGACCCGACCGACGTCGAGCTCACCGGCGAGGAACTGGACGACGACGAGCTCGCCGAGGACCAGGACGAGGCCGAGGCGGCGGAGCCCGGTTACGTCGGCTCGGCGGCCTCCGCGATCGTCGCGGCCGGCCTGGGTCTGGTCGCCCTCAGCGGGAGCTGGGTCGCCGGCATCGTGTCCGAGCGCGCGAGCGTCACCGGCCGGCTGGAACTGAGCCAGGGCGCAGACGCCAACGCCCAGATCGCCGCCCAGTTCGCCGACCCGTGGCACGCCACCGCCATGGTGAACGGCGTCTTCTCCGCCCTCGCCCTGATCATCGCCACCTTCGTGCTGGCCCTGCCGGCCTTCAGCACCCCCGAGCGCACCCTCCCCACCTGGGTCCGGTCCGTCTCCTGGGCGGGTATCGCCCTGGGCGCCCTCGGCGTACTGCTCTTCGTCCTCATGTACTTCGACCTGCTCCTCACCATCCCGAAGGCAGCGGGCTAGGACGCATCCGCGGCACCTCCTTAGGCCGGCCGCCGGGGGGCCTTAGAGCGGGGAGGCTCCCTCGGCCCCCGCCCTAAGGCCCCCTGCCCCCGACAGATGCGGCATGCGCCCGATGTGGCGCCGCCCCCTGGGACGCGAAGCTGGAAGCACACCGAACGAGGTGTCCAGGCAACGCCGACCAGGGAGTACGAGATGTTCCAGCACGAGATCGCAGCCGCCCGCAACGCCGACCTCGCCCGCAAGGCCGACACGTACCGCCTGGTGCGCGAGGCCCGGAAGGCCCGCCGCGCCTCCTCGCGAAACCAGGAACCCGAAGGGTCGGTGACCGTGCACCGCGGCCGCTTCGCCCGCGCCGCGTGATCCGCGCCGCGGCCCGGGTGAGCTGACGCGTGATGAGAAGAGTCCCGGCCACCAGTGCCCCCCGGCCAGACCACTGTGCGATGCTCGCCGACGTGGAGACGAGATCTGTCAGTCCGGTGTTCGTGGGCCGCGCCGACGAACTGGCCGTACTCACCGACGCGCTGACCCGCGCCGCCCGCGGTGAACCGCAGGCGATGCTCATCGGGGGAGAAGCCGGGGTCGGCAAGACCCGTCTCACCGAGGAGTTCCTCGGCGAGGTGGACCGCCGCGGCGCCGTCGTCGCCGTCGGAGGCTGTGTGGAGATCGGGGCGGAGGGACTTCCCTTCGCCCCCTTTTCGACTGCTCTGCGCACCCTGCACCGGCTGCTCCCCGAGGAGTTGGCGGCTGCTGCCGCCGGCCAGGAGGACGAACTCGCCCGGATCCTCCCCGAGCTCGGCGACACCCCGCGCGGCCCGCACGACGAGGAGAGCACCGCCCGGCTCTTCGAACTGACGGCCCGGATGCTGGAGCGGCTCGCCCGCGACCGCACCGTCGTCCTCGTCCTGGAAGACCTCCACTGGGCGGACACCTCCACCCGGCACCTGCTCTCCTATCTCTACCGCACCCTGGCCAGCGGCCGGCTCGTCGTCGTCGCCACCTACCGGGCCGACGACGTCCACCGCCGCCACCCGCTGCGCCCGCTCCTCGCCGAGCTCGAACGGCTCCGCACCGTCCAGCGCATCGAGCTGTCCCGCTTCAACCGGGCGGAGGTGCGCCGCCAGCTCGTCGGCATCCTCGCCGCGCAGCCCGACGAGGACTTCGTCGACTCCGTCTTCGACCGGTCCGACGGCAACGCCTTCTTCGTCGAGGAACTCGTCGCCTCCCGGGAGAGCGGCTGCCGCACCGGACTCACCGAATCCCTGCGCGACCTGCTCCTCGTCCGCGTCGAGGTCCTGCCCGAGGAGACGCAGCGCCTGGTGCGCATCGTGGCCGAGGGTGGCTCCACCGTGGAGTACCCGCTGCTGCGCGCCGTCGCCGGGCTCACCGAGGACGAGTTGATCCAGGCGCTCAGGGCCGCGGTCGGAGCCAACATCCTCATCGCCACACCCGACGGCGACGGCTACCGCTTCCGGCACTCCCTCGTCCGCGAGGCCGTCAGCGACGACCTGCTGCCCGGCGAGCGGGCCCGCGTCAACCGCCACTACGCCGAGGCCGTGGAGGCCGACGGCTCGCTGATCCGCGCGGGCGAGCGGATCATCCGGCTGGCCAGCTACTGGTACCAGGCCAACGACCCGGCCAGGGCGCTGCCCGTCGTCCTGGCCGCCTCGGTGGCGGCCCGCCGCCGTCACGCCTACTCCGAGCAGCTGCGCCTGCTGGAGCGGGCCATGGACCTGTGGGACAGCGCCCCGGAGGAGGTCCGCGAGGCGCTTCGCCCGGCGGACTACACCGAGGTGTACCCGCCCCTGACCTGCGGCCCGGCGGACGACGGCGGCCGCGCCCCCGCCCCGGCCCCGCTCCAGCGGCTCGACCTGCTGGCCGAGGCGACCGTCGCGGCACGCTACGGCGGCGAACCGGAACGCGCCCTGAAGATCACGAAGACAGCGCTGCGCCTGCTGGAGGAGGACGGCGACCCGCTGCGGGCCGCCTGGTTCTGGACCGAGCGCTCCCGGCTCGTCGCCGGCCTCGGCCGCGGCGACGGCTGGGAGGAGATAGCCAAGGCGCAGGACCTCGTCCGGGGGCTGCCCCCGTCCCAGGTGCACGCCGAGGTCCTCGCCAAGGCGGCGAACTGGGGCCTGCTCCACAAGCCGGGCCCCGGCAACCTCGACGCCGCCGAACGCGCCGTCGAGTACGCGCGCATGGTCGGCGCCGAGGAGACCGAGCTCAACGCCCGGGTCGCCGTGGGCTGTCTGCGCACCGACTTCGGTGACGTGGACGGGGGTCTCGCCGAGATGCACGCGGTCCGGGAACGGGCCACGGAACTCGGGCTCGCCATGCTGGCGGGTCGTGCACATATCAATCTCACCTCTCAGTTGGAAAGCCTGGGCCGGTCCCGCGAAGCCGTGGAACTGGCCGAACAAGGGGCTGAACTGGGCAGGAACTCCCGGCTGCTGGACACCGAGGCGTGGGTCTGCGGGAACATGGCCGAGAGCCTGTGCAGCCTCGGCCGCTGGGACGAGGCGGCCGAGGCCGCCCGGCGCACCCTGCTCGTCGGCCAGAGCGCCGCCCCCCGCGGCTCGGCCGCCGCACGCCTGGCCTACCTGGCGCTGGCCCGGGGCGAGTTGACCGAAGCGGCCCACCAGCTCGCCGCCGCCCACGCCCACTTCGGCGCCCACGAGACCCAGCCCCAGCACCGGATACCGCTGTTCCGCCTCGCGATCGGGCTCGCCGCGGGGGAGGGCCGGATCGCCGACGTCCGCGCCGAGACGGCCGCCGCCGTCGCCTACGGGTTCCCGCTGGGGCACCACCGCTACGCCTGGCCGCTGCTGCTCGCCTCCGCCTCCGCCGAGGCGGACGCACGGGGCCTCCCGGCCGCCGACGCCGGCCGGGCCGCAGCCCTGGACCTGCTTCGCACCGCCGCCGACGCCCTCAGCACCCCGGTCCCGGTGTGGTGCGCCCACGCCGCCTACCTGCGGGCCGAGCTGCTCCGGGCCGAAGCCCGGGACACCGTCGCCGACTGGGCGGCCGTCGAGGAGGCCGTCCGCCCGCTGGAGCGCCCGTACCTCCTGGCCCGGGCCCGCCACCGGCTCGCCGAGGCGCTGCTGGCCGCCGGCTGCGAGCGGGAGCCCGCGGCCGTCCTGCTCCGCGAGGCCTACGCCACGGCCGACCGGATCGGCGCCCGCCGGCTGCGGGAGGACCTGGCCCTGCTCGCGCAGCGCGCCCGGCTCCCGCTCACCGCCGCCGAGGCCTCCCCGGCCCCGTCCGGACCGCGGACCGACCCGGTCGAGGCCCTCGGCCTGACCAGCCGCGAGCGGGACGTGCTGCGCCTGGTCGCCGCGGGCAGCACCAACCGCAAGATCGCCGAGGAGCTCTTCATCTCCCCGAAGACGGCGAGCGTGCACGTCTCCAACATCCTGGCGAAGCTGGGCGTCACCGGCCGCGGCGAAGCAGCCGCCCTCGCCCACCGACTACGGCTCTTCGCCCCGCCCGCCCCGGTCAGCCCGTCCGGTCCGGTCGGTCAACCCGCCCCGGTCAGTGCGCGACCGGAGGCTGCTCGGCCAGGCGTATGAGCACCCTGCCCGACGCGAGGTCTATCGGGCCCCGTCCCGGATCGTTGTCATCGACGTCGGTCCGGGACAGCTCCAGCCGCTTCCTCTCCTCGTCCGTGTGCCGGCGCCCCGGACTGAACAGCTCCTCGATCATGTTGAACACCGCGTCCACCGCGCCTTCCCTGCCCCTGCGGAGCTCCGTCGGCTATCGCACCGTCAGTGTCAGGATCCTGTCGTCGCCCGCTTCCGGCGACCCGCGCCCATCCGTCTCGCTCGTGACCAGCAGCAAGGCGTCCCCGCCGAGCGGCACCACCGTGCGCAGGCGGCCGTACTTCCCCTCCAGGAACGCTTCGGGCTCCGCCACCGGCTGCGCCCCGGCCAGCGGGATCCGCCACAGCCGCTCGCCCTTCAGCCCGGCCATCCACACCGACCCCTGGGCCCAGGCGATCCCGCTCGGCGAGGCCTCGTCGGTCTTCCACACGGCCACCGGATCCCGCAT
The DNA here is from genome assembly GCF_043076955.1 of Streptomyces sp. NPDC016562. NCBI lineage: Bacteria > Bacillati > Actinomycetota > Actinomycetes > Kitasatosporales > Streptomycetaceae > Streptomyces > Streptomyces sp. NPDC016562. The sequence continues at coordinate 210,677 of NZ_JBIBRZ010000001.1, read as the reverse complement.
GCCCGGTCTTCCCGCCTTCCCCTCGGCCTCGGGCCAGCCGTAGTTCGCTCCGGGCTCGATCAGATTCAGCTCGTCCCACGTGTTCTGGCCGAACTCGGCCGCCCACAGCCGTCCGTCCTGGTCCCAGGTGAGGCCCTGCACATTGCGGTGCCCGAAGGAGTAGACGACGGAATCGGCCTCCGGATTGCCGGGCGCCGGATCCCCGTCCGGAGTCATCCGCAGGATCTTGCCGCCCAGCGACTTCCTGTCCTGCGCCAGGCCCCGGTCGCCGGTCTCACCCGTCCCCGCATAGAGCATCTTGTCCGGACCGAAGGCGATCCGCCCGCCGTTGTGCACCAGGCCCTTGGGGATGCCCCGGAACACGGTGTCGGGCGCGCCCAGTTGCTGACCGGCCGGTCTGTTCTCGTCATAGCGCAGCCGGGCGATGCGGTTGTCGGACTCGGTCGTGAAGTACACGTACACCAGCCGGTCGGAGGCGAACGAGGGCGACAGCGCGAGGCCCAGGAGCCCGCCCTCTCCGCCCGGAGCCACCCCCGGAACCTTGCCGATCTGCGTCACCGCGCCCGAGCCCGCCGCGATGCGGCTGATCGTCCCCTTGTCCCGCGAGGCGACCAGCAGATCGCCGCCGGGCAGCGGGGCCACGCCCCACGGCGATTCCAGGCCCTTGGCGACCTCGCCGGTGACCGTCACCGCCCCCTTGGCCGGCGGGCCGGTGGCCTCCGGCGAGGCGGACGCCCTCGCCGTCGCGCCCGCCGACCCGGAGCCGGCCGCGCCCGTGCCCGGTGGCGAGCTCCCCCCGGCGCCGGGGGCGCCCGAAGGCGAGCATCCCGCCGCCAGCAGCGCACCGCACCCGGCCAGCGCCACCGCCGCCACCACGCCCCGGCCCCGCGTGCCCAGAGCCTCGTACCCCACCCGCGCGGGAGAACGTCCGTATCGCATCGCCCTGCTCCTTCCGGTCCTCCGATCGTGCCCGTCATCTGATTCAACAGACCCGGCAGTCCCCGAAGTTCCACCGCTCGTACACTCGATCGAGTGGTTGCGGTCAGTCCCAGGCTCCCACCGCACCCGGCAGGGAGGCGATCTCCGCCAGGTCCCCGGCCGTGAGCCGCACCTGCGCCGCACGCGCGTTCTCCGCGGCCCAGTGCGCCCGGTCCGCCCCGGGCACCGGCACCACCTGCGGGCCCTGCGCCAGCACCCACGCCAGCGCCACCTGCGCGGCCGTCACCTCCGGCCCGTGCCGCCGCGCCACCCGCCGCAGCTGCGCCACCAGCACCTGGTTCGAGGCCATCGCCTCCGCCGTGAAACGCGGATGGCGGGCCCGTACGTCCTGCGACTCGAACCCCTCGCCCGGAGTGAGCGTCCCCGTGAGGAACCCGCTGCCCAGCGGCATCGCCGCCAGGAAGCCGACCCCGCGCGCCGCACACCACGGCAGCAACTGCCACGCCGCCTGCGGCGACCACACCGACAGCTCCGCCTGCACCGCGCTCACCGGGAACACCTGCTGCGCCCGCTCCAGGTGCCGCAGGGTCGTCCCGTACGCCCGGTCCCCGCGACGCCCCGCGCCCGGACCGGCCCCGGCGCCCAGCGCGCAGAAGCCCAGCGCCCTCACCTTCCCCGCGGCCACCAGCTCCGCCATGGCGCCCCAGGTCTCCTCGACCGGAACCTCCGGATCCACCCGGTGCAGCTGGTAGAGGTCTATGACGTCGGTCCGCAGCCGCCGAAGCGACGCGTCGCAGGCCCGCCGCATGTAGCCGGGCCGCCCGTCGGCCACCACGTGCTGTTCGCCCGCCCGCAGGCCCCCCTTCGCCGAGACGAACGCCTCCGAGCGCCGCTCCCGCAGCACCCGGCCCAGCAGCAGCTCATTGGTGTAGGGCCCGTACACATCGGCCGTGTCCAGCAGGTTCGACCCCAGGTCCAGCGCCGTGTGCACGGCGGCCAGCGACTCCTGCCCGCTGCGCCGCGAAGGCGCGTACGCCCAGCTCATCGGCATACAGCCGAGGCCGACGGCGCCCACGGTCAGCGCCCCCGCCCCGATCGACCTGCGCTCCACGCCTGCGTCCTCCTCCCGCTCCGGCCAACAAACTAACGGCTTGATCAAGAAGCCTTGGCATAGCCTCGCGATCATGACTGCAATGACCCCGGACGTCTGGCTTCCGTTCCCGGCCGAGGAGATCGACGGCCTCCCCGACTCCTTCCGCTACCGCCTCTGGGACGGCGAGGACGCCTTCCCGGCGGATCCCGCGGACTGCGTCTTCTACGTGACCCCCTACATGAAGTCCCCCGAGGTCACCGTGCGTCCGCTGGCCGCCATGCCCGCCGTCCGGGTCGTCCAGACCCTCACCGCCGGCATCGACCACGTCCTGGGCGGCCTCGGCCACTTGCGTCCCGGCGTACGGCTGTGCAACGCCGTCGGCGTGCACACGGCCAGCACCGCCGAGCTCGCCCTCGCCCTGACCCTCGCCTCCCTGCGCGGCATCCCGGGCATGGTGCGCGGCCAGGACCGCGAGGAGTGGCGCTCCGGTTTCTACGACGCACTCGCCGACAAATCCGTTCTGATCATCGGCTACGGATCCATCGGCTCCGCCATCGAGGACCGGCTGGTGCCCTTCGAGTGCGAGCGGATCACGCGCGTGGCCCGTACGGCGCGCACCGGCGCGCGCGGACCCGTCCACGCCCTCGGCGACCTTCCCCGGCTCCTGCCGGACGCCGACGTGGTGATCCTCGTGACCCCGCTGACCGAGGCCACCCGGGGCCTGGTGGACGCCGGCTTCCTGAGCCGGATGAAGGACGGCGCCCTGCTGGTCAACGTGGCGCGCGGACCCGTCGTCGACACCGAATCCCTGCTGGCCGAAGTGGAGTCGGGCCGCCTGCGCGCGGCGCTCGACGTCACCGACCCGGAACCGCTGCCCGCCGGCCACCCGCTCTGGCATGCTCCGAATGTCCTGATCACGCCTCATGTGGGCGGCAGCAGCTCGGCGTTCGAGCCGCGGGCCAAGCGTCTGCTGGTGCGCCAGCTCACGCGGTTCGCCGCCGGGGACCCCGTGGAGCACACGGTGTTGGTCACCGAATAAGGCGTCCTCGCGCACGCTCCGCAGTCACACGGATGCGTTCGGTGGACACAACTCCCCTATCAGTAACGGAGCGTAGAGCAACTATGTCCCTGAGTGACGAAAGTGGTGTATCGTCCGGAAGAAGGGGCTGCGCCACGAACGTCTGGCGCTGGGGAGTGATCGGACACTTTGGGGGGCGACGGGCGATGCACGGCCAATGGACGATGGATCCGCTGCGGCAAGGCCGCCGGAGGCGACGCTGCCGGGACTGGGCTGCGCCGGAGCCCGCCGGCGAGGGGGACCGGTGAATGCCCAGGGGACGGCGCTCTTGAACCGGCCGTCCGTCTCCGGCGGCGGCGGGGGCCTGGCGATGCAGCTCCTGCTCGCACTGGTCTGTGGCGGATACGCCGTCGGCGCCGCACTCAACTGGGGGTCGAAGGAAGTCGCAGCGGTCATGGGCGATTTCGGACTCAGCGCGGCCGGCGTACTCGCCGCGGTCTCCTGCTACTCCTACGCGCGGGCGATCGACAGCCGTGAGCGCCCCGCCTGGCTGCTCTTCGCCTTCTCCTCCCTCATGGGCGCCACCGGAAACGCCGTCTGGGGCTGGTACGAGGTCATCCTCGGCGAGAGCGTGCCGAAGCTCTCGCTCGCCGACTTCGCCTACCTCTGCTTCGCCCCGCCCGCCATCGTCGGGCTGCTGGTCCTCGCCAAACGCCCGGTCACCCGCGCCGGCTGGGTGTGCCTGGGGCTCGACTCCTGGCTCATCGCAGGCTCCCTGTTCACCCTGTCCTGGAGCGTGGCCCTGGCCCAGGCGGCGCGCAGCGCCCAGACCGGCGACCCCGACGGCGTGCCACGCGCCGCGCTCTCCCTCGCCTATCCGCTCCTGGACATCGCGCTCGTGTCGATGGTCCTGGTCCTGCACTTCCGGCGGAGCGACAACAACCGCTCCGCCGTCAACACCGCCATCGCCGCGCTGGCCCTGACCGTGCTCAGCGACGCCCTGTTCACCTCGCCCCTGCTGAGCGCCGAGTACCAGTCCGGACAGCTGCTGGACGCGGGCTGGTTCGCGGGCTCGCTCCTGCTCGCGTACGCGCCCTGGGGCGCCAAGCGCGCGCATCCGGGCCCGGAGTCGGCCGGGCGCCCGCGGCCGGAGCGGGTGCACAGTCGCCCGATCACCGGCTCGCTGCCCGCGCTCACCCCGTACCTCGCGGCCGCGGTGTGCACGCTCGGCATCCTCTGGAACGTCGTGGACGCCAGGAAGGTCGACCGGACGGTCGTCTTCACCGGCTGCACGGTCGTGCTGGCGCTGGTCATCCGGCAGGGCATCATGCTCCTGGACAACATCGCGCTGACCCAGGAGCTGGCCCAGAAGGAGAACCACTTCCGCTCCCTGGTCCAGGGCTCCAGCGACGTCATCATGATCGCCGCGCCCACCGGGACCCTGCGCTACGTCAGCCCCGCCGCCGCCGGGGTCTACGGACGCGAGGCGGAGGAGCTGGTCGGCACCGAGCTCGCCACCCTGATCCACCCGGACGACCTGGGCCGGGTGGTCCACGAGGTACGCCGCTTCCTGGCCGCGCCGCCGACCGAGGAGCCCACCACCCGCATCGAGTGCCGCTTCAAGTCGGGCGGCGGTGACTGGCTCAACGTGGAATCCACCGTCAACCGCCACCAGGGCGGGCTCATCCTCAACAGCCGCGACGTCACAGAACGCGTCAGGCTCCAGGCCCAGCTCCAGTACAGCGCCGAACACGACCCGCTGACCGACCTGCCGAACCGGGCCCTGTTCACCCGCCGCGTCCGCCAGGCCCTGACCGGCCGCCGCGCCGGTGACCACAGCACCGCCGTGCTCTTCATCGACCTCGACGGCTTCAAGGCGGTCAACGACACCATCGGCCACCAGGCCGGCGACGAGCTGCTCATCGAAGCCGCGCGCCGGCTCCAGGACTCGGTCCGCGCCGGGGACACCGCCGCCCGCCTCGGCGGCGACGAGTTCGCCGCGCTGATCCTGGGCGACGGGAACCGCGACCGCAGCGCCCGCGAGTACCAGGTGCGCGAGATCGCGGACCGGCTGCGCACCACCCTCTCCCAGCCGTACCGGATCGGCGGCAGCGAGGTGCGGGTGGCGGCCAGCATCGGTGTCGCCTTCGCCGACCAGGGCGTCACCCCTTCGGACCTGATGCGCAACGCGGACCTGGCGATGTACCGGGCCAAGGCGGGCGGCAAGGACCGCGTCGAGCTGTACGCCCCCCAGATGAAGGCGGAGCTCGTCCGGAAGGCCGAGCTGGCGGGCCGGCTGCGGACCGCACTGCACGAGGGCGAGTTCGCGCTGCTGCACCAGCCCGTGGTCTCGCTGGCCACCGGCGAGATCTCGGCCGTCGTGGCGCAGGCCCGCTGGCGCTCGGCCCAGGGGATCCTCTTCACCCCGGCCGAGTTCCTCCGGGTCGCCGAATACAGCGAGGGCGGCTCCGGCCCCGCGGGCCCCGAGACCCTGTCCGGCTTCGCCGGCGGTTCCCCCGCCCGCGTCGCCGAGCTGGGGCGCTGGCTGCTGGAGGAGGCCGTGCAGCAGGCCGCCGACCGGCACCGGGCGGGGCACGCCGTGCCCGTGGCCGTACGGATGACCGCCCAGCGGCTCCTGGACGGCGCCATGCCGCTCGGCTCCGTGGAGGCCCTGCTGACCCGGCACGGGCTGCCCTCCGGGGCGCTGGTGCTGGAGCTCGCCGTATCCGACCCTCGAGTGCCCTTCGACGACCTGGAGCGCCGCCTGACCGGCCTGCACCGGCTCGGGGTGGGCATCGCCCTGGACGGTTTCGGCAGCGGTTACGCGGCCATCAGCGCCCTGCGCCGCCTCCCCGTGGACATGCTCAAACTGGACCGTGGCCTGGTGGAGGGGGTGGTCGAGTCGGCCCGCCTGCACAAGATCACCGCAGGGCTCTTGCGGATCGCAAACGACCTGGGCATGCAGTCGGTGGCCGACGGTGTGGACCTCCCCGAACAGGTGACGGCCCTGCGTGCGATGGGCTGCACCCACGGCCAGGGAGTGGCGTTTTCCGGACCGCTCGACGAGTACAGGCTGCGGCGCGCGCTGGTGCGCGGTACGTTCCCAGTACCGGGTGGAGCGGCCCAGCCCGCTCTGGCAGGCGGTTCCCCCGGGGGCTCGATGGCCATCCGTAGAGGCTCACATAATGAGACGCCCGTCCCACCTACTTGACATCACCCTCCCGCCGGAGGGAGGGTCAGTGCCATGCGCACCCGAATTCTCGTACTTGGAAAGCGCGTCGGCTGAAGCTGGGGCCAGCATGTCCCCGCTCCACACACCCGACGCGCTCCCCTCGCTTGCCTCCCGGCACGAGGGGTTTTTTGTTGCACTGGCACAGAGTCGAATCCGCGTAAAACCCTCAGCTTCGAGAAGAGAATGCCGATGACCGAGCAGGCCACCGGGGCCCACCATCCGCAGCCGCGGCCCCGTTCCGGCGGACATCAGTCCGCCGCAGTTGAGCACGTCACGGGTGCGCAGTCCCTCATCCGCTCTCTCGAAGAGGTGGGGTGCGACACCGTCTTCGGGATTCCGGGAGGTGCCATCCTCCCCGCGTACGACCCGATGATGGACTCCAAGAAGGTCCGTCACATCCTGGTCCGCCACGAACAGGGCGCCGGGCACGCCGCCACCGGCTACGCCCAGGCCACCGGCAAGGTCGGCGTCTGCATGGCGACCTCCGGCCCGGGCGCGACCAACCTGGTCACCCCCATCGCCGACGCGCACATGGACTCCGTCCCGCTCGTCGCGATCACCGGCCAGGTCTCCTCCAAGGCGATCGGTACCGACGCCTTCCAGGAGGCGGACATCGTCGGCATCACGATGCCGATCACCAAGCACAACTTCCTGGTCACCAAGGCCGAGGACATCCCGCGGACGATCGCCGAGGCCTTCCACATCGCCTCCACCGGCCGCCCGGGCCCGGTCCTGGTCGACATCGCCAAGGACGCCCTGCAGGCGAAGACCACCTTCTCGTGGCCGCCCGCGCAGGACCTCCCCGGTTACCGGCCGGTCACCAAGCCGCACGCCAAGCAGATCCGCGAGGCCGCCAAGCTCATCTGCCAGGCCAAGCGCCCGGTGCTGTACGTCGGCGGCGGCGTCATGAAGTCCGGCGCGACCGCCGAGCTGAAGGTCCTGGCCGAGCTGACCGGCGTCCCGGTCTGCACCACCCTGATGGCCCTCGGCTCCTTCCCCGACAGCCACCCGCTGCACGTCGGCATGCCCGGCATGCACGGCAGCGTCACCGGCGTCACCGCCCTGCAGAAGTCGGACCTGCTGATCGCCCTCGGCACCCGCTTCGACGACCGGGTCACCGGCAAGCTGGACAGCTTCGCCCCCTTCGCCAAGATCATCCACGCGGACATCGACCCGGCCGAGATCGGCAAGAACCGCGCGGTCGACGTCCCGATCGTCGGCGACGCCCGCGAGGTCATCGCCGACCTGATCCAGGCCGTCCAGGCCGAGCACACCGAGGGCAACGCGGGCGACTACACCGCCTGGTGGAACGACCTCAGCCGCTGGCGCGAGACCTACCCGCTGGGCTACGACCTGCCCGAGGACGGCAGCCTCTCGCCCCAGCAGGTCATCGAGCGCATCGGCGCGCTCGCGCCGAAGGGCACGATCTTCGCGGCGGGCGTCGGCCAGCACCAGATGTGGGCCTCGCACTTCGTCAAGTACGAGGAGCCCCGCACCTGGCTGAACTCCGGCGGCGCCGGAACCATGGGCTACGCGGTCCCGGCCGCGATGGGCGCCAAGGTCGGCATGCCGGAGCGCACGGTCTGGGCGATCGACGGCGACGGCTGTTTCCAGATGACCAATCAGGAACTGGTCACCTGCGCGCTGAACAACATCCCGATCAAGGTCGCGATCATCAACAACGGTGCGCTGGGCATGGTCCGCCAGTGGCAGACCCTGTTCTACAACCAGCGGTACTCCAACACCGTCCTGCACGCCGACGACACCGGCCACGACACGGTCGGCTCCCAGCTCGGCGAGTCCACCGCCCCCCGCAAGGGCACGCGGGTCCCGGACTTCGTCAAGCTGTCCGAGGCCATGGGCTGCGTGGCGCTGCGCTGTGAGGACCCGGCCGACCTGGACAGGGTCATCGCCGAGGCCAACGCGATCAACGACCGTACCGTCGTGATCGACTTCATCGTCCACGAGGACGCCATGGTGTGGCCGATGGTCGCCGCCGGCACCTCCAACGACGAGGTCATGGCAGCCCGGGGCGTCCGTCCCGACTTCGGCGACAACGAAGACGACTGAGCCGAGAGAGCCGAGAGAGAGAACGCCCCACATGTCCAAGCACACGCTCTCCGTCCTGGTCGAGAACACGCCCGGCATCCTCGCCCGGATCGCCGCACTGTTCTCCCGCCGCGGCTTCAACATCGACTCGCTCGCGGTCGGTGTCACCGAGCACCCCGACATCTCCCGCATCACCATCGTCGTCAACGTCGAGGACCTCCCGCTGGAGCAGGTGACCAAGCAGCTGAACAAGCTGGTCAACGTGCTCAAGATCGTCGAGCTGGAGCCCCACAACGCGATCGAGCGTGAACTCGTCCTGGTGAAGGTCCGCGCCGACAACGAGACGCGGTCGCAGATCGTCGAGATCGTCCAGCTGTTCCGCGCCAAGACGGTCGACGTCTCCCCGGAGGCCGTCACCATCGAGGCCACCGGCGGCGCCGACAAGCTCGGCGCGATGCTCAAGATGCTGGAGCCCTTCGGCATCAAGGAGCTCGTGCAGTCCGGCACGATCGCCATAGGGCGTGGCGGCCGGTCCATCACGGACCGCAGCCTGCGCGCGCTCGACCGCAGCGCCTGACCCCGCCGACGCACCGGCCGCGCAACCCGGCCGGACACGCTCAGCTCGCATAGCGAGACCGAGAAACTCAGATTCCGTTCCCCGCCGTACGGTGGGAGCAACACCAGCGCACCAAGGAGATATCCCAGTGGCCGAGCTGTTCTACGAGAACGACGCCGACCTGTCCATCATCCAGGGCCGCAAGGTCGCGGTCATCGGTTACGGCAGCCAGGGCCACGCCCACGCGCTGTCGCTCCGTGACTCCGGCGTCGACGTCAAGGTCGGCCTGAAGGAGGGCTCGAAGTCCAAGGCCAAGGCCGAGGAGCAGGGTCTGACGGTCGTCCCCGTGGCGGAAGCCGCCGAGTGGGCCGACGTCATCATGATCCTGACCCCGGACCCGCTGCAGGCCGAGATCTACGAGGAGTCCATCAAGGACCACCTCAAGGACGGCGACGCGCTCTTCTTCGGCCACGGCTTCAACGTCCGCTACGGCTTCATCAAGCCCCCGGCCAACGTGGACGTCGCCCTGGTCGCCCCGAAGGGCCCGGGCCACCTGGTCCGTCGTCAGTACGAGGAGGGCCGCGGCGTTCCATGCATCGCGGCCGTCGAGCAGGACCACTCGGGCAACGCCTTCGCGCTGGCGCTCTCGTACGCCGCCGGCATCGGCGGCACCCGCGCCGGTGTCATCAAGACCACCTTCACCGAGGAGACCGAGACCGACCTGTTCGGTGAGCAGGCCGTCCTCTGCGGTGGCGCCTCCGCGCTGGTCAAGGCCGGTTTCGAGACCCTGACCGAGGCCGGCTACCAGCCGGAGATCGCGTACTTCGAGTGCCTGCACGAGCTGAAGCTCATCGTGGACCTCATGTACGAGGGCGGCCTGGAGAAGATGCGCTGGTCGGTCTCCGAGACCGCCGAGTGGGGCGACTACATCACCGGTCCCCGCATCATCACCGACGCCACCAAGGCCGAGATGAAGAAGGTCCTCGCGGAGATCCAGAGCGGCGAGTTCGCCAACACCTGGATGGCCGAGTACAAGGCCGGTCTGCCGAAGTACAACGAGTACAAGAAGGCCGACGAGGAGCACCTGCTGGAGACCACCGGCAAGAAGCTGCGCAAGCTGATGAGCTGGGTCGACAACGACGAGAGCTGATCGTGTGACGGGGGGCCGGGGCGTCGTGTCCCGGCCCCGCCGCGCATCGCCGGGGGCGCCGCGGGCCACGGTGGCCCGGGCGTCCCGGGCCCCTGGAATGCGGCCGTCCGGGGCATGGCTTGTCCACCCCGGCCAACCACGGACGGGTGATCCTTCCGTACAGGCGGAAATCCGGCCGCTCAGCGCCACTACACTGCTCAACACATACGCGTCAGGCCCACAGTGTCGTGCGTCTTCCACGCGGCTACCCCCTCCACCGCCTGCGGCCGTCGGGACGGCCGTCCGCACTGGACTTGTGAGGACCCACGTGAGCTCGAAACCTGTCGTACTCATCGCCGAAGAGCTGTCGCCCGCCACGGTGGAGGCGCTCGGCCCCGACTTCGAGATCCGGCACTGCAACGGCGCGGACCGCGCCGAGCTGCTGCCCGCGATCGTCGACGTGGACGCGATCCTCGTGCGATCCGCCACCAAGGTCGACGCCGAGGCCATCGCCGCGGCCAGGAAGCTGCGGGTCGTCGCGCGCGCCGGCGTCGGACTGGACAACGTGGACGTCTCCGCCGCCACCAAGGCCGGCGTGATGGTCGTCAACGCCCCGACCTCGAACATCGTGACCGCCGCCGAACTGGCCTGCGGTCTGCTCGTCGCCACCGCGCGCAACATCCCGCAGGCCAACACCGCTCTGAAGAACGGTGAGTGGAAGCGGAACAAGTACACGGGCGTCGAGCTCAGCGAGAAGACCCTCGGCGTCGTCGGCCTCGGCCGCATCGGTGTCCTGGTCGCCCAGCGCATGTCGGCCTTCGGCATGAAGGTCGTCGCCTACGACCCCTACGTACAGCCCGCGCGCGCCGCCCAGATGGGCGTCAAGATGCTGACGCTGGACGAGCTCCTGGAGGTCGCCGACTTCATCACCGTGCACCTGCCCAAGACCCCCGAGACCCTCGGTCTCATCGGGCACGAGGCCCTGCACAAGGTGAAGCCGTCCGTCCGCATCGTCAACGCCGCGCGCGGCGGGATCGTGGACGAGGCCGCGCTGTACTCGGCCATCAAGGAGGGCCGCGTCGCCGGCGCCGGCCTCGACGTGTACGCGAAGGAGCCCTGCACGGACTCCCCGCTCTTCGAGCTCGACCAGGTCGTCTGCACCCCGCACCTCGGCGCGTCCACGGACGAGGCCCAGGAGAAGGCCGGTGTCTCGGTCGCCAAGTCGGTGCGCCTCGCGCTCGCCGGTGAGCTCGTGCCCGACGCGGTCAACGTCCAGGGCGGCGTCATCGCCGAGGACGTCCGTCCGGGCCTGCCGCTCGCCGAGAAGCTCGGCCGCATCTTCACCGCCCTCGCGGGCGAGGTCGCGGTCCGCCTCGACGTCGAGGTCTGCGGCGAGATCACCCAGCACGACGTCAAGGTGCTGGAACTCTCCGCCCTCAAGGGTGTCTTCGAGGACGTCGTCGACGAGACGGTCTCCTACGTCAACGCCCCGCTGTTCGCGCAGGAGCGCGGTGTCGAGGTGCGCCTGACCACCAGCTCGGAGTCCCCGGACCACCGCAACGTGGTCACCGTGCGCGGCACCCTGTCGGACGGTCAGGAGGTCTCGGTCTCCGGCACGCTCGCCGGCCCCAAGCACCTTCAGAAGATCGTCGGCGTCGGCGAGTACGACGTGGACCTCGCGCTCGCCGACTTCATGGTCGTGCTGCGCTACACCGACCGCCCGGGCGTGGTCGGCAAGGTCGGGCAGCTGCTCGGCGAGGCCGGTCTGAACATCGCGGGCATGCAGGTCGCCCGCGCGGAGGAGCACGGCGAGGCGCTGGCCGTCCTCACCGTCGACGCCGAGGTCCCGGCGAACGTCCTCGCGGACATCGCCGCCGAGATCGGCGCCGTCTCGGCGCGCACCGTCGCTCTCGGCTGAGCGGCTGAGCAGCTGAGCGGTTGAGCGGCAGGACATAGGCGAAGGGCCCGGGGGAGATCCCCGGGCCCTTTCGCGTTCCGTCGGCCGCCGCGCGCCGGTCAGCTGTACGTCGTCTCCCGGACGGGGGCTTCGTCGGCCCCGGCCGGCTCCGCCGGGGGCGGGGCGGGGGCTTCGATCCCCCGCATCGAAGCCGCGGCGAGGACGGCCGCCCCGAGCAGCAGCGCCGTGCCGCCCCAGGCCGCGTACTGCATACCGTGGACGAAGGCCTCCCGGGCCGCGGCCAGCACCTGCTCGCCCGCCGCCCCGCCGAGCTGGTGGGCCGTGGCGACGGCCCCGCCCAGGGTCTCCCGTACCGCGGGCTCGGAGTCCGCCAGGTCGCTGCGGTAGACGGCGGTGCTCAGGCTGCCCAGCAGGGCCATGCCGAGGGCCCCGCCGAACTCCTGGCCGGTCTCCAGCAGGGAGGCGGCGGAACCGGCCTTCTCGGCGGGGGCCGAGGCCAGCGCCATGTCGGACACCAGGGACATCACGGTGACGATGCCCGAGGCCAGCACCCCGGCGCCGGTCAGCAGCAGCCACAGCGAGTCCGTCCCGACCAGGCCCACCAGGGCGAACCCGGCGGCGGCGAGGGCGAACCCGCCGGCGATCACGTAGGCCCGGTCCACCCTCTGGGCCAGGGCCGCGCCGAGCGGAGCGGCCGCGCCGATGACGAGCGAGGGGGCGAGGCTCCACAGGGCGGCTTCCAGGGGGCCCATGCCGAGCACCGACTGGAGGTACTGGGTGGTGAAGTAGGCCGAGCCCATCATCGCGAAGGCGGCGATCGTGTTCAGGCCGATGCCCGCACCGAATCCGCGGCCCCGGAACAGCGCCCGGCTCACCATGGCGTCGTCGCGGCCGCGCTGGCGGCGGACGAAGACGTACCCGAAGGCCAGGCCGACGGTGACGCAGACCAGGTAGAGGGGCTCGAAGCCCTCGGCGGCGATCTCCTTCAGGCCGTAGACGACCGGCAGCACGGCGGCCATGGACAGCGGGACGCCCAGCAGGTCGAAGCGGCCCGGGGCCGGGTCCTTGAACTCCGGTACCAGCACGGGGACCAGGACCAGCAGGAGCAGCATCGCGGGCACGTTGATGAGGAAGACGGAGCCCCAGGCGAAGTGGTTCAGCATCACACCGCTCAGGACCGAGCCGAGGGCGATGCCGCCGGTCATGGCCCCGGACCAGAGGGCGATGGCCCGGCCGCGCTGCGCCGCGTCCTGGAAGAGGTTGCGGACGAGGGCGAGCGTGGACGGCATCAGGGTGGCGCCGCCGATGCCGAGCAGCACGCGGGCCGCGATGAGCATCTCGGCGCTGGTGGCACAGCCGGCGCCGATCGAGGCGAGGCCGAAGGCGGTGGCGCCGATCAGCAGCAGCTTGCGGCGGCCGATCCGGTCGCCGAGCGAGCCCATGGTGATCAGCAGGCCGGAGAGGGCGAAGGCGTAACTGTCGAAGATCCAGAGCTGCTGGGTGGCGCTCGGCTGGAGCTCGTCGGTGATGGCCGGGATGGCGAAGTAGAGGACGGAGACGTCCATCGAGACCAGGAGCAGAGGCAGCAGCAGGACGGTGAAGGCGGTCCATTCACGGCGGCCGGCGAGTCGCGCTGGGGCGGCGGGGTTCGTCATGGGAAGGAATGTACAGACGTCTTAAACGTTTGTCTATGACGTCTGTATAAAACGGCCGTCCCAAACGGTTGTCTGGGACGGCTGTCTTGCTAACGTGTCGGTATGGGACATCGTGAAGATCTGCTCGAAGGTGCCAAGAAGTGCCTGGTCGAGAAGGGGTTCGTGCGCACGACCGCGCGCGACATCGTCAGCGCCTCGGGAACCAACCTGGCCTCCATCGGCTACCACTACGGCTCCAAGGACGCCCTGCTCACCCAGGCCTTCATCGGTCTGATCGAGGAATGGGGCGAGGGCTTCCAGTCGGGCCTGGCGGGGGAGGGCGGCTCACTGGAGCGCTTCCGCGCGCTGTGGGAGGGCGTCCTGGCGCAGCACGAGAAGTCGGGGCCGGTCTGGGCGGCCAGCCTGGAGGTGGCGCTGGGCCGCGACCAGCGGCCGGAGCTGCGCAAGTTGCTCGCCGCCTCGCAGGCCGAGGGGCGCCGGGGCCTGATCTCGATGCTGACCGGCACGCCGGAGGATCAGCTCGACGACCGGGACGTGCGCACGCTGGGCTCCTTCTACCAGGCGCTCCTGAACGGCCTGATGATCCAGTGGCTCTTCGATCCGGAGTCGGCCGCCACCGCGGAGGAGTTCACCGAGGGCATGCGCCGGGCCGCCGAGGCGATGACGCGTCCCGCGGAGCGGTAAGCCCGCGGTACGACAAGCGGAGCCGGAAGCGCCGCGCTGGAGTAGCGGCCGGGCGCCTGAACGCCGTTGGTCCGTCGGGTGCATCGGGACGTCCGTGCCCGGATCGCGGCCTCCGGGCGGCGCAGCCGACAGGGGATCAGGCCAGGCGGGCGGCCTTGAGGGCCATGTGGAGCAGGAGTCGGTCCTCGCCCTCGTCCAGATCGAGGCCCGTCAGCTGTTCCACGCGGGCGAGGCGGTAGTAGAGGGTCTGGCGGTGGATGCCCAGGGCCGCCGCCGCGCGGCCCGCCTGGCCTGCGCAGTCCAGGAACACCTCGGCCGTACGTGCGAGTTCGCGGTGAGCCGGCGTCAGGAGGGCGCGGGCGGCCGGGTCGTCGACCGGTTCGGAGGCGAGGGTCGCCAGCAGCCGGTACGGGCCGATCGCCGACCACTGGGCGACCGGGCCGAACCGGGGCTGCGCGACGGCCGCCCGGGCCGCGGCGACGGCCTGCCCCCAGGCGGCGGGCAGCTCCCCGAGGCCCCGTACCGGGTCCCCGACGCCGGCGGTCGTCCGGTGGGCGGCGAGACCGGCCGAACCGGCCGCGCCGGCCGAACCGGTGCTCGCGCCGGCCGCCGCGCCGGACGCGTCCGCCGTGCGCGGGAGCAGCCGGGACACCGCCGCCAGGGCCGGGGCCAGCGCGTCCGTCGAGCGGATCCGCAGCAGCACCGCCAGGTCCCCGTCGCCCCCCGGCAGAGCGCCGCCCGGGTGGGCGCCGCCCCCGGCCCCACGGGGGACCACGCACACGGCCGCCGCTCCGGGGACCGACGCCGGAGCCTCCCCGGGCCACGGCGCCACGCACACGACCGCGTGCGGGCCGTCCGCGCCCGGGCCCAGGGCGACCCGCAGCGCGGCCACCGCCATGTCCCGCTGCCAGCCGCGCCCCGCCGTCAGCACCGCCAGGAACTCCCGCGACAGATCGGCCCCCGCCTTGGCCTCCTCGGCGAGCAGGACCCCGATCCGCTGGGCCACCTCCATGGCCGCGTCCAGCGCCGCCGGTCCGGGGCCGGGCGTGCCGGGCTCCTGGTCGAGGAGCCACACGTAGCCCTGCACGATGCCGCGGTAGCGCACGGGCAGGCAGATCCGGCCCCGGAACACCCCCGCGTCGGGCGCCGCCGGGATCCGGACGGGCCCGGTCGCGCGGGCGATGCCGAAGCCCTCGAACCAGGACCGCACGGCCGCCGTCGACTGGCGGGTCAGGATCGAGCGGGTCCGTACCGGATCCATCGCGAGGTCGTCGTCGCTGTCGTGCGCGCCGAAGGCGATCAGCCGGAAGTCCCGGTTCTCCAGTGTCGCGGGGGCGCCGAGCAGCGCCGAGATCTCGTCCACCAGGTCCTGGTAATCGCCCTTCACCCGGCCATTCTCCCACCCCCGCACCGGCTCTTCAGACAGATGTATGAGATCCGGGACACGGATGCGTGACAGCTGTCGATGGCAGAGGATCAAAGCGATCCTTAGGTTTCACGGTGGTTTTACTTGAGCTTTTCTTCTGCCACCCGCTGGAGGTGCCCCGTGCTGGGTCCCGTGATCCTCGCCGCTTCGCGCAGCGACAAGATGCGCCGTATCGTCTCTGCCGCCCCGGTGACCAAGCCCGTGGTGAACCGATTCATCCCCGGTGAGACGGTGGACCAGGTCATCCCGATCGTGGAGGAGCTGACGCGCAACGGCCTCGAGGTCACCCTCGACGTCGTGGGCGAGGACATCACCGAGGTGGAGCAGTCCCACGCCGCCCGCGACGCCTACCTCCAGCTCATCGAGCGCCTCGCGGAGCTCGGTCTCGGCGAGCGCGCCGAGATGTCGGTGAAGCTGTCGATGTTCGGCCAGGCGCTGGAGGGCGGCCACGAGCTCGCCCTCGCCAATGTCCGCCCGGTCGTCGAGGCCGCCGCGGCCATCGGCACGACCGTGACGCTCGACGCCGAGGACCACACCACCCTCGACTCGATGTTCGCGATCCACGAGGAACTGCGCCGCGACTTCCCGCAGACCGGCTGCGTGATCCAGGCGTACCTCTTCCGCACGGAGGCCGACGCCCGCCGCCTGGCCGCCGCCGGCAGCCGTGTCCGCATCGTGAAGGGCGCCTACAAGGAGCCCGCCGAGGTCGCCTACCAGGACAAGGCCGAGATCGACAAGGCGTACGTCCGGATCATGAAGATCCTGATGGACGGAGAGGGCTACCCGATGATCGGGTCCCACGACCCGCGCCTGATCGCGATCGGCCAGGAGCTCGCCCGCCAGGCCGGGCGCAAACTGGACGAGTACGAGTTCCAGATGCTGTACGGCATCCGCAGCGAGGAGCACCTGCGGCTCGCCGCCGAGGGCCACCGGATGCGCGTCTACACCGCGTACGGGACCGACTGGTACGGCTACTTCATGCGCCGCCTCGCGGAGAAGCCGGCCAACCTCCTCTTCTTCCTCCGCTCGATGATCACCAAGAACTAGCCAAGAACCAGGTCAAGGAGTTACCAGCCCCATGGATGCTGTGACCCAGGTCCCCGCTCCGGTCAACGAGCCGGTCCACTCGTACGCCCCCGGCAGCCCGGAGCGCGCGCGTCTCGAAACGCAGCTCAAGCAGCTGTCCGAGAACCCGATCGACCTTCCGATGACGATCAACGGCGTCAAGCGGATGGGCGGCGGCGAGCGCTTCGACGTGGTCCAGCCGCACGACCACAAGTCCGTGCTCGGCACCTACGCCAACGCCACCGAGGCCGACGCCCAGGAGGCCATCGACGCCGCCCTGGCCGCCGCCCCCGCCTGGCGCTCCATGTCCTTCGACGACCGCGCCGCGATCATCCTGCGCGCCGCCGAGCTGCTGGCCGGCCCGTGGCGCGAGAAGCTCGCCGCCTCCACCATGCTGGGCCAGTCGAAGACCGCGCAGCAGGCCGAGATCGACTGCCCGTGCGAGCTCGTCGACTTCTGGCGCTTCAACGTCCACTTCGCCCGCCAGATCCTGGCCGAGCAGCCGGTCGCGAACTCCGCCGGCGTGTGGAACCGCAGCGACCACCGCCCGCTCGAAGGCTTCGTCTACGCGATCACGCCGTTCAACTTCACGGCCATCGCCGGCAACCTGCCGACCGCCCCCGCCCTCATGGGCAACGTGGTCCTGTGGAAGCCCTCCCCGACGCAGACCCACTCCGCGGTCCTCCTGATGGAGCTCCTGGAGGAGGCCGGTCTGCCGAAGGGCGTCATCAACCTGGTGACCGGCGACGGCATCGCCGTCTCCGAGGTGGCCCTGAACCACCCCGAGCTGGCCGGCATCCACTTCACCGGCTCGACCAAGACCTTCCAGTACCTGTGGAAGACGGTCGGCAACAACATCGAGAAGTACAAGTCCTACCCGCGCCTGGTCGGCGAGACCGGCGGCAAGGACTTCGTCGTCGCGCACCCGTCCGCGGACCGCGCGATCCTGAAGACCGCGCTGACCCGCGGCTCCTTCGAGTTCCAGGGCCAGAAGTGCTCGGCGTCCTCGCGCGCCTACATCCCGGCCTCGATCTGGAACGACGGCTTCAAGGAGGCCTTCGCGGCCGAGGTCGACGGCATCACCATGGGTGACGTCCGCGACCTGGGCAACTTCATCGGCGCCGTCATCGACGAGCGCTCCTTCGCCAAGAACAAGGCCGCCATCGACCGCGCGAAGGCCGACCCGACCTGCGAGATCATCGCGGGCGGCACGTACGACGACTCGGAGGGCTACTTCGTCCGCCCGACCGTCATCGCGTGCACCGACCCGGAGAACGAGGTCTTCACGACCGAGTACTTCGGCCCGATCCTCGCCGTGCACGTCTACGAGGACGCCGACTTCGACGCGATGCTGGAGCAGATGGAGTCCGTCTCGGCGTACGCCCTGACCGGCTCGATCATCGCGGCGGACCGGTACGCGGCCGCGCACGCGATGGAGAAGCTCCGCTTCGCGGCGGGCAACTTCTACATCAACGACAAGTCGACCGGCGCCGTGGTCGGCCAGCAGCCCTTCGGCGGCGGCCGCGCCTCGGGCACGAACGACAAGGCGGGCGCCGCGACCAACCTGCAGCGCTGGACCTCGACCCGCTCCATCAAGGAGACCCTGGTCGCGCCGACCGAGTACGGCTACCCCCACATGGGCTGACCCAGCCCCGCAGAACCCCGCCCCCGTTCCGGTACCCCCAAGCCCGGAGCGGGGGCGGTTTCCATTGCCGCGCCTAGACCTCGACCATGACCTGGTCCAGGGATTTGCGGATCAGGTCGGGGACCTCGCAGTCGGGTGACGGGTAGCCGACCGGGATCACCGCGAAGGCCTTCTCGTTCTCGGGGCGGGCCAGGACCTGGCCGAGGAAGCGCATCGGGCTCGGGGTGTGGATCAGGGCGGCCAGGCCCGACAGGTGCAGGGCGGACAGGAGCATGCCCACCGCGATGCCGACCGACTCGTCGACGTAGTAGTGCTTGTGCTTGGTGCCGTCCGGGCCCAGCCAGTAGCGCTGCTGGAAGACCACGATGAGGGCCGGGGCGTCCGTGAGGTGGGTCTTGACCGCGTCCGTGCCGATGGGGCGCAGGGCGGCGAGCCACTCGTCGCCGAGGCGGCCGTCGTAGGAGATCTGCTCCTCCTGTTCGGCGGCGGCGCGGATCTGTCGCCGGATGGCCGGGTCCTTGACCAGGACGAAGGTCCAGGGCTGCTGGTGGGCGCCGGAGGGGGCGGTCGCGGCGCACGCGATGGCGTCGCGGACCACCTGCTCGGGCACCGGGTCGGGGGAGAAGTGGCGTACGGTCCGCCGCTCGTCCATCCGCGCCCGCAACTCGGCGGCGCGCGCGAGGGATTCGGGCTGCGGCATGCGCTGCGGCCGGTAGGCGGCGGGACGGTAGGGCTGGCCGTGGATCGGGGTCCACTGCGGGGTATCGGTCGACATGGCGCGATTGTGCCGACGCATTGGTCCAGACCGCCAGAGCCCCGTCGGACGATTCCGGCCGGTGGAGGGCGGTTCGGCGTCCGCAATGCGGGCCCGGGGTAGGTTCGGGGCATGAACGAGCGCATCCGCACCGCCCACACCGCGGAGCTGACCGGGCAGGAGCTGCGCGAGATCCGCGGCCTGCTCGACGCCGCCTTCGACGGGGACTTCTCCGAAGAGGACTTCGAGCACGCGCTGGGCGGGATGCACGCCCTGGTCCGGGAGGACGGTGAGCTCGTCGCGCACGGCAGCCTCGTGCAGCGCAGGGTCGTCCACGGGGGCCGGGCCCTGCGCACCGGCTACGTGGAGGCCGTGGCCGTACGGGAGGACCGGCGGCGCCGGGGGCTCGGCGGGCTCGTCATGGCCGGGCTGGAGGCGATCGTCGACCGGGCGTACGTCCTCGGCGCGCTGTCGGCGTCCGAGGACGGGGCCGGGCTGTACCGCGGCCGCGGGTGGCGGGTGTGGGGCGGGCGGATCGGCGCGCTCTCGCCCGCGGGGCCCGTCCCGCTCCCCGAGGAGGAGGGGTCCACCTACGTGTGGGTGCCGCCCGGCGGGATCCGGCTGGACCCGGCCGGGCGGCTCGACTTCGACTGGCGGGACGGGGACGTGCTGTAGGGGTCGCCGGGGCTAGCCGGAGACGCTGGCGGCGCCCGTCTCGATGTGGCCCGTGTAGCGGCGCGACCAGGTGCCGTCGGAGTCGGCCAGGATCGTGAAGTCGTACCAGCCGTTGCTGTAGGCCACGGCGTTGAAGTAGTCCTCGCGCGAGGAGTTCGCCGGGACCGTGTAGGTCCACGGCCCGTCCGTGCGGTAGGCGTTCGAGCGGATCGTGAAGGTGACGGCGGCGGAGGAGGCGTTCGTCAGCTTGAACCAGATCGCCGTCTTGCCGGTGCCGGGCTCCACCGCGAAGCGGGCCGCTACCTCCAGGGACTTGCCGGGCTTCGTCGCGTCGCCGAGGAAGCGCCGCAGGAAGCGGTTCGGGCCGTGCATCGAGATGTCGTACTTGCCGGAGCCGCTGCCGAGGCCGATGTTGAAGTAGTCGGAGGCCGAGGCGCCCGCGTCGACCGTGTACTGCCAGGCCGCCGTGTCCCGGTACTGGTGGGGGTGGATCGAGAAGTGCGCCGCCTGCTTCGCCTGCGCGCCCTGGTTGGTCATCGAGAACCAGGCCAGGATCTTGCCGGCCGCCCCGAACTCGAACCGGTCCAGGTTGCCGTTCACCTGGTAGGGAAGGGCGCGCGCCGGGCGGGTGCCGGGCTCCTGCGCCGGGAGGGCGTTGTCCTGCGGCGCCGGGTTGGGGAGCGGGGCGCAGGTCGCCTGGCCGATCACCTTGGCGGTGGACGGCAGGCCCCCGGGGACCCCGTAGACCGGGTGGGCGAAGTCGAAGACGCCGGTGAGGTCGCCGGTCACCTTGCGGCGCCAGGCGCTGATGTTCGGGCAGGTGGCGGGGGTGCCGAGGGCCGCCGTCCAGGTCTCCATGAAGCGCAGCACCGAGGTGTGGTCGAAGACCTCAGAGCTCACCCAGCCCCCTCGGGTCCACGGGGACAGCACCAGCATCGGCACGCGGAAGCCGAGGCCGATCGGGGTGCCGTCGATGTACTCGCCCGGGGTGCCGGGCGGGGCGACCGGCGGCGGCACGTGGTCGAAGAAGCCGTCGTTCTCGTCGTAGTTGAGGAAGAGGACCGTGGAGTCGAAGACCTCGGGGTCGGCGGCGAGCGCGCGGTAGACCAGGTCCACGAAGTGCGCGCCGTCACCGGGCGGGGCGTAGGGGTGCTCGGAGAAGGCCTCGCTGGCCACGACCCAGGACACCTGGGGGAGGGTGCCGGCGAGGACGTCGGCGCGGATGGCGGCCGCGATGTCGTCGGGGGTGGAGCCGGTGACCTTGGGCACCGAGCCCATGCCCCGGTCCCACAGCGGGTTGCCGGGGGCCGCGTCCGTGAACTTCTTGAAGTAGGCCAGGCCGTTGTCCCCGTAGTTGTCCTGGGCGTTCTGGTAGACCTTCCAGCTCATGCCGGCCCGCTGGAGGGCCTCCGCGTACGTCTCCCAGGTCAGCCCGGACTCGTCGCCGCCGTCCTTGCTGGAGGCGTCGATCTTGCCGCTCCACAGGAAGGTGCGGTTCGGGCCGGTCGCGCTGAGGGTGGAGCAGAAGTAGGCGTCACAGATCGTGTAGTGGTCGGCGAGGCCGTAGTGGAAGGGGATGTCGCCCCGGTCCAGATAGCCGAGCGTGCGGGTGTTGCCGACTCCGGTGACCCAGTTGTCCATCCGGCCCTTGTTCCAGGCCGCGTGCTGCGAGGTCCAGCTGTGCGGGAGGTCGCCGTTGCACTGGGCCAGGGTCTCGCCGTCCACGCCGCCGGCCGGCGGGGTGGCGCTGAGCTTCCACGGGTACTGGCGGCCGCCCCAGTTGGGCTGGTTGAACATGCCCCAGCCGCCCGGGAGGTTGCCGGCGGCGCGGTCGCCGAACCCGCGGACGCCCTTCAGCCTGCCGAAGTAGTGGTCGAAGCTGCGGTTCTCCTGCATCAGGATCACCACGTGCCTGACGTCGGTGATGGTGCCGGTCGCGGCGGCCGCGGCCGCCGTCGCCGGCTGGGCCGCGGGCAGGGCCGCCCCCGCCACCAGCCCGGCCCCGATTCCCACGAAACCTCTGCGGCTGATCGGCTTCACTGGCCCCTCACCTCCAACTCACGTGCCCCGCTGGCACATTGACGGCAAGAGTGACGGGGTCCGGCTCAAAGGTCTACATCCGTGCGGTAAGAGTTCGGTGAACTTCCGGCGGGCCGGCGTCAGCCGTCGATCCGCACGAGCATCTTGCCGAGGTTCTCTCCTCGGAACAGGCCGAGGAAGGCGTCCACCGTGCGGTCGAACCCCTGCACAACGGTGGTGTCGGTACCGATCCGGCCGCTGCGCAGATGAGGGACGAGGAAGTCCTCCAGCTCGTCCTGCAGATTGGTGTGATGGCGAACCAATACCCCTTCCAGGCGCAGCGACTTGTGGACGACCTCGAAGAGGTTGCGGGGCGCCGCGGGGGAGCGGTCGCCGTTGTAGGTGGAGACGGCGCCGACCCAGGCGATCCGCCCGTACTCGCGCAGCACGTCGATGGCGCCCTCCAGGTGGTCGCCGCCGACGTTGTCCACGTAGACGTCGATGCCCCCGGGCGCGGCCTTCGCGAGCTGCTCGCCGACCGGCCCGTCGTGGTAGTCGAAGGCCGCGTCGAAGCCGAGCACCTCGGTGAGGTGGCGGACCTTGGCCGCCGAGCCCGCGCTGCCGATGATCCGGCGGGCGCCGAGCAGCCGGGCGATGTGCCCGGTGGCCGTGCCGACCCCGCCCGCGGCGGCGGAGACGTAGAGGTCCTCGCCCGGCCGCAGCCCCGCCGTCCGGGTCAGGGCCGCGTACGCGGTCAGGCCGGTGCCGCCGAGGACGGAGAGGTAGGCCTCCAGCGGGACGCCCTCGTGGCCCCGCAGCTTGCGGGTGCCGCCCACGCCGAGGGTGACGAGCGCGTGCGTGCGCCAGCCCTCGCGGTGGAAGACCAGGTCGCCCTCGGCCAGGCCCGGGTCGCGGGAGGCGATGACGCGGCCCACCGAGCGGCCCTCCAGCGGGGCGTTCAGCTCGAAGCCGCCCTCGCCGCCGTCCATCAACCCCCGGTGGTAGGGGTCCACGGAGAGCAGCAGGTTCGCCACGAGGGCGGTGCCCGGCGCCGGTTCGGGGACCGGGTGGGTGACGTAGGTGAAGTCGGTGGGGGAGGGCAGGCCGGTGGGGCGGGCGCTCTGGTGGACGGCGTATGCGGTGTTCCGGTTCATGGCTCCGACGCTAGGAAGGAATCCCGGGGCCGGGCAGGGGGTTGGGTTCATGGAAGCCGCCGTGGCATGAGCGGCGCTCATGGAACGAGGTGGGGGCCCCGTGTCCGATCTTCTCCCCCAGGAACTGCGCATCCTGGTCGCCGTCGCCGACAGCGGCGGCTTCTCCGCCGCGGCCGCCGGGCTCGGCCTCACCCAGTCGGCCGTCTCGCACTCGGTGCGCGGCAGCGAGGCCAAGCTCGGCGCGGTGCTCTTCGAGCGCGGCAGGACCGGGGCCCGCCCCACCCGGGCGGGGGAGCGGGCGGTCGGCCACGCCCGCCGGATCCTGCGCCTGTACGAGGTCATGGGCGCGGAGGTGCGGGGCGCGGCCCGGACGCAGGGCGGGGACCTGGGCGGGGACGCGGTGGAGGGCGTGCTGCGGATCGCCGCCTTCCGCAGCGCGGCCCTGCACCTGCTCCCGCCCGCCCTGGAGCGGCTCACCGCCCGGCACCCCGGCGTCCGCCCCGAGGTCCGGGTGGTGCGCGAGATCGGCGCCGGGGCGGCCGGGGAGGTGGCCGCGGGCCGGGCCGATCTGGGCATCGCCACGCTGGGCGCGGCCGAGGGGGCGCTGCCCGGCCTGCTGAGCGGGGTGCTCACCGAGGAGGCGTACCGCCTGGTGCACCCCGCCGGGCATCCGGACCCGAGGGCGCTGCCCCTGATGGACTGGGACGAGAACTGCGGCTCCTACACCCGCTCCTGGTGGCGGGCCCAGGACTGGATCCCGCGGGCGACCGTGAAGGCGGAGGACGACGCGATGGTGCTGACCATGGTCGGCCGCGGACTCGGCATGGCGATCATGCCCGAGCTGTCCCTGCGGGAGGCGACCGAGGCGGTCGACATCACCGATCTGGGCCCCCGGGGGCCGGTGAGACAGGTGGGATACGTCACCACGCCGGAGTTGGCCCGAGGTCTCGCCGTCAGGGCCCTGATCAGGGAACTCCGCTCGCAGAAGGGCTGAAACGGAGCCCCTCGGCGAGCCTCGTCGAGGGGGTGCGCGTCTCAGATAGTAGGAAGTCCGAGTAATTGCCGAGACATACAGCGGGACCTGCCCTAGCTTTGTAGGAGCCGAACGTCTCGCCGATCCGGCGAATGGCGGTCGAGAGCGCGCGCCCCTGGCAGGCAACCCCTGCGGCGCACTGCTCCCCGCCTCTTCCGGCGCCTTGAAGGAACCCCTCATCCGTGGCCCCGCCACGCCGTGATCTCAAGGAGTCGATCACCATGAACGCAGTCACCTCCCCCCGCCGCGTCCGTCACACCTCCGCCTCGGCCGCCGACCGCAAGAACGCCGCCGCAGCCCTCCAGCGGGCCCTGGACCGCCGTGACAACGGCGGGGCGACCGGCCACTGACCAGCGCCGCGACAGCACAGCGACCAGCGCCGGCCCGGCATTCTGCGTCCAGATGGTGGACGCAGAATGTCTGAGGGCTGGGACACGGAGTACGGTTCCGCCATGTCGACCAGCATCAATCTCGCAGTGATCCCCGGTGATGGCATCGGCCAGGAAGTCGTGGCTCAGGGACTCAAGGTCCTTACCGCGGTCCTGCCCCAGGATGTGAAGCTGGAGACCAAGCCCTACGATCTCGGCGCCCAGCGCTGGCACCGCACCGGTGAGACCCTCCCGGACGCGGAGCTCGAAGCCCTCAAGCACCACGACGCGATCCTGCTGGGCGCCATCGGCGATCCCTCGGTCCCGTCCGGCGTGCTGGAGCGCGGCCTGCTGCTGAAACTCCGCTTCGCCTTCGACCACTTCATCAACCTGCGCCCGTCGAAGCTGTTCCCGAACACGGCCACCCCGCTGGCCGGCCGTCCGGAGATCGACTTCGTCGTGGTCCGCGAGGGCACCGAGGGCCCGTACACGGGCAACGGCGGCAGCCTGCGCACCGGCACCCCCGCCGAGGTGGCCACCGAGGTCAGCGTCAACACCGCGTACGGCGTGGAGCGCGTGGTCCGCGACGCGTACGAGCGGGCCAACGCCCGCCCCCGCAAGAAGCTGACCCTGGTCCACAAGAACAACGTCCTCGTGTACGCGGGCCACCTGTGGAAGAACATCTTCGACAAGGTCGGCCAGGAGTACCCCGAGGTCACCACCGACTACCTGCACGTCGACGCCGCGACGATCTTCTTCGTCACGCAGCCCGAGCGCTTCGACGTCATCGTGACGGACAACCTCTTCGGTGACATCCTCACCGACCTGGCCGCCGCCGTGACCGGCGGAATCGGCCTGGCCGCCTCCGGGAACATCAACCCGACCGGCGCCTTCCCGTCCATGTTCGAGCCCGTCCACGGCTCGGCCCCGGACATCGCCGGCACCGGCAAGGCCGACCCGACGGCGACGATCCTCTCCGTCGCCCTCCTGCTGCGCCACCTGGGCTACGAGGCCCAGGCCGTCCGCATCGAGGACGCGGTCAGCGCCGACCTGGCCGAGCGCGACGGCACCTTCCGCTCCACCGACGAGATCGGTGACGCGCTCGCCGCTCGCGTAGCCGGCTGACCCGGCAGCTCCACCCTCAGGAAGCCGCCGGGTCACAATGGGACCCGGCGGCTTCTCCTGTGCGGCCCCCGGGTGCCACCATCTCCCTGGGCCGCTCTCCCCGCTTCTCCGAAGCCTGCCCGCGGGCGATAATCGAACGCGAGGCCGCGGAATGCGGGGAAGCTCGGACGTCCTAGTACGCCGTGAGCGCGGTCCGCCATACACAACCGGTGAAGGACAAGCACTCATGACGACGCCCACGATCGAGCTCAAGCCCTCCTCGAACCCGCTGTCCGATGCGGAGCGCGAGGCGATCCTGGCCAGCCCCGGCTTCGGCCGCCACTTCACCGACCACATGGTGACGATCAAGTGGACGGAGGGCCGCGGCTGGCACGACGCCGAGCTGGTCCCGTACGCGCCGCTGTCGATGGACCCCGCGAACATGACGCTGCACTACGCGCAGACGATCTTCGAGGGACTCAAGGCGTACCGCCAGCCCGACGGCACCGTGGCCACCTTCCGCCCGCAGGCCAACGCCGAGCGCTTCCAGACCTCCGCGCGCCGCATGGCGATGCCGGAGCTGCCGACCGAGCTGTTCATCGAGGCCTGCGACGCGCTCATCAAGCAGGACCGCGCCTGGGTGCCGGACTCCGGCGAGGCCTCCCTGTACCTGCGGCCGTTCATGTTCGCCTCCGAGGTCGGCCTCGGCGTCCGTCCCGCCAACGAGTTCCTCTTCATCGTGATCGCCTCGCCCGCGGGCGCGTACTTCCCCGGCGGCGTCAAGCCCGTCTCCGTCTGGCTCTCCGAGGAGTACGTGCGCGCCGTCAAGGGCGGCACCGGTGCGGCCAAGACCGGCGGCAACTACGCGGCCTCGCTCGTCGCCCAGGCCCAGGCCGCCTCGCACGGCTGCGACCAGGTGGTCTGGCTCGACGCCGTCGAGCACCGCTGGATCGAGGAGATGGGCGGCATGAACCTGTACTTCGTGTACGGCGACCGCATCGTCACCCCGGAGCTCACCGGCTCGCTGCTGCCCGGCATCACCCGTGACTCCCTCCTCACCATCGCCCGCGACCTCGGCTACACCGCCGAGGAGGGCCGGATCACCACCGAGGACTGGGAGCGGGACAACGCGAACGGCACCCTCACCGAGGTCTTCGCCTGTGGCACCGCCGCCGTGATCACCCCGGTCGGCTCGGTCAAGTCCGAGCGCGCCAACTGGACCCAGGGCGACGGCACGCCCGGCCAGGTGACCATGCGGCTGCGCAAGGCGCTCCTGGAGCTCCAGACCGGCCACTCCGCCGACCACCACGGCTGGATGCACCAGCTCGGCTGAGCTCAGGCCGGCTGGCGCAAGCGGACATCGAGAAGGGCCCGCCTCCCCATCGGGAGGCGGGCCCTTCTCGCGTACGGGCCGGTCAGGCGGACGCGGCCGAGGGCTGCGGGTCCTGCGCGGCGACCGGGACGGCGGCCGGGGCGGTACGGGCCGTGAGGGCCAGGTAGACCAGCCCGCCCGCCAGGCCGGACAGGACGAAGGAACAGTCAACGCCGCCGGTGAGGGCGAGCAGCGGTCCCTCGTAGAACGGGGTGGTCACGGCGAGCAGGCCGATGCCGGCGCCGATCGCCCAGGAGGCGGTGGCGGCGAGGTTCCAGCCGCCGCGGTACCAGTAGACCCCGCCCACCGAGCGGCGGTTGAAGACCTGGAGGGCGTCGGCGTCGTACTGCCCGCGGCAGCGCACGTAGCCGATGAGGGTGATCACGGCCCACGGGGTGCCGATGGCGGTCAGCAGCAGCACGAACGAGGTCATCGCGGACTGCACGTCCCACTCGAAGGAGCCGATGAAGACGAAGGCGGTGGCGACGGCGGCGGCGACCAGGGTGGCCGTGGTGCGGGTGGCCCGGGGCACGATCGCGTCCAGGTCCAGGCCCATGGAGTAGAGCATCAGCCCGGCGTTGCCCACCGAGCCGGCCGCGGCGGCGGCGAGCAGCGGAACCAGGTACCAGAAGGGCGCGGCCTCGACGAGCGGCCCGGCGTAGTCGGCGCCGGCCTTCGCCGCGAGCGCGGTGTACGTGCCGAAGAGCTGCGGGATCAGCAGGCCGATGAGCAGGCCGAAACCGGTGGCCCAGAGCACCTTGCGGGAGCCGTGCCTGCGGGGGGAGATGTAGCGCGTGTAGTCGCCGAGCAGGGTGATGAAGGCGACGGGGCCGCTCAGGCCCGCGGCGACGGCCGCGAGCAGCCAGGTCGGCCAGAAGGAGCCGAGCAAGTACGCGGTGTCCGGCGGGGCGGCGGTGGTGAAGTCGCCGGAGTAGGCGAAGAGGCCGACGGCGAGCAGGGCCACCATGCCGACGGAGAGCACCTTGCTCATGCGCAGCAGCAGCCGGTAGCCGAAGACGGCCCCGACGACGGTGCACGCGGCGAGTACGCCGTACATCACGGCCCGCGAGACGCCGGTGTCCGGCAGCCCGGTGAGGCGCGACAGGACGCCGACCATGACGTCGCCGCCGATCCACAGGGTCAGGGCCGTGTAGCCCAGCGAGAGCAGCAGGCCGACCACCGAGCCGACGAGGCGGCCGCGGACGCCGAACTGGGCGCCGCTGGAGGTGGACAGGTTGGTGGCGGTCCGCAGCGACACCAGCGCCAGCGGCGCGGTGAAGGCGATCCCGACGAGGGTGCCGGTGACGATGGCGGTGACGGAGGGCCACAGGCCCAGCCCGAAGGACGGGGGCAGCCAGCCGAAGACGATCACGCCGAGGCAGAGGTTGGAGCCGAGGAGGATCGAGATCAGGTCACGGGGACCGCTCGTCCGCTCCTCTTCGGGGATGGTGTCGACTCCGCGCTGTTCGATGGGCATGGGGGGACTCCCTTGGGCAGGGCGGGGGGTGGTTGCACAAGTGTTTGAGCGACACTCAATGTGACCCAAGCCCTGGTCCCAGGTCAATGATTCCTTGCGAGGAAATGAAGAGTTAGAGTGATGCTCTAACCCATCGAGGCAAAAGGTGGTGGATCGCCGTGCGGCTGACCCCTACGGAGCGCGACCGGCTGCTGCTGCGCAGTGCGGCAGAACTGGCCAGGGCCCGCCGGGCCCGGGGCCTGAGGCTCAACGTCCCCGAGGCCACCGCGCTGATCGCGGACACCGTCTGCGAGGCCGCACGCGACGGCAAGCGGCTGGCCGAGGCGATCGAGGAGGCCCGCAGCGTGCTGGGCCCCGACGACGTACTGCCCGGCGTGGCGGACGTGGTCGCCGAGGTGCACGTGGAGGCCGTCTTCGACGACGGTTCCCGCCTCGCGGTCGTCTCCTCCCCGATCCGGGGAGCCGCGAGCCTCGGCGAGGACGCCCCCGGCGCGGTCCTGCCCGGCCCCGGAGCGCCCCAGCCGGAGCCACAGCTGCGCCTGCGCGTGCGCAACACGGCCCCCGTGCCGGTGAGCGTCACCTCCCACTTCCACTTCTTCGAGGCGAACCCCCGCCTCGACTTCGACCGCGCCGCCGCCTACGGCATGAGGCTGTGCGTTCCGGCGGGCTCGTCCGTCCGGTTCGACCCGCACGGCGAGGGCGAGGTCGGCCTCGTCCCCATCGGCGGCGACCGGATCGCCATCGGTTTCGCGGGCCTGGTCGACGGACCCCTCGACGCCCCCGGGGCCAAGGACGAGGCCCTGCGCCGCGCGGCGGCCTGCGGCTACCTCGGCGTGGGCGACACCGGCAGCGAAGGAGCACAGGCGTGAGCCGCCAGACCCCCCACCACGACCACAGCGCGCACTGCGCCCCCGGCAGCCGGCACATCGACCCGCACGAGTACGCCTCCGTCTTCGGCCCCCGCGCCGGGGACCGGGTGCGGCTCGGCGACAGCGGGCTCACCGTCCGGGTGGAGCACGACGCCCAGAAACCCGGCGACGAGTTTCTCGCCGGCTTCGGCAAGACCGCCCGCGACGGCCTGCACCTGAAGGCCGCCGCCGTCCGCGAGACCTGTGACGTCGTCATCAGCAACGTGCTGGTCATCGACGCCGTCCTCGGCATCCGCAAGGTCTCGATCGGCATCCGCGGGGGCCGGATCCACGCGATCGGCCGGGCCGGCAACCCCGACACCCTCGACGGGGTCGACGTCGTCGTCGGAACCGGCACCTCCATCGTCTCCGGCGAAGGCCTGATCGCCACCGCCGGCGCCGTCGACACCCACGTCCACCTGCTCTCGCCGCGCATCATGGAGGCCTCGCTCGCCGCGGGCGTCACCACGGTCATCGGCCAGGAGTTCGGCCCGGTCTGGGGCGTCGGCGTGAACTCCCCGTGGGCGCTGAAGCACGCCTTCAACGCCTTCGACGCCTGGCCCGTCAACATCGGCTTCCTCGCGCGCGGCTCGTCCTCGGACGCCGCGCCCCTCGTCGAGGCCCTGGCCGAGGGCGGTGCCTCCGGCTTCAAGGTCCACGAGGACATGGGCGCGCACACCCGCGCCCTGGACACCGCCCTGCGCGTGGCCGAGGAGCACGACGTACAGGTCGCCCTGCACAGCGACGGCCTGAACGAGTGCCTCTCCGTCGAGGACACCCTGCGCGTCCTGGACGGCCGCACCATCCACGCCTTCCACATCGAGGGCTGCGGCGGCGGGCACGTGCCCAACGTGCTCAAGATGGCGGGCGTGCCGAACGTCATCGGCTCCTCCACCAACCCCACCCTGCCCTTCGGCCGGGACGCCGTCGCCGAGCACTACGGCATGATCGTCTCCGTCCACGACCTCAAGCCGGACCTTCCCGGCGACGCCGCCATGGCCCGCGACCGGATCCGCGCCGGCACCATGGGCGCCGAGGACGTGCTGCACGACCTGGGCGCGATCGGCATCACCTCCTCCGACGCCCAGGGCATGGGCCGCGCGGGCGAGACCATCCGGCGCACCTTCGCCATGGCCGCCAAGATGAAGGGCGAGCTGGGCCCGCTGGCCGGCGACGGCGAGGGCGACGACAACGCCCGCGTCCTGCGCTACATGGCCAAGTTGACCATCAACCCGGCCATCGCCCACGGCCTGGCGCACGAGATCGGCTCCATCGAGGTCGGCAAGCTCGCCGACATCGTGCTGTGGCGCCCGCAGTTCTTCGGCGCCAAGCCGCAGCTGGTCCTCAAGTCCGGCTTCCCGGCGTACGGGGTTACCGGCGACCCCAACGCGGCCACCGACACCTGCGAACCCCTGGTGCTCGGCCCGCAGTTCGGCTCGTACGGGGCCACCGCCGCCGACATCTCCGTCGCCTTCGTCTCGGCCGCCGCGGCGGCCCTCGGCAGCGATGAGATGCCCACCCGCAGGCGGCGCGTCGCCGTCCGCGGCACCCGCGGGATCGGCCCCCGGGACCTGCTCCTGAACTCCCGGGTGGGCGCGGTCGATGTGGACGCGCGCAGCGGACTCGTCTCCCTCGACGGGGAACCGCTGCGCTCCGAAGCCGCCGATGCGGTGTCCCTGAACCGCCTGTACTTCCTGTAGGCCAGCACCCCCGTAAGGACCCTTCATGCCCAAGCCCGCCGACCACGGCTTCCGGATGCCCGCCGAGTGGACGCCCCACGAGCGCACCTGGATGGCCTGGCCCAGCCCGAACCCCACCTTCACCACCGAGCAGGAGCTCGCCGAGGCGCGCAGGGCCTGGGGCGCCGTCGCCCGCGCGGTGCGCGCGTACGAGCCCGTGACCCTCGTCGTCTCGCCCGGTGACGCGGACAGCGCCCGCGGGCTCGTCGGCGACGACGTGGAGATCGTCGAGCGGGAGCTCGACGACGCCTGGATGCGCGACATCGGCCCGACCTTCGTCACCAACGACGCCGGGGAGCTCGCGGCCGTCGACTGGACCTTCAACGGCTGGGGCGCACAGGAGTGGGCCCGCTGGGACCACGACTCCAAGATCGCCCGGCACGTTTCGGACGTGGTCGGCACCCGTACGTTCAGCACCGCACTCGTCAACGAGGGCGGCGCCCTGCACGTCGACGGCGAGGGCACCGTCCTGCTCACCGACACCGTGCAGCTGGGCAAGGGCCGCAACCCCGGCTGGACCCGCGAGCAGGTCGAGGCCGAGATCCACGCCCACCTCGGCACGACCAAGGCGATCTGGCTGCCGTACGGCCTGGCCGGGGACTACGGCACCTACGGCACCCAGGGGCACGTCGACATCGTCGCCGCCTTCGCCCGCCCCGGCGTCGTCATGGTGCACACCCAGCCCGACCCGGCCCACCCGGACCACGAGCGCTGCAAGACCATCGCGGCGATCCTGCGCGCGTCCACCGACGCGCGGGGCCGGCGGCTGGAGGTCGTGGAGATCCCCGCGCCGACCGTGCTGGAGGAGGACGGGGAGTGGGTGGACTACTCCTACATCAACCACTACCTGTGCAACGGCGGCGTCGTGCTGTGCTCCTTCGACGACCCGCGCGACGAGGAGGCCGCCGAGATCTTCCGCGGTCTGTTCCCCGAGCGGACCGTGACGCTCGTCGACGCACGTACGATTTTCGCCGGGGGTGGCGGTATTCATTGCATCACCCAGCAGCAGCCGAAGGTCTGACCTGCGGCGGACGGACGAGGAGCGGGGCCATGACGGCGGGTGGAGTACCGGTACGGGCGGCGCGCAGGAACGCGCCCCCGCGCGAGGCCGTACTCGCCGCCGCCATGGCCACGATCGCCGAGCGGGGTCTGGACGGCCTGACCATGGCCGGGCTGGGCCGCGAGGTCGGCATGAGCAGCGGCCACCTCCTCTACTACTTCCGCAGCAAGGACGAGCTCCTGCTGCAGACACTGGAGTGGAGCGAGGCCGCCCTCGGCGCCGAACGCCGGGCCCTGCTGGCCCGGCGCGGCCCGGTCGCCGAGCGCCTGCGCGCGTACGTCGACCTGTACGTGCCCACGCAGGCCCGCGACCCGCACTGGACGCTGTGGCTGGAGGTCTGGAACCGCTCGCAGAACGCCGGCCCCGAGGAGCGCGACCGGCAGGCGGCCATCGAGGGCGCCTGGCACCGCGACCTGGTGGCGCTGCTGGCCGAGGGCGTCTCGCGCGGGGAGTTCCGGGCGGTGGACCCCGACCGCGTGGCGACCCGTACGAGGGCCCTGCTGGACGGGTTCAGCATCCAGCTGGCCGTCGGTCTGCCGACGGTGGACCGGCAGGCCATCCTCGACCACGTCCGTGAGTTCCTCACCGAATCCCTCACTCCCCGCTCGTGACGCCGGCCGCGCCCTTACGGGGGCGGGGGCGCGGGCCGGGGGCGTGCGCGCGGGCGCGTGCCCGCATGCTGAGATCGCTGTCCATCCGGGGCGGGGACTGTGGCAGACTGCCGCCGTGCCTGCTCAGCTCATGATTATCGCCAGCAGCGCGCCGGTCCCCCGTGGCCGCTGAACCGTGGAAGAACTTCGCGGAAGCGGCCACCGTGCCTCGGACCCGCGTGCAGACCTCTCGCTACCCGCGAGGGGTTTTTTCGTTTCCCGGCCCATCCCAGCCGGGAGCGCACTGCGCGCGATGATGGGGGCAGTGACGGTTGCCTGCCCCCATAGGCGGACATCCGGAACCACTCATCCGACAGGAGTCAGATCAGCATGACGACGACACCAGAGGCGGCAACTGTGCTGTCCGGCGGCCTGGACGACTGCTTCCACGTCTTCGACACCACCCTGCGCGACGGCGCCCAGCGCGAGGGCATCAACCTCACGGTCGCGGACAAGCTGACGATCGCCCGGCACCTGGACGACTTCGGAGTGGGCTTCATCGAGGGCGGCTGGCCCGGCGCCAACCCCCGCGACACCGAGTTCTTCGCCCGCGCCCGCGCGGAGATCGACTTCAAGAACGCCCAGCTGGTCGCCTTCGGCGCGACCCGCCGGGCCGGCGGCTCCGCGGCCCAGGACCCGCAGGTGCGGGCCCTGCTGGAATCGGGCGCCCCCGTGATCACGCTCGTCGCCAAGTCCCACGACCGCCACGTCGAGCTCGCCCTGCGCACCACCCTGGACGAGAACCTGGAGATGGTCCGCGACACCGTCTCCCACCTGGTCGCCCAGGGCCGCCGCGTCTTCGTGGACTGCGAGCACTTCTTCGACGGCTACCGCGCCAATCCCGAGTACGCGAAGTCCGTCGTACGCGTGGCCCACGAGGCCGGCGCCGACGTGGTCATCCTCTGCGACACCAACGGCGGCATGCTGCCCGCCCAGGTGACGGCGACCGTCGCCACCGTGCTGGCCGACACCGGCGCACGCCTGGGCATCCACGCCCAGGACGACACCGGCTGCGCCGTCGCCAACACCCTGGCCGCCGTCGACGCGGGGGCCACCCACGTCCAGTGCACGGCGAACGGCTACGGCGAGCGGGTCGGCAACGCCAACCTCTTCCCCGTCGTCGCCGCCCTGGAGATCAAGTACGGACGCAAGGTGCTCCCCGAGGGCGCGCTCGCCGAGATGACCCGGATCTCGCACGCGATCGCCGAGGTCGTGAACCTCACGCCCTCCACGCACCAGCCCTACGTCGGCGTCTCCGCCTTCGCGCACAAGGCGGGCCTGCACGCTTCGGCCATCAAGGTCGACCCGGACCTCTACCAGCACATCGACCCCGAGCGGGTCGGCAACACCATGCGGATGCTGGTCTCCGACATGGCGGGCCGCGCCTCCATCGAGCTCAAGGGCAAGGAGCTCGGCGTCGAGCTCGGCGGGGACCGCGCGCTGATCTCGCGCGTCGTGGAGCGGGTCAAGGAGCGCGAGCTCCAGGGCTACACCTACGAGGCGGCCGACGCCTCCTTCGAGCTGCTGCTGCGCGCCGAGGCGGAGGGCCGGGCCCGCAAGTACTTCCGCATCGAGTCCTGGCGCGCGATCGTCGAGGACCGCCCCGACGGCACCCACGCCAACGAGGCCACGGTCAAGCTGTGGGCCAAGGGCGAGCGGATCGTCGCCACGGCCGAGGGCAACGGCCCGGTCAACGCCCTGGACCGCGCGCTGCGCGTCGCCCTGGAGCGCTTCTACCCGCAGCTGGCCAAGTTCGAGCTGGTCGACTACAAGGTCCGCATCCTGGAGGGCAAGCACGGCACGGAGTCCACGACCCGCGTGCTGATCGCGACGACCGACGGCGTCCGCGAGTGGTCCACGGTCGGCGTGGCGCCGAACGTGATCGCGGCCTCCTGGCAGGCCCTGGAGGACGCCTACACCTACGGGCTCCTGCACGCGGGCGTCGAACCGGCCGAGTAGCCGTCCGGGCTGCGGCCCGTCGGGCTCCCGTCCGGCGAGACGTGATGCCTTATGTCCGTCTCACACGGGAAAGTTCTGGTTCGGGTAGCGTCGTGGCTATGAGGACCAGGCTGATATCCGTGCGCTGTGGATCATTGCTGTCCGGTCTGCTGCTGGCCCTGTCGGCGGCCGCCCTCGCGGGCGCCCCGCAGGCGTCGGCCGCCACCGGGGTCGAAGCCGTGGCCCAGGCCCTCAAGGAGGGCCCGGTCTACGTCGACCCCCGAGCCGAGGCGCAGCTGCCCGAGGCCGAGGCGGACGCGCTCGCGAAGAAGATCAAGGACGCGGGGAAGCCGGTGTTCGTCGCCGTGCTGCCCGCGACCGCGGAGTTCCCGCCGGGCGAGGTGTTCGGCGCCGTCCGCGCCCAGACCGGCATCACGGGGCTCTACGCGATCCGCCTCGGGGACGGCTTCAGCGCCCGCGCCGACCGGGCGGTCATGGCCCCGGACGCCGTGCGCAACCTCTCCGACGCGGTGAAGGTGGGCGCGCCCGACCCGGTGACCCAGCTCAACAACTTCGTGGACCAGGCGCTGAGCCAGGTCAGGGGCGGCGCCCCCGCTTCATGGGACGGCGCCGGCGCGGACGGCGGCGCTCCCGTCGGCGGCCTGATCACGCTCGGCGCGGTGGCCGCGATCGGCGGCGGCGGCGCGTACGCGCTGGTCCGCCGCAACCGCAAGAAGAAGGAAGAGGCCCGGCGCGAGGCCATCGAGCGTCTGCGCGTGGTGGTCGACGAGGACATCACGGCCTTCGGCGAGGAGCTCGACCGCCTCGACTTCCACCCCGGCGAGCCCGGCGCCGACGACCTCATGCGCAAGGACTACGAGCAGGGGCTCGACGCGTACGAGAAGGCCAAGCAGATCATGGCCTCGGTCCAGTACCCCGAGGAGGTCAGGGGCGTGACCCAGGCGCTGGAGGACGGCCGGTACGCCCTGACCTGCCTGGACGCGCGCCGTCAGGGGCGTCCGGTTCCCGAGCGCCGCCCGCCCTGTTTCTTCGACCCGCGCCACGGGCCGAGCACCGAGGACGCCACCTGGGCTCCGGCCGGCGCGGCGGCCCGTACGGTGCCCGTCTGCACGGCGGACGCGGTACGGCTGCGCGACGGGCTGGACCCGGCGGTCCGCACGGTCGACACCGCGCACGGACCGCGTCCCTACTACGACGCCGGCCCGGCGTACGGTCCCTGGGCCGGCGGCTACTTCGGCGGCGGCATGCTGCCCGGCCTGCTCATGGGCACGATGCTCGGTTCGATGATGTCCAGCCCCGCCTACGCCTCGGACCTGGGCGGCGGCCCGGGGAGCGGCTTCGAGGGCGGGGACGTCTCCGGGGCCGATTTCAACCCGTCCGACTTCGGCGGCGGGGACTTCGGCGGCGGTGGCGGATTCGACGGCGGCGGAGGCTTCGACGGCGGGGGCGGTTTCTGACCGCCCCCTGGGGCCCGTAGGTCTCGGGCCCCCTCCCGGTCCGCCGGTCAGGCCTGCTTGATGGCGGAGATGTCGAAGGTCAGCTTCACCTTGTCGCTGACCATCACGCCGCCGGCCTCCAGCGCGGCGTTCCACGTCAGACCCCAGTCGGAGCGCAGGATCTCGGCGGAGCCCTCGAAGCCGACGCGCTCGTTGCCGTAGACGTCCTTGGCGGAACCCGTGAACTCCAGGTCGATGGCGAGCGGACGCGTGACGTCCTTGATCGTCAGTTCGCCGGTGACGCGGTAGGCGTCGCCGCCGAGCTGCCGCGCCTCGGTGGAGCGGAAGGTCATCAGCGGGAAGAGCTCGGCGTCGAAGAAGTCGCTGCCCAGCAGGTGGGCGTCGCGGTCGGCGATGCCGGTGCTGACCGAGGGGATCTTGACGTCGATCGCGGCCGTGGAGCGCGACGGGTCGGTGCCGTCCAGGTGCAGGGTGCCCTCGTGGTCCGCGAAGGTGCCGCGGACGTTGGTGACCATGGCGTGGCGGACGGTGAAGCCGATGCTGCTGTGGGCGGCGTCGATGACGTAGTCGCCGGTGAGGGCGGCGAGCGCCGGGTCCACTTCCAGCGTGGCGACGGCGGTGTCGGCGGCGGCGTTGGTGATGGTGGTGTCCTGGCTGCGGCGGGTGAAGAGACCCATGGCTTCCTCCTCGGTAGTGTCCTGCGCGGGGTGTGCAGTTCTGTTGAATGTTCAACGACTTCAACGAGGACGACGCTAGACCCATTCCGTTCAAATTTCAACATCTAGGCACGCCGTCAGGTGTCTTTGTGGGACTCCAACAAAGGACGACGGCCGCCTCTGGGGGAGTCCTCACATCTCCGGGTGGCACTGTGCGGGCCAGACAGCGGAAGACTCCCGAGACTGTGCGGAATGAACGGAGGTTTTTCATGGCGATCTTCGTAAGGTCGGTACATGACCGTTGTGGACCAGACCCCGAGCGAGCCGACGGACGCCCGCGGGCGCGTGGCCGAGCTGCACTCCCTGCGCGAGCAGGCGCGTCGCGGCCCCAGTGACCGCGCGACCGAGGCCCAGCACGCCAAGGGCAAGCTGACCGCCCGCGAGCGCATCGCGCTGCTGCTCGACGAAGGTTCCTTCAAGGAGGTCGAACAGCTCCGCCGCCACCGGGCGACCGGATTCGGGCTGGAGGCCAAGAAGCCCTACACGGACGGTGTCATCACCGGCTGGGGCACGGTCGAGGGCCGCACGGTCTTCGTCTACGCGCACGACTTCCGCATCTTCGGCGGCGCCCTGGGCGAGGCCCACGCCACGAAGATCCACAAGATCATGGACATGGCCATCGCGGCCGGTGCCCCCCTGGTCTCCCTGAACGACGGCGCCGGCGCCCGTATCCAGGAGGGCGTCTCCGCCCTCGCCGGCTACGGCGGCATCTTCCAGCGCAACACCAAGGCCTCGGGCGTGATCCCGCAGATCTCGGTCATGCTGGGCCCGTGCGCCGGCGGCGCCGCGTACTCCCCGGCCCTCACGGACTTCGTGTTCATGGTCCGGGAGACCTCGCAGATGTTCATCACCGGCCCGGACGTGGTCCGCGCGGTGACCGGCGAGGAGATCACCCAGAACGGCCTCGGCGGCGCGGACGTGCACGCCGAGACCTCGGGCGTCGCGCACTTCGCGTACGACGACGAGGAGACCTGCATCTCCGAGGTCCGCTACCTCATCTCGATGCTGCCCTCCAACAACCGCGAGAACCCGCCCGTCCACGAGACGAGCGACCCGGCGGACCGCCGCAGCGAGGTCCTGCTGGACCTGGTGCCCGCCGACGGCAACCGCCCGTACGACATGCACAAGGTCATCGAGGAGCTCGTCGACGAGGGCGACTTCCTGGAGATCCACGAGCGCTGGGCCCGCAACATCATCTGCGCCCTGGCCCGCATGGACGGACAGGTCGTCGGCATCGTCGCCAACCAGCCCGCCCACCTCGCCGGCGTCCTCGACATCGAGGCCTCCGAGAAGTCCGCGCGCTTCGTCCAGATGTGCGACGCCTTCAACATCCCGATCATCACGCTGCTGGACGTCCCCGGCTTCCTGCCGGGCGTCGACCAGGAGCACGGCGGCATCATCCGCCACGGCGCCAAGCTGCTGTACGCGTACTGCAACGCCACCGTCCCGCGGATCTCGCTGATCCTGCGCAAGGCCTACGGCGGCGCCTACATCGTCATGGACTCCCAGTCCATCGGAGCCGACCTCACCTACGCCTGGCCCACCAACGAGATCGCCGTGATGGGCGCCGAGGGTGCGGCCAACGTCATCTTCCGCAAGCAGATCGCGGACGCCGAGGACCCCGAGGCCATGCGCGTACGCATGGTCAAGGAGTACAAGGCCGAGCTGATGCACCCGTACTACGCGGCCGAGCGCGGCCTCGTCGACGACGTCATCGACCCCGCCGAGACCCGCGAGGTCCTCGTCAGCGCCCTCGCGATGCTCCGCAACAAGCACGCCGATCTGCCGTCCCGCAAGCACGGCAACCCGCCGCAGTAACCGCGAAGGAGACCTGCCACCCCATGACCCACGCCACTGACACCCTGCTGCGCGTCGAGAAGGGCAACGCCGAGCCCGAGGAGCTGGCCGCGATCACCGCGATCCTGCTCGCCCGCGCCGCCGCCACGCCCGAGGAGACCGCGGTGCGCACGCCCCGCCAGGCCGGCTGGCGCCGCCTGGAGCGCACCCCGGGCTTCCGCGCCCCGCACAGCTGGCAGGGCTGAGCTCCCCGAGCCCACGAAAGGCCCCGCACCCCTCAAGGGTGCGGGGCCTTCCGCCGTACCGGGCCGCGCGCGGCCCCCGCCCACGGCGAAGGCCCCCGCGCCGCGAGCGCAGGGGCCTGTCGGATACGAACGGCTGCTACCGCAGGCGCGCCATGAGGGCGTGCTCGACGAGCGTGATGAGCGCGCTCTTGGCGTCCGCGCGGTGGCGGGCGTCGGTCGTGATGATCGGGGCGTCCGGGCCGATCTGCAGGGCCTCGCGGACTTCCTCCGGGGTGTACGGCTGGTGGCCGTCGAAGCCGTTGAGGGCGATGACGAACGGCAGCCCGCTGTTCTCGAAGTAGTCGACCGCCGGGAAGCAGTCGGCGAGACGGCGGGTGTCGACGAGCACGACGGCGCCGATCGCGCCGCGGACCAGGTCGTCCCACATGAACCAGAAGCGGTCCTGGCCCGGCGTACCGAAGAGGTACAGGATCAGGTCCTGGTCCAGGGTGATGCGGCCGAAGTCCATGGCGACCGTGGTGGTCGTCTTGTCACCGGTGTGGGTGAGGTCGTCGATTCCGGCCGAGGCGCTGGTCATGACGGCTTCGGTGCGCAGGGGGTTGATCTCGGAGACCGCGCCCACGAACGTGGTCTTGCCCACGCCGAAGCCGCCCGCCACCACGATCTTCGCGGAGGTGGTGGAGCGGGCGGGAGCCGCTCCGCCGTTAGAGCTTGCGAAGTCCACTGAGCACCCTTTCGAGCAGTGTCACGTCTGGCTGGCCACCGGCAGACTCGTCGCCGCCGGGCTGATGAATGGCGACAAGGCCCGCCTCCGCCAGGTCGGCGACGAGGATGCGGGCGACACCAAGAGGAATGGAGAGCAGTGCCGAGATCTCCGCGACGGATTTGATCTCCTGGCACAGGCGGCAGATGCGCTGGTGCTCGGGCAACTGCCCTTGCAGACGCGCGGGATCGGCCGTGGTACTGACCAGCGCCTCGATGGCGAGCTGGTAGCGCGGCCGAGTACGGCCACCGGTCATCGCGTACGGACGCACCAGCGGGTTGTGGGCCTTCGGAGCCGGCTGCCGGGCAGCGCGCGGAGGCTGCTGCGGAGGCATGTGCGGCTGCTGAGGCTGCTGGGGCTGGCCGTACGGCTGCTGCTGGTAGGGATTCTGCTCCGGCACCGGCCGGCTGGGAGCGGAGGGGAAGTTGAATCGGTTCTGGTCGTGCCCACCCTGCGGCTGCTGCGCGCCGCCATAAGGATGTCCTCCGGGTGTTGTCACGTTTCCTCCTCCGACTCCAAGTACGCAGTACTCCCTGTGGAACCGCGCCACCGCACCCTATGGTGCGATGGCGCGAAACGCACTGCCTGTCTGCTAGTTGAGAAGACTTCCTTGCAGCTCGGCGCGCAGGTCCGGGGTGAGGACACTGCCCGCACGATCCACCAAAAGGGCCATCTCGTAACCGACGAGGCCGATGTCGCACTCGGGGTGCGCGAGCACCGCGAGGGACGAGCCGTCCGAGACGGACATGAGGAAAAGGAATCCCCGGTCCATCTCGACGACCGTCTGGTTGA
Source organism: Streptomyces sp. NPDC016562 (assembly GCF_043076955.1). NCBI lineage: Bacteria > Bacillati > Actinomycetota > Actinomycetes > Kitasatosporales > Streptomycetaceae > Streptomyces > Streptomyces sp. NPDC016562. The sequence continues at coordinate 170,226 of NZ_JBIBRZ010000001.1, read as the reverse complement.
CGGCGCCGCCCTCGAAGATGCGGGAGGCCCCGGCGGTCAGCGAGGTCAGTCCGGAGGCCACGGCCGCCAGCTGGTCGGCGCGGTCGCGGGGGAATCCGTCGGACATCGCCAGAAGAAGGCCGTCGGCGGAGACCACCACCGTGTGGGACACCCCTGGGGTGTTGTCCACGAAGTTGGTGATCAACCAGTTCAGGTTCTGTGCCGCCTGGCTCATCGGGCTCACACTAACGCTCCTGGTCATAGCTGTTACTTGACTGCTCAGATCCCGCGCTGCGTCCCTGCTGGACACCGCGCCGCAGGTTGCTCAACCTGCCGCGGACGTCCTCCGGAGCGCGGGAGACCTGGGGGCCGCCCTGCGGGGTCGTCTCCGCCGCGCCCTCGACCAGGTTGGCCTTGGGCACGCGCCGGGGAAGACCGGAGGGGGTGACCCCGCCCGCCTTCGGCTCACGGAGTTTGGCGGCCTGCTGCCAGCGCTCGTCGTTGCCCGAGCGCCAGGCGGTGCTGCCTTCCTTCTCCTGCTCCGGGGCCTGCGGCTGCTGCTGACGCGGCGACCGCTGCTCGAAGAGGGATCCGGTGGACTCCGTTTCCTGCTGTGCCGGCTGCCACTGCTGCTGGCTGCCGCGGCGCGGCAGGCCCGCTCCGGTCATCACATGACCGGTGTCGGCGGCGGCGCCCGGACGGTCGAAGCCTACGCGGTCCGGAGCCGGTTCGGGGACGGCCTGGGATTCCGATTCGGTCCCGTAATCCTGCTGGTAGCCAGCGGGATAGGCGTTCTGACCGGGCCACTCGGCCTGCTGCGACGGGGCTTCGTAGCCATTGTCGTAGCCCTGCTGGCCCGGCTGCTGATCCGGGTAGCCGTCTTCCGTATAGGCGTAGTCCTGCTGCGGGTACTCCTCGTACCCCTGCTGCGCCTGCTGGGCCTCGTACGGGGCGTCGTAGCCCTGCCCGGGCTGCTGGTCGTAGTCCTGGTACTGCTGGTACCCGTGTTCAGGCTGGGGTTCCGGATAGTCCTGGCCCTGGAACTCCTGCCGGCCCTGCGGATAGCCCGCCTGGGCCTCCAGCGCGGCCCGCCGCTCCTCGCGGACCAGGGAGCGTCCGACCGGGTCGAGACCCCGGCCGTCGGCGCCCTGCTCGTCGTAGCGGGAGTCGTCGAAGCCGAGCTCGGCGGCCGTGCGCAGCGGGGGCGCCAGCTGGGCCTTCTGCTCCGGGATGATCTGGGAGACCGTGAAGTCGTCCTCCGGGATGCCCTCGCCACCGCCACCGTGGGTGATGGCGTCGGGAAGCATGATCAGCGACGTCGTACCGGCGGCCTCGCCCGAGGGGCGCAGCTGGACGCGGATGCTGTGGCGGTCCGCCAGCCGGCCGACCACGAACAGACCCATGCGCTGCGAGATCGCGGCGTCCACGGTCGGCGGGTTGGCGAGCTTGTGGTTGATGTCCGCGAAGTCCTCGGCGGTGAGGCCGATGCCCTTGTCGTGGATCTCGACCATCACGCGGCCGTCCGGCAGACGGGTCGCGTTGACGCGGACCTTGGTCTGGGGGGAGGAGAACGTGGTGGCGTTCTCCAGCAGCTCGGCGAGCAGGTGCACGAGGTCGGTCACGGCCTGGCCGTGGATCTCGGCGTCGGAGACGCCCGAGAGCTCGATGCGCTCGTACTGCTCCACCTCGGAGGAGGCGGCGCGCAGGACGTCGACGAGGGGGACCGGCTGGTCCCAGCGGCGGCCCGGCTCCTCACCCGCGAGGATGAGGAGGTTCTCGCCGTTGCGGCGCATACGGGTGGCCAGGTGGTCCAGGCGGAAGAGGTTCTCCAGCTGGTCCGGGTCCGCCTCGTTGTTCTCCAGGTCGGTGATGAGGGTCAGCTGGCCCTCGATCAGCGACTGGTTGCGCATGGAGAGGTTCGTGAAGATCGCGTTGACGTTCCCTCGCAGGAGCGCCTGCTCGGCCGCGAGACGTACCGCTTCCCGGTGGACCTGGTCGAAGGCGCGGGCGACCTCGCCGATCTCGTCCTGGGAGTCGATCGGGATCGGGTGGACACGGGTGTCCACCTTGCCGGGATCGGTGCGCGAGAGCTGGTCGACGAGCATCGGCAGGCGCTGCTCGGCGATGTCGAAGGCGGCCGAACGCAGGCGGCGCATCGCGCGGCCCATCTGGCGGGCCATGAGACCGGCCAGGATGAAGGCGGCGAGCAGGGCCACGACCACGATGGCGCCGTTGGTGATGGCGTCGGTGCGGGCGTCGTCGGAGACCGCGACGGCGTCCTTGACGGCCTTGTCGAGGAGTTCCTTCTCGATCTGGTCGTAGCCGTCGAACTTGGCGGTGGCGGCGGCCTGCCAGGCCAGCGCCGTGGTGCCGTTCTCGGCGAGCTTCTTCTTCGACTCGCCGCTGGCTATCGCCTCGGTCATGCCGGTGAGCACCGAGTTGTTGGGGCCGCCGGTGGGCGGAGCCTTGAAGGGGGTGCCGCTCTGCTCGGCCTGGCGCTTGGCCTCGGCGAGCTTGACGGCGCCTTCCTTGGACTTCTCGCCCATGACCTGCTTGAGGCGGTTGACGTCCTCCTCGGTGCCCGCCGCGACGTACTCGCCGATGGCGATTTCCTCGAGGTAGGCGTACGAGGAGAAGGCGACGAGCTGGCTCTTGCGGATCTCCTCGTTCGTGCTCGGGCGCACCAGCAGGTGGGTGCCGACGGAGCGCTGCAGCGAGTTCGCCGCCTTGGCCAGCTGGATCGCGTAGACCATGCGGCCGTAGGAGGTCACGTTGCCGGTGCCGAGGCCGAGCTCGTTGGCGAACTGCATGAGGTAGTGCTGGACCAGCACGTAGCCCTCTTCGGTCGGGATGGGGCCCGGCGCGGAGGGGAGGTTCTTCTTGGGGGTCTCGGCCGCCGCGAGGTACGCGGAGTCACGGACCAGCTTGAGCTTGGGCTCCTCGTCGCGGAAGAGGTCCAGGCGCCGTTCCAGGCCCTGGTTCTTCGGCATGTCCTGGACGGCCCGGTCGAACTTCACCTTGGCCGCGTCGGTGACGCCGCGCGCCTTGGTGACGGTCTCGCTCTTGGTGTCGCCGCTCAGCAGCGGCTCGGCGGTGAGGTCGCGCTCGTTGAGCAGGGCCTGGCCGTACTCGGAGGCGGCCTGGACGACCCTGGCTATCCGCTCGGCGTCCTTGGCCTCGTTCCAGGTGTCGATCGAGCCCTTGACCTGGAAACCGCCCATGACCAGCCCGACGAGGGCGGGCACGAGCAGGATGGCGTTCAGCTTGGTGGGCACGCGCCAGTTGCGGGGGGCGAACCGGCTGGAGCTCCCGCCCTTCGCGGGTGGGTCCACGGGCACGTCGACGGGCGACGCGGCCGCTCGCGGCGGCGGGGTGAAGTTGCCGCGCGCGGGTTCATCCGCGGGGCTTGAGTTGCTTCGCCTCACTCGACCAACAACCTCTCGGCGGTGCTACTAGCTAGTTCGTTGAATTCCAGCACGGTTAACGGCCGTGTTCCAAACAGTTGAAATCGGCCACCGGCAGATGCTTATGCCCCACATAATTCGGACATAAAGAGCGTCCTACGGCAAAAATGGGGGCAGTTGTGAGCGCAGCGGTACCAACCGAACGCGCCCCGTTGCCACGTGGCGCCAATTCTCTGTCGAAACGTTATGAACGACAGGGGCGGGCCGTGTCGTAGGACACAGCCCGCCCCTCCCGCGCGGCAGTTGAAACCGTGTTACTTGAGCCGCGCCATGAGGGCGTGCTCGACGAGCGTGATGAGCGCGCTCTTGGCGTCCGCGCGGTGGCGGGCGTCGGTGGTGATGATGGGAGCTCCGGGGCCGATCTGCAGGGCCTCGCGGACTTCCTCGGGGGTGTACGGCTGGTGCCCCTCGAAGCCGTTGAGGGCGACGACGAACGGCAGCCCGCTGTTCTCGAAGTAGTCGACCGCGGGGAAGCAGTCGGCGAGACGGCGGGTGTCGACGAGCACGATCGCACCGATCGCGCCGCGGACCAGGTCGTCCCACATGAACCAGAAGCGGTCCTGGCCCGGAGTACCGAAGAGGTACAGGATCAGGTCCTGGTCCAGGGTGATGCGGCCGAAGTCCATGGCGACCGTGGTGGTCGTCTTGTCACCGGTGTGCGTGAGGTCGTCGATGCCCGCGCTCGCGGACGTCATGACGGCTTCGGTGCGCAGCGGGTTGATCTCCGAGACGGCTCCGACGAACGTGGTCTTGCCCACGCCGAAGCCGCCCGCCACCACGATCTTCGCGGAGGTGGTGGAGCGGGCGGGAGCCGCTCCGCTAGATGTTCCGAAGGCCACTGAGCACCCTTTCGAGCAGCGTTACATCCGGCGTGCCGCCGGCCTCTCCATTGCCCGGCTGGTGGATGGCCACCATTCCGGCCTCCGCCAGGTCGGCGACGAGGATCCGGGCGACACCGAGCGGCATCGACAGCAGTGCGGAGACTTCGGCGACCGACTTGACCTCGCGGCACAGAGTGCAGATGCGCTGGTGCTCGGGGAGCAGGTTGGACAGGTGCATCGGATCCGCGGTGGTGCTGACCAGCGCCTCGATGGCGAGCTGGTAGCGGGGCCGGGTCCGGCCGCCGGTCATCGCGTACGGACGCACCAGCGGCTGGTCGCCTTCCGAGTACGAGTCTCCGTACGAGTCGGGATAGGCGGGGGGCGGGGTCATTGATCCTCCGGGCTGGACAGCAGTGGTCAGCGTGCCGTCTGACGGGGCGGCCGGTGGGGGGGACTGTATGACGGCCTGGCGGGGGTACTGGATTCCGGGGGCGGGGCCCCGGTCTCCCGGCCGGCAGTACCGTCCGGCCGGGAGGGGGGAAGTCAGCCGAGCAGGCTGCCCTGCAGTTCGGCGCGCAGGTCCGGGGTGAGGACACTGCCCGCGCGATCCACCAGAAGAGCCATCTCGTAGCCCACGAGGCCGATGTCGCACTCGGGGTGCGCCAGTACGGCCAGCGAGGAGCCGTCCGAGACGGACATGAGGAAGAGGAATCCCCGGTCCATCTCGACGACCGTCTGGTTGACGGCGCCGCCCTCGAAGATGCGGGAGGCGCCGGCGGTCAGCGAGGTCAGCCCGGAGGCGACGGCCGCCAGCTGATCGGCCCGGTCGCGGGGGAAACCTTCGGACATGGCCAGAAGGAGTCCGTCGGCGGAGACCACCACCGTGTGGGACACCCCTGGGGTGTTGTCCACGAAGTTGGTGATCAACCAGTTCAGGTTCTGTGCCGCCTGGCTCATCGAACTCAACTATCGCTCCTGCTGGTAAGTGGGGTCGATGTGGTAACTGCCGGTCGCCGGACCGTTGTTGCCGGCCTGACGGCCCTGCTGGATACCGCGTCGGAGGTTGGTCAGACGGCCGCGGACGTCGTCCGGCGCCCGCGAGACCTGCGGACCCGCCTGCGCCTCGGCCTGCTGCTGCGCGGTGCCGGCCACGAGGTTCGCCCGCGGGACCCGGCGGGGCAGCCCCGAGGTCGTGATGCCGCCGGCGGCGGGCTGGCGAACGCGCTCGGCCTGCCGCATCAGCTCGTCGTTCGGCGAGGAACGCCAGCTGACGGTCGGCGTGGTGCCGGTCGCCGCCGCGGCGGGTTCGGCCGCGGGCCCCTGGCCGCGCTGCGGCAGCGACTGGTGCTGCTGCGGCGCGAGGCCCGCGGACTGCTGCGGCTGCTGGGGCACCGCCGGTCCCTGCGCGGGGGGCTGCTGCCCCTCCTCGCGGAACCAGTTCGACTCCAGCGTGTCGAAGATCGGGCTGCGGCCGTCGCCGGAGCTCTGCGCCGCGGGCAGCGCCTCCGGCCGGTGGCCCTGCGGCAGGCGCGGGGTCTCCGGGCGCGCAGGCGGTACGGGTGCGTACTCGCCGCCGGGCTGCGGGGCCTGCGGCTGCTGCGGGGCCTGCTGGGGCCGGGCGAAACCGCCGACACCGGGGCCGCCGGGGCGCTGGGGCTGACCCGTGGGCTGGTAGCCGCCGGGGCGCTCGAACTGGCCGGTGGCGGACGGGTTCACGGCGCCGCGTACGTCGGGACGCTCGAACTGTCCGGTCGTGCTCGCGCCGCCGTCGCCCTGGGGCATGGGGGCGTTGAAGTCCGGGCGGGCGAACTCGGCCGTCGAGCCGGGGCCCGACAGCTCGTCGTGGCCGCGGGCCTGGTCCGCACCCCAGCTGGTGGCCTGCGGGCCGGGGAGCTCGGCACGCGGGGCGCCGCCGCGCGGCGGCAGCTGCGGCCGGGCGCCGCCCGGAGCCGGAGCCGCGGCCGGAGCGCCGGGAGCGGCCGACTGCTGCTGAACGGGCTGCTGCTGCGGCTGCTGCGGCTGAGGCCGCTCGAATCCGTTGCCCTGCGGGTAACCGGCCGGGCCGGCCGGGGGAGCCGCCGCGGGACGGGCCTGCGGCCCACCGCCGAGTCCGCCCCCGCCGAACGCACCACCGGCGACCGGACCACCGGCGACCGGACCGCGGGCCGGCAGCGGCGCACCGCCGCCGAAGGCACCCTGGCCCTGTCCCGCGGTGGTCTGACCCTGCTGCGGGCGCCCGCCGGGAGCGCCGGGGCCGCCCTGCGGGCGCTGCGGGGCGCCGCCGTCGCGGCCCGGAAGCGCGGCGCGCTGGCCGCCTGCCGGGACCTGACCGCGCTGCGGGGCCGCGCCCACGGTGGGACGCGCGCCCGCACCGGGTGCGGAGCCCTGGGCGCCGGGGCCGCCGGGGCCGCCCTGGCCACCCTGACCCGGCATCGGGCCCGGCTTCTTGCCGCCCTGGGCGACGTCCACCGGAAGCATGACGAGGGCCGTCGTACCGCCCGAGTCGGAGGGGCGCAGCTGGATGCGGATGCCGTGTCGCAGGGACAGGCGGCCGACCACGAACAGGCCCATGCGGCGGGAGACGGAGACGTCCACGGTCGGCGGCGACGCGAGCCGCTCGTTGATCGCGGCGAGGTCCTCGGGGGAGAGGCCGATACCGGTGTCGTGGATCTCGACGAGCACGCGGCCGTCGGGCAGCGCGTGACCGGTGACCTTGACCTTGGTCTGCGGGGAGGAGAACGAGGTGGCGTTCTCCAGCAGCTCGGCGAGGACGTGCACGAGGTCGTTGACGACGCGGCCGGCGACGTCGGTGCCGGGCACCGAGGCCAGCTCGACGCGCTCGTACTGCTCCACCTCGGAGGCGGCGGCGCGGAGCACGTCGACGAGCGGGACGGGGCGGGTCCACCGGCGGCCCGGCTCCTCGCCCGCGAGGACGAGGAGGTTCTCGCCGTTACGGCGCATGCGGGTCGCGAGGTGGTCGAGCTTGAAGAGCGAGGACAGCTGGTCCGGGTCGGCCTCGCGCGACTCCAGCTCGGAGATGAGCGAGAGCTGACGCTGGATGAGGCCCTGCGAACGGCGCGAGAGGTTGGTGAACATCGCGTTGACGTTGCCTCGCAGGAGGGCCTGCTCGGCGGCGAGGCGGACGGCCTCGCGGTGCACGTCGTCGAAGGCCGCGGCCACCTGGCCGATCTCGTCGCGGGTGTGCACGCCGACCGACTCCACGGACGTGTCCACGTCCTGCGGGTCGGACTCGGAGAGCTGCTTGACGAGCTCGGGCAGACGGTCCTGGGCCACCCGCGTCGCGGTGTCCTGCAGGCGGCGCAGCGAGCGGATCATCGAGCGCGCCATGACGAAGGCGCCGACGAGGGAGACACCGAGGACGAGGAGGATCAGGGCACCGTTGATGATGGCGTCCTGCTGGGCCTCGTTCTTGAGCTCGCGGGCCTTCTGCTCCATCTCCTCCAGCAGGGTCAGCTCGATGACCTTCATCGCCTGGAGCTTGGTGCCGTCCGCGTCGTACCAGTCCAGCCAGGACCGGTTCTTCTCGCGGAGGAAGGCGTCCGGGCTGGCCAGGACGCGGCGGGCGTAGTGGTCGGCGCTGGAGATCTCGGAGTTGCTGTCACCCAGACCCGCGAGGAGCTCCTCGGTGCGGCCCTGGTAGACGAGCTCGAAGGTCGTCTTCGCCTGCTGCTCGCCCTTCTGCGCGGAGAGGGCGTAGAGGCGGTCGTTCTCCTTCAGCTCGCCCTGGCGCTCCGAGGTGTCGGGGAGCGAGGCGGCGATGATCGCGCGCTGGATGGAGGCGTACTCCTTGGCGGCGGAGAACGCGGCCAGGGCACGCGTACGCTTGATCATCTCCGGGTTGGAGGTGGCCTGCGCCATGTCCTGGGAGAGCGAGAGCAGCGAGACGATCAGCGAGTTGTACTCACTGACGGTCTGCTGGGCGCCGTTGGCGTACGCCTTGCTGCGGATCGTCTCGATGTTGGTGAGCTGGCGGCCGATCTGCAGGACGTTGTTGCGGATCGACTTGAGGGTGTCGTCCTTGTCGCCGGTGCTGTCGACCTTGTCGGTCGCGGCGGCGAAGGCCTTGGCCGCGGTGTCGGTCTGCTGGCGGATGCCGTCGACGCTGCTGGTGCTCTTGCCCTTGGAGAGCGAGAGCGGACCCGCCGACATGTCCCGCTCCTCCTGGAGCATGGCGGCCAGGTTGGTGGCCTGCCGGGTCATGGTCGTCAGCAGCTGCATGTGCTCCAGCTGCGCGATGTCGTTGAGCGAGTCGTTGATGCGGAAACCACCGAGCGTGGTGGCGGCGACGACCGGAAGGGTCAGCAGCGACACCAGTCGCGTGCTGATGCGCCAGTTCTGCATGGCGAAGCGGGACCCGGGCCCACTGGGGGCCTTCGGTATCGCCGCGTCCTGCTCGGCCGGCCCGGCCTTGGCGGACTTCCCGCGGCCCTTCGCCTTCACCGGGGCACCGGCGCCGTGGCCCGCGCCTTCGACAGCCGGCCCGCGGTTCTGGGCGTGCTGGGGCGAGGAGCCTCGGTCGGTCCCGCCGCGCGGGTCCTGCTCCGCCGCGGCTTCCCCACGGCCCTGGCGGGCCTGGGGAGACCCCTTGCCATCCCTCTTGAATCGTCCCTGCACTAGCGTCGCAACCTCTGGACCAGGCGTCCCTCCGGGCGACCGGTGGGACGGTGTCGAGTCGTGGGGCACGTGCGGCCCCATGGTGGTCGTCGGTGACCGGCGCGTCTCCCTCTCTGTGCCGCCGCGCTCGGCGCTTTGTCGCGCCACCTGCGCGCCGGCTGTTCCCGCGGCGGTCCCGCGAATTCCAGCACAGTGGAGGATCTCCAACAAGGTGCGCGTGTCGGCCCGGAGAGTCGGTGACCGCTCGTGACGGCGGGGCTACGCGACGTGTGACCGCATTCGGTCGAAACCGGACTTACGCCATCCAAACCGCATGCCTGTCAAGGTGTCCCAGTCGAGATGATCAGGAGCGGAATGGCGCATTCAGTGGCGCAATGTCCGTTTCGGTCACCTCAGTTGACTGTCCGTTATGTCAGAAATGCCTGGTCACGGGTGAGCAAACTCACATAGCCGTGGCCATTACTTCCTGGTTCGACGGGGGATTCAGATGTTTAGCCTTGCCTCTTAAAGGGTTGGCGCCAGGGCTGGTGCATGCGACAGCCGACACTCACAGACCGAACCGAGGACCCCGAACTCCGATGAAGACGACGATGATGTTCCGCAACATAGCCAACCCCCGCCGCACCACCCTGGCGCACCTCAAGGACGCCGACGAGCTGCAGGCGGCCCCGGCCACCCCGGAACACTCCGTCGAGCTGCCCGCGCAGACCGCCAACCCGCGCCGCACCGTCCTGATGGACGCGCCGGTCGCCGCCGCCGCGCAGTAGCCGCGGCGCCACACGTCGCGAAGCCTCCCCGTCCGCCGCGTTAGCCTGGGAACGCAGACTCCAGCCAGCGGATACGGACAGAGGGGCAGACGCAACACGTGCGCATCGCCAGGTTCTCGATCGACGGCAACGTCGCGTTCGGCGCGGTCGAGGGCGACGCCGCCCCCGGCGGCGAATCGACGCTCGTGCTCGACATCATCAAGGGCATCCCGTTCGCGGACTTCGAGCTCTCGGGCACGAAGGTCCCGCTGAGCAAGGTCCGGCTGCTGCCGCCCGTGCTCCCGAACAAGGTCGTGGCCATCGGCCGCAACTACGCGGAGCACGCGGCGGAGCTCGGCCACGAGGTCCCGGACGCCCCCATCACCTTCTTCAAGCCCTCCACCTCGGTGGTCGGCCCGGGCGACCCGATCGCGTACCCCTCCTTCTCCCAGGACCTCCACCACGAGGCGGAGCTCGCCGTGGTCATCGGCCGCATGTGCCGCGAGGTCCCCAAGGAGCGCGTCAAGGACGTGATCCTCGGCTACACCTGCGCCAACGACGTCACCGCGCGCGACGTCCAGCAACGCGAGAAGCAGTGGGCCCGGGCCAAGGGCTTCGACAGCTCCTGCCCCCTCGGCCCCTGGATCGAGACCGATCTGGACCCGAGCGACCTGACCATCCAGTGCACGGTCAACGGCGAACAGCGCCAGCTCGGCCGCACCAGTGACATGGTCCGCTCCATCGAGGACCTGATCGTCCACATCACCGAGGCCATGACCCTGCTCCCGGGCGACGTCATCCTCACGGGGACCCCGGCCGGAGTCGGCCCCCTCAACGTCGGCGACGAGGTCGCCGTCACCATCGAAGGCATCGGCACTCTCACCAACAAGGTGATCAAGCGTGGCTAACGCGAACTCCCCCAAGCACTCGACTTCGCTCGACCAGGGGGTACCCCCGCGCGTACGGTTCTGTCCCTCCCCGACCGGCAACCCCCACGTGGGCCTGGTCCGCACCGCGCTCTTCAACTGGGCGTTCGCCCGCCACCACGGCGGTACGTTCGTCTTCCGCATCGAGGACACCGACGCGGCCCGTGACTCCGAGGAGTCCTACGAGCAGCTGCTCGACTCGCTGCGCTGGCTCGGCTTCACCTGGGACGAGGGCCCCGAGGTCGGCGGCCCGCACGCCCCGTACCGCCAGTCCGAGCGCATGGACATCTACGCGGACGTGGCGCAGCGGCTGCGCGACGGCGGCTACGCCTACGACTGCTACTGCTCGACCGAGGAGCTGGACGCGCGCCGCGCCGCCGCCCGCGCCGCCGGCAAGCCCTCCGGCTACGACGGCCACTGCCGCGAGCTGACCCAGGTCCAGCTGGAGGCGTTCCAGGGCGAGCACCGCCCCTCGATCGTGCGCTTCCGGATGCCCGACGAGCCGATCACCTTCACCGACCTGGTCCGCGGCGAGCTGACCTTCACCCCGGAGAACGTGCCGGACTTCGGCATCCTGCGGGCCAACGGCGCGCCGCTCTACACGCTGGTCAACCCGGTCGACGACGCGCTGATGCAGATCACGCACGTGCTGCGCGGCGAGGACCTGCTGTCCTCCACCCCCCGCCAGATCGCGCTGTACAAGGCGCTGATGGAGATCGGCGTCGCCACGGGCATCCCCCGCTTCGGCCACCTGCCGTACGTGATGGGCGAGGGCAACAAGAAGCTCTCCAAGCGCGACCCCGAGTCCTCGCTCAACCTGTACCGCGAGCGCGGCTTCCTCCCCGAGGGCCTGCTGAACTACCTGTCGCTGCTCGGCTGGTCCTTCTCCAAGGACCAGGACGTCTTCTCGATCGAGGAGATGGTGTCGAAGTTCGACATCGACGGCGTCAACGCCAACCCGGCGCGCTTCGACCTCAAGAAGGCCGAGGCGATCAACGCCGACCACATCCGCATGCTCGACCCGAAGGCCTTCGCGGACGCCTGCGCCCCGTGGCTGCAGGCCCCGCACGCCAACTGGGAGCCCGAGGACTTCGACGCCGAGGCCTGGGCGCGCATCGCGCCGTACGCCCAGACCCGTGTGACCGTCCTCTCGGACATCACCGCCAACGTCGACTTCCTGTTCCGCAAGGAGCCGGTCGAGGACCAGGCGTCCTGGGACAAGGCGATGAAGGGCGAGCCGGCGGCCCTGCTGACCACGGCGCGCGAGAACCTCGCCACCGCCGACTGGTCGGACCCGGAGTCCCTCAAGCAGGCCGTCCTGACCGCCGGCGAGGCCCACGGCCTCAAGCTCGGCAAGGCCCAGGCCCCGGTCCGCGTGGCGGTCACCGGCCGCACGGTCGGCCTGCCGCTCTTCGAGTCCCTGGAGATCCTGGGCAAGGAGCGCTCGCTGGCCCGCATCGACGCGGCCCTGGCCAAGCTGGCCGCGTAGCCCCACCCGTACGTCCCGCAGGGGGCGGTGGCCGGACACCCGGCCGCCGCCCCCTGCGGCGTTCGGGGCGGTCGCGGGGCGATCTTTCTTTCACATCCCCCACGGGGGGCCGGGGCCCGGCGTAGGCTCGGCCCCATGCCGATCCGCGCCGTGCTGTGGGACATCGACGACACGCTCTTCGACTACACGGGGGCCGACGCCGCCGGCCTCGCGCGGCAACTGGACGCCGAGCGGCTCGCCGACCGCTACGGGACCCCCGCGCAGGCGCTCGCGCTGTGGCGGGAGATCACCGACCGGCACTGGGCGCGCTTCGCCGCGGGCGAGGGCACCTTCCAGGGGCAGCGGCGCGACCGGGTGCGCGAGTTCCTGGAGCGCCCCGCCATGACCGACGACGAGGCGGACACCTGGTTCGACCAGTACGTCGCGCACTACAAGACCGCCTGGACGGTCTTCCCCGACGTGCTGCCCGCGCTGGACGCACTGGCCGTGGACTACCGGCACGGGGTGCTCTCCAACTCCTCCACGGCCAACCAGGACCCCAAGCTGCGCGACCTCGGGCTGCGCGACCGCTTCGAGGTGCTGGTCTGCGCCGTCGAACTCGGGGTCAGCAAGCCGGAGGCTGCGGCCTTCCTGGCCGCCTGCGAGGCGCTCGGGCTGCCGCCGGGCGAGGTGGCGTACGTGGGGGACCAGCCGGAGATCGACGCGCGCGGGGCGCGCGACGCCGGGCTGCTGGCGATCTGGCTGGACCGCGACGGCGGCCGCGGGCCCGGGCCGGACGGCGCGCACCGCATCGAGGACCTCGCCCGGCTCCCGGAGCTGCTGGCACGCGATACCCGTTTTGGAGCACGGACAGGCATCCGGTAATGTTCTTTCTGCGCCGCCGGAGCGGGCCGAAAGGCCGGACGGAGGCGCCACCCAAAGAAAAAGCCCCGCAAGGGGTTGACTTTTGGTGGGGTATAGTGTAATTGGCAACACGAGGGTTTCTGGTTCCCTTATTCTAGGTTCGAGTCCTGGTACCCCAGCGCAGTGCAGCAGTAACGCAGTGCTTTGCCCCCGTTGTGTAGCGGCCTAGCACGCCGCCCTCTCAAGGCGGTAGCGCCGGTTCGAATCCGGTCGGGGGTACAGATCCTTCCCGCGAGATCTCCAGGGTCGCACCCGGACATTTTGATGCAGGATCGCTAGGGCCCCCGTTGTGTAGCGGCCTAGCACGCCGCCCTCTCAAGGCGGTAGCGCCGGTTCGAATCCGGTCGGGGGTACTGGTCTGGTCTAGACCACTTTGGGCTATAGTGTAATTGGCAACACGAGGGTTTCTGGTTCCCTTATTCTAGGTTCGAGTCCTGGTAGCCCAGCGCAGTAACAGCAGCACCAGCTAGCCCCCGTTGTGTAGCGGCCTAGCACGCCGCCCTCTCAAGGCGGTAGCGCCGGTTCGAATCCGGTCGGGGGTACGCATCGAAGAGGCCCTCCGCGTTCATCGCGGAGGGCCTCTTCGCTATGCCCGTGTACCGATGCGCCGACGCACCTGCGCAAGGAAGGGCCCGGCGGCGCGTGTTCGGACGTGTGCGGCGTCGTACGCGCCCCCGGGCCCGGAGATGGGTGGGGGAGTGCCCGTCAGGGCGGGAGGGGCGGGTCAGCCGGTGCGGCGCAGCGCCTCCGTGAGGCGTGCGGCCGCGTCGATGACGGCCTGGGCGTGCATCCGGCCCGGGTGGCGGGTCAGGCGCTCGATCGGTCCGGAGACCGACACGGAGGCCACCACGCGGTTCGACGGACCGCGCACCGGCGCCGAGACGGAGGCCACGCCGGGCTCCCGCTCGCCGATCGACTGCGCCCAGCCGCGACGCCGCACGCCCGAGAGCGCCGTCGCCGTGAAGCGCGCGCCCTGAAGGCCGCGGTGGAGCCGCTCGGGCTCCTCCCACGCCATCAGGATCTGCGCGGCCGAGCCGGCCTTCATGGGGAGCGTGGAGCCCACCGGGACGGTGTCCCGCAGACCCGACAGCCGCTCGGCGGCCGCCACGCAGATGCGCATGTCTCCCTGACGGCGGTAGAGCTGCGCGCTCTCGCCCGTCACGTCGCGCAGGTGGGTGAGTACCGGTCCCGCCGTAGCCAGCAGACGGTCCTCGCCGGCCGCGGCGGCGAGCTCCGCCAGCCGCGGACCGAGGATGAACCGGCCCTGCATGTCCCTCGCCACCATCCGGTGGTGTTCCAGTGCCACGGCCAGGCGATGTGCCGTGGGTCGTGCGAGCCCTGTCGCCGCGACCAGCCCGGCGAGGGTGGCCGGACCGGACTCCAGTGCGCTCAATACCAGAGCTGCCTTGTCGAGAACGCCGACGCCGCTAGAGTTGTCCATGAAACGATATTCGCGTCTCACACTGTGAAACGCAAGTTCAATTTTTCCAAGAACCAGCGAGTCTGTATGTGCGGGTCCACGAACCACTGGGTCCGAGCCGTCGTCCGGGACGTGGGGTACGGGCGATCAGGCGCACGAGATCTCTATGAAGCGCCGGCACAACCGGCCGGCCGGAGGGAAAGCGATGGGTAGGACACTCGCGGAGAAGGTCTGGGACGACCATGTCGTCCGGCGCGCCGAAGGCGAGCCCGACCTCCTCTTCATCGATCTGCACCTGCTGCACGAGGTGACCAGCCCGCAGGCCTTCGAGGGTCTGCGCCAGGCCGGCCGCAAGGTCCGACGCCTCGACCTCACCATCGCGACCGAGGACCACAACACCCCCACCCTCGACATCGACAAGCCGATCGCCGACCCGGTCTCCCGGGCTCAGCTGGAGACGCTGCGCAAGAACTGCGCCGAGTTCGGCGTGCGCCTGCACTCGCTGGGCGACGTCGAGCAGGGCGTCGTCCACGTCGTGGGACCGCAGCTGGGCCTGACCCAGCCCGGCACCACGGTCGTCTGCGGCGACTCGCACACCTCCACGCACGGCGCCTTCGGCGCGCTGGCCTTCGGCATCGGCACCAGCCAGGTCGAGCACGTGCTGGCCACCCAGACGCTGCCGCTCGCCCGGCCGAAGACGATGGCGATCACCGTCACCGGCGCGCTGGCCGAGGGCGTCACCGCGAAGGACCTGATCCTGGCGATCATCGCCAAGATCGGCACCGGCGGCGGCCAGGGCTACATCCTGGAGTACCGCGGCGAGGCCATCGAGCAGCTCTCGATGGAAGCCCGCATGACCATCTGCAACATGTCGATCGAGGCGGGCGCCCGCGCCGGCATGATCGCCCCCGACCAGACCACCTTCGACTACCTCCAGGGGCGCGACCACGCCCCGAAGGGCGAGGAGTGGGACGCGGCCGTCGCCTACTGGAAGACGCTGCGCACCGACGACGACGCGGTCTTCGACGCCGAGGTCGTCATCGACGGCACGACGCTGGCCCCCTTCGTCACCTGGGGCACCAACCCGGGCCAGGGCGCGCCGCTGTCGGCCAACGTCCCCGACCCGGCTTCGTACGAGGACGCTTCGGAGCGCAACGCCGCCGAAAAGGCCCTGGAGTACATGGGGTTGACCGCCGGGCAGCCGCTGCGCGACATCAAGGTCGACACCGTCTTCGTAGGTTCCTGCACCAATGGCCGCATCGAGGACCTGCGCGCCGTCGCCGGGATCATCGAGGGCCGCAAAGTCGCCGACGGCGTGCGGATGCTGGTCGTCCCGGGCTCCGTGCGGGTCGCCCTGCAGGCCGTGGAGGAGGGCCTGGACAAGGTCTTCAAGGAGGCCGGCGCCGAATGGCGGCACGCGGGCTGCTCGATGTGTCTGGGCATGAACCCCGACCAACTGGCGCCCGGTGAGCGCTCCGCGTCCACCTCCAACCGCAACTTCGAGGGCCGGCAGGGCAAGGGCGGGCGCACCCACCTGGTCTCCCCGCAGGTGGCCGCCGCCACCGCGGTGCTGGGCCATCTGGCCTCGCCCGCCGACCTGTCCGACGCCCCCGCGACCGCCGGAGTCTGAACCATGGAAGCCTTCACCACCCACACCGGCCGGGCCGTGCCGCTGCGCCGCAGCAACGTCGACACCGACCAGATCATCCCCGCCCACTGGCTGAAGAAGATCACCCGCGACGGCTTCGAGGACGGGCTCTTCGAGGCCTGGCGCAAGGACCCGCAGTTCGTCACGAACCGTCCGGAGCGCGCCGGCGCCACCGTGCTGATCGCCGGTCCCGACTTCGGTACGGGCTCCTCGCGCGAGCACGCCGTCTGGGCCCTGCAGAACTTCGGCTTCAAGACCGTCATCTCCTCCCGCTTCGCCGACATCTTCCGCGGGAACTCGCTGAAGAACGGCCTGCTGACCGTCGTGCTCCCGCAGGAGACC
This sequence comes from Streptomyces sp. NPDC016562, assembly GCF_043076955.1. NCBI lineage: Bacteria > Bacillati > Actinomycetota > Actinomycetes > Kitasatosporales > Streptomycetaceae > Streptomyces > Streptomyces sp. NPDC016562. The sequence continues at coordinate 153,853 of NZ_JBIBRZ010000001.1, read as the reverse complement.
GTCGACCGGCTGTGGGAGCTGACCGAGGCCGACCCCACCGCCGAGGTCACGGTCGACCTGGTCGCCCGCCAGGTGCGAGCCGAAGGCGTCGTCGCGGAGTTCGAACTCGACGACAACGCCCGCTGGCGACTGCTGGAAGGCCTGGACGACATCTCGCTCACCCTTCAGAACGAAGCGGACATCGCCACGTACGAAAGCAGCCGCCCGGCCTTCAAGCCGCGCACGATTAAGGCCTGATTCCTGCCTGATCAGCGCTTATTCGCCTTCGGGCGATCACATCGACAACACTGTGCCCTCCACCGAACGGTGGGGGGCACAGCTGTGTGTTGAGGCCCCGTGAGGCGACAACTCGCCCCAGATGGCACAATCTGTGCATGGAACGCGACAGTCAACTTGAGCTCTACGAACTGGTCGCGGACCGACTGAAGGAAGCACACATACGGGTGCGCTCACTGCAAGTCCCGGAGGGCGTAAGGATGGCGCTGTCCCGGAAGCTGTTGGTCGTCACGGCCGCGGCGAAGCATGATCTCGCCGATGCGGCAAGGCGCCTGGACAGGTTGATGAAGGACCTCGACGAGGGTCGATTCCCTGAAGGCGACTGATGCGAAGGAACTCCGTAACGGTCTCCAGCGTTGCGGCACTAGGGTGATTAGCCCGTTTCGTGTTTGATTTGCGGTATATATCCGCCTAACGTGCGAAATAAGCTTGAACACATTCGTTCTGGCGAAGTCTCCGAAGGGGAAGACGTGAACAAGGCGCAGCTCGTAGAAGCGATTGCCGACAAGCTGGGCGGCCGCCAGCAGGCCGCGGATGCTGTCGACGCGGTACTGGACGCGATCGTCCGCGCTACCGTCGCGGGCGACCGGGTCTCGGTCACGGGCTTCGGCTCGTTCGAGAAGGTCGACCGCCCGGCCCGCTACGCGCGCAACCCGCAGACGGGAGAGCGCGTCCGGGTCAAGAAGACCTCCGTGCCCCGTTTCCGTGCGGGCCAGGGCTTCAAGGACCTGGTCAGCGGCACCAAGAAGCTGCCCAAGGGCGGCGAGGTCTCCGTGAAGAAGGCGCCCAAGGGCAGCCTCACCGGTGGCGCCTCCGCGACGGTCAAGAAGGCCGCCGCGAAGAAGGCCACCACCGCCAAGAAGGCCGCGGCGAAGACCACGGCCGCGAAGAAGACGACGGCGAAGAAGACCACCGCGACCGCCAAGAAGGCGGCGGTGAAGAGCACGCCCACCGCCAAGAAGGCGACGGCCACGGCCAAGAAGGCCAGCACCGCGAAGAAGGCCACGGCCACCGCGAAGAAGACCACCCCCACCGCGAAGAAGACCGCCCCGGCCGCCAAGAAGGTGACCGCGGCGACGAAGGCGCCCGCGAAGAAGACCGCGACGCGCAAGGCCACCGCGAAGAAGACCACCGCCCGCACCAAGTAAGGGCACGGTCACACACGCCGGGCCGGCTTCCCCCTGTGGGGAAGCCGGCCCGCGGTGCGTTCGTCAGAAGGTCTGCAGCGTGACCAGGGTGATCCGCAGGCCCGCGCCCTCGCCGTCCGTCTCGATCCGCACCCGCTGCCCGGGCCGCAGCAGCCGCAGGCCGCCCGCGTCGAAGGCCGGGGCCTCGAAGGGCACCGGGGTGCCGTCGTCCAGCAGCACACTGCCGCTGCGGGTCTGGGAGTCGTACGTGTACGCGGTCGCCTGCATACCCGCACTGTATCGGGCCGTGTGCGGCCCCACGCCGAGGACGAGGGCCGTCCGCAGATCCGCCGCCGTGTCCACGTCCCGGCGCACGCTGTCGACGCCCGCCAGGCCGATTTCCACCGCCCCCGAGGCCGAATGCCTGGCCCGCGACGGGCCGCCGAAGGAGGGGGCCAATTCCACGCCCGGAGCGGCGGAAAGCAGGGTCGTCCCGATTCCTGCCGCGTCCGCCAGAAATGCCCGGGGAAATACCGAGGCGTTTTCGAGCACGCGTAGCAATTCGGGGGCCCGCAGCGCCGGCAGATCGGCGTTCATCGCGGCCACCGCGGCGCCCGGCCGCCCCGACCGCACCGCCCGCGCCCCGTGGGCCAGCGCCGCGTTGAGCCCGGCCGCCGGGGCGTCCGGGACGATCCGCGCGCCGAGCCGGGCCAGTTCCGCCCCCGCCGCCGCGTCGTCCGTGACGACCACCACATCCGCGACGGCCGCGCAGGCCAGCGCCCCGGCCACGGTGTCCTGCGCGAAGGCCAGGGCGAGCCCCGGCCGGGAGGCGCCCACGGCCGCCGCGAGACGGCTCTTGGCCACCGCCAGGGGCTTGAGCGGGACCACCAGACTCCAGACGGCGTTCGTCACCGACCCCCCTCCCTCCCGTGCGCTGCCGCACCCCCGCAGACCATGGTCGGGTCATGGCCTGGTCATGTGCCGGTCCATTGTCGCCCTCGCCCCCTGAACCCGGGACTCCGGTGGTGCGGGCGGGGCGTACGGTGTTCCCGACAGAGACTCGACAGAGACCGGGCCCGGGACCACACTTGTCCGGCCGACGAGGTGGCACCAGCCGCGCACCGGTCCTAGAGGAAAGGTGTTCGAGTGTCCCGCCGCAGATTCGGCTTCTGGTACCGCCTGGCGGCGGTCATCGCAAAACCGCCGCTGGTAGTGCTCTTCAAGCGGGACTGGCGGGGAATGGAGCACATTCCGGCCGAGGGCGGATTTATCACCGCCATCAATCACAACTCGTATCTGGACCCGCTCTCGTACGCGCACTTCCAGTACAACACCGGCCGCGTGCCCCGTTTGCTCGCGAAGGCCGCCCTCTTCAAGGTCCCTATTGTCGGGTCGATCCTCCGCGGCAGCGGGCAGATCCCCGTCTACCGGGAGAGCACCAACGCCCTGGTCGCATTCCGGGCCGCGGTGGAGGCGATCGAGCGCGGGGAATGCGTGGCCTTTTACCCGGAGGGCACGCTCACCCGCGACCCCGACATGTGGCCGATGGCCGGCAAGACCGGCGCCGCCCGGGTCGCGCTGATCACCAGGGCGCCCGTCATCCCGGTGGCCCAGTGGGGTGCGAACCTCGCGATGCCGCCCTACGCGAAGAAGAACAGGGTGCGGCTCTTCCCGCGCAAGACCCTCCAGGTCCTCGCGGGGCCGCCGGTGGACCTGTCCGCCTTCTACGACCTGGAGCCCACCCCGGAGGTCCTCAAGGAGGCCACCGAGGTGATCATGGGGGCCATCACCAAGCTGCTGGAGGAGCTGCGCGGACAGACCGCGCCCGACCAGCCGTACAACCATCAAGACGCCAGGGCGCAACAGCGGCGCAAGGCCGCGGGGGAGGGCGACAAGTGACACGTCCCATGAAGGCAGCCGTATTCGGAACGGGCTCCTGGGGCACGGCCTTCGCCATCGTGCTGGCCGACGCCGGCTGCGAGGTGACCCTGTGGGGGCGCCGCCAGGAGCTGGTCGACGCCATCAACACCGGCCGGACCAACCCGGACTACTTCCCCGACGTCGAACTCCCCGAGGGCATCCGGGCCACCACCGACCCCGCCGAGGCCGCGGCGGGCGCCGACTTCACCGTCCTCGCCGTCCCCTCCCAGACCCTGCGCGGCAACCTCGCCGCCTGGGCGCCCCTGCTGGCCCCCGACACCGTGCTCGTCTCCCTCATGAAGGGCATCGAACTCGGCACCGCCAAGCGGATGAGCGAGGTGATCGAGGAGGTCGCCAAGGTCCCTGCCGAGCGCATCGCCGTGGTCACCGGCCCCAACCTGGCCCGCGAGATCGCCGCCCGGCAGCCCGCCGCCTCCGTCGTCGCCTGCGTGGACGAGGCCGTGGCGCAGCGCCTCCAGGCCGCCTGTCACACCCCGTACTTCCGCCCGTACACCAGCACCGACGTCATCGGCTGCGAGCTCGGCGGCGCGGTCAAGAACGTCATCGGCCTCGCCGTCGGCATCGCGGACGGCATGGGCCTGGGCGACAACACCAAGGGCTCGCTCATCACCCGCGGACTGGCCGAAGCGACCCGCCTGGGCGTGGCGATGGGCGCCGACCCGCTCACCTTCTCCGGCCTCGCGGGCCTCGGCGACCTGGTCGCCACCTGCTCCTCGCCGCTCTCCCGGAACCACACCTTCGGCACCAACCTCGGCCGCGGGATGACCCTGGAGGAGACCATCGCGGTCACCAAGCAGACCGCCGAGGGAGTCAAGTCCTGCCAGTCGGTGGCCGATCTGGCCCGCCGCCACGGGGTGGACATGCCGATCACCGACACGGTCGTCGACATCGTCCACCACGGCAAGCCCACCCTGGTCGCGCTCAAGGAACTGATGGGACGCAGCGCCAAACCGGAACGTCGCTGACTCCATTCCGCACGTCTGAGCGGGTACTCTCGTGGCGATATGAGCAGCGAGAACCTCCCCCAGACCCCTGAGCAGCAGGGCCGCAAGCCCCGCGTGGCCGTCGTGTTCGGCGGCCGCAGCTCGGAACACGCCATCTCGGTCGTCACGGCGGGCGCCGTGCTGCGCGCCATCGACCGCTCCAAGTACGAGGTGCTGCCCATCGGCATCACCACGGACGGCCGGTGGGCGCTGACCGCCGACGAGCCCGACCGGATGGCCATCGCCGACCGGCGGCTCCCGAGCGTCGAGGAGCTCGCCGACGGCGAGGACGGCTCCGTCGTGCTCTCGGTCGACCCCGCCAACCGCCAGGTCGTCTACACCGAGCCGGGCGCCGTTCCCAAGGCGCTGGGCGAGGTCGACGTCGTCTTCCCCGTGCTGCACGGCCCCTACGGCGAGGACGGCACCCTGCAGGGGCTCCTGGAGCTCTCCGGGATCCCGTACGTCGGCTCCGGCGTCCTCGCCTCGGCCGTCGGCCAGGACAAGGACTACATGAAGCGGGTGTTCACGTCCTTCGGGCTGCGCGTCGGCCCGTACGTGACCATCCGCGCCCGCGAGTGGGACAACGACCCGGACGCCGCCAAGAACAGGATCCTGGACTTCGCCGCCGAAAACGGCTGGCCGCTGTTCGTCAAGCCCGCCCGGGCCGGCTCCTCCATCGGCATCACCAAGGTCGACGACGTCTCCGGCCTGGAGGCGGCGATCCGCGAGGCCCGGCGCCACGACCCCAAGTTCATCGTGGAGGCGCTGCTGCGCGGCCGCGAGATCGAGTGCGGTGTCCTGGAGTTCGAGGACGGGCCGCGCGCCAGCGTGCCCGCCGAGATCCCGCCGGTCTCCAGCCACGACTTCTACGACTTCGAGGCGAAGTACATCGACTCGGCGTCCGGGATCGTGCCCGCACCGCTCACCCCGGAGCAGACCGAGGAGGTGCGGAGGCTCGCGGTCGAGGCCTTCGACGCCGCGTCCTGCGAGGGCCTGGTGCGCGCCGACTTCTTCCTCACCGAGGACGGCGAGTTCGTCATCAACGAGATCAACACGATGCCCGGCTTCACCCCCATCTCCATGTACCCGCTGATGTGGCAGAAGACGGGCGTGGAGTACCCGGAGCTGGTGGACTGCCTGATCCAGGCCGCCCTGCGCCGCTCCACCGGCCTGCGCTGAGCCCGGCGCCGCGCACCCGTACAGCCGACCGCCCGCCGGCCCGCCCTGAAAGGCATGGCCGGCGGGCGGCGGTGCGTCCGGTGGTCCGGTGCGGTAGGTCTCAGTAGGAGGAGATGCCCTCGGGAACGGTCGCGGCGATCGCCGCGGACAGACCGACCAGCATCCCCGCATCCGTGGCATGCTCCTGGTCGACCCGGACCTCCGTGTACGCCAGCCGCAGACCGGTGGTGAACCGGAAACCGCCGCCCGCACCGGCGTCGAGCTTCTCCAGCAGCCAGGACACCCCGTTCACCTCGACCCCGTCCTGCTCCGGATCGGCCATCTTGGGGGGCTTGGGGATACCGCACCGCAGTACGATCGCCGAGCCGCCCCACGCGGCGGTCAGGTCGGACTCCGGTTCGGTCGGGGTCCGCGCCAGGCCGGCCACCGTCTCCGGGAGCTTCTCGTGCAGCGCTGCACAGAGCCCCGCGATGTCGGCGGGCGGCATGGGCGGAGGGCCGACCCGGGCCTGGGAACCACCCGGGGAGCACGCCGCGAGGGCCAGTACGGCCGGCACGGCCAGGACACGGAGGGGCCGGCGGTGGAGGGACATCACCGGCCAAGAGTAGACGGGGGCTACAGATGGACCACCGGGCAGGTCAAGGTGCGGGTGATCCCCTCCACCTGCTGGACCTTGGCCACGACCATGCGGCCGAGCTCGTCCACGGTGTCGGCCTGGGCGCGCACGATCACGTCGTACGGGCCGGTCACGTCCTCGGCCTGGATCACCCCCGGGATCTGGCCGATGGACTCGGCGACGAAAGACGCCTTGCCCACCTCGGTCTGGATAAGGATGTACGCCTGTACCACGGAACCTCCAGGGCGGCCACGAGGATCATTTCCCCTAACCTTCGGGTGGGCCCCACACGATGCGAGGGGCCGGGGGAAGAAGGGACGCCACGGTACCGCGTCGCCGTGCGCCGCGGGGAGACCTGCGGGCCCGGCGCCACGCACAGCGGGGCGTACGGAGAGCAGAAGTTGACGTATCTGTTGACGGTACCCAGAGCTGTGACGGCTCGCGACCGCAAGCGGACTGGGCAAGAAGGGGCACAGCGATGAAGGGCACTGTGGGCGAGCTGGGGGAGTTCGGGCTGATCAGGGAGCTCACCTCACGGCTCACCACCACCCCGGCGGTCCGGCTCGGACCGGGCGACGACGCCGCGGTCGTGTCGGCCCCCGACCGGCGGGTCGTGGCGAGCACCGACATCCTGCTGGAGGGCCGGCACTTCCGCCGCGACTGGTCCACGGCCTACGACGTCGGCCGCAAGGCCGCCGCGCAGAACCTCGCCGACATCGCCGCCATGGGCGCGGTGCCGACCGCGCTGCTCCTCGGCCTCGTCGTCCCGGCCGAACTGCCGGTCACCTGGCCCACCGAGCTGATGGACGGCATCCGCGACGAGTGCCAGGTCGCCGGCGCGGCCGTGGTCGGCGGGGACGTCGTCCGCGGGGACGTCATCACCGTCGCCATCACCGCGCTCGGCGACCTGCGCAACCACGAGCCGGTCCTGCGCTCCGGCGCCCAGCCCGGCGACGTCGTCGCCGTGACCGGCTGGCTGGGCTGGTCCGCGGCCGGCTTCGCCGTGCTCTCGCGCGGCTTCCGCTCCCCGCGGGCGTTCGTGGAGGCGCACCGGCGGCCCGAGCCGCCGTACCACGCGGGCCCCGCGGCCGCCGGGCTCGGCGCCACCGCCATGACCGACGTCAGCGACGGCCTGATCGCCGACCTCGGGCACATCGCCGAGGCCAGCAAGGTACGGATCGACCTGCGCTCGGCGGCCGTCGACATCCCCACGCAGATGCACGACATCGGGCAGGCCGTCGGCGTTGACCCGCTGCAGTGGGTGCTCACCGGGGGAGAGGACCACGCGATCGTGGCCACCTTCCCGCCGGACGTGAAGCTCCCCGCCCGCTGGAAGGTCATCGGCGAGGTGCTGAACCGCTCCGCGCTGCCCCAGGTGACCGTGGACGGCGCGCCCTGGACCAGCACCGGCGGCTGGGACCACTTCGGGGCCGACCCGGCCGCCCAGGACGGTCCGGCGTGAGCCCTGCGCCGCCGCTGTGCCTGACCGTCGCCGGATCCGACTCCGGCGGCGGCGCGGGCGTCCAGGCCGACCTCAAGACCATGCTCGCCCTCGGCGTGCACGGCATGAGCGTGGTGACCGCCGTGACCGCGCAGAACTCGCTCGGGGTACGCGGAGTGTGGGAGCTGCCCGCCGAGGCCGTCACGGCCCAGTACCGGGCCGTCGTGGACGACATCGGGGTCCAGGCCGTGAAGACCGGGATGCTCTCCTCGGCCACCCTGGTGGAGACGGTGGCCGAGCTGCTCGCCACCACCTCGGCCCCGGCCGTCGTGGACCCCGTCGGGGTCTCCAAGCACGGGGACGCGCTGCTCGCCGCGTCGGCCCTGGACGCCGTACGCCGGGAACTGCTGCCCCGGGCCACCGTGGCCACGCCCAACCTGGACGAGGTGGCGCAGCTCACCGGCGTGCTGGTGGAGGACGAGGACGGCATGCGGCGGGCCGCCGACGCGATCCTTCGCCACGGCCCGCGCTGGGCGCTGATCAAGGGCGGGCACCTCGCGGCGCACGGCGGCGAGGCCGTGGACCTGCTCACCGACGGGACCGAGGAGCGGTGGCTGCGCGCCCCCCGCCACGACAACCGGCACACCCACGGCACCGGCTGCACGCTGGCCAGCGCCATCGCGGCGGGGCTGGCCAAGGGCCTGAGCGTCCCGCAGGCCGTCACGGCCGCCAAGGACTACGTCACGGGCGCCATCGCCGCCGGCTTCGCGCTCGGCGCGGGCATCGGCCCGGTGGATCACGCCTGGCAGTGGCGCCGAGCACCGCGGGAGCAGGGCTGAGCCCCGCCGGACAAGGCAAAAGGCCGGTTCACCAGAGGTGAACCGGCCTTTAGGGCAACCGGAAAGGGCTGCGCTACGACGGGAGGCGTCAGCGCGAGACCTTGCCGGCCTTGATGCACGAGGTGCAGGCGTTGAGGCGCTTCGGCGTCCCATTGACCACGGCACGGACGCGCTGGATGTTCGGGTTCCAGCGACGCGAGGTGCGGCGGTGCGAGTGGGAGATGTTGTTGCCGAAGCTCGGCCCCTTGGCGCAAACGTCGCAGTTGGCAGCCACAGGTCACTCCAAGACTTCAGGTGCAATTAACAGTGAAACCGGCGCACCGGATTCAGAGGTCTGAAGTGGTTTGCCGGGGAATGGCCCGACTCTCGCCGGGCAACCGGAGCAGCATACAACGACTGCGTCCGTCCAAGAAAACTACCACGGCCGCCGCAGGTGCTGCCCCGTGGTCCGGACGAGCGGGCGGTCCTTGGTTACCCTGCGGTGAACCCCGGCCCGCACGAGGAGGAACGCCCAGTGCCGCACGAGCTGCAGCCGCAGGCCACTGACGAGCTCGACGCCGAAGCGGTGCGCACCTGGAGTTCGCTGGCCCTGGCCGCGCTGGGGCGGGCCCGCGAGGACATCGACGCGATCAACGTCTATCCGGTCGCCGACGCGGACACCGGGACCAATCTCTACCTCACCGCCGAATCGGCCGACCTCGCGCTCACCGAGGCCTTCGCGAAGGTGACCGAGGGCACAGCGCCGACCTCCCTGGACCAGGCCGTACGGGCCTGGGCGCACGGAGCGCTCCTCGGCGCCCGCGGGAACTCGGGGACGATCCTGGCGCAGCTGCTGCGCGGGGTGGCCGAGGTGCTCGGCGAGCAGCCCGAGGAGCCCCGGCAGCCCCAGCGGTCCGATGAGCACGGGCAGCCCGGGGAGCCGGTGCCCGGCCGGCTGCTCGCCCGGGCGCTGACCCGGGCCGCGCAGGAGGCCTACGCGGCCGTCGCGCACCCCGTCGAGGGGACCATGCTCACCGTCGCCGGCGCCGCCGCGCGGGCCGGCGAAGCGGCCGCGGCCGCCGCCGGGAGCCCGGCCGCCGTGGCCCGGGCCGCCTACGACGCGGCCCGCGCCGCCCTGGCCGAAACCCCCGGGCAGCTGGCCGCGCTGGGACGGGCCGGGGTGGTCGACGCCGGGGGCTGCGGACTGGTCGCCGTACTCGGGGCCCTGTGGCAGGCCCTGTCCGGCCAGGCGCCGGCCGTCGAGCCGGTGCCCGGGCGGGCCGTGCCCGTACCGCAGCCGCCGGACCCCTGCGAGCAGGAGGCGGACGGGCCCGCGTACGAGGTGGTCTACCTGCTGGAGGCCTCCGAGGAGGCGGTCGGCCACCTCCGCGAACGCCTCGACGGGCTGGGCAACAGCCTGGTCGTGGTCGGCGGCGACGGGCTGTGGAACGTCCACGTCCACGTCGACGACCCCGGGGCGGCCGTGGAGGCCGGGGTCGTCGCCGGACGGCCGTACCGGATACGGATCACGCACTTCGGGGACGAACGGCGCCGGGCCCGCGGAGCCCGCGCCCAGCGGGCCGTGGTCGCCGTGGTCCCCGGCGAGGGCCTGGCCGCCCTGTGCGGGGAGGCGGGCGCCACCACCGTGCTCGTGCGCCCCGGGGAACCCCTGGCCGTCGCCGAACTGGCCGACGCCATCCGCCGGGCGCACGCCCGCGAGGTCGTGCTCCTGCCGGGCGGCGCCGAGCTGCGGCCCGCCGCGGCCGCGGCGGCCGAACAGGCCCGCGTCGACGGCGTACGGGTCGCCGTGATCCCCACCCGCTCCGCGGTCCAGGGCCTGGCCGCCCTCGCCGTGCACGACCCGGACGGCACCTTCGACGAGGACGTGGTCGCCATGACGGCGGCGGCCGGCGCCACCCGGTACGGGGAACTCGCCGTCGCCGAACGGCAGTCCTTCACCTCGGCCGGCATCTGCCAGGCCGGTGACGTGCTCGGTCTCATCGACGGCGACGTCGCCGTGATCGGCTCGGACCTCACCGAGACCGCCGAGGCGGTCCTGGAGCGGATGCTCGGCTCCGGCGGCGAACTCGTCACCCTGGTCCTGGGGCCCGAGGTGCCGGACGCCGTCGCCGAGCGCCTGGAGGCGTACGTGCTCCACGGCCACCTGGCCGTGGACACCGTCACCTACCGGGGCGGCCGGTACTCGGCGCCGCTCCTCATCGGGGTGGAATAGCGGGCTTGTCAGCGCCATGGTGTGCAATGGAACACGTGCCCGCGCTCGACGAAGACCTCAAGAAGACGCTCGGACCCGCCACCGCCAAGGTGCTGGCCGAGCAGCTCGGCCTGCACACGGCCCTGGACCTGCTCCACCACTACCCGCGGCGGTACGCCGAGCGCGGTGAGCTGACCTCGCTCGCCGACCTGGCCGACCAGATCGACGAGCACGTGACCGTCGTCGCGCAGGTCGCCGACGCCCGGCTGCTGACCTACCAGGGCAGCCGCGGCGGCGGCAAGCGCCTCGAAGTCACCATCACCGACGGCAGCGGGCGCCTCCAGCTGGTCTTCTTCGGCGCCGGCGTCCACAAGCCGCACAAGGAGCTGCTGCCGGGCAGCCGCGCGATGTTCGCGGGCAAGGTCTCCCTGTTCAACCGCAAGCTCCAGCTGGCCCATCCCGCGTACGAGCCGCTCGGCAAGGAGGCCGGCGAGTCCGACGCGGCCGCCGCCTTCGCCGGCCGGCTCATCCCGATCTACCCGGCCTGCGCGAAGCTGGAGTCCTGGAAGATCGCCAAGTGCGTGGACGCGGTGCTGCCCCGCACGCAGGAGGTCCTCGACCCGCTGCCGGCCGCCCTGCGCGAGGGCCGCGGACTGGTCCCGCTCCCCGAAGCCCTGCTGAAGATCCACCGGCCGGCCACCAAGGCCGACGTCGAGGACGCCCGGCAGCGCCTGAAGTGGGACGAGGCCTTCGTCCTCCAGGTCGCCCTGGCCCGCCGCCGCCACGCCGACGCCCAGCTCCCGGCCGTCCCCCGCCGCCCCGCACCCGGCGGCCTGCTCGACTCCTTCGACGCCAAGCTGCCCTTCACCCTCACCGAGGGCCAGCAGAGCGTCTCCAAGGAGATCTTCGACGACCTGGCCACCAGCCACCCCATGCACCGCCTCCTCCAGGGCGAGGTCGGCTCCGGCAAGGCCCAGCCCCTCGACTCGCTGGTGCTGACGCCTGCGGGCTTCCGGCCCATGGGCGATATCGAGGTCGGGGACGAGGTGGTGGTGCCGAGCGGCGAGATCGCACTCGTCGGGGGCGTCTTCCCTCAGGGGGAACGCGACGTGTGGAGGGTGGTGCTCTCGGACGGGAGCTCGGTCGAGTGCGACGACGAACACCTGTGGATCGTCGGCACCAGTTGTGGATGGCACCGCGGCCAGGAGCCCAAGGTGATGACCACAAGGGAGATCCGATCGGACCTGCGCAAGGCCAATGGATCTTCCAAGTGGTACCTGCCGGTAGCCGTCCCCGTAGACCTCGGGAACGGTGACCACCAACCGCTTGATCCTTACCTGATGGGCGTTCTCATCGGCGACGGCTCGTTCCGACACAACCTGAGACTGTCCACCGCGGACGGGGAGATCCTGGCCGCGGTCGAGGCTGCGGTGGCCCCGGGCTGTGAGATGGCCGAGGTTCCCGGATCCAGCTGCGACTACACGATCCGGATGAGCGGGCCGAGGGGCGGCACTCGACGGAATCCCGTCATCCAGGCGGTTCGTGACCTGGGGCTGTGGGGTGCCACCTCACACGACAAGTTCGTCCCGGATGTCTACAAGAACGCATCGGTCAAGGACCGTTTGGCGGTCCTTCAAGGACTCATGGACACGGACGGGACGCTTGACGCGAACGGAATGAGTATTTCGTTCTGCTCTGCCTCGCCCCGGTTGGCGGAGGACGTGGCCTGGCTTGTGCGCTCTCTAGGTGGACGTGCTCGTGTGCTGCCCAAGAAGGCGGCCTTCAACGTCTCTGTTGCCTTGCCTGAGGAGTTCGAGCCGTTCCGGCTGCCGCGCAAGTCGGCACGAATGCGGCCGAGGCCGAAGTACAACACCTTCCGCCGCGGTATTCGGAATGTCGAGCACGTTGGTGCCAAGCCGGTCCAGTGCATCAGCGTCGAGCACCCGAGCCATGCCTATGTGACTGACAACTTCACCGTCACGCACAACACCATGGTCGCGCTGCGGGCCATGCTCGCCGTGGTGGACTCCGGCGGACAGGCGGCCATGCTCGCGCCCACCGAGGTGCTCGCCCAGCAGCACCACCGCTCCATCACCGAGATGATGGGCGAGCTCGCCGAGGGCGGCATGCTCGGCGGCTCCGACCAGGGCACCAAGGTGGTGCTGCTCACCGGCTCCATGGGGATGCCCGCGCGCCGCCAGGCCCTGCTCGACCTCGTCACCGGTGAGGCCGGGATCGTGATCGGCACGCACGCGCTGATCGAGGACAAGGTGCAGTTCCACGACCTCGGGCTGGTCGTCGTCGACGAACAGCACCGCTTCGGGGTGGAGCAGCGCGACGCCCTGCGGTCCAAGGGCAAGCAGCCCCCGCACCTGCTGGTGATGACGGCGACCCCCATCCCGCGCACGGTCGCGATGACCGTCTTCGGCGACCTGGAGACCTCCGTCCTGGACCAGCTGCCCGCCGGGCGCTCGCCGATCGCCACGCACGTGGTGCCCGCCAAGGACAAGCCGCACTTCCTCGCCCGGGCCTGGGAGCGGGTCCGCGAGGAAGTGGAGAACGGCCACCAGGCGTATGTGGTCTGCCCGCGCATCGGGGACGAGGAGGAGCCGAAGAAGAAGGCCTCCGCCGAGGACGAGGCCGAGAAGCGGCCGCCGCTCGCCGTCCTGGACATCGCCGAGCAGCTCCGGCGCGGCCCCCTGGCCGGTCTGAGCGTCGAGGTGCTGCACGGCAGGATGGACCCCGCCGACAAGGACGACGTCATGCGCCGCTTCGCGGCCGGCGACGTCAAGGTGCTGGTCGCCACCACCGTCATCGAGGTCGGCGTCAACGTCCCGAACTCCACCGTCATAGTGATCATGGACGCCGACCGCTTCGGCGTCTCCCAGCTCCACCAGCTGCGCGGCCGTGTCGGCCGCGGCTCCGCACCCGGCCTGTGCCTGCTGGTCAGCGAGATGCACGAGGCCAGCCCCGCCCGGGCCCGGCTGACCGCCGTCGCCCAGACCCTCGACGGCTTCGAGCTCTCCCGGATCGACCTGGAACAGCGCCGCGAGGGCGATGTCCTCGGCCAGGCCCAGTCCGGGGTGCGCTCCTCGCTGCGCGTGCTGTCCGTCATCGAGGACGAGGAGGTCATCGCCCAGGCCCGGGAGGAGGCCGCCCGCGTCGTCGCCGCCGATCCCGAGCTGGAGCGGCTGCCCGGCCTGCGCACCGCCCTGGACGCCCTGCTGGACACCGAGCGGGAGCAGTACCTGGAGAAGGGCTGACAATGGGAGTGCCCCACGTCCCCGAAGATTGAAGGACCCCCCAGATGACCCGCGTGATCGCCGGCAGCGCCGGCGGGCGACGGCTGGCCGTGCCTGCGGGCACCGGCACCCGGCCGACCTCGGACCGGATGCGCGAAGGCCTGTTCTCCACCTGGGAGTCGCTGCACGGCGTCGAGGGGTCCCGGGTGCTCGACCTGTACGCGGGCTCGGGCGCCGTAGGCCTGGAGGCCCTCTCCCGCGGGGCGGCCCACACCCTGCTCGTCGAGACCGACGCCAAGGCCGCCAAGGCCATCCGCGACAACATCAAGGCGCTGGGCCTGCCCGGCGCCGAATTCCGGGCGGGCAAGGCCGAGCAGATCGTGGCGGGCGCCGCGGGCGGGGCCCCGTACGACATCGTCTTCCTCGACCCGCCGTACGCCGTGGACAGCGCCGACCTGCGGGAGATCCTCCTCACACTCCGCGCCAATGGCTGGCTCACGGACGATGCGCTCGCCACCGTGGAGCGCAGCACCCGCACCGGTGCCTTCCCGTGGCCCGAGGGCTTCGAGCCGCTCCGGTCACGCAAGTACGGCGAGGGCACCCTGTGGTACGGCCGCGCCGCCTTCACCAGCGAAGAGTCATGAACGAGGGAGTTCAGTTGCGCCGCGCCGTCTGCCCGGGGTCCTTCGACCCCATCCACAACGGACACCTCGACGTCATCGGACGCGCCTCCCGGCTCTACGACGTGGTGCACGTCGCCGTGATGATCAACCCGTCCAAGAAGGGCCTGTTCACCGTCGAGGAGCGGATCGAGCTGATCCGCGAGGCGACGGCCGACTACGGCAACGTCGAGGTGGAGTCCTTCCACGGACTGCTCGTCGACTACTGCAAGCAGCGCGACATCCCGGCCATCGTCAAGGGGCTGCGGGCGGTCAGCGATTTCGACTACGAGCTCCAGATGGCCCAGATGAACATGGGACTGTCCGGCGTCGAGACCCTCTTCGTGCCGACCATCCCCACCTACAGCTTCCTGTCCTCCTCGCTGGTCAAGGAGGTCGCGACCTGGGGCGGCGACGTCACCCACCTGCTGCCGGCGCACGTGCACGCGGCGCTCGTCGAGCGGCTCGCCGAGCGCTGAGATCTTGACGCCCCGTCAGTCAGTGTCGGGCGCACGGCCGCTGGCCTTACAGTCGTCCCGTCCGTCTCAGGAACCGCCTGAGGCCGAGAGAGTGCGAGCCCCCATGGACGTGCAGAAGAAGCTCGACGAGATCGTCGCGGCCGTCGGCGGCGCCCGGTCCATGCCCATGTCGGCCTCCTGCGTGATCAACCGCGCCGAGCTGCTCGCCCAGCTCGAAGAGGTCCGCCAGGCGCTCCCCGGCTCGCTCGCGCAGGCCCAGGAGCTCATCGGCGGCCGGGAGCAGATGGTCGAGGAGGCCCGCCGGGAGGCGGAGCGGATCATCGAGTCCGCCCACAACCAGCGCGGCTCGCTCATCTCCGACACCGAGATCGCCCGGCGCTCCCAGGCGGAGGCGGACCGGATCCTGGAGGAGGCCCGCCGCGAGGCCGCGGAGATCCGGGCCGAGGCCGACGACTACGTCGACAGCAAGCTCGCGAACTTCGAGGTCGTGCTGACCAAGACCATCGGTTCGGTGGACCGGGGCCGGGAGAAGCTGCTGGGCCGCGGCCCGGGGCTCGACGAGCACGGCTACGCGGACGCCGAGGCGCCCGAGCGCAGCCACGACCCCGAGACGCAGCGCCAGCAGGCGGACGCCTACGTGGACACCAAGCTGGCGACCTTCGAGGCCGTGCTCTCCAAGACCCTGGAGGCCGTCGGCCGGGGCCGCCAGAAGCTGCTGGGCCGGGTCCCCACGGACGACCTCGGGGCGCACATGGCCGCCCAGGACGCGGCCGCCGGGCAGCCGTCCCGCTCGGCGAGCGACGCGGACTTCCTGGCGGGACTGGCCGACCCCCAGCCGGCTCCGGCGCAGGCGCCGATCCCGGCGCAGCCCGAGCCGGTGTACGACACGTACGGCTACCAGCAGCCCGCGGCGCAGCAGCAGGACGCCTACGCCTACCAGGACCCCTACGGCGGCTACCAGCAGCAGCCCGACCCCTACGCCGGTTACCAGCAGCCCGATCCGTACGCCGCGTACCAGGAGCCCCAGGCGCAGCAGCCCGCGCTCGACGAGACCAGCTTCTTCGACACGAGCATGATCAACCTGGAGCAGCTGCGCCAGTACGAACAGGGGCGCTAGCACCGGATTGGGTGCTGGGCGCGGCTGAGGGTATCCTGGCTGTTCGGTCGCGCGTATGCACCGCGATCCGTGCTGCCCTTGCGGGCGGTACGAATGCAGCATTTTTGATCTTCAGCGATCTGTGAAAGCAGGAACGGCCCTGAATACCCGCCTCGACCACCGCAACCCCCTCGTGTTCGACACGCACGAGCTGGGTCGGCGTCCTGGTGCCATGCAGCGGCTGTCCCGTGAGATCGCGGCACCGGCGGACCTCGGTCTCGCCGGAGTCATCGGAGTGCCGGAGGGCACCCCGCTGAAGCTCAAGCTCCGCATGGAGTCGGTCATGGAAGGGGTGCTTGTCACAGGCACCGCCCGTGCATCGGCCGTGGGGGAGTGCGTAAGGTGTCTGGAGTCCGTCGAGCGCGAGCTCAAGGCGGACTTCCAGGAGATGTTCTCGTACCCTGACGCCGACGACCGGACCCGCTCCAAGGCGGAGCCGGCCGACGACGCCGAGGACGACGAGGACACGCTCTTCCTCGAGGACGGTTTGTTCGACCTCGAACCCGTGCTGCGCGACGTGGTGGTGCTCGCACTGCCGCTGCAGCCGGTGTGCCGGGAGGACTGTCTCGGACTGTGCCCCGATTGCGGGCTCAGCCTGAACGACGACCCGGACCACCACCATGACGCCGTCGACATCCGTTGGGCGGCATTGCAAGGACTCGTCGTGACCGATCAGGACGACGAGAAGGACAACATGAGCGGCACTGCCTCTGACGGAGTTCAGGGCGCCGCCGAGAAGCAGGAGAAGTAGCCGTGGCTGTTCCGAAGCGGAAGATGTCGCGCAGCAACACGCGCCACCGCCGGTCGCAGTGGAAGGCTGCGGTCCCCACCCTGGTTTCGTGCGAGCGTTGCCAGGAGCCGAAGCTCCAGCACATTGCGTGCCCGAGCTGCGGCACCTACAACAAGCGCCAGGTCCTCGAGGTCTGAGCGGCTGGTGAGAGGCGCAATGTCTGAGCTGTCCAACGCTGAGAAGCAGGCAGACAGTAACAACGCGGCCTCGTCCCACACGCTTCTGGAAGGGCGGCTCGGGTATCGACTCGAGTCCGCCCTTCTGGTGCGTGCACTGACCCACCGCTCGTACGCGTACGAGAACGGCGGTCTGCCCACCAACGAACGGCTGGAGTTCCTCGGGGACTCCGTGCTGGGCCTGGTGGTCACGGACACGCTGTACACGACCCACCCGGATCTCCCCGAAGGCCAGCTGGCCAAGCTTCGGGCCGCGGTGGTCAACTCGCGTGCACTGGCGGAGGTCGGGCGCGGCCTCGAACTCGGCTCCTTCATCCGGCTCGGCCGGGGTGAAGAGGGCACGGGTGGCCGGGACAAGGCCTCCATCCTCGCCGACACCCTTGAAGCGGTGATCGGCGCGGTCTACCTCGACCAGGGCCTCGACGCGGCCTCGGAGCTGGTCCACCGGCTCTTCGACCCGCTCATCGAGAAGTCCTCGAACCTCGGGGCCGGCCTGGACTGGAAGACCAGTCTCCAGGAGCTCACGGCGGCCGAAGGTCTTGGTGTGCCGGAATACCTGGTCACCGAGACCGGTCCGGACCACGAGAAGACCTTCACTGCTGCCGCTCGCGTCGGTGGTGTCTCGTACGGCACCGGCACCGGCCGCAGCAAGAAGGAAGCGGAACAGCAGGCTGCGGAGTCCGCCTGGCGCGGAATCCGTGCCGCGGCGGACGAGCGGATCGCGGCGGCTGCCGCTGCCGCGGCGGCTCCGGCCGAGGCTCCGGCCCAGGCCGAGGCCGAGGACGGCGGGGTGCCGACGCCCGCCGATGCGGCGCCCGACGCCTGACCCTTCCTTCGGGATCCCACCGCCCGCCTCTGCCTCGCAGGGGCGGGCGGTCCCGTTCCCGGGGCGGCCGGTACGCTCGCGGCAGGCGCCCGGCCCGCCCACCGGCCGTGGCCGGCCGGCTTCCTGCCGGCGTCCGGTCCCCGTCCGATCCGCACCCCCACCGGAGGTTCCCCGTGCCCGAGCTGCCCGAAGTCGAAGTCGTGCGGCGGGGGCTGGAGCGCTGGGTGGCCGGACGGACCGTCGAGACCGTGGAGGTCCTGCATCCGCGGGCCGTACGGCGTCACCCGGCCGGCGGGGCCGACTTCGCTGCGCGGCTGCGCGGGGAGACCATCGGCGTGCCGCAGCGGCGCGGCAAGTACCTGTGGCTGCCCCTGGAAGGGCGGGACCTGTCCGTGCTCGGCCACCTGGGGATGAGCGGGCAGCTGCTCGTACAGCCGCAGGACGCCCCGGACGAGAAGCACCTGCGCATCCGGGTGCGGTTCGACGACACGGCCGGGACCGAGCTGCGCTTCGTGGACCAGCGGACCTTCGGCGGCCTCTCCTTGCACGACAACACCCCCGAGGGCCTGCCCGACGTCATCGCGCACATCGCGCGCGACCCCCTGGACCCGTTGTTCGACGAGGTGGCCTACCACCTCGCACTGCGCGCCAAGCGGAGCACCGTCAAGCGGGCCCTGCTGGACCAGTCGCTGATCAGCGGTGTCGGCAACATCTACGCGGACGAGGCGCTGTGGCGCGCCCGGCTGCACTACGAGCGCCCCACGGCCACGCTCACGCGCCCCCGGAGCGCGGAACTCCTCGGCCATGTCCGGGACGTCATGAACGCGGCGCTCGCCGTCGGCGGCACCAGCTTCGACAGCCTGTACGTGAACGTCAACGGGGAGTCCGGCTACTTCGACCGCTCGCTCGACGCTTACGGGCGCGAGGACGAACCCTGCCGGCGCTGCGGTACGCCGATGCGGCGCCGGCCGTGGATGAACAGGTCGAGCTATTTCTGCCCGCGCTGTCAGCGGCCGCCGCGCGCCTCGTCGTAGGTCTCCCGGGCGCTGAGCACCGCCGGCATGTTCCCCTCCAGGCAGTGGATGAGCGCGAGCAGCCGGTCCGCGACCTCCAGGCCGAGCGGGGTCAGTTCGTAGTCGACGCGCGGCGGGTTCGTCGGCTGCGCCTCGCGGTGGACGATGCCGTCGCGCTCCAGCGCGTGCAGGGTCTGGGAGAGCATCTTCTCGCTGACGCCCTCCACCCGGCGGCGTAGCTCGTTGAAGCGGCACGAGCCCTCGCGCAGCGCGCCCACGGTCAGGCTGCCCCAGCGTCCCGTGACGTGCTCCAGCGTCTCCCTTGAGGGGCAACTGCGCGCGAACACGTCGAAGGGCAGGTCGGATGCGGCCTCTTCGGTACAGGCAGGGGTCTCCATGCCTCAAGCGTACTCCCCGGCAGCGCTAACCTGTAGCTTGCGCTTTCTAAAAGTTAGTGCTTCTCTTTCTCCCGTCGCACCTCGTTCCGGGCTGCGGCGAGAGTTCACCCGAGGGAGAGATCAGCCTTGTCCGGTATCACGCACACCCCCGTCGTCTCGATCGCCTACCACTCCGGATACGGCCACACCGCGGTCATCGCCGAAGCGGTGCGGGGCGGCGCCCTGGACGCCGGAGCGATCGTCCACCTGATCAAGGTCGACGAGATCGACGACGCGCAGTGGGAGCTCCTCGACGCCTCCGACGCGATCGTCTTCGGCTCCCCGACCTACATGGGCACCGCGTCCGGCGCCTTCCACGTCTTCGCCGAGGCCACCTCGAAGCGCTGGTTCGCCGACGCCTGGCAGGACAAGGTGGCCGCCGGCTTCACGAACTCCTCGTCCAAGAGCGGCGACAAGCTGCACACCCTGCAGTACTTCCAGACGCTGGCCGCGCAGCACGGCATGAGCTGGGTCAACCTGGGTCTGAAGCCGGGCTGGAACGCCAGCACGGCCTCCGAGAACGACCTGAACCGCCTCGGCTTCTTCTCCGGCGCGGCCGCGCAGTCCAACGCCGACCAGGGTGCGGACGCCGTCCACAAGGCCGACATCGCGACCGCGGAGCACCTGGGCCGCCGCGTGGCCGAGCAGACCCGCATCGTCATCGCGGGGCGCGCGGCCCTGGCGGCGTAGGTCCCGTCAGGGCCCGTCGTCCGGGCGCTGCGCGGGGACTCAGAAGCCGAAGTCCTGGGTCCACCAGGGGCCGCCGGCGGCGAAGTGAGCGCCGACGCCCAGGGTGCGGAACTCGCAGTTGAGGATGTTCGCCTTGTGACCCGGGCTGTTCATCCAGGCCTTCATGACGGCCTCGGCGTCGCCCTGGCCGCGGGCTATGTTCTCGCCGCCGAGGCCCGAGAGGCCGGCATTGGCGGCGCGGTCCCACGGGCTGTTTCCGTCGGGGTCGGTGTGGCTGAAGAAGCCGCGGACGGCCATGTCCTTGCTGAAGGCTCCGGCCAGCGCGGCCAGCGGCGGGTTGGCCCGGACCGGTCCGCAGCCGGCCTGGGTGCGCTCCTGGTTCACCAGGGCGACGACGGCGGCTTCCTCCGCGGAGTGGCCGTCACCGGCCGGCGGGACCACGGGGGCCGCCGTCGAGGGGGCCGGGACCGGGGCCGGCCTCTGCGGGGCCTTGGTGGTGGGGGCGGGCTTGGCCGAGGGCGGGGCGCTCGGCGAGGCGGACGCGGAGGGGCTCGCGCTCGGGCTCGGCGAGGCGGACGCGGAGGGCGTCGGGGAGGCCGAAGGGGACGCGGAGGCGGAGCCCGCGCCGGTACCCGCGGAGGCGCGGCCGGACAGGTTGGCGAGGCCGCCCTGCTGCTCAGGGGTGCTGTCGGGGCGGGGCGAGGGCTTCGCCGCGGCCTCGTTCGCACGGCCCGCGTCCTGGGCGTCGACGCCCACGTAGGGGAACGAGCCGCCCACCGGCACCATGCCGGTGGTGACGGCCGCGGTGCCGAGGGCCACGGCCACCGAGACGCCCAGCAGGCCGGTGCGCAGGGCGGTGCCGTGCTTGCCGCCGCGGCGCGGCGCGGCGGGGAGTCGGTGGCGTCCCATCGGTGTCGTGCCTTCCTTGCCGGGTCAAGATCATCCCTTACTCGCCCAAATGGGTGAGTTCGTTGGTGCGCGACTGTACGCCATGGGGCCAGAGGGCGATGTGTGCCGGAAGTGTTCGCGCGGTTAGCGTTCACGCATGAATGAAGAGGTACGCCTGACCGCCTGGGTGCGCGGCCGTGTACAAGGAGTGGGCTTCCGATGGTTCACCAGGGAGAACGCTCTGGAGATCGGGGGAGTCGTGGGCTTCGCGCTCAACCTCGACGACGGGCGAGTACAGGTGGTGGCCGAAGGTCAACGTGAGAATTGCCACCGGCTGCTCGACTGGCTGCGGTCCGCCGACACGCCCGGCCGGGTGGACGGGGTGACAGAGATCTGGGGCACACCGCGCGGTGGCTACGACGGCTTCGGGATGCGGTAACGGATCGACTGATCATGGACTCATCACACCCCTCGCCCGCCCGCACCTGGTCGGAACTGGGCATTCGTCGCCGACACGTTGCCGACGCGGGGGATTCGTGGAAGGCTCGGAGATAAGGATGATCTCCACGCCCGCTGCGAGGGTCGGGGTGCCCGCCGATACGGGGCGTGATCGTGTTGACCGTCAAACTTTTTGGTGAGACGCTGGAAGCCCCGCGCACCTGAGCTGTTTGACAGTGTTGGCAGTAGTAAGCGCAGTGACTGTCAGTCGCTGTCGGACATCCGCGGGTGCGATTCCCTCACGACCCACACCGCTTCGGTCGGTCACTCAGTGTGGAGGACCATCCATCATGGCAAAGGCGCTTCTCGGTTACGTCGGCGGTTCCGATCCGCGACTCCTCGCCGAGATGCGACGGCTTCAGCAGCGCGTCCAGGACCTTGAGTCCGAGCTCGTACGGATTCAGTCCGAAAATGACGCGCTGAACGCGGCCGCCGCTCAGCACGACGGAGACTCGCTGCTGGACAGCATCGACATCGACGTACCCCAGGCGGAGCCTGCGCTCACCTGATCCGCGCTCATCGTCGCTCGAATCCAGCCCCGCTTGATCTGCAAGGGACGCTCCGGCGTCCCTTCTTTCTTTCCGCGGGCCCTCCTTGGTACCAGAGGGCCGGGTGAGGGGCCTGACTCCTTCAGCGTCACTTGTGCCCTGCACCTTCATGGGTGAAACCGGACGCGAAAGGTAGAGTCCGGCGGCGTGCACCTCAAGTCCCTGACCCTGCGCGGATTCAAATCCTTTGCCTCCGCCACCACCCTGCGCTTCGAACCCGGCATCACGTGCGTGGTCGGTCCGAACGGCTCCGGCAAGTCCAACGTGGTGGACGCGCTGTCCTGGGTCATGGGCGAGCAGGGCGCCAAATCCCTGCGCGGCGGGAAGATGGAGGACGTCATCTTCGCCGGGACCACCGGGCGGCCGCCGCTCGGGCGCGCCGAGGTGTCCCTGACGATCGACAACTCCGACGGCGCGTTGCCCATCGACTACGCCGAAGTCACCATCACCCGGATCATGTTCCGCGGCGGCAGCAGCGAGTACCAGATCAACGGTGACACCTGCCGCCTGCTCGACATCCAGGACCTGCTCTCCGACTCCGGCATCGGCCGCGAGATGCACGTCATCGTCGGCCAGGGCCAGCTGGACTCCGTACTGCACGCCGACCCGATGGGGCGCCGCGCCTTCATCGAGGAGGCGGCGGGCGTCCTGAAGCACCGCAAGCGCAAGGAGAAGGCGCTGCGGAAGCTGGACGCGATGCAGGCCAACCTGGCGCGCGTGCAGGACCTGGGCGACGAGCTGCGGCGCCAGCTCAAGCCCCTGGGCCGGCAGGCGGCGGTCGCCCGGCGCGCCGCGGTGATCCAGGCGGACCTGCGCGACGCGCGGCTGCGGCTGCTCGCGGACGACCTGGTCGTGCTGCGGCGCGCGCTCGACGCGGAGATCGCGGACGAGGCGGCCCTGAAGGAGCGCAAGGAGGCCGCCGAGGCCCAGCTCGCGGGCGCGCTGCGGCGCGAGGCGGAGCTGGAGGAAGCGGTACGGGAGCTCGCGCCGCGGCTGCAGCGGGCGCAGCAGACCTGGTACGAGCTGTCCCAGCTGGCCGAACGGGTACGGGGGACCGCGTCCCTGGCGGACGCGCGGGTCAAGAGCGCGACGGCCCCGGTGGAGGAGGAGCGGCGCGGCCGTGACCCCGAGGACATGGAGCGGGAGGCCGAGCGGATCCGCGAGCAGGAGGCGGAGCTGACCGCGGCCCTGGAGGCGGCCTCGCACGCCCTGGAGGACACCTCCGCGCACCGGGCCGAGCTGGAGCGGGCGCTCACGGAGGAGGAGCGGCGGCTACGGGACGCCGCGCGGGCCATCGCGGACCGGCGCGAGGGACTGGCCCGGCTGACGGGCCGGCTCGGCGCGGCCCGGTCCCGGGCGGGGGCGGCGCAGGCGGAGATCGACCGCCTGGTCGCGGCGCGCGACGAGGCGCAGGTGCGGGCCGCCGCCGCGCAGGCGGAGTACGAGGCGCTGGCGGAGGAGGTCGGCGGGCTCGACGACCCGTCGGCGGACACCGACCACGAGGCGGCGCGGGCGGAGCTGACGGCGGCGGAGGCGGGGCTGTCGGCCGCGCGGGACGCCCTGTCCGCGGCCGAGCGCTCGCGGGCGGCGGTGTCGGCGCGGCGGGACGCGCTGGCGATGGGGCTGCGCCGCAAGGACGGTACGGGCGCGCTGCTCGCGGCGCGCGAGCGGCTGGCGGGGCTGCTGGGACCGGCGGCGGAGCGGCTGTCGGTGACCCCGGGCTACGAAGCGGCCGTGGCCGCGGCGCTGGGCTCGGCGGCGGACGCGCTCGCGGTGACCTCCCCGGGCGCTGCGGCCGAGGCGATCCGCCACCTCCGCACCACGGACGCAGGCCGCGCCACCCTCCTGATCACCCCACCACCCCCCTGCCCGGCTTCCCCCGCCCTACCGACCCAGGCCCCAGCCCCCGCCGTGCCGAGCCAGGCTCCGGACCCCGCCGGTCCGGATGCCCGTCCGGGCGAGGCCTCGGACGCCGCCGCGCCGGCTGCCGCGCCGGGCGGGGCCGGTGATCCTGCCGGTCCGGCTGCCCTGCCGGGCCAGGCTTCGGACCCCGCCGGGTCAGCCGCCGTGACGGGCGGGGCCGGTCATCCTGCCCGTCCGGCCGCCTTGCCAGGCCAGGCCGCGGACCACGGCGCGTCGGCTGCCCTGCCGGGCGAGGCTCCGGACCACGCCGGTCCGGTCGCCCTGCCGGGCCAGGTCCCGGGCCCCGTGCCGGTGGTGGTTGCGGAGGCACCGGCTTCGGCGGTCGAGGAGCGGGGTGTGGGGCGGAGCCCCAGCCTTGTGGGCGCGGCCGACGAGGCCGGCGTGGCCGTTGCCTCGCTGATCGGCGGCGACGGCGAGGTGTTGCGCGCCGTTGGCTGGGTGCTGCGGGACTACGTCGTGGTGCCCACGCTGGATGCGGCCGAGGCGCTCGTCTCGCGGCGGTCCGACGTGGTGGCCGTGACCCTGGAGGGGGACGTGCTCGGCGCGCACCTCGCGCAGGGCGGCTCCGCGGGCGCGCCCAGCCTGATCGAGGTGCAGGCCGCCGTCGACGAGGCGGCGCAGGAGCTCGCCCGGCTGGGCGTGCGCTGCCAGGAGCTGGGCGAGGCCCAGGCGGCCGCCCAGGCGCGGCGTCAGGACGCGGCCACCCGGGTGGAGGAGCTCGGCGAGCGGCGCCGGGCCGCGGAACAGGCCCGGGCCGGGGTCGCCCAGCAGCTCGGGCGGCTCGCCGGGCAGGCGAAGGGGGCCGCCGGCGAAGCCGAGCGCAGTGCCGCCGCCGCGGCCCAGGCGCAGGGCGCGCTGGAGCAGGCGCTGGCCGACGTAGAGGAATGCGCCGCGCGGCTCGCCACCGCCGAGGAGATGCCGGCCGAGGAGGAGCCGGACAGCTCCCGGCGGGACCGGCTCGCGGCGGACGGGGCCAACGCCCGGCAGACCGAGATGGAGGCCCGGCTCCAGCTCAGGACGCACGAGGAGCGGGTCAAGGCGCTGGCCGGACGGGCGGATTCCCTGGACCGCGGGGCCAGGGCCGAGCGCGAGGCCCGGGCTCGCGCCGAGCGGCGTCGCGCACGGCTGCGCCACGAGGCGGAGGTGGCCCGGGCGGTGGCCGACGGCTCCCGGCAGCTCCTCGCTCACGTCGAGGTCTCGCTCCGCAGGGCCGAGGAGGAGCGCGCCCGGGCCGAACACGCCAAGGGCCTGCGCGAGCGGGAGCTCGGTGAGGCGCGCAACCACGGGCGCGAGCTGAAGGGGGAGCTCGACAAGCTCACCGACTCCGTCCACCGCGGCGAGGTGCTCGGCGCCGAGCAGCGGCTGCGCATCGAGGCGCTGGAGGCCAAGGCGCTGGAGGAGTTCGGCATGGAGGCCGCCGGGCTCGTCGCCGAATACGGCCCCGACCAGCCGGTGCCCCCGTCCCCGCCCGCCGACGGCGAGGAGCTGCCCGAGGACCCGGAGCACCCCCGCAACCGGCCCGGCCCCTTCGTCCGCGCCCAGCAGGAGAAGCGGCTCAAGGCGGCCGAGCGCGCCTACCAGCAGCTCGGCAAGGTCAACCCGCTCGCGCTGGAGGAGTTCGCCGCGCTGGAGGAGCGCCACCAGTTCCTCAGCGAGCAACTGGAGGACCTCCGCAAGACCCGGGCCGACCTCCTTCAGGTCGTGAAGGAGGTCGACGAGCGCGTCGAGCAGGTCTTCACCGAGGCCTACCGGGACACGGCCCGCGAGTTCGAGGGGGTGTTCTCGCGGTTGTTCCCCGGGGGTGAGGGCCGGCTGGTCCTGACCGATCCCGAGCACATGCTGACCACCGGCGTCGACGTGGAGGCCCGCCCGCCGGGCAAGAAGGTCAAGCGGCTGTCGCTGCTGTCCGGCGGTGAGCGCTCGCTGACCGCGGTGGCCCTGCTGGTCTCCATCTTCAAGGCGCGCCCGAGCCCGTTCTACGTCATGGACGAGGTCGAGGCCGCGCTGGACGACACCAACCTCCAGCGGCTGATCCGGATCATGGAGGAGCTCCAGGAGAGCTCGCAGCTGATCGTCATCACGCACCAGAAGCGGACGATGGAGGTCGCCGACGCGCTCTACGGCGTCTCGATGCAGGGCGACGGAGTCTCGAAGGTCATCAGCCAGCGGCTTCGGTGACGGCCCCCCGCATACCGCGCGCCTCCCGGGGTAAACGCGCAGGTAGCTTCAAGAATTGAATTCAGCGGTTCGGCATGGGGCGTCCCTGAGGCGTTACGTGAAGTTCACGTCAGGTATTGACTTCAGGAAATGAACGAATAGGCTCGCTCCGCTGTCTCCGGTCTTCGAGTGGTGCCCGATCTTGAACTGTGCGCCACTGGGAGAACGGACGAAACCCCCACGGAGCACACCTTGACCAGCAGCACAGCGCAGGCGCCGGCACCCGGCGGCCGATCCGCGTCGCAGCCCGACCACCTCGGGCACGTCATCTTCATCACCGCGGCCGCGGCCATGGGCGGCTTCCTCTTCGGCTACGACAGTTCCGTCATCAACGGCGCCGTCGTCGCGATCCGCGACCGTTTCGACGTGGGCTCCGAGGCACTCGCCCAGGTGATCGCCGCCGCGCTGATCGGCTGCGCCCTCGGCGCGGCGACCGCGGGCCGCCTCGCCGACCGGATCGGCCGCATCCGCTGCATGCAGATCGCCGCCGCGCTGTTCACGGCGAGCGCCGTCGGCTCGGCCCTCCCCTTCGCCCTGTGGGACCTGGCCCTGTGGCGGGTGATCGGCGGCTTCGGCATCGGCATGGCCTCCGTCATCGGCCCCGCCTACATCGCCGAGGTGTCCCCGCCCGCCTACCGCGGCCGGCTCGCCTCCTTCCAGCAGGCCGCCATCGTCATCGGCATCGCCATCTCCCAGCTGGTCAACTGGGGCATCCTGAACCTCGCCGACGGCGACCAGCGCGGCACCCTCGCCGGCCTGGAGGCCTGGCAGTGGATGCTCGGCGTCATGGTCGTCCCGGCCGTGCTCTACGGGCTGATGTCCTTCGTCATCCCGGAGTCCCCCCGCTTCCTGATCTCGGTCGGCCGCACCGACGACGCCAAGAAGGTGCTCAGCGAGGTCGAGGGCGCGCACACCGACCTCGACGGCCGCGTCGCCGAGATCGAGCTGGCCATGCGCTCCGAGCACAAGTCCACCTTCAAGGACCTGCTCGGCGGCCGCTTCGGCCTGCTGCCCATCGTCTGGATCGGCATCGGCCTCTCGGTCTTCCAGCAGCTCGTCGGCATCAACGTGATCTTCTACTACAGCTCCTCGCTGTGGCAGTCCGTCGGCATCGACCCGACCAGCTCGTTCCTGTACTCCTTCACCACGTCGATCATCAACATCGTCGGCACGGTGATCGCGATGATCTTCGTCGACCGGATCGGCCGCAAGCCGCTCGCCCTCATCGGCTCCGCGGGCATGGCCCTCTCGCTCGGCCTCGCCGCGTGGGCGTTCTCGTACAAGGAGGGCACGGGCGACGCCATCCACATGCCCGACACGCAGGGCACGGTCGCGCTGATCGCCGCGCACTCGTTCGTGCTCTTCTTCGCCCTGTCCTGGGGCGTGGTGGTGTGGGTGCTGCTCGGCGAGATGTTCCCCAACCGGATCCGGGCCGCCGCGCTCGGCGTCGCCGCCGCGGCCCAGTGGGTCGCCAACTGGGTCATCACCGTCTCGTTCCCGTCGCTCTCGGACTGGAACCTGTCCGGCGCGTACGTCATCTACACGGTCTTCGCCCTGCTCTCGATCCCGTTCATCCTCAAGTGGGTGCCGGAGACCAAGGGCAAGGCGCTGGAGGAGATGGGGTAACCACCCCCGCCAACGCCCCTTCTCCTCGATACTGCCCCGGCTCAGTCCTTGAGCCGGGGCAGTACCTGTTCGCACAGCAGGTGCAGGCTGCGCCAGCCCTCGTCCAGGGGCATCCCGCCGCACAGCGGGTGCAGGACCAGGTTCCCCGCCTCGCCCGCGCCCCGGGCGTAGGCGACCGCCTCGTCCGGGGTGAGGACCCTGTACACGCCCTCCGCGCGCAGCTGCGCCACCGAGCGCGCGGCCGACCGTACGGCGCTGCGGATGTCCTTGGACTGCCAGGAGGCGTACGTGGCCGCCTCGTGCAGGAAGTGCTCGCCGTGCTCGGCCCAGACCCGGTCCGGGTCCTCGGCGATGTGCAGCAGCGGGGTCTCGGCCGCCGGCATCATGCAGAAGCCCTCCGTGCCGTACTCCGCCAGCCTCGCCTGGTAGTACGCCTCCAGCTCGGGCAGGTGCGCGCTGGGGAAGAAGGGCAGCCCGAGACGGGCGGCGCGGCGGGCCGCCGCCTCGGAGCTGCCGCCGACCAGGAGCAGCGGGTGCGGCTGGGTGAAGGGCCTCGGGGTGACCCGTACCGTGCGGCCGCGGAAGGTGAAGGGCTCGCCGGTCCACGCCTTCAGCAGGGTCTCCAGCAGCTCGTCCTGGAGTTTCCCGCGCCGCCCCCACTCCACGCCGTGCTGCTCGTACTCCTCGGGCCGGTAGCCGATGCCGGCGACGGTGACCAGGCGGCCGCCGCTCAGCAGGTCGAGGACGGCGATGTCCTCGGCCACCTTCAGCGGGTCGTACAGCGGGCCGATGATCGCCGAGACGGTGACGGCGATCCGGCGGGTGGCCCCGAAGACGGCGCCCGCGAAGGCGAAGGGGGACGGCAGCCAGTTGTTGGCGGCGCCGTGGTGCTCCTCGGTCTGGACGGTGTCGATCCCGCGGTCGTCCGCGTACCGGGCCATCTCCAGGGCCGCCCTGTAGCGGGCGGAGAGGGTTTCGGGGGTGCCGTTCGGATCGACGAGATTGAACCGGGCCACGGTGATGGGCATGGAGGAGTCCCCCTTCGCCGGATGCGGATGCGGATGCGGATGCGATGCGCGGGCGAAGGGGGACGTTAGCTGACGCGGCGTCAGTTGGACAGGGCTCCGGCGGGCGCGTGCTCCCCGGCCACGGCCGGCGCGCCCGTGGCCGTCGTACCGCGATGGTCCCGATGCCCGCGACCATCATCGCGGGGGAGCTGGCCGGCTGGCTGGGCAGGCATGCGGGGGCTCCGTGGGGGAGGGGGCGGGGGATTCTGATCATCATCGTAGATGTCCCGCTAAAACCACAAACAGAGCCGTACGTCCCGATCTCACCGCCCGAGGTCCGGGGTACGGGCCGCCCGTGGCCGATACTGGGGGGGTTATGGACATCCTCATCCTTGCTGTAGTCATCGCCCTGGTCGCGGTCGGCGCGATCAGCGGGCTCGTGGTCAGCAGCCGCAAGAAGAAGCAGCTGCCCCCGGCACCGTCGAGCACGCCGACCATCACTGCCCCGCCTGCCGAACCGCAGGTGGGGGAGGACGCCGTAGAGACGGCGCAAGAGCCGCGCCGCACGATCGAGGAGGTCGCGCTCCCGGAGGCCGCGGCCCCCGCGGAGGCGCCGGTCGCGCCGGCGCCCGCCGACACCGCCCCGGCCGCGCCCGCGATCGAGGTGCCCGAGCCCACCGCGGGCCGCCTGGTCCGGCTGCGCGCCCGGCTCGCCCGGTCGCAGAACTCCCTCGGCAAGGGGCTGCTCACGCTGCTGTCGCGCGAGCACCTCGACGAGGACACCTGGGAGGAGATTGAGGAGACCCTCCTCATCGCCGACGTCGGCGTGGTGCCGACCCAGGAGCTCGTCGACCGGCTCCGCGAGCGGGTCAAGGTGCTCGGCACCCGCACCCCGGCGGAGCTGCGCACCCTGCTCAAGGAGGAACTGCTTACGCTGGTCGGCACCGACTTCGACCGCGCCGTGAAGACGGAGAGCGGCCAGGACACGCCCGGCGTGATCATGGTCGTCGGAGTCAACGGCACCGGCAAGACCACCACCACCGGCAAGCTCGCCCGCGTGCTCGTCGCCGACGGCCGCAGCGTGGTCCTCGGCGCGGCCGACACCTTCCGCGCCGCCGCCGCCGACCAGCTCCAGACCTGGGGCGAGCGCGTCGGCGCCCGCACCGTGCGCGGCCCCGAGGGCGGCGACCCGGCCTCGATCGCCTACGACGCGGTCAAGGAGGGCATCGCCGAGGGCGCCGACGTGGTGCTCATCGACACCGCCGGCCGCCTGCACACCAAGACCGGCCTCATGGACGAGCTCGGCAAGGTCAAGCGCGTCGTGGAGAAGCACGGCCCGCTGGACGAGATCCTGCTGGTCCTGGACGCCACCACCGGACAGAACGGCCTGACGCAGGCCCGCGTCTTCGCCGAGGTCGTGGACATCACCGGCATCGTGCTGACCAAGCTCGACGGCACGGCCAAGGGCGGCATCGTCGTCGCCGTCCAGCGCGAGCTGGGCGTCCCGGTCAAGCTCATCGGCCTGGGCGAGGGCCCGGACGACCTGGCCCCGTTCGAGCCGGAGGCGTTCGTCGACGCCCTGATCGGCGACTGAGCGCGGTCCGAGCCGACAGCCGACACCCGTGCCCCCGTCTTCCGTCCGGTCTTCCGGCCGGAACGCGGGGGCACCGTCATGCGCGGGGGACTACCGGCGGAAGCGGTGGCACAGGTAGGCGAGGGTGCCCAGCAGCAGCCGGGCGTGCGGCGGACCGCCGGCCGCGTCGAGCGCGGGCGGCCGCAGCCAGGCCACCCGGCCGAGTCCCGCACGGTCGGAGGGCGGGGCCGTGACGTAGGACCCCGGGCCCAGGGCCCGCAGGTCCAGGTCCGCGTCGTCCCAGCCCATCCGGTACAGCAGCTGGGGCAGTTCGGCCGCCGCGCCCGGGGCCACGAAGAACTGCGCCCGGCCGTCCGCGGTCCCGATGACCGGGCCCAGCGGCAGGCCCATCCGCTCCAGCCGTACCAGCGCGCGGCGCCCGGCCTCCTCGGCGACCTCGATGACGTCGAAGGCGGCGCCCACGGGCAGCAGCACGGCCGCGCCCGGGTACTCGTTCCAGGCCTCGGTGACCTCGTCGAGGGTGGCCCCGGCCTTGACCGTGGGGGCGAAGGGCAGCGGATGGGCGCCGGGCGCCGGGCACCGCGCGTCCCCGCAGGAGCAGTCGCGGGCGGGCGCCGCGGCGCGGGCGCCGGGCACCACGTCCCAGCCCCACAGCCCGGTGTACTCCGCCACCGCCGTGCAGTCGCAGCTCCGGCCGCGGCGCCGGACGCCGGAACGGAACTCCTTGGTGCTGCGGCTGCCGCCGATCGTGAAGCCCATGCCCATGCCCCCTCCAACGGGTCGGACGTGCCGGTGGTTACGAGATCGGCCGGACTCTCCCCGCCGCCGGCCCGCGCGTGCTCCCGGCCCGGCGGCGGTCCGCCGCGGTGTGCGCCCGTACGGCTGCCCGGCGCACTCCTCGCCGCGCGCGCCCCGAGCGCACTCCAGTCCATCCGATCCGTTTCACCTCGGTGTCAAGTGAATCGCGCCTGGCCGGTGGCGAGTTCATTCGAAGGGGTGGCGAATGGTGGCGTTTGTGGAATCGACCTCGCCGCAGGGGTGATCGTAGGATTACTTTCGGTACACGAAGCCCGAAGGCAAACTCAACGGTGGGTATGCCGGAGGCAATGCGTGAAGGACCTGTGAAGGTCCGTGGCGGCGCCCGGCGTACGCGCCAGGGTTTCGTGAGGAAGAGGCTGAGCGGATGGGGGCGTTCCAGTGAGCGGCAACGGCGCAAGCGGAACGATCGAGGACGCTGCTGCGCGCAATGACCAGCTGACCTCCTGGTTCGTCCGCAGCGGTTGGTCCAAGGGCGAACTCGCCCGCCAGGTCAACCGCCGGGCGCGCCAGATGGGCGCCCACCACATCAGCACGGACACCTCCCGGGTGCGCCGCTGGCTCGACGGCGAACAGCCCCGCGAGCCCGTCCCGCGCATCCTCTCCGAGCTCTTCTCCGAGCGCTTCGGCACCGTCGTCGCGATCGAGCAGCTCGGCCTGCGCACCGCCCACCAGACGCCCTCCGTGTCCGGCGTCGACCTGCCCTGGGCCGGCCCGCAGACCGTCGAACTGCTCGGCGAGTTCTCCCGCAGCGACCTGATGCTGGCCCGCCGCGGCTTCCTCGGGACCTCGCTCGCCCTGTCCGCCGGCCCCGCCCTCATCGAGCCCATGCAGCGCTGGCTCGTCCCGGTCCCGGCCGCCGACCCGGGACCGCGGGAGCCGGAGCCGAGGGGCGCCCTCGGCGGCCACCGCCCGCCCCGGCTCTCCGCGCCGGAGCTCGACCTCCTCGACGACACCACCGTCATGTTCCGCCAGTGGGACGCCCAGTGCGGGGGCGGGCTGCGGCGCAAGGCCGTCGTGGGCCAGCTCCACGAGGTCACCGACCTGCTCCAGGAGGACCACCCGGCCCCGGTGATGAAGCGGCTCTTCAAGGTCGCCGCCGAGCTGGCCGAGCTGGCCGGGTGGATGAGCTACGACATCGGGCTGCACCCCACCGCGCAGAAGTACTTCGTCCTCGCGCTGCACGCCGCCAAGGAGGGCGGGGACAAGCCGCTCGGCTCGTACATCCTCTCCAGCATGAGCCGCCAGATGATCCACCTGGGCCGCCCCGAGGACGCGCTGGAGCTGATCCACCTCGCGCAGTACGGCAGCCGCGACTGCGCCGGCCCGCGCACCCAGGCCATGCTGTATGCGATGGAGGCCCGCGCGTACGCCAACATGGGCCAGCCCAGCCGCTGCAAGCGGGCCGTGCGGATGGCCGAGGACACCTTCTCCGACGCCGGCTTCGGCGGCGAGCCCGAGCCCGACTGGATCCGCTTCTTCTCCGAGGCCGAGCTGAACGGCGAGAACTCCCACTCCTACCGGGACCTGGCCTACGTGGCCGGCCGCAGCCCCACCTACGCCTCCCTCGCCGAGCCCGTCATGCAGCGGGCCGTCGAGCTCTTCGAGAAGGACGAGGAGCACCAGCGCTCCTACGCCCTCAACCTCATCGGCATGGCCACCGTGCACCTGCTCCAGCGCGAGCCCGAGCAGGCCGCCGTCCTCGTCGACCGGGCCCTGGACGTGGCGGGAAAGGTGCGGTCCGAGCGGGTCAACACCCGCCTGCGCAAGACCGTCGACGCCGCGGCCCGTGAGTACGGCGACGTCGCCGACGTGGTCCGGCTCACCGACCACCTCGCCTCCCGGCTCCCCGAGGCCGCGGAGGCCGTCTGACGGCCCGCGCGGCCGCCCCCAGGCGCCGGCCGCGGCAGTCAACCCCGTGAAGCCCGATCAGGCTCCCCCAGCCAGGACACTCCGGGTACTGCCGCGGCCGGCTTCGCTCTCCACGGCGGAGCCGCCGCCTCCCTCACGGGGGCGGCGGCTCCGCGCCCGGGCCCCTCGACCCGTGGTCGCGGCGTTCATCACGTCGTAACACCCACGACCCCTTCGTCATCGGCGCGAAACACCCAGCGGCGCCGCCGGAAACCGGCCTGCGCGAATCTCAGGGTCATTAACCGGCCAGTCCAGGCCAGCCCCCACGAGGCCGGACCCCTTAACGCCGCTCAGGTTTTCACGATCGCCCGCACGCGAACGTACCGACGACGAGGAGACGCCGATGGCATCAGCCATCACGACCCTCGCGGCAGACGCCCCGACGCTGTCTGCCGCGAACACCGGGTTCATGCTCATCTGCTCCGCCCTGGTCATGCTGATGACCCCGGGACTCGCCTTCTTCTACGGCGGCATGGTCCGGGTCAAGAGCAGCCTCAACATGCTGATGATGAGCTTCGTCAGCCTGGGGATCGTCACGATCCTGTGGGTGCTCTACGGCTTCAGCCTCGCCTTCGGCACCGACTCCGGCTCCCTCATCGGCTGGAACTCCGACTACGTCGGACTCAGCGGCATCGGGATCACCGAGCTGTGGGACGGCTACACCATCCCGGTCTACGTCTTCGCCGTCTTCCAGCTGATGTTCGCCGTGATCACCCCGGCCCTGATCAGCGGCGCCCTCGCCGACCGCGTGAAGTTCAGCGCCTGGGTTCTGTTCACCGCCCTGTGGGTCACCGTCGTTTACTTCCCCGTCGCCCACTGGGTCTGGGGCGCCGGCGGCTGGCTCTTCGAGCTCGGCGTCATCGACTTCGCGGGCGGCACCGCCGTCCACATCAACGCCGGCGCCGCCGCCCTCGGCGTGATCCTGGTCATCGGCAAGCGCGTCGGCTTCAAGAAGGACCCGATGCGCCCGCACAGCCTGCCGCTCGTGATGCTCGGCGCCGGTCTGCTGTGGTTCGGCTGGTTCGGCTTCAACGCGGGCTCCTGGCTCGGCAACGACGACGGCGTCGGCGCGGTCATGTTCGTCAACACCCAGGTCGCCACGGCCGCCGCCATGCTCGCCTGGCTCGGCTACGAGAAGCTGCGCCACGGCTCCTTCACCACCCTCGGCGCCGCCTCCGGCGCCGTCGCCGGCCTCGTCGCCATCACCCCCGCGGGCGGCGCCGTCAGCCCGCTCGGCGCGATCGCCGTCGGCGCCATCGCCGGTGTGCTGTGCGCCATGGCCGTGGGCCTGAAGTACAAGTTCGGCTACGACGACTCCCTCGACGTGGTCGGCGTCCACCTCGTCGGCGGTGTCGCGGGCTCCCTGCTCGTCGGCCTCTTCGCCACCGGCGGCGTCCAGTCCGACGTGGCCGGCCTCTTCTACGGCGGCGGTCTGGAGCAGCTCGGCAAGCAGGCCGTCGGAGTCTTCTCCGTCCTCGCCTACTCTCTGGTGGCGTCCGCGGTGCTCGCCTTCCTCCTCGACAAGACGATCGGGATGCGGGTCTCCGAGGACGACGAGGTCGCCGGCATCGACCAGACCGAGCACGCCGAGACCGCCTACGACTTCAGCGGTGCCGGCGGCGGAGCCGCCTCGCGGAACACCGCCGCCCCCGTCCCCTCCGCCGCGAGCAAGAAGGTTGACGCATGAAGCTGATCACCGCGATCGTCAAGCCGCACAAGCTGGACGAGATCAAGGAAGCCCTCCAGGCCTTCGGGGTCCAGGGACTCACCGTCACCGAGGCCAGCGGCTACGGCCGCCAGCGCGGTCACACCGAGGTCTACCGCGGCGCCGAGTACCAGGTCGACCTCGTCCCCAAGATCCGCATCGAGGTGCTGGTCGCGGACGACGACGCCGAGCAGCTGATCGACGTCATCGTGAGCGCGGCGGCCACCGGCAAGATCGGTGACGGCAAGGTGTGGAGCGTCCCCGTGGACTCGGTCGTACGGGTCCGCACCGGCGAGCGCGGCGCTGACGCGCTCTAGGTGACGGGAGCTCCCGGGTGACGAGCGTCGAAGAATCCACGGACCACACGGCCGACTCGGGACCCAGCGGATACGCCGCGGCCCGGCTGCGACTCCTCCAGGAGGAGTCGCGGTCCGGGCCCTCGCGGCGTTCCGCCCTGGCCGGGCTGACCGACGCATGGCTGAACACCCTGTTCACGACCGCCGTACGGGAGACGGGCGTGCGCGGCGCCACGCTGGTCGCCGTCGGCGGCTACGGGCGGGCCGAACTCTCCCCGCGCAGCGACCTCGACCTGGTGCTGCTACACGACGGCAAGTCGCAGCCGCGCGAGCTGAGCGCGCTCGCCGACCGGCTCTGGTACCCGGTGTGGGACCTCGGCCTCGCCCTCGACCACTCGGTGCGGACCCCCGGCGAGGCCCGCAAGACCGCCGCCGAGGACCTGAAGGTGCACCTGGGCCTGCTGGACGCCCGCACGGTCGCCGGAGACGCCGGGCTCCTCGCCGGCCTGCGCACCTCCGTGCTGGCCGACTGGCGCAACCAGGCCGCCAAGCGGCTCCCGCAGCTGCACGCCCTGTGCCGCGAGCGGGCCGAGCGGGCCGGTGAGCTGCGCTTCCTGCTCGAACCCGACCTCAAGGAGGCCCGCGGCGGGCTCCGGGACGCCACCGCGCTGCGGGCCGTCGCCGCGTCCTGGCTCGCCGACGCGCCGCGCGAGGGCCTCGCCGAGGCCCGGCGCCGGCTCCTGGACGCGCGCGACGCCCTGCACCTGGTGACCGGCCGGGCCACCGACCGGCTCTCGCTCCAGGAGCAGGACCAGGTCGCCGCCCGGCTCGGGCTGCTCGACGCCGACGCGCTGCTGCGCGAGGTGTACGAGGCCGCGCGCGTGGTCGCGTACGCCGGTGACGTCACCTGGCGGGAGGTCGGGCGCGTGCTGCGGGCGCGCAGCACCCGGCCCCGGCTGCGCGGGCTGCTGGGGACCCGGGGCGCCCCGGCCGCCCCGCGGGCCCCCCTGGCCGAGGGCGTCGTGGAGTCCGACGGCGAGGCCGTACTGGCCCTGGCCGCCCGGCCGGACCGTGATCCCGTACTGCCGCTGCGGTTCGCCGCGGCCGCAGCGCAGGCGGGTCTTCCCGTATCGCTGCACGCCGTACGCAGGCTCGCGGCCCAGGGGAAACCGCTGCCGGTGCCCTGGCCGGCCGAGGCGCGCGAGCAGCTGCTGACGCTGCTGGGCGCGGGGGAGCCGACGGTGGCCGTGTGGGAGGCGCTGGAGGCGGAAGGCCTGATCACGCGGCTGCTCCCCGACTGGGAGCGGGTGCGGTGCCGCCCGCAGCGCAATCCCGTGCACACCTGGACGGTGGACCGCCACCTCATCGAGACGGCGGTCCGCGCCGCGGCCCTCACCCGCCGGGTCGGGCGCCCCGACCTGCTGCTGATGGCCGCCCTGCTGCACGACATCGGCAAGGGCTGGCCCGGCGACCACTCGGTGGCCGGGGAGACGATCGCCCGCGACGTCGCCGCCCGCGTCGGTTTCGACGCGCAGGACGTCGACGTGCTCGGCACGCTCGTACGCCACCACCTGCTGCTGATCGACACCGCGACGCGGCGCGACCTGGACGACCCGGCCACCGTCCGTGCGGTCGCCGAGGCCGTGGGGTCGGTGACCACGCTGGAGGTCCTGCACGCCCTGACGGAGGCGGACGCCCTGGCCACCGGCCCGGCGGCCTGGAGCGCCTGGCGGGGATCGCTGGTCGCGGACCTCGTCGCCCGGGTGGCCGCGGTCCTGCGCGGCACGGCCCCTGCGGTGCGGGAACCGGAGATCCCCACCACGGAGCACGAACGCCTGGCGGTGGAGGCCCTGCGCACCCGGGAGCCGGTGCTGGCGCTGCACGCCCGCCAGGAGGAGGACGCGGTCGGCGTGGAACTGGTCGTGGCGGTCCCCGACCAGCCCGGGGTGCTCCCGGCGGTGGCCGGGGTGCTGGCCCTGCACCGGCTCACCGTCCGCGCGGCGGACCTGCGCACCATGGAGCTCCCGGACCGGCTCGGCGAGGTCCTGGTGCTGCGGTGGCGGGTGGCGGCGGAGTACGGCGCGCTGCCGGAGGCCGCGCGGCTGCGCACCGACCTCGTGCGCGCGCTGGACGGGTCGCTGGACGTCCCGGCGAAACTGGCGGACCGCGAGTCCTCCTACCCGCGCCGGCGCGGGGTGATCCCGCCGCCGCCCCGCGTCACGGTGGTCCCCGACGTCTCCTCGCTGGCCACGGTCCTGGAGGTGCGGGCACCCGACGCGGTGGGCCTGCTGCACCGGATCGGCCGCGCCCTGGAGGCCGCGGGCGCCCGCGTCCGCAGCGCGCACGTCTCGACGCTCGGCGCCAACGCGGTGGACTCGCTGTACGTGGTCGACGGCGACGGCAAACCCCTGCCCGCCCGGGAGGCCGCGGCCCTGGCCGGCGCGGTGCAGGACGCCCTGACGTAAGGAGCGCCCCGCGGATCCAGAGGAGCCCGTGGTGGACCGCAGGGTCCACCACGCGGCCCGGCCCGATACCCTGGGGGACGACCACACGCCCCCCGACCCGAGGAATCGCGACCACCGTGTTCGATACGCTCTCCGACCGCTTGGCGAATACCTTCAAGGGCCTGCGCGGCAAAGGCCGGCTGTCCGAGGCTGACATCGACGCAGCGGCCCGGGAAATCCGTATCGCCCTCCTCGAGGCCGACGTCGCCCTCCCGGTCGTGCGCTCCTTCATCGCGAACGTCAAGGAACGCGCGCGCGGCGAAGAGGTCAGCAAGGCCCTGAATCCGGGCCAGCAGGTCCTGAAGATCGTCAACGACGAGCTCGTCACCATCCTGGGCGGCGAGACCCGGCGGCTGCGCTTCGCCAAGACCGCGCCCACCGTGATCATGCTGGCCGGTCTCCAGGGTGCCGGTAAGACCACCCTCGCCGGCAAGCTCGGCCTGTGGCTGAAGGGGCAGGGCCACGCCCCGCTCCTGGTCGCGTGCGACCTCCAGCGCCCCAACGCCGTCAACCAGCTGAGCGTCGTCGCCGAGCGCGCCGGCGTCGCGGTCTACGCGCCCCAGCCCGGCAACGGCGTCGGCGACCCGGTCCAGGTGGCGAAGGACTCCGTCGAGTACGCGCGGACCAAGCAGTACGACATCGTCATCGTCGACACCGCCGGCCGCCTCGGCATCGACGCCGAGCTGATGCAGCAGGCCGCGGACATCCGCGACGCCGTCAGCCCCGACGAGATCCTCTTCGTCGTCGACGCCATGATCGGCCAGGACGCGGTCAACACCGCCGAGGCCTTCCGCGACGGCGTCGGCTTCGACGGCGTCGTTCTCTCCAAGCTCGACGGCGACGCCCGCGGTGGTGCCGCGCTCTCCATCGCGCACGTCACCGGCAAGCAGATCATGTTCGCCTCGAACGGCGAGAAGCTCGACGAGTTCGACGCGTTCCACCCCGACCGCATGGCGGGCCGGATCCTCGACATGGGTGACATGCTCACCCTCATCGAGCAGGCCGAGAAGACCTTCTCGCAGGCCGAGGCCGAGAAGATGGCGGCCAAGCTCGCCAAGGGCCCCAAGGAGTTCACGCTCGACGACTTCCTGGCCCAGATGGAGCAGGTCCGCAAGATGGGCTCCATCTCCAAGCTGCTCGGCATGCTCCCCGGCATGGGTCAGATCAAGGACCAGATCAACAACATCGACGAGCGCGACGTGGACCGCACCGCCGCGATCATCAAGTCGATGACCCCGGCCGAGCGCCAGGACCCGACGATCATCAACGGCTCGCGCCGTGCCCGCATCGCCAAGGGCTCCGGCACCGAGGTCAGCGCCGTCAAGGCGCTCGTCGAGCGGTTCTTCGACGCGCGCAAGATGATGTCCCGCATGGCCCAGGGCGGCGGCATGCCCGGGATGCCCGGCATCCCGGGGATGGGCGGCGGCCCCGGCCGGCAGAAGAAGCAGGTCAAGCAGGCCAAGGGCAAGCGCAAGAGCGGCAACCCGATGAAGCGCAAGGAAGAGGAGGCCGCAGCAGCGGCCCGCCGGGAGCAGGG
Organism: Streptomyces sp. NPDC016562; assembly: GCF_043076955.1. NCBI lineage: Bacteria > Bacillati > Actinomycetota > Actinomycetes > Kitasatosporales > Streptomycetaceae > Streptomyces > Streptomyces sp. NPDC016562. The sequence continues at coordinate 114,722 of NZ_JBIBRZ010000001.1, read as the reverse complement.
CCCGCAGGCGATCGAGCCCGCGGCCGCCGGCAGCCCCTTCGGCCTTCCCGCGGGCGGCCAGGCGGGTCAGGACTTCGACCTTCCGGACGAGTTCAAGAAGTTCATGAAGTAGCACGCGCGCAGTGCGAGGGGAGGGCCCCGGTCGTGATCACACGGCCGGGGCCCTCCCCTGTGCGCAGGGGCAGTGGTTTCTGCTGGGGCGATGGTCCGGTATATCCCTTATGGTCGGCCGGGAGGATGGCAGAAGGAGGCGCCCCGTGCCCAGCCCCACCCCCGTACCGCCTCGCGAGCGAGCCGACACGCCCTGGCGCTCGGAAGGCGCACCGCCCGCCCCGCCGCCCAAGAAACGGATGCCGGGCGGCTGGCGGGGGCTGATCCTCACCGCCCTGATCGTGTATCTGGTGACCAACCTCGTGCTGTCCTTCTTCAACGAAGGGGACGAGCCGACGGTCTCCTACACGGAGTTCAGCAAGCAGGTCGCCGACGGCAACGTCTCGAAGATCTACTCCAAGGGCGACGCCATCCAGGGCGAACTGAAGACCAAACGACCGCTGCCCGACGGCGGCAAGGGCGACTACACCAAATTCGTCACCCAGCGCCCGGCCTTCGCCGACGACGACCTGTGGGCCGGCCTCACCAAGCAGAACGTGACGGTGACGGCCTCCCCGGTCGTCGTCCAGCGCAGCTTCCTCGCCAACCTGCTGATCTCCCTCGCCCCCATGCTGCTGCTGGTCGTGCTGTGGGTGGTCATCGCCCGCCGGATGGGCGCGGGCATGGGCGGTGGCATGGGAGCGCTGGGCCGCAAGGCGCCGCCCAAACCGGTGGAGCTGGAAGCGGGCGCCAAACGCACCACCTTCGAGGACGTCGCCGGCATCGACGAGGTCGAGGGCGAGCTCAACGACGTCGTCGACTTCCTCAAGAACCCCCAGCAGTACCGGAAGATGGGCGCCCGCATGCCCGGCGGCGTGCTGCTGTCCGGCCCGCCCGGCACCGGCAAGACCCTCCTCGCGCGGGCGGTCGCGGGCGAGGCCGGGGTGCCGTTCTTCTCCGCCTCCGCCTCCGAGTTCATCGAGATGATCGTCGGAGTCGGCGCCTCCCGGGTGCGCGAACTGTTCACCGAGGCGCGCAAGGTGGCCCCCGCCATCATCTTCATCGACGAGATCGACACCATCGGACGGGTGCGGGGCGGCGGCGCGGGCCTGGGCGGCCACGACGAGCGCGAACAGACGCTCAACCAGATCCTCACCGAGATGGACGGCTTCTCCGGCTCCGAGGGAGTCGTCGTGCTCGCCGCCACCAACCGGGCCGACGTCCTGGACCCCGCCCTGACCAGGCCCGGCCGCTTCGACCGCACGGTGGTCGTCTCCCCGCCCGACCGCTCGGGCCGCGAGGCCATCCTGCGCATCCACACCCGCGACATCCCCCTCGCCGCGGACGTCGACCTGGCCCAGGTGGCCCGTACGACCCCCGGAATGACCGGCGCCGAGCTCGCCAACCTCGCCAACGAGGCCGCCCTGCTCGCCGTCAAGCGCCAGCAGGGCGAGGTCACCCAGTCCGACCTCTCCGACGCCCTGGAGAAGGTCCAGCTGGGCGCGGAGCGCTCCTTGGTCATGCCGCTGGAGGAGCGCCGGCGCACGGCGTACCACGAGAGCGGTCACGCGCTCCTCGGCATGCTCCAGCCCGGCGCCGACCCGGTCCGCAAGATCACGATCGTCCCGCGCGGGCGCGCGCTGGGCGTGACCCTCTCCAGCCCGGACGCGGACCGCTACGCGTACACCGAGGAGTACCTGCGCGGGCGCATCATCGGCGCGCTGGGCGGGATGGCAGCCGAGCACATCGTCTACGACGTCATCACCACGGGCGCGGAGAACGACCTCGAACAGGTCACCAACATCGTCCGCGGCATGGTCGGCCGCTGGGGCATGAGCGAGCGGATCGGCCGCCTCACCGCGATCCCCTCCGACGCGCAGAGCCCCTACGGTCTGCTGGCCGCCCCCGCCACCCTCGACGCGGTGGAACACGAGATGCGGCGGATCGTGGACGAGTGCTACGTGGAGGCCTGCCGCCTGCTGCGCGAGCACCGCCCCAAGCTGGACGCCCTGGCGGAGGCGCTCCTGGCCAACGAGACCCTGGACGAACCGGCCGCCTACGCAGCCGCGGGCATCCCGCGGCTGACGAAGGCCCACCCCGAGCCGTAGGGCGCGACCGCTACGCCACCCGGGCGATCACGTACCGGAGGATGTTCGGCAGCCACACGGCGCCGTCGGGCCGCTCGAACGGGTGAAGGGCCTCGGCCAGCTCCTTCTCCGCCAGCGCCGGATCCGCCGGCGCCCGGTCCGCCCTGAAGGGCGCGGCGCAGGCCGCTCCCGCGGAGCCGGTGCTCGCGACGGGGTAGAGCCCGGTCGACAGCAGCCCGCGCACCGCGCTGTCCACGTCCGCGTACCCGAACGGGCAGAACACCCGCCCCGAGCCGTCCGGCTGCAGCCCCGCCCGCTCCACCAGCGCGTCCAGGTCCCGCGGCGCGGGCCCGCCGCCCAGGACGCGCGGCACGGTGCAGCGTTCCGCCGGCCCCCAGTCGGCCAGCACCACCGCGCCGCCGCGCCGGACCGCGGGCAGGGCCGCGGCCAGGGCCGCCGGGCTCGGCGAGAAGGCCAGCAGGGCGTCGTACGGCCGGGGCGGCCGCGGCGGGGCCGCCAGCACGTCCAGCAGCCGCTCGCGGGCCAGGGCCCGCCGGGCCGGATCCGCCTCCACGCCCGTGGCCACGGCGCCTCGCCCGGCCGCCAGCAGCAGGGCCAGGCCCGCCCCGCAGTCGAGGGCCAGCAGCCGGTCTCCCGGCCCGACCTCCAGCCGGTCGTAGACCGCCTCGTACAGCGGTACCAGCATCCGTTCCTGGATCTCCGCCCAGTCCCGGGCGGCGAGCGTCGGCGTCGGCGTCGGTGTCATCGAAAGAGCGCTCCTGATTCCATGTCGCCCCCTTGCCCCCGTTGACAGGGAACTCCCCATCGGCCCCCGCGTCCAGAGGAGTGCGCCACCCGATTCACGCATCGACCGCCGGGCGCCGTACCATTCGCGCCATGGCAAAGGCACCCGTTCTCACCCCGCAGGCGGAGGATTTCCCCCGCTGGTACCAGGATCTGATCAACAAGGCCGAGCTGGCCGACAACGGTCCGGTCCGCGGCACCATGGTCATCCGACCGTACGGCTACGGCCTGTGGGAGCGGATGCAGCAGGAGATGGACGCGCGGATCAAGGACGCGGGCGCCCAGAACGCGTACTTCCCGCTGTTCATCCCGCAGTCCTACCTGACGCGGGAAGCGGAGCACGTCGAGGGCTTCGCCCCCGAGCTCGCGGTCGTCACGCACGGCGGCGGCAAGGAGCTCGAAGAGCCGGTCGTCGTCCGGCCGACCTCCGAGACGATCATCAACGACTACTTCTCGAAGTGGGTCCAGAGCTACCGGGACCTGCCCCTGCTGATCAACCAGTGGGCCAACGTGGTCCGCTGGGAGATGCGTCCGCGCGTGTTCCTGCGGACGAGTGAGTTCCTCTGGCAGGAGGGCCACACGGCCCACGCCACCTACGAGGACGCCCGCGACTACGCCGCCCGGATCCACACGGACGTCTACGGCGACTTCATGACGAACGTGCTCGGCATCGACGTCGTGCTCGGCCGCAAGACCGCCAAGGAGCGCTTCGCCGGCGCCATCAACACCCTCACCCTCGAGGGCATGATGGGCGACGGCAAGGCCCTCCAGCTGGGTACGAGCCACGAGCTCGGCACCAACTTCGCCAAGGCCTTCAACACGCAGTACCTGTCGAAGGAAGGCAAGCAGGAGCTGGTCTGGCAGACCTCGTGGGGCGTCTCGACCCGCATGGTCGGCGGCCTGATCATGTCCCACGGCGACGACAACGGCCTGCGGGTCCCGCCGCGCCTGGCGCACGTCCAGGTCGTCGTCATGGCGATCAAGGGCGACGAGGCCGTCACCAAGGTCCGCGAGCTGGGTGCCCAGCTCAAGGCCGCCGGCCTGCGCGTGCACGTCGACGACCGCGTGGACACCCCCTTCGGCCGCCGCGCCGTGGACTGGGAGCTCAAGGGCGTACCGGTCCGCATCGAGATCGGCCCCCGCGACCTGGAGGCCGGCACCGCGATGCTGGCCCGCCGGATCCCGGGCGGCAAGGAGCCGGTCCAGATCACCGAGCTGCTCGACCTGCTGCCCAAGGTGCTCGACGAGGACCAGGCGCAGCTGCTGCGCGAGTCCCGCGAGCGCCGCGAGGCCCGGACCTCCGACGTCTCCACCATCGAGGAGGCCGCCGAGGCCGCCATCGCCGGCGGCTGGGCGCGGATCCCATGGGCGGACCTCGGTCCGGAGGGCGAGGCGAAGCTGGCCGAGCAGGCCGTCTCCGTGCGCTGCCTGATCGCCGCGGACGGGTCGGTCCCGCAGTCGGACGACGCCCCCGGTACCCTCGCGATCGTCGCGCGCTCCTACTGAGCCACCTGTACGCCCCGGCGTGCGGCCCGTGCCGCGCGCCGGGGCTGCTGTGTCCTTGGTCCTCGTTACGTACCGACTCATCCTGACATCGACGCACCCGTCCTCGTCAGGACGCATGAGACTGAACTGACTGGTACGTGCAAAAAATTTGGAATGGCCCGGAATCGGAACACCCGGGCCCCCCGGCTCGTTGTCACGACGTGAGCACGACACCACCTGTTCTCGCCGCAGAGCTGGCGCAGGCGTGGGCCGACATTCAGCGGTACCACCCCGAGCTGCCTGACCTTGCCGCGCCCGAGTCCCTGATCGGAGAGTCCTCGTCCGCCTGTGGCGCCGAGCTCTCCTTCGAGCGACTGCTGCACGAGGCAGTCCACGGCATCGCCGCCGCCCGCGGTGTCCGCGACACCTCGCGCGCCGGCCGCTACCACAACCGCAGATTCCTCGCGATCGCCGAGGAAATGGGGCTGGACCACCCCGAGGAGCCACACGCCAGCAGCGGCTTCTCCCTGGTCACGCTCAATCCCGAGGCGAAGCGGCGCTACCGCCCGACGATGGAGCGGCTGCAGCGCGCGCTGAAGGCGCACACGGCCGCGACGGCCGCCGACACCAAGCGCAGCTTCCGGGGACCGGCCGCACGGCACGGTTCCTCCGGTGGCGGCGTACGGGTCAAGGCGGTCTGCGACTGCGGTCGCAACGTCCGGGTGGTCCCCTCGGTCCTGGCCCAGGCCCCGATCGTGTGCGGCGGCTGCATGAAGCCGTTCCGCATCCCCGAGGTGGCCATCGCGGCAGCCTCCTGACCCGTGGGGGGTCAGGAGGCTGCCGCGCGCCGGCGCAGCCCTGCCCACGGGGAGGTTCACCCCGCTCGGAGCCGCCGCAGGCGTATGGCACAATGGCTAGCTGTACTCGACAGTCGCATAGGACCCCTCTCTCCTCCGGCTGACGCGTCCATCGGGCACCCGAGTACCGCAACCCCACGTGGCATCTCATGTGCCCAACCACGTCAAGTTCAGGAGACACCACTCCAGTGGCAGTCAAGATCAAGCTCAAGCGCCTCGGCAAGATTCGCCAGCCGCACTACCGCATCGTCGTCGCCGACGCCCGTACCCGTCGGGACGGTCGCGCGATCGAAGAGATCGGTATCTACCACCCGACCTACAACCCGTCGCGCATCGAGGTCAACGCCGAGCGTGCGCAGTACTGGCTGTCCGTCGGCGCCCAGCCCACCGAGGCTGTGCTCGCCATCCTGAAGCTGACCGGTGACTGGCAGGCCCACAAGGGTCTCCCCGCCCCCGCGCCGCTCCTGCAGCCGGAGACGAAGGAGAGCAAGCGTCGCTCCTTCGACGAGTTCGCCAAGGCCCTCGAGGGCATCGGCGAGGGCAAGGGCGAGGCCATCACGCAGAAGAAGAAGGCCGACAAGAAGGCGGACGAGGCTGAGGCCACCGCCGAGTCGACCGAGGCCTGATCATGCTCGAGGAGGCTCTTGAGCACCTCGTAAAGGGCATTGTGGACAATCCCGACGACGTGCAGGTCGCCTCGCGCAACCTGCGCCGCGGACAGGTGCTCGAGGTCCGGGTTCACCCGGACGACCTCGGCAAGGTGATCGGTCGCAACGGCCGCACCGCACGTGCTCTGCGTACCGTCGTGGGCGCCATCGGCGGCCGGGGGATCCGCGTCGACCTCGTCGACGTGGACCAGGTCCGCTGAGACCCGGCTTGCTAGAAGCGTGAATCACCGGCACGGGCCGGGGAGGGCATTCGTGCCCGCCCCGGCCCGTCGTCGTCTGAACAGGAGAGCACAGTGGAGTTGGTAGTCGCGCGGATCGGCCGCGCCCACGGCATCAAGGGTGAGGTCACCGTCGAGGTGCGCACGGACGAGCCGGAACTGCGGCTCAGCCCCGGCGCCGTGCTCAGGACGGATCCCGCGTCGGCGGGCCCGCTGACCATCGAGACGGGCCGGGTGCACAGCGGGCGGCTGCTGCTGCGCTTCGCCGGCGTCAAGGACCGCACCGGCGCCGAGGCCCTGCGCAACATCCTGCTGATCGCGGACGTGGACCCGACCGAGCTCCCCGAGGAGCCCGACGAGTACTACGACCACCAGCTGATGGACCTGGACGTGGTCCTCGCCGACGGCACCGAGATCGGCCGGATCACCGAGATCTCCCACCTGCCCTCGCAGGACCTCTTCATCGTCGAGCGGCCGGACGGCTCCGAGGTGATGATCCCCTTCGTCGAGGAGATCGTCGCCGAGATCGACCTGGAGGAGCAGCGCTGCGTCATCACCCCGCCGCCGGGACTGATCGACGAGAGCGAAGCGATCATCGACTCGACGCGTGACGCCGACGGGGAAGACGCCTGATGCGTCTCGACGTCGTCACGATCTTCCCCGAGTACCTGGAGCCCCTGAACGTCTCCCTCGTCGGCAAGGCCCGCGCCCGCGGGCAGCTCGACGTCCACGTGCACGACCTGCGGGACTGGACGTACGACCGGCACAACACGGTCGACGACACCCCGTACGGCGGCGGCCCCGGCATGGTCATGAAGACCGAGCCGTGGGGCGAGGCGCTGGACGCGGCCCTGGCCGACGGCTACGAGGCGGGTGCGCACGGGCCGGTCATGGTCGTCCCCACCCCCAGCGGCCGCCCCTTCACCCAGGAACTGGCCGTCGAGCTCTCCGAGCGGCCCTGGCTGATCTTCACGCCGGCCCGGTACGAGGGCATCGACCGCCGGGTCATGGACGAGTACGCCACGCGCATGCCGGTGTACGAGGTCTCCATCGGCGACTACGTCCTGGCGGGCGGCGAGGCCGCCGTCCTGGTGGTCACCGAGGCCGTGGCCCGGCTGCTGCCCGGGGTGCTCGGCAACGCGGAGTCGCACCGCGACGACTCCTTCGCGCCCGGCGAGATGGCCAACCTCCTGGAGGGGCCCGTCTACACCAAGCCCCCCGTATGGCGCGGCCGCGACATTCCCGAGGTGCTGCTGAGCGGCCACCACGGCAAGATCGCCCGCTGGCGCCGGGACGAGGCGTTCCGCCGGACCGCCCGCAACCGCCCCGACCTGATCGAGCGCTGCGAGGCCACCGCCTTCGACAAGAAGGACCGGGAGATCCTCTCCATCCTGGGCTGGACCCCGTCGCCGGACGGCCGATTTTGGCGCAGGCCCGAGGCCGTGGAAGAATAGGCGGCTGTTGTGTGCTCGCGGACGCCCCTGCCACAGGGGGACCGTCGTCCGCCGGGTCTCGCAGCTCCCGAATTCTCTACGGAAACCCGCATTGGCGACCTGTGGCGTCATGCGAAGAAAGCAGACGAACAACATGTCTCACCTGCTCGATGGCGTCAACGCCGCCGCGCTCCGCTCGGACGTCCCGGCCTTCCGCCCGGGTGACACGATCAACGTGCACGTCCGCGTGATCGAGGGCAACCGCTCCCGTATCCAGCAGTTCAAGGGCGTAGTCATCCGCCGCCAGGGCGCCGGTGTCTCCGAGACCTTCACCGTCCGCAAGGTCTCCTTCAGCGTCGGCGTGGAGCGTACCTTCCCGGTCCACTCCCCGATCTTCGAGAAGATCGAGCTCGTCACCCGCGGTGACGTGCGTCGCGCCAAGCTGTACTACCTCCGTGAGCTCCGCGGCAAGGCCGCGAAGATCAAGGAGAAGCGCGACCGCTGAGGTCCCCTCCGGGGCCCGGGGGTGGCCGGATAGGCTCGCTCCCGATGGACACCGAAGCACCTCACACGCAGCGCGGCCACTCTTCCCCCGACGAGGGGGAGGGGCGGCCGCGTTTTGCGTTCTCCGCGACCCGGCGGCCCGGGCGGGAGCGGCGTACGGGCGGGCGCCCGCTGCGGCTGACGTGGCGGCGGGCCGGAGCGCTCGGTGTGATCTGCACCGTCTTCCTGCTGCTGTTCAGCCATTTCGTGGTCCAGCCGTTCCTGATCCCGAGCCGTTCCATGGAGCCGACGCTCCAGGTCGGCGACCGGCTGCTGGTCAACAAGCTGGCGTACCGTTCCGGCGGCCAGCCGCGCCGCGGCGACCTGGTCGTCTTCGACGGCACCGGCTCCTTCGTACGGGAGCGCGCGGACGGCGGGGCCCTGGGCGGGCTGCTGCACGGGGGCGCCTCGGCGCTCGGGCTCGCGGAGCCGTCCGACACCGACTTCGTGAAGCGGGTCGTGGGGGTCGGCGGGGACGACGTGGTGTGCTGCGACGCCCACGGGCGGATCCGGGTCAACGGCGTGGCGCTGGACGAGCCGTACCTGTATCCGGGTGACGTCCCCTCGAAGGTGCCCTTCCGGATCGTCGTCCCCCTTGGGACCCTGTGGGTGATGGGTGATCACCGTTCCCAGTCCCGGGACTCGCGGGACCACCTGGGAGAGCCGGGCGGGGGGATGGTGCCGGTGGACAAGGTGATCGGGCGGGCCGACTGGATCGGCTGGCCGGTCTCGCGCTGGGGCGCCGTCGGGGGCGGCCGTGGGTAGCCGGGGGCGGCCGCGCGGCCGACGGCAGCCGGAGCCGCAGCCCGAGCCCGAGCCGGAGCCGGAGCCCCTCGCGGAGGTGGCGGGCGGCCGGGCGCAAAGACGCAGGCTGGCCCGCAAGGTGCGGCGTCGCCGCCGCACCCGCCGGGCGGGCGAGCTGCCCCTGCTGGTGGTCGTGGCGCTGTGCATCGCCCTGCTCCTGAAGACCTTCCTCGTCCAGGCCTTCTTCATCCCGTCGGGCTCGATGGAGCAGACCATCCGGATCGGCGACCGGGTCCTCGTGGACAAGCTGACCCCGTGGTTCGGTTCCGAGATCGAGCGCGGCGACGTCGTCGTGTTCAAGGACCCCGGCGGCTGGCTGCGCGGCGAGGCGGCCCGGCCGGCCCCGGACCCGGTCGGGGTCAAGCAGATCAAGCAGACCCTGACCTTCATCGGCCTGCTGCCGTCGGCCGACGAGCAGGATCTGATCAAGCGGGTCATCGGCGTCGGCGGGGACACCGTCAAGTGCTGTGACAACCGGGGGCGGGTCACCGTCAACGGCGCACCCCTCGATGAGCCGTACGTGAACGCGGGCAACGCGCCCTCGGAGATCAGCTTCGAGGTGGAGGTGCCGGCGGGCCGGCTGTTCGTGATGGGCGATCACCGGTCGAATTCGGCGGACTCCCGCTACCACCTCGACGAGGCCTTTCAGGGCACCATCGACGAGAACGGGGTCGTGGGCGAGGCCGTGGTGATCGCCTGGCCCTTCGGGCACTGGAAGCGGTTCGAGACCCCCGCGACCTTCCGCATGGTGCCCGATCAGGCGAGGCGTGAGGGACGTGGGCGTCGTCGGCGCCGACGGGGCGCGCCGTTCGCATAGTGTGTCCTGGGTCTCCCGCGCCTTAGGGAACTCCCGCTCGTTAAGGGAGGGGAGGGCCCGTGGCCGGTCGGCGCGGGCGGCGATCTCGATTGAGGAGTGGATGTGGGGGATGTGGCGGTAGGCGCACGGTCCGGACGCGACGAGGGTGAGGAGCGGCCGGATGACGACGCCCTGAAGGGCGACGCCGAGGACGGTGGTGCCGCGGCCCGTCCGCACCGCTCGTTCTGGAAGGAGCTGCCGCTCCTCATCGGCATCGCGCTGCTGCTGGCCCTGCTGATCAAGACCTTCCTGGTCCAGGCGTTCTCGATCCCGTCCGACTCGATGCAGGACACCCTGCAGCGCGGGGACCGGGTGCTCGTGGACAAGCTGACGCCGTGGTTCGGTTCCGAGCCGGAGCGCGGTGAGGTCGTGGTCTTCCACGACCCCGCGAACTGGCTGTCCGGGGAGCCCACCCCGGAGCCGAACATCGCCCAGCAGGTCCTCAGCAAGATCGGCCTGATGCCGGACGCCGCCGAGAAGGACCTGATCAAGCGGACCATCGCCGTCGGCGGGGACACGGTCGAGTGCAAGAAGGGCGGACCGGTCGTCGTCAACGGCAAGCAGCTCGACGAGCCGTACATCTTCCCCGGCAACACCCCGTGCGACGACGCCCCGTTCGGCCCGATCACCGTGCCCAAGGGCAAGATCTGGGTGATGGGCGACCACCGGCAGAACTCCCAGGACTCCCGCTACCACATGCAGGACTCCACCCAGGGCTTCGTGCCGGTCGACAAGGTCGTCGGACGCGCCGTGGTGGTCGCGTGGCCGGTGACCCGCTGGTCCACCCTGCCGATCCCGGACACCTTCGACCAGCCGGGCATCGGCAACCAGGCCGCGGCGGCCGCGCTCGGCCTCGGGGCCTCGGGCCTGGCGCCGGTCGGGCTCGGACCGGCCGCGCTGGGGCTCACGGGCGCTGTGCCGCTCGTCATGTGGCGCCGTCGGAGGCTGACCAGCGGACGTACCGCCGGGTAGGGTGCCGCCCAGGTCGACGATCCCGGAGTGTGGGGGCGCAGGAATGGGCGGAACAGAAGCGATACGCAGGGGCAAGGACGGCCGCGGCGGGCTCGGCAACGTGTTGTCGGGCATCGCCGTGGCCGTCGGCTTCGCGCTCTTCCTCGGCGGCTTCGTGTGGGGGGCGCTCGTCTACCAGCCCTACACCGTGCCGACCGACTCGATGATGCCGACGGTGCGGCCCGGGGACCGGGTGCTCGCCCAGCGCATCGACGGCGGTGAGGTGCGCCGCGGGGACGTGGTCGTCTTTACTGATTCCATGTGGAGCGACGCGCCCATGGTCAAGCGGGTCGTCGGCATCGGCGGCGACACCGTGAAGTGCTGCGGAGCGGCCGGCGAGCTCACGGTGAACGGCACCCCGCTGGACGAGCCGTACGCCGACGACACCAAGCCCGACACGGGGCTCACCATGCCGCCCGGCCAGGCCGCGCCCGCCGGGACCCCCTTCGAGGTGACGGTCCCCGAGGGGAACCTCTTCCTGCTGGGCGACCGGCGCAGCTCCTCGCTGGACTCCCGGGCGCACCTGCAGGAGGCCGGACAGGGGACCGTGCCCCGGTCGGCGGTCAGCGCCCGCGTCGACGCCCTGGCCTGGCCTTCCGTGAGGATGCTGGAGCGACCGGGGACGTACGCCGCCCTGCCGGGCGGGACCTCCCGGCCCGGGCCGCTGCGCCTCCAGGTGGCGGCGGTGGCGGCCGGAGCCGCCCTGGTGCTGCTGGGGGCCGCGTACGGGCCCCTCGCACGGGTCATGGGCCGCGGCCGGCGCCGGGAGCGGTCCGGTGTCAGCTGACCCGGCCGCAGGTCACGCCCACCGGCAGGTGTCGCGGGTGATCCTGCTGGACCCCGAGGACCGGATCCTGCTGCTGCACGGCTTCGAGCCGGCGGACCCCGCGGTCGACTGGTGGTTCACCCCCGGCGGCGGGCTGGAGGGCGCGGAGAGCCGCGAGCAGGCCGCGCTGCGCGAGCTGGCGGAGGAGACGGGGATCACAGAGGTGGAGCTGGGGCCGGTGCTGTGGCACCGCTACTGCTCCTTTCCCTTCGACGGGCGGCGCTGGGACCAGGACGAGTGGTACTTCCTGGCACGTACCACCCAGACGGCGACCGAGATGGGCGGCCTCACCGAGCTGGAGCGGCGCAGCGTGACCGGAGCCAGATGGTGGACCTCCGAGGAACTTCTGGCGGCCCGTGAGACGGTGTACCCGACCAGGCTCGCCGAGCTGCTCCGTGCACTGCTCGACGAGGGTCCTCCGCGCGCGCCGGTGGTCCTGGCCCCGGAAATCGTTTAGGGGCGCATGACCCTGGCGCACAATAGGGGGACGCACGGCTGAAGGGGAACATGCCATGAGTGCCGAGGACCTCGAAAAGTACGAGACCGAGATGGAGCTGAAGCTCTATCGGGAGTACCGCGACGTCGTCGGGCTGTTCAAGTATGTGATCGAGACCGAACGCCGTTTCTACCTCACCAACGACTACGAGATGCAGGTGCACTCGGTCCAGGGCGAGGTGTTCTTCGAGGTCTCGATGGCCGATGCCTGGGTCTGGGACATGTACCGGCCGGCCCGCTTCGTGAAGCAGGTGCGGGTGCTGACCTTCAAGGACGTGAACATCGAGGAGCTCAACAAGAGCGACCTCGAACTGCCCGGCAGCTGAGCTTCACCCGGGAGAGCCATCCGGGGGGCCTTCACCCGGGAGGGTGACGGGGTTATCCACAACGGCCGGGTCGTCCACCAAGATCCACGGGGTGGGCGGGGGCGCGCGATCGTCGGTACCGGAGGTGGTGCCGGATGAACGCGAAGGGCGTGGCACAGCAGGCATTGGGGCGGTACGGCGAGGAGCTCGCGGCGCGGCGGCTGACCGAGGCCGGCATGACCGTGATCGCACGGAACTGGCGGTGCCGCGGCGGGGAGATCGACATCGTCGCGCAGGACGGGGACGCCCTCGTCATGTGCGAGGTCAAGACCCGCCGGGAAGGCGATTTCGAACACCCCATGGCCGCCGTGCGGCCCGCCAAGGCCGAGCGCTTACGCACGCTCGCCGGGCGCTGGCTCGCCGACCACGGGGGACCACCCCCGGGCGGGGTGCGCATCGACCTCGTCGGAGTCCTGCTGCCGCGGCGCGGCGCGCCCCTGGTGGAACACGTCAGGGGGGTGGCCTGATGGGTTTCGCGCGGGCCTGCTCGGTGGCCCTGGTCGGGGTCGACGGCGTGGTCGTCGAGGTCCAGGCCGACCTGGAGCCCGGGGTGGCCGCCTTCACGCTGGTCGGGCTTCCCGACAAGACGCTGGTCGAGAGCCGGGACCGGGTGCGCGCGGCCGTGGTCAACTCGGGCGCGGCCTGGCCGCAGAAGAAGCTCACGGTCGGGCTCAGCCCGGCCTCCGTACCGAAATCCGGCGCCGGCTTCGACCTGGCCGTCGCGGCCGCCGTGCTCGGGGCCGCCGAGGTGATCGACCCGGCGGCGATCGCCGACCTCGTCCTCATCGGGGAGCTGGGGCTGGACGGCCGGGTGCGTCCGGTCCGGGGCATCCTGCCGGCGGTCCTCGCCGCGGCCGAGGCGGGATACCGGCAGGTGGTGGTGCCGCAGCAGTGCGCCGCCGAGGCCGCGCTCGTGCCGGACGTGTCCGTGCTCGGCGTGCGCAGCCTGCGCCAGCTGATCGCGGTCCTGACCGACGGGGTGGTCCCGGAGGAGGATCCGCCCGGCCCGCCCGGCCGCCCCGACCCGATACTGGCCGGGCTGCTCGTCCCGGGGGCGAGCCTGGGCACCGGCCTCGCGCCGGGCCGCGCCGGCCAGGGGGACTGCCCGGACTTCCCCGACCTCGCGGACGTCGCCGGCCAGCACACCGCCCGCCGCGCCCTGGAGGTCGCGGCCGCGGGCGGGCACCACCTCTTCCTCAGCGGACCGCCGGGTGCGGGCAAGACCATGCTGGCCGAGCGGCTGCCCTGGATCCTGCCGCCGCTCAGCCGCCAGGACTCCGTGGAGGTCACGGCCGTCCACTCGGTCGCGGGAATCCTCCCGCCCGGCGAACCGCTGGTCTCCCGGCCGCCCTACTGCGCCCCGCACCACTCGGCGACCATGCAGTCCCTGGTCGGCGGCGGGACCGGTATCCCCAGGCCGGGGGCGGTCTCCCTGGCACACCGGGGGGTGCTGTTCCTGGACGAGGCCGCCGAATTCCACAGCCGGGCGCTGGACGCGCTGCGCCAGCCCCTGGAATCGGGGAACGTGGTCATCGCCCGGGCCGCCGGGGTGGTGCGGCTCCCGGCCCGGTTCCTGATGGTGCTCGCCGCGAACCCCTGCCCGTGCGGGCGCCACACGCTGCTGGGAGCCGGGTGCGAATGCCCGCCCTCGGTGATCCGGCGCTATCAGGCGCGGCTGTCCGGGCCGCTGCTCGACCGGGTCGACCTGCGGGTGGAGGTCGAGCCCGTGACCCGCTCCGACCTGCTCGGGCAGGGCGGCCGCGGGGAGTCCACCGCGGTGGTCGCCGACCGGGTCCGCGAGGCCAGGGAGCGCGCCGCGGCCCGGCTGGCCGACACCCCCTGGCGGCTCAACTCCGAAGTGCCCGGGCAGGAACTGCGGACCCGCTGGCAGGCGGGCCCCGGCGCACTGGCCCAGGCCGAGCGGGACCTGGAGCGGGGGCTGCTCACCGCGCGCGGGCTGGACCGGGTCCTGCGGGTCGCCTGGACCGTGGCCGACCTGCGGGCGCGGGACCGGCCCGAGGCGCTGGACGTGGCGGTGGCACTGGAGCTGCGGACCGGGATCGCCCGCGGGGCGATGGCGGCGCCGGGGGCGACGCCGTGACCGGGCCCGGGGAGGACGAACTGCTCGCGCGGGCGGCGCTGACACGGGTCCTGGAGCCCGGGGAGGGACACGGCGGGCGGTGGCTGCGCGCGTACGGCGCCGTGGGGCTGATACGGCTGCTGACCGGCCCCGGACCGCGGCCGCCCGCGCTGCCGGGGGTGGGGCCCGAGCGGCTCGCGGGGTACCGCGGGCGGGCGGCGCTGGCCGACCCGCGCCAGGACCTCGCGCTGGCCGCGGAGGCGGGAGCCCGATTCGTGTGCCCCGGCTCGGCGGAGTGGCCGACGCAGCTCGACGACCTCGGCGACGCCCGGCCCGTCGGGCTGTGGCTGCGGGGCCGGCCGAACCTGCGGAGCTGGGCGCTGCGCTCCGTCGCCGTGGTGGGGGCCCGCGCCTGCACCCCGTACGGCGCCCACATGGCCCAGGCGCTGGCCGGGGGGCTCGCCGAGCGGGGCTGGGTCGTGGTCTCCGGGGCCGCGTTCGGGATCGACGGCGCGGCCCACCGCGGGGCGCTCGCCGCCGGAGGGGCGACCGCCGCGGTGCTGGCCTGCGGGGTGGACGTCGCCTACCCCCG
The DNA here is from genome assembly GCF_043076955.1 of Streptomyces sp. NPDC016562. NCBI lineage: Bacteria > Bacillati > Actinomycetota > Actinomycetes > Kitasatosporales > Streptomycetaceae > Streptomyces > Streptomyces sp. NPDC016562. The sequence continues at coordinate 99,508 of NZ_JBIBRZ010000001.1, read as the reverse complement.
CGGACACGCCGGCCTGCTGGGCCGCATCGCCGCACAGGGGCTGGTCATCGGGGAACTGCCACCCGGCAGCCATCCGACCCCCAGCCGGTTCGTCCTGCGCAACCGGGTCATCGCCGCCCTCACCCGGGGCACGGTCGTCGTGGAGGCCGCCGTGCGCAGCGGTTCCCTCGTCACCGCCCGGCAGGCGCAGAAGCTCGGGCGTTTCACGATGGGCGTCCCGGGTCCCGCCACCAGCGGACTCTCCACCGGGGTGCACGAGCTGCTGCGGGGCGAGGCCGTGCTCGTCACCGACGCGGCGGAGGTGGCCGAACTGGTCGGCGCCATCGGCGAGCTGGCTCCCGAACGGCGCGGACCGGTCCTCGCCCGGGACCTGCTGGCGCCGGAGACCGTTCGTGTGCTCGACGCACTCCCGGCCGGACGCCCGGCGGACCCGGCGGAGGTGGCACGTGCCTGCGGCATCGGCGCCGATGAAGTCATCGGCAGACTGTACGAACTTCACTCTCTGGGGTTCGTCGAACGGCAGGGCGACGGCTGGCAGTTGAGCAGACAAACGGCAGGAGCGGGTACACAAACCGGTGCCACCCGGCGAGGCGGTCGTTGACCTGGGGTGTTCCGGTGAAAGAGTGAAAGCGATGAGAGACGCGGTCCTCCCGGTGGCAGTCGCCGGGACCGTGCGCCAGGCGCCGGTCCCGGGTCGCCCGCGCGAGCCGGGAGGCCTTTGCGCCCCCGCGTCATCCCGTACTCTTCGCGCACCGCGACACTCTCGTCACGCTACGCTCCCAAGGAATCCGGCTCCGGCAAAGGCGAAGCATGCCCCAGCACACCTCAGGGTCTGACCGCGCTGCGGTGCCCCCCGCGGCCCGTGGCAGTGAGCGGTCCACCGCGCCCTCGTCCCTGGAGGTGCTGTGGCGTTCGTACAAGGAGTCGGGTGACGAGCGGCTGCGGGAGCAGCTGATCCTGCACTACTCACCCCTGGTGAAGTACGTCGCCGGACGCGTCAGCGTCGGCCTGCCGCCCAATGTGGAACAGGCGGACTTCGTCTCCTCCGGGGTCTTCGGACTGATCGACGCCATCGAGAAGTTCGACATCGACCGGTCGATCAAGTTCGAGACGTACGCGATCACCCGCATCCGCGGCGCGATGATCGACGAACTGCGCGCGCTGGACTGGATCCCCCGCTCGGTGCGGCAGAAGGCGCGGGCCGTCGAGCGGGCCTACGCCACGCTGGAGGCCCAGCTGCGGCGCACCCCGACGGAGGGCGAGGTCGCCGGCGAGATGGGGATCGCCGTGGAGGATCTCCACGCCGTCTTCAGCCAGTTGTCGCTGGCGAACGTGGTCGCCCTGGAGGAGCTGCTGCACGCCGGCGGGGAGGGCGGCGACCGCCTCTCCCTGATGGACACCCTGGAGGACACGGCCGCCGACAACCCGGTGGAGGTGGCGGAGGACCGCGAGCTGCGCCGCCTGCTGGCGCGCGCCATCAACACCCTGCCCGAGCGGGAGAAGACGGTGGTGACCCTCTACTACTACGAGGGCCTCACGCTCGCCGAGATCGGCAACGTGCTGGGTGTCACCGAGAGCCGGGTCAGCCAGATCCACACCAAGTCCGTGCTGCAACTGCGTGCGAAGTTGGCGGATGTGGGCCGGTGAGCTTGCGGCACCTCCGTAAAGTGGACGCGTGCCCAGGATTCGAGCGGCCTCCGTGGCCGAGCACCGGTCGATGCAGCGCGGCGCCCTCTTGGACGCCGCGCGTTCCCTGCTGTCCGAAGGCGGGACGGAGGCGCTGACCTTCCCCGCCCTCGCGGAGCGGACCGGGCTGGCCCGGTCCTCCGTCTACGAGTACTTCCGCTCCCGCGCCGCCGTGGTCGAAGAGCTGTGCGCGGTGGACTTCCCCGTGTGGGCCGCCGAGATCGAGGCGGCGATGGAACACGCGCCGTCGCCCGAGGCGAAGGTCGAGGCCTACGTACGCAGCCAGTTGGGGCTGGTGGGGGACCGCCGGCACCGGGCGGTGGTCGCCATCTCGGCGAGCGAGCTCGACGCCGGGGCGCGGGAGAAGATCCGTGCGGCGCACGGGGGGCTGGTCGCGATGATCGTCGAGGCGTTGAGCTCCCTGGGACATGCGGAGCCCCGCCTGGCGGCGATGCTGCTCCAGGGGGTCGTGGACGCGGCGGTACGGCGGATCGAGCTCGGCGCCGCCGAGGACCCCGAGGTCGTCACCGAGGCGGCCGTGGCGATGGCCCTGCGGGGCGTCCGGGGCTGAGGCCCCCGGGGCCGAGGTCCCCGGAGCCGCCGCCCCCGTCCGGGCCGGCGCCCGGCAGCAGGCGGGGAGTGGGCCGGGGGAGCAGGGTGAAGGGGTTGAGGTACGCCTCGCCGGCCAGAAGGCCCCAGTGCAGGCACGGCTCCGGGCAGTGGGAGCCCTCCGTCAGGACCGCCACCACCTGGCCCGCAGTGACCTCCTCGCCCTCCGTGACCAGCGGCCGGACCGGCTCGTAGGTCGTGCGCAGGCCGCCGGGCAGCGTGAGCGAGAGGACACCGCGGCCCGCGACCTGCCCGGCGTAGTGCACCCGGCCCGCCCCGACCGCCCGTAGCTCCGCGCCCACCGGGGCGGACAGGTCCACCCCGCGGTGCCCGGCCGCGTACGGCGTCGGCGGCGGGTCCCACCAGCGGGCCACGGACAGGGGCGCGGGCAGCGGGCGGACCCCCGGGACGGCGGCCTGGGCCAGGGTCAGGAGAAGGCTGAGCAGCAGTGTCGTCATGGCGCACAGCGTCGCGCGTCCGGCGGGCCCGCGGCCGGGCCTGTGGACAGGCCGGACACTGTGGACAACGGCGTCACCCGGCATACCACCGGGTCCCGTACACTTCTTGTGGCGATCCGGGTCACCGGGTCGACTTCGCACGCCCCAGCACCGGCCCTAAACGGCCAGGTGACAGCGTCTCTCGGTCCCTCATCGGGGCAGGGCGCGGCGGGGCGTCAGGAACCAAACCGAGAAACCAAGGAGATGGCCATGGCCGTCGTCACGATGCGGGAGCTGCTGGAAAGCGGCGTCCACTTCGGTCACCAGACCCGCCGTTGGAACCCGAAGATGAAGCGCTTCATCTTCACGGAGCGCAACGGCATCTACATCATCGACCTGCTGCAGTCGCTGTCGTACATCGACCGCGCCTACGAGTTCGTGAAGGAGACCGTCGCGCACGGTGGCTCCATCATGTTCGTCGGTACCAAGAAGCAGGCCCAGGAGGCCATCGCCGAGCAGGCGACCCGCGTGGGTATGCCGTACGTCAACCAGCGGTGGCTGGGTGGCATGCTCACCAACTTCTCCACCGTCTACAAGCGCCTTCAGCGTCTGAAGGAGCTTGAGGCGATCGACTTCGAGGACGTCGCCGCCTCGGGTCTCACCAAGAAGGAGCTCCTGGTCCTCTCCCGCGAGAAGACCAAGCTGGAGAAGACCCTCGGTGGTATCCGCGAGATGTCGAAGGTCCCCAGCGCCGTCTGGATCGTCGACACCAAGAAGGAGCACATCGCCGTCGGTGAGGCGCGCAAGCTCCACATCCCGGTCGTCGCGATCCTCGACACCAACTGTGACCCCGACGAGGTCGACTACAAGATCCCGGGCAACGACGACGCGATCCGCTCCGTCACCCTGCTCACCCGCGTGATCGCCGACGCCGTCGCCGAGGGCCTCATCGCCCGCTCCGGCGCTGCGACCGGCGACTCGAAGCCGGGCGAGAAGGCCGCTGCCGAGCCGCTCGCCGAGTGGGAGCGCGACCTGCTCGAGGGCGACAAGAAGGCCGACGACGCCGCTGAGGCCGCTCCGGCCGAGGCCGCCGCCGAGACCGTCGAGGCCCCGGCCGCCGAGGCCGCCCCGGCCGCCGACGCCGAGCAGGCCTGACCCACTGAGAGGACCCGGCGTTCACGCGCCGGGCACTCACAGCACGGACGATGACGGCGGGGGAGCCGCGCCCAAGGCGCGGCGCCTCCGCCGTTCACCCGTAGATCTACGACTTCGAGAGAGAATCACAGACTCATGGCGAACTACACCGCCGCTGACGTCAAGAAGCTCCGCGAGCTCACCGGCGCCGGCATGATGGACTGCAAGAACGCGCTGGTCGACTCCGACGGCGACGTCGACAAGGCCATGGAAGCGCTCCGTATCAAGGGCCAGAAGGGCGTCGCCAAGCGCGAGGGCCGTTCTGCCGAGAACGGTGCCGTCGTCGACCTCATCGCCGCCGACCACACCTCCGGTGTCCTCGTCGAGCTGAAGTGCGAGACGGACTTCGTCGCCAAGGGCGAGAAGTTCCTGGCCGTCGCCAACCAGCTGGCCGCGCACGTCGCCGCCACCTCCCCGGCGGACATCGAGGCGCTGCTCGCGTCCGAGATCGAGCCCGGCAAGACCGTCCAGGCGTTCGTGGACGAGGCCAACGCCAACCTCGGCGAGAAGATCGTCCTGGACCGCTTCGCGCAGTTCACCGGCGGTTACGTGGCGTCGTACATGCACCGCACGATGCCCGACCTGCCGTACCAGATCGGTGTCCTCGTCGAGCTCGACAAGGAGAACGCCGAGGTGGCCCGCGGCATCGCGCAGCACATCGCCGCGTTCGCCCCGCAGTGGCTCTCCAAGGAAGACGTTCCGGCCGAGAAGGTCGAGTCCGAGCGTCGCATCGCCGAAGAGGTCACCCGCGCGGAGGGCAAGCCCGAGGCCGCCCTCCCGAAGATCGTCGAGGGTCGCATCAACGGCTTCTTCAAGGACGCCACGCTGCTCGGCCAGCCGTACGCGCTGGACAACAAGAAGTCCGTCCAGAAGGTTCTGGACGAGGCCGGTGTCACCCTGAAGCGGTTCAGCCGCATCAAGGTCGGCATCTGAGTCCGTCCGTACGCGACGGACACCGGACCCCGGTAGGGTCTGAGGCAGTCGTCCGCGCTTGCGCGAGACGACCGCAGATCTGACGAGGAGGCCATTGCCGCAAAGGGAACCGCGAGGACCCACCGGCAATGGCCTTCTTCGTATGTGCACGAGGAGATCTCCATGAATCAGGGCGTGGACCCCCACACCGCATCCGACGACAAGAGCGACCAGAAGAAGAAGGGCCGCCGCTTCATGCTGAAGCTGTCGGGCGAGGCCTTCTCCGGTGGCGGAGGACTGGGCGTCGACCCCGACGTCGTCCACGCCATCGCGCGTGAGATCGCCGCGGTCGTCCGCGACGGCGCGGAGATCGCCATCGTGATCGGCGGCGGCAACTTCTTCCGCGGCGCCGAACTCCAGCAGCGCGGCATGGACCGTGCCCGGTCCGACTACATGGGCATGCTCGGCACGGTCATGAACTGCCTCGCCCTCCAGGACTTCCTGGAGAAGGAAGGCATCGACTCCCGCGTGCAGACGGCCATCACGATGGGCCAGGTCGCCGAGCCGTACATCCCGCTGCGTGCCGTGCGGCACCTGGAGAAGGGCCGCGTCGTCATCTTCGGCGCCGGCATGGGCATGCCGTACTTCTCCACCGACACCACGGCCGCCCAGCGCGCCCTGGAGATCGACGCCGAGGCCCTGCTCATGGGCAAGAACGGGGTCGACGGGGTCTACGACTCCGACCCGAAGAAGAACCCGGACGCGGTGAAGTTCGACGCGCTGGAGTACGGCGAGGTGCTCTCGCGCGATCTCAAGGTCGCCGACGCCACCGCCATCACGCTCTGCCGCGACAACAAGCTGCCGATCCTCGTCTTCGAGCTGCTCGCCGAAGGCAATATCGCCCGCGCCGTCAAGGGTGAGAAGATCGGCACGCTCGTCAGCGACCAGGGAACCCGGGTCTGAGCGGTCCGACGCCGGACCGAGCCCGGACCGGACCCGTCCGCCCCGCCCGCCTGAACCATCCATTCAAGACATGCAGGAGCACGTGGTGACCGAAGAGATCCTCCTCGAGGCCGAGGAGAAGATGGAAAAGGCCGTCGTCGTCGCCAAGGAAGACTTCGCCGCGATTCGCACCGGCCGTGCGCACCCGGCGATGTTCAACAAGATCGTGGCGGAGTACTACGGCGCCATCACGCCCATCAACCAGCTCGCCTCCTTCTCGGTGCCCGAGCCGCGCATGGCGATCGTGACGCCGTTCGACAAGAGCGCCCTGCGCAACATCGAGCAGGCGATCCGCGACTCCGACCTCGGTGTCAACCCGAGCAACGACGGCAGCATCATCCGGGTGACCTTCCCCGAGCTGACGCAGGACCGCCGCAAGGAGTACATCAAGGTCGCCAAGAACAAGGCCGAGGACTCCAAGGTCTCCATCCGCGCCGTCCGCCGCAAGGCGAAGGACGCCCTCGACAAGCTCGTCAAGGACAAGGAGGCCGGCGAGGACGAGGTGCGCCGGGCCGAGAAGGAGCTCGACGACACCACCGCGAAGTACGTCGCGCAGGTGGACGAGCTCCTCAAGCACAAGGAAGCCGAGCTCCTCGAAGTCTGATGAACGACTCTTCCTGGCAGCCGGAGCCGGTTCCGGCGGGTCCCGCATACGATGCGCAGGTGGGCCCGCACACTCGGCCCATGCCCATCGTGCCCGATGCCGCCGGCCGTGACTTCGACGACCGGGAAGCACGCGATCGGGGGGCCGCCGAGGACGGCGGCCCCTTCTTCCGCGCCGAGACGCCGCCGCAGGAGCCCATGCCCAGCCCCCCGCCTCCGCACGCCCCGCACCCGCAGGGCGCCCCGACCCCGCCGCCGAAGAAGCGCGCGGGGCGGGACCTGCGCGCCGCCATAGGGGTCGGTGTCGGTCTCGGTGCGGTGATCTTCGCCTCGTTGCTGATCGTCAAGGCCGTCTTCGTCGGTGTCGTCGTCGTCGCCGTCGTGGTCGGCCTGTGGGAGCTCACCTCCCGGCTGCAGGAGCAGAAGGGCATCAAGGCCCCGCTGGTCCCGCTCGCGGTCGGCGGCGCGGCCATGGTCATCGCCGGATACGTCCGGGGGGCCGAGGGCGCCTGGGTCGCCATGGCGCTGACCGTGCTGGCGGTCCTGGTGTGGCGGATGACGGAGCCGCCCGAGGGCTACCTCAAGGACGTCACGGCGGGCGCCTTCGCGGCGTTCTACGTGCCCTTCCTGGCCACCTTCGTCGCGATGCTGCTGACCGCAGACGACGGTCCGCAGCGCGTGATCACCTTCCTGCTCCTGACCGTGGTCAGCGACACCGGGGCCTACGCGGTCGGCTGGCGCTTCGGGAAGACCAAGCTCGCGCCGCGCATCAGCCCCGGCAAGACCCGCGAGGGCCTGTTCGGCGCGGTGGCCTTCGCCATGGCGGCCGGCGCGCTGTGCATGGAGTTCCTGATCGACGGCGGTTCCTGGTGGCAGGGCCTGCTGCTCGGCCTCGCCGTCGCGGTCAGCGCCACCCTGGGCGACCTGGGCGAGTCGATGATCAAGCGGGACCTGGGCATCAAGGACATGGGGACCCTGCTTCCCGGACACGGCGGCATCATGGACCGCCTGGACTCGCTGCTCCCCACCGCCCCGGTGGTGTGGCTGCTGCTGGCCCTCTTCGTCGGAACCGGCTGAGCGGGGCCGACCGGGCCCGGGCGGTTACTCTTGAAAGGCGTGCTGCTTCTGCGGCGCGCCTTTCGTCTTACGAGGAGTACCTGCCATGGCCCGCCCTGTTCCGGGAGAGCTCACCTTCGTCGCCCCGCGCGGAGCCAAGAAGCCGCCCCGGCACCTCGCCGACCTCACGCCGGAGGAGCGCCGCGAGGCGGTCGCCGCGATCGGTGAGAAGCCCTTCCGGGCCAAGCAGCTCTCCCAGCACTACTTCGCGCGCTACGCGCACGACCCGGCCGAGTGGACGGACATCCCCGCGGCCTCCCGCGAGAAGCTCCAGCAGGAGCTCCTCCCGGACCTGATGAACGTGGTCCGTCACATCTCCTGCGACAACGACACCACGCGCAAGACCCTGTGGAAGCTGCACGACGGCACCCTCGTCGAGTCCGTGCTGATGCGCTACCCCGACCGGGTCACGATGTGCATCTCCTCGCAGGCCGGCTGCGGCATGAACTGTCCGTTCTGCGCCACCGGCCAGGCCGGTCTGGACCGCAACCTGTCGACCGCCGAGATCGTGCACCAGATCGTCGACGGCATGCGCGCCCTGCGCGACGGCGAGGTCCCCGGCGGCCCCGCCCGGCTGTCGAACATCGTTTTCATGGGCATGGGCGAGCCGCTCGCCAACTACAACCGGGTGGTCGGCGCCATCCGCCGGCTCACCGACCCGGAGCCCGACGGCCTGGGCCTGTCCCAGCGCGGGATCACCGTCTCCACCGTCGGCCTGGTCCCGGCCATGCTGCGGTTCGCCGACGAGGGCTTCAAGTGCCGTCTCGCCGTCTCGCTGCACGCGCCCGACGACGAGCTGCGCGACACCCTGGTCCCCGTGAACACCCGCTGGAACGTCCGCGAGGTCCTCGGCGCGGCCTGGGAGTACGCGGAGAAGTCCGGCCGCCGGATCTCGATCGAGTACGCCCTGATCCGCGACATCAACGACCAGGCCTGGCGCGGTGACCTGCTGGGCAAGCTGCTCAAGGGCAAGCGCGTCCACGTCAACCTGATCCCGCTGAACCCGACGCCGGGCTCCAAGTGGACCGCCTCGCGCCCCGAGGACGAGAGGGCCTTCGTGGAGGCCATCGCCCGTCACGGCGTGCCCGTGACCGTACGCGACACCCGCGGCCAGGAGATCGACGGCGCGTGCGGCCAGCTGGCCGCTTCGGAGCGCTAGGAGCCCTAGGAGCGCTTGGAGCACTGGATTCCGCTTCCGTTCTGCATGATTCGGCCACGGGGTACCCTGTGGCCGAACCAATTTCATATTCCGACAGGGGAGCGCCACAGCGCTGAGAGTGCGGCAACCGTCATCCGCAGACCCTCTGAACCTCGCCCCGGTCATTCGGGGTAGGAAGTTCGGTCACCACTCAAGCTGTTGCGCCCTGCCCGGCGTCCGCTCGCACTGAGCGCCGGGCGGGGCCGCGTCTTCTCCTGGTCATCCCAGGAGGAATCACCAGTGAGCACCACCAAGAAGATCGCGGGCGCCGCGCTCGCGGCCGCGCTGGGCGTCAGCACGCTCAGCGCCTGCGGCGGCGACGCCGAGGACAAGACCGCCGGCGCCGGCGAGAGCCCGAAGTCCAAGACCGTCACCCTCGTCTCGCACGACTCCTTCAACGTGACCGACACGGTCCTGAAGGAGTTCGAGCAGCAGAGCGGCTACACCGTCAAGGTGCTGAAGTCCGGGGACGCCGGCGCGGCACTGAACCAGGAGATCCTCACCAAGGGCTCGCCGCGCGGCGACGTCTTCTTCGGGGTGGACAACACCCTGCTCTCGCGCGCCCTCGACAACGGTCTCTTCACGCCGTACGAGGCCAAGGGCCTGGCCGAGGTGAAGCCCGAGTACGTGCTCGACAAGGAGCACCGCGTCACCCCGGTCGACTCCGGCGACATCTGCGTCAACTACGACAAGGCGTACTTCGCGGACAAGAAGATCGCCCCGCCGCAGACGCTGGACGACCTGATCAAGCCGGAGTACAAGAACCTGCTGGTCACCGAGAACGCCGCGACCTCCTCGCCCGGCCTCGGCTTCCTCCTCGCCTCCGTCGGCAAGTACGGCGATGGGGGCACCTCCCAGGGCGAAGCCTCTGGGGGAGGGTGGAAGGACTACTGGAGCAAGCTGAAGGCCAACGGCGTCGAGGTCGTCGACGGCTGGGAGCAGGCCTACAACGAGCGCTTCTCCGGCTCGGCGGGCGGCAAGAAGGCCAAGGGCGACCGCCCGCTGGTCGTCTCCTACGCCTCCAGCCCCCCGGTCGAGGTGCTGTACGGCGAGCCGCAGCCGGCCGAGGCCCCGACGGGCGTCGCCACCGGCACCTGCTTCCGCCAGATCGAGTTCGCGGGTCTGCTGAAGGGGGCGAAGAACGAGGAGGGCGGCAAGGCGCTCGTCGACTTCCTGATCAGCAAGAAGTTCCAGGAGGACATGCCGCTCCAGATGTTCGTGAACCCGGTGACGGCGAACGCCGCCCTGCCGGAGCTGTTCACCAAGCACGGCGCGGTCGTCGAGAAGCCCGAGAACGTCGCTCCGCAGACCATCGCCGAGAACCGTGAGCAGTGGGTCAAGGCATGGACCGCGCTCGTCGTGAAGTAAGCGGTACGAAGGTTCCGCGCGCGGCGCCGGGGGGCGCCGCGGCGGTCCCCGGCCCCGCCGGGACGGCCGTCAGGGCGACCGCCGTGCGGCTCGCCCTGATGGCCGTTCCCCTCGCCTTCTTCGGGCTGTTCTTCGCCTACCCCGTCGCCGCGATCGTCGGGCGCGGCCTCAAGACCGCCGACGGGTGGCAGTTCGGCCGGATCGGCGAGGTGATCACCCGGCCCGACATCGCCGGAGTGCTGTGGTTCACCACATGGCAGGCGCTCGCCTCCACCGCGCTCACGCTGCTGATCGCACTCCCCGGCGCGTACGTCTTCGCGCGCTTCGAGTTCCCCGGCAAGCAGGTGCTGCGCGCCGTGGTGACCGTGCCGTTCGTGCTGCCGACCGTGGTCGTCGGCACCGCCTTCCTGGCCCTCGTCGGCCGGGGCGGGCTGCTGGACGAGGTGGCGGGCGTACGGCTCGACACCACGGTCTGGGCCATCCTCCTCGCGCACGTCTTCTTCAACTACGCCGTCGTCGTCCGCACGGTCGGCGGGCTGTGGGCCCAGCTGGATCCCCGCCAGGAGGAGGCCGCCCGGGTGCTGGGCGCGGGCCGGTTCGCCGCCTGGCGGCGGGTGACGCTGCCCGCCCTGGCCCCCTCCGTGGCCGCCGCCTCGCTGATGGTGTTCCTGTTCACCTTCAGCTCCTTCGGCGTCGTACTCATCCTGGGCGGGCCCTCGTACTCCACGCTTGAGGTGGAGGTCTACCGGCAGACCGCACAGCTCCTGGACCTGCCCACGGCCGCCGTGCTGACGATGGTGCAGTTCGCCGCGGTCGGCGCCGTCCTCGGCGTGCACGCCTGGACCGTGCGCAAGCGCGAGACCGCGCTCCGGCTGGTCGACCCCGGCCGGACCACGCACCGCCCCCGCGGCCTGGCGCAACGCGCCCTGCTGGGCGGGGTGTTGCTGACGGTGGCGCTGCTGATCGTGCTGCCGCTCGGCGTGCTGGTGGAACGGTCCTTCGACACCCCCGGCGGCTACGGCCCCGGCTTCTACGAGGCCCTCCAGGACGCGGGCGCCGGTGGCGGGACCTTCCTGGTGCCGCCGCTGGACGCCATCGGCAACTCCCTGCGGTACGCGCTCGCCGCCACCGCGATCGCCCTGGTCATCGGGGGTCTCGCCGCCGCGGCCCTGACCCGGCGCGGCGGCCGCTTCGTACGCGGCTTCGACGCGCTGCTGATGCTCCCGCTCGGCGTGTCCGCCGTCACCGTGGGCTTCGGCTTCCTCATCACCCTGGACGGGCCGCCGCTGGACCTGCGGACCTCGTGGATCCTGGTGCCGTTGGCCCAGGCGCTGGTGGGGGTGCCCTTCGTCGTGCGGAGCATGCTGCCGGTGCTGCGCGCGGTGGACGGGCGGCTGCGGGAGGCGGCCGCGGTGCTCGGCGCGTCCCCCTGGCGGGCCTGGCGGGAGGTGGACCTGCCGCTGGTGCGGCGGGCGTTGCTGATCGCGGCCGGGTTCGCCTTCGCGGTGTCGCTGGGCGAGTTCGGCGCGACCGTCTTCATCGCGCGGCCGGACCAGCCGACCCTGCCGGTCGCCGTGGCGCGGCTGCTGGGCCGGGCCGGAGAGCTGAACTACGGGCAGGCGATGGCCCTGAGCACGATCCTGATGCTGGTGTGCGCGGTCTCCCTGCTGCTGCTGGAGCGACTGCGACCTGACAAGACCGCCGGAGAGTTCTGATGACACTGCTTCAACTGGAAGGGGTGTCGGTCCGCTTCGGCGAGCGCGCCGTGGTGGACCGCGTGGACCTGGAGGTCGCCGAGCACGAGACCGTGTGCGTGCTCGGACCGAGCGGAAGCGGCAAGTCCACGCTGCTGCGGGTCGTCGCCGGGCTCCAGCGGCCCTCCGAGGGCCGCGTCCTGCTGGGCGGCGCCGACCAGGCCGGGGTGCCGGTGCACCGGCGGGGCGTGGGCCTGATGTTCCAGGACCACCAGCTCTTCCCGCACCGGGACGTCGGAGGGAACGTCGCCTTCGGCCTGCGGATGCGGGGCGCCGGACGGGCCGCCTGCACCTCCCAGGTCGCGGAACTCCTGGAGCTCGTGGGCCTGCCGGGGGCCCAGGGCCGCGCGGTGGCCTCCCTGTCGGGCGGCGAACAGCAGCGCGTGGCCCTGGCCCGGGCGCTGGCGCCGTCACCGCGGCTCCTGATGCTCGACGAACCACTGGGGCAGCTGGACCGGGGCCTGCGGGAGCGGCTCGTGGTGGAGCTTCAGACCCTGTTCACCCGGCTGGGGACGACGGTGCTGGCCGTCACGCACGACCAGGGGGAGGCCTTCGCGCTGGCGGACCGGGTGGTGGTGATGCGGGACGGCCGGATCGCGCAGGCCGGGACCCCGCTGGAGGTGTGGCAGCGGCCCGCGTCGGAGTTCGTGGCGCGCTTCCTCGGCTTCGAGAACGTGGTCCCGGCGACGGTCTCGGGCGGCGCGGCCGGGACGCCCTGGGGCAAGGTCCCGGTCCCGGCCGGGTCCCCGGAGGGGGAGCAGCGCCTGCTGATCCGCCCCGCCGGGGTCGTGCTCTGCGAGGCGGGCCTGCCGTGCGAGGTGCTCTCCCGCACCTTCCGCGGTACGCACGTCGCGCTGCTGCTGAGGCCGCAGGCCGGGCCCGTACTGGAAGCGGAATGCGGGCTGGCCGGCGCCCCGGCGGTCGGCGACCGCGTCGCGGTCACCTTCACCCCGGCCGAGGTCGTCGTCCTTCCGGACGCCGCCGCCTAGGCGGCGCGGATCCCGTCGCAGGCGATCGGCAGGTGGCGCGGGCCGCGCAGGACCGCGTTCTGGCGGTACGGGGGCGGGTCCTCCAGCAGGCGGGGGTTCTCCAGCCGGCGGGCCAGTTCGCTCAGCGCCAGCTGGGCCTCAAGCCGGGCCAGCGGCGCCCCGAAGCAACTGTGGATCCCGCTGCCGAGGCCCAGGTGCTGGATGTCGGCGCGGTCCGGGTCGAAGCGGTCGGCGTTCGCGAACCGCCGCGGGTCGCGGTTCCCGGACGCCAGGATCAGCCAGAGCGAGGCGCCCTTGGGGATGGTGACCCCGCTGACCTCGATCTCGGCGAGGGTGCTGCGCTGGGGCAGCAGCTGCACCGGAGGCTCGTACCGCAGCAGCTCCTCGACGATCGGCACCGACAGGCCCGGGTCCTCACGCAGCCGCTGCAGCACCTCCGGGTGGCGCAGCAGGGTCAGCATGCCGTTGGTGATCAGGTTGACCGTGGTCTCGTGGCCCGCGATCAGCAGGAGCCCGGCGGTGCTGAGGACCTCCATCGTCGTCATCGTGCCATCGGGGCCGCCGTCCATCGCGAGGTGGGACAGCATGTCGTCGCCGGGGCTCTTGCGCCGCTCCTCGATCAGCCCGGCCAGGTACATACCCAGTTCCATGCGGGCGTCCTGCGCGCCCTTCCTGCCCTGCGCCGGATCGGCGTCCGGGTCGGGATCCAGGCTGGCCGCCAGCGTGTCGGCCCACACGTGGAAGCGCGGCTCGTCCTCGTGCGGCACGCCGAGCAGCCGGCAGATGACCGTGACCGGGAAGGGGTACGAGAACCGATCGACCAGGTCGATCCGGTCCGCCGCTCCCGTGTCGGCGATGTCGTCGATCAGCCCGGAGACGATGCCGCCGAGCTCGCCGCGCATGTCGTACACCCGGTGGGGGGTGTGCGGCGGGCCGAAGGGCCGGTTCGTCATCCGGCGCAGCCGGTCGTGCTCGGGCGGGTCGAGCTTCAGGAAGGCCGGGGGCAGGACGGTGTCCTGCGTTTCCTCCTGCACCAGCGGGTCATCCGCCGCCGACTCCAGATTGCGGGAGTCCGAACTGATCCGCGGGTCGTGTAGCAGGCTCTGGATCTCCCAGTACGTACTGACGACGTACGGGCCGTCCTCGTCGTGGGACACCGGCGTCTTGCGGAGCTCCTCGTACAGGGGATACGGATCGGCGCGGCTGTCGTAGTCGATGATCCGCCGCAGGATGGCTTGGGTCATGGCAGGTCCTCGGTCAGTGGTGCGCGGGGGTGAACGTCAGCCGCCGGTCGTCCGGCGCGTAGCCGCTGAGGGTGATGGTCGGACCATGGGTGGGCACCGACGGGTCGGGGAAGTCGGCCGCCATCGGCTTGTGCCCCTCCGGCCTGCGGTCCACCGTCGCGAAGGGCGGCGGGAACGGCGCGGTCGTCTCGATCAGCTGCTGGTAGAACTGCAGCCACCGGGACTGGTCGAAGGTGACGGCGCCGATGACCCGCCCCTGGTAGCCGTACACACCGGTGAAGCGGCGCTCGTCCCGCGAGCCCTGCAAGATCATGATCTCCGTGCCCATGGAGGGCACCCCGACCGATTTGATGTTCACCCCGAACTGGGAGGACCAGAACGCCGGGACCCACATGTGGGGACGGCGGTCCGCGCTCTCGCTGAGCATGTTGTGCGCGGCCGTCTCGGCCTGGGCGACGGCATTGCCCCAGTGCTCCAGGGACAGGAACTGATAGCCGAAGAGCGCGTGCGGGGAGCGTGCCACGTCGCCCGCGACATAGATGTCGTCGGTCACGATGCCCCGGATGTCGAAGGCCCGGCACCCCGCGTCGCAGGCGATGCCCCGGGGGCCGGCGCCCAGTCCGGATCCGGCGAGCCATTCGGTGTTGCGCTGCGCGCCGAGCGAGACGACCACCACGTCGGCCTCGACGGTGGTCCCGTCGGAGAGGTGGGCGGCCCGGACCCGTCCGGAGGGGGCACCCTCCAGTCCGGTCACCATCACCCCGGTCCGCAGGTCCACCCCGTGCTCGCGGTGCATCTCGGCGGCGACCTCCCCGATGACCCCGCCGAGCGCCCCGACCAGCGGTGCGGCGCCGCGTTCGGCAACGGTGACGGGCAGGCCGCGCTCACGGCAGGCGGACGCGATCTCTGAGCCGGTGAAGCCGGCTCCGATGACGAGGACCCGGCGCGGACCGGCCGCGAGGCTGCGCTCCAGTGCGGCGCCGTCGTCGCGGGTGCGCAGGACGAAGACCCCTTCGAGCGCGCCCTCGTCCTCGTTCGGCCACGGCCGAGCCCGTACGCCGGTGGCGATCAGCAGCCGGTCGTATTCCACTTCCTCGCCGTCACCGAGCAGGACCCGGCGGCGGGCCATGTCCAGGCCGGTGGCGGGGACCCCGAGCCGCCAGTGGGCGTCGAGCGCCCGGCGGCGGGGTAGCGCGGTGCGGTCCGCGGACGCCTTGCCCAACAGGACCTGCTTGGACAGCGGGGGCCGGTCATAGGGCTCGTACGGTTCGTCGCCGATCATCGTCAGCGACCCGGCGAAGCCCTTCTCCCGCATGGTCTCCGCGGCCCGCAGGCCCGCCAGGGAGGCACCGACCACGACGATGCGGCCCTCACGCTTCAGCCGTTCCAGGGTTCCGTCACCGCTCACCGTGCGCCTCCGGAGTGGTGCGTAGGGGTTCCTCGGCCGGGTCGTACTCGACGAGGATGGCCCCGACGGGGCAAGCGGCGACGGCGCGCTCGACGTGCTCGCGCTGTTGCTCGTCCGTCTCGGGGGCGTAGAGGAGCGATTCGTCGCCGTGCATGGCGAACACGTCCGGTGCGAGGAACGCGCACTGGGCGTATCCCTGGCAGCGGTTGAGGTCGACGACAAGCCTCATGAGGCATCAGCCTTTCGGGTGGCCCGATCTTCCCCGCCGTCCCCGAGCCCCGCCGCTCGTCCCCCCGTCCCCTTCCCCTCCCAGCATGCACGCGGGAGCCGGGCACGTCATGCGGGGCACTGCACCCGCAGGTCAAGGCGTTCTTCGGGGCCCGCAAGCGGGCTATCGCAGCCGGCTCCGGAGGATGTGGACGCTGACGACGAGGGCCCAGGCCGGAAACAGCAGCTCGGACCAGGGCACGCCGGACCCCACCACGATCAGGACCAGGCCGACGACGGTGCCCAGCAGCGCCAGCGGCCTGGGGAAGATCCCGAGCCGCCGCCCCATCGTCGAGGTCGCGAGGATGAACACGGCCGCCATCCGCATGGAGTAGGTGGCGAGGACCGTGTACGCGTAGGTGCGGCCGAAATCGGAGGGCGGGTCCTGCGCCAGGACGGTTCCCGCCGCCCCGGCGGCGACGCACAGGGTGGCGACGCAGACGAAGCCGCTGCCGAGGAACACGGTGGAGACGAATTTGTCCTCGGCCTCGCCGGCGTGGGCGCGCAGCGCACCCATGAACCACAGGAAGGCGATGGCGGCGAACGGCACGATCTCCAGGGCCAGCCGCACCGCCCAGCGGTCGGCGGGGTCGACGGGCACCTCGGCGCCGTCGCCCGAGGGCAGGGCGATCCGCATCAGGACGATCGCCGCCGCGAGCAGTACGGCGAAGGCGATGCCCGCGGCTCCTGCGGCCCGGGGCGTCTGCAACCGTGCGGTCGTGGTGTCCACGCCACCCTCGCTCTCTCCCCCGTCCAGCAAGCGCCGGACGCCGGCAATCCGCCACCGGGAGCGGCCGGGCGGGTGACGGGTCGGCCCCGGCGGCTATCCGACCGCCGCCGGGACCGGGGCCTCGGCCTGTGGATCGGAGCCCTCGTGCTTGCCGTACCAGGCCACGGCCACCGCTCCGGCGACGGCCAGGACGAAGCCGAGTACGGCCAGCCACGCCAGGCCCGGGCGGGACGCGTCGCCGAGCCACAGGACGCCGATCGCGCCCGGCAGGACCGTCTCGCCGACGACCAGCGCGGCCGTGGCGCCGTTCACCGAGCCGATCTGCAGGGCGACCGTGTGCAGGTACATGCCGCCGACGCCCGCCACCAGGATGGCGTAGAGGGCCGGGTCGGACAGGAAGGTGCCGAGGTCGAACGGGTCGACGCCGTCGAGGATCCGCACGCCGACGCCCAGCGCGCCGAAGCCCAGGCCCGACAGCAGGCCCGCGAGGATCGCGGCGCCGCCGCCGAGGAGGCGTACGGCGACGGTGCCGCCCACCATCAGGAACACGGTGATCGCGAGCAGCCACCAGTGCGTGGACGTCGGGGCGTGGTGGCCGCCCTCGTGGCCCGCCGCCGTGGCCAGCAGCACCAGCGCGGTGCAGACGACCCCGATCGAGGTCCACTCCTTGCGCGTCAGCCGGATGCCCAGCATCTTCACGCTCAGCACGGCCGTGATCACCAGGTTGGCGCTGATCACCGTCTGGGACAGGAACAGGGGCAGGAGGCGGGCGGCCAGGGCGCCCAGCCCGAAGCCCACGAAGTCCAGGATCGTGCCGACGATGAATTCCCAGGTCATCGCCGCCTTCGCGGTGGACGACAGGTTGGGGCCGCCGTGGGCGGTCACTCCGGCGGCGGTCGGGGACATGCGCGCGGCGCGGCGCGATCCGACGGCTTGCAGCACGGATCCCGTGCCGTAGCAGATGGACGCCGCGACAGCGGTCAGCAGGCCTATGAGCACCAAGGGCTCCGTTCACGTCTGGCAGGTTTTGCGGTACCTCTGCCAGACGTGGAAATCGGCCGGGACGTTGCCTGCGAGCCTCAGCTCATTGACGCGAGGACGTCCGGAACCTCGTCCACCGAGTCGACGAGCGCGATCCGGGATTCCATCGCGCGGCCGCGCGCCAGGACCCGGAGCAGCGGCCACGCCGGGAGGTGCTCGGTCCAGTGCGCGCGTCCGACCAGGATCATCGGGGCAGGCTCGCCCCGGGACGCGTAGTAGTTCGGCGTGGCGCTGTCGAAGATCTCCTGGACCGTGCCCGCCGCGCCGGGCAGGAAGACCACGCCCGCGCCGGAGCGTGCCAGCAGACCGTCCTCCCGGGTGGCGTTCGCGAAGTACTTCGCGATGTGGCCCGCGAAGGGGTTCGGCGGCTCGTGCCCGTAGAACCAGGTCGGGATGCCCACCGAGTCGCCGCCGCCGGGCCAGCGGTCGCGTACGGCGAAGGCCGCCCGCGCCCAGTCCGACACCGACGGGGTGAAGGAGGGGACCTTGGCCAGCAGCTCCAGCGCCTCCCCGAGGGCCGCGTCGGGGGCCGGCGCCAGGTAGGCGCCGAGGTTGGCGGCCTCCATCGCGCCGGGACCGCCGCCGGTGGCGACCGTCAGACCGGACCGGGTCAGGGCCCGGCCCAGCTCGGCCGCGCCCCGGTACTCCGCACTGCCGCGGGCCATGGCGTGGCCGCCCATCACACCCGCCACCCGGGCACCGGCGAGGTGCTCGTCGAGCGCGTCGGAGATCGCGTCGTCGTGTACGGACCGCAGCATCGAGGAGAAGACGTCGGCGTCGGCCTTGGTCTCCTGGAACCAGGCGTAGGCCTGGGCGTCCTGCGTGGCCTCGTACCCCTCGCCCAGACCGGCGAACAGCTCCTCGGGGCTGTAGAGCAGCCCCCGGTACGGGTTGAACGGCAGGTCCGGTACGGGCGGGAAGACCAGCGCGCCGTCGCCGCGGACCTTCGCCGCTGCGTCGGGCTCCATCGCGCAGCCCAGGAACACGGCCGCCGAGGTGTCGACGGACAGCAGCGCGAAGGTCCGCTCCAGCAGGTTGACCGACTGGATCCGGTAGCCGCTGAGCGAGCCGCGGGCCACGACCTGGTCGAATTCGGCGAGCGTCTCGATCTCGATGGCGTTGACCATTCGGCCCACACTAAGGGGTGCTCCGTCAGCGGGTCAGGGCCATCGACGTCAGCTGCGCCACACCCCAGCTGAGCGGCAGGCACACGGCCAGGAGCGCGGTGGCGCGCAAACTCGCCGCCGTCCGCAGGACCTTGGCGGAGGCGCCCAGGTCCCGCAGCGCCTCGCGTTCGGCGGCCCGCCTCTGTCGGGCCTCCACCGTGGATGTGAGAAGGGTCGCGGTGGCGCACAGGGCGACCAGGGCCGCGGCCGGTCCGGTCAGCGGGCCCAGGGGGACGTCCAGCCCGCCCCGGTCGTGCAGGGCCAGGGCCGTGAGGGCCCCCGCGCCGACGGAGCACAAAACCCCCAGCGGCGGACCGATCCGGGGGGCCTCCTCCTGGAGGGCCCGCCCGGCCAGCAGCCGGAGCCCGCCCGGGCGTACGGCCTGGACCAGGCTCCCGCACGCGTAGGCGAGGCCGGGGCCGGCGAGGGCGAGCCCGACCGCGGTCAGCGACCAGCCGACGAGCATCGCGGCCCCGCCCCGGCCCGTGTAGGCCAGGGCGGCCAGTCCGCACGCGGTCAGCGCGATCCCCCACGGCAGCCCGGTCTGCGGAGCCGGCGGGGTGTGCGGGCGCAGCGCGAGGGCGGTGGCGGCCGAGGCGGCCAGCGGGACCAGGGCCAGCAGGGTGAGACAGGCCGCCACGGGCAACGGCTGCCCGGCGTGGAGCAGTCCGGCCCCGGCCCCGTCGAAGGGCAGCCCGGCCAGGTCCCCGCGCAGGTGGAGGAAGGCCGCCAGGGCCAGGGCGCTGCCCAGGACGCAGGCCACGGCGGTGGAGATCACGGCGACGAGCATGAGCCGTACGGGTCCCAGCCCGGCGGCGTCCAGCCCCTCGCGGGGTCGGGTCGCGGGGTCGGCGCGGGCCACGGCGACGGCGAAGTGGACGGTGGCGGCCAGCGGGATCAGCGCCCACAGCAGGCGAGGGAACGATCCGGCGGGCCGGGCCACGGCTCCCGCGAGCACGTAGAGCAGCAGGAATCCGGTACCGGCCGAAGCGGCGGCGACCAGGAGCCGCCGCAGCTGGACCAGCGGCCGGGCACCGCGGGCTAGGCGGAGAGCGAGCACGCGGCCTGACCCTCCGGGGTGTCGGCGCCGGGCGCGGAGCCCGCCGCGGCCCCGGCCAGGCGGCCGTCGAGCAGGGCCACGCTCCGGTCCGCGACGGCCGCGGTCGCCTCGTCGTGGGTGGCCAGCAGCACGGTGATCTCGTGGGAGCGGGCCGCGGTGGTCAGGGTCCGCAGCAGCAGGGCGCGCTCGGTGCGGTGCAGCGGGGCCGTGGGCTCGTCGGCGAAGATCACCGCGGGCACGTTGACCAGGGCCCGGGCCAGGGCGACCCGCTGGGCCTCGCCGCGGCTCAGCGCGCGGGGGCGCTTGCGGGCGAATCCGCCGATGTCCAGGCGCTCCAGCCATTCACAGGCGGCGTGCTTGGCGCTGCGGTGGGAGGCTCCGGCGAGCAGCAGCGGCAGGGCCGCGTTCTCCCAGACCTTGAGCTCGGGCAGCAGCTGGGGCTCGGGGCCGATCCAGCCGAAGCGGTCGCGGCGCAGCCGTTCGCGGCTCAGCGTGCCCATGGTGTGCACGGGGAGGCTGTTGAACCAGACCTCGCCCTGCTCGGGCGAAAGCTGCCCGGACAGGCAGCGGAGCAGGGTGGTCTTCCCGCTGCCGCGGGGACCGGTCAGGGCCAGGATCTCGCCCTGCCGCACGCCCAGACTGATCCCGGCGAGTGTCGGGGAACTGCTGTGGGAGTAGTGCAGGGACCGTGCCCAGAGGACGTCATTGTCAGGCGGGGCATTTTCCGGTGGAGCCACCATGGCGTACACCTCCGTCCGAGGGAACGAAGCGGAGCCCGCTGAAGTCACTGGGCCGCATGGAGATGTAAAGAGATGAACGTCCGGGATGGCGACAGCACACGGCCCGGACCCCCGCGTTCTCACTCGAACGGAGGATCCGGGCCGTGTGGTCGGACGATTTAAGGCCTGGTTACAGCTTCGTCCACGCCTCGGTGAGCACCGAGCGCAGGATGCCCTCGATCTCGTCGAAGGTGCCCTGGTCCGCGATCAGCGGCGGCGCGAGCTGGATCACCGGGTCGCCGCGGTCGTCGGCCCGGCAGTACAGGCCGTTCTCGAAGAGCGCCTTGGAGAGGAAGCCGTAGAGCACGCGCTCGGTCTCCTCGTCCGTGAAGGACTCCTTGGTGACCTTGTCCTTGACGAGCTCGATGCCGTAGAAGTAGCCGTTGCCGCGGACGTCGCCGACGATCGGCAGGTCGTGCAGCTTCTCCAGCGTCGAGCGGAAGGCGTCCTCGTTGTTCAGCACGTGCTGATTGAGGCCTTCCTTGTCGAAGATGTCCAGGTTGGCGATGGCCACGGCGGAGGACACCGGGTGTCCGCCGAAGGTGTAGCCGTGCAGGAAGGTGTTCTCGCCCTTGTAGAACGGCTCGGCGATGCGGTCCGAGACGATGCAGGCACCGATCGGGGAGTAGCCCGAGGTCATGCCCTTGGCGCAGGTGATCATGTCCGGCACGTAGCCGAACTTGTCACAGGCGAACATCGTGCCGAGGCGGCCGAAGGCGCAGATCGTCTCGTCGGAGACGAGCAGCACGTCGTACTGGTCGCAGATCTCGCGGACCCGCTGGAAGTACCCGGGCGGCGGCGGGAAGCAGCCGCCGGCGTTCTGCACCGGCTCCAGGAAGACGGCGGCGACGGTGTCGGCGCCCTCGAAGAGGATCTCCTGCTCGATCTGGTCGGCGCACCAGCGGCCGAAGGCCTCGGGGTCGTCGCCGTAGATCGGGGCACGGTAGATGTTGGTGTTCGGCACCTTGTGGGCGCCGGGCACCAGCGGCTCGAAGGGAGCCTTGAGGGCCGGCAGGCCCGTGATGGACAGGGCGCCCTGCGGGGTGCCGTGGTAGGCGACCGCACGCGAGATGACCTTGTACTTGGTGTGCTTGCCCTGCAGCTTGAAGAACTGCTTGGCGAGCTTCCAGGCGGTCTCGACGGCCTCGCCGCCACCGGTGGTGAAGAAGACCTTGTTCAGGTCGCCCGGAGCGTAGTTCGCGAGGCGCTCGGCGAGCTCCACGGCCTTGGGGTGGGCGTACGACCAGACGGGGAAGAAGGCGAGTTCCTGGGCCTGCTTGTAGGCGACCTCGGCCAGTTCCTTGCGGCCGTGACCTGCGTTGACCACGAACAGTCCGGCGAGACCGTCGAGGTAGCGCTTGCCCTTGTCGTCGAAGATGTAGGTGCCCTCACCACGCACGATGGTGGGGACGGGTGCGTTCTCGTACGACGACATGCGGGTGAAGTGCATCCACAGATGGTCGTAGGCGGTCTTGGAGAGGTCCTGGCTCACGGGCTATCGAGTTCCCCACATGTAGGTCTGCTTCTTCAGCTTCAGGTAAACGAAGCTTTCGGTTGATCGCACGCCGGGGAGCGTGCGGATCTTCTTGTTGATCGTTTCCAGCAGGTGGTCGTCGTCCTCGCAGACGATCTCCACCATCAGGTCGAACGACCCGGCGGTCATGACCACGTATTCGCACTCGGCCATGGCGGTCAGTGCATCGGCCACCGGGTCGAGGTCGCCCTCGACGTTGATGCCGACCATGGCCTGGCGTCGCAGGCCCACGGTGAGCGGGTCGGTGACGGCGACGATCTGCATGACGCCCTGGTCGAGCAGCTTCTGCACGCGCTGGCGCACGGCCGCCTCGGACAGGCCCACGGCCTTGCCGATCGATGCGTAGGGACGGCGACCGTCCTCCTGCAGTTGCTCGATGATCGCCAGGGACACAGCATCGACCGAAGGGGACGGTTGTCTGTTCCTGGAATCTGCGCTTCGACTGACCACGACCTCACTGTGCACGAGGAGTCGTCTGTTCCGCAAGATGGAATCGATGAAATCCGTTGTTTGGCGACTGCGATCTCACTGATTTCGTAGTTGGTGGCCGTCGGGTCTGTCGAAAGCCTCTGCGAAGCGGCTACGATTGGCAATCGTCTCAATCGTTGGACATGTGATCAGGAGTGTGGCTGTAGTGACCACCGAACTGCGTCGTCTGCGCAACTACATCGGCGGGGAGTTCAAGGACGCCGCCGACGGGCGGACCACCGAGGTGGTCAACCCGGCCACCGGCGAGGTGTACGCCACCGCGCCGCTCTCGGGCCAGGCCGACGTCGACGCCGCCATGGCCGCCGCCGCGGCCGCCTTCCCGGGCTGGCGCGACACCACGCCCTCCGACCGCCAGAAGGCGCTGCTGAAGATCGCGGACGCCTTCGAGGCGCGCGCGGACGAGCTCGTCGCCGCCGAGTCGGAGAACACCGGCAAGCCGCTCGGCCTCACGGCCAGCGAGGAGCTGCCGCCGATGGTGGACCAGATCCGCTTCTTCGCGGGCGCCGCCCGTCTGCTGGAGGGCCGCTCGGCCGGCGAGTACATGGAGGGGATGACCTCGATCATCCGCCGTGAGCCGGTCGGCGTCTGCGCCCAGGTCGCGCCGTGGAACTACCCGATGATGATGGCCGTGTGGAAGTTCGCCCCGGCCATCGCCGCGGGCAACACCGTCGTGCTCAAGCCCTCGGACACCACCCCGGCCTCCACCGTGCTGATGGCGGAGATCATCGACTCGGTGCTGCCCAAGGGCGTCTTCAACGTCATCTGCGGTGACCGCGAGACCGGCAAGGCCATGGTCGAGCACTCCACGCCGGCGATGGCCTCCATCACCGGCTCGGTGCGCGCGGGCATGCAGGTCGCCGAGAGCGCCTCCAAGGACGTCAAGCGCGTCCACCTGGAGCTCGGCGGCAAGGCCCCGGTCGTGGTCTTCGAGGACGCCGACATCGCCAAGGCCGTCGAGGACATCGCGGTCGCCGGCTACTTCAACGCCGGTCAGGACTGCACCGCCGCCACCCGCGTGCTCGTGCACGAGTCGATCCACGACGAGTTCGTGTCCGCGCTCGCCAAGGCCGCCGCGGACACCAAGACCGGTCAGCCGGACGACGAGGACGTGCTCTACGGTCCGCTGAACAACCCGAACCAGCTCAAGCAGGTCGCGGGCTTCATCGAGCGCCTCCCCGCCCACGCCAAGGTGGAGGCGGGCGGCCACCAGGTCGGCGAGAAGGGCTACTTCTACGCCCCGACCGTCGTCTCCGGCCTCAAGCAGGACGACGAGATCATCCAGAACGAGGTCTTCGGCCCCGTCATCACCGTCCAGTCCTTCGCGGACGAGGCCCAGGCCCTGGAGTACGCGAACGGCGTCGAGTTCGCCCTCGCCTCCTCGGTGTGGACCAAGGACCACGGCCGCGCGATGCGGATGTCCAAGAACCTCGACTTCGGCTGCGTGTGGATCAACACCCACATCCCGCTCGTCGCCGAGATGCCGCACGGCGGCTTCAAGAAGTCCGGCTACGGCAAGGACCTCTCCGCCTACGGCTTCGAGGACTACACGCGCATCAAGCACGTCATGACCTCGCTCGACGGCTGACTCACAGCTGGGCCTTGAAGGGGCGGGCGGTGGACACCAGGTCCACCGCCCGCCCTTTCGCTTGCGCCGGCGGGGGAGGGCCATGGGAAGAGAACTGAACATGTTCAGCGATTTGGCTGAACGTGTTCAGAAACAGGCGTAGGCTTCCCTCCATGAGCGAAAGAAGCGCCCTGGAGCGTCGAATCCGTGCCTGGCTGGTCCTGTTCCTCGTCTGCCTGGTGCTCAGCGGCCTCACGGCCTTCCCCCTGGTCAGCGAACTGCACTGGGCCAACGCCCTGGTGGACAACGCATGGCTGCGCCGGGTGGGTGACGGCCTGGAACAGGCCGACGCCGACTATCCCTTCCTCCTCTACGGCACCGACTGGCTCGCCTTCGCCCACCTCGTCATCGCCGTCTTCTTCTACGGCGTCCACCGCGACCCGGTCCGCAACATCTGGATCGTCGACGCCGGCATGATCGCCTGCGCGGGGGTCATACCCCTGGCCCTGATCTGCGGCCCCATCCGCGGCATCCCCTTCGGGTGGAGCGTCATCGACATGTCCTTCGGTGTCTTCGGAGTGATCCCCCTGCTGGTGCTCCGTCGGATGATCAAGCGCCTTGAGGCCATGGCCGCCACGCCCCTCACACCCGCCACGCCCGCCACCCCCGCCGTGCCCGTCTAGACCGCCGGACTACCGGGAAAAGGCCGCCATCACGATGCCAAAGGTCACCGGGTTCGTCTCCTCGCCCTTCGCGTTGGTGGAGTTGACCGAGTAGACCAGCGTGCGGGACAGGTCGCGGGTCGCGCCTATTGCGGTGTTGTAGCCGTGCCGGCCCCCCGTCTTGCCCCACGCCACCGTGCCGTCCGGCAGCACGATCCTGGACAGTCCCGCCGTCAGGGTGGCGTCCTTGCCGTTGGCGAAGTTCTTCACGGCGGGCACCGTGAACATCTCCTCCAGTTGGGTCTTCGGCACGATCCGCCCGCTGAAGAGGGCCGTGGTGAAGCGCTCCAGATCAGCCGTGGTCGAGATGATGTCCCCCGCCGCCCAGCGGTCCGAGGAGTTCCACTCCGTCACGTCCCGCAGCTCCCTGGAGCCGTCCGCCCGCGCTATCGCCTGGTAACCCCGGTTGTGCGGACCGTGGATCCTCGTCTGCGTCCGCGCGGGAAACGAGGTCTGACGCAGACCCAGCGGCTTCAGGATCCGCCGGGCGACCGCATCCTCGTACGAGGTGCCCGTCACCTTCTCGATGAGCACGCCCAGCACCGTGTAGTCGATGTTCAGGTAGTGCTGGGCCGTGCCCGGGACGAATTCCGGCTTCTTCGCGAAGGCGTTGGCCAGCTGGTCGTGCGGGTCGGTGACGTCGAAGCGGTGCTCCCACTGCGCCTCGAACGAGTCGCCCGGGCCGTCCGCCGCCGGTATGCCGCTGGTGTAGTTGAGCAACTGCCTTACGGTGACCGTGGCGTAGGCCTCGGGAACGGTCCCGGGAAGGTACTCCCGCACCGGCCAGTCCAGATCCACCCGGCCCTCGGCCGCCAGCTGGAGCACCACCGCCGCGGTGAAGGTCTTGGTCACCGACCCGGCCCGGAACCGCCCCTGCTCCACGGCCCCCCGCCCCGTGACGACGTCCGCGACACCGGAAGCGCCCCGCCAGCCCCCGCTCGTCCCTCCCACCCGGACCAGGGCGGCCGTCGCGTCCTTGTGCTCCGGGCCGAGGCCCGCGATCGCCCCGGCCAGCGCCGCCGCGTTCGGCGGGGTCGAGACGACGGGCACCGTATCCGCCGAGGTGGCCCCCGCCGGGACGGGAGCCGCCGCGGCGGCATGTGCGACGACGGGTCCGGACGCGATGCCCAGGACCAGGGCGGCGGCGATCAACGTGCGCGTGCGAGCCTTCATGATGGAATCCCCCTCCGACTTCACCGGGCCGCTGTGGCCTCGATGACTCAATGCTGCAGGTCAGAGGGGTAGTTGCGGATCACCCCGCAGAGGGGTCTTCACCGGTACGACAACTCACCGGCCAGAGGGAGGCGACACGCCGCGCCCTCACTCCCCGGAGGGAGTACCCGCCGCGATCAGGCCCGTCTCGTACGCGCAGATCACCGCCTGGATCCGGTCCCGCAGCCCCAGCTTCGCCAGCACGTTCCCCACATGCGACTTCACCGTGTGCTCGCTCACCACCAGCGCCGCCGCGATCTCCGCGTTCGACAGGCCGCGCCCCAGATGCAGCAGCGTCTCCCGCTCCCGGGCCGTCAGCACGTCCAGCCGCGCCGTCGGCAGCCCCGGCCGCGCCGCCCCCGTCACCGCCGTGTACTCCTCGATCAGCCGCCGCGCCACCGAAGGCGCCAGCAGGGACTCGCCCGCCGCCACCACCCGTACCGCGTGCACCAGATCGTCGCGCCGCACGTCCTTCAGCAGGAACCCGCTCGCCCCCGCGTGCAGGGCCTCGTACACGTACTCGTCCGCGTCGAAGGTCGTCAGCATCACCGTGCGGCAGGCGCTCCCCGCGGAGATCGCCCGGCAGGCCTCGATCCCGTCCATCACCGGCATCCGGATGTCCAGCAGCGCCACGTCGGGCGACAGCCGCCGCACCGCCTCCACCGCCGCCGCGCCGTCCCCCGCCTCGGCCACGACCTCGATGTCCTCCTGGACGTCCAGGATCATCGCGAAACCGCTGCGCACCAGCTCCTGGTCGTCGGCCACCACCACACGGATCGTCACTTCCCCACCTCCAGCGGCGAGGTTACAAGGACCACCCGCACCGCGTACCCGGCGCCGTCCGGCCCCGGTCCGGTCCACGCCGTCCCGCCGTGCGCCGCCGCCCGCTCGCGGATGCCGATCAGACCGTGCCCGCCCGAGGCGCCGCCCGGCCCCCGGCCGTCGTCCGTGACCGTCACCGTGAGGGCGTCCGGGCCGTACGCGAGTCTCACGTCCACCAGCGAAGCCCCGGCGTGCTTGACCACGTTCGTCAGGGCCTCCTGCACCACCCGGTGCACCGTGGCCTCCAGGGCCGCCGGCAGCTCGCGCACCGCGCCCGTCCGCTCGTACGAGACGCGCAGGCCGCTGGCCCGTACCCGGTCCACCAGCTCCGGCAGTTCGGCGATCCCCGGCTGCGGGCTCCTGGGCGAGGCCGCGTCGGTGCGCAGCACGCCCAGCATCGCCCGCAGCTGCGCCATCGCGTCGCGCCCCGTCTCCGCGATGGCCTCGAAGGCGGCCTCGGCCCGCTCGGGGGCCCTGCGCACCGCCACCGGTCCGGCCTCCGCCTGCACGATCATGATGCTGACCGCGTGCGAGAGGATGTCGTGCATCTCCCGTGCGATCCGGGCCCGTTCGGCCGCGGCCGCCTGCTCCGCCTCGATCCGGTTGGCCCGCTCCAGCTCGGCGGCGCGGGCCTCGACCGCGGCCGTGTAGGCCAGGCGCGTGTGCTGGAGCCGTCCCAGGACGTAGGCCGCCGCCGAGACGAACAGGGTGAACAGCAGCTCCCGGGCCGTCCCCGTCTCCCGGCCCACCGACACGGCCACCACCCCCACGCTGGCCAGGCCCACGGCCGCGCGGACCCGGGCGGTGCACTGCAGCGCGACCGTGTAGAAGGCGATCAGGCCCGCGTACGGCAGCGGCTGGCCCGGCCCGTCCACAGTGATCTTGTAGATCCCGCCGATGAGCGTGATCGCCGCCAGTACGGTCACCGGCGCCCGGCGCCGCCAGACCAGGGGCAGCACGGTGAGCGTGGTCATGCCGTACGAGGTCCACGTCGCCGGGGGCAGGTCGGGGGAGCGCGGTACGACGAACGGCATCGTGACGGCCAGCTGCACCAGCAGGGTCAGGCCCAGGTCGCGCCACCGGGGGTCGGCGGCCCGGATCCGCACGCCCAAGCCGTGTATCACCGGCCGAGGCCGGCGCGTACGGCCGTCAGCACGTCCACCCGGTTCGTGGTGATCGAGTCGACCCCGGCGGCGAGGAGCTTCTTCATCGCCCGCCTGGTGTCGGCGGTCCAGGCGGACACCAGGAGGCCGTCCCGGTGCAGCGCGTCCGTCAGCTCCCGGCTCACCAGCCCGAAGCGGTAGTTGAGCCAGCGCGGCGCCACGGCGTCGATCAGCACCCGCCTCGGCGGCGACAGCGTCGTCCACGTCAGGGCGATCTCCGCGCCCGGATCGGCGGCGCGGACCGCCAGCATCGTCCTCGGGCCCGCGCAGTAGTACGTCCGCTCGCGCGCCCCGCACGCGTGGACCTCGCCCACGACGGTGCGCACCGACTCGTAGGTCGCGCCCGGCAGGTCGAGCATCAGCCGGCCCGCGCCCGCCCCGGCCGCCGTCAGGGCCTCGCGCAGGGTCGGCACTCCGCCCCCGGTCAGCTCCTTCAACTGCGGGGCCGTGACGTCGGCGAGGCGTACGTCGTGGCCCCACAGCCGCTGGAGCGTGTCGTCGTGGAGGAGGACGGCCACCCCGTCGCGGGTCAGCCGTACGTCGATCTCGACCGCGTCCGCCCCGCGGGCGAAGGCGGAGCGGATCGAGGACAGGGTGTTCTCACGGACGCGGTAGGGATCGCCGCGGTGGCCGACGGCCGTCAGGGTGCTCATGGCCCCATTCTCAGGGGCGGGCCGCGCCGGCGGGGCTCAGCGCGCGAGCCACGCCTCGGTGTACGCGTCGATCTCCGCGCTCAGCTTCGCCTTGCCGGCCGGGTCCAGGAAGGAGGCCTCGACGGCGTTCTTGGCGATCTGTGCGAGCCCGCGCTCGTCGAGACCCAGGAGGCGGGCCGCCACCGCGTACTCGTTGTTGAGGTCGGATCCGAACATCGGCGGGTCGTCGCTGTTGATGGTGACGAGCACGCCCGCCGCGACCATCTCCCGGACCGGGTGCCGGTCGAGGTCGGTGACCGCGCGCGTCGCGATGTTGGACGTCGGGCAGACCTCCAGCGCGATGCGGTGCTCGGCGAGGTAGGCGAGGAGCTCCGGGTCCTGGGTGGCGCTCGTGCCGTGGCCGATGCGGACGGCGCCCAGTTCGCGGATGGCGTCCCAGATCGTCTCGGGGCCGGTGGTCTCGCCGGCGTGCGGCACGCTGTGCAGGCCGGCGGCGCGGGCCGCGTCGAAGTACGGCTTGAACTGCGGGCGCGGGACGCCGATCTCGGGTCCGCCGAGGCCGAAGGAGACCAGGCCCTCGGGGCGCAGCTCGACGGCGAGCCGGGCCGTTTCGGCGGCGGCTTCGAGCCCCGCCTCGCCGGGGATGTCGAAGCACCAGCGCAGGATGACGCCGAGTTCGGTCTCGGCGGCCTTGCGGGCGTCCTCGATGGCCTCCATGAAGGCCTTCTCCTCGATGCCGCGCTTGGTGGAGGAGAACGGGGTGATGGTCAGCTCGGCGTAGCGGATGTTCTGCCGGGCCATGTCGCGGGCGACCTCGAAGGTCAGCAGCCGGACGTCCTCGGGGGTGCGGACCAGGTCGACGACCGACAGGTAGACCTCGATGAAGTGCGCGAAGTCGGTGAAGGTGAAGTAGTCGGCGAGCGCCTCGGGGTCGGTGGGGACCTTCGAGTCCGGGTGCCGGGCGGCCAGTTCGGCCACGATGCGCGGGGAGGCGGATCCGACGTGGTGGACGTGCAGTTCGGCCTTGGGCAGCCCCGCGATGAAGGGGTGCAGGTCGGTCATGGGGGTGCCTCCGGGAGGACGCTGGTGCGGGCGGGTCTGGATTCATCGTAGGCAGCCCCGGTGACTGTCGGTCGCAGCGCTTAGCATGGCTGTACGAGAGGGGGGCGCCGCATGACCGAGAACAGCCCCGAGCCGCGAGACCCTTGGGCGCCACCGGAGCGGCCGGCGGTGGACCTGGGCAAGTCACAGGGCACACCGGGCGCGTCGGGCCCGCCGTCCGTGCACGACCAGCCGACGCTCGCCGGGATGCCGGGCGACCAACTGCCCCCGGCGGGCCCGGCTCCGCATCCCGGCCCGCACACCGCTCCGCAGGCCGTCACGGCGCCGATGGGAATCCCGGCGCAGGCACCGATGCCCGGGCCCGCGGCGGCGTACGGATACCCGGCCGCCCAACCCGGCTACGGATACCCCGGTGACGCCGGATACCCCGGATATCCCGGGCCCCCCGGAGCCCAGGGGTATCCCGGCTACCCGGGGCACGGCGGGTACGCGCCGTATGGGACCCAGCGGAGCAACGGCTTCGGGATCACCGCCCTGGTCCTCGGCATCCTGTCGGTGATCGGCTGCATCACGAGCTTCATAGCGATAGCGCTCGGGATCGGCGCGGTCGTCTTCGGCGCCCTCGGCAGGGGCAAGGCGAACCGCGGCGAGGCCGACAACGGCGGGATGGCGCTGGCGGGCATCATCCTCGGCGCGATCGGCATCCTGCTGGGCGCGCTGATGCTCGTGGCCGTCTTCGCCAACTTCATGGAGGGGGACTTCGACGACTCCCGGTACGACAGCCCGTACGACAACTCACAGGTACGGGAAAGGGTCTGACGACCCGGAGTCGTCTTCCCGCCTGCGCACCCGGACGAGGACAGGCTAGGCGTCGGGGCCGGGGCCCGGATCCACCGGGCAGGTGCTCAGCAGGGTGGGCACCATGACCGACGCGCCGTCGGTGCCGCGCGACAACGGGACCCAGATGAGCCCGACCATCCTCGGGCACGCGCACACCAGGTCGGGGTCCACGCCCAGTTGCGGTTCCCCGGCCGCCACCTCCACGCGGAAGCAGGAGGTCCAGCCCGAGGGGTAGGGCGCCTCGTAGGCATATCGCACGTCCAGGGCGCGCAGGCCGACCTCCTCGGCGACCTCCCGCCGGACCGCCTGCTCCGGCTCCTCGCCCGCCTCCACCCCGCCGCCGGGCAGGGTCCAGTACTCCGGCCCGTCGTGCAGCCCGGAGGGGCCCTGCCCACGCTCGCGCACCATCAGCACGCAGCCGTCTCGGATGATCACCGCGGCCACCCGGCGCCGCTCCGTCACGCGCCGGCCTCGCGCAGCCGGGTCCGGGCCTCCATCAGCGCGAAGCCCAGCAGGTTCAGCCCGCGCCAGCGCGCCGGGTCCAGGGCGCGTTCGTCGTCGGGCGCCAGCCCGACGCCCCAGATCCGGTCCACCGGGCTCGCCTCCACCAGCACCCGGTCCCCGGTCGTCAGCAGGTACGCGCGCAGCGCTGGGTCGGAGCCGAACTTGTGGACGCTGCCCTCCACCACCAGGGCGAAGCGCTCCCGCGCCCATATCGCGTCGTCGAAGCCGCGCACCAGCCGCCCGGCCTTCTTCGCGGCGGCGGGGCTCTTCGCCTCCAGCGCCGCGCGCTCGGCTTCGGGGTCCCCGAACAGCCGGGCCTTTCCGGCCATCATCCAGTGCTCGGCCGTGGCATAACGGACGTCACCGACAGTGAAGGGGGACGGCCACCACTGGCTCAGGCAGCTCGGTCCGAGCTTCCCGTCCGGCCGCGGCCGGTGCCCCCAGAAGGGCAGGAACTTGACCCGCTTACCCTGGTTGACCTGCCTGATCAGCTCGTCGATCTTGTCCATGCACGCGAGTCTGGCACCCGCCACTGACACTTCGTACGGGATTTTCGGCGTGCCTCGACACATGGTCGACCGATTCCGTCGCGTAATCAAAAGGAAACAACGGAATCACTTGGCCGAGGGCACCTCCTCTGCCAGGATCGGCACTCAATTCGAGCTGTAGCTCGAACTGTAGCTACGGAGAGCGTGAGAGCGTGATGGGCAACCGCTTCCAGGTCAAGGACCGCTTCGCGGACGGCGCGCAGTACATCGACGGGCGGCTGAGGGCCGGCACCTCCGGTCGTTCACACACGGTGGTCGATCCGGCGACCGGCGAGGACGTCCTCACCTACGAGCTCGCGAGCACCGCGGACGTCGACGAGGCCGTCGCCGCCGCCCTGCGGGCCTTCCCCGCCTGGGCCGGGGCCACTCCCGGCGAGCGGTCGGACGCCCTGCACCGGCTGGCCGCCGTACTGGCCGAGCAGGCGGAGGACTTCGCCTACGCCGAGTCCCTCCAGTGCGGCAAGCCGATCAAGCTGTCCACGGAGTTCGACGTACCGGGGACGATCGACAACACCGCCTTCTTCGCCGGGGCCGCGCGCCACCTCCAGGGGCAGGCCGCCGCCGAGTACTCCGGCGACCACACCTCGTACGTACGCCGCGAGCCCATCGGGGTCGTCGGCTCCATCGCGCCCTGGAACTATCCGCTCCAGATGGCCGCCTGGAAGATCCTCCCGGCCATCGCCGCGGGCAACACCATCGTCCTCAAGCCCGCCGAGCTCACCCCCCTGACCTCCCTGATGTTCGCCCAGGCGGCCAAGGAGGCGGGCCTGCCCGACGGCGTGATCAACATCGTCACCGGCGCGGGCCGGGACGCCGGGGAACACCTCGTCGGCCACCCGGACGTGGTGATGACCTCCTTCACCGGCTCCACCGCCGTCGGCAAGCGGGTCGCGGAGATCGCCACCGCCACCGTCAAGCGGCTCCACCTGGAACTCGGCGGCAAGGCCCCCTTCCTCGTCTTCGACGACGCCGACCTGGAGGCCGCCGCGCACGGAGCCGTCGCCGCCTCCCTCATCAACACCGGTCAGGACTGCACGGCCGCCACCCGCGCCTACGTCCAGCGCCCGCTCCACGACGCCTTCGTCGCCCGGGTGGCCGAGCTGATGGAGAGCGTCCGCGTCGGCGACCCCTTCGCGCCCACCACCGACCTCGGCCCGCTGGTCTCCCACGCCCAGCGCGACCGGGTCGCCGGCTTCGTCGAGCGGGCCCGTTCCTACGCCACCGTCGTCACCGGCGGCGAGATCCCGGCGGGCGAGCTCGCCGACGGCGCGTACTACCGGCCCACCCTCATCGCCGGCGCCGCCCAGGACAGCGAGGTGGTCCAGTCCGAGATCTTCGGCCCGGTCCTCGTCGTCCTGCCCTTCGACACCGACGACGAGGGCCTCGCGCTGGCCAACGACACCCCGTACGGACTCGCGGCCTCCGCCTGGAGCCGCGACCTCTACCGGGCCAACCGCGCCACCCGCGAGATCAAGGCGGGCTGCGTCTGGATCAACGACCACATCCCGATCATCAGCGAGATGCCCCACGGGGGCTACAAGGCGAGCGGCTTCGGAAAGGACATGTCGGCCTACTCCTTCGAGGAGTACACGCAGGTCAAGCACGTGATGTACGACAACACGGCGGTCGCCGCGAAGGACTGGCACCGCACGATCTTCGGGGACCGATAAAAGACCACCGCCCGACCAGCGGTACACCTCCCGAAAGGGCACAGCGCATGGAGCAGTTCGAGCCCGACCGCCTCTCGGCGGCGCAACTCGCCGCGATGCGGCGCAGCCTCACCAGCGGGCGCGGAGCCCTCACACGCCGTTCGCTGCTGCGCGCCTCCGGCGTCGGAGCGCTCACCGTCGGCGGCCTGTCCACCCTCGCCGCGTGCGGGATCCCGCCCGCGAAGCGCGAGGGCGACTCGGCCGCGGCGTCCGACGACCACTCGGCCCAGGAGAAGGAGATCAACTTCTCCAACTGGACCGAGTACATGGACACCAGCGAGGACGAGAAGTCCCGTCCGACCCTGGAGGAGTTCTCCAAGCGGACCGGGATCGAGGTCAAGTACACCGAGGACATCAACGACAACGTCGAGTTCTTCGGCAAGATCAAGCCGCAGCTCGCGGCCGGCCAGGACACCGGCCGCGACCTGATCGTCGTCACCGACTGGCTGGCCGCCCGCATCATCCGCCTCGGCTGGGCCCAGAAGCTGGACCCCTCGCACCTGCCGCACGCCTACGCCAACCTGTCCCCGCAGTTCCGCAGCCCCGACTGGGACCCGGGCCGCGCGTACAGCTACCCCTGGACCGGCATCTCCACCGTCATCGCCTACAACGAGAAGGCCACCGGCGGCAAGAAGGTCGACTCCGTCACCCAGCTGCTCGACGACCCCACCCTCAAGGGCCGGGTCGGCTTCCTCACCGAGATGCGCGACAGCGTCGGCATGACCCTCCTCGACCAGGGCAAGGACCCGGCGAGCTTCACCACCGCCGACTTCGACGAGGCGGTCGGCCGGCTCCAGAAGGGCGTGGACAAGAACCAGATCCGCCGCTTCACGGGCAACGACTACACCGCCGACCTGGACAAGGGCGACCTCGCCGCCTGTCTGGCCTGGGCGGGCGACGTCATCCAGCTCCAGGCCGGCAACCCGGACATCAAGTTCGCGATCCCGGCCGCCGGCTACATCACCTCCAGCGACAACCTGCTGGTCCCGGCCAAGGCCCGGCACAAGGCCAACGCCGAGAAGCTCATCGACTACTACTACGAGCTACCCGTCGCCGCCCAGCTGGCCGCGTACATCAGCTACGTCTGCCCCGTCGAGGGAGTCAAGGACGAGCTCGCGAAGATCGACGCCGAACTCGCCGAGAACACGCTGATCGTCCCGGACAAGGCGATGACCGCCAAGTCCCACGCCTTCCGCTCCCTCAGCGGCGAGGAAGAGACCGCCTACGAGGAGAAGTTCGCCAAGCTCATCGGCGCGTAGCCGCGGCCGCAGCCACTGGCCCTAGTCGTGGCCGCAGCTTCGGCAATCGAACCCCTCCCTCGTCCTCCTCGCCCACCCAACCCCGGGACCCCTCCATGACTGACAAGACCGAGGGCGGCGACGTCCGCCTCTCCGGGATCAGCAAGCACTACGGCACCTTCACCGCCGTGCACCCGCTCGATCTCACCATCCCCCAGGGCTCCTTCTTCGCCCTGCTCGGCGCCTCCGGCTGCGGGAAGACCACCACCCTGCGCATGATCGCCGGCCTGGAGGAGCCCTCCACCGGCACCGTCCACCTCGGCGAGCGCGCGGTCACCCACCTGCCGCCCCACAAGCGCCCGGTCAACACGGTCTTCCAGAGCTACGCGCTCTTCCCGCACCTGGACATCTACGAGAACATCGCCTTCGGCCTGCGCCGCCGCGGCATCAAGTCGGTGCAGAAGCAGGTCGACGACATGCTGGAACTGGTCCAGCTCGGCCAGTTCGCCCGGCGCAAGCCGCACCAGCTCTCCGGTGGCCAGCAGCAGCGCGTCGCCGTCGCCCGCGCCCTCATCAACCACCCGCAGGTCCTGCTCCTCGACGAGCCCCTCGGCGCCCTCGACCTCAAGCTGCGCCGCCAGATGCAGCTGGAGCTCAAGCGGATCCAGACCGAGGTCGGCATCACCTTCGTCCACGTCACGCACGACCAGGAGGAGGCCATGACCATGGCCGACACGGTCGCCGTGATGAACGGCGGCCGCGTCGAGCAACTGGGCGCGCCCGCCGAGCTGTACGAGAACCCGGGCACCACCTTCGTCGCCAACTTCCTCGGCACCTCCAACCTCATCGAGGCGTCCGTCGAGTCCGCGGGCTCCGAGGTCGTCGTATCGGCCTCCGGCACGAAGCTGCGGCTGCCCGCGGCCCGCTGCGCGACCACGCCCGCCGCCGGCGGCAAGCTGCTGGTCGGCGTACGGCCGGAGAAGATCTCCCTGGTCCACACGGACGAGGAGCACACCATCGGGGCGGGCCGGAACACCGTCTCCGGACGGATCGCCGCCACGTCCTTCATCGGCGTCTCCACCCAGTACGTGATCGACAGCCCGGTCTGCCCCGAGCTGGAGGTGTACGTCCAGAACATCGAGCGGGACGCGCGCCTGGTCCCGGGCGCCGAGGTGATCCTGCACTGGAACCCGGATCACACCTTCGGCCTCGACGCGGCCCAGGACATCGACGCGGGCGTCGAGACGGTGGAGGAGAGCGCATGACCACCACCGCGGCGCCGCCCCAGGCGCCCGCCCCCGCCGAACCCCCGGTGCACAAGCCGTCGGCCCGCAAGCGGCTCGTCCCCTACTGGCTGTTGCTCCCCGGCATCCTGTGGCTGCTGGTCTTCTTCGTGCTGCCGATGGTCTACCAGGCCTCCACCTCGGTGCAGACCGGCTCCCTCGAAGAGGGCTTCGAGGTCACCTGGCACTTCCAGACGTACTGGGACGCCCTCACCGAGTACATGCCGCAGTTCCTGCGCTCCCTGCTCTACGCGGGCACCGCGACCGCGCTGTGCCTGCTGCTCGGGTACCCGCTGGCCTACCTGATCGCCTTCAAGGCGGGCCGCTGGCGCAACCTGCTGCTCGTGCTGGTCATCGCCCCGTTCTTCACGAGCTTCCTGATCCGCACGCTGGCCTGGAAGACGATCCTGGCCGACGGCGGACCGGTGGTCGCCGTCCTGAACGACATCGGCTTCCTCGACGTCACCAGCTGGCTCGGCATGACCCAGGGCGACCGGGTGCTGGCCACCCCGCTCGCGGTCGTCTGCGGCCTGACGTACAACTTCCTCCCCTTCATGATCCTGCCGCTGTACTCCTCGCTGGAGCGCATCGACACCCGCCTCCACGAGGCGGCCGGGGACCTCTACGCCACGCCCGCCACGGTCTTCCGGAAGGTGACGTTCCCGCTCTCCATGCCGGGCGTCGTCTCCGGGACCCTGCTCACCTTCATCCCGGCGAGCGGCGACTACGTGAACGCCGAACTGCTCGGCTCCACGGACACCCGGATGATCGGCAACGTCATCCAGTCGCAGTACCTGCGGATCCTCGACTACCCGACGGCGGCCGCGCTGTCCTTCATCCTCATGGCCATCGTGCTGATCATGGTCACCATCTACATCCGCCGAGCGGGGACGGAGGACCTGGTCTGATGCGCACCCCCCTCACCTGGCTGCGGCGCAACCTGGTCGTGATCGCGGGCCTCGGCACGCTCGCGTACATGATCCTGCCGAACGTCGTGGTCACCGTCTTCTCCTTCAACAACCCCACCGGGCGCTTCAACTACGCCTGGCAGGAGTTCTCGCTCGACGCCTGGAAGGACCCCTGCGGCGTCGCCGACCTGTGCGGCTCCCTCTCGCTCTCCCTCCAGATCGCCCTCTGGGCCACGCTGGGCGCGACCGCGCTGGGCACCGCCATCGCCTTCGCGCTGGTCCGCTACCGCTTCAGGGCGCGCGGCGCCGTCAACTCGCTGATCTTCCTGCCCATGGCCATGCCCGAGATCGTGATGGCGGCCTCGCTGCTCGCCCTCTTCCTCAACATGGGCATCCAGCTGGGCTTCTGGACGATCCTGATCGCCCACGTCATGTTCTGCCTCAGCTTCGTCGTCGCCGCCGTCAAGGCGCGCGTCCTGTCCATGGACCCGCGGCTGGAGGAGGCGGCCCGCGACCTCTACGCGGGCCCGGTGCAGACCTTCGTACGGGTCACCCTGCCGATCGCGGCACCCGGTATCGCGGCGGGAGCGCTGCTCTCCTTCGCGCTCTCCTTCGACGACTTCATCATCACCAACTTCAACTCGGGCAACACCGTCACCTTCCCCATGTTCGTGTGGGGCTCGGCCCAGCGCGGTACGCCCGTGCAGATCAACGTCATCGGCACGGCGATGTTCGTCATCGCGGTGCTGGTGGTCCTCGTCGGCCAGATGGTCGGCAACCGCCGCAGGAAAGCACAGCCGAAGTAGTTCCAAGGCACGTCATCAGTTCCGTAGGGAGTTGGAAGCCATGGCCCCAGTCGCCATGCGTAGTGTTGCGAAATCCCTTTCCGAAGCGAAGCCGGTCTCGTACTGGCTGGACGACCCCGGCAAGCCGGCCCCACAGCCCGCGCTGACCACCGACGAGCGCTGCGACCTGCTGGTCGTCGGCGCCGGATACAGCGGGCTGTGGACCGCGCTGCTCGCCAAGGAACGGGACCCGCAGCGGGACGTCGTGGTGATCGAGAGCAAGGAGGCGGGCTGGGCCGCCTCGGGCCGCAACGGCGGCTTCTGCGCCGCCTCCCTCACGCACGGGCTCGGCAACGGGCTGGCCCGCTGGCCCGGCGAGCTGGCGAAGCTGGAGGAGCTCGGCGCCCGCAACCTCGACGCCATCGAGGAGGCCGTCGCCCGCTACGGCATCGACTGCGACTTCGAGCGCACCGGCGAGATCGACGTCGCCACCGAACCGCACCAGGTCGAGGAGCTGCGCGAACTGTACGAAGAGGCGCAGCGCCTCGGCCTGGCCGGCTCCAGCACCTGGCTGGACGGCGACGCGGTGCGCGCCGAGGTCGACTCCCCGACCTTCCTCGCGGGCCTGTGGGACCGCGACGGCGTCGCGATGCTCAACCCCGCGAAGCTGGCCTGGGGCCTCAAGCGGGCCTGTCTCGACCTGGGCGTACGGATCTACGAGAACACCCGCGGCCTGAAGATGGCCTCGGCCGGGACCGGCATGACCGTGCAGACCCCCTACGGCACGATTCTGGCCCGCCGGGTCGCGCTGGGCACCAACATCTTCCCGTCGCTGGTCAAGCGGATCCGCCCCTTCACCGTCCCGGTCTACGACTACGCGCTCATGACCGAGCCGCTGAGCGGGGAGCAGCTCGCCGCGATCGGCTGGAAGCGGCGGCAGGGGCTGGGCGACAGCGCCAACCAGTTCCACTACTTCCGGATCACTCCGGACCACCGGATCCTGTGGGGCGGCTACGACGCGATCTACCCCTACCGGGGGAAGCTCGACTCCGAGTACGACCACCGCCCCGAGACCTACCTGAAGCTCGCCGAGCACTTCTTCACCGCCTTCCCGCAGCTGGAGGGCGTGAAGTTCAGCCATGCCTGGGGCGGCGCGATCGACACCTGCTCGCGCTTCTCCGCCTTCTTCGGCACCGCGCACTCGGGGAAGGTGGCCTACGCGGCCGGCTACACCGGGCTCGGCGTGGGCGCCACCCGCTTCGGCGCCGACGTGATGCTGGACCTCCTCGACGGGGCCGACACCGAGCGCACCCGGCTGCAGATGGTGCGGTCCAAGCCGATGCCGTTCCCGCCCGAGCCCTTCGCCTGGACCGGCATCACCCTCACCAAGTGGTCGCTGGCCCGCGCGGACGCCCGCGGCGGCCACCGCAACCTGTGGCTCAGGACGCTGGACAGGCTCGGCCTCGGCTTCGACAGCTGACCGGCACTGATTCACTGCCTCGGAGTAACGAAACCCGCGTCATAACCGCGCCCGGCCCCGCTCTCTCCAGGTGAGAACCCCTCACCTAGCGGAACGGAGGCCGGGCGATGGCGATCCCGGGGGCCAAGACGGCAGTGGAATGGCTGGCATCGGTGGCGCCGGATCCCGACGCCTGCCGGTGGGAGTGGGAGCGCAACCCCCTCGGGGTCGCCCTCCTGCCCGCCGGCCGGCGCTGGGACGTGCTGATCCTGCCCGGGGAGCTGGGGCGGTCCACCCTCGACGTGCTGCGCCTGATCCTCGACCGGCCCGGCCCCGTGCTCGCCGACTTCGGCGGCTCGCGGCTGGGCTTCTTCGTGCCCGTCGGCACCGCGTCCCGCTGGATCGGCACGGGCGTACGGGGGGCCGGGCGCGGCACCTGGATCGTGACCCCGTACCCCGGCCGGCACACGGGCGGGGTGCGCTGGCTGGTGCTCCCGGACGGGCGGGGGACCCTGACCGACCCGGCCGTGCTGGAGCTCGCGATGCACGAGGCGGCGGCGGGGGTCGCCTCGGCGTCGGCCGCGTCCGGGGCGCGGGAGGGCCGTGAGCCCTGACCCCTCCCGACTTCCGCCCACGGGCCCGCTCCACACGCCCCGGCCGCCGGCGGCCGGCCGGATCAGCCTGGACTTCGGCGCGTACGACCGCAGGACCGGCCGACCGCCAGCAGCAGGGGCGTGCACATCAGCAGGCTCGCCAGCACGTCGAGCGGCCAGTGATAGCCCCGCAGGACCAGCCCGGTGGCCGTGGCGCCCGTGAGGACGAGGGCGACGGCCACCGGCCACCACCCCCACCGCGCGCGGCCGGTGTACGGCCGCAGCAGCAGGGCCGCGCCCGTGTACGCCACGAAGGCCGTCGCGGTGTGGCCCGAGGGGTAGTAGCCGGCCGCCCACGGTTCGAGGGGGCCCGGGCGCGCGGTCCACTCCTTCAGCGGCACGATCAGGGCCGGGACGAGGGCCATGGCGACGGCCGCGGCCAGCGCGCCGCGGCGGTTGCCGCGCCGGGCGGCGTAGGCCGCGGCGAGGAGCAGGACGGGCAGGGCGACCGGGACGTTGCCGAGGTCGGACAGGCGCTCGGTGATCCGGTCGGGAACGGCGCGCACCAGGGCGCGGCTCAGCTCGTGATCCGGCGTCAGCAGCGGCCCCGCGACGAGGACCTGCCAGGTGATCAGGGCGAAGGCCGTCAGACAGAGCGCGGCGAGGAGAATGGCCGGCCGTCCCGGAACAGGGGGGATGGTTCCGGGACGGCCGCCCGGATCGGGTTGCCGTGCGCCCCGGGGGGTTTGGGGCGAACGGCCGTCCGATCGGTGAGGAGTGTGCGCGAACGCATGCCCAGTACGGCGCTGGGGAAGCCCGGTACTGGTATCGCCCCCGGTTTCCCGTGAGCGGGCTGTCTCACTCATCTGCAGAAACCGTACGGCAGCGGAAGGGGGACCGACAGCAGGAACGCGCTCCCGCCATCGGCCCCCCACACCTTCTTCACAGCGCCCGACCGTTACCGGTGGTTAGTGACCGGGCGCTGCGTGCGGACGTTCTAGCCGTCCGCTCACTTGTCCGCTCGCCGGTCCGCGCCGGCCCGATCGCGCGTCCGCTCAGATCTCGGTGCCGATGGCCGCGAACGCGGCCTCGATGAGGTCCAGGCCCTCGTTGAGCAGGTCCTCGCCGATGACGATCGGCGGGAGGAAGCGCAGCACGTTGCCGTACGTGCCGCAGGTGAGGACGAGCAGGCCCTCGGCGTGGCAGGCCTTGGCGAGCGCGCCGGCCGCCTCCGGGAAGGGGGTCTTGGACACCGGGTCCTTGACCAGCTCGATCGCGATCATGGCGCCGCGGCCGCGGATGTCGCCGATGATCTCGTACTTCTCCTGCATGGCCGTCAGGCGGGCCTTCATGAGGGACTCGATCTTCTTCGCCTTGGCGTTGAGGTCGAGCTTCTTCATGGTCTCGATGGAGCCGAGCGCACCGGCGCACG
Organism: Streptomyces sp. NPDC016562; assembly: GCF_043076955.1. Lineage (NCBI taxonomy): Bacteria > Bacillati > Actinomycetota > Actinomycetes > Kitasatosporales > Streptomycetaceae > Streptomyces > Streptomyces sp. NPDC016562. Next base: position 58,425 of record NZ_JBIBRZ010000001.1, on the reverse strand, counting down.
CGACGGGGTTACCGCCGTAGGTGCCGCCCAGGCCGCCCGCGTGCGCGGCGTCCATGATCTCGGCGCGGCCGGTGACGGCGGCGAGCGGCAGACCGCCCGCGATGCCCTTGGCGGTGGTGATCAGGTCCGGGACGATGCCCTCGTCCTCGCACGCGAACCACTGGCCGGTGCGGCAGAAGCCGGACTGGATCTCGTCGGCGACGAAGACGATGCCGTTCTCGTTGGCGAACTTCACGATCGCCGGCAGGAAGCCCTTGGCCGGCTCGATGAAGCCGCCCTCGCCGAGGACCGGCTCGATGATGATCGCGGCGACGTTGTCGGCGCCGATCTGCTTCGTGATCTGGTCGATCGCCTGGGCGGCGGCCTCGGGGCCGCAGTTCTCGGCGCCGGTGGGCCAGCGGTAGCCGTAGGCGACCGGGACGCGGTAGACCTCGGGGGCGAACGGGCCGAAGCCGTTCTTGTACGGCATGTTCTTCGAGGTGAGCGCCATCGTGAGGTTCGTACGGCCGTGGTAGCCGTGGTCGAAGACGACGACGGCCTGGCGCTTGGTGTACGAACGGGCGATCTTGACGGCGTTCTCGACGGCCTCGGCGCCGGAGTTGAACAGGGCCGACTTCTTGGCGTGGTCGCCCGGGGTCAGCTCGGCGAGGGCCTCGCAGACCTCGACGTAGCCCTCGTACGGGGTGACCATGAAACAGGTGTGCGTGAAGTCGGCGAGCTGCGCGGAGGCGCGGCGGACGACGGCCTCGGCGGAGGCGCCGACGGAGGTCACGGCGATGCCGGAACCGAAGTCGATCAGACGGTTGCCGTCGACGTCCTCGATGATGCCGCCGCCCGCGCGGGCCGTGAAGACGGGGAGCACGGAGCCCACGCCACCGGCCACCACGCCGAGGCGGCGGGCCTGCAGCTCCTGCGACTTGGGGCCGGGGATCGCGGTGACGATCTTGCGCTCCTGCGGGACAGCGGTCATGGAGGGCTCCTGGGGGGTGTTTTCGGACGCACTTGTGTCTTTGTCCGCAGGCTAGGCCCGGCGGAGGGAGTCCTGCATGCTCCGTTCGGTAGTGATCTCCGCGTGTCCTTGTCCGCGACGGCCATAGGAAGGACATGACGCGCATCTCGTGGATCATGACCGGGTACCGCTCCAAGACCGGTGACGGGCACTAGATTGAGCGCCGGAGCGCAGGAACGGGGCAGGGGGCAGGGGTTTCATGGACACCGACGGCACGCACGACGGACAGGTGACCCGTGCGAGTCACGTGCCGAGACCTGCCGGCCCAGCCACGCCGCCTCCGAAGCCCCGCCATTCGCCCGGCCAGGGGCCGACCCTCGCCGATTGGCTGCGCATCCCCCGCCCGGCCGCCGAGCCGGGCGTCTGGAGGTACGGGTACACCCCGCGCGGAGCGGTGGAAGACGCACAGACCCCCGACCGGACGCTGGCCAGCGGCGCGTTCATCTCGTTCCTGGCCTGCGTCCTCGTCTGGTCCCTCATGCGCAACACCTACATCCCCTTCTGGGACGCCCCGCTGAACCTCTTCACACCCGACAGCTGGTACTCCGCGAACGGGGAGCCCGTCATGGGGACGGGAGGGATGAAGGCCAAGCCGATCTACGAGCTGCTCTTCGTCTCGGCGCTCCTCTACGGATTCGGCCGGCTCGGGAGCTGGCGCACCGCCTGGACGCGCCTGGTCGTCGCGCGCGGCCCCTGGATCCAGGCCCTCGCGGTCCTACCCCTCGCCTACATCACCCTCCTGCTCGTGGACAACCACCAGCTGCCGATCCGCCAGCTCGTCTTCGCGTTCCTGCCGTACACCTCCGACCCGGCCGCCAACCTCGAACTCGACAACGCGGCGAAGACTGCGATCGACGTGGCCGTCGTCCTTTCCTTCGCCTGGCTCGGTGGCGCGGGCCGGCTCCTGCGGCGCCTGCGGCCGGCCGAGGCCGCCTCGGAGCGCGCGGCCACGGCCGTGGCCGAGGAACCGGCCGAGGACCCCGCGCGGTGGCCGCAGTTGCGGGGGGCCGGGTTGGGGGAGGTGGCCGATCGGCTGGAGGGGGAGGCCGGCGGGGGGCGGATGAACGACGTGGACTACGCACGGATCCGGCGGGCCTGGGACTCCGTGCGGGCCGACCCCTCGCGGCTGCGGGCCTTCGCCGACGCCGTGCGGGACAAGGGCGCCGGGGCCTGCGCGCACCCGTCCGGGGCGCGGGACCTGCCCGTGCGCGCCGCCCGGCACGACCTGCTGGCCCGCCAGGTGCTGCTCGGCACCGTCGACGACGGCGCGCGCAACCCGTACGCCCGCCGCGGCACCTCGCTCGCGCTCGACCCCGAGGTCCTCGGGACCTCGCTGCTCGCCGTCGGGCCGTCCGGATCCGGCAAGACCGGCCGCCTGGTGCGGCCCGTCGTCGAGTCGCTCGCGCTCCAGGCGCTCGCCGGCCAGGCCGCCGTCGTCGCCGTCGGCGCCGCCGGGGCGCAGCTCGGACCGGACGCCGCTTACGACGTCGTGGTCCGCGTCGGCGACCCCGCGTCCGTCTACGACCTCGACCTCTACGGCGGCGCCACGGACCCCGACGAGGCCGCCGGCCTGCTCGCCGAGGCCTTCGTCGGGGACGTCCCGGGGATCGAGGTGCGCCGGGCCGCGACCGCCCTCGCGCAGCTCCTCGGGCCGTTCCGGGCGGCGCACGGCCGCTTCCCCGCCGTGCCCGAGCTGCGCGAGCTGCTCGACCAGGTGCCGGCGGCCGTCGACGGGCTGCGGCGGGCACTGGAGGACGGCGGGCAGCAGGCGATGCTGCGCGAGCTCGACGCGCGCCAACGGCAGTACGGCGCCCACGGCGACCCCGGCCCCGCCCTCGCCGACCGGGTGGCGCTGCTGGACCGGCCCGCCTTCGCCTCGTTTTTCAGTGTCGGGGGCTTCGACACCACCGGGCAGGGCAGGCCCTTCTCGCTGCGGGCCCTGGAGCACCCGATCCGGGTCCGCGTGGACCTCCCCGAGCGCGCGCACGCCGACGCCTCCCGCATGCTGGCCCGGCTGCTGCTGGCCCAGTTCAGCGCCGCCGCGGCCGCCCGCACCGACCGCTCCCTCTTCGCCTTCCTCGCCCTCGACGACGCCTCGCACACCCTGACCCCGCAGACCGTGCGCGGCGTACAGCGGCTGCGTTCGGCGAACGCCGGGGTCCTGCTCACCCTGCGCACGCTGGACGACGTACCGGAGGCGCTGCGGACCCCGCTGCTCGGGGCGGTCGGCTGCCGGATGGCCTTCTCCGGGGTCACCACCTGGGACGGCAAGCGCTTCGCGGAGGCCTGGGGCACCGAGTGGGTGGAGACGCGTGACGTGACCCACCGCACGGTCTTCGCCGACCAGCCGCTGACCCGGGCGATGCACGCCTTCCGCAAGCTCGTCACCGGCAAGGCCGTCACCACCGACGCCGTCACCGTGCGCCAGGTCGAGCGGGAGCGGTGGTCCGCCTCGGACCTGGCCCATGCCGTGCCCCCGGGACACGCGGTGCTGTCGCTGACCTCCGTCCGCGGGGAACGGGCGGCTCCGCTCCTGGTCCGGCTGGCCGGAACGGCCTGACCCGCACCTGGACCCGTACGAGGTGGCAGAATCGAGGGGAGCCGTTCATACGACACGGCGAAAAGCGCTCCTCCGCCGCCCCCTCCCGCTAAGGCCCCTGGTAACCGATGCCGCTCACCCTCGCCTCGCTCGTCCAGCACTCGGCGCTCAAGCTCAGCGTGCGGGCGGGGGAGAACCGCCTCGACACCCCGGTCCGCTGGGCCCACGTCAGCGAGCTCGCCGACCCCGTCCCCTACATGGAGGGCGGGGAGCTGCTCCTGATCACCGCGATGAAGCTGGACGCGGAGGACCCCGAGGAGATGCGGCGCTACGTACGCCGCCTCGCCGCGGCCGGGGTCGTCGGCATCGGCTTCGCGATCGGCGTCAACTACGAGGCGGTCCCCGACGCGCTGGTCGAGGCGGCGCGCGCCGAGGACATGCCGCTGCTGGAGGTACCGCGCCGGACCCCGTTCCTCGCGATCAGCAAGGCCGTCTCCGCCGCCCTCGCCGCCGACCAGTACCGGGCCGTGACCGCCGGTTTCGAGGCGCAGCGCGAGCTGACCCGCGCCGCGCTCTCCGCCGACGGGCCCGCCGAGCTGCTGGCGAAGCTGGCCGCCCACGTGCACGGCTGGGCCGCGCTGTACGACACCTCGGGCGCCGTGGTCGCCGCGGCCCCGGACTGGGCCGCCCGCCGCGCCGCCCGGCTGACCCCCGACGTGGAGCGGCTGCGGGAGCGGCCCGCGCCCGCCAGCGCCGTGGTCGGCGGCTCCGAGGACCGCGTCGAGCTCCAGTCCCTCGGTACGGGCCGCCGGGCCCGGGGCGCGCTGGCCGTCGGCACCGGAGCCCCGCTGGGCACGGCCGAGCGGTACGCCGTCCACTCCGCGGTCGCGCTGCTGACCCTCACCACCGAGCGCTCCCGCTCGCTGCACGACGCCGAGTCCCGGCTGGGGGCGGCGGTCCTGCGGATGCTGCTGGCGGGCGAGGCCGAGCACGCGCGGTCCGTCGCCGGGGACCTGTACGGAGGGCTGCTGGAGGCACCCTTCCGGCTGATCGCCGCCGAGCCGGCGCTGGCCGGGACGGCGCAGCCGCAGGGCCTGGCGCTGCTGGCCGACGCGGTGGAGTCGGCGGCGGCCCGCACGGGCGAGTCGCTGCTGGTGGTCCCGGAGGCGGGGCGGCTCGTGGTGCTGGCCGCCGACGCGGGCTCCGCCGTACAGGCGTGCGCGGACCACGCGGAGGCGCTGGAGGCACGGCGCGGCCGGGACGCGGCCGGGCCCGAGCCGGACGAACTCGTCGTCGGCCTGTCCGCACCCGCCACCGCGGACACCGTGGCCGCGGCCCTCAAACAGGCCGACCAGGCGCTCGCCGTGGCCCGCCGCCGCGGCCGGCCGATCGTGGAGCACGAGGACATGGCGGCCGGCTCGGTCCTGCCGCTGCTGGCCGACGACGCCGTACGGGCCTTCGCGGACGGCACCCTGCGCGCGCTGCGGGACCACGACGCGACCGGACGCGGCGACCTCGTGGCCTCGCTCCAGGCTTGGCTCTCCCGCCACGGCCAGTGGGACGCGGCGGCCGCCGACCTCGGCGTTCACCGGCACACCCTGCGCTACCGGATGAAGCGGGTCGAGGAGATCCTCGGCCGCTCCCTGGAGGACCCCGACGTCCGCATGGAGCTGTGGCTCGCCCTCAAGGCGTCCTCGGCCCCCTCGTAGCCGGGCGGCTCGACCCGCCGGGGCGACAGTGACAAACCGGCGAAGCCCGGCGACCCGCCGCTCCATCAGGGACAAACGCCCAAACGCCGACGGCGTCCTACCGTGGAGGGGACAAGACGACCGCACACTCCGAAGGGCCGGGATTCGCATGACTTCCACCCACGCCTTCTGGCTCGCCGGCCGCCAGGCCACCGGCGAGGACAGCTTCGACGTCCACTCCCCGTGGGACGGACGCCTCGTCGGCGTCGTCAGCGTGCCCACCGACGAGCAGGTCGAAGAGGCCGTGGCCGCGGCGCACGCCGTGACGGCGGAGTTCTCCGCGACCCCCGCCCACGTACGGGCCGCCGCCCTGGACCACGTGTCCAAGCGGCTCGCGGAGCGCACCGAGGAGATCGCCCAGCTGATCTCCGCCGAGAACGGCAAGCCCATCAAGTGGGCGCGCGGCGAGGTCGGCCGTGCGGTGTCCGTGTTCCGCTTCGCCGCCGAAGAGGCCCGCCGCTTCAACGGCGGAGAGGCCCAGCGCCTCGACACCGACGCCGGTGGCGTCGGCCGCCTCGCGCTGACCCGCCGCTTCGTCAAGGGTCCGGTCCTCGGCATCGCGCCGTTCAACTTCCCGCTGAACCTGTGCGCCCACAAGGTGGCCCCGGCCATCGCCGTCGGCGCGCCGATCATCCTGAAGCCGGCCCCGGCCACGCCCCTGTCCGGGCTGATCCTGGGTGAGCTGCTCGCCGAGACCGACCTCCCGGCCGGCTCCTGGTCGGTCCTGCCGGTCGCGAACGACAAGATGCCCGCCCTGGTCAAGGACGAGCGCCTGCCCGTGATCTCCTTCACCGGTTCCGACACCGTCGGCTACGCCATCCAGCAGTCGGTGCCGCACAAGCACTGCACCCTGGAGCTCGGCGGCAACGCCGCGGCCGTCGTCCTGGACGACTGGTCCTCCGAGGCCGACCTCGACTGGGCCGCGACCCGCATCGCGACCTTCTCGAACTACCAGGCCGGCCAGTCCTGCATCTCCGTGCAGCGCGTGATCGCCGACGCCTCCGTCTACGACCGCCTCGTCGAGAAGGTCGTCGCGAAGGTCCAGGCGCAGGTCACCGGCGACCCGTCCGACTCGGCCACCGACGTGGGCCCCCTCGTCTCCGAGGCCGCCGCCCAGCGCGTCGAGTCCTGGGTCGAGGAGGCCGTGTCCGCCGGAGCCAAGCTGCTCACCGGCGGCAAGCGCACGGGTGCCTCGTACGAGCCGACCGTGATCGCGCACGTCCCGGACGGCGTCAAGCTCGCCACCGAGGAGGTCTTCGGGCCGGTCCTGACGCTGCAGAAGGTCGAGAACACCGACGAGGCCTTCGCCGCCGTCAACGACTCGAAGTTCGGCCTGCAGACCGGCGTCTTCACGCGGAACATCCAGACCGCGTTCCGCGCCCACCGCGAGCTGGAGGTCGGCGGTGTCGTCGTCGGCGACGCGCCGTCCTACCGCGCCGACCAGATGCCCTACGGCGGCGTCAAGCAGTCCGGCGTCGGCCGCGAGGGCGTCCGCTACGCGATGGACGACTACACGTACGAGCGAGTCCTGGTCCTGACCGGCCTCGACATCTGATCTCGTACGGCCAAAGAGCCGACGGCCTGGACCTACTGTGCGGGGGTCCAGGCCGTCCCCCTTTTCCCGGGGGCGTGAACGGGGTACGACTCACAGGTAGCACCGGCTGGTAATCCGGTGTACCCGACTCGGCGGCGAGGTGAGCCCCCTCATGTCCGCAACACAGCCCGTACAGCCCAAGGTGACCGAACGCGAGGCACGGCAGGTCGCGGAAGCGGCCAGGGAACAGGACTGGCGCAAACCCAGCTTCGCCAAGGAGCTCTTCCTCGGGCGGTTCAGGCTCGACCTGATCCACCCCCATCCGCTCCCCGCGGACGAGGACGTGCGGCGCGGCGAGGCCTTCCTGGCCCGGCTGCGGGAGTTCTGCGAGAGCTCGATCGACGGCGCGCGCATCGAGCGCGAGGCGAAGATCCCCGACGAGACCGTGCGCGGGCTCAAGGAGCTCGGCGCCCTCGGCATGAAGATCGACCCCAAGTACGGGGGCCTGGGCCTCACGCAGGTCTACTACAACAAGGCGCTCGCCCTGGTCGGCTCGGTGAGCCCGGCCATCGGCGCCCTGCTCTCGGCCCACCAGTCGATCGGCGTCCCCCAGCCGCTGAAGATGTTCGGCACGCAGGAGCAGAAGGACGCCTACCTCCCGCGCTGCGCCACCACCGCCATCAGCGCCTTCCTGCTCACCGAACCCGACGTGGGGTCCGACCCGGCCCGCCTGGCCACCACCGCCGTGCCCGACGGCGAGGACGCCTACGTCCTCGACGGCGTGAAGCTGTGGACCACCAACGGGGTCGTCGCGGACCTGCTCGTCGTGATGGCCCGGGTCCCCAAGTCCGAGAACCACCGCGGCGGGATCACCGCCTTCGTCGTCGAGGCCGACTCGCCGGGGATCACCGTCGAACACCGCAACGCCTTCATGGGCCTGCGCGGCCTGGAGAACGGCGTCACCCGCTTCCACCAGGTCCGGGTCCCCGCCGACCAGCGCATCGGCGCCGAGGGCGCCGGGCTCAAGATCGCCCTGACCACCCTCAACACCGGCCGGCTGTCGCTTCCTGCCATGTGCGTCGGCGCCGGGAAGTGGTGCCTGAAGATCGCCCGCGAGTGGTCCGGCGTCCGCGAGCAGTGGGGGCGCCCGGTCGCCCGGCACGAGGCGGTCGGCGCCAAGATCTCCTTCATCGCCGCCACCACCTTCGCGCTCGAAGCGGTCGTCGACCTCGCCTCCCAGATGGCCGACGAGGACCGCAACGACATCCGCATCGAGGCCGCCCTCGCCAAGCTCTACGGATCCGAGATGGCCTGCCTGATGGCCGACGAGCTGGTCCAGATCCGCGGCGGCCGCGGCTTCGAGACCGCCGAGTCGCTCGCCGCCCGCGGCGAGCGCGCCGTCCCCGCCGAGCAGATGCTCCGCGACCTGCGCATCAACCGGATCTTCGAGGGCTCGACGGAGATCATGCACCTGCTGATCGCCCGCGAGGCCGTCGACGCCCACCTCTCGGTGGCCGGCGACCTCATCGACCCCGACAAGGCGCTCGGCGACAAGGCCAGGGCCGGCGCCCGCGCCGCCGGGTTCTACGCCCGCTGGCTGCCCAAGCTGGCCACCGGTCCCGGCCAGGTCCCCGGCACCTACCGCGCCTTCCACCCCAGCGGCCACCCCGACCTCGCCACCCACCTGCGCTATGTCGAGCGCAGCGCCCGCAAACTCGCCCGCTCCACCTTTTACGCCATGTCCCGCTGGCAGGGCCGCATGGAGACCAAGCAGGGCTTCCTCGGCCGGATCGTCGACATCGGCGCCGAACTGTTCGCGATGAGCGCGGCCTGCGTCCGCGCCGAGCACCTGCGCGCCGCCGGCGAGCACGGCCGCGAGGCGTACCAGCTGGCCGACGCCTTCTGCGAGCAGTCCCGGCTGCGCGTGGAGGAGCTCTTCGGCCGGCTCTGGTCCAACACCGACGACCTCGACCGCAAGGTCGTCGCGGGCGTCCTGTCCGGCACCTACACCTGGCTGGAGGACGGGGTCCTGGACCCCTCCGGCGACGGCCCCTGGATCGCGGACGCCGCCCCCGGACCCTCCACCGGGAAAAACGTGCACCGCCCCTTCCGCTGACCTGCGATCATCACCGGACGCCGGACGGGCGTACGAGGATGAGTACGGGCGCCGGTCGTGGACCGGCACAGCCCGTACGAGCACAGCACGAGGCGGACGAGAACGATGCCGACGGCCGAGGAAGACCGCACCAGCCGACGGCTGGCCTGGTGCGTGGCGCACCTGCTGCGCCACGCACCGGACCACGTCGTCACCGACCTGATCGGCCGGCTCGACCGGCCCACCCGCAAGTACCTGTGCCGGGACGAGTGGCTCTCCGCCTCGACCGTCACCCTGCTCCTGCGCCACGGCGGCGAGGCCGACCGGCACTTCATCGCCCGCAACCCGCGCGTCGTCGGACGGCCGCTGCCCGGCCTGCCGGGCCCCGCGCGCTACGCCGCCCACCCCGGGCCCTCGCCCGAACTGCTGGGCGCGGTCGGCCCCGGACCGTTCACCACCGACGAGCTGATCGCGCTGCTGCGCCGGCACGGCCGCAGCCCCCGGATCCCCCTCACCCTGCTGCGGATGCCGCACCCCGACCTGGACACCGCGACGCTGCTGCGCGAACACGCCCGCGACCCGCTGCCGCCCACGGCGGTCGAGGCCCTGCTGCTCGTCGGCGGCCTGCCCCCCGGCGTCTGCCGGTCGCTGCTCGACGCCGGCGCGCAGGAGGCGGCCGGCCACCGGTGGTACCGGCCCGCCGTCCGGGCCGTCCGGATGGGGCTGCTCACCTTCGACGAGCTCGTCGCCCACGTCGCCCCCGCGCACCGCACCCTGCTGCTCGCGGACCTCTCCGGGGCCAGGGGACTGCGCTGGACCCTCCCGGAGCGGGCCGGGATGCGGACGGCCGTCGTACGGGCGCTGCGCCCCCTGCGCGACGACCCCCGGCTCTGGGCCGAGCTGCTGCGCCGCGCCCCCGCCTTCCCCGGCACCCTGCCGGTGCTCGTGGCCCGGATCGTGCGGGGGACCCTGCCGCAGGCGGCCGGGGCGGCCGGCGAACCCGAGGTCCGCGGGCTCGCCGCGGCGGTGCGCTCCCTGGCCCCGAGGGCCGCCGAGCCCCCCGCGGGCGGAGTCGACCGCGAACTGGCCCTGGCGAGCCTCGCGGTGCCCATGGAGTCCGTCCAGGAGGACATCCGGTGGGTGCGCGACTGCCTGGCCCGCGGGCTGCTCACCGGACAGGACGTCATCCGGCACAAGGCGCCCGCCTGCTGGGCCCTGGACGAGGACCACTGGCTGGGCGACGTGGACCACCCCGACCGGCACGACTGGACCGCGCCGGTGCTCGACGCGCACGCCGAGGCCGACCGGCTGTTCGCGCTGGCCCTCGGCGCCGATCCGGACGCCTGGTGGCGCGTGGCCCTCACGCTCCCGGACTTCGCCGGAACGCTCCCGCACCTGCTCCTGCGGGTCACGGACGGGGGCTCCGTGTCCGAGCCGATCTGACTTGCGGCAACAATGGGGGCATGAGCGACCGTCCAGCCCCCCTCGCCGATCCGCACCTCCTCTTCGACCCCGCGGCCGGCCGCCGGGACATCGTCATCCTGGGGTCCACCGGATCCATCGGCACCCAGGCCATCGATCTCGCCCTGCGCAACCCCGACCGGTTCCGGGTCACCGCGCTGTCCGCCGCCGGCGGACGCGTCGGGCTGCTGGCCGAACAGGCCCGGCGGCTGCGGGTCGAGAAGGTGGCCGTCGCCCGCGAGGACGTCGTACCGGCCCTGAAAGAGGCGCTGAGCGCCCAGTACGGTCCCTCCGAGCCGATGCCCGAGATCCTTGCCGGCCCCGACGCGGCGACCGAACTCGCCGCCTCCCCGTGCCACACCGTGCTCAACGGCATCACCGGCTCCATCGGTCTCGCGCCGACCCTCGCCGCGCTGCGGGCGGGCCGCACCCTGGCCCTCGCCAACAAGGAGTCGCTGATCGTCGGCGGCCCGCTGGTGAAGGAGCTCGCGCGGCCCGGCCAGATCATCCCGGTGGACTCCGAGCACGCGGCGCTCTTCCAGGCGCTCGCCGCCGGCACCCGCGCCGACGTCCGCAAGCTCGTGGTCACCGCCTCCGGCGGGCCCTTCCGCGGCCGCACCCGCGCCGAGCTGGCGGCCGTGACGGTCGAGGACGCGCTCGCGCACCCGACCTGGGCGATGGGCCCCGTCATCACCGTGAACAGCGCGACCCTGGTCAACAAGGGGCTGGAGGTCATCGAGGCGCACCTGCTCTACGACATCCCCTTCGACCGCATCGAGGTCGTCGTCCACCCGCAGTCGTACGTGCACTCGATGGTGGAGTTCACCGACGGCTCCACGCTCGCCCAGGCCACCCCGCCGGACATGCGCGGCCCCATCGCCATCGGCCTCGGCTGGCCGCAGCGGATCCCGGACGCGGCCCCCGCCTTCGACTGGACCAAGGCCTCCACCTGGGAGTTCTTCCCGCTGGACACGGAGGCCTTCCCCGCGGTGGACCTGGCCCGGCACGTCGGCACCCTCGGCGGCACCGCCCCGGCCGTGTTCAACGCGGCCAACGAGGAGTGCGTGGAGGCTTTCCTGGCCGGTCGGCTGCCGTTCACAGCAATCATGGATACGGTCTCTGCCGTGGTCGATGAGCACGGGACGCCGGAGTCGGGAACTTCCCTGACCGTCCAGGACGTCCTTGAAGCGGAGGCCTGGGCCAGGGCCCGGGCGCGGGAAATGGCGGCTCGGGCCGCCGCGGAGGCGCGCGCATGACACTACTGATGACGGTGCTCGGGATCGTGGTCTTCTTCGTCGGGCTGCTGGTCTCCATCGCCTGGCACGAGCTGGGGCACCTGTCCACGGCCAAGCTCTTCGGCATTCGCGTGCCGCAGTACATGGTGGGCTTCGGCCCGACCATCTGGTCCCGGCACAAGGGCGAGACCGAGTACGGGATCAAGGCCATCCCCATGGGCGGCTACATCCGCATGATCGGGATGTTCCCCCCGGGCGAGGACGGCCGGGTCACCGCCCGCTCCACCTCGCCGTTCCGGTCGATGATCGAGGACGCGCGCTCGGCCGCGTACGAGGAGCTCCAGCCCGGCGACGAGAGCCGGCTCTTCTACACGCGCAAGCCGTGGAAGCGCGTGATCGTGATGTTCGCCGGCCCCTTCATGAACCTGGTCCTGGCCGTGGCGATCTTCCTCACCACGCTGATGACCTTCGGGCTGAACACCCAGACCACCTCGGTCGCCACGGTCTCGGACTGCGTCATCCAGCAGAGCGAGAAGCGCGACAAGTGCGCCCCGGGGGACCCGGCCGCCCCCGCCAAGGCGGCGGGCCTGCAGGCCGGCGACAAGATCGTCGCCTTCAACGGCCGCGCCGTCGGCGACTGGTCGGCCCTGCAGAAGGACATCCGCGCCACCGTCGGCCCCGCCACGATCACCGTGGAGCGGGCCGGCCGGCGCATGGACCTCACGGCCAACCTGATCGAGAACAAGGTCGCCAAGACCGACGGCAGCGGCAAATACGTCAAGGACCAGTACGTCACCGCGGGCTTCCTGGGCTTCGCCCCCGCCCAGGGCTACGTCCCGCAGTCCTTCGGCCAGTCCGTCGACCGCATGGGCGAGATGATGGAGGCCGGCGTGCAGTCGCTGGTCGACCTGCCCGCCAAGGTCCCCGACCTGTGGAACGCGGCCTTCAACGGGGCCGAGCGCAAGCAGGACAGCCCGATGGGCGTCGTCGGCGCGGCGCGGGTCAGCGGTGAGATCTTCGCCCTCGACATCCCGGCCAGCCACATGCTGGTGTTCTTCCTGAACCTGCTGGCCGCCTTCAACCTCTCGCTGTTCCTGTTCAACATGCTGCCCCTGCTCCCGCTCGACGGCGGGCACATCGCCGGCGCCCTGTGGGAGTCGGTCCGGCGCACCGTGGCGCGGATCTTCCGGCGCCCCGACCCCGGCCCGTTCGACGTGGCGAAGCTGATGCCCGTCGCGTACGTCGTCGCCGGCGTGTTCATCTGCTTCACCGTGCTGGTGATGGTCGCGGACGTGGTGAACCCGATCAAGATCACCTAGCCCTCGGGCCGTCTGCCGCAGATCCACCGGAGCCGGGCACACATCGTGCCCGGCTCCCCACATTCGGGTGGCACACCCCCTCGGATGCACGGGGGCCGCCGGGCTTGGCGTAATCTCGAAGGCTGGAGCCCGCCGAATTCGGGACCTTGATCCACACCTTGGGGTTGCACAGCAGATGACTGCCATCTCTCTCGGAATGCCGGCCGTGCCGACGAAGCTTGCCGACCGCAGGGTCAGCCGCAAGATCCAGGTCGGTTCCGTGGCCGTCGGTGGCGACGCACCCGTATCGGTGCAGTCGATGACCACCACCCGTACCTCCGACATCGGCGCCACGCTCCAGCAGATCGCCGAGCTCACCGCCTCCGGCTGCAACATCGTCCGCGTGGCCTGCCCGACCCAGGACGACGCCGACGCACTCGCCGTGATCGCGAAGAAGTCGCAGATCCCGGTCATCGCCGACATCCACTTCCAGCCGAAGTACGTGTTCGCCGCGATCGACGCCGGCTGCGCCGCGGTCCGCGTGAACCCGGGCAACATCAAGCAGTTCGACGACAAGGTCAAGGAGATCGCGCGGGCCGCCAAGGACGCGGGCACCCCGATCCGCATCGGCGTCAACGCGGGCTCGCTCGACGCCCGGCTGCTGAAGAAGTACGGCAAGGCCACCCCGGAGGCGCTGGTCGAGTCCGCGCTGTGGGAGGCCTCCCTCTTCGAGGAGCACGGCTTCAGCGACATCAAGATCTCGGTCAAGCACAACGACCCGGTCGTGATGGTCAACGCCTACCGCCAGCTCGCCGCCGCCTGTGACTACCCGCTGCACCTCGGCGTCACGGAGGCCGGCCCCGCCTTCCAGGGCACCATCAAGTCCGCCGTCGCCTTCGGCGCGCTGCTCTCCGAGGGCATCGGCGACACCATCCGCGTCTCCCTCTCGGCCCCGCCGGTCGAGGAGGTCAAGGTCGGCATCCAGATCCTGGAGTCCCTGAACCTCAAGCCGCGCCGCCTGGAGATCGTCTCCTGCCCGTCCTGCGGGCGGGCCCAGGTCGACGTCTACAAGCTGGCCGAGGAGGTCACGGCGGGCCTGGAGGGCATGGAGGTCCCGCTGCGCGTCGCGGTCATGGGCTGCGTCGTCAACGGCCCGGGCGAGGCCCGCGAGGCCGACCTCGGCGTCGCCTCCGGCAACGGCAAGGGCCAGATCTTCGTCAAGGGCGAGGTCATCAAGACCGTCCCCGAGTCGAAGATCGTGGAGACCCTCATCGAAGAGGCGATGAAGATCGCCGAGCAGATGGAGAAGGACGGCGTGATGAGCGGCGAGCCGACCGTCGCCATCGGAGTCTAGGCACCGCGAGGTGCCGCCCCGGCCCCGTTCCCGCAGCTCGCGGGCGGGGCCGGGGCTTTTCCGTGACCGCGGACGCGGCATCGTCTGGCATCGCCGGGTACAGTGCGGAGATCAGCGACTTGCATGGTGAGGCCCCAGTGTTGACGCAGACCACCACCCGGGTCCTCGAGCCCAGTGATCTCGACGCCGCGCTCGAGATCCTCGGACGCGAGCCGGTCGAGAACGCCTTCGTCGCCTCCCGGGTCCAGGTCGCCGGGCTCGACCCCTGGCGCCTGGGCGGCGAGATGTGGGGCTGGTACGCCCACGGCGAGTTGCGCTCGCTCTGCTACGCGGGCGCCAACCTGGTCCCCGTCTGCGCCGAGCCGGACGCCGTACGGGCCTTCGCCGACCGCGCCCGCCGCACCGGCCGCCGGTGCTCCTCCATCGTCGGTCCGGCCGGGCCCACCCGGCTGCTGTGGCAGCTCCTGGAGCCCACCTGGGGACCGGCCCGCGAGGTCCGCCCGCACCAGCCGCTCATGACCATCGAGAGCCCGTCCACCACGATCGAGCCCGACCCCCTGGTCCGCCGGGTCCGCAAGGACGAGATGGACCTGATCATGCCCGCCTGCGTGGCCATGTTCACCGAGGAGGTCGGCGTCTCCCCGATGGCCGGGGACGGGGGCCTGCTCTACCAGGCCCGCGTCGCCGAGCTGGTCGCCGGCGGCCGCTCCTTCGCCCGCGTCGAGGACGGCACGGTCGTCTTCAAGGCGGAGATCGGCGCCGCCACCGCCCGCGCCTGCCAGATCCAGGGCGTGTGGGTGGCCCCCGAGTTCCGCGGCCGGGGCCACTCCGAGGCCGGGATGGCCGCCGTCGTCGCCTACGCGCTGCGCGACGTGGCCCCCGTGGTCAGCCTCTACGTGAACGACTTCAACGCCGCCGCGCGGGCCTCGTACCGCCGCGTCGGCTTCCAGGAGGTCGGCGCGTTCATGAGCGTCCTCTTCTGAACCGGACAAGATCCGGCTGACGGCATTCCGGCGCGGACGTACCGGAAGTAAGGTCGCGGCATGCTCCCTACCGGACTCCGCATCGGCCCTCTCGACCTCGCCGCCCGCGTGGACGAGGCCCTGCGCGTGCAGGCCGTCGCCTTCGGCCTCAGCGAGGAGGAGGTCGGCATCCGGCGCTACATCGTCCAGCGCCACATGACCTGCCGCGGAGCCCGGGCCCTGGGGGCGTTCACCGACGACGGCGCGCTCACCGGCTTCGTCTACGGCATGCCGAACGACCGGACGCACTGGTGGTCCACGATCGTCGCGCCGTACCTGCGGGCCGGCGGGCACGAGGACTGGCTCGACGACTCCTTCGTGATCACCGAGCTGCACGTCCACCCCGGCTTCCAGGGCCACGGCGTCGGCCGCGAGCTGATCACCCGTCTCACCGACGGCGCCGACGAGCCCCGCTCGATCCTCTCGGCCATCGACACCGAGAGCCCCGCCCGCGGGCTCTACCGGGCCCTCGGCTACGCCGACCTCGCCCTGCAGGTCCACTTCCCGAGCGCGAGCCTCCCGTACGCGGTGATGGGGGCCCCGCTGCCGCTGAAGAGGCGCTGAGGCGGCGCCGCGGCCGGCCGTTGAATTGATTTCCGGGGCCGCGAGGGGCCCCGGTAGCCTCCCGTCATGTCCACTTCTCACGTGCAGCGCATGTCCCGCCTCATGGCCAAGACCCTCCGCGAGGACCCGGCCGACGCCGAGACCCTCAGCCACCGGCTCCTGGTCCGCGCCGGCTACGTCCGGCGCACCTCGGCCGGGGTGTGGACGTGGCTGCCGCTCGGCAAGCGGGTCCTGGACAACGTCTCGCGCATCGTCCGCGAGGAGATGGACGCGATCGGGGCCCAGGAGGTGCTGCTCCCCGCCCTGCTGCCCAGGGAGCCGTACGAGGTCAGCGGTCGGTGGTCGGAGTACGGGGACCTGCTCTTCCGCCTCAAGGACCGCAAGGGCGCGGACTACCTGCTCGGTCCGACCCACGAGGAGATCTTCACGCTGGTGGTGAAGGACCAGTGCACCTCGTACAAGGACCTGCCGGTCATGCTGTACCAGATCCAGACCAAGTACCGGGACGAGGCGCGGCCCCGCTCGGGCGTGCTGCGCGGGCGCGAGTTCCAGATGAAGGACTCGTACTCCTTCGACGTGTCCGACGAGGGCCTGGCGGAGTCCTACCGGCTCCACCGCGAGGCGTACGTCCGCATCTTCACCCGGCTCGGGCTGGACCACCGGATCGTGTCGGCGGTGTCGGGGGCGATGGGCGGCTCGGCGTCGGAGGAGTTCCTGGCCCCCGCCGAGGCGGGCGAGGACACCTTCGTGGACTGCCCCTCCTGCGACTACGCGGCGAACACCGAGGCCGTGACCTTCGCCCTGGTCCCGGCGGCGGGGGAGCACCCCGCGCTGGAGGAGGTGGACACCCCGGACACCCCGACGATCGAGACCCTGGCGGCGCACCTGGGGGTGCCGGCCTCGGCGACGCTGAAGAACCTGCTGGTGAAGGTGGACGGCGAGATCGTGGCCGTGGGCGTACCGGGCGACCGGGAGGTGGACCTCGGCAAACTGGGCGAGCACCTGGCCCCGGCGGTGGTGGAGCTGGTGACGGCCGAGGACTTCGTGGACCGGCCCGATCTGGTACGCGGCTACGTGGGCCCGCAGGGCCTGGACAAGGTCCGGTACCTGGCCGACCCCCGTGTGGCGCCCGGCACTTCATGGGTGACCGGGGCCAACAAGGCGGACACGCACGCCCGGAACGTGGTCTGCGGACGCGACTTCGAGGTGGACCGGTACCTGGACGTGGTGGTCGTGGAACCGGGCGACCCCTGCCCGTCCTGCGGCGCCGGCCTGAAGCTCGACCGGGCGATCGAGATCGGCCACATCTTCCAGCTGGGCCGCAAGTACGCGGACGCGTTCGGGCTGGACGTGCTGGGCAAGGAGGGCAAGCCGGTACGGGTCACGATGGGCTCGTACGGCATCGGCGTCTCCCGCGCGGTGGCGGCCCTGGCCGAGCAGACGGCGGACGGGCGCGGGCTGTGCTGGCCGGCGGAGGTGGCCCCGGCCGACGTCCACGTGGTGGCGGCGGGCAAGGCCGTGCCGCTCGCGCTGGCGGAGGAGGCCGCCGCCGCGCTGGCCGCGGCGGGGCGTCGGGTCCTGCTGGACGACCGCCCGGGCCTGTCGCCCGGGGTGAAGCTCACGGACGCGGAGCTGATCGGCGTGCCGTGGATCCTGGTGGCGGGCCGTCGCTCCGCGGAGTCGGTGGTCGAACTGCAGAACCGCGCGACCGGCACCCGCGAAGAACTCCCCTTGCCCGAAGCCCTGTCCCGCCTGACGCCCTGACGCCGGCGAGGCTGAGGGATCGGGGCTCCGCCCCGGACCCCGCGCCTCAAACGCCGGCGGGGCTGGATGTGCGGCGAGGCTGGAAGGGCTGCCCGGGCCATTTCAGCCTCGCCGGCGATTGAGGCGCGGGTCCGGGCGGAGCCCGGGTGGGGGTCCCCCCGGACGGAGTCTGGGGGAGGTGGAAGGGCGGGGTGGGGTACGGCTCCGCGCAGCGGCCGGCCGCCCTACCCGCGCGGCGGGTCCGGCTCCGCCGCGGGCGGCGGCGAGCCGTCCAGGGACCAGCCGACCCCCGTCGCGTCGTCGACCGCGGCCGGCCCGGGGCCTTCGGAAGCCGGGCCGGCCGCAGCCGGGTCTTCGGGAGAGACGGCCCCGCCGGGGCTCGTGCCGGTGGCCGCCTCCCGCTCCGGGAGCCTCGCCGCAGGCGGGACCGTTTCGGGGGCCGTGCCCGTCGCCTCCCGTTCGGGGAGCCAGGAAGAGACCCCGCCGGGACCCGGGCCCGGGGCAGCCTCCTGTTCGGGGAGCGGCGCCGCAGGCGACGGGGCCGCGCGCTCCAGGAAGCGCAGGAGTTCCACCGGGAACGGCAGGACCAGGGTGGAGTTCTTCTCCGCGGCCACCGCCACCACCGTCTGGAGCAGGCGCAGCTGCAGCGCCGCCGGCTGGTCCGACATCACCGCGGCCGCATCGGCCAGCTTGTGCGAGGCCTGCAGCTCCGCATCGGCGTTGATCACCCGGGCCCGCCGCTCGCGGTCCGCCTCCGCCTGCCGGGCCATCGACCGCTTCATCGTCTCCGGCAGCGAGACGTCCTTGATCTCGACCCGGTCGATCTGCACGCCCCAGCCCACCGCCGGGCTGTCGATCATCAGCTCCAGGCCCTGGTTGAGCATCTCCCGGTTGGACAGCAGGTCGTCCAGGTCCGACTTACCGATGATCGACCTGAGCGAGGTCTGCGCCATCTGCGAGACGGCGAAGCGGTAGTCCTCCACCGCCACCACCGCACTCGCCGGGTCCACGACCTTGAAGTACACGACCGCGTCCACCCGCACCGTGACGTTGTCCCGGGTGATGCCCTCCTGGGCCGGCACCGGCAGCGTCACGATCTGCATGTTGACCTTCCGCAGCCGGTCCACCCCGGGCACGATCACCGTGAAGCCCGGCGGCCGGATCTCGTCCCGCAGCCGACCGAAGCGGAAGACCAGACCCCGCTCGTACTGCTTCACCACCCGGGCCGCGGCGCCCAGGTACGCGGCGACGCCCACGGCCGCGGCGATTCCCGCTGTCAGCAGTTCTTCGACCATGACGGCCCCCTGCCCGACATACCTCTTTTCCTACGGTATGCCCTACAACCAGGCGGCGAACTCCAGCAGCAGCTCCGCATCCCGGCGCCGCCCCGCGGCCAGCGCCCGGTTCCCCGACTCCACCGCCCGGAACAGCGTCCAGCCCCGCAGCCGCTCCCGGTCCACCTCCAGCGCGTCGGCCAACTTGTTCACCCGGCGCCGGGCCCCGCCCGCCCCCGCCGAGGAGGCCACCTGGTCCTCCAGCCGGTCCCGGACCAGCCGCGCCACGTCGTACGCCCGCTCGCCGACCAGCGGTTCCGGGCCCACCGTCAGCCACGGCGCCCGCTCGCCCGCCAGCACCTTGCCCTGCCGGAAGTTCCCGTGCAGCAGCAGTTCCTCCGGCGGAGCCGCCAGCAGCTCCTCGCGCATCGCCAGGGCCGTGTCGGCCAGCGCCCGGACCTCCGCCGGGGCCGCCCGAAGCGCCTGCGACTGGCGCGCGGTGCGCTCCGCCACCGTCTCCCAGCCGTGCCCGGCCGGCGGGGCCACCCACAGCCTGCGCAGCGTCCCGCTGGCCTCCAGCAGCGCCTTCGTCTCCGGCAGCGACCGCAGCGACACCTCCGGGTGCAGCCGCTCCAGCAGCAGCGCCCCGTCCTCCTCGTGGTGGCGGGTGTCGAGGACCCGTACGGCCCCGAAGCCGCCCCAGTGCGCCAGCGCGGCCAGCTCCCGGTCGGGCCGGGCGTGCGGCGGCGCCAGCTTCAGGGCGGCCGGGGTCCCGTCGGCGTACGTCACGAGGACGACCACGCTGCTGCGCCCGCCCGGGGCCTGGACCCGATGGGCCCTTAGCCCGCGCCGGGAGAGCGCGGCCTCGGTGAGCCGGGGCAACTGCCCCAGCCAGTCCGCGTCCTGCGCTGTCCCCGGCATCTCGCCGAGCGCCCGTACGAGCCGCTGCGGCGGTTCGAAAGCCATGCGTGCGTGGTCCCTTTCAGCTGGTGAGAGCTCCTTACGCGCGTTCCGGGAGCCCAGGGAAGGCTACGCCTGCGCCGCGCCAGCGCGCCGACCGCACGGCCGCGGCGCTCAGCGCGTCGGCCGCCTCGCGGCGCAGCGGGCCCTCCGCCGACCGCACCAGGTCCGCGTACGCGCCCGCCACCCGGTCCTCGATGTCGGCGGCCAGCCGCTCGGCGTCGGCCGCGGTGCGCACCTCGAACGGCAGGGCGTAGGCCGCCGCCGAGGGCCGGGGCGCGCCCCCCAGCTCCCGTACGGTCCGGGTCAGCGCGTCACGCCGCGCGAGGTGGGCGCCGTACGCCTCGCGGGCCTCGGTCGCGCGGGCGCCGGTGGTGCGGGCGCCGATCACCCCGTAGCCGTAGGAGGCCGCGTGCTCGGCGGCGAGCGCGGCCTGCGCGGCCTCCAGGACCGGGCCGGGGGCGGCGGGTTCGGGCTTCACGAAGCGGCTCCCGGAGTCGAGGTCAGCAGGTGGGCGTGGACGGCGCCGCAGGCGGCCACCGAGGCCAGCATCCGCGCCAGCTCCCCGGGAGCTCCGGCCAGGTCGATGGTCCGGGCCTCGGACAGGCTCCGTTCGGCGTCCGCGAGCGCGGTCAGCGCCTCGGCGGCCACCGGGGGCACCGGCTCGCCGCTCGACGCGGGCGCGGCCGCACCCGCGGCGACGGACGCGGCGGCGGACGGCGAGCCCGTGGAGGTCGGGGACAGGGCGGCGGTGTGCGCCGCGACGGCGGCGCGCAGCGGCGCGAGCCGCCCGGCCAGGGCCGGATGGGCGGCGGCGGTGGCGTCGTAACGTTCCAGCAGTCGCGTACTGTCACGAACGGCCGCCTCCCGCATCCGCCGTTCGAGCGGAATTCCGGTGTCGCCACCGGGCGGGCGGTCGTCGGAGCACCCGGCGAGCAGTGCGGCGCCCACCGCACCGGCGGCGCCGGTGAGCAGGCTCCTGCGCGAGGGTCTCAAAGGCGGAGTCCAGGGCACGGCGGCGTCCTTCGGGTGATGACCGGGCTGGTGGCGGGGCAGGGTGTGATCACGGTACCCGGGGGCCCCGTCCACAGCGCGGACGGCAACACCCTCCGACACCGGATACCCTTTGACCTGACACACGACGGAAACCACAACAGCACACGCGGCCGAGGAGTCACCCGGATGAGCACGACCCAGAGCGACAGGCTGCGCGGACTGCTGGAGCCTCTCGTCGCCGCCAAGGGCCTGGACCTCGAAGAGATCGAGATGTCACGGGCGGGCAAGCGCCGGATGCTGCGGATCATCGTGGACTCCGACGAGGGCGTGGAACTGGACGCGTGTGCGGAGCTGAGTCGCGAGGTCTCCGACAAGCTCGACGAAACCGACGTGATGGGCGAGGACGAGTACGTCCTCGAAGTGAGCTCGCCGGGCGCCGACCGCCCGCTGACCGAGCACCGTCACTACGTACGGGCCATCGGCCGTCTCGTGAAGTTCCAGCTGGCGGAGGGCGGGGAAGTCATCGCCCGCATCCTCGACGTCGACGACGAGGGACTGGACCTCGAAGTTCCGGGCGTGAAGGGCCGCAAGGCCACCGCCCGCCGCATTGCTTTCACCGACATCGCCAAGGCGCGTGTCGAGATCGAGTTCAACCGCAAGGACAAGAAGGAAGAGGAGGCGTAGCCGTGGACATCGACATGAGTGCCCTGCGGGGTCTGGTCCGGGAGAAGGAGATCTCCTTCGACCTGCTCGTCGAAGCGATCGAGTCGGCCCTCCTCATCGCGTACCACCGGACCGAGGGGAGCTTCCGCCGCGCTCGCGTCGTGCTGGACCGCACCAACGGTCACGTGGTCGTGTGGGCGACGGAAGACCCGAGGGACCTCGAAGAGGGGCAGGAGCCCAAGGAGTTCGACGACACCCCGTCGGACTTCGGCCGGATCGCCGCGACGACCGCCAAGCAGGTGATCCTGCAGCGTCTGCGCGACGCCGAGGACGACCTGACCTTCGGCGAGTTCGCCGGCCGGGAGGGTGACGTCATCACCGGCGTCGTCCAGCAGGGCAAGGACCCGAAGAACGTCCTCGTCGACATCGGCAAGCTGGAGGCCATCCTGCCCGTGCAGGAGCAGGTCCCCGGTGAGGAGTACACGCACGGCCTGCGCCTGAAGGCGTACGTCGTGCGCGTGGCGAAGGGTGTCCGCGGCCCGTCCGTGACCCTGTCGCGCACGCACCCCAACCTGGTGAAGAAGCTCTTCGCGCTGGAGGTCCCGGAGATCGCCGACGGCAGCGTCGAGATCTCGGCGATCGCCCGTGAGGCCGGTCACCGCACCAAGATCGCCGTACGGTCCACCCGCTCGGGCCTCAACCCGAAGGGCGCCTGCATCGGCCCGATGGGCAGCCGTGTGCGCAACGTGATGGCCGAACTGCACGGTGAGAAGATCGACATCGTCGACTGGTCGGACGACCCGGCGGAGATGGTCGCGAACGCGCTGTCACCCGCCCGGGTGAGCAAGGTCGAGGTCGTCGACTGGGACACGCGTTCCGCCCGGGTGACCGTCCCCGACTACCAGCTGTCGCTGGCCATCGGCAAGGAGGGCCAGAACGCCCGCCTCGCCGCGCGGCTCACCGGCTGGCGCATCGACATCCGTCCCGACACCGAGGCGTCCCCGGACGCGGACCGGGACCGGGGCGGGGAATAAACCGGTACCGGCCGGGGCTACCCGGACGGTAGACAGGTGCACGGCCACCGCTCCGGCGGTGGTGGATCAGGACAACACAACAGCCGTTCGATTTCTCTCCCGCCGTTTGTCGGGAGAGAGGTCGGTGCGGGGAGGTAGACTTAGGCGTGTCTGGCCGGACGCAAGCCCGCGCATGCCCCGAACGCACCTGTGTGGGGTGTCGGGAGCGAGCGGCCAAGAGCGATTTGCTGCGCATCGTGGCGATCGGGGACGAATGCGTCCCCGATCCACGCGGTACGCTGCCCGGCCGGGGTGCCTACGTGCACCCCGCCGTGGTCTGCCTCGACCAGGCGGTCCGACGGCGCGCGTTTCCCCGGGCCCTCCGGTCCGCCGGAGCGCTCGATACGGCGGCGCTGCGCACAGCCCTGGCCGTTGCGGCCGGGGCGACACCGTAAGACAGAAGAGAACGGCACGGATGCCCCGTGCGGTCAGGTACCTCGCGAGTTGGAAGTAGGTCGAGATTGCGATGAGCACTCGATGAGTACGCGATGAGTACGCCCATGAAGTAGCAACGGTCCGGCGTAACCCGGACCTAAAAGGAGCGAAGTGGCTAAGGTCCGGGTATATGAACTCGCCAAGGAGTTCGGAGTTGAGAGCAAGGTCGTCATGGCCAAGCTCCAGGAACTCGGTGAGTTCGTCCGTTCGGCGTCCTCGACGATCGAGGCGCCGGTTGTGCGCAAGTTGACCGACGCACTGCAGGGTCCCGGCGGCAACGCCGGCAAGTCCGCTGCGAAGCCGGGTGCGCCCCGCAAGGCCGCCCCCGCCAAGCCCGGGGCGCCCACCCCGGGTGCGACTGCACGTCCCGCTGCGCCGAAGCCCGGCGCACCGGCCCCCAAGCCGGTCGTCGCGGAGGCCCCGGCCGCCGCAGCGCCCGCCCCGGTGACTCCGGCCGCCTCCGGCCCGCGTCCCGGCCCGAAGGCTCCGGCCGCCCCGAAGCCCGCTCCGGCGGCTCCCGTGGCGACCGAGTTCTCCGCGCCGCCGGCGGCTCCCGCCGCCCCGGCGCGCACCGAGCGTCCCGCCGCCGCGGCTCCCGGCCCCCGTCCGGCGCAGCAGCGTCCGGCGCAGGGCCAGGGTGGCCAGGCCGGCGCCCGTCCCGGCGCCCCGCGCCCGGCCGGTGCCGCTCCCCAGGGGCAGCGCCCCGCCGGCGCCCCCGGCGCTCAGGCTCCGCGTCCCCAGGGTGCCCGTCCGGCGGGTCCCCGCCCGGGCAACAACCCCTTCACCTCTGGTGGCTCCACCGGCATGGCGCGCCCGCAGGCGCCCCGTCCGGCCGGCGCTCCCCGTCCCGGTGCCCCCGGCGCCGGTGGCGGCCAGGGTGCTCCCCGCCCGCAGGGCGGCCCCGGCGGCGCTCCGCGTCCGCAGGGTGCCGGCGCAGGTCGTCCGACCCCCGGCGGCATGCCCCGTCCGCAGGGCGGCGCCCCGCGTCCAGGTGGTGCTCCCGGTGGTAACCGTCCGAACCCGGGCATGATGCCGCAGCGTCCCGCTGCCGGTGGTCCCGGTCCCCGTCCCGGTGGCGGCCCCGGTGGCCGTGGTCCCGGTGCGGGCGGTGCCCGTCCCGGCGGCGGCGCCGGTCGTCCCGCGGGCGGCGGCTTCGCAGGCCGTCCGGCCGGTCCGGGCTCGCGTCCCGGCGGCGGTGGCGGCTTCGGCGGCCCGCGTCCCGGTGGCGGCGGCTTCGGCGGCGGTCCGGCCGGTGCCGGCGGCGGCGGTCGTCCCGGCTTCGGCGGGCGTCCCGGTGGTCCCGGTGCCCGTGGTGGCACGCAGGGCGCCTTCGGCCGTCCCGGTGGTCCGGCCCGTCGTGGTCGCAAGTCCAAGCGTCAGAGGCGCCAGGAGTACGAGGCCATGCAGGCCCCGTCCGTCGGCGGCGTGATGCTGCCGCGCGGTGGCGGCGAGACCGTGCGCCTGTCGCGCGGTGCCTCCCTCACCGACTTCGCGGAGAAGATCAACGCCAACCCGGCGTCGCTCGTCGCCGTGATGATGAACCTCGGCGAGATGGTCACCGCCACGCAGTCCGTCTCCGACGAGACGCTCGAAATGCTGGCCGGCGAGATGAACTACGTCGTCCAGATCGTCAGCCCGGAGGAAGAGGACCGCGAGCTCCTCGAGGGCTTCGACATCGAGTTCGGCGAGGACGAGGGCGGCGAGGAATACCTCATGCCGCGTCCGCCGGTCGTGACCGTCATGGGTCACGTCGACCACGGTAAGACCCGACTGCTCGACGCCATCCGCAAGACGAACGTCGTCGCGGGCGAGGCCGGTGGCATCACGCAGCACATCGGTGCGTACCAGGTCTCCACCGAGGTCAACGACGAAGAGCGTCGCATCACCTTCATCGACACCCCCGGTCACGAGGCGTTCACCGCCATGCGTGCCCGTGGTGCCAAGTCGACCGACATCGCGATCCTCGTGGTCGCGGCCAACGACGGCGTCATGCCGCAGACGATCGAGGCGCTCAACCACGCCAAGGCCGCCGGCGTCCCGATCGTCGTCGCGGTCAACAAGATCGACGTCGAGGGTGCCGACCCGGTCAAGGTGCGCGGTCAGCTCACCGAGTTCGGTCTGGTCGCCGAGGAGTACGGCGGCGACACGATGTTCGTCGACATCTCCGCCAAGCAGGGTCTGCACATCGACTCCCTGCTGGAGGCCGTCGTCCTCACCGCCGACGCCTCGCTCGACCTGCGCGCCAACCCGGAGCAGGACGCTCAGGGTATTGCGATCGAGTCCCACCTCGACCGCGGCCGCGGCGCCGTCGCCACCGTCCTCGTCCAGCGCGGTACCCTCCGCGTCGGCGACACGATGGTCGTGGGCGACGCCTACGGCCGAGTGCGCGCCATGCTCGACGACAAGGGCAACAACGTCGAGGAAGCGGGTCCGTCGACCCCCGTCCTGGTCCTGGGTCTCACCAACGTCCCCGGCGCCGGCGACAACTTCCTCGTCGTCGACGAGGACCGTACGGCCCGTCAGATCGCCGAGAAGCGTGCTGCGCGTGAGCGCAACGCCAACTTCGCCAAGCGTGTCCGCCGGGTGTCCCTGGAAGACCTCGACTCGGTCCTCAAGGCCGGTCTCGTCCAGGAACTCAACCTCATCATCAAGGGCGACGCGTCCGGTGCGGTCGAGGCTCTCGAGTCCTCGCTGCTCCAGCTCGACGTCGGTGAAGAGGTCGACATCCGCGTCCTGCACCGCGGTGTGGGTGCGGTCACCGAGTCCGACATCTCGCTGGCGATGGGCTCCGACGCCATCGTCATCGGTTACAACGTCCGTGCGGCCGGCCGTGCCGCGCAGATGGCGGACCGCGAGGGCGTCGACGTCCGCTACTACTCGGTGATCTACCAGGCCATCGAGGAGATCGAGGCGGCCCTGAAGGGTCTCCTCAAGCCGGAGTACGAAGAGGTCGAGCTCGGTACGGCGGAGGTCCGCGAGATCTTCCGCTCGTCCAAGCTGGGCAACATCGCCGGTGTCCTCATCCGGTCCGGCGAGGTCAAGCGCAACACCAAGGCGCGTCTCATCCGCGATGGCAAGGTCATCGCCGAGAACCTCACCATCTCCGGTCTGCGCCGCTTCAAGGACGACGTCACCGAGATCCGCGAGGGCTTCGAGGGTGGTATCAACCTCGGTTCCTTCAACGACATCAAGATCGACGACGTCATCGCGACGTACGAGATGCGCGAGAAGCCCCGCGCGTAAGCGCGAGGCGGTTCGCACCGTGTCGTAACTCGTAACCGGGGCCGGTCGGCGGAATATCCGTCGATCGGCCCCGGCCGTTGCGTGTACGGTTCTGGTGACCCGGCCGCACGAGCGCCCGGGTGATCCTGCCGGGCGACGGTCCGGCAGGCCACCGAACCCGCACCGGCGGGATATCCGGAACTGCATGTACGTGGGGACTCTGTCCTTCGACCTGCTCCTCGGCGACGTCCACTCGCTGAAGGAGAAACGCTCCGTCGTCCGGCCCATCGTCGCCGAGCTCCAACGCAAGTTCTCCGTGAGCGCGGCTGAAGTGGGCGACCAGGACCTGCACCGCAGGGCCCGTATAGGGGTCGCCCTGGTGAGTGGGGACGCGGGGTTCCTCTCGGACGTACTCGACCGCTGCGAGCGGCTGGTCGCGGCCCGTCCGGAAGTGGAGCTGCTGTCCGTACGACGGCGCCTCCACGGTGATGAAGACTGATAGCAAGACATAAGAAGGAGACGGACCAGTGGCCGACAATGCGCGGGCGAAGAAGCTGGCGGACCTCATCCGGGAGGTGGTGGCCGAGAAGCTGCAGCGTGGTGTCAAGGACCCCCGCCTCGGTACGCACGTGACCATCACGGACACCCGGGTCACCGGCGACCTGCGGGAGGCCACGGTCTTCTACACGGTCTACGGGGACGACGAGGACCGGGCCAGCGCGGCTGCGGGCCTGGAGAGCGCCAAGGGCGTACTGCGTTCCGCGGTGGGCCGGGCGGCGGGGACCAAGTTCACGCCCACCCTGACCTTCGTCGCGGACGCCCTCCCGGAGAACGCCAAGACCATCGAGGACCTCCTGGAGAAGGCGCGCACCTCGGACGCCCAGGTGCGCGAGGTCTCCTCCGGAGCCCAGTACGCCGGCGACGCCGACCCGTACAAGAAGCCGGGCGACGAGGACGACGAGGACGCAGCCGCGGAATGAGCACCAACGCAGGGAAGACTCCGGACGGCCTGGTCATCGTCGACAAGCCGTCCGGTTTCACTTCGCACGACGTGGTCGCCAAGATGCGCGGGATCGCCAAGACCCGCCGCGTCGGCCACGCGGGCACGCTCGACCCGATGGCGACGGGCGTGCTGGTCCTGGGCGTCGAGAAGGCCACCAAGCTCCTCGGCCACCTCGCGCTCACGGAGAAGGAGTACCTCGGCACGATCCGCCTGGGCCAGAACACCCTGACGGACGACGCCGAGGGCGAGATCACCTCCTCCATCGACGCAGGCGGGGTCACCCGGGAGGCCGTGGACGCGGGCGTCGCCAAGCTGACCGGCGAGATCATGCAGGTCCCGTCCAAGGTCAGCGCCATCAAGATCAAGGGCGTGCGCTCCTACAAGCGCGCGCGGGACGGCGAGGACTTCGAGATCCCGGCCCGGCCGGTGACCGTCTCCTCCTTCCAGGTGTACGACATGCGGGAGGCGCAGGCCCTGGACGGCACCAAGGTCGTCGACCTCGTCGTCTCCGTCGTCTGCTCCAGCGGTACGTACATCCGCGCCCTCGCCCGTGACCTGGGCGCCGACCTCGGCGTCGGCGGCCACCTCACCGCGCTGCGGCGCACCCGGGTGGGCCCCTACAAGCTCGACCGGGCGCGGACGCTGGACCAGCTCCAGGAGGAGCTGACCGTCATGCCGATCGGCGAGGCGGCCGCGGCCGCCTTCCCGCGCTGGGACCTGGACGCCCGGCGGGCCTCGCTGCTCGCCAACGGCGTGCGGATCGACATGCCGCAGGAGTACGAGGCCGGCCGCACGGTCGCGGTCTTCGGGCCGCAGGGCCAGCTGCTCGGGCTCGTCGAGAGCAAGGGCGGCAAGGCGAAGTCCCTCGCGGTCTTCGTCTGAACCCGACGGACGTCTCCGTCGGCTTCGTCGACGTGGAGCGGTGAGCGCCCATGGTCTGCCGTTCACCGCTCCACGACCCCCCTCGGGTAGGTCTCTATCCACCCGGAGCCCCGTATTCACCCGTCCGAGCAGGCGCTCGGAGTGAATGGAGGGAGCGTAAGGGGGCGCTTTCGCCACGCGTGCTTTTCGCGCTGATCTTCACCGGCCTACCGTCTCCCTACCGTCGTGAACACGGGTGTTGCGGGGGAGTGCTGCGGGGAGTGGTGGTGCGGCCATGGCGGAGCTCGTCAGGATCTGCGATCAGGCCGGGCGAGCGCGCGGCAGCGGATTCGTCGCCGACGACCGCGGGACGGTCGTCACCAGCCATGAGGCCGTCGACGGGCTGAGCCGGGTCGTGCTGCACGGGCCGGGACCGGCCGGGCGGACCTGGCTGGCCGAGGCGGCCGACGTGACCGCGCTGCCGGGGCTGGCGCTGGCGCTCGTACGGACCGACGGGCTCGGGGTGCGGCCGCTGCCCGTGTCCGCGCGCCCGGTGATCGATCCCGGGACGTACGTACGGCTGCCCGCGCGGGGATGGCGCCAAGCGCGGGTGCTGGCCGGCGGGGGCGTCGAGGTCGCGTATGCCGCCACGGACCGGTGCCACGCGGTGCCCCGGGGCGCGGCCGTGGAGCTGGCGATCGGGACGGACGGGCGGGACGCGCTGCTGCTGGGCGGGGAGGCCTGCGGGGGCCCGGTCCTCGACGCGGGGACCGGAGCGGTGCTCGCGGTCGTGAACACCGCCCTGCGGGCGGAGCACCGCTCCGGAGGCTTCGCGGTGGCGCTGTGCGCGGCCGCCGGAGCCGATCCGCGCGGGCCGCTGGCCGCGCTGCTGGAACGCAACGCCGCGACCGTACCGGGCCACGGGGCCGACCTGAACCTCGCCGGGGCGCTGGAACTGGCCGCGCTCACCGTCGCGGCGGCCTGCCCGCCGCACGCTCCCGGGTCCGATCCGGCTCCGGTGGAGCGCCCCGACCTCGACGCCGCACTGGACGCCTTCACGGCGGGGGACCGCCCGGTCCTCGGCCTGGCCGGACGCCCGGGTACCGGCCGCACCACGGCCCTCGTCGCCCTGGCCGCCCGCCGCGCGCGGGGCCCCCGCCCGGCGCCGACCCTCTGGCTGCGGGGCGCGGACCTGCACGGGGCGGACACCTCCCTGGCCGACGCGGTGACGCGGGCGCTGACGACGGCAGGCCGCACCGCCTCGTCCCCCGACCCCGTACCTCCCGCGGGCACTCCCACAGACCCGCCCCCGCCCGGGCACGAACGCGAGGCCCGGCCGCCGGACGCGGCGCACGCCGCTGCCGAAGCAGGCTCGGGGGCCACCGTGCCCGTCGGGATCGGGGAGCGGGTCGCGGGGCTGGTCGCGGGAGCGGGGCGGGCGCTTCTCGTGGTGCTCGACGCGGCGGAGGAGATGCCGGCCGAGCTCGCGCAGCGGCTCGCGCCCTGGAGCTCGGCCACCGCGGGGTGGCTGGCACGGACCGGCGTGCGGCTGGTCGTCGCCGCCCGGCCCGAGTACTGGGAGCGGGCCGGCGCCCTCTATCCGCCCGAGGTGCTGCACCGCCCGGCCCGAGCCGCCCGGGGGCTGCCGCCCGCGCTCGCGGTCGGCGACCTGACCCCGGCCGAGGCCGCGACCGCCCGGGCCCGGCTCGGGATCCCCGAAGGCGCCGTCCGCGAGGCCGACGCCCGGCATCCGCTCACCCTGCGCCTGCTCGCCGGGATCCGGGCCGCCGGGGTCACCGCCGGACGCCCCGGCCGCGACGAGGTCTTCGCCGCCCACCTGGACCTGACCGCCCTGCGGGTCGCCGTCCGCATCGCCGCCGCGACCGGCGCGGTGCACGGCCCGGGAGTGAGGCGGCTCGCCGCGCGCGTGGCAGGCAGCGTGCACGAGGCCGCGCGGCGCTGTCTGGGCGCCGGGCAGGGGCAGTTGGACCGGGCTTCCTTCGAGGAGCTGTTCCCCTGGCGGACGGGCTGGGCCCCGGCCGTGCTCACCGAGGGGCTGCTGGTGCCCGCGGGCCCCGGCTACCGCTTCGCCCACGAGGAACTGTCCGACTGGATCCAGGCCGGCCACCTGGACGTCCCGACGGCCCTCGCCTCCCTCGTCCACGGCCTCGCCGGCCCGGGCCTGCCCGTGCCCCGGCACCGGATCGGGCCCGTCCT
The DNA here is from genome assembly GCF_043076955.1 of Streptomyces sp. NPDC016562. Taxonomy (NCBI): domain Bacteria; kingdom Bacillati; phylum Actinomycetota; class Actinomycetes; order Kitasatosporales; family Streptomycetaceae; genus Streptomyces; species Streptomyces sp. NPDC016562. Next base: position 28,098 of record NZ_JBIBRZ010000001.1, on the reverse strand, counting down.
GGAGGCCCTGTGCCGGCTCTCCCCGGACCGCCTGGCCGCCGAACTGACCGCGCTGGTCCACGCCCTGAACCGCTTCGCCGAGGAACCGGCCGACCCCGACCGCACGTGGTGGGCCGCCCGGCTGCTGCGCGAGACCCTGCTGCGGGTCCCCGACGCCCGCCGCCACCTCCCCGTCCTGCACGCCCTCGCCGAGCACGTCGCCCGGGCCGGCCCCGGCGACTTCGCAGGCCGGTTCTGGAACCGGCTGCGCCTGCCCGAGCCCGACCGGCTCGACCTGCTGCGCCGCCTGCTGCCCGCCGATCCCGCCGACGCGGCCCCGGGCGAGCGCTACCTCGACGCCGCGGCCCGCCGCCTCACCCGGGATCCGCAGCGCGTGCAGCCCCTGCTCTGCGCCTGGTTCACCGACGGGCGCCGGCTGCGCGGCCGCCCCGGGGCCACCGTCGCCACCGCGGCCCAGGCCCTGCTGCACACCCACCGCCGCCCCGCCCTCGACGACCTCACCGAGGCGCTCGCCGACGCCGCGCACCCGTGCGCCGACGAGCTGCTCGCCGCCCTCGCCGAGGACGAGCCCTCCGCGATGTGCCGGGCCGTGCACCGCTGGGCGCACGACGAACGCCCCGGGCGGCGGGCCGCGGCCGCGGCCCACGGAATCGCCACCGCCCCGCACGCGCGCACCCCCGCCGACCGCGACCTGCTGCGCGCCGCCGCCCGGGCGCTGCTGGCGCGCCCCGCCGACGCGACCCTGCACGGCAGCGCCCTGGCGATCCTGCTGCGCGACCCGCAGGCGCGCGGCCGCTACCTGCCCGCCGCCCTGGCCTGCTTCCGCGCCCCCGAGCACGGCGCCCGGCTGCCCGCGGCGGCCCTGGTCGCGGCGCTGCCCGTACTGCCGGACCCGGACGCGGTGTTCGCCGCCCTGCGGGCCCGGGCCGACGGGGAGGTGGTGCGCGCCCTGGCGGCGCTGACCACGCCGGGGCTGGCCCGGCGCGCGGCCGACCTCGTACGGGAGCACCTGGCGCGGTGTCCGGCCGACGCCCCGCACGCCGCCGCCTTCGTCGAGCTGCGGCTCGCACAGGGCCCGGCCGCGGCCCCCGTGCTGCGCCCGCTGGTCTTGGACCTGCTGCGGACCGCCCCGGCCGGGGTCAGGGCCGCGCTGGCCGCCGTACTGGCCGCCCCCGGCACGGAGTCCTCGTACGCCCTGCGCGGCGAGCTGGCCGGCGTACTGCTGCGCGAGGAGGCCGATCCGCAGGTGCTGGACGCCTTCCTCGGCGCCCTCGCCGCGGGGACCGCCGGGCGCCCGCGGGAGCGCACGCGGGAGCTGCTGCGGGCGACCGGGCGACAGCTGGGCCGGGCCCCGGGCGGGGCGGCGGTGTTCGAACGGCGGACGGTGGAGCTGGCCCGGGCGCAGCCGGCCTTCGGCGCGCTGGTGGCCGGCTGGCTGGCGCAGGCGGGTACGGAGGCCGCCGCCCTGCTGGGACCCGGCGCCCGCCGGACGGTGGAGGCCCTCGGCGGGGCGGCCCCGGACGTGACCTGACGATCCCGGACCTGACCTGATGATCCCGGACGCCGATGCGGGGCACCGGGCACCGGCATGGCAGTCTTAGACCTGCAATCGGCAATCAGTTCAAGGACTAAACGGGTTCGGGCGAGGAGCGGTCACAGTGCAGCGCTGGCGTGGCTTGGAGGACATCCCCCAGGACTGGGGACGCAGCGTCGTCACCATCGGCTCCTACGACGGCGTGCACCGCGGTCATCAGCTGATCATCGGACGGGCCGTGGCCAAGGCCCACGCGCTCGGCCTCCCGTCCGTCGTCGTCACCTTCAGCCCCCACCCCAGCGAGGTCGTCCGCCCCGGCAGCCACCCGCCGATCCTGGCGCCGTACGACCGGCGCGCCGAGCTGATGGCCGGGCTCGGTGTGGACGCGCTGCTGATCCTGCCGTTCACCGCGGAGTTCTCGAAGCTGTCCCCGGCCGACTTCATCGTCAAGGTGCTCGTCGACAAGCTGCACGCGCGGGCCGTCATCGAGGGCCCGAACTTCCGCTTCGGCCACCGGGCGGCGGGGAACGTCGACTTCCTGCGCGAGCTGGGCGGCACGTACGACTACGAGGTCGACGTGGTGGACCTGGTCGAGCGGGGAGAGGCGGGCGGCGGCGTGCCGTTCTCCTCGACGCTCGCGCGCAAGCTGGTCTCCGAGGGCGACATGGAGGGCGCGGCCGAGGTCCTGGGGCGTCCGCACCGGGTCGAGGGCGTGGTGGTGCGCGGCGCGCAGCGCGGGCGCGAGCTCGGCTACCCGACGGCGAACGTCGAGACGCCGCCGCACACCGCGATCCCGGCGGACGGGGTGTACGCGGGCTGGCTGACGGCCGACGGCGAGCGGATGCCCGCCGCGATCTCGGTGGGGACGAACGTGCAGTTCGACGCCACCGAGCGAACCGTGGAGGCGTACGCGATCGACCGGATCGGGCTGGACCTGTACGGGAAGCACGTGGCCGTCGACTTCCTCGCCTACGTGCGGGGGATGGCGAAGTTCGAGTCGCTGGACGGGCTGCTGGAGGCCATCGCCGACGACGTGAAGCGGGCGCGGGTGCTGACGGACGCGTACGACGCGCACCGCTGACGCGCGGGGCGACGCGACGCGCGCGAGAACGAGGGAGGGCCCGTACCGGTGGTACGGGCCCTCCCTCGTTCAGCCGAGGCGCGGGTCGCGCGGGGGCTGCTGCTGCGGGTTCTGCGGGTTCTGCGGTTGCTGGGGGGCCGGGGGCTGCTGCCAGGGCTGGCCGGGCTGCGGGTACGGCTGGCCGTAGGGCTGCTGCGGCTGCGGGGCCTGCGGCGGCTGCTGGTACGGCGGCTGGCCCTGGGGCTGGCCGTACGGCTGCTGGGGATACGGCTGGGGCTGATGCGGCTGCTGGGGCTGCTGAGCACCCCAGTGCCCCTGCGGGGCCTGCTGCTGGGCCCGTACGAAGTCCTCGGCGACGAGCGCGGACAGGTTGAAGTACGCCTCGCGCGTCTTGGGCCGCATCATGTCGAGGTCGACCTCCGCGCCCGCGGCGAGGTGTTCGTCGAACGGCACGACGACCACACCGCGGCAGCGGGTCTCGAAGTGCTGCACGATGTCCTCGATCTTGATCATCTTGCTGGTCTCGCGGACTCCCGAGATGACCGTGAGGGAGCGGGAGACGAGGTCGGCGTACCCGTGCGCGGAGAGCCAGTCGAGGGTGGTGCTGGCGCTGCTGGCGCCGTCCACGGACGGGGTCGAGATGATGATCAGCTGATCGGCCAGGTCCAGGACGCCGCGCATGGCGGAGTAGAGGAGGCCGGTGCCCGAGTCGGTGAGGATGATCGGGTACTGGCGGCCCAGCGTCTCGATGACGCGGCGGTAGTCCTCGTCGTTGAAGGTCGTCGAGACGGCCGGGTCCACGTCGTTGGCGATGATCTCCAGACCGGAGGGCGCCTGGGACGTGAACCGGCGGATGTCCATGTACGAGTGCAGGTACGGGATCGCCTGGACCAGGTCCCGGATCGTGGCGCCGGTCTCGCGGCGGACACGGCGGCCGAGGGTGCCGGCGTCGGGGTTCGCGTCGATGGCCAGGATCTTGTCCTGGCGCTCGGTGGCGAGGGTGGCGCCGAGGGCGGTGGTGGTCGTGGTCTTGCCGACACCGCCCTTGAGGGAGATGACGGCGATGCGGTAGCAGGACATGACCGGCGTGCGGATGAGTTCCAGCTTGCGCTGGCGTTCCGCTTCGGCCGCCTTGCCGCCGAAGCGGAAGAGGCCGCCGCCGCCGTTGTTGTTCTTGGGCTTCTGCTTGTTGCGCAGCAGGCGGTCGGAGGACAGCTCGACGGCGGCGGTGTAGCCGAGCGGCGCGCCGCCGGTGGTCTGGCCGGCCGAGTAACGCGGGTCGTGCGGCTGCGGCGGCTGGGGCTGCTGGTACGGCGGCTGGCCCTGGGGCTGGCCGTACGGCGGCTGCTGCTGAGGCTGGGGGTACGGCTGCTGTTGCGGCGGCGGCTGGGGCTGCTGGTGCTGCGGCGGGGCCGGAGCCGGAGCCGGCGGGGGGAACGGGTAGGCGTCCTGAGCCGCGAACGCGGGCGGCAGCGGCGGCAGTTCGCCGACGGGCCCGCCGAAGGCGTTCTCCGCGCGGGGCTGCGGTACGTCCGAGGGGCTGACCGGCGCCGGTGCCTGCTCGGCGGGGGGCAGCAGCGGGGTGCCGTCGGCGGGCGTGTCCGCAGGACCGGCCCAGCGCTCGGGCGAGCCCTCCGGCGCGGGAGCGGCAGCCTCGGCGACGGGTTCGGCGGTGGGGGAGGGCGCCGGGTCCGCGAACGGCGGGGCGGGAGGGGCCGGCGGGGCGTCGGCCACGGGCGCGTCCTCGACCGGGGCGGGAGCCGCGGCGACCGGCGCCGGTGCGTCGAGCGCGGGCACCGGCGGGGCGTCCTCGACCGGAGCAGGGGCAGGTTCAGAGGCGGTCTCGAACCTCGGAGCGGGAGCCACAGGCTCGACCGGAGCCACCACCGGCTCGGCCGGCGGAGCAGGGAACGGAGCCGGAGCGGAGTACGGAGCCGGCGTCGGTGCCTGGTCGGGTGCGCCCGCCTCGGCCGGAGCCGGAGCGGGAGTGGAGTACGGAGGCGGCGTGAGTGCCTGGTCGGATGCGCCCGCCTCGGCCGGAGCCGGAGCGGGGAACGGCGCGGGGGCCGGAGTCGGAGCCGGAGCGGAGTACGGAAGCGGCGTCGGTGTCCGGTCCGGTGCGCCCGCCTCGGCCTCGGCCGAAGCCGAAGCCGAAGCCGGGAACGCGGACGGCCCCGCAGCCGGGAACGCGGACGGCGCGCCCTCGCCCTCGGACGGGGTCCGCGGCGCCGACGGCGCGATCCGCATCGTCGACGGCGAGTCCAAGTCCGTGGGCCGGTGCGGCTCGAAGCCGCTGCCCTCGGGGAGCCCGGGGACCTGCGCGGCCGGGGCCGCGCCCTGCGTGTACCAGGCGGGCGGGGTGTAGTCGATGGTGAACTCGCCCGTCAGCTCGGGCTCCGCGTCGGACTGATCGTCCGTCGGGACGTCCCACGTCCCGCCGCGCCTCTCGTTCCGATCGCCGCTCACTGGTCCTCCTGGTCTGTCGCACACTGGTCCGGCGCCCACCTCGCCGCGCCCGGACCCACCCTAATCGCGCCCCGACACCACTGTCCGCCCCCCTCGGGGGGCGGCGGTCAGTCGATGCGGCGCGCCGGACCCAGCAAGCCCGATTCCGCTTCCGTCCCCTGGGTCATCACGAACTGCCGGTCCCGCGGCGTGCACCACAGCGTCACCCCGTCGCCCAGCGTCGGCAGGGCCTCCACGGCCTGGCGCGGCAGCCGCATCAGCTGCCCGATGTGCCCCGCCTCGTCCGGGGACACCCGCTGCACGCCCACCAGCGAGGACTGCTGGAGCAGCCGCGGGGCCGTCGGGCTCAGATACGGCAGCAGGGTCAGCACCGACTGCCACGGCCCGGCCACCACGCGCCCGCGCGGCGGACGCATGCCGCAGTCGCGGATCACCAGCACCGGGCTGCCCGCCGACGCGCCCTGCGGCGGGATCCGGCCCACCTCGTGCAGGGTCACGCACTGCTGCCCGCCGCCCGCGGCCTGGGCCAGTCCGGCCCACACCTGTCCGCGCCCGGTCTCCACGGCCACCCGGGCGCCCGTGGCCGCCGCGCGCAGCGCGAGCACCTGCGCGGTCCACAGGCCGCCGATCAGCGTCACCTCGTACGGCGTGGGCCGGTTGATGCCGAGCACCGCCGGCCGCCCCTCGGCGTCCACGCCGATGACGACCCCGTCGTCACCCACGGGCAGCCCCAGCGCGTCCAGGTCCACCGCGGGCACCACGTGCCGCTCGCGCTGCGGGCCGATCAGCCCGAAACCGCCCCTCATCGCGTCCCTCCCAGCGGCAGCGAAGCCAGCAGCCCCGGTACCTGTTCACGGTCGAGGCGGACCAGTCCGGTCTTCACGCCCCGGGCCGTCCTCTCCAACTCGCGGCGCGCCGCGACCAGTTCCTCGTCGCTGCGCCCCGTCACCCGTACGTGTCCGGTCAGGGTGACGCCCTGTCGCTCCGCCGGGGCCATCGTCAGGCTGAAGTTGGTCGCGAGCGCGGGCAGCGAGGTCAGCAGGGCCACGAACTGCGGCAGGGCCGCGGCCCCCGAGCCGCCCAGCTGCGGCCAGCGGCCGATCCAGTAGGTCGTGTGCCGCCGGTCGTCGCACCGCCAGGTCCGCGAGGTCTCCTCGGTACGCCGTCCCGTACTGGCCGACCGTCCCGCCTGGGTGATCGCCATCGGGTTCGCGCACGAGGAGGTGGCCAGGGCCGCCGTCAGCTCCTGCTCGGTCAGCACGGTCGCCTTGAACCCGGCGCCGGCCAGCCGGCTCGCCAACTGGTCCGCGGCGCGCACCACGCACCGCTGCGCGCCGGCCAGCCCGCCACCGCGCGCGGTGACGGCCTCGGGGCACAGCTCGGGGTCGAGCTTGAGCGCGATCCAGGTCAGCCGCACCGCCGGGGAACCGGTCCGGGCCTGCAGCGGCGCGTAGTTGCGGGCGGCCATCGACTGGGCCGGGAGGTGCGGCGCCGGCGCCGGCTGGGTGTGCTGCACCAGCTGCGCCGACTCCAGCCGGATGCCGTCCACTTCGAGGATGTCCCGTACGAGGCCCAGCGGCAGCGGCCGCGCCGCCCGGTCGGGCCGCAGCGCGGTGGCGTCCGTGTCGACCTGCACGACCGCGGTCAGGAACGTCCCGTCACCGATCATTCCGACGGGCCGCCGCTCGCGGTCGCTGAAGGTGAGCGTGCGCAGCGCCGGATCGGCCTCGACCAGCGGCGCCAGCCCCGGCTCGGTGCCCGCGGGCACGGCGAGGGACGCGGCCCGGCGCCGGCGCGCACGCAGGGCGAGCGCGCTGCCGATCCACTCCGGCAGGGAGCGCTGGTGGCGGCGTACGACCGCGAGCACCACCAGGACGAGGGCCAGTACGCCGGCGGGAGCCAGCAGCAGCGGCTCGACCACCCACGCCACCAGCAGGGCGGCCGCGGCCACTTGCAGCAGTACGAGCTGTTGCAGTCGGAATGGACCGAAGCGGCCGGGGCTCGACTTCGGATGCGGCGTCACCCCGCCGCGTGCGGGTGCGGGCGCGCCAGTCTGCGGCTCCGTCGCGGTGGCCATCACTCCCGCACTTCCCCTTCCCGGGGCCAGACCCCATGAGTTCCGGCGGACTCCGGAACCTCCCCAATCCACCCCAACAAGCCCTGATTACCCCGGTCCGGAAGGCGCTGAGCGGCGAGCTCACCCTACCCGGCCCCTGCATACCGTCCGTCAAGAGGCATAGTAGGTGCCCGGTCCGACAAACGAGGCCCTGGGACCGTGTTCACCGGCCGGGCCGTGCGGGGAGAAGCAGGCGGTCATGGCATCACGACGTGATGAGCTCAACGCGTACACCTTTGCGAAGCGGCGCACGGTGGCCGCGTTCCTCCAGCCATCCGCCACCGGGACCGAGGAGGGTGCGCCCCGCCCGCTGCGCGCCGTCCTTCCGGGGATGATCGTCGGTGCGCTCGTGCTCGCCGGATTCGGCGCCTGGGGGATGTTCAAGCCGACGGCGCCCAAGGGCTGGGCGGAGCCGGGGACCAAGGTGATCGTCGGCAAGGACTCGACGACCCGGTACGTGGTCCTCACCACCAAGGTCAACGGCAAGGACCAGACCCGCCTGCACCCGGTGCTGAACCTGGCCTCGGCCCGACTCCTGCTGGACCCCGCGAAGTTCAAGGTGATCCAGGTCGACGACAAGGTCCTCGACGCGGGCAAGCCGCCGCGCGGACCCATCATCGGCATCCCGTACGCCCCCGACCGGCTCCCCTCCAAGGACGAGGCCGGCAAGGCCAAGCGCTGGGCCGTGTGCCAGCAGCCGGGCGGCAACGGCAGCGGCGTGCAGAGCGCCACCTTCGTCCTCGCCGACCGCGAGGCGTCCCTGACGGACGACGCCCGCAGGCTCACCGACACCCAGTCGCTGTACGTGCAGAGCACCGGCGCGGGCAAGGAGCGCTACCTGATCGACGCGGCGGGGACGAAGTACAAGTTCCCGGAGGGCACACCGGCCGCGGCGACGATGACCAACGCGCTGGTCGGCACCGGCGCCACCCCGCAGCAGGTCACCCCGGAATGGCTGGGCACCCTCAACTCCGGCGAGGACCTCGCCTTCCCGCAGCTGCCCGGCAAGGCCGCCGAACCCGCCAACGTCAAGGGCCTGATCACCGCCGACAACAAGGTCGGCATGGTGCTCAAGGCCCAGACCGGATCCGGGGCGCAGCACTACGTGGTCCTGCCCGGGAAGGTCGCCCCCGTCTCCGACTTCGTCGCCTGGCTGCTGATCTCGGCGCCGGCGACCGACGGCCTGAACATGCACGGCAAGGCCCGCGAGATCGACCTCCAGTCGATCAACCCGGAGGCCACCCCGTTCGCCGGCGAGGTCAAGTGGCCGCAGAAGAAGACCGACCGGGTCAACCAGACGGCGCCCGCCGCCGGCGGGCAGGCGACCGGCGCCCACCACCGCGACACCGTCTGCAACGTCCTGCGCTCGGTCGACGGCCAGGGCGGTCAGACGCTGAGCACGTGGGCGGGCACCGGCTTCCCCATCGACATCACCGCCAGCGGCACCAGCGCGTACGTCACCCCGGGCTCGGGTCTGCTCTACACCCAGGTCCAGGGCAAGCAGACCACGGCCGGCGGCTCCCTGTTCCTGGTCACCGACACCGGCCTGCGCTACGCCGTCCAGGCCAACGGCGACAGCGACGCCGAGCAGTCCAAGATCGGCGCGCCGGACCAGCAGAAGGGGGGCTCCGACGGCCGCCCCGAGCCCAGCCAGGCGCAGGTCCGGCTCGGCTACGGCACCGTCACCCCGGCCCTGGTGCCGATCGCCTGGTCGGAGTTCCTCTCCAAGGGCCCGCGCCTGGACACCAACTCCGCTCGCCAGCCCCAGGGTTCGTGAGGATGCGACCGATGCCCCAGTACCTCGGGCCCCGCCGCGCCCTCCTCACGGCCGCCCTCGCCCTGCCCCTGCTCTGCGCCGCCACGGGCGCGGCCGGCGCGGCCTCCGGGCCCGCGCCGCAGCCCCCGTACGCCTTCGGCCTGGACGGGGCGGGGGAGTGCACCTTCCCGATGAAGAAGCAGATCGCGGACCGCCCCTGGGCTCTGCAGCGGCTTCTCCTCGACGAGCTCTGGGCCCAGACCAAGGGCAAGGACAAGAACGGCCACCCCGTCCGGGTCGCGGTCATCGACACCGGCGTGGACCGGGCGAACCCGCAGCTCAGCGGGGCCATCGACACCGGCGCCGGCAAGGACCTCGTCGACCCCAAGGGCGGCGACGGCACGACCGACACCATCGGCCACGGCACCAAGGTCGCCGGACTGATCGCGGCCCGCCCCCAGGAGGGCACCGGCTTCGTCGGCCTGGCCCCGGACGCGGTGATCATCCCCATCCGGCAGAACGACGGGCAGGGCAAGGGCAACGCCCTGTCGCTGAGCCAGGCGGTCGACCACGCCGTGGCCAAGGGCGCCCAGGTGATCAACATCTCGCAGGACACCGACGTGCCGATGTCCGCGGACTCCGAGCTCGGGAAGTCGGTCCAGAAGGCCATCGCCGCCAACGTCGTGGTGGTGGCCTCGGCGGGCAACGACGGCATGAGCGGCGAGAAGCGCAAGACCTACCCGGCGGCCTTCCCCGGAGTGCTCGCGGTGGGTTCCTCGGACCGCAACAACGAGCGCGCCGCGTTCTCCCAGCCCGGCGACTTCATCGGCGTCGCGGCGCCCGGCGTCGACATGGTCTCCACCGTCCCCGGCTTCGGCCAGTGCATCGACAACGGCACCAGCTTCTCCGCGCCGTACGTGGCCGGGGTCGCCGCCCTGCTGCGCGCCGAGCACGGGGACTGGTCGGTGCAGCAGATCGTCTGGCAGATCCAGAACACCGCCGAACGCTCGGTCAAGGGCCGTGACGACTACGTCGGCTGGGGCGTCGTCGACCCGGTGCGCGCACTGAGCCAGGACCAGGAGGCCCCCAAGGCCCCGGTCCCGGACCCGGGCCCGCCGGCGGCGGCGGCCCCCGAGGCGGCGCCGCTGCAGCTCACCGAGACGGCGCAGGAGCGCGAGGAGCGGTACGGCACGTACGCTCTGGGCATCGGCGCCGTCCTCATCGCCGTCATCGCCGGAACCGCGACGGTCCTGCGCGAGGCGCGGGGCCGCCGACGCCGTTTGCAGTGAACGGTCACAGTTCATCAACGGAAGCGGCCCACCGGTGTTGGGCCTGTGCGATGAACTGGCTAGAGTGGCAGCAGGCTTCACGAGTGTGATCGGGGGATCGCGTGAAGCGGAGGGGGCGCCAGGGGCGCGTGGCTCAAAGCCGCGCCAGGCGATGTCCGCTCCGCCACGCATTCCGCCGGTTCCGCCGGCGAATTGAGAAGTGAGGAGCTTCGGATGAGCACGAACACTTTCGGACTTGCAGACGATCCGATCGTCCAGGCGAAGAACAAGATCTCCGAAACGGCCAATGCCGTGACCACCCAGGCCCGCGAGCTGGCCGACATCCTCGCCACGGTGAGCGCCGGCTGGACCGGTGTGGGTGCCTCGGGGTTCGTCTCCGCCCAGACGGTGGTGAACGAGGACCACGACGAGATCCGTCGTCTGCTCGGCGTCCTGCACAACGCGGTCGCCCAGACCAAGAACCTGAGCAACGCTCAGGACGACGACGTGCGCGCCGCGTTCAAGGCCGTCCAGGCGAGCGCCGGTGGCAACGGCTCCGGCCTCAACGGCATCTGACGCACGCCTTTTCCCGGTACCCCGCTCAGCGCGAAGGAGAATCACATGGCTGCCAACGACGGCCACACAAAGGTCCAGTACGAGAGCGTCCAGCAGATGGCCAACCGCATCCGCCAGGTCTCGAAGAAGATCGTCGACGACCTGTCCGCCATGGACCAGGCGCTGAAGGTCGTCACGGACACCTGGGACGGCGAGGCGCACGGCTCGTACGTCCAGCTGCAGGCCAAGTACAAGGGCAAGGCCGAGCACATGAAGAACACGCTGGAGCAGGTCGCCCAGCTCATCGAGCGCGGCAAGGACGACTACCGCTCCACGGACAAGAAGGCGTCCAGCCTGTTCACCGAGGCCTTCTGAGCCCGGTCGGTACGCACGTCCGTACACGCCGAAGGGGCGCGCCCACACAGGGCGCGCCCCTTCGGCGTCGGCCGGCGGATCCCGTCAGGGGCGGTGCCGGTCCAGGTCGAACTCGCCGTCCCTGGCGCCCAGTACGAAGGCCTCCCACTCGGCGGCCGTGTAGCGCAGCACCGTGTCCCGGTCCAGCGACGACCGCATGGCCACCGCCCCCTCGGGGAGCCGGGCGATCTCGACCCGCTCCTCGTCCGGGCTGGTCCCGGGCGGGCCCTCCCACTCCACGCCGCTGATGTCGAGCGCGTAGAGCTCGTCCTTCTCCTGCTGAGTGCCCATGGGAGGCCTTTCCCTCGGTGGAGCGGTCTTCACCGCCGATTATCGGTGCCGGGCCGCCGGCGGGGACGGGTTTCGCCCCGATCCCGCCGACGGCCGCGCGCGTACCGCCCGGTCACATGCCGCCCGGCATCCGGCCCAGCTGCACGAGCGAGGTACCCCGTCGGCGCGAGGCGAAGTACGCCCGGCCCGGCGGCATCGGACGCGGCCGCACGTTGCCGACCAGGTCGCCCTCGGACGGGTCGCCCGACAGGACGATGCCCTGCGCGCCCAGCTCCTTGAAGCGCTGCATGAACGGCTCGTACAGCGAGCGCGAGGCACCCGCCGAGTTGCGGGCGATGATGAAGCGGACGCCCGTGTCCCGGGCGAAGGGCAGGAACTCCACCAGCGGCGCCAGCGGATTGCCCTGGCTGGTGGAGACCAGGTCGTAGTCGTCGATGATGATGAAGACGTCCGGGCCCGTCCACCAGCTGCGGTCGCGCAGCTGCTGCGGGGTGACGTCGGTCGGCGGCTGCCGACGCGAGAACACCCCGCCCAGCGCCTCCATGTGCATCTGCAGGGAGCTCGCCATCGGCGCGTACTCCAGCAGGTGCTCCTCCGGCAGCGCCCCCAGCAGGCTGCGGCGGTAGTCGCCGACGACCAGGCGCGCCTGGTCGGGCGTGTAGCGCTGCGCGATCTGCTGGGCGATGAGCCGCAGCAGGTTCGTCTTGCCCGACTCGCTCTCGCCGAAGACGAGGAGGAACGGATCCGACTCGAAGTCGACGAACACCGGCTCCAGATCGGTCTCGTCGATGCCGATCGCGATCCCGCGGCCGGGGTGCTCGCCGCCCTTGGGCAGCTGGTCGGCGTGGAGGAGCCGCGGCAGCAGCCGTACGCCCGGAGCCGCCGGCCCCGCCCAGTTCTGCTTCACGGCCTCCACGAAGGCCGCCGTGGCCTCCGACAGGTCCTCCGCGTCGTGCGAGCCGTCGATGCGCGGGAGCGCGCCGAGGAAGTGCAGCTTCTCCGGCACCTGGCCACGGCCCGGCATCCCCGGGGGGACGTTCGCCGCGACCTTGCGGTCGAACTCGGAGTCCATCGTGTCGCCGAGCCGCAGCTCCAGGCGGCTGAGCATCTGGTCCTTGAGCGCGGCCCGGACCTCCATGTACCGCGCCGCGGTGATCACCACGTGGATGCCGTAGCCCAGACCGCGGGAGGCGATGTCCGTGACGATCTGCTCCAGGCCCTCGTACTCGCCCCGGAAGTTGCCCCAGCCGTCGATGAGCAGGAACACGTCGCCCCACGGCTCACCGGGCAGGTCGCCCGCCGCCCGGCGCCGCCGGTAGGTGCCGATCGAGTCGATGTTGTTCGCGCGGAAGAACTCCTCGCGGCGGTTGAGGATGCCCCCCACCTCTGCGACCGTACGCCGCACCCGCTCCGGGTCCAGGCGCGAGGCGATCCCGCCCACGTGCGGCAGCTCGGAGATCGCCGACAGGCTGCCACCGCCGAAGTCCAGCCCGTAGAACTGCACTTCGCGCGGCGTGTGCGTCAGCGCGAAGGCCGAGATCAGCGTCCGCATCAGCGTCGACTTGCCGGACTGCGGGCCGCCGACCACCATCATGTGGCCCGCCGCACCAGAGAAGTCCCGGTACAGCACCTCACGCCGCTGCTCGAAGGGCTTGTCGATGAGGCCGAGCGGTACGACGAGCCCGCCGGGCCGCGTGTACCCGTCCGCGTGCAGCCCGCGCTCCGCGCTCGGCGCCAGCGCCGGCAGCAGCTGGTCCAGCGGCGGCGCCTGGTCGAGCGGCGGCAGCCACACCTGGTGCGCCGGTACGCCCTGCCCCTCCAGCCGGCTCACGATCACGTCCAGCACGGTGTCCGCGAGCGCGTCGTCCTCCCGCGGCGCCTGCTGCGCCGCCAGGTACGCGGGGTCCGGAGCCGCGTACACGACCGGCACCGGGGCCGCCGTGAACAGCGCGGGCCGCCGCTCCACCGGGAACAGGCCGACCGACAGGTCCGGGCCGCCCGAGCGGTAGGTGCCCGAGACGTACGCCGCCTTGAAGCGGGTCATCTCGTCCGTACCGAACTTCAGATAGCCCGAGCCGGGCACCGACGGCAGGTGGTAGGCGTCCGGCACACCGATCGCCGTCCGCGACTCCGCCGCCGAGAAGGTCCGCAGACCGATCCGGTACGAGAGGTACGTGTCCAGGCCACGCAGCTTGCCCTCCTCCAGGCGCTGTGAGGCCAGCAGCAGGTGCACGCCCAGCGAACGGCCGATGCGGCCGATCTGGATGAACATGTCGATGAAGTCCGGCTTCGCCGTCAGCAGCTCGCTGAACTCGTCGATCACCAGCACCAGCGAGGCCAGCGGCTCCAGCGGGGCGCCGGCCGCGCGGGCCTTCTCGTAGTCGTGGATGTTCGCGTAGTTGCCCGCCGAACGCAGCAGCTCCTGACGGCGCTGGAGCTCGCCGCGGATCGAGTCGCCCATGCGGTCCACGAGCGTGAGGTCGTCCGCCAGGTTGGTGATGACGGCCGCGACGTGCGGCATCTGCCCCATGCCGGTGAAGGTCGCACCGCCCTTGAAGTCGGCGAGGACGAAGTTCAGCGTCTCCGAGGTGTGCGTGACCGCCAGACCCAGCACCAGCGTGCGCAGCAGCTCCGACTTGCCGGAACCGGTCGCGCCCACGCACAGGCCGTGCGGGCCCATGCCCTCCTGCGCGGCCTCCTTGAGGTCCAGCATGACCGGGGCGCCGTCCTCGCCGACACCGATCGGCACGCGCAGCCGCTCACCGGCCGACCTGGGCCGCCAGGTCCGCGCCACGTCCACCGCGGCCGCGTCGCCCAGGTTCAGCAGGTCCGTGAAGTCCAGGTTGGCGAGCAGCGGCTCGTCGTCGTCCCCGCCGCCCGTGCGCAGCGGCGCCAGCTGCCGGGCCAGGGCCTCGGCCGCGGGCAGCGACAGCGTGTCCGGGACGCCCTCGTACGCGACGCCCGCGCCCGACTCCAGGCGCAGCCGGCCCGGCCGCACCACGACCGACAGCCCGCCGCGGGGCTCGTCCAGCTCGCCGCCGACCACCTCGACGATGGTGACGCCCTGCAGGCCCTCGGCCGCCGCGAACACCGAGTCCGGCGGCACCATCCCGCCGTCGAGCACGACCACCAGGTGCGGCTGGTCCAGGACCGGGGACACCTCGCGGCTGAACCGCGGCCGGCCCTCCAGCCGGGGCGCCAGCAGCGCCTCCAGCTCGGAGAGGTGATCGCCGAACAGCCGCTTCGTACCGGCCCCGTCGACCTGACCGGGCACCTGGGTGTGCGGCAGCCACTTCGTCCAGTCCCACGAGGGCACCGCGCCCGGCGCCGCGACCACGGCCACCACCAGGTCCTCGGGGGAGTGCAGCGTCGCCAGCTGGGCGACCAGCGACCGCGCGGTGCTGCGCGCGGAGTCCGGCTCCCCGGACACCGTCACGTGGTAGAAGGCGCGGATCGACACCGCCACCGGCAGTCCGTCGAGCGAGGAGTGCACCTTCAGGAAGCGCTGCATCGCGCCCGCGGTCAGCGGCTCCAGCTCGTCGACGGGCGCCGTCTCCGGCGCCACCAGCGCGGTCGCCAGGCGCTGCGCACCCAGCCCGAGCCGGGCCTGCCCGAAGTCCGGGTCGCCGACCCGCCGTTCCCACAGCCGCGAGCCCTCCGCCACCACCGACCACAACTGCTCGGGGGCCGGGTGCAGATAGAGCTGCGCGTCGCGCTGCGCCCGCGCGGTGCGGCGCACCTGACGGCGGGTCTGCGCGAGGTATTTGAGGTAGTCGCGGCGCACATCGGCCATTTGCCCCTGCGTACCGCGACGGTGGCGCACCAACTGGGCGACGACCATGCCCACCGTCGACACCAGCATCAGGCTGCCCATGATGCGCATGAACGGCGCCGCACCCGGCATGAAGAAGAAGACGACGGACGAGCCCATGCCGAGCATCGGCAGGAGCTGCATCAGCATGCCCTCCTGCTGCCCGCGCGGGAGTTCCGGCGGAGCCTCCAGTCTCAGCTCGTCCGAGGGAACCTCGGGCGGCAGGGACCGCGGCGGGCGTTTGACGACGATCTGGCTCACCGGAGCATCAATCCCTCGAAAACGGACGGGACGTCATAACCGGCGCCCCCAAGTCCCGGGCGCGAAGGGGGTCTCCCCCACGCGACGGTGATCCTACTTGCCGACAGTCGGCCATACGCCCGGTAGGGTGGCGCCGCAGCATGCGCATCCGCGAATCGTCCGCCGGTGCGGGCACCAACCAGGGGGGTCACACAGGTGAGTACGGCCGGCACGACGGGTTTCTGCAGGGTCACCGTCGTGGCACCTGACAGCCGGATCGACGTCGCCCTCCCCGAGGACATCGCCGTCGCCGACGTCTACCCCGAGCTGCTGCGCCTCACCGGCCAGACCCAGCCCGTGGGCGCCCCGACCGGCTTCCACCTCGTACGCCGCTCCGGCACCGTCCTGGACGGCGCGCGCACCCTCGCCGCCCAGCAGGTCCTCGACGGCGAGGTGCTCAGCCTGCGCCCCTTCGCCGAGTCCCTGCCGCCGGCCGTGTTCGACGACGTCTCCGACGCCGTCGCCTCCGCCGTCGTGCGCGACCGGCACCGCTGGAGCGACGACATGCTGCGCGGCGCGGGCCTGGCCGGCGCCGCGGTGCTGCTCGTCATGCTGGGCTTCGTCCTCTGGTACGCCGACCCGGTCCGCCACGACATGCACGGCCTGCCCGGCGTCATCGCCGGCGCGGTGGGCGTCCTGCTCACCGCCGTCGCCGGAGTGCGCGCCCGGGTCTACCGCGACCGGCTCTCCGCCGTGGCCCTGGGCCTCGGCGCCCTGCCGCACCTGCTGATCGCCGGCTCCGGGATCATCGCGCCGGCCGTCGGCGAGGGACCGGGCCGGCTCCAGTTCCTGCTCGGCTGCGTCTGCGTCCTCGTCGCCTCCGTCGCCCTGGTCGCGCTCACGCCCAGTGGCGACGCCCCCTTCGTCGCGGCCACCTTCGTCGCCGCCACCGGCACCCTCGCCACCTTCGCGGCCATCGCCACCGAGGCCTCCGCGACCTACACCGCCGCCGCCTGCGCCCCCGTCGCCATCGGCCTCGTCGCCTTCCTCCCCGGCCTCTCCGCCCGCTTCGCCCGGCTGCCCATCGGGTACGCCGCCCCGCAGAGCGCCACGGAGGAGTACGTCGACTACGCCGGGGCACCGGACCGCTACGAGATCGAGTCGTACGGCGAGCAGCCCGGCTCCGACCAGCCCGAGCAGGGCACCCCGCTCGACGCCGAGGCCATCGCCGCGCAGGCCCGCCGCGGTCACGAGATGCTGCTCGGCCTCGTCGCCGGCTGCGCCGCCGTCGCCATCGGGTCCGCCGCCGTCCTCGGCTTCTCCGACAACACCTGGGGCCGACTGCTGGCCCTGGCCACGGGCCTCGCCATGCTGCTGCGCGCCCGCCTCTTCCGGTACACCTCCCAGGTCGTGTGCGCCCTGACCGCCGGCCTCGTCGCCGTCGCGCTGCTGATCCTGGGCATGGCCCTGCACCCGCCGACCGCCCTGCTGGAGGCCCTGGTCCTGGAGCACGACCGCAGCGGGCTGGACCTGCGGACGATCTGGCTGACCGCCGCCGTCGCCGCCGGCGCGGCCCTCCTCGCGGGAATTGCGCTTGTCATCCCGCGCAAGGGTCTGTCACCCTTCTGGGGAAGGCTGCTCGACCTCACCGAGGCGGCGGTCCTGCTCAGCCTGGTCCCCCTGACCCTGGCCGTGCTGGACGTTTACTCCCGGGCCCGCGCTCTCACCAGCTGAGACGTCGCGTCCCGGCAGCCTGGTACGCTGTGTGACGGCCGTTTGTGTACGCGCCCCCGGAGATCTCTGGAGGCTGCGCTCAGCGGACCCCGCCTCCCGAGTAACGGAAGCTCCCCAGAGACTCAGACCTGGGGCACTCGGTGGCAACGAAGACCTAAAACGAGGAGTACGCGTGCCGCTCGACGCCGCTACGAAGAAGCAGATCATCACCGAGTTCGGTGCCAAGGAGGGCGACACCGGCTCCCCCGAGGTCCAGGTCGCGATGCTCTCCCGCCGCATCTCGGACCTGACCGAGCACCTCAAGACGCACAAGCACGACCACCACTCCCGTCGTGGTCTGCTGATCCTGGTCGGCCAGCGTCGCCGCCTGCTGCAGTACCTGGCCAAGAAGGACATCCAGCGCTTCCGTACGCTGGTCGAGCGCCTCGGCATCCGCCGCGGTGCGGCCGGCGCCAAGTAAAGCGCTGTGGAGGGAGCGGTTCCCACATCCGGGGGCCGCTCCCTTTGCTGTACGTGCGGACCGGACCGGACCCTTTGTAGTCTGGAACGGACGCAGGTGCGCGTCTGAGGAAGACGCGCACGACTGAAGAGGAGGAGCGCCCTCCCACGCCGCCGGTCCTCGGTAGTGGCACCCGGAATGCCCCAAGCGGGGGCAACGAACCGGATGCTTCGATCGAAGACCGGCCCGCACGCCAGGAGCGCTTCTCCGCAACCGTCCACCGCCACACGGGCGGCGGACGGAGACGACGAATATGGAGAAAACGCTAGTGGAGAACGAGACCCACTACGCCGAGGCCGTCATTGACAACGGTTCCTTCGGCACCCGCACCATCCGCTTCGAGACGGGCCGTCTGGCCCGCCAGGCCGCCGGCTCCGCCGTTGCCTACCTGGACGACGACACGATGGTGCTGTCCGCCACCACCGCGTCGAAGAAGCCCAAGGACCAGCTCGACTTCTTCCCCCTGACGGTGGACGTCGAGGAGCGGCAGTACGCGGCCGGCAAGATCCCCGGCTCCTTCTTCCGTCGTGAGGGCCGCCCCTCCGAGGACGCGATCCTCACCTGCCGCCTGATCGACCGCCCGCTGCGCCCGTCCTTCAAGAAGGGCCTGCGCAACGAGATCCAGGTCGTCGCCACGATCATGGCGCTCAACCCGGACCACCTGTACGACGTCGTCGCGATCAACGCCGCGTCCGCGTCCACCCAGCTCGCCGGTCTGCCCTTCTCCGGCCCGATCGGCGGCGTCCGCGTCGCGCTGATCCGTGGCCAGTGGGTCGCCTTCCCGACGCACACCGAGCTCGAGGACGCCGTCTTCGACATGGTCGTCGCGGGCCGCGTCCTGGAGGACGGCGACGTCGCGATCATGATGGTCGAGGCCGAGGCCACCGAGAAGACCATCGCCCTCGTCAAGGGCGGCGCCCAGGCGCCGACCGAGGAGATCGTGGCCTCCGGCCTCGACGCCGCGAAGCCGTTCATCAAGGTCCTCTGCAAGGCCCAGGCCGACCTGGCCGCCAAGGCCGCGAAGCCCGAGGGCGAGTTCCCGGTCTTCCTGGACTACCAGGACGACGTGTACGAGGCCCTCGCGGCCGCCGTCAAGGGTGACCTCTCCCAGGCGCTGACCATCGCGGGCAAGCAGGACCGCGAGGCCGAGCTGGACCGCGTCAAGGAGATCGCCGCCGAGAAGCTCCTCCCGGCCTTCGAGGGCCGCGAGAAGGAGATCTCCGCCGCCTACCGCAGCCTGACCAAGGCCCTGGTGCGCGAGCGCGTCATCAAGGACAAGGTCCGCATCGACGGCCGCGGGCTCACGGACATCCGTACCCTCGCCGCCGAGGTCGAGGCCATCCCGCGCGTGCACGGCTCGGCGCTGTTCGAGCGTGGCGAGACCCAGATCCTGGGCGTCACCACCCTCAACATGCTCCGCATGGAGCAGCAGCTGGACACCCTCTCCCCGGTGACCCGCAAGCGCTACATGCACAACTACAACTTCCCGCCGTACTCCGTCGGTGAGACCGGCCGCGTCGGTTCGCCGAAGCGCCGCGAGATCGGCCACGGCGCGCTCGCCGAGCGCGCGATCGTGCCGGTCCTCCCGACCCGCGAGGAGTTCCCGTACGCGATCCGTCAGGTGTCCGAGGCCCTCGGCTCCAACGGTTCGACGTCCATGGGCTCGGTCTGCGCCTCCACCATGTCGCTGCTGAACGCCGGTGTGCCCCTCAAGGCCCCCGTCGCCGGTATCGCCATGGGTCTGATCTCCCAGGAGATCGACGGCAAGACGCACTACGTCGCCCTCACCGACATCCTCGGTGCGGAGGACGCCTTCGGCGACATGGACTTCAAGGTCGCCGGCACCAAGGAGTTCGTCACCGCGCTCCAGCTGGACACCAAGCTGGACGGCATCCCGGCCTCCGTGCTGGCCGCCGCCCTCAAGCAGGCCCGCGACGCCCGCCTCCACATCCTCGACGTGATGATGGAAGCGATCGACACGCCGGACGCCATGTCCCCGTTCGCCCCCCGGATCATCACCGTCAAGATCCCGGTGGACAAGATCGGTGAGGTCATCGGCCCCAAGGGCAAGATGATCAACCAGATCCAGGAGGACACCGGCGCCGAGATCACGATCGAGGACGACGGCACCATCTACATCGGTGCCTCCGACGGCCCGGCCGCCGAGGCCGCCCGCGCCACGATCAACGCCATCGCCAACCCGACCATGCCGGAGGTCGGCGAGCGCTACCTGGGTACGGTCGTCAAGACCACCACCTTCGGTGCCTTCGTCTCCCTGATGCCCGGCAAGGACGGCCTGCTGCACATCTCGCAGATCCGCAAGCTCGCCGGTGGCAAGCGCGTGGAGAACGTCGAGGACGTGCTCGCGGTCGGCACCAAGGTCCAGGTGGAGATCGCCGAGATCGACCAGCGCGGCAAGCTCTCCCTGATCCCCGTGATCGACGGCGAAGCCGCCGGCGACGACGCTGACAAGGACGACTCCGACAAGTGATGTCGCGTAGTTCCCGTGTGACGGCCCGCCCCTCTTCGGAGGGGCGGGCCGTCGCCCGTACCCAAACCCTCCTCAAGGGCAGCAACGGCATCGGCACCGTCCGGCGCACCGTCCTGCCCGGCGGACTGCGCATCGTCACCGAGACGCTGCCCTCCGTCCGCTCCGCCACCTTCGGCATCTGGGCCCACGTCGGCTCCCGTGACGAGACGCCCACGCTCAACGGCGCCACGCACTACCTGGAGCACCTCCTCTTCAAGGGCACGCAGCAGCGCAGCGCCCTCGACATCTCCTCCGCGATCGACGCGGTCGGCGGCGAGATGAACGCCTTCACGGCGAAGGAGTACACCTGCTACTACGCCCGGGTGCTCGACACCGACCTGCCGCTGGCCATCGACGTGGTCTGCGACATGCTCACCGGCTCGCTGATCCGCGAGGAGGACGTCGACGCCGAGCGCGGAGTCATCCTCGAAGAGATCGCGATGACCGAGGACGACCCGGGCGACATGGTCCACGACCTGTTCGCGCAGACCATGTACGGGGACACCCCGCTGGGCCGCCCCGTCCTCGGCACCGTCGACACGATCAACGCGCTGGGCGCCGACCGGATCCGCCGCTTCTACAAGAAGCACTACGACCCGACGCACCTCGTCGTGGCCGCCGCGGGCAACGTCGACCACAACAAGGTCGTGCGCCAGGTCCGCGCCGCCTTCGAGAAGGCCGGCTCGCTGACCCGCACCGACGCCGAGCCGATCGGCCCGCGCACCGGCAGCAAGAAGATCCGCACCTCCGGCCGCGTCGACCTCGTCAGCCGCAAGACCGAACAGGCCCACGTGGTCCTCGGCATGCCGGGCCTCGCCCGCACCGACGAGCGCCGCTGGGCGCTGGGCGTGCTCAACACCGCGCTGGGCGGTGGCATGTCCTCCCGCCTCTTCCAGGAGGTCCGGGAGAAGCGCGGCCTCGCCTACAGCGTGTACTCGTACACCTCGGGCTTCGCCGACACCGGGCTCTTCGGCGTGTACGCGGGCTGCCGGCCCAACCAGGTCCACGACGTGCTGCGGATCTGCCGCGACGAGCTCGACAAGGTCGCCTCCGAGGGACTGCCCGACGAGGAGATCAAGCGGGCCATCGGCCAGCTGTCCGGCTCCACCGTCCTCGGCCTGGAGGACACCGGCGCGATCATGAACCGCATCGGCAAGAGCGAGCTGTGCTGGGGCGACCAGATGTCGGTCGACGAGATGCTGGGCCGGATCGCCGCCGTGACCCCGGACGACGTCCGCGCGGTCGCACAGGATGTACTGGCCCAGCGGCCCTCGCTCGCCGTGATCGGGCCGCTGAAGGAGAAGCAGGCGGCCCGCCTCGACGAAGCGGTCGCCTAGTTCCGTACGGACGTAAGGGAAGCAATATGAGCAAGCTGCGCGTGGCAGTGCTCGGAGCCCAGGGCCGCATCGGCTCCGAGGCCGTCAAGGCGGTCGAGGCCGCCGAGGACATGGAGCTGGTGGCCGCCCTCGGCCGCGGCGACAAGCTGGAGACGCTGGCCGAGGCCGGAGCGCAGGTCGCCGTCGAGCTGACGACCCCGGCCTCGGTGATGGAGAACCTGGACTTCCTCGTCCAGCACGGTATCCACGCGGTGGTCGGCACCACCGGCTGGACCGAGGAGCGCCTGGCCCAGCTGGAGACCTGGCTCGCCGGATCCCCGGCGACCGGTGTGCTCATCGCGCCGAACTTCTCCATCGGCGCCGTCCTCACCATGAAGTTCGCCGCGCAGGCCGCCCGTTACTTCGAGTCCGTCGAGGTCGTCGAGCTGCACCACCCGAACAAGGTCGACGCGCCCTCCGGTACGGCGACCCGCACGGCGCAGCTCATCGCGGCCGCCCGCGCCGAGGCCGGCCTCGGCGCGCAGCCCGACGCCACCGCCACCGCCCTCGACGGCGCGCGCGGCGCCGACGTCGACGGCGTCCCGGTGCACGCGGTCCGCCTGCGGGGCCTGCTGGCCCACCAGGAGGTGCTCCTCGGCAGTGAGGGCGAGACCCTGACGATCCGTCACGACTCCCTGCACCACAGCAGCTTCATGCCGGGCATCCTGCTCGGCGCGCGCCGCGTGACGCAGAACCCGGGCCTCACCTTCGGCCTGGAACACTTCCTCGACCTGGGCTGACTGGGCTGATTTCACGATGCGCGCGAAGATCACGTACTTCCTCACGGCCGCCGTCCTGGTCGTTTACTTCGTCCTGGTCGGCAGCCGGGGGCTGATGCTGATCCAGCACGGCACCTGGCTCACCGTCACCTTCGGGCTGGCCGTGCTGATCCTGCCGGTCATCGGCGTCTGGTTCCTCTGGCAGAACACCCGGTTCGTCAACCGGGCCAACCACCTCGCGGCCGAGCTGGAGGCCGAGGGCGGGCTGCCCGTCGACGAGCTGGAGCGGGACGCGTACGGCCGGATCCTGCGCGATTCGGCCGACGAGGTCTTCGCGCGCCGCAAGGCCGAGACCGAGGACGCGCCGGGGGACTGGCGCAGCTGGTTCCGGCTCGCCGTCGCCTACCACGACGCCCGTGACACCCCGCGGGCGCGCAAGGCCATGCAGCGCGCGATCGCCCTGCACGACGGAAAGCCCGTACAGGTCTGACCTGTACGGGCTTCCGGTGCGCGTGTGCGTGCGCGGGGTCAGGCGGGTACGGGCCGGTAGGCGTCGGCCCAGGCCGCCAGCGTGTCGGCGGCCCGGTCGAAGGCCTCGGCGCGCAGCAGGAAATCGGCGTTGTGGTCGGTCAGGAGCACCGGAAGCTCCGTGCCGCCGCGACCCGACACCGTCAGCGCCTGCCCCTGCACGGTCCTCGGCAGTCCGAGCCAGCGCACGGGCTGCTGCACCGTGCGGAATTCGGCGATCTCGCTCCACGCGACCGTGCGGGCCGACAGGAAGCCCACGCGGCGCATCCCCGTACGGCTCACCCAGACGCCCATCCGCAGGGTCTGCACCGCCGACCCGACCACGGCGAGTGCGGCGACCAGACAGACGGCGGCCCCGCGCCAGCCGCCCGCGAAGGCGACGATCATCGTGGCGAGCAGCATGAAGGCGGACAGCAGGAGCAGCAGCGCGGCGATGGCCACGCGCCAGGGACCCGGCCGGTAGGGCCGCCGCCAACGGTCGTGGTCGGGATGGGCCAGTACCTCGTCGCTGTCGTCATCCGCGTCGGATACGCCGTCGGCCGTCAGGAAGGGCAGGGGCACGGCTGGACCTCACTCACATGCACGTTCGGTTGGGCTGTGCCCGTGAGGCTACCGCCCCTCGGACGCCGCCGACCGCTGCGACTTCTCCGGCGCCTTGTTCGGCTGCAGCGCGGGTATGCCGAAGAGCAGTGAGCCGGCGAGCCCCGCGACCACGGTCAGTGCGACCAGAGTACGGGCGGCCATCTGCGTCCTGCCCAGACTCTCGCGCGGCGGTGGAGTGACGTTGCTGCGGAAACGGTCGGCCTCGGCGACGAAGGCGAACGGGACGGGTTCGCGCCGGCGGAACATCAGAGCGGCCTCCTCGGGATCGACGATGCGTTCTCCATGTCAGACGTACGAACCGGTCGATCGGTGCCCGATCGCGGCACATGGGGCACATGTCATGGCGGTGCGTCAGCTCCACGGGCCCTCGCGGCGAGGGTCCGCGTGCGCGGGGACCCCCGGGGGGCGTCGTAGAGTGGGCGCGCCCCAGGAACGCACGTTTGGAAGGACCCCGGTGAGCGAGACCGCCGCTTCAGATCTGAAACCCAGCTTCCGCAGTGATGTGACGGTGGAGCTGGTGAAGCACTCCGCCGCCGACTCCGACGTGCTGTGGGCCGCCCGCGTCTCCACGGCCGGCGAGCAGTCCCTGGAGGAGCTGCAGAAGGACCCGGAGCGCTCCAAGGGCCTCATCAACTACCTGATGCGCGACCGCCACGGCAGCCCCTTCGAGCACAACTCGATGACCTTCTTCATCAGCGCCCCGATCTTCGTCTTCCGCGAGTTCATGCGCCACCGCGTGGGCTGGTCGTACAACGAGGAATCGGGCCGCTACAGGGAGCTGGAGCCGGTCTTCTACGTCCCCGACGCGGAGCGCAAGCTGGTCCAGGAGGGCCGCCCGGGCAAGTACGTCTTCGTCGAGGGCACCGTGGAGCAGCAGGAGCTGACCGCCCGCGTCATGGAGGACTCCTACGTGCGGGCCTACGAGGCCTACCGGGAGATGCTCGCCGCGGGCGTGGCCCGGGAGGTCGCCCGTTCGGTCCTGCCGGTCGGTCTTTTCTCCTCGATGTACGCCACCTGCAACGCGCGCTCGCTCATGCACTTCCTGGGTCTGCGCACGCAGCACGAGCTCGCGGCCGTCCCCTCCTTCCCGCAGCGGGAGATCGAGATGGTCGGCGAGAAGATGGAGCAGCACTGGGCGCAGCTCATGCCGCTCACGTACGCGGCCTTCAACGCCAACGGCCGCGTCGCCCCGTAAAGGGCCGGTCCGCCCGCGCCGCACTGATGTACGGCCTTAAGTCCCAAGTGTCCGTATTGCGGCGTTTCGGAAAGTTCATCTAGGCTGATCAAACGGACCCGGCACTGCTTGAACCCCCGAGCAGGCAGTGCCGGCGTCCAACACCCTGTTGACGTCCCCCGAGGGGACAACGCGAGCATGGCAGCGAGTAGCGTGTTACCCATGGCTCCGATCTCGACTCCGCAGACCCCCTTCGGGCGGGTCCTCACCGCCATGATCACGCCGTTTACGGCGGATGGCGCACTTGACCTCGACGGCGCGCAGCAGCTCGCCGTCCACCTGGTGGACGCAGGCAACGACGGCCTGATCATCAACGGCACCACCGGTGAGTCGCCGACCACCACCGACGCGGAGAAAAACGACCTCGTACGAGCCGTCCTCGAAGCCGTCGGAGACCGCGCCCACGTGGTCGCCGGCATCGGCACCAACGACACCCGCCACACCCTGGAGCTGGCCCGCCAGGCCGAGCGCACCGGGGCCCACGGCCTGCTGGCCGTGACCCCGTACTACAGCAAGCCGCCGCAGGAGGGCCTCTACCGGCACTTCACGGCGATCGCCGACGCCACCGGGCTGCCGGTCATGCTCTACGACATCCCCGGCCGCAGCGGTGTCCCGATCGAGACGGAAACCCTCGTCCGGCTGGCCGAGCACCCCCGTATCGTGGCCAACAAGGACGCCAAGGGCGACCTCGGGCGCGCCAGCTGGGCCATCGCGAAGAGCGGACTGGCCTGGTACTCGGGCGACGACATGCTGAACCTCCCGCTCCTGTCGGTCGGCGCGGTCGGCTTCGTCTCCGTGGTCGGCCACGTCGTCACCCCGGAGCTGCGCGCCATGCTGGAGGCCCACCTGGGCGGGGACGTCCAGAAGGCCGCCGAGATCCACCAGAAGCTGCTCCCGGTCTTCACCGGCATGTTCCGCACCCAGGGCGTCATGACCACCAAGGGCGCGCTGAACCTGCAGGGCCTGCCCGCGGGCCCGCTGCGGCTCCCGATGATCGAGCTGACCGCCGAAGAGACGGCCCAGCTCAAGATCGATCTTGCCGCCGGCGGGGTACAGCTCTGACAACAGACTTCACAACCGAATAAGCAAGATCAAAAAAATACGAAACAGACAGAGCAAGTGCACGAATGACATGCGCGCCGCGTGCCTCAGGGGTACGTGGCGTGCGTGGTGAGGAGACACTTTTGAGCCATCCGCATCCGGAACTCGGTCCGCCGCCGAAGCTGCCCAAGGGCGGCCTCAGGGTCACCCCCCTGGGTGGCCTCGGCGAGATCGGCCGCAACATGACCGTCTTCGAGTTCGACGGCCGTCTGCTGATCGTCGACTGCGGCGTCCTCTTCCCCGAAGAGGAGCAGCCCGGCATCGACCTGATCCTCCCGGACTTCACGTCCATCCGGGACCGCCTCGACGACATCGACGGCATCGTCCTGACCCACGGCCACGAGGACCACATCGGCGCCGTCCCCTACCTCCTGCGGGAGAAGCCGGACATCCCGCTGATCGGCTCCAAGCTGACGCTGGCCCTCATCGAGGCGAAGCTCCAGGAGCACCGCATCCGCCCTTACACCCTTGAGGTGAAGGAAGGCGAGCGCGAGAGCCTCGGCCCGTTCGACTGCGAGTTCATCGCGGTCAACCACTCCATCCCGGACGCCCTGGCGGTCGCGATCCGCACCCCCGCGGGTCTGGTCGTCGCCACCGGCGACTTCAAGATGGACCAGCTCCCGCTGGACAAGCGCCTCACCGACCTGCACGCCTTCGCGCGTCTGAGCGAGGAGGGCATCGACCTCCTCCTCTCCGACTCGACGAACGCCGAGGTCCCGGGCTTCGTCCCGCCCGAGCGCGAGATCTCCAACGTCCTGCGCACGGTCTTCGCGAACGCCCACAACCGGATCATCGTGGCCAGCTTCGCCAGCCACGTGCACCGCATCCAGCAGATCCTCGACGCCGCACACGAGTACGGCCGCCGGGTCGCCTTCGTCGGCCGCTCGATGGTCCGCAACATGGGCATCGCGCGCGACCTGGGATACCTGAAGGTCCCGGCCGGCCTCGTCGTGGACGTCAAGACCCTCGACGACCTGCCGGCCCACGAGGTCGTCCTGGTCTGCACGGGTTCGCAGGGCGAGCCGATGGCGGCCCTCTCCCGCATGGCCAACCGCGACCACCAGATCCGGATCGTCCCCGGCGACACCGTGATCCTGGCGTCGTCCCTCATCCCGGGCAACGAGAACGCGGTCTACCGCGTGATCAACGGCCTGACCCGCTGGGGCGCCAACGTCGTGCACAAGGGCAACGCCAAGGTGCACGTCTCGGGCCACGCCTCCGCCGGCGAGCTGCTGTACTTCTACAACATCTGCAAGCCGCGGAACCTGATGCCGGTCCACGGCGAATGGCGCCACCTGCGCGCCAACGCCGAGCTCGGAGCCCTGACGGGTGTCCCGAAGGACCGCATCGTCATCGCCGAGGACGGCGTGGTCGTCGACCTGATCGACGGCAAGGCGCGGATCTCCGGCAAGGTCCAGGCCGGCTACGTGTACGTGGACGGCCTCTCGGTCGGCGACGTCACGGAAGTCCACCTCAAGGACCGCAAGATCCTCGGTGACGAGGGAATCATCTCGGTCTACGTCGTGGTCGACAGCAGCACCGGCAAGGTCGTCAGCGGCCCGAACATCCAGGCCCGCGGCTCCGGCATCGAGGACTCGGCCTTCGGCCCGGTCATCGCGAAGATCGAGGAGGCGATCGCCCGCGCCGCCTCCGACGGCGTGGCCGAGCCGCACCAGATCCAGCAGCTCATCCGCCGCACGATGGGCAAGTGGGTCTCGGACAGCTACCGCCGCCGTCCGATGATCCTCCCGGTCGTCGTCGAGGTCTGACGCTCGCCGTAGCGACCGCACGGGAGCGGGGCAACCGGATTTGCGTCCGGGGGCCCCGCTCCAGTACGTTTACGTCTCCACCTCGCAGGGCATCCGGGCACACACGTGTGTCCGTACGCGTCATGCGGGCGGGTGGGAATCAAGCACTCAGGGAGACCTGATAAAGTCTGATCCACCCGAAAGGGAAAGGCCCCCCGAAGGCCATCGGAATTCCGCTCCGGTCGCAAGACACGGATTAAGAATCTGATAGAGTCGGAATCGCCGGAAAGGGAAACGCGAAAGCGGGAACCTGGAAAGCACCGAGGAAATCGGACACGAAAGAGTCTGATAGAGTCGGAAACGCAAGAACAGAACGAAAGCCCGGAGGAAAGCCCGAGAGGGTGAGTACAAAGGAAGCGTCCGTTCCTTGAGAACTCAACAGCGTGCCAAAAATCAACGCCAGAAGTTGATACCCCGTCCACTTCGGTGGATGA